>CAWBEG010000001.1:0-201130 GCA_963787755.1 Vicinamibacterales bacterium
CCCCAACCCGCCGAGCATTTGAAAGGTCGAGAGGTAAGTATATTCAACGCGATGGAAGCCCGCGAGCCGTTCGGCTGTCGAGGCCACATCGGCGCCAAAATCCGACAATCGTGATTCCAGCAGTTCTGTAACCTCCCGTGTTTGCCCGAGGGGCGCATCGACGAGAAAGAACCGATACCCTTCCCACTCTGGAAACAGCCGCACGAACGGCTGCTCCGCCATCAGCATCTCCCCTTGAAAAATGCTGTCGGACAAGGCCGCGACGAGCCGCAATTTGATCGGGCGTTCTGACGACCCCGGCAGGACGAAGTCGTCGCCGAGCTTCATATGCAGCACGTAGGTCATCGAGTTCGCGTCGGTGATGACGGGAACGACATCCTCCTGCGAACTCGCGATTGAGCAGCAGCCAGGGATTCGCGCGTTCTTCGGGCGACTCGGCCAGCGAGCTGTGGAAGGCAAATCGCCCGCTGTTGATGAAATCCTGCGTCGCCGCGACGATGCGCGGGTTCTTTGGCTGATACAGATTCAGGCAGCTTGTGTCGTCGCCTGGGCGCACACGAAAGCGATCGAAGCGAACGCGTTGCAGGGCGCCGTCGGCCGGCAGGTTCATCGCATCGCGCCCCGCCGCGTCGTTGAGGTTGTGGACGATCGGCAACAGCGTCTCGACCAGCAGCGGATATCCTCCACCGCCCGAATGGCGGTCGACCAGCGCCTCTGGTTCGTCGCGTTTGAACGCTTCGACCGCGACGATGACAAACGTGGCGAAAGCGATGAGGGCGATGCAGAGGACGCTCCGCGCCGGCCGGTACGCCGTGTGGCGCCATCCCAGGCGCCACACAGCCCACTTGCCATGGCCATGAAGCGCGCCCCAGCGGCCGCGGCGCAACCAGATCGATGCGAGAGACAGCATCGCCACGAGCGAAAGTGCGCCGGCGCCAAAGAAGCCGGCGACGCGCGGCACGGCTCCGAGTGCGGTGCCGGCAAGCAGCGCGATGGCGAGCAAGCCGGCCGAAATGCCCAGGAAAAGGCTCCCGGAGCCTTTTTTGCGGGGTTGTCCCGAAAAAGGCTCCGGGGGCCTTTTCCGCCAACGAGCAGCGAGCGCGTCGAGGCGGTCGCAAGCGCGCGCAGCGACCACCAGATTGAGGCCACCGCAATCGCCACAACTGCGAGCGCGCCGGCGATCGAGCGAGATCGGATCCACATGCAGCGTGAGCGCCGTCGTCCCGACGGCATCCACCCACCACGTGCGCAGGCCGAGCATGATGAGCGCGCTGTACGCAATCGCGCCGGCGATACCAAGAGCGCCGCCGATGCCGGCGAGAAAAAGCGCCTCGCCCACGAACAACCGCCGAATCGCCGCCGGATCCAGCCCGAGCGCCTGGAGCAATCCGACTTCCTGCAGCCGCTGCTCGACGCCCAGCTTGAAGAACAACCCCGCCAGCAGCAGCGCCGAGACGACAAGGAAAGCACTGAAATAGGTGAAGTACTCGCCGAAATCGGTCGCGCCGCTCGACGCCGCGAGCCCTTGCGCGCGCACGTCGTAGACGGAAAATCCCGTTGCAAGCGGGTCGAGCTCGCCGCGCAGCGCTTTCTCGAATTGCTCGCGGGCGGCGCCCAGCGGCGTCCCCTCCGGCGGAACCAGGCGCAGCGCTGTCAGCCCGCCATGCCGCGAGCTCCACAACTGTTGGCCGCGCTGGATTGGAATGAACGCCTTCGGCGTCGCGCGATGGCGATTCCAATACTCCTCGTCGATGGGTCGCACGCGATTGAGGTCGATCGGAAACGGCGGATCCCAATCCGCAACTCGATCCGAGTCGGTGATGCCCGGATACTCAGGAACCAGGTCGCGATCGGCCGCAGGTCCCATCATCCGCACAATGCGCGCCAGCCGGAACTCCGCCGTCTCTGTGCGCAACCGTCCGTCGGCTTCCCACACGTAGTAGTCGACCGAAATCGTGTCGCCGACGGCCGCTTGGAGATCCTTCGCGGCCCACTCATTGAGCACGATGGCTCCAGGCTTCAGGTTCTGCGCTTCGGCCCCAACCCACCCGAGCGCAGCGAGATCGATCGCAGTGATCGTCGAGTACGGAATGGCGCGATCGCCGGCACGAATGGAATTGGCGAGATAAGTCAGCGTGGGGATCACGTGCAGACGAGCGCGCTCCGCGACCCGTATCGCCGCAGAAGCGGCAGCGTCGCTCAGAATGGTGCTGCGGCTTTCGACCGCGATCACGCCGAGCGCCTCCAGCGCGCGCACGCGCATGCCGAAATCGTCGACCAGAGCGGACTGGCGGAGTCTGCGCTCGACCCCTGCGGTATCAAGCGCTGCGATCAGAATTGCATTCGCGCGATCGCGCTGGTCGAGCAGCGTCTGCATCCTTCCGAGCGGCACGAAGATGGCGCGAACGGATCCCTGGCGAGGACTCAGGGAAAACTCGCCGAGGTCCTGGCGCGCGAGCACCTGACGGACGGCGAGGCGCACGCTGCGGCCGACATCCTCCTTCCTGCCGTGCAGCGACTCGGCCGGAATCGCCGACGAATTTTCCACGCGAAGGATCACCGACTGGCCGGCGTTCGCATCGAGCTCGGCAGCAAGGCTTTCGCTCAACAGCGCCTCGTTTGCTCCAGGCGCCTTTACCCGATCGAGACCATGAAAGCTCCAGAACCGATCGTCGACCGCGTACACCTGCACGCGCGACGCGCGGCGTCCGCTTTCCTGCGCGGCGACGAACCCTTCGGCGACAACCAACGGCACTGCCTGTTCAAACGCGCTCGCCAGCTGCTCGCGGAAGAATCCCTGCGATACGACAACGCGATCGGCCTTGCCGAGCCGCTGGAGCACGAGATCGCGCAGGCTGGCGCGGACCGATACGCCAACCATCAGCGCGCCAGCCAGCACGGCGACCGCAATGGCGATGCCGCCGATGACGGCGAGATTCGTGCGCCAGTAATAGCGAAGGCTTCGACGCCGGAGGGTGCTGGCCTTCATCGGAATTCAGGCCGCGCGCTGCAGTTTCCGATCGACGAGATCGAAGCGGATGGGGAATCGCGCGGCAAGATCCGCGCTGTGCGTGACCACGATGAGAATCGCCTTCTGCTGCTGCTGCAGCTCGAAGAGCAGCGACGCGACCGAGTCGGCAGATGCGCGATCCAGATTGCCTGTCGGCTCATCGCACAGCAGCAGACGTGGACGGCGAACGAGCGCGCGCGCCAGCGCAACACGCTGTTTCTCGCCGCCCGACAGCTGCCCCGGAAGGTGCGTCGCACGATGCGACAGCCCCACCTGATCGACCAGAAGACGTGCGTGCGCGTCGCTGTCGGCATCGGACGGTCCTACCAGCGTTGGAACGAGCACGTTCTCGATGACGCTGCACTGCGGCAGCAGGCAATGATCCTGAAACACGAAGCCGATTTCCTTGTTGCGGAACGCCGCGAGGTCCTTGGGCGACAAGCTGAATGCGTTCACTCCCCCGAGGGTCACCGTCCCAGCCGTCGGCGGCTCGAGCGCGCCGAGAATATACAGAAGCGTGCTCTTGCCGCTTCCCGACGGTCCCATGATTGCCGCGGCATCGCCGGGAGCAAACGTCAGCGAGACATCAGACAAGACCGACACCTCGCCCTGCGGCGAGGGATATGACTTGCCAACGCCCCATGCTTCCAACATTAGTCGCGGGGGCCCCCCGCCCCGCTCCAGCCGCTCGCGTGCGGGGCCGCGTAGACCTCGAGCATGCGATCGGCAGATCGACTCACGCTGTAGTGCTCGCGTACGCCGTCGAATGCCTTCTGTCCCAGCTCGGCGCGCAACGCCGGATCCTTCCACAGCTTGTAGAGCCCTTCGGCAAGACTCTGCGCATCGTCCGGCTCGACCAGGAGGCCGCCAGATGTCTTCGCGAGCATCTCGGGAAACGCGCCGTGGCGGGGCTGGACGACCGGCACACCGCACGCCATCGCCTCGAGCAGGAACAGTCCTTTCGGCTCCACGTACACCGTGGGAACTGAGAACACATCGAGGCCTCTGAGAAAATCGATCTTCTGCGCGCGGTCGGGCGCGCCGCGATACGAGAATTCTCCGCCGAGGCCGGCGTTCGTCAGCCGGCGCTTCGCATCATTGAGATAGTTCTGCTGATCTGGCGCGAGATAGCCCGCCACCTCGAGCCGCGCGCTGGCGACGCCAGACATCTGCCTGAATCGCACGTACGCATCGCAGAGGCCGCGCAATCCTTTCTCGGGCGCGATTCTGGCGAGGTAACCGACTGTAAATGGTCGATCAGGCGGCGATTGAGGACGCCGATCGAATCCGTCGAGACTGATTCCGAGAGGCACGACGTCGATCTTCTCACGTGGAATCGACAGATACCTGGCCATGAAGTCAGCGTAATAGGCGCTGACAGCCGTGAACCGGTCGATGGATTCGGCGTTCTTCCGAATCAAATCGAGGGACTCGGCGCGATGCGGCTTCGCGAGGCCGTCGAGAAACAAGTCCTCCCCCTGCAGCGTGCAATGTACGGGTGCCTTCAGCGCGCGGCGGATGGAAGGCGCGAGACTCGCGAGCAGCGCGTTCGGCAACTGGACCACGTCCGGCGCGGGCTCTGTCGCCAGCCACTCGATCATCTTCTCGAATTCCTTTCGCTGAAATCCATCCTTCCCTTTGAGCATCGAGATCGTCAGCTCGCCGAGCGATCGCGGATCGGTCGAAATCGAACCGGACGATGCCGCTTTGATGAGCCAGGGAGCATCGAGCAGCTTGTCGACAATGCGGGGTGCCCAGCGGAAGAACCGCGCCTTCTGCTGGAGATAGACGCTGACTCCCCCGAAGAAGACGCGCCCTTCGCTGACGTTCGGCTCGTCGGTCAGCGTCGGTGTATAGAGGGGAACGAGCAGCACGTCGTGCCCGCGCGATTTCAGCTCGGCTGCGAGCGCGTTGTCTCGCAGACAACTCCCGCAATACATCCCCGCCGCGCCCGCGGTTATGAAAAGGATCTTCACATGCTGGCGCTCTGCAACGCACGCGGCCGATAGAGGAAGTCGACGATGTTGCCTTCGTGCGGCTGGAGCCAATTCAGCCGGATCGTGGGGACCGGTCCGAGATTGAGCCGATCGATGTGCGTGGCATCGAGGAACGCGCGACGGAGCTCGGGCTTCTCCGTAATCGCGGTGCACACGAGGGTCGGCCCCATCGCCTCGAGCAGCTTCGCCTCGGGGCACTCGACAACCGTAACGAACGGAAACATGTACTCTTTCGACGCGATGGCCGCTTCAGGCGATTCGCAGTGGACGACCGTAGGCAGCAGATATTCCGCTCGGCCGTTCTTGACGACGCGCGGCATGTCGCGGTACTTCGCGGTGTAGTCGGTGACACCTGACGCTTTCAGGTCGACGTCGATCGATTGTGAGATCGCCTCGGCCATGCCTGGAACGGTGAACGCCGCAAGGCTCGCGTTCGGGTCGTCTGGAGCGAGCGCCTGAATCGCGGCGAGCCGCCTGGCCAGAGCATCCGCGATTTCGCGGCTGTTGCGGCTGACCCAGATGCCCGAGCAGTTGATGCAGCCGCGACCGCTGTTCAGAAACACGCTGTCGGCCATCATGTCGACGTAGCGCTCCCAATCGTCGACGCAGTCGTCGCCGAAGACAATCTTCGAGAACCCCGGCCCATGCACCTGCACGTGCGGGTTACCCTTGTACCGCTCGACCGTCGGCGTCCCGCCAAAAATCAGGCTGCGGCCACACGCGGCGACAACCGCTGCGCCCACTTCCGCTTCGCCGGGATATATCGAAATGGCCTCACGCGGAATGCCCGCTTGAAAAAACGCCTCGGCAACGCGATATGGCGTCCACGGCTCCTGCGGACCTGGCTTCAGCACGAGTCCGATCTGCATTGGGATGATCGGCAGCCACAGGGTGTGAACGCCTGGCGAATTCGACGGCAGCACCAGACCAAGCACCGGGCTCTGTGCCTGATAGCTGATCGGCACGCCGTGCTCTTCACCGTAGCCCGTCGTCAGCACGTTGAGATCGAGGCCCCGCGTCAGCGATTTGAGGATGTTCCCCATCTCGCTGAGGACGAACTGATTCTTCTTCATGTTCGCGCGGCACAGCGCGACGGGCAGTCCGGTGCTGGCCGACTGCTGATTCGCGAAGTCATCCGGCGTCTGCGAGCCGTCGCCGAGGGGCAGCTCGGCGTTCATGTATAGATCGCCCGCCACGTTCATGCGCTCGATCAGCTCGGCGACCGGAATTCTGCGCAGCGCGTCGCGCGCCGCCGACGCCTTGCGCATGTCGCGTTGAATCATGCCGCCATTCGCCCGCCCGACTTTCGCAATCGGCTCGCCGGTGAGGAAATGCTTCACCTCGTCGACGTCCATGCTGGAGTACGGCTGACCCCAACGGAGTATCGGAATAGTAACCATACGGTTCCAGGTTCTCGGTTCTGGGTGCTGGGTTCTGGGTTCTGGGTTCGGAGATCGCGGGGCCTCGGGTTCCGCGAACCCAGAACCTTGAACCCGGAACCAGCACCCAGAACCCCGAACCTGAGAACCGCTGTTTAGTAAACGCCTACCGTCGTCGTCGCGGCGAAGCCCCTGTACGGTCGGACTCCGCTTACCCCATCCCAGGGATATTTCTCGTGCGCCGGCTCGCGCTCGCCTTCGTCGCGTTCGAGAAATCCCGGCACGAAGAATTCCTTCGTCAGCGTCGTCAACTTCACGCGGCCCGTCTGGCCGTACTCGACAAGCTTCGACGCGTCGTCGAAGTCGACGACCTCGATGACGGCGCGGGGCTGGGGCGCGTGATACGTAATTTTATAGTTGTTCTCGGGTCCCGTTGGCGCGCTCGCCGCCAGCCCCATCAGCGTGTTGCCGTAGGTCGGCGTCATGTAGGCCCCATCGAGCAGCTCTTCGTGCGCGAAACGGTTCCACTGCGGCGTGAACTCCGTCCCGCCCGAAAAAATGCCGGTGATGCCGGCCTGGCGAATGGACGAGCCCATCGATTCGAGCCGCAGCGCCAGCGACTCGAGCAGCTTGGGCGTGGTGAACATGCACCGGATGTCGTGGCCCGCCTGCAGAATCGACACAGCCTGATCGATCACGTGCCCCTTGTAGGCCTCGAGGTGATCCATCCAGCCTTTCTTGATCAGCTTGATGACCCACCGCGGATCGAGATCGACGCAGAATGAGATGCCGCCGCGAAACTGCGCGAGATGCTCGACGGCCAGCCGCAACCGGCGTGGACCCGAGGGCCCGAGCATCAGCCAGTTCGCCCCTTTCGGGAAGTACTCGTCCGGCAGCGTCGCGCTGAACAGCTCGTAATCGGTGCGGAAATCGTCGAACGCAACCCGCGTTTTCGGAATGCCGGTCGTGCCGCCGGTCTCGAACACGTAGATCGGCTTGCCCGCAAACCCTTTGGGGATCCATCGCTGCACGGGTCCACCGCGAAGCCACTCGTCCTCGAATGAAGGGAAGCGCGAGAGATCGCGGAACCCGCCGACCTCCTTGCGCGGATCCCAGTCGAGCTGCTTCGCGTACTCCAGCCAGAATGGGGACCCGGTCGCCGGATCGAAATGCCAGTTGACGATCTCGCGAACGTGCGCGTCGAGCGCAGCTCGCGCCTTCTCTGCATGTGAACCCATCGCTGCGTAGTATATTCGCAGCCGCGAGCGGCGCGGGGCGATGG
Source organism: Vicinamibacterales bacterium (assembly GCA_963787755.1). Lineage (GTDB taxonomy): Bacteria > Acidobacteriota > Vicinamibacteria > Vicinamibacterales > JAMQPK01 > JAMQPK01. Next base: position 7,669 of record CAWBEG010000001.1, read on the forward strand.
GGCTCCCGCCCTTCGAGACGCCTCAGGGCGCCCCGAGCGACAGTCGAAGGGCGCAAGCGAGCGGCGGAGCGGGCGGAGGTCCCGAGCGACTAAACATGAGATGGATCGCGGTCGCCGCCGTGGCTCTGCTCTACGTGCTGCACCAGGACTTCTGGTTCTGGGGTGAGGCGCGTCCGCTCGTCTTCGGATTTCTTCCAATTGGTCTCTTCTATCACGCGGCGTTCACCGTGGCCTCTGCCGGAGCACTCTGGCTGCTTGTGAAGTTCGCCTGGCCGTCGCATCTCGAAGAATGATTCCCGCCCTGGTCGTTTTTGCGTATCTCGCCGTCGTACTTTACATCGGCATTTTCGCGTTCCGCACGTCGCGCAAGAGCAGCGCCGAAGATTATTTTCTGGCGGGCCGCTCCCTGGGTCCGACCGTATTTCTGCTGTCGCTGTTCGGCACGAACATGACGGCGTTCTCCATTCTCGGCGCATCCGGCCACGCCTTTGCCAACGGAATCGTGACGTTCGGGCTGATGGCCTCTTCATCGGCGCTCGTCATTCCTGTGTGCCTCTTCGCCATCGGAACCCGTCTGTGGGCGCTCGGCAAGCGGAACCATTTCATGACACCGGTACAGATGTTCCGCGATCGTTGGGAGTGCCGCCACATCGGCACTGTCATTTTCATCGTGCAGGCGGCGCTGCTCGTTCCCTACATCATCATCGCCGTGATGGGCGGCGGCACCGTCTTGCGCGCGATCACAAACGGCTTCATCCCATACGAGCTCGGCGGCGCCATCGTCTCGTCGGTCGTGATGGCTTACGTGTTTCTCGGCGGCATGCGCGGAACCGCATGGGTGAACGCGCTGCAAACGACGCTCTTTCTGCTGTTCGGAACAATTGCCGTATTCGTCATCGGCGCCGGCATGGGCGGATTCCGCGAAGCGATGGAAGCACTCCTGGCATCGCCGGAGACATCACCGCTGCTGACGCGCGAGCGGGTCTCGCCGCTGTATTTCTTCAGCTACACGTTCATCCCGCTCTCGTCGATTGCCTTCCCGCACATCTGCATCTTCTGTCTGACGGCTCGCGACGTGAAGTACTTCCGCAAGACCATCGTGCTCTATCCGATTTGCATGCTGTTCATCTGGCTGCCCTCTGTGTTTCTCGGGGTTGTCGCGAATCAGGCGACGGCCGTCCCAGCCATTCAGACCAAGCTCGAGGCGCGGGCGCAGCTTGCCACCCAAAACGCGACGCTGACGACCGAGGACCGCGCACGCCTGCGCGCCCAGGCCGCCGGCGACGATGTGATCCTGCGACTGGTGGACGGCTATGCGCCGCTATGGCTCGCTGCGCTGCTGGGGGCGGCGGTGATGGCCGCGGTCATGGCCAGCGATTCTCAGATTCTCGCGTTGTCGACGATGTTCACCGAAGACATCGTCGCGTTCTATCGGGGCCCAACACAATCCCAAAACCTGCAGGTGATGACCGGGCGGATCTTCGTCGTGCTCGTGACGGCTGTCGCGTACCTCATCGCCCTGCGGATTCCACAGTCGATCTTCGATGTCGCGACGCAGTACGCGTTTGCCGGCTATGCCGCTCTCGTCCCACTGCTCGTGGCCGCGCTTTTTTGGAAGAACAGCACGCGCTGGGGCGCGCTCGCGACGACACTGTGGACAGCGGCCGCCGTCATGGCCGTGGCGGTCATTCAAAACACCATCGCCGCGCCGCCGCCGGGAACGTCAATTGTCGTATGGGCGATCGGTGATCAAAGCATCATCACGCGAGGCGCGGCGGGGACGTTCGTGATGGGGATGCTGCCGGTCGTGCCGATGACACTGATTTCGGCGATGTTGATGGTAGTGGTGTCGCTGTTCACGAAGGACTTTGCCAAGCCGGGAGACACCACGCTGCGACGCTACTTCGCTGACCAAAGCCGCAAGAGCCTTACAGGAGACTAGGAGATTAAGAAGCTATCTCATAAATGGGCTCCAAGAACGGCGTAGTGTTGATGATCGATGTTGAACGACCGACGGGTGACCTCCTACGTGCAAAACGTTTCGGCGACGTGGCTTAGCGACGCACCACACTCCGAGAATGATCGGCGCGCCCGTAGCTCACTTGGATAGCGCCTCGGTCTTCTAAGCCGGGGTCACAGGTTCGAGTCCTGTCGGGCGCGCTCTTTCCTAAACATTTCGCCGATTTCTTCCGCGAGAAACGCCTCCTCTAAACGCCGGATCACGGCACGGGAATCCGATACAGGTTGCGCTGCACGCTCTGGCGCGTGAAGGCGTACATATCCGCAGTGGGGCCAGGCACAACGTTGCTCAAAGGAATTACCCGCGCTCCTGGCAGCTTCAAGATCTCCTGCTCAGACGGAAGCCCATGGACGATACTTTCGGGCACCATTTGGCCCGGGGACAATGGCAAGATGTAGGCCTTGTCCATGTTTGCCGGACCCTTACCTTGCACAAACAAATGCTTCCCGTCCCCGGACCAACTGAGCGTCGTTGCAGAGGCCCGGATCTGCGTCCGAAGCGGAGCGCCGCCATCGACCCGGAAAATAACCACACCTCCGGAGCCCAACGCCAGCCAGTTACGGTCTGGGGATTCGCCCGATAGGGCAACAATAGGCACGTCGAAGGCTTTCCGCAGCTTGCCTCCGTCTTCCTGGACACGGTAAAGGAACGCAGAGGTTCCCTCGACGCGGCGGAAAAAGACTTCACCGGTCGCGCCGAAGACGGGCTGTTCACCTTCGATGCCGGGAATTCGCCGGGGCGGCGAGCGGCGGTCGAGCGGCGCGAGCCACAACCGCAACTTACCATCGCCATCAGGTGACGCCACAACGACCTGACGGCCATCCGGGGAAATGTCGTAACTTCCGTAGGAACCAAGTGCGACGGCGAAACCCGGCAGCAACGGCTCGCTGCGTCCGGAATCGAGTTCCGCCACCCACAATTCGCTCGAAGCCCCTTTTCGCACCTGGTAGAGCAACCGCTTCCCATCGGGGGTGAATTTGGGCGCGAAGGCATACCCTTCCAGCGAGATCTGCCGATCGCCTCCCCCGTCGTGCAGCCAGATGGAACTCTGCGTCAATCCTACGGCGGTGATGAACGAGCGTCCGTCGGGTGCCAGGGCGAGTCCTTCTTCTTCGGTCGGCCCCGAAGTGATTTGCTCCGGCTGGCCGTCGGGAAACCGCTGGCGCCATGTATGGAAGGCCCCGCCGGAGTCGGAGCTGAAGTACATCCACTCCCCATCGGGCGACCATGCGGCAAAGGTGCAGGCGCCACTGGGCGGGCCGATCTGCTGCCCTGTCGAACTTCCGTCCATCGGGGCCAGGCGGCACCGGTCAATGGCCCCCCTCTCGTTCATCTCCACCATCAGCATCCGTTTGCCGTCGGGTGAGGGATAAGAGCGATGGATCATGCCGCGCTCATGGGGCGGCACATAGAGATCACGCGACCCGGCCCGGCTCTCATCGGAGGTCACGATCGCCATATGCAGACGCTGATCTTTGATCTCAGAAAACAGCAGCTTCGATTTGTCGATCCACACCAGCCCAGAGGCGTTCGGAAGCCACAGGCGCGGTTCTCCTCCCAGCACGGGCACGGCCCACATGTCCCAAATCCCCCCTGTAACCGAGTACGCGATCCGCGACCCGTCCGGTGAAAAGACCGGGCTCATCTTCGTGCGATTATCACGGGTGAGCTGCACCGGCTCGCCGCTGGGCAGCATCTTCACGTAGACTTGCCCGGTCGTATTGAAGCTCGAAGGGCCGCGGATGAAGGTGAGCATGCGGCCATCCGACGAGAGCGCCGGCTGGACGACGGAGTCGGGCAGGTTCGTGATTTGCACCCATTCGGAGCGCGCCGGGGCGGAAGCAGGCCGTTTCAGCAGCCACCAGGCCAGGCCGGCTGCGGCAACTACCATCGCCACAACTCCCGCTGTGATCGCGACAAAGCGTCGAGGCGGCCGCGCGGGCGGACGAACGGCCGTGGCTGCCCCGACTTGCCCCGAGAGTCTGCCCGACTCGGACTCCTGCTTCAGCTCTTCGAGAGCGAGCTTGATATCGGCGATGCCCTGGGCCCGGCGTTCCGGATCCTTGCGCAGGCAACGGGCGATGATCTTGTCCAGTTCCGTCGGCACGCCCGCTGACATCTCGCTTGCGGCCTTCGGCTCTGTGTGCAAGATGGCGCCAAGCGTCGAGATTTTGTTAGTGCCCTCGAAGGCGCGCCGCCCGGTGACCATCTCGTAAAGAACCGAGCCGAACGAAAAAATGTCAGAGCGGGCATCTACCTTCCTGGCCTCGGCCTGCTCGGGAGACATGTAGGCCACAGTGCCCAGGATTGCGCCCTCTTCTGTTTGAGGCGCCGCCATGGTCGCCGTAGCGCCTTCCGGATCGCCGTCGATTACTTCAGTCAGCTTGGCCAGGCCGAAGTCGAGCAATTTCACACGGCCATCGTCGGCCACGATGATGTTGGCCGGCTTCAGATCGCGGTGGACGATTCCGGCGGCGTGGGCGCGCGCCAGTGCGTCGGCAATCTGAATTCCATACTTCAATGCATCTTTTAGACTCAGTCCACTTTTCCCGATGTATTGGTCGAGCGTCTTGCCTGGCACGAACTCCATGGCAATGAAGTCGGTTGGACCATCAGGCAGATTCGCGCTGTCGATGTCGTAAATGTGGACGATGCCGGGGTGATTCAGGGCGGAAGCGGATTTCGCCTCTTGCACAAAGCGGCGCTTACGGTCGGGGCTGGCAGTGGCATCCGGGCGCAACACCTTGATGGCGACGGCACGGTCGAGATGGGTATCGAAAGCGCGATACACGACGCCCATGCCGCCCTCGCCGAGCTTGGAATCGATCCGGTAATGGCCTAGCGTCTGGCCGATCATAGCGGCAGCCCCATGGGGCTTAGGCTCAGTGCGTCGTTCGCGCTTTTGCGCCAGCCTTCTCGAGCGGCGTCAGCTTCGTGGCCCTCGACCTGCTCAGGCGACATGTAAGGCAGCGTGCCCAACATGGAGCCTTCCGCCGTCAGAGAAGCGGCTTGAGTCTCCACATGGCTGCGGCTGTCGACAGCAGGAGCGTGGTCGACCTTCGCGAGTCCGAAATCGAGAACCTTCACGCCGTTCTCGGTGACCAGAATGTTGCCGGGCTTCAAGTCGCGGTGGACGATGGCCCTTCGGTGCGCGGCGTCGAGCGCGTCCAGGATTTGATCGGCCAGTGCGATCGCCTGAGCAAGCGGCACCGGTCCGCGCAGCCACTCGCCCTCGACGTACTCCATGACGAGGTAGTCGCGGCCGACGTCGTAGAGCGAACAGACATGAAGATGGTTCACCGCCGCGATGGCCCGAGCCTCACGATCAAAACGCTCACTGAAACGGCTGTGACTCGCCTTGATGGCGACCAACCGATTGAGGCGCGAGTCTCGCGCTTTCCAAACCTCACCCATGCCGCCAGCGCCAAGGGCGGACAGAATCTCATACGGGCCGAGTCGCGTGCCCGGCGTGAGAGCCATTGAAGTGGTTGGGATTATAGAAGATCGGCTGATTCTGGCGGATTAGTAATGGAAAACGCCGATCTGGCAACCGATTTTGAGTCGGAGCCAATAGCCAGATCGCAACAGGACCATTCTGGCCTGGATGGCTCTTCCTGCCGCCTCTCATTCTCGTGACCTCACCGACGAGCAATGGGTTCTGATTGGGCCCTTCCTGCCAAAGCTGACGCGCCGCACAGACGGCCGAGGGCGCCCGTGGCGGGAGAATCGTGCGGTGCTCAACGGCATCTTGTGGATCCTCCGGACCGGCGCCCCATGGGCCGATCTCCCGGACCGGTATCCCTCCTATCAAACGCGCCACCGGCGGTTTCAGCAGTGGGTGCGCGCGGGTGCCTTGCGAGGCGTTCTCGAGGTCCTCGCCCAGGCTCTCCACGACGAAGGCTATCTGGATCTGCAGGAAACCTTCAGACTGCAACGCCGCACGAAGTCACCCTAGTCCACGCAACCCTCGCGCAGCGGTTTGTCAAGCTGTTCCCTGTGCGTCTCATAGGTGACAACGCCTACGAGTCGGACTGCTTGGATGCCGACCTGGCCCGCCGTGGCGTGGAACTAATCGCCCCGCACCGCAGAACGCGAACATCGCGGACCCGAGACGGTCGCCCTCTGCGTCGCTACCGACGGAGGTGGAAGACCAGAACTTCCGGCGGCTCGTTGTCCGCTACGAGCGATCCACCGAGATTTTCTTGCGATGCTACACCTCGCCTGCTGCCTGATTCTCTTGCGAGGTTTATGAGATGGCTTCTTAGAAGGCTTTTGATCTCGACGCAGAGGCGCTGAGGCGCTGAGCGGCGAAGGCAGGCTTGCCATGAAGGTCTATGTCGCATGGTCGAGGAAGGATCGCACGCGGAAGACACCATCCCCGCACTTCTGCTGTTCTATGGACCGATGTTCGCGACTTGGGGGGCCACGGCGTTTACGGCTTCCCGGCGCACCGGACGAGTCATGGACGGGATCAAAACTGGCACCAGCGTCGCGTTTGTCACCTTCTTTGTTTTCGACTTGGCAGTCATTCTTCGAGTCAATCTGTTCCTCGGTTCTCTTACCGAGCGACTGGATTGGCAGAACCTGATGCTTAAATTCCAGGTGAGCGATTCTGGAAGCCTGAGGGCGTTCGTCAACTACCACTACGTGATGCAGGCTCCCTTCAAGATTCTCGTTGCAACGACGATCGGCGCAATCACCGGTGTCATCGGCGGGCTTCTCGGCGCGCGCGCCTAACCTCCTCATCTCCCATTCATCTTTGATTTCGCACTTGTTGTTATGATCAGCCACCCATGACCGCACACATCGATTCGGGCACCCGGCTGACGCCGGTGCAGTGGCTCATCTGCGCGATCGCCGCCATCGGGTTCGCCTTCGACATCTACGAAATCCTGATGTTGCCGCTCATCGTCAGGCCGGCGCTGCTGGAGTTGACGGGCGCCGCACCGGGATCGCCGCAGTTTCAAATGTGGGTCGGACGGCTTTTTTATATCCCGGCATTCGCGGGCGGGATTTTCGGCCTTATCGGTGGATATCTTACCGATCGGCTCGGCCGCCGTCGCGTGCTGACCTATAGCATCCTGATTTATGCGGTCGCCGCGTTTCTATCCGGTTATTCGACCTCGATTGAAATGCTGCTCGTGCTGCGCTGCTTCGTCTTCATCGGCGTGTGCGTCGAGTTCGTCGCCGCAGTCGCGTGGCTCGCCGAGCTCTTCCCCGAGGCGAAGCGGCGCGAGAAAGTGCTCGGCTACACGCAGGCGTTTTCATCGCTCGGCGGCATCATGGTCGCAACCGTCAACGGTTTGTGCGTGGCGTACGCGGCGAGCCTGCCATCGCTCAGCATGCTGGGGTTCGAGTTGTCGGACGCGCACGCCCCCTGGCGCTACACGCTGATGTCGGGCGTGCTGCCTGCCATCCCGTTGATTCTGATCCGCCCGTTCCTGCCCGAATCCCCTGCGTGGCAGGCGAAGAAAGCCGCGGGCACGCTCAGAACGACCGAGCATCGCCGCGCTCTTCGCGCCAGATCTTCGCCGCACCACCATCGTGACCACGATCATGTTTGCCTGCGCGTATGGCGCGGCATTCGGCGCGATTCAGCAGGTGCAGCAGATCGTTCCCGGCCTGCCCGAAGTACGCCAGATGACGCAGGGACTGCCGGCGCCGCGCGCGGGGCTCATCACGCAGGAAGCGGCCGCGAACGTCACAAAAGTCCAGGAGATCGGCGGCCTCGCCGGACGTGTTGCGCTCGCATATCTCGCTGTCGTCATCGTCAGCCGGGGAAAACTGATTCGCCTGTTTCAACTGCCCGGCCTCATCGTGATGCCGTTCACGTTTGCCATCGCCGGCACGACGAGCCTCAATTGGCTGTATATCGGGATGTTCCTCGCAGGCTTCTTCACGGTCGGCCAGTTCAGTTTCTGGGGCAACTATCTGCCGCGCGTATATCCGCTGTACTTGCGAGGCACGGGTGAGAGCTTTGCGGCGAACATCGGTGGACGCCTGATCGGCACCTCGTTCGCGTGGCTGACAGCGACGCTCGCCGTGACCCCCGACCGCGCGTACGCACCGATCAAGGTGGCGTACATCGCCGCGGCGGTGGGCTTTTCGGTGTATCTGGTCGGATTCATCGCGAGCTTCTGGTTACCGGAACCGCCGAAGGAAAATCTTCCAGATTGATGCGCAACGCAATTGTCGGCGCCGCTCTTATCGCCGCGGTTTCGACCCTCGGCGATTTCGTGTGGGCCGGGCTGCACCTGCGTCATCGCGTCGTATACGGCCTTGCCCATGGCGCCATCCTGTTTCTCTGCATGGGCGCCTACTTCGGCTCTCTCCAGCGGAAAGCGCTCGTCGGCGCGATCTACGGCGCGGCGATCGGCCTCGCGGCTGCCGGCAGCTTCTATGTGCTCGCGCCAATAGCCGGCTACTCTGTAATGTTCTTCGTCTGGGCGTTCGTCTGGATTGCGCTTGCCGTATTGGTGACGCGCATCCTCCCCACACGCACCGCACCCATTGCACCCAACGCACCCAACGCACCCATTGTTCGCGGCGTCCTTGCCATGATCGGGTCCGGCCTGGGGTTCTATCTGATCTCCGGCATCTGGCGGCCATTCGATCCGGAAGGGTGGGATTACGCCGTGCATTTCCTCAGCTGGACGATCGCGTACCTGCCGGGATTTGTCGCGCTGCTCTACCCCGCTCGCCGACACTCCTGATTTCCGCGTTCAGCGGATACACCCACGCCGCGCGGATCTGGCACACCCGTTGCGTTCGCTTTTCCTGCAACGTCTCTCGATCCCGGACAGCAAGGAGAGTGACTCATGCTGGACACCAAAGAAATTCCGCGCGAAAGCTGGGATAAGTTCTTCTCACGCTTCAGCGACGACCACGAAACGCAATTTGTCGCCGTCGAGGTGATGAGCAGCGATATCGGCGCACAGGTGGAAGGCCGATCGCTGCTGCTGACCGGCATCTCACGCGCGGACGAAGACAACCAGTCGCTCGCCCTGATGTTCGAATCGGTAAACGGCGAGCACGTGACGCACATGATTAGCAAGCCGACCCGCGTGTGGGTGCAGCGAGCCCCAGACAATACCGACGAAGCGCTCGAAATCGAGTCGGCCGATGGCACCAGAACACTGGTTCGGTTGGGGCCGCCCGCAACGAACGCCGGCGCGACGTGAGGTGAACAGTCCGAACACCGATCTGTTCTGACTCGCGACAGCGCGAACGGCGTTTGACTCGATGTGTGCACAGCGATGCCTGGTGCGCGAATTGCTCGCTTGTACAGTTGGCATTGATCACCCAATGTCATCCGTGAAATCCAGGAACTCGAAAGCGAGGTGTTCGCATGGCACAAACGGATCGCAAAGAAAGAGATCAACGTACGCGTTCTGATGAACATCGAAATCAACAAGGGTTGCAGCGCGGCGCCGGACACAGCGAGGCGATGTGGCGCGACCCGTTCGCCGGGTTCTGGGGTGGCCGCGATCCTTTTGCGGCGTTCTGGGAGCCCTTCGGCTTGACCACCCGCACTGCCGGTCCATTTCAGACAGGGCGTCAGGGCGCGGGGCTTCTGGGCGCCCCAGGTGGAAACATTTCAGCGCGGAAATGACTACATCGTGCGCGCCGATCTGCCGGGTCTGAAAAAAGACGACATGAAAATCGACATAAACGACGGCGCGATCACGATCGAAGGCGAACGGCGCGAAGAGCACGAAGAAGATCGCGAGGGCTATTACCGCACCGAGCGCAGCTACGGCAGCTTCTATCGTGTCGTGCCGTTGCCCGAAGGCGCAATTACCGACAGCGCTAAGGCCCATTTCAACGACGGCGTGCTCGAGATCGTCGTTCAAGCGCCGCCTCGCGAGGTCTCTCGCGGCAGGCGGCTGGAAATCGCCGATGCATCCGGCGGACGAGGGAGGAGCTGATGGCGAGGTTGGCCCGCGACATCATGACACCCGAGCCGGCATGCTGCAGTCCCCGGACAACCCTGGACGAAGTGGCGAAGATGATGCTCCAGAACGACTGCGGGGAGATCCCGATTGTCGACGCGAACGATCGCATCATCGGCGTCATCACCGATCGCGACATCGTCTGTCGTGCGGTCGCTCAGGGGAAGAATCCGATTGGGTACACGGTGGAAAGCTGCATGTCATCGCCGGCCGTGACGGTAGACGAAAGCGATACGCTTGAAGAGATCGTCTCGACGATGGAGAGGCACCAGATCAGGCGGGTCCCCGTCGTGAGCGATGGGGGCATCTGCGCCGGCATCATCGCTCAAGCTGATGTCGCGCGAGTCGCGCCCAAGCGCGAAGTCGCTGAGCTGGTGCGCGAAGTATCACAGCAGAGCGGACGGGCGTCTCAGTAACTGACGGTTGACGCCTTGGGCGCGCGCAGAAAATGCGCGCGCCCACATCGGTCCTTCGATATCGTGACCATGATTCGAAAGCTCAAATCCGGCGAGTACCGCTTGTACTCGCGCAGAGTCAATCCGCGAACCGGAAAACGGAGAAATCTGGGCACGTTCAGCTCCCGAGCCGCGGCCGAGAAACACGAACGCGCCGTTCAGTACTTCAAGCGCCACTGATCTTTGACGTGAGAACGGAAAACGCAAAAGGAGGAATCACGTGAGAGACAAGCGATTCATTTCTGCGATCGGTGCGGTGCTGGCGACAGCCGCGCTCACAGCAAATCAGGCACCCCAGACCGCGCCGCGTCCCGCCGCCGACCCGCCAGCGGCAACGACGACGCAGCAAGCGCCGGCGACCCTCGTCGGATGTCTCTATCGGGAAGATCAAGTACCAGGGAGAAAGCCCAATGTCGTGGAGCGTGCGGGTGTTCTCGAGGACTACGTCCTGGCGGACGCCGCAATGCCGAGCGGACAGGCGAGGCCGGGAGCCGTCCCAGGAGCAGTTGGAACATCCGGCACAACGCCAGCGAGCGGCAACATGTACAAGGTCGAGGGCCCTTCGGATGAGCGCTTGAAGGCGCTCGTCGGTAAGAAAGTCGAGGTGACCGGTCGTATCGATCCTGAGGGTTCGGGCGCAACCGTCGGCGGACCTCGTCCCGATCGAGGACCTGGCCCCGACGCAATCAGTCTGCCCGAATTTGAGGCAACATCAGTGCGAGAGATCGCGGGAACGTGTCCGGCCAGCCCGGCACCCGGTAGATAACTACTTCCAACCGATCGTCGAGATCCCAGGGCCGGCTTCTGCGGTCCTGGATCGCCTCTCGCACGCAACTGGAATTCTGATGCCGAGCGCCAGACGCATCCGCACTCGCGACAAACCGCTCGAGCAAGAGCGCCTTCACGACCTTCAGCAAGGAACTTTTAATTACTTCTGGAACGAGAGCAATCCTGAAAACGGACTCCTGCCCGACAACACGCTGAAGGCCGGCGACCCGGCCAGCATCGCAGGTGTCGGACTTGCGTTGACGACATATCTGGTCGGCGTCGAGCGCGGCTTTGTTGATCGCGCGCGGGCGCTCGAACGCACGCTCGCCACGCTTCGGTTTTTCTGGAAGAGCTCCCAGGCCGGCGATGCCGATGCTACCGGGTACCGCGGGTTCTACTACCATTTTCTCGATATAGAGACCGGGCGCCGCGCGTGGAAGTGTGAGCTCTCCACGATCGATACCGCCATCCTGCTGGCCGGCGCGCTGAGCGCGGCCGAGTATTTCAACGGTAATACCTCTCACGAGGAGGAAGTGCGTCATCTCGCCGAACGACTTTACGCTCGGGCCGATTGGCAGTGGGCGCAGAACAATCACATGAAGGTTTCGCACGGGTGGACTCCCGAGCGTGGGTTTCTGCCTTACTTCTGGGACGGATACTGTGAGGGTCTCCTGCTTTACGTGCTTGGCCTCGGCGCGCCGACATCTCCGTTGCCGGAGGAGAGTTATGAGGCGTGGACGTCCACTTACCGCTGGACGAAACTCTACGGGCACGAGTTTCTCTATGGCGGCCCTTTATTCATGCACCAGCTGTCGCACCTCTGGATCGATTTTCGCGGAATCCAGGATGCGTTCATGCGCGGCAAATGCATCGACTATTTCGAGAACAGCCGGCGCGCCACATATGTGCAGCAGGCGTACGCGATCCGCAATCCGAAGCAGTTCGTGGACTACGGCGAACATGCCTGGGGCATAACCGCCAGCAACGGTCCTGGTCCGATCACGCGACGAATAAAGGGTGTAACGCGGCGATTCCTGGGTTATCGAGCGCGAGGGGTCCCTTACGGGCCGGACGACGGCACGCTGGCACCGTGGGCCGTCGTCGCATCGCTGCCGTTTTCGCCGGAAATTGTTCTGCCAACGTTGCGACACACGCTTGAGACGTTTCCGAAGATGGACAGCAAGTACGGTCTGGCGTGCAGCGTAAACCCGACCTTCCACGACTCCGGCCACAAGCACGGCTGGATCTCAAATGCGCACTTCGCCCTTGACCAAGGTCCGGTCGTCATGATGATCGAGAACTACCGATCGGGCCTGATCTGGCGCCTCATGCGCCGCTGTGCACCCATCGTGCGCGGACTGCGCCGGGCAGGATTCACGGGCGGCTGGCTCGGAGAAACGCGATGAAAAGCAAAGCTGACGCCGGCACCGGAGGCACATGGTTTGCTTCGGTACTTGCTCAGATTCATTTGGAGGAAAAACATGACAACGTCAAGGTTCTCGATGGCGATCATGACTGTTGCGCTGACAGCATGCATGGCCGTTCAGCGCATGGACGCACAGGCGCCGGGCAGTGCAACGAAACCGAGCATGACCGCGAAACTGATCGATGCGGACAGGAAGGCCGCCGGCCGCGCTGCAACGGTTGAGGTCACGACATCTGGTATTGAGCTGGTCGATCCGGCGATATCGATGGAGAAGGCGGTTGCTGGTCAAGGCCATCTTCATTACCAACTGGATAAAGGACCCATCGTGGCAACTCCCACAGCGAAGCTCAGCTATCACGAGTTGGCGCCCGGCCCTCATACGATCGTCGTGGTGCTGGCCGGCAACGATCACAAGCCGCTCGGGCCTCAGCAGGAGTTGAAGGTGACGGTACCGGCCCAAACACAAAAAGCCAGCTACTAGTCGGTTGCTGGTGCGCTAAGGAAGGCAGTTCACGCAGCGCGCTATAACCGACGCGCCGAGCGGGTCCTCTGTGGACCGGCTCGGCGCATCGCTGAATTAATTGTTGCCCTTGCGCGACCGGATGTTCTCCAAACGAACGGGTTGAATCGCAAAGTCCTCGACTTCGATCAAGTCGTCCGCTTCCTCACCGATGATGCGCGCCGCCACGAACAACGTTCCGTCGCCCGTACCGTCCGGGCGGATGCGGAACTGCACCCACGTGAACGGATACTGCGACGAGATCGGGCGATTCGTGATTTCCCAGAAGCTCATCGGGCGATCGGTCGCGAGGATAATCTCGCGGCCGCCATCTGGCAGCGCCTTCGATTCCGCGTAGCGCAGGTCGTAGCCAATGCTTCCCGGTGTGTAGATCCTGCCGACCGAGCGCCCATCGCGAAGCGTTTCGAGCAGCTCGTTCTGCCCTTTCTTGAAAAGCGTCTGCTGAAAGGCCGTACGCTCGGTCTCCGTCGTCCAGCGCGTGACTGACATCTGAACAGGACCGGCCCGTCCTGTGTTGATGTCAACGAACGACGCGGTAAAGTGCTCGGGTTCGCCGCGCGTCTGGGCGATTCCTGCGGAATTCCAGCCAAAAACGCATATCAGCGCCAGTGCGATGCACGCCCAGACACCGGTTCGATGTGTCGTCATGAAGCCTCCGGGTCTGCTACTGCAACCACTGTTCCCGGAGGACGGAGGCTATCCGAGGCAGTACAGGCGGCCGTCGTGAGTTCCGAAGACGACGCGCCCGTCTGCCACGGCGGGCGACGCGGTAATCGCAGCGCCTGCGTCGAAGTCCGACAGTTTCGCGCCCTTGAGGAGATCCAGTTCGTACAGGCGGCCGTCGGTCGAGCCCACGAACACGCGATTTCCCACGATCGCAGGAGAAGACTCCACGCGCGCGTTGGTCATGAACGTCCAGTACGCCTTGCCGGTTTTCGCGTCGAGCGCATGGACCATCTTGTCGCGCCCGCCGAGCACCACGCGCCCCTGGCTGAATGCTGCCGACGAGTAATACGGAAACAGGCGCTCGGGATGGCGATAAGTCCACATCACCTTCCGCGATTTCATGTCGATGCCGATTACCTCGTTCTCGAAGGTGCCGACATACGCGGCGCTGCCCGCGATCGCGGCAGATGCACCCATGTATGCGCCGATCGGTACGTTCAGCACTTCTCGCCCGTCAGCCACGCGAATGCCGCGGAACGTTTCGTCGCATCCGGAAATGTACGCCACGCCGTCGACGACCGCGGGCGTCGCGTGCACGTAGCCCTGAAACTCGACCTTCCATGCGACGGCGCCCTTGGCCGCCGACAGCGCGTAGAGGAACCGATCGTAGGATCCGATCAGCACCTTGTCGCCCACTACGACCGGCGACGATCGAATCTCTCCCATCGTCTTGTGCGTCCACAGCGCCTTGCCCGTTTTCGCATCGACGGCGTGAAAGGTGCCGGTGAGGTCGCCGACATAGACGACACCGTTCGCGACGGCCGGAGACGACTCGCCGATCTCACCGGTCCGATATTTCCAGCGGACCGCACCGGTCTGAAAATCGAGTGCGATCAACTCTCCTGCGGCCGACCCCACGTACACCGCCCCATCGGCAATCGCCGCAGACGACTCGATCGCCTCGCCGGCGTCGAAGGTCCACATCACCTTCAGTTTCGGTGCAACCGGCGTTGACGCGACGCCCGTGAGCTGCGGGTTCGCGCGAAATTGCGGCCACGATGTCTGTTGTTGCGCAACGAGGGTCCGGCTGACCGCCTCCGCCAAGGCTCCGGCGAGTCTCGCCGTAGCGCCTTCGGCGCGAAGGTGGAAGCCGGACACTACCGTGACCGCGCAGATCATCCAGAATGACGCGAAGTGAATCAGAACGCGCATTGGTAAATCTCCAGCGCTCCATCTGCATCAAACGGCCGCGGGTTGAACGTGCCGGTCCATTGCCCCGCAGCCTCGCTGGCAAGCGAAGCCAGATCGCCGCTCGACGCGCCGGCGTCTCGGAGCGTTTTCGGCAGATCACCGGCAGCGGCCAGAACAGAAAGCCGCACGGCGAGAGCTGCACTAGGTGCGGGGTGCAATGGGTGCGTCGGGTGCAATGGGTGCGTTGGGTGCGCGGGAACGCAGCAGTTCTCCGTACAGCGGCGCAGACACGCTGGCGTTCCAGCGGACGACGTGCGGCAGCAGAATCGCGATGGCGTGGCCGTGTGTGGTGCCGTAACGCGCGGTCACCGGGTTCGCGCACGCGTGCGTCGCACCCAGCATCGAGAGCTCGATCGCCGTCCCGGCGTGAAACGCACCGAGCTGCATCGCGGCGCGCGCGTCGAGATCGTCGGGCGCTGCAAGGACGCGCTCGTAATTCGCCTCGAGCAGCCGCCATGCCTCGAGCGACAGCGCCTGCGATCGTGCGGTGCGCTTCGTGCACACGAAACTCTCGACGGCGTGGGCGATGGCGTCGTAGCCGGCCGCCGCCGTCACAGCGGGAGGCTGCGTCAGCGTGAGGCGCGGGTCGAGAATGACGGCGCGAAACGCGGCTTTGGGATCGCCGCACGCCATTTTCTTGTGCGTGCGCGGATCGGAAATGATGGCGTACGACTGGGCCTCGCTGCCGGTCCCCGCCGTCGTCGGCACGCCAATCATCGGCAGCATCGGCTTCATCGCCTTGCCGTAGCCCTGGAAATCGTGAATCGCTCCGCCCTGCGTCAAGAGGAAATTGATCCCCTTCGCACAGTCGAGCGAGCTGCCCCCGCCGAGGCCGATGATCGAGTCAATGCGCTTCCCTGCCGCGTGACGGCGCCCCGCATCGAGCATGTCGGCATCGGGATTCGGCCCGAAGTCGCTGAACTCGATCGTATCCACAGCCGCGGCCTCCAGCGACGCGCGGGCATGCTCGAGATGCCCGGCCTTCACCAGCCCGGCATCGGCCACGAGCAACGTGCGCGAAAACCCCAGCTCTTTCGCCAGTTCCCCAAGCCGATCGATCGATCCCTCGCCAGACACCACACGTATATCCGTAATCTGCAATCGACAATCCTCAATCTGACAACAATCTGTCAATCCTGCAATCTACCGATCTGCCAATGAAGGGACGATTAACTGGCCTCACTGATCGAGCTCATATTGAAGCGCTCGATACGAAGAGCGGGCGCCTTCGACCGGAGAAACTCGTCGTGCTCGCGCGGCAGCGCCATGCCACAGCGTCCGGTTTGTGTCACTTGCGCCAGCGCCGCAATCGGGCTCATGTTCCAACGGAAATTATTCACGGCGCCTTTCACCTGGCCGCGTTCGATGAGGAACACGCCGTCGCGCGTCAGCCCCGTCAGCAACGCCGACTGCGGATCGACAGTGCGGATGTACCAGAAACAGGTGACGAGCAGTGCACGGTCCGTCTGCGCGATCATCTCACTCGTCCCGGGCCCGCTGCCGTCGACGACAAGGTTGTTCACGTACGGCATGACGCGGGTGTCCGCCTTGGCGGCCCAATACCGCGGCGTGATGAGGTTCTGCAGGACACCGTCGCGCACCCACTCGGATCGCGCCAGTTGCAGCCCGTTGTCGAACACCGATGACGCCCCTCCGGAATCGACTCCGTAATGAAACGGCGTCGTCTCGATGCCTGGCTCGGCCGGGTCCGAATAGATCGTCACGTCGCCGAAGAGCCGCTCGCCGATGCGCGTGCCGCCTCCCGGCTTCGAGTACGGGCTGCGTCCTTCGTCGGCATCGCGCCGGGTCATGAACGAGTACGCGCTGATCGCGAGATCGGCGGCAGGCGACGGCTCGAGCAGCACTTCGTACGAGCCCGCCGGCATCTCGATACGCTGCGCGGCCCAGCCAAGGCGCTGCCGCAACGTGTCGAACATCTCCCGCAGATCGATGTCCAGGAAATCGTGCGTCACCCGGCCAACCCACGAGGACCGCGCGAAGTCGGGCGTCTTGCCGGTGATTTCGACTTTGCCCAGGCGCTCGGTATGCCGCTGCCTCACTCCGGCCGATGTCGCCACGAAGGTCGTCGCCGTCTGGAACTCCGAATACCCAAACGTCGCGATCTGGGCGAGCCGCGCATCTTCGTACAGCTTACGCAACTGCGGCACGAAGGGATCGAACACGTGGATGTCCGAGTCGGCAGGAGGCGCATACCAATCCGCCGGCTCCCCCATTCCTTCGATCAGCGGCATGTAATCGGGCGCCTCGGGACGGCGCTCGCACGCGGCCTCAGACTCGCGGACGATTTCCTCGAGACGCTCGGGCGGGAAGTACGTGCGCGTCACCGATGCGACGCGGCGGCCGGCGATCGAGATCACCGTCAACTGCGCCTCATCGGCATCGCCGTTGGTCGTCACCGTATTGTGCGCCCACCGGATGTTGACGCTCGACACTCGCCGCGCAATCACGATGCACGCATCCGACGTCGACAGGCGCAGCACGCGATCGATGGTGTCCTGAAGGGTGATCAGTGCCCCTCCTGCGCGGTGTTGAGGATATTCACCTGCCTGAAGAGCGCCGCGGGACATCCATGCGACACGGGCGCAATCTGTCCGGGTTGCCCCTTGCCGCAATTGAATGCGCCGCCAAGCACGTATGTCGACGGCCCGCCCACTGCCTCCATCGAGTTCCAGAAGTCGGTCGTGCGCGACTGATACGCGACGTCCTTGACCTGTCCGACGATTTTCCCGCCTCGCACGTGGAAGAATTTCTGCCCGGTAAACTGAAAGTTATAGCGCTGCATGTCGATCGACCAGCTCTTGTCGCCGACGATGTACAGGCCTTCATCCATGCCCGACAGCAGATCGTTCAGCGTGATCGGTTTCGGGCTCGCGCTGAGCGAGACGTTCGGCATCCGCTGCAGCGGCACACGGCCGGCCTGATCGGCGAACGCGCAGCCGTTCGACCGTCCGAATCCCTGCTTGTGCGCCATCTGGCGGTCGAGCTGGTAGCCCACGAGCACGCCATCGCGCACGATGTCCCAGGTTTGCGCCGCCACCCCCTCGTCGTCGTAGCCGATGGTGGAGAGGCCGTGCTCGACTTGCCGATCGCCTGTCACGCGCATCATCGGCGCGCCGAATTGCAGCGTGTTGAGCTTGTCGAGCGTCGCGAAGGACGTGCCCGCGTAGTTGGCCTCGTACCCGAGCACGCGATCGAGCTCGGTGGAGTGGCCGATCGACTCGTGAATCGTCAGCCACAGATTGGTGGGATCGACGACGATGTCGTACCGGCCGGGCGCAATGGATGGCGACGACATCTTCTGCTCGAGCAGCGCCGGAATGTCGTCCGCGTCCTTCTGCCAGTCGTACCCCGTCGTGAAGTACTCCCATCCCCTTCCGGAGGGCGGTGCCGCATTTCCCATCGTTTCGAACGCGCCGGTGGATTTGTCGATGCGCACGGCGGTGAGATCGCCCTTCACGCGCACGCGCTGCTGCGTGATGCGCGACCCGGCGAGCGACGCGAGGTATTTCTGCTCGCGGACGAGCATCACGTGCGAGGTGACCCGGTCGATCAACTTCGAGGCGAGCGCGCGATCGTTGAGCGAGAGCAGGAAATCGATTTTCCGATCTTCGGCGACCGCAAACGGATCGATCTCGTAGCTCGAGACATACGTGTCGCGATACACGGGCTCGTCGGCGAGCGTGACGGGTTCGGTATTGAGCGGAGCAAGTGATTCCGCGACTTCGACGGCACGGCGCGTGACCGCTGAAACCGCCTCGGTGGTGAGGTCGATCCCGGCCGCAAATCCCCACGCCCCTTTGGAGACCACGCGCACGCTGAAGCCGACGGTCTCGCTCTCGACCGATGTCTGCAGCTCGCGATCGCGGGCAACGATGATGTGGCTGCGGAGGCGCTCGACCCTGAAATCGGCGTAGGTGGCGCCGCTCCGTTTTGCGATCTCCAAAGCCACGTCGGCGAGGCGATCGAGCGGCAGCGCGAGAAAGGTGGGGTCAATGGCGCGCGTTGTCATGGAACCCAGTTCGTCAGTATACGTCTAACGCTGCGATGGATATTGGCGAGCTGCACCATCTGCTGTTCCGCTGGCTCCACGTAGTGTCCGCCGTGATGTGGATCGGTCACATCTGGTCGCTCGTGTTCGCGCAGCACATGTATCCTCCGAAATCCGATGCGTGGATGCGCGGATGGGCTGGCGTCACGGCGCTCACCGGAGTCGCGCTTCTCATTTTCGTGTATTACGCCGGCGGAGCCCTGACGACGCCTTCCCAGTCGTTGTGGATGGCCGTGGGCGTGGGGGTCGCAGTGCTGTTTCTGGCCTGGCTGCTCTACGACGCCGTGTGGACGCTCTTCGTGCAGCGGCCGGCTGTGGCCACCGTCGTCTCGTTGCTGCTCGTCGGGGGCATCGCTCAGGGTCTGGCGGAGTTCATGACCGGTCGCGCGGTCTTCATCCACATTGGCGCGATGCTGGGCATTATTCTGTTGAACAATACGAATCAGCGGCCGTTACGGATCGCCGATAACGCCGTCATCGCGCCTGCCGTGCTGCTGTTCATGGTCAGCAATCACTTTCCGCTCATCTACGGTAGCTCACGTCCGTGGCTCGTCGCGCCGGCGCTCGTCGCGCTGGGGTGCGCGACGGGACTCTCGCTTCGATGGCTGTCGATGCGCGGCCGCAGGCTCGCGACGGCGTAACGAACACATCGCGAATTGCCCGTCTTCAACACGGAGGCGCAGAGCACCGCATCGACATCGCGCCGCCGGCGCAATCGCGGCCGACGAAGTCGATGCTCACCCACAGAGATCCCTTACGCCTTCCACAGAGAAATGCGTTTTCTCCGTGCGGGTCTCTGTGCCTCAGTGCCTCTGTGTCGAGACAGCAAATCTCTGGCGCAGGCGCGTTCAGCATCACTTGATCAGCGTCCGCTCCAGCCGGCATGCACGTCGAAGTTGATACCATCGACGGCTGTGAATGTACCAAAGCGCTTGGTTAATCCACGCGCATGGATCAAATCCGTATTGGCTGAATGCATATGGGCGTGCGCTGCTGTGGATCGTATTTTGTATCGGGTGACAGCCAGGAGGATACGTATGCGTCGTGTTCGTGTGTCGTTGTGGGCGTGTGTGGTATGTCTTGGCCTGGCAAGTGCGATCGCTCCGAATCCCGCGGAAGCGCAACAAGTGGCTCCTGGAGTCCAGGCGGGAGTATCGCTCGACCCCGATCAGTTTTACTTCGGGGGCCACATCGAAACTTCTCCGTTGATCGATCGGCTGCGATTTCGTCCCAGCGTGGATATCGGCATCGGCGACGTCACCACGGTATCCGGTAACTTTGACTTTACGTACACCTTTCCGGGCGGGCGCCCGTGGAACCTGTATGTCGGCGGCGGGCCGTCGATCAACTGGTACGACTTCGACAACGGAGAGCTCAGACACAGAAGGTGGCTTCAACTTTCTGGCGGCGTGAAGGGTCGCAGCGGCCTGTTTTTCGAGGCGAAGATCGGCGTCGAAGGCAGCCCGGACTTCAAATTCGGCGTTGGGTACACCTTCAGATAGGATCGCAGGGCGGACCCTGCGTCTTGACCAACTCAGCACCAAGTGAATATCGCGAACGGCGGGCGGCGCGCGCAACGGAACATGCGCGCCTCGCCCGCCTCGACGCGCGCGTCAGCTACGCGCGTCTTGCCGCGGTTGCCGCGTTCGCACTGACCGCCTGGCTCGTGCTCGGCCCCGGCGTCACGGCTTGGTTATTCGCCGTGCCCGTTTTTGCCTTCGGCGCGTTGGCTGTGTGGCACGACCGCGTCCTTCGCGCTCTCGATCGCGCCGCTCGTGCGGTGACGTTCTACGAACACGGCCTCGCGCGTCTCGAAGACAGATGGCACGGTATCGGCGAGCCAGGCACCCGCTTTCTCAGCGACGATCACTTATATGCCGGCGATCTCGATGTGTTCGGTCCCGCCTCGTTGTTTCAATTGCTCTCGCGCGCCCGCACGCACCTCGGCGAAGAGCGGCTCGCACGATGGTTGAGCGCTCCGGCCGACGTCACCACCGTGCGTCAGCGGCAGGCGTCCATCATGGAGCTGCGCGAAGCGCTGGATTTTCGCGAAGCGCTCGCGACAGCCGGCGGAGCGTCGCGCGACATCGATACGGTCGCACTCAGCGCCTGGGCGTCGGCGCCGGCGGCGCCCGAAAGCATCTGGCTCCGCTCGGCAGCAGTCGTCCTCGCGGCCGGCATCATCGGCGGCGTGGTGTGGTGGGTGCAGGGAGGCCCGGCGACTCCGCTGCTGGTCGTCATCCTTCTCAAGATGATCCTGACGCGATCGTCGCGCACACGTGTCTCGCGCATCGTCCGCGGCGTCGAGCGGCCGCTCGGACAGCTCGACATCCTCGCCGACACGCTCTCCCTCATCGAGCGCTCCGCCTTGCGCAGCCCGCGCCTCACGGAGATACGCGCCGGGATGATGAGTCACGGCGTCGTGCCATCCGAAGCGATCCGCCGTCTCAAGCGGCTCGCCGACATGCTCGACTGGCGGCGCAACGCATTTTTCGCGCCCATTGCAGCCGCCCTGTCCTGGGCGCTGCACCTTGCGTCGGCGATCGAGAGCTGGCGGCGCGAATTCGGACCTAAGGTCATCGCATGGCTTTCCGCGGTGGCCGAGTACGAGGCGCTCAGCTCGTTGGCCGCATACGCCTACGAGCATGCCGACGACCCGTTTCCCATCCTCGTCGAAGATGGAGGGCCGGCGCGATTCGAAGGCGCGAGCCTCGGACATCCGCTCGTGCCGGCCGGGCGCATGGTGCGAAACGACGTCTTCCTGACGCCACAAACACGACTCCTGATTGTGAGCGGCTCGAACATGTCTGGCAAAAGCACGCTGCTGCGTACCGTGGGTGTCAATGTCGTGCTTGCGATGGCCGGCGCACCGGTGCGCGCCGCCACGCTCACGCTGACACCCCTCGCCGTGGGCGCGACGCTCCACGTGCACGACTCGCTGCAGGCAGGCCGCTCGCGATTCTTTGCAGAGATTTCCCGCATCCGCAGCGTCGCCGATCTCGCCGGACCGCTGCCAGTGCCGTCATCGACCGGGCTGCTGTTCCTGCTCGACGAGCTCTTCCAGGGAACCAACTCTCACGACCGGAAAATTGGTGCCGAGGCGCTGCTCCTCAACCTGATCGATCGCGGAGCCATCGGCCTGACAACGACGCACGATCTCGCGCTGACGGCGATCGCCGATCAGTCAGGCGGCCGTGCGGTGAATGTGCACTTCGAAGATGAGCTGCGGGATGGGGAACTGATTTTTGACTACAGGATGAAGCCCGGACCGGTGACCCACAGCAATGCGCTCGCCCTCATGAAAGCGGTGGGTCTGCCTGTGGCCACCATTGATAGATTGGAAGATTGATAGATTGGAAGACTTCAATATCACTGTCTTCCCATCTCACAATCTTCCAATCTACCAATCTACCAATTCCTGCGGGCCGACTTCCCGCGCGGACGCCACACCGTTCCGAAGTCCGAGGTTTCGCACGTCGGGAACGCTCTCGCTGACCGTCACGCAGCGTGCATTGCGGGACGAGCCTTCACACAGTTCCCAGGTCCCGCCATAGACCTGGACGCTGCGGGCGCTATCGCCTCCGAGGTTGGTCGCGCTGTTCAGCACATTTCGTGCGTCGCCGCGGAAATTCGGGCGATCGAACAGCACCAGCCGCGACTGGCGGTTGTTGGCGTTGGCTCGCGAATTGCCCCACATCCCGCCGCGGTTGCTGTTGCCACGCGCGAACCCGACGGCGCGCATCGAAGAAATGCGATCGTTCCAGCCCTCGGACCGGAGATCGTCGATCGTGCCTTGGAACACGCGGCATCCGCCGCCGAAGTTGACGTCACGGCACACTTCCCACGCCTGGTTGCCGTCGACCTCGAGGCTGCTGATCCGATCGTTCAGTCCTTCCTCCCGCAGGTCGCGCACCTCGTTGCGGAAGGTAAAGCTGTCGCCGCGAAAATTCGGATCCTCGTACACCGTGATACCGCTGTATCCGTTATATCCGCCATTGCCCCTCCCGCGCTGCGCGGACGCATCGAGCGAAAACGCCGAAACCGCCAGAGCGAGGGCCAGTGCAAACCGCAGAGTCATACGCACCTCCGAAACGGCGTAGTGCAACCGCCGTGCCGTTGAAATTCCTAATAAAAACGGGCAATTTCGAAAAGTATGACGTCGCTGTCCGCGCTCAAGGACAGCACCTGCGTTACCGGAATTGGAACAGGAGATCAGGAGTTCAGGAGGCGTGTCTCAACATTTTTGAAAATCAGCGAAGTGGGACTCGAGAGGACTACCGCTCGATCATTTCAATCGCCGTGTCGGTCTGGAGCGCGAAGCGGCCCCGGCCAGTTGAGACGATCTGTACGTCCGGGCATTTTTCCTGAAGGCGATGGCGCAGCAGGATGAGGCGGCTCTCGAAGTTGTCCTTCACCGGCGGCAAGCCGAGCGATTCGTCCAGCCGCACTTCGCGGTTCGTGAATTCCGTGCGCCCCGTGCGCTGCGATTCGTCGAGCAGCTTCCACAGAATACGCGCCGGGATGTTGCGGATCAGATATTCGCCGTCGACGAAGATCGCGTCGTCCTTCCTGTAATAGGTCAGCGTGCGTTTCTTCTTCGCAGGGTTTACCACTTGCCCCTGCCCCTCACCCCTCGCCCCTCACCCCTTACCCCTTTCGATGGCCGCGCCGGCGAAGCGTCGGCGTCCGTGTCAAGAGTCGTCATCCGATCGATGCCCAGCGCGATCTGGTTGCCGATAATCTGCAGATACGCCTCGTGCCATTCACCAAAGCGCATCGGATCGCGATCTTCGGCCGACAGCACGCCGACAAGGCGATCGCCGACCGTCAGCGGAATGGCCAGGGTGCTTTTCGCGTCGGCCAGTCCTGGGAGCGGGATGTCCGCGCACGCGTCCTCGCTGGCGGCCTCGCGGCGAATCGCGCGCCCATAGGCGAGGTCCGCATCGAAGCTGCTGAAGCGCAGCACCTGGCGATCTCGCGCGGCGGTGCCGATCACCCCCTCGCCGAGCCGCACCTCCGCGCCGATGCCGCTCTCGCCGTAGCCGCGGCTCGCGAGCGTCACGAGCTTCCCGCAGGGCTCGTCGTACAGCAGCACGCTCGTGTGCCTGAACGTAAAATATTCCTCGAGCGCCTCGAGCGCCGCATGCAGCAGCGTCTCGAGATCGCGCGCACGGTTGATGCGCTCCGACACCCATTGCAGCCCACGCACCTCCGAGCGGTGCCCTGCAAGCGACGGGGCCTCCGATGCGACCTCGGGGCGACCGGCGACGAGAAACCCTTCCACTCTTTCCAGCGACTGCACTTCGAACACGTCCGCCGCAATCAAACGGAAAATGCCTTTCATGCCTGTCGCCGACGCGATGGCCTCTATGCGCGCCGACATCGTGTCGAACAGCGGCCCCTGATTCTCCGACCGCAGGAATTTCAACCTGATTCGGTACGCCTGAAGGGTAAGCGGATCGACCATCTCCACGCACGCGCGCGGGTTCTCGTCGAGATTGCGGCGCGTCTTGTTGAAGAACTGGCACGACAACGCAACGTGTCGCTCGTCAAGGTAATAGACCTGGCTGACGTACGTGATGTTCGGTACGCCGCGTCCATCCACCGTGGCGATGAGGCTGGGCGTGACTCCCTGAAAGCAGCTCGAAAGGTCCGATAACTTCACGGGTGCGGTCATCGCAGACGGGTGCCGGCCTTCGGTCCAGGTGATTGTTCGTAGATTTCTTCGACCCGCATCTCGAGCGCGAAGGCAGGCCAATGCGTAATCGACCGCGTCACGCGCAACGGATAGCCGATGGTGTTGAGCACGCCGCCGAAGCCCGCGAAGTGCTCGACGATGAACGGTTCCTCGTCATCGCGTGCGGGACGGGTGCGCTCGACGACACCTTTCAACTGCGTCGCGCAATGCGAGATGGGGTGTGTCGTGACGATCGCCAGCCGTTCGGTGACGGCGACATTCGCCATCGTGTCGGTGCTCGTGGCCACCGGCACGAACACCGTCACCGTCGCGAGGTCGTCGTCAGACCTCAATCCGACGGCGCGGCAACACGACGGATTCCCCGCCGCGTCCACCGACCCGACGATGACCGAGACGCCAGGTTCCACGCATTTGCGAAGACGTTCGTTCATGAATCCCGGTGATTATGAACCATTTAGGAAGTTTTTAGGATCGCGCGGACAGCTTAGGAAAGTTTTCAGATGTCTCTAGGGAAGTCTTAGCAACGCGCCTTCGCGCGACTCTGTAAATTCCTGCATATGAAAAACACATTCATCGCCGCAACCGCCGTCTTCTTTGTCGCCGCCGCAGGATTCGTCACGCTCTCCACCAGTCAGACACAACCTCAGGATCCTGCGCCTTCACACGCCGCGAAGGTGCAACGGGGCGAGTACCTCGTGAAAATCATGGGCTGCAACGATTGCCACACGCCGTGGAAGATGGGGCCGCAGGGCCCCGAGCCCGACATGGACCGTTTCCTCTCGGGGCACCCTGAGCAGATCGGACCGCTGCCGAACGTGAAGGCCGCCGAGCCGTTCCTCTGGTCGGGCTTCCCCACCAACACCGCGTTCAGCGGACCGTGGGGTGTGAGCTACGCGTTCAACCTGACGCCCGAGCAGAACACGGGGCTCGGCATCTGGACCGAGGAGATGTTCGTGCAGACGATTCGCACGGGCAGGCACATGGGCGTGTCGCGTCCCATCAACCCGCCGATGCCGTGGCCGGCGTATCGGAACGCAACGGACGACGATCTGAAAGCGGTCTACGCGTATCTGCGGACGATCAAGCCGATCGTCAACCACGTGCCTGAGTACAAGGCGCCGGGCGATTCCAACTAGCGGTTACGGGTTCCTGTTCCGAACTATCAGCCACGCGCTTGCGAGATGCTGATGCGTCAGAGGGTCTGACGCAGGCCTTACTGCTTCTTGCGATTTGTGCTTGGACCCCTAATCCCAAGTCCCCAATCCCTGTTTTCAGCTAGTCCTTGAACGGATCGAACGTATCAGCACCGGCCATCGCCACGCCGATAGGCCGCAACGTGTGCAGGACTTTGATCGTGTCGCCGTGATGCGCGAGCACATCAGGAAGATGCTTGTAGCATTCAGGCGCTTCGTCGGCTCCGGCTCCGCGCAACTCAACGCCTTGCGCTTTGAGCTTCGCTTGCCAGTTTGGCCAATTCACGACGCCATCCCTGACGCGATCTTCCTTGGTCTGCCGGTGCATCTTCGACTGACACAGTGGACACTTCGGATTGCCGCCGTCAACGCCGCGTTCAGTCTGAATTGGCAGCGTGCCGTTGCAGTCGCGTTGTCCGCAGCCCCAAATAGTGCGCCGTTTCACCTTGCCGGCTGCTTGAGTCCGACTCATTACGCGGCCCGCTCCGTGGACGGTCGAGTACAACGCCGCCGCAGACTCGGGCGAATCCACGCCCTCGACGATCACAGCGTCGTCGCCCATCGTCCCGCCGATGAATCCACGCTGACCGGGGAACGCTGGCGTAGCGCCCTTCCGAATGACGATGAACGATTCGCCGCCGTGCGTTTCTTCCCATGCGAAGTTGTGGTGGTTGTGGACACGCAGCGTGTCCGACGCACCCAGGATCGTCAGCACGCGATCAACGACCCAATTCCTGCCCGCATAGGCATACTCGCCCGCAATCTTCATCGCCGCGAGATAGTCCTGACCGAGTGGCGACTGGAGCGACAACAACATCGGGGGATCGTCCATGCCGCCCTCGCTGGTGTGTTCATCAAAGGCCTTGCCAGCCGCGAGCGAGAGAAACCCTGTGCACGTCTTGTGACCGAGGCCGCGAGAGCCGAAATGCACACCAATCCACAGACGCCCATCGGCTCGATCTTCGAATAAATCGACGTAATGATTGCCGCTACCGACCGTACCGAGCTGGTTGCGCGCCGACTGCAGGAGCCTTCGCTGTCCCGCAACCGGACTGTTCGCGATCAGGTCGTAGACCGGATGGGCATCGATGCGCTCGTCATTGTTCCGGCCCATGCCGAAGGAAATCACCTGCCAGATCTCATCCATCAGCCGCGACACCTCCAAGCGGAGATCGGGCACGTGGATGTTCGTCCGCACCGCGCAGTTCCCGCACGCGATGTCATAGCCGACACCAGCAGGAATAACCGAATCCTTCAGCGCGATCACGCCGCCAATCGGCATCGAGTAGCCGGGATGGTGATCCGCACACAACACGGCTGGCGCGGCCTCACCGCTGGCCGTGATGCAGTTGTCGAGTTGCTGGCGCGAACGCTCATCCGTCGGACCAAACACCTTCATCGCATCTCCCTTTCAGTAATTCGTCGTCCGATCGATCAGCCCGCGCTCGCGTGCAATGAGGTCGCAGCGGCGGAATATCGCCGCCGCCATGACTCCCATCGCAGCCGTCATCGCCACGACCAGAACGACCAGCTCTCCATCGCCGATACCCGCCAGCGACGGATACTGATGAGCGACGCGGGCGAGGAGCGCGCGCCGCACCAGCTCGAGCCAGTAGGTGACCGGCATCAGGTAGCCGACCGGCCGCAGCCACGCCGGCAGCGCATCGAGTGGAAACACCGCGCCGCAGAAGAGAAACAATGCGCCGGCGACGGCCTCTCCTACCAGCCACGATCCATGGGCGATGGTCAGCACGACGCTCGCGAGCGCCAGCCCCATCATGGCGAGCATCGCGACACCGATGCCGAGCGCCACGATGAACAGCACCCACCGCACCTCACCCAGGTTCAGCTGCAGGTGCAGGAACGCCATGCCGGCGCCGATCGTCACCAGAACCGACAACGACGTCGTCAGAAACCGCGCGAAGCCGCGGCCGATCAGGTACATCGGAATGCTGACCGGCGCGACGTACATCGACTTGAGCGTTCTGAAGCGCTCGCGATCGTCAACGACGCACTGCGCCATACCCGCCATGATGGCGCCGACGTACATGTAAAACGCGTTGCCGATATACATGTACGAGAACGCCGTCGACGCGAAATTCCCCTGCGTCACCATGCCGAACATGACGACGAGGATGGCCGCCGACGTGAGCGGCTTGATGATCGAATAGAGCGCGAACAGGGCAGGCGACGCCCAGTTCGATTCAATTTGCCACCCGAGCCACGCCGCGGTGCGCAACGATGTCCACATATTTCCTCAATACTTGCGGTTCTAGGTCCTAGGTTCTGTGGTTCTGTATCCGTTACGCCCTGGCTTCTGTAAGCCGTCCTTCGGCAATTGCCAACCGTTCCAGCCGCTGCAGTAACATCCGCGCTGCAATCAGGAACAGCACGCACAGACCGGCCAGCACGGCGATCTCGGTCCGCACGTCGAGAAAACCAAGCTCCGCGCCGGATGCGAACGACAACTGGCGAATCGCGTCGAGCGCCAGCGTCAGCGGAATAATCGACGCCCCTGCGGCGACCCAGAAGTTGAAGCTGCGAATCGGGAAAAACGTACCCGACAGCAGAAACACCGGCTCCTGCGCCAGATTCACAAGATGCCAACCCTCGCGGCCGAGCATCAGGAACATCGAAGCGAACATCATCCCCATCCCGTAGAGCGCAACAAGCGCCAGCGCGAACACCGCCGCCAGCAGCGGAACGCTCTCAACCGCGAAGTGCACATCGAACAGCAGGCTGCCGATCACGAGGATGCTGACCGCGCGCACCGTTGTCGTGAACATGCCGCCGAGCGCCATGCCCAGCAGTACGGCCATCATCGAGTTCGGAGCCATGATGTAGAGCGCGAGGTTGCCCGTCTCTTTCTCCCAGAAGAGCTGGTTCCCCATCGACCACAGCACGTTCATCCAATACGCGCTCATCGCGCCGCCGATAATCACGAACCCGATGAGATCGGCCGGCGCGTTGTTCGCGCGATAGATGAACACGTACGCGCAGAGACCGATCAGCGGCAGCACGATATCGAACACGAGCCACCACTTCTCCCTGACGTTCATGATGAGGCGCGGATACGCGCGCGCCGCCACCGTGCGCGCGAAGAGGCGCCATCCGGACGCTCGACTTTCGACTCTGGACAATGGACTATTCATGCTCGACCTCTTCCATACTCCGTCCCACGAGATCGACGAACACGTCCTCGAGCGTCGGCTCGCGCTTCGTCAGGGTGACCAGGCCGATCTGTCTGGACTCGAGCAACCCGATCACGGGACCGAGCACGCGCTCCTCCTGCAGGATGAGCTCCACCGTTGAACCTCCGTCCTTGATGCGATGCGTGGCCTTCTGCACGCCTGCGAGCGAAGCGAGCGCCGACACATCACCGTCTCCAAGCGCCGTCGTCTCGAGGTGGAAGATCGGCTCCCGCTGCAGCTTCCGCTTCAACGCCGACGGCGTATCGCACGCGAGCACGCGGCCGGCGTTGATAATCGCGACGCGATCGCACAGCTCATCGGCCTCGACCATGTAATGCGTCGTCAGCAGCACCGTCCGCCTGGCGTCTTCGTCGACCCAGCGCCGGATGTACTGCCGCGCGTCGCGCGACGCCTCGACGTCCAGCCCGAGCGTAGGCTCGTCGAGAAACAACACTCTTGGATCGGTGAGGAATCCGCGGGCGATATTCATCTTCTGTCTCAGCCCGGTCGACAGCTGCGACGATTTGGTGTGCAGCCGATCGGCCATCTTGACGATGTCGAGCAGCTCGACAATGCGCCTGTTCGCGTCGGCAGAGCTCAGCCCGTAGAACTGCGCGAACATCCACAGGTTTTCGCGCACGGTCAACAAGCCGTACCCCGACGCCTCGCCCCCCGACACCATGTTGATGCAGGGGCGCACGAATTGCGGCTCGTGGCGCACGTCGTAGCCTTCGACCGCCGCCCAGCCGGACGAGGGTGCGAGCAGCGTCGTGAGGATCTTGATCAGCGTCGTCTTGCCGGCGCCGTTGGGGCCGAGCAAGCCGAAGAGCTCCCCTCGCGACACGGTCAGCGTGACGTCGCTCAGCGCGATGCGCTCCTTTGACTCCTCCTTGTTGTTCTTCCGGGGTTTGTAGATCCGCCCCAGCCGCTCCGTCTCAATCGCCAGTGCCTGCATGGGTGCCTCGTACGTAAACTTCGCCGGACCAAAAAAAAAGGCCATCACCTCGCGGGTGATGGCCTTTGGAAAAAGGGCTCTTGGGTCTGGCTACATCACCCGGACACGTCTGCACACATGCCGACGCCGATGGCGTCGAAAGCGGTGCGCGACGAACGATACACGTGGGTGAATGCCTGCATCAGAGTGAAGTAGGAGAACACAGAGAGGGGTCTGGTGTCAATGCGGGCAGCGAAATGACAAACATCGAACCGACACCCGGCTCGCTTGTACAGGTGATGTCGCCGCCATGCGCCACGAAGACGGTGCGCGCAATCGAGAGACCCAAGCCCGATCCTCCCATCTCGCGCGAGCGCGCCTTGTCGACCCGAAAGAACCGGTCGAACACGCGCGGCAACGCCTCGCCGGGAATCCCGATCCCCGTGTCAACAACCTCGATGCGCGCCGTCACACCGGATTGCCGTGTGGAGATCGTCACGCTGCCGCCGGGCTTGTTGTAGAGAATCGCGTTCGCGATGACGTTGTTCAGCGCTTCGCGCAACTGCTCGGCATCGCCGTTCACCGTGAACGGATCGCCGCCGACACCCAAACGAATCCCGCGCGCCTGCGCCATGGGCGCGAGCCATGTGACGACATCGTCGATGAGCGTTCGCATGGCGACCGGTGCGGGGTCTTGTACATCGGGCGCAACTTCGGCGCGAACCAGCGCGAGGAGCCGCTCGACGATATCCTGCATGCGGAGCGCGGCGCGCCGGCCTACCGTCAGCGCGTCCTTGTACTGTTGAGCGGATCGCTCGCGATCGAGCGCCCACTCCGTCTCGGCGCGGAGCACCGAGATGGGCGTGCGAAGCTCGTGCGACGCATCGGCGATGAACCGGCGTTCCTGCTCGACCACCAGGCGCAGCCGATCGAACGCGTCATTCAACGTCGAGGCCACTTGCTCGAGCTCGCTCTCGGTATGTTCGACGGCGATGCGTGCATTCAGATCCCCCTCCGACATCGCTCGCGCTGTCTGGCTGATTCGCTTAATCGGCGCCAGAGCTCGTCCTGCCACGAACCACCCGCCGAAGACCGCGACGACGAGCGTCGCGACGCCGGCCAGGAGGACGTTCAGGAACAAGCCCCATTCTGCGCGTCGTAAGTCGGCAATGTCGCGGCCGACGAGCACGGTCGCACCACCGGCGGCCAGGAGCGCCTTTTCACGGCGTCCTTCCGCAGTGTTGCCCGGGCGCCCAACGTGCAGATCCGGATCTGATTGATCGACGAGCTCGCCGCCCGGACCCCAGATGACGTAATACGGCCGTCCTCCCTCGCGCCGGAAGAAGTACGTCGCTGCGTCGGACGGCAGCTCGAGGTCGAAGCGGCCGCCTTCGACCGGCTTCAGCGCCTTGCTCACTTCACGCGCGTACGCATCGAGCTCGGCATCGACGCCGGCCATCATCGAGCGCCACGATTGATAGACGACCGCCCCGCCGTACAGACACGACGACGAGGGTGAGGACCAGTGCGTACCACAACACCAGCCGGACGCGCAGCGAATCACGCATTGACAATGTAGCCCTGCCCCCGGCGCGTGTGGATGACAGTGGGCCCGAGCTTCCGGCGGAGCGCGGCGATATGCACGTCGATGACGTTCGAGAACACGTCGCTCGCCTCGCTGTAGATGTGCTCGCAGATCGCCGACCGCGTCACGAGGGTGCCGCGATGTCGAACCATCAGCTCGAGAATCGCGTACTCGCGCGCCGTCAAGCTCGACCGGCACGTTCTCGCGATACACCAGCCGCGCCGCCCTGTCGATCGTGATATCGCCGACGACGAGCACCGGCGCGGGGTTGCCTCCGGCTCTCCGTACGAGCGCGCGAAGGCGTGCCACGAGCTCGGAGATGGCGAACGGCTTCGGCAGATAATCGTCGGCGCCAAGGTCGAGCGCCTTGACGCGATCCTCGACGGCGTCGAGCGCGGTCAGAATCAGAACCGGCGTACGCGCCCCCGATTGCCGCAAATCCTGCAGAAGCGTCCAGCCGCTGCGCTTTGGCACCATCAGGTCGAGCACGACCGCATCGTAGGAGACTTCGTCCAGCATGTACTGCGCTTCGTCCCCATCCGCAGCGATATCGACGGCAAAGTGCGACTCGTTGAGCGCACGGCTCAGTGTGCTGGCCAGATCGGCCTCATCCTCGACGACGAGCACTCTCATGGTTTCTTGATCGCGGCAGGTGGCGTATCCTCGGTTTCATCCTCGATGCGGAAGTCGTCGAACATGACGGTGGAATCACCGCCGGTCCAAAGCCCGACGCTGGCGCTGGCGCGCGGCAGACGGTCACGCTCGGTGAGGACGCGGATGCCGCCGAGGTACACGCGAATCTCTCCGCGTTCCTGAAAAATCTTCAACGAGTGCCACGCGTCAGGATCGAGCTCGAGATCGTCCTCGCGCTCGATCCGGATGCGATTGCCATTGACGACGCGGTACATCGCGAGCTCCTGCTTTGCGAGATCGAGCTGCGCCGAGTAGTGGTTCATTCGATCCTGATATTTCCATACCAGGCCCGCCGTACGCGCACCGCCGGTCGTCTTGAAACGCACCGACACCTGAACGTCCTGATACTGCGAGCCCGAATAAATGGCAACCGCGAAACTGTCGGCAGGAGATGGCTTCCCCTCGTGCGCGAGGACGCGCCCTGTGCCCTCGCGCTTGATGATCCACCCCTCGGGCGCGGCGTCGCGCCCGGCTGCCATCGCAAATCCCGCGGGCGGCGCGCCGATCTTGTCGTCGTCGAACGTGCGCAGGACTACGTTCTGCGCCGCCACGGCAGCCTGGAGGAACATCGCCAGCGCGAGCAGCAACATGCTGATGGAATTGTAGCGCCGGCTCGTGAAGCTGCCGTGAAGCTTTTCGAGCCGGGACTTCACAGCACCTTCATCTCGCTGCAGTTATAAACATCACAGAACAAAGGGCGTTTTTCCATGTCTCCAGAGGGCGTGTCGAATGTATTGTCGGCTGTTGATTGGGTTGGTTCTCGCGTGCGTGCTTCCGTCGAGCGTTTTCGCGCAGGACGCCAACGGCCGGCTGAAAGTGTACCTGGACTGCAACGACTGTTTCGGCGATTACATCCGCGAGGAAGTCAACATGGTGGAGTACGTGCGCGATCCGGCCGAGGCCGACGTGCATATCATCGTGTCGCAATCGGATACCGGCAGCGGTGGCATCGAGCGCGCGGTCGCGCTGATCGGCATCGGCCGCTTCAAAGGCATGGACTTCAAGTCACGCGCTATTTCGCAGAGCGGCGACACAGAAGACACGCAACGGCAGCGGCTCGCGACGGCGATCACCATCGGCCTGCTGAACTATCTCGCGAGTGAGGGCGTCAAGGGCGGTTTATCGGTCGAAGTCGAGCAGACAGCGCAGCCCGGCCAGGCCGGTCCGGCCACCGATCGGTGGAACTTCTGGGTGATGAGCCTGCAGGGATCGGTCGCGATGACCGGCGAAGAAAGCAGCCGCGAGCTCGACCTGGAAGCCCAGCTCGGCGCTGATCGCATCACCGACGAGTGGAAGATTACGACAGGTTTCGAGATCGAATACCGGCGCGAAGACTTCGATCTCGACGAGGACGAACCGCTGCGTGCCGATCCGGACGCAGCGCGACTTCGACGGCCTCGTCGCGCGCAGCCTGAACGATCACTGGTCGGCGGGCGGCCGCGCGAGCATCGATTCCTCGACGTTCGACAACATCGCCATCCGGTCGTTCATCGGTCCTGCAATCGAATACAACCTCTTCCCGTATTCGCAGTACACGCGCAGGCAGTTGCGCTTCGGCTATGCCGTCGGGCCGTACTACGCTCGGTATCGCGAAGAGACACTGCTGTTCACGATGTCCGACAGAATGACCCAGCAGGAGGCGTCAGTCACGATCGATCAGCGCGAGCCGTGGGGATCGTTGCAGGCGGAAGTCGAATATTCGACGTTTCTTCCGGATGTCTCGCTCTACCGCATTCAGCTCGAGGGGGACGTCAACGTGCGACTGGCGCGCGGGCTGTCACTGTCCATCGAAGGCAGCACGAGCCGCATCCGCGATCAGATTTCGATTCCTCGACGGGGCGTGACGGAGGAGGAAGTGCTGCTGCGCCTTCGCCGTCTGCGCAGCGGCTACGAGTACAACCTGCAGATAGGGCTTACGTACACATTCGGGTCGATCTTCAACACGCATCGTCAATCCGC
This sequence comes from Vicinamibacterales bacterium, assembly GCA_963787755.1. Taxonomy (GTDB): domain Bacteria; phylum Acidobacteriota; class Vicinamibacteria; order Vicinamibacterales; family JAMQPK01; genus JAMQPK01. The sequence continues at coordinate 42,049 of CAWBEG010000001.1, forward strand.
GGTTCGGCCAGTAGGATCGGTCGACGGTCCCTGGTCTGCTCATCGTCGATGGTCGCGTCTCGATACATGCCCGTTTAAGACCATCGACCATGGACCATGACAGACCATCGCCCATCGACCCACGACCATAGCCCATCGACCACGTCGAATGGAACGCCTCCTGCATTCGATGCGGCGGAGGTGTTCGCATGTTCGGCATTCTCGGATGGATTGTTTTTGGTCTTATCGTCGGCGTGATCGCCAAGCTCTTGATGCCCGGGAGGGATCCCGGCGGCATCATCGTGACGATGCTGCTCGGCATCGTAGGCGCCGTCCTGGGCGGGTACGCCGGTCGCGCGCTGGGGCTGTACGGGCCGGCCGACAGCGCCGGCATCTTCATGTCGATCTTCGGCGCGATCGCCGTGCTGCTCGTCTATCGGCTGGCAGTCGGGCAGGCGACGGACGATCTGATCGCGGTGCGATCGGGTGCAGATGCGGGTACTAGGTGCAGATTCGGGATCGAGTCGCACGAACCTGAACCCGAATCGCACCCAGATCGCACCTAGTACCCTGGTTCTCATCCCCACCACGTTTCCCCCGCCGCGAGGTGCGCTTTCACGACATCGGGATTCAGCGTGATGCCCAATCCCGGCTTAGCGCTGACCTGGATGAACCCGTCCTTGATGTACGGGCCGTCGAGCATCAGCACCTGATCCATCCAGCCGCCTTCACCGGTCACCGTTTCGCACGACATGTAATCGCGAATCGACGCGGCCCACTGACACGTCGCATACGTGTTCACCTGGCTGCCGGTGTTGTGGGTCGCCATCGGGATGCCGTAAGATGTGCGCGAGATCGGCGATGCGCTTGGTCTCGAGGAAGCCGCCCGAGTTGCGCAGATCGGGATGCAGAATATCGGCGCCGCCGTTGATGATGAAGTCCTTGAACCCTTCGCGTCGCGCGAGGTTCTCGCCCATGCAGATGGGCACTTTCGTGCTCTCGCACAACCGCCTCCACGAATCGGTGTAGTCGACCGGCAGCGGATCTTCGAGGTAGAGCGGCTTGATCGATTCGACCGCGTCCGCGATTTGTATCGACGTGCGCAGGTCGTATTCCCAGTGGCAGTGGACCATGATGTCGTGGTCCCACCCGATCGCTTCGCGGCAGTTCTCGAACCCCTGCTGGATGTTGATCAGCTCTCTGGTCGACAGCATGCGATTCGAGGGATCGCGGCCGGGATCCGACGTCAGGCTCGTGTGCGGAAACCCGAATTTGTGGGAGGTGAAGCCGCTCGGGTGCGCCTTCACTCGTGCCGCCCATTCCCGGCACGACGCTTTGTCGAGCATGTTCTTCGGCGCCGCGTGATCGTACACGCGCACGCGATCGCGGAATTTTCCGCCGAGGAGCGTCGATGTCGGCACGTCGAGGATCTTGCCGGCGAGATCCCAGAGGGCCATTTCGATGCCGCTGACTGCGCGGATGAGGTTGTGCGCCGACCCATCGGTGCGCGTCCCGCTCAGGTTCCGCGTGCCCTCGCCCATCGTCACGTACAGCGTGTCAATCTCGAGCGGATCCTTTCCGACGAGCCAGGGCTTCAGCGACAGCACCTGTTCCTTCACGCCGACGCCTGGACTTCCGTAGGCTTCCGCAATGCCGAACAGTCCATCATCAGCGGTGATCTTCACGAGCGTGTAGGTGCGCCCACCTTCGAGCATCATCACCTGCACGTCGCGAATCTTGACGCGCTTGCGCTGCGCCGCGGCAAGCTCGTGGAACTGCAGCAGGAAAGGAAGCGCGGCCGTGTAGCCGAGAAACTCGCGGCGAGAAAGCGGAGCCATGCGGACCTCCTCTGAGTGAGGGCTAAGGGCTAAGGGCTAGATTTGAGGGGTTTAGGGTTCAGGTCGGCGACCTCAGGCTAGCACAACTGAGGGTGGCAGAAATGGCCGACGTTGATTCCTCGATGTGGCGCATCACGAAAATTCAATCGGCACCAACGTCGCAACTGACTCATTCCCAGTCGTGAAAATACTCCCGCGCGGTTGGTGTGTGGTTTGAAGCTGATCGTGGCTATGAGTGAGTCGCTGATTTGCACATCGCGCGTTTGAGTTCGGATGTCGCATCATGTCACTCGCGGAAAAACTATGGGAGCGCGGGCCAGCGGCGCTGCATATCGGGTCAGAGTTGATGCGTTGCGGACCGTCCGTCGGTGCCAATGGCAGAGCCGAAGCGCAGGAGTGGCCAGACGAAAGCAGAACTTCATCAGCGAAGCTGGCCATCTCGTCGAAAGGAGTCGCGACGAGAGTCGCTACTGGCTCAGGGTTGCAATCCGATTGAAGAAGCGTGACGAAAGAGCAGATTGCGTGGGAACTCACACGAAGCCGGTGAACTGAGAGGCCATGATCGTTGCGGCAATAAAAACGGCGCAGGGTTCTCTCATCGCATAAGCGAGTTCTTATGACAAGCTTTAATTCTCCTAATCTCCTACGCTCCTGTTAGATCTTTCTGCCTTTGACAGCTTGTTCGATGCTCTTCGCTCACTTCATCCAGCGGCCGATTTCCATCGAGAATCGCGACCACACTGCGGCGCCGGTAGTACTCGAGCACCGGTTCCGTCTCGCGCGAGTAGACCGCAAGGCGTTCCTTGATGACAAATGCCTCATCATCTTCACGCCCGCGGCCGGCGAGGCGGCGGATCACTTCGTCGGCGTGCACGACCAGCGCGATCACGCTGAGGCCGCCTCGATCGATGAGCAGCGCGTCGAGCGCGGCGGCCTGCGGAATCGTGCGCGGGAAGCCGTCGAGCACGAACCCGTTCGCCGTGTCGGGCTGCTCGAGCCGCTCGGCCACTATCGGGATGATGAGATCGTCGCCGACGAGCGCTCCGCGCTGCAGCGTGTCGCGCACGATCGCGCCGACGCGTGTCCCGTCCTGAATCGCTTTCCGCAGCATGTCGCCGGTGGAGATTTTGGGAATGCGGTGCCGCGCGGCAAAGCGGTCGGCCTGCGTGCCCTTGCCCGCGCCAGGAGGCCCGAAGAACACGAGGTTGAGCGGCACAGGGGCTAATGCAGTTCGACGCGCAACCCGAGGCTGCGGGAGGCCGGTCGGACGACACGACGGGCTGGCACGCCACTGAAAGTAATCCTGCCTCGTGAATTAGACAATTGAATTGTTCTTATTTCAGTAATTAGGGAAAATGATAACAAATCTGTCGCCCCATGATCCACGACCTGCGCCATATTCGTGCATTTCTCGCCCTCGCCCGCGCCGGCAGCTTCACGCGCGCCGCGGTCGAGCTGCACATGTCGCAGCCCACGCTCACGGTACAGATTCAGCAGCTCGAGTCCGCCGTCGGCGTGAAGCTGTTCGACCGCAATAAGCGGCACGTCGCGCTCACACAGGCCGGCCGCGATCTGCTCGTGCCGCTCGAGCGCATCCTCATCGACGTCGAAGCGATCGCCGCGAGCACGACGAGCTGCTCGCGCACCGGCGCGGCCTCGTCACGGTCGCCGCCCTGCCATCGGTGGCCGCCGGTCTGCTGCCGCGCGCCATTCGCAAGCTGTCCGAGTCGTATCCCGGCATCACCGTCCGCGTCTTCGACGGCGTCGCCTCGACGGTCGCCGCGATGGTCAAGGCGGGACAGGTGGATTTCGGCATCAGCAGCCAGACGTACGGCGACCGCGAGCTGACGAGTCACGTGCTGAGCATGGACCGCCTGTGCGCCGTCGTCGCCACCGATCACGCGCTCGCGAAAAAGCGGAGCATGACGCTGCTCGAGCTCGCCAGGCACCCGTTGATTCTGATGTTGAAGGACAGCAGCAGCCGGCAGATCGTCGATCTTGCATTCAATCGCGAGGGGCTCGTCAGCAATGTCGCGTACGAAAGCGACGTACGGCACCACGGTCGCCGGACTGGCCCAGGCTGGTCTCGGCGTCGGCATACTGCCCGAGTCGATGGTGGGTCATATTCGCCTCCATCAACTGCGTATCCGCGGAGAGGCGCTGACCCGGCGCATCAGCGTCATCATGCGCGCCGGGCGATCGCTCTCGCCCACGGCCGGCAAGCTCCGGCAGATGCTCGAGACCGTCGCACAAGCGTAAAGTGGCAATCGGGTTGCATTGAAGGCGGGCTGGAGGTTCAGATGCTTCTTTCCGCGTTTTCGCGCCTGTTTCTTGTCCTGCTGGCGGGCATTGCGCTGTCCGGGTGCGAGCTGGCCGAGGGTATCTTCAAGGCGGGCATGGCATTCGGCGTGTTCATCGTCATCGCAGTCGTCGCGTTGGTAATTTTCCTGGTGAGCAAAGTGCCGCAGCCGGATCTGAAGGCGGGTTACCATAGAACCAGCCCACATGAGAGCTGGTTCTTTCGCCGCCTTCGCGCCGCTGATGCTGCTCGCGGGTGTATCCCTGGCTGGCGCGCAACGGCTGCCACCCCGGCCGCCACCGCAGCCGCCGCCGACTACACAGCTTCCTCCCGCTCCGGCGGCCCTGAGCGTACCGGACCCGTTCGCAGGATTTCATCCGGGGCCGCGCGATCTGTATCGATCGCCGGACGGATCGGATCGATTTCAACATCTCAGTCAGTATCCTGCGCCGCCGCCAATCGTGCCAGGTTGGGGCGGCGTCTATTTTCCCGGTCCCTACTACTACCCGTAGCTCCGTGACCTACGAGACGTCTCTGGCGGAGACGTATCGGATGACGATGGCGGAAACCTATCGGCGACGCCAGCGCGAAGCCGAGCGTGGCGGCCTGGTGTTGCAGACGGTGCCCGACAATGCGCAGGTCTTCGTCGATGGATCTTACGTTGGGCTCGCCGAGGAGTTCGGACTGGGCGGACGAGCGATCAATTTGAACGCCGGCGCGCACCACGTCGAGGTGCGCGCGACGGGATACGAAACGCTCACGTTCAGCGTCGCGATCGAACCGAACAGCATCGTTCGCTATCGGGGCGAGATGCAGCCGATCGCGGTGAAGCCGGCTGCCGCCACCGCGCCGCCCCAGCCGGCCGCCGTGAAAAGCTTCTACGTGATCCCCAACTGCTACGCCGGCGACAAGCCGCCCTCAGGAACGCTCCCCAAGGGTTGCGATCTGAAAAAACTTCAGACGCGTAAGTAGCCAGTCTTTTTCTATCTCGACACAGAGGCACGGAGACACAGAGGTCGGATCGCAGAGAATGCATTTCTCGGTTTGCGGGCGTTAGTCGGGCTCCGCCGTCCGCGTCGAATCGACGTCACGTCTGCGTCTCTGGCGCCGGAATTTTCTCTGTGCCTCTGTGTCGAAACGCCTGTCACTCCCGCAGCTTGTACACAAACAGCGCACTGCCCGCGGCGATGGCGATGTGCTGCTTGCCGTTCACTGCGTAGCTCATCGGTCCCGAGCGGACGACCGAACCGAGTTGCGTTTTCCACAGCAGGTTCCCGGTTCGTGCGTCAAGCGCGAAGAAGTAGCCCTCTCCGCTTCCGCTGAACAGCACGTTCGACGCCGTCGTCATGACGCCCGCCCACGTGAGGTCGCTCATCTTGAACTCCCATCGCAGGGCGCCGGTGTTCGGGTCGATGGCGCGCACGGCGCCGTAGCCTTCCTCCTCCTTCGCCCAGCTGTAGCCGCCCTGACCGGTTCTGATGCCCGGCACCGGTGCTCGCCCTCCCCCGCCGGCAAAGCGGCGCCCTTCGACGTACTCGACTTTGTCTCTGACGTAGAGACTGCTGTAATTCGCCCACGTCGGAATGTAGAACAGGCCGGTGCGCGGACTATACGACGGTGAGTACCAGTTGGTGCCGCCTTGATTGCCTGGAAAGATCAGCGTTCCAGGCGGCGCGCTCGGCGCTTTACCTGCGATGCGAATCGGCCGGCCGCTCTTCGGATCGAGGCCGGATGCCCAGTTCACTTCGACGAACGGCTTGCCCGACAGGAACTGTCCTGTGCACGCGATCGAGGACGTAGAAATAGCCGTTGCGGTTGGCAAAGTACATCAGCTTGCGCGGCTGCCCCTGCCATTGCGCATCCGCGAGCACGGGGATTTGCACGGCGTCGTAGTCGAACTCGTCGTGCGGCGAAAACTGGAAATGCCATTTCAGCTTTCCGGTGTCGGCGTCGAGCGCCACCACGCTGTTGCTGTAGAGGTTGTCCCCTTCGCGGTTATCGCCGTTCCAGTCCGGCCCAGGATTTCCAACGCCCCAATAGGTGAGGTTCAACTCGGGATCATAGGAACCGGTCAGCCAGATCGAGGCGCCGCCGGTTTTCCACGAGTCCCCCTGCCACGTCTCGAATCCAGGCTCGCCGGGACCGGGCACGAGGTTGAATCGCCACGCTTCGTTACCCGTCGCAACGTCGAACGCCGCGAGGAAACCGCGGATGCCGAATTCGCCACCGGCCGGCCCCATAATCACTTTGTCTTTGATGACGAGCGGCGCCGATGCGAACGCATAACCCGCTTCGGGTCTCACAACCGTCTTATCCCAGAGCAACTTTCCGGTTTTCGCATCGACGGCGACCATGTGGCCGTCGATCGTGCCCATGAACAGCCGGTCTCCGTGAATCGCCACGCCGCGATTCAGCCGGCCGCAGCAGGGGCGCGCCTGCGGCGACGGGTTGTAGGAATACGTCCAGTACGGACGGCCAGTGACCGCGTCGAGCGCGATGATGTCGTTGGGCGGCTGGACGATGTACATCACGCCGTCGACGACGACGGGCGTCACTTCGAAGCGCGTGCTGGTCGGCTCGCGCGACGTCAGCTGGTAGATCCACGCAGGCTCCAGGTTCTTGACGTTGTCGGGCGTAATCTGCGCGAGCTCGCTGTAACGCTGACTGAAGTAGCCGCCCGAGTACGACAGCCAGTTGTGCGGCTCCTGCGAGGCGCGCACGAGACGATCGAACGTGACCTGTCCTTGCGCCTGCAAGGAGACCACCACGAACAAGGCAACCACGAAAGCACGAAGCACAAACCTCATTGCCCACCCCCCTGCAGCGAGACGAGATAGCTGACAAGATCTGTCATCTCCTGCGGACTCAGCTTTCCACGGTACGACGGCATCGGCGATTTGTCGATGAACGTAAATTCCTTGAGGTCGGCGCGCATCAGCGTGCGCAGCTGCTCTTTCGAATCGAGGAGCTGCACCGTGAAGGCGTCCTGATTCAACATGCGCCCTGTGATCGTCGCGCCGTCGCGCGTGACGAGCCGCACGAAGCGGTTGCTCGGCACGATGAGGGCGTCGGGATCGAGGATGGCGCTGCTCGATGTCGGTCGAGTGCCGCAGGCGGCCAATCTCGCTGAGATCCGGCCCAAGCCGCGAGCCGCTGCCGTTGACGCGGTGGCAGCTCGCGCAGTTGCCTTTGCCGGTGAAGATCGCCTGGCCGCTGGCGGTGTTTCCCGCGCTCGCGGCCGCCCGCCGGGCCTTCGCGCGCAGAAACTGGACGATCGCCGATGCCTGCGCTTCGGAAAAATTGTTGGGCGGCATCGCGGTGTTGGGGATGCCTCGCAGGACGATGCCCACGAGCTCGGGATCGGTGGTCGCGCGGCGGAACCGGCCGTGCCCGAGATCGACGTCCGGCACGACGTCCCCTTCGGGGCCGTGGCATTCGACGCAGTTTTCCGTGTAGAGCTGCTCGCCGTTCGGCGGCGGCCCGGGAGGACCGATATTTGGCGTGGTCGGGGCCTGCGCCCAGCTCACAGACGTCGAGATGCCGAAGACCAGAACAGCCAGCGCGACCGCAGCTCGCAACATGACCCGCTCCTGAAAAGGGTAAGGGGCAAGGGGAAAGGGTAAGGATTGGGGTGATTCTACGCGATAATCCTCCCGGAGGACGCCTGCCATGCCCGCCAGCAAATTCACCCCGGCGCTCGCGCTCTGTCTCCTCGTCGGCACCGCTGCCGCACACGCCAACATCGTCAAGCTCGAGATCACCAGAGTGGAGCCGGCGGGCCCGACGCACGAACGCATTACAGGCAAAGCCTACGGCGAGCTGGACCCGGCGGATCCGAAAAACGCGGTCATCACCGACCTCGACCTCGCGCCGCGCAACGCGCGCGGCAAAGTCGAGTACGTCACCACGTTCACGCTCGTGAAGCCGAAGGACATGACGAAGGCGAGCGGTGTGCTGATATACACGGTCGTGAATCGCGGCGGCGGCAATGCAGCCGCGCATCCGGACGGTCACGTGACGTTCGTCAGCGGATGGCAGGGCGACGTGGTTCCCACCACGTCCAATTTCACGATTCAGGTGCCTGTCGCGAAGAATCCCGACGGATCGAGCATTACCGGCCCCCTGGTACTGCGATTTACGAATCTGAGCGGAAACACGACAGCGCTCACGATTCCACGCGGCCAGCCTTCGCCATATCCACCGGCATCATTGGATACGACGAAGGCAAGCCTCATCTCGGCGACGGGCGAGATTGCAAGCGGCGCGAAGAAAGGTACCGTGAAAATTCCCGGCACGGACTGGGCGTTTGCGGACTGTTCGACCACGCCATTTCCCGGCACGCCGGATCCCGGCCGCATCTGCGTGAAAAACGGCTTCGATCCCGCGCTTCTCTACGAGCTGCAATACACCGTGAAGGATCCTCTGGTACTCGGCATCGGGCTCGCGGCCACGCGAGATCTGGGATCGTTCTTCAGGTACGAAAAGCAGGACGCGTCGGGCACGCCGAATCCGGTCGCGGGTTCGATCACGCACGCGATCTCCGAAGGCAGTTCGCAATCGGGGACGTACCTCAGATTGTCGCTGCTGCTCGGGTTCAACCAGGACGAGCGCGGACGCATCGTGTGGGACGGGATGAACCCGCACATCGCCGCGCGATTCACCGATCTCAATCGCCGCTTCGCGTTTCCGGGCGGTCTCGTTTCACCCTACGAGCTTGGACACGAAGGACCGGCCTGGTGGACACCATGGGCTGACACGGCGCGCAAGCGTCCTGCCGCGAGCCTGCTGGATCGCTGCCGCGCCACGAACACGTGCCCGAAGATCGCGGAGACATTTGGATCGGCGGAAGTGTGGGGACTGCGTCAGTCGTTCACACTCGTCGGGACGACGGCGAAGAAGGACATTCCACTGCCGGAGAACGTGCGGCGCTACTATTTTCCGGGCACCTCGCATGGCGGCGGGCCCGGCGGATTCGCGACGTCAACCAATCCTGTGAAGGCCGCGGCGACGTGCGCCTTGCCGACGAACCCCGCCCCGGAGGGCCCGATGCGCGCGGCGCTCATCTCGCGGCTCGTCGCGTGGGTGACGAAGAACACGCCGATGCCGGAGAGCAAGTATCCGACGCTTGCAGACGGCACGCTTGTGGCGAACACGAACGCAGCTATGGGCTTTCCCGCGATTCCAGGGAAGCCGATGCCCGAGGGCATTCAGTACCCGCTCGTCGACTACGATCTCGGACCGCACTTCCGCTACGCCGATCAGTCGGGAGTGTTGACGAAGGTCCCGGTCGCGAAAGGCACGCTGCCTCAACTCGTCGTGCGCGTCGATGCCGACGGCAACGAGGTTGCCGGCATCAAGTCGCCGCTGCTGTCGGCGCCGCTCGGCACCTACACCGGATGGAACGTGACAACCTCAGGTCTCTACGAGGGCCAGCTGTGCGGCTCGAGCTTTGGCGCCTCGCCGATCGGCGGGTTCATTCCGTTCGCGAAGACAAAAGCTGAACGCACGGCGAGCGGCGATCCGCGGTTATCGCTCGAAGAGCGCTACATCGACCACGCCGGCTACATCCGCGCGGTAAAAACTGCCGCCGACAAACTCGTGCGCGATGGGTATCTCCTCGCCGATGACGCAGCGTGATGATCTCGCAGGCAGAGCAAAGCGAAGTGCTGACACGATGACACGACGAGCCGTACTGGAACCGCGGACGAGACGCATCCAATTTCGCCGTTCAGACAGAGATACGTCGCCCCTCAGCGTATGATGCGCCATGCACAAGAACTTCTTACTGGTCGCGGCGATTCTCGGCTTCCTCGGCGTGGCGTTCGGCGCGTTCGGCGCGCATGGGCTGCGGGAACGGCTGTCGCCCGAGATGCTGGCGGTGTTCGAGATCGGCGTGCGGTACCAGATGTACCACGTGTTCGCGCTGTTGGCGGTCGCTGCGGCGATCGCGCATTTCGGCCGCGCGCGATTGCTGCTCATTGCCGGCTGGTCGTTCATTGCCGGCGTGCTGATTTTCTCTGGAAGCCTCTACGCGCTGGCGCTGACCGGCACGGGCATGTTCGGCGCGATCACGCCGATCGGTGGAGTGGGACTTCTGCTCGGATGGGCGTGTCTGGCGTTCTTCGCCGCGTCTCTTTGAGTTTTCTGTGTCCTCACCGCAAAGACGCTGGGACGCAGAGACATTTTTCAAAAACTTCTTTGCGCCTCTGCGTCTCCGCGGTGAGACATGGAAGCTCTTACTGCGCCGGCGCTACGCCACGTCCACGCCGCACGAAGATCTTCGTGGGATCCGCTTTCGCATCGACGAGCACGCCCATGAAGGCGACGTGCATCTCGTCGTTACTCTGCAGCCCGAACCTCACGCGCGCCGACGGATCGGGATTGAACTTGTTCGCCGCTGAGTTGTCATACCGTCCGAGTGTCTCGAGCCGCGTGCCCTTCGGCAGATCGAGCGGCTCGGCGAGCTCGTAACCCACCTGCCAGTCGAACCGGTAGTTCGGTACACGTAACACCTTCTTACGCTCGCCGTTCGGGTACACCACGTCCATCTCGAAATAGCGGCCGCGGTAGTGCTGGTGCGGCTGCACCCAGACGAGCTTCGCGTCGGATGCGAGCGTGGCTTCGCCACGAATTTCGTGATTCGGATCGCCCGGCGCGATGTCAATGTTTCCGTTGTTCGTGCCTGTGACGGTGAGATGCCGAACTGGCGGCGGGCCGTCTGCCAGCACGATGCCGACCGCCGATCGGTCGGTCTCGGGCTTGCCTGTCGTCGTGTAGTGAATCTCGAACACGATATCCGAACCGGCTGCGATGAATTTCGCCGCGTCACCGACCGTGAAGTTCTGCCCGGCGACACCGGGGTTGTACTTCGCCAGAATGTCCTGCACCGGAAGCGGACCGCTCGCGGAGGGCTGCGGCGACTGTCCTGTCGCCACCTTCGCCGCGCTGCGGGACGTACAACTCCCCTTCCGGCACTTTCGCCAGCCAGCTCGAATTCGGGGGCCTGATGATCGCCTTCATGTGATGCACGACGCGGGCGTTGCCAGGCTTCACTTCCGCCGCCTTGACCCACATGTCGCGCTCGAAGCGCGCCCTCACGACAAGGTTGGACTGATCGATGACGCCGGTCGCTGGAATTTGAATCTCTTTCGGGAACTGGACGATGATGTCGGGCTTCCCGATCGTCCACCCTTCGGCGAACTGCACGGGCGCCGGCTTGTCTTCCGGATCGCCCTCGGGCGCCCCATTGTTCGCCCACGCGCTGATCAGTTCGATCTCGGCGTCGCTCAGCAGCTTGGTGTTTTTGAAATGCCCCACGGTCGGGTCGGCAAACCATGGCGGCATCGTCCGGCCGACCACGGCTTTTTCGATGGCGCGCGCGTAGGGACGCGTATCCTTATATGTCAAGAACGACATCGGCGCGATCGAGTTCGGCCGGTGGCATTCCTGACACTGCTTCTGCAGCACAGGCAGCACGTCTTTGTTGAACGTCGGCGTCGCGGGAGGCGCGGCCTCTACCGGGACAGACGAGGGCCAGGTTGCGGCGACCGCGACAACCACGGCGAAGAGCGCTGAGAGGGACACACGCTTCATGAAGTCTCCTTAAGTGCAGCTCTTATTATACGGCTCATATCGTCTTACGGCTCATATGGAGGAACTGTGTTTCAAACACGCGCACTCGCGGCTCTGTCGCTGATTGTCGCACTCGCGTCCCCACTGTGGGCGCAGAGCGCCCGAATGCCCGACGGGCAGAAGTGGGTCGCGACCTGGGCGGCGTCGGTACACGGGCCGTACCCCACAGGAAATCCCTCGGCGCAGCCAGACCTGAAATTCGCGTTCCCCGAGCCCGTGAAGGGCGCTGTCGACCAGTCGTTCCGCTTGATCGTGAAGCCGGACTTGTGGGGCGATCGCTTCCGCATTCGTCTCGCCAACACATTCGGCACGCAGCCCGTGACGTTCGACGCGATATACGTCGGTGTGTCGTCGTCTGCCGGTGCCGTCGTGACGGGCACGAACCGTCCCGTGTCGTTCGGCGGGCAGCGCAGCGTCACCATCGCAGCCGGTTCGTCGATGTACAGCGACGAAGTGGAGTTGAAGCTGCCGGCCGGCACGCTCACCGAAGGGCGCAAGCTGGCGGTCTCGTTTCACATCGCCGGGCCGGCGGCCTCGATGACGTGGCATGCCAAAGCCCTGCAGACGTCGTATCTCAGCCGTCCGCAGTCGGGCGTGCACACACAAGACGAAAGTGACGCCGCATTCCCCTTTACGACGACGTCGTGGTACTTCCTCGATGCGGTGGATGTGATGGCGCCGTCGAACACAGTCGTCGTCTGCGCGTTCGGCGATTCGATTACCGACGGGACGCTGTCGACGCTGAACGGCGACGACCGTTGGCCCGACGTGCTGTCGCGCCGGCTTCACGCGGCGTACGGAAGCCGTGTGTCGGTGGTGAATGCGGGGATTGGCGGCAATCGGATTCTGACGCCCGAAAGCTATCCGCCGCCTCAGCCGTTCGCCGGAGGGCCGTCGGCGCTGCAGCGCCTGGATCGAGATCTCTTCGGGTTGTCAGGACTGTCGGCGGTCGTGCTGCTGGAAGGCATCAACGACATCAGCGCAGGCGCATCGGCCGACGCGATCATCGCTGGAATGAAGGAGCTCGTGTCGCGCGTGAAGATGAAAGGCATCAAGATTATTGGCGCGACCATTACACCGTCGCTCACGGCCAATGGCAATTCAGGGACACCTGACGCGAACGTGCGCCGCCAGGCCGTCAACACCTTCATTCGCACAGGTGGACTCTTTGATGCCGTGGCCGACTTCGATGCGGCGACCGTCGATCCGGCAACGGGAGCGCTCCGGGAAGAGTTCGTCCCGAACAGCACGATCGGCGGCGCCGGCGATCGGCTGCATCCGAACCGTGCGGGGTATCAAGCGATGGGCAACGCGGTGGATTTGAAAATTTTTGCGCCACGCTGATCTTCGTGTCTCGACGCAGAGGCGCAAAGACGCGGAGAAGATTTCTCTGCGCCTCCGCGCCTCTGCGTCGAGACATGGAAAGTTGGGAGATTGAGGCGCCCTTATAGCGCTGTAAGATGGCACTCATGCGTATCGTGCGGTGGTTCTTCGGCATGCTCGTTCTGGCTGCTCTCGCGTTCGGCGCAGCGTATTACTACGCAGGCACCGTCGACGGCCCGGCCATCACTATCAACCAACCGTCGGTTATAGGACAGGGAGGCACACTCGACGTCATCGTCGAATCACCCGGCGCCGAGCTCACGGCGCTCAATATTCAGGTTGAACAGAAAGGGCGAACCATTCCCGTACTCGACATCGCTTCGGCTTCAGCGGACGCGCTGGTCAAGGACGGCGATCGCGTCCGCATTACACGGCCGATCGGCAAGAAGACGCTGCCCGATCTGGAAAGCGGGCCCGCAACGCTCAGAGTCAGTGCGTCGCGGCTCGTCTTCCGAAAGCTGCGTCAGGTGTCGTCTGAGGCATCGAAAGAGATTCAGGTGCGGCTGACGCCGCCCCGGGTGGCCGTCATCTCGACGCATCACTACGTGAATCAAGGTGGCGCGGAAATGATCGTCTACCGCGTATCCCCGCCGGACGCCGAGTCCGGCGTGCGGGTCGGCGATGTCACCTATCCCGGCTTCCCGGCCTCTGGGGCGCGAATGAGCGACCCGGAACTCAAAGTCGCGTTCTTCGCACTGCTCTACAACCAGACGCCGGACACGCCGATGGAAGTGTTCGCGCGCGATATCGCCGGAAACGAGGCGCGCGCGCAGTTCGAGCATCGCGTGTTTCCGAAGAAATTCCGGAACAGCAGAATTCCGCTGGACGACAAGTTTCTCTCGCGCGTGGTGCCGGCAATCCTTCAGTCCTCTCCGCAGCTGCAGGCATCGGGGAATGATCTGCTCCCGGCATTCCTCAAGATCAACAACGATCTTCGCCGCATGAACAACGACACGATCGCGGCGCTCGCGAAGAAAACGGCGCCGGCGATTCTCTGGGAAGGCGCGTTCCAGCCGCTCGGCGGATCGCAGGTCGAATCGTCCTTTGCCGACTTCCGCACGTACCTGTACGACGGTAAAGACGTCGACCGCCAGGTGCATCTGGGCTTCGACCTCGCGAAGACGGCCAACGCACCGGTGACGGCGGCCAACAACGGCAAGGTGGTGTTCGCCGGTGAGCTGGGTATCTATGGCAACACGGTGATCGTCGATCACGGTATGGGCGTGCAATCGCTCTATGCGCACCTGTCGTCGTTGGCGGTCAGGGAAAGCGACGATGTGAAGAAGGGGCAACAGCTGGGCGCAAGCGGCCAGACCGGCCTTGCGGGAGGCGATCACCTGCATTTCAGCATGTTGGTGAACGGGCAGTTCGTGAACGCGACCGAGTGGTGGGACCCGCACTGGATCGAGGATCGGATTCTGCGTAAGTTGCGGCCATGACGTCGAATCCCACGGACGCCGAAAAACTTTCCTGCCTGTTGAAGCTCGCGTTCGATAACGATCGAGCACGCTACGATCTCTTCTGCGACATCGTTCGCAGCACCGTACCCGAGGCGCATGCGGCCGTTCTACGTGGCAGCGCCGTCACCGGCACGCGCTACGTCGACGGGGCGCCGTTCGACGCTGACGGGCCAGGCACGAGCGACCTCGATTTGACGCTCGTGGGCGCCGACGTGCTTCGCTATTACAGCGCATTCTGGATTCCAGGAATCCACTCGAAGCCACTCAGCGACAAGGATCCAGACATCGCGCCAGAGCTCACTCCGTTGAGGCGGCAATTGATGGACATGGTACGGAGGCCCGTGAACATCCAGGGTACCCGCGACTGGCTGCAGCACTTCCGCGGCGACATCATGAATCAGCCCTACCTCACACTGTTCGGCGACATCCAGGAACCGTGAAGACGCTGCGGCTTCTCAGCTACAACATTCTCAAAGGGGGCGTGGGGCGCGAAGCGCCGCTGGCCGCCGTCATCTCCTCGTGCGAGGCGGATGTCGTCATCCTGCAGGAGGCCTATCGCCCTTCCGTGATTCAACAGCTCGCCGAGACGTGCGGCTTCGAGCATTGGGCATCGTCGCAAGGGCACTCTGTCGCGTTCATGAGCCGGCTCGCCATTGCGGAACATGTCTGGCGGCGGGTTCGCTGGGCCAAACGCGCCTACCTCGAAATCGTGACGTCGAACGACGTTCGCATCTACGGAGTGCATCTGAGCGCGGTTCACAGCAACCTCACCGAGCAGCGGCGCGCGTACGAACTGCGCGCGCTCTTGCGCAGCGTCGAGCGCCACCAGCACGGGCTGCACATCGTCACCGGCGACTTCAACACGCTCGCGCCCGGTGAGCGGCTCGACATGGACAAGCTGCCGCCGCGCCTGCGCGCGCTCGCATGGGTGACCGGCAAGTCGATTCGGTGGATCACGATACGCATGATGCTGGAGGCGGGCTACGTCGACGCCTACCGGAAATTCCACGGGGACGAAGGGCACACGTTCACGGCGTGGGATCCGCACGTGCGGCTCGACTACGGTTTCGTGCCGGAGGCATTCAAGGGCAACCTGCAGCGATGCGAAGTGGTGTCCGGTCATCCGGCGCTGAAAGAAGCGTCGGATCACCTTCCGCTGTTGACGGAACTGGCGCTGAAATGACCATGAGAACACGGTGCACGCGGCTGCACACGGCTGCACAGATATTGCGGTTCCCAAGTCGCAGGTTTATATTCTTGGCATCTTCGTGCCATTGTTCGCTTGCGCCGGCTGCAGCGTTTAAACCTATAACACCGCCCTACGGGCTTAACTGATTCGGACGACTGTCGACGGATGTAACGAGTTGCGGCTTCGACGCCGCGCTCCAATTCGAGTGAGGTATTCGATGAAAAGGTCACTCTCTCCCTGGCTCGCGCTTGCCGTGCTGATGACTCCACTGCCAGCTGCGCGCCCAGACGAATGACGAAGGTCTCGCGCACCTCGTGCCGGATCTGATTCTCAGCGGGATCACCCTGCCGGGCGCCGGGGATCCGGGATCTCCACATGCCGGACATTTCACCCTCGGCAATCCGACGTTTGGCGGTTCGCAGGCGAGCCTCGCAGCCCGACGTTCCGGCCATCAGAGCTGTCGAAGCCTTCGGAGACAGGCTGACGGACGCAGTTCGCGAATTTTCCGCTGGGATCATCGACCGGCGGCTTCACTTACAGCTTCAACGAACAGTCGGGGATTTACACGCGCAACACCGAGAGCTTTGGTCCGGCATTCACCGAACGCGCGGCGACGATCGGCCGAAAGAAATTCAGTCTCGGCGTCAACTATCAGCACACGAGCTTCGATACCTTCGGCGGCCAGGATCTGCAGGACGGCTCGATCTCCTTCTATCTTCCGCACACCGACTGCTGCAACCCGGCATGTCGCCACCTCCGAGCCCCCAGACCCCGGGGTTCGAGAGCGACCTGATGCAGGCGACGCTCACCCTGAAGGCCACAACCGATACCGTCGGCGTGTTCGCCAACTACGGCGTGACCGATCGCTTTGACGTGGGCGTCGCAATCCCGATTACCCACGTTGCTCTGGATGCGGACGTCAACGCGACGATTCTGCGCCTCTCGAGCGCAGACAACCTGCTCGTCCACACCTTCACTCAAGGGCAGAACGATACCGAAAACAGCTTCACCGATGCGGGGTCGGCCACGGGCATCGGTGACGTTGTCCTCAGAACGAAATACAACTTCCTCCGCGCGGCTAGCACCTGGATGTCGCTCGGCGTCGATGTGCGCCTGCCAACCGGCGACGCGGACAACCTGCTCGGATTGGGAACAACCCAGGGCAAGTTCTTTTTGATTGCATCCTCCAACAACCCACGGATCTCGCCCCACGTGAACCTTGGCTTTACGGTCTCGGGCGAAGGGAACCGTGAAACGGTGTTCCAGTTCGAGCCGCTTGGCGTGAGCGACGAATTCAACTATTCGGGTGGAGTGGAGATCGTGGCGCACCCGAAGCTGACTCTGCTGGCCGACTTCCTTGGCCGCACGCTCTTCGATGCGGGAGTAGTCGAGCTCGAGACCAAGACCTTCCCTTTCCGCGCTGGAGCCGCTTCCACTCCTAGCAACGACGCCATTGCAGACGAGCTCGACCAACCCGGTCACCGGTCAGCCGTACGAGCAACTGGGATTGCGCGACGGAAACCTCTCGCTGCTGCTGGGCGCGGCGGGCTTCAAATTCAATGCGGGGACGAACCTGCTCCTGAATGCGAATTTCCTGTTCCCGATTAACGATGCGGGGCTGCGGGACCGGCTGACGTTCGCGATCGGGATCGACTACGCGTTCTGAATCAGCGAATCCGGACGATTATCCAGGAGTTCCCGCGCTTCTCGAACGTGAACTCCTGGGTGCGATCTTCGTTCCGCGTTCTGCCTACCTTAGGTTGGAAGAAATGGCTCAGCCGCGCGACAGCCGTAGCTGAGTTCAAGTCGGGAGCGAAGTTCACCCTTTGGACCACGAGCTCCAGGCGATAGAACTCGTATTGCGCGAATGTCGTCGCCAGGTTTGCCGGCGCGCCGGGATACAAGGCCCGCACCGCTGCAGCATCGAGATTGTCGTAGGCCGATTCGTATCGTTCGAGCGCCCCTCTGATGCGTCTTTCCTCTTCGAGGCGATCGGGGACCGGTGGCGTCACCGCTTCGGGTGCCGGCGGCTTGGCGGTAACGACAGCCGGCGGAGGATTCTCGACCGGCTCCTTCGTGACGGCTGGGGGTATCTCAGGCGCCGGCGTCTTGGTGACGGGCGGCGGCGAAGTGGTCTCTGAGGGAACTGGCGTCGGTGGTGCACCTGGACCGGCGGCTTTGCCGTCGTCGCTGGTTCGGTCGCTCCACCACGCGACGGCGGCGCGCCTCGTCTGCCGCTCGCAGTCGTCGGTGGCTCGACAGGGGCAGGCGACGGAGGTTTGACCGCGGCACTCGGTGGAATGGCGGTCGCTGCTGGTGGCGGATTCGCACCGGCAGGCACCTGGACAGATGGCGTCGTCGCTGACCGCACCCCCGCGACTCGGCGTCGTGGATGGCAGGTCGGTCTGCGCCTGGGGCGCCGATTGTTCTGGGGCGGGAGGACGATTCAACACGGTGAAGTAGAGTCCGACTGCTGCGACCAGAACAGCTGCCGCCGATCCGTAGCTGATCAAGCGAGATATCGGCGCACGCCGCACTTCCGGCGGTGCCTCCAGAGCGGGCGATGGCAATGGCGTCGCTTCGCTTGCGGGCGATGGCAACGCGGACGGCGACGGTGACGGCGCGATTAGCGGATAGACACGCTGAAAGTGGAGGCGTCGGAGCTCGACAGGCGGAAGGCCGGCCTGCTCGGGCAGCGGCTCCTCCCAGTAGACGGGCCTCACGAAGTGTGGACGGTTCAAAGCGAGCGCCTGCCGCCACTCTTCCCGCACAAGCGGTGAACTCAACGCGTTCCACGACCAGAAGAGCTGGAAGACATCGGCCTGCTTCATGATCTCGAGCAGCCGTTGATCCCAGACTTCGCCCGCGCGCAGCGTCACAACGTCGCGAAGATATCTATCGCCGGTCGCAACGGCATGCCTTTCGAACTCCTCGACGATGGCGGTGTCGCGGTGCGAGTAGGAGGCAAAGATTCGCCGGTAGGGCCGCGCGTGCGTCTCTTCCTCGTGCGACTCTGCCGGCTTCCGATCGACCTTGATACTCAGCTGCACCTCGGCGAGCAGAAGATTTCCGTAGAACACCGACAGGGCGCCTCGAGCGACGTGCCCATCCATTGATTTATCAGCGCGGAGCCGGAAGTCTTCGCGGTGCACGCTCTCGGTCCACAGGAACCGGCGTTCTGGCGGGTTGAACGTCACCCCTTCCATGTGTGGCACAAATCGCAGCTCGCCTTCGCGCGCGACAGGGTACCCGCTGTCTTCGGTCGCGGACCGGAACTTACCCATGTCATCGCCCAACAGTTGCCTGGCTTGTGCCTTGACCTCTTCGATCGGATCGGGCTCGTCCGGCGGTGCGTCGGGCCGCCGATCGGCGAGATGAGCGAAGGCAAGAAGCGGATACCAGTGCTCAGGCTGGATCGCGGACCGTCTGAAGACCGTAAACTGGACGTTCTCGTCCATGGCGACGGGTTTCTGCGCGGCCGCGGCAGCTGCCTGTGATGCCCGTTCTTCCTCGATTCGTCGTCGCTCGTTCTCCTGCTTCCGCCGCTGTGCGTCTTCTGCCTCTTTCTGCCGCCGCGCCTCGGCTTCTTTCTGCCACCGCGCCTCGGCTTCCTTCTGCCGCTGCGCCGCGGCTTCTCTCTGCCGCTGCACCTCCGCTTCTCTCTGCCGCTGCGCTTCGGCTTCTTTTTGCCGTTGCGCCTCGGCTTCCTTCTGGCGCTGTGCTTCGGCGGCAAGCCGCCTCGCTTCATCCTCCTTCTTTATCCGCTCGCGTTCTGCTGCAAGGCGGCGCTCCTCCTCCTCTTTCTTGCGGCGCTGCTCCTCCTGTCGGCGCTGCTCTTCTTTTCGGCTTTGTTCCTCGGCGAGTCTCTGCGCTTCTTCCTCCTTCTGGCGCCGTTGCTCTGCCGCCTTGCGCTCTTCTGCGAGGCGCCGCGTTTCCCGTTCCTGCCGTTCCCTCTCCTGCCGTTCCTTCTCCTGTCTCTCCTTCTCTCGCCGTTCCTTCTCCTGCCGTTCCCTTTCTTCGCGCGCCTTCTTCTCGGCCAGTGCCAGTTCCTCGGCGACACGCCGTGCCTGTGCCTCCTCCTCCGCGCGACGAAGCTCTTCGCGCCGTGCTTCCTCTGCGGCAACCTTCTGCTGGATCGCTCCTGATTCCTCCTCGAGCTCACGAAGCGCCTGGGAGACGAGCTCCTGCTCAGGACTGAATTCGCGCAACAACGCCAGGGCGTCCTGATGCTGGCCCGCCGCGAATCGGGCACGCGCGTCTGTCACTGCCTGCTGTGCTCGACGCTTGAGATCGCGTTGTCGCCGCCGCTCCTCGAGCGCCGACTGCGCTTTCGACTTGATGCCTAGCGCTTCCAGTTCTCCAGACTCGACGCCCAGAGCATCTTCGGCGGAGCGGACTGCGGCCTCGAAGTCACCCTCTTCAAAGCTCGCCCGCGCGCGATCTTTCGCAGCTTGGATAGTACGCGCCCGTTCGCGTTCCCTCTCGCGCTCGCGCCGCAGCTCCAGCATCTCGCCCCGAATCGTCAGCGCCTGCTTCGAATCGCGATCGACCGACAGCGCCTGATCGATCAGGTCAGACGCTTTGCCGATATCTCCCTGGCTCAGTGCCCGCCGCGCATCTTCGAGCCATGCGTTGATTTTCCGCTCATCGAGCGCCTTTCTTGCGCGATCCATGAGGTCGAGCACATCCGGCATCTGGGGATCGAGAAGCAACGCCTTGTCGCAGGCCCACAAGGTCCCTTCGAAATCCCCCGACTCGAACGCCTGACGTGCGTTGGCGAGTTGGGAGGCAATTTCGCGAGCTCTGCGTTTCTGCACATCCATGAGCTCCGGACGCGCTGGCGCCTGCGGCTTCGCGACGGATTCGGCGACCGCATGCTCGATGGCTTCAATGAGGAGCCGAACGTCCGACTCCCACCGCCCATCGCTGAGCTCGACGGCATTTCGAAAGGCGAGGTCGGCGAGATCGGATGGCAGGTCCTGGGCAGCGGGCATCGGGGCCCGTTCGATCAGGATGGGAATGACCCGAATGCGCTCGTTCTTGAGTGCGGTCGCTACTTCAACGCGCAGAAAATCGTCGGGGTTATCCAGGCGCCGGCGCTTGAGGCGGGGATCCTGGATGCTGAGCCATTCTCGCCCGATGATGGCGAGAAGGACGGAGCACGATTCGAGCTCGTTCTTGATGAACTTGAGGAAGTCCGCCCCGGGCGGAATGTTGTCAGTGTCCTTGAAGATGCGGTCGGCGCCGAAATGACTCCGCAACGAGGGCAGCAGGGCCAGGACATGCCCCGAGCTGTCTTCGCGGCGATAGCTGATGAAAATCCGCGATGAGGTTTCAGCATCGACGCCGGGCATTTTGTGACGTTATCTCCCCTTGGCTGATGCAGCGGAGTGTACCCTAACAGCCTTATTCCGCATAAGGTTATCCGTGCGACCCCAGGGTCAGGACGTCCATGATTTCGAACCCGCGCCGCCCGGCCGATTCGCGAAACCGCGCCGTCAGATCGACGCCGGGCCGGGGGCGCCCGTCCCAGACAACCATGGCTACAAGACGATCGCCGTTCTCTCTGGCGATTCGCTCTGCTTCGGCAAGGACCGCCTCGCCCACGGCGGCATAGCCGTTATCGTCAAGGCTCTCGTCGAGGATTAGGACGTCTCCGACGGCCTGGAGCTGCAGCATCGTTTCGTCGAACAACGGCCCCCAATCGCCCGGCCTGTCGATGACAGACGTCTCTCGAAAGTGCTCCGGATCGAACGGCAATATGACGCGCCTCCGCAAACGCAGATCGGCTGCCGCCGAAAGGGCGAGGAGGTCGGCACCGCAGGCAGCCGAGGTGACGAGGGAGGTCGCTCCGGACCGCACCAACGTCTCATTGATGCGCTGCCGAGTCTCGTAGATTGCCGCCGACGGGAATCGCGTGAACGTCGCGTCATCCGGATCGATGCGCCGTCCGGCCGCCGCGACAATGGCGCCTCCTTTCACAGCGCCGCAACGATAGCAGACCTTCGCGCTCTTCGCCGCGATGGGATTTTCAGTGAGCGAGGATGCCGGCCATGCGCCGTCGATCCGCGTTCATTTCAATCACTGTGCTCCGAATTGACTTGCCCTGCTCGCTCGTGAACCCCAGCACGCTCATCTCAACACTTTGAATTTGATCCCGATCCCACCGGCCACTCATGATTCCTGCGAATGAGTGCGACCCCCGCCCCAGGAGGAGATGACCCAGTTCGTGTGCCATGACACAGCCAAGAATCTTCGCTGGATCGGTCCCATGCCGCCGAGCAGACGCCTCTATTCGTTCGTGGAACGCATAGGCCAGTCGACCCGTGCCATCGTCCCCAGCTGGCGCCGCACCCAAAGCAGTCGCGACAACCCTTTCGGACCAGGCATCTGGGCTGGAAACGATGAGCATCGTGAGGCGAGGGAGTAAAGACAAAGGGTCGGTCTCCCAGACGAGCCTTACTCCCACGGCCGCATAGATTCGCGCGGTTTCGGTCTGTGCGCGCACGAGCATGTCAGGACGAACGCCCGCCACGGTGCCCACGAGAATCCGTATCGCGAGCAGGTCCGGTTCGGCACCGAAAGCCGACAATGTGGTACCCGCCGACCCGGCCACCACAATTCCCATCACCACCACCAGATTGCGTGCCGTTTTCGCCATCTCGTTTTCCCCTCTGTTACGAGAGACGGAAAACGAGAGCGGAAACTGTCATGGGCTAAAAACGGGCGTAAGATGCCAGCATTCAGACATCTGGAGCCGGTGTAACCCAACTGTTGCTGGCATGGAGGGAAGGGGACGAGGCGGCCCTCACCCGGCTGATACCGCTTGTTCACGCCGAACTGCAGCGCATCGCGCGGCGTTGCATGCGTGGTCAGCCGCCTGACCACACACTGCAGGCGACCGCGCTGGTGAACGAGGCGTACGTGCGGCTCGTTGACGTGCAGAAGATGAACTGGCAGAACCGCGCGCACTTTCTCGCGATGTCGGCACGATTGATGCGCCGCATTCTGGTCGACTCGGCGCGGGCCCGCGGGGCTCACAAGCGAGGCGCCGGCGTGGTCAGAGTGTCCTTTTCGGAAGGGCTCGCCGTCACCAACCCGAAAGGCCTCGATCTGGTGGGCCTGGACGACGCCCTTCAGGCCCTGGCCGACATGGACGAACGACAAAGCCGGGTCGTGGAACTGCGCTTTTTCGGCGGTCTGAGCGTGGAGGAGACGGCCGCGGTGCTGGGGATTTCGGGCGAGACTGTGGCGCGCGACTGGAAGGTGGCGCGGGCGTGGTTGATGCGCGAGATGAAACACCGCGGCGCTAATCATGACGCCTGAACGCTGGCGTCAAATCACCGAGATATTCCACGCCGCGTGCGAGCGCGATCCGGCGCGCCGCGAAGCGTTTGTCGCCGAGGCATGCGGGGACGATCCGGCGCTGCGGCTGGAGGTTGAGGCCATGCTGGTGGGACTCTCTGACACCAGTCAAATTGGAGAGATCCCGCTGTTTGCATCGGCGTCACGATCCGGCCCGGCCTCCCCACTCGACGTTCGAGAGCTGGCCCCTGGCTCGTTCCTGGGACCGTATCGGATTCTCAGCCTCCTGGGAGCTGGTGGCATGGGTCAGGTCTACAAGGCCTTTGATCCTCGCCTGGACCGCGAGATCGCGGTCAAGGTTGCGGCCGAGCGCTTCAGCGAGCGATTCAATCGTGAAGCGCGCGCCGTCGCAACCCTGAACCATCCGAACATTTGCACGCTGCACGACGTCGGCCCCAACTACCTCGTGATGGAGCTGGTGGAAGGCGAAACGCTGCGTGAATGGCTCAGGCGCTCGCTGCCCCTCGAGCGAAGCCTCGAGATCGCCAGGCAGGTGCTTGGAGCACTTCGCGCTGCGCATCAGGCGGGCATTGTCCATCGCGATATGAAGCCCGAAAACGTGATGGTGCGCTCCGATGGTTACGTGAAGGTGCTCGATTTCGGTCTTGCGGCGCGGATGCCGACAGCTCATCTGCCGCAGGCAGAGACCAGCGCAACAACCGACGTGACATTCATCGCACGTGACACCGAAGACGTCGACAAGCGACGTCTCAGTCTTCCCGGTCAGATCCTGGGGACGATCCCGTACATGTCACCGGAACAAATCCAGGGGCACGAGGTCGATCAGCGCAGCGACCTCTTCGCGTTCGGGATCATTCTCTATGAAATGCTGACAGGGCGACATCCGTGGCCTCGCCCGTCACCGGTAGATATGCTCCACGCGATCCTGCACGATGATCCTCCTGCGATTCATGCCGCGTCTTTGATGGACGCAGAGTTGGCCGCTATCGTACAGAAGCTTCTCCGCAAGAGTCCCGCGGAGCGATATCAGGTGGCCGACGCGGTTCTCGAGGTCCTCGGAAGCCATCCGGCTTCCCGGGGATCGTCGGCAACGAGCGTGGCGGGTCCGACTCCCCTCACATCGATTGCCGTGCTGCCTTTTGTTTTCTTGAGCCAAGTCGAAGAAGCGAGAGGATTCTCGCTGGGGTTTGCTGATGCATTGATTACGATGCTCGGCAGGCTCGACGACATCACCGTCCTTCCGACATCGGCCATCCTCAACTATGCGGCTGGGACAGACCCTGCCTGCGCGTGTCGCGATTTGGGGACGCGCCACCTCTTACAAGGGAACGTCCAGAAACTGGGAGACCACTGGCGCGTCTCGCTGCACCTCTTCGATGCGATGATGCAGAAGAGCATTTCTTCCGAGCAGCACGACTTTGTCCTGGAAAGCATCTTCGACGTGCAGGACGAAATTGGACGCCAGGTGGTGGAATCGCTGCGAAAACGGTTTCCGCCTGCCGTGCCGAAATCCCGCGATCGGTACAGCAGCGACCCGGAAGCGTATAACGAATTCATGGCCGGTCTCCGTGAGAGTTACTCTGACCGGCGGGACACCCTCGAGAGCGCCATCCAGCATTTGTCGACGGCCATAGAGCGCGACCCTGACTTTGCCCTGGCCCACGCCTGGCTGTCCTATGTCTTGACGAACGTGCATTTCACCTTCGACCCGCGGCCCGTTCGGCTGGAGAAGGCGGAACACCACTGCCGCCGCGCCCTTATGCTCGACCCCGCGTTGCCGGAGGGACATCTGGCGCGGGCATTTATCCTGTGGAGTCCGGCAAATAATTTCCAGCACGCTGAGGCCCTCGAAGCGCTGGAGCGGGTTCTGGCCGTCCAACCAAATCTCGAGCAGGCGCATAATCGAATCGCCTCGATTTGCCTGCACGTCGGACGACTTCAAGAAGCGCGCGTCGCCCACGAACAGGCGCGGCGGTCGAATCCAAGGACCCGAAGCGGCAGCCTCGAGTACTACTTACTCTATAGCGGCGACTTCGCAGGCGCGGAAGAAGCAGGCGAAGCATGGATTCGGGAAAGACCGGGAGCCACGTATGCGCTCTGTTTTCAACCACAACCTCCACTTTTGCGTGGGGACCTCGATCGAGCCGAGCAACGGTTGGCCATGGCTCTTCAACAACTTCCCGGCGAGCCTTTGATCACCAGCCTTCAAGGCATTCTGTACGCGCGGCGCGGTCAGACCGGCCTGGCGCTCGAGTGTGTTCGCCGGGCGCTCGAGTTGCCGCGTTCCTTCGGCCACACGCATCACACCTACTACCAAATCGCCAGCGTGTACGCAGTCCTCGGAGAAACGGACAATTCGATGGCATGGTTGGAACGCAGCGTCGACACCGGTTTCGCCTGCTGGCCCTTCTTCCGCGTGGATCCACATCTCGAAAATCTGCGTGAGAAGACAGAATTCCAACGGCTGGTCGCGGACCTTGAACACAAGTACACCGCTCTGAAGATCCAGAGCGTAGCGCTAGGGACCTCCTATGCCACAGGACCGGACACATCGAGCAGGCGGGTCGATTGAGGACTATTGCCGCGCGTGCAAGACCGACCGCACTCACACCGTCATCGCGGTGGACGAAGCAGGTAGGCCCGTGCGGGTCTCGTGCGGCTTCTGTCGCAGCGAGCACAACTATCGCGGTGGGCCGAGGGTCACGACGTTCGGCGCGCCATCGACCGTCACACCCACCCCACGGGCGCGGGCATCGGCCAACCCGTTCCCCATTGTGAGCGACCGAGAGAGGATTGCACCTGTCATGACCCCCACAAGTTCCACCACCGGCGACCTCGAGCTGCTGCTGCGGCGCATCATCCGCGAAGAGGCCGGCATCACCCCGGCGGTGCCCGCCGAGAAGTGGCGCGGCGGGACGCTGGTGCTGCGCCCGGGCGCAGAGGGCCAGCAACCGAAGAGCTGGCCGATTGAGACCTTCTTCCACAAGATTGTGATGGTGCGAAATCGTCTGCGCACCCTCGAGCAGCAAGTAAACGCGTCCGACCTCGCCGAGGATGTGAAAGTGAAACTCCAAAGCTACGTAAGCGGTTGCTACGGATCGTTGACAAGCTTCAACGTGTTATTTGCAGACGATGCGGATCAATTCAAGGGCAGCGGGGCCGACCAGGAAAAATAGTAGTGGCTACGACTGCTGGTCCAGTATCTGCGATATGGTCTCGAAGAACTTCTGCAGCGGATTCCTGCGGCGCCATTCGTCGAGGTTGATGGCCTTCGCGCGCGGGAGATCGTTGTCGAACGTCGCGTGGAGCTTCGCTCCTAACCCCGCGTC
The DNA here is from genome assembly GCA_963787755.1 of Vicinamibacterales bacterium. GTDB lineage: Bacteria > Acidobacteriota > Vicinamibacteria > Vicinamibacterales > JAMQPK01 > JAMQPK01. The sequence continues at coordinate 68,484 of CAWBEG010000001.1, forward strand.
GTAGATCCCGAACGCATTCTCTTCGTCGAGCTCCCGCGAGCGTGAGTTGAGGTTCGGCGAGCCGATGATTGACCACTTGCCATCGACCACGCCGTACTTCGCGTGCATGAACGTCGGCTCGTACTCGTATATTTTTGCGCCGGCTTCCAGCAATTCCTGATACCGCGCCTGCGCGCTTGCGCGCGTGATCCAGTTATCCGTGCGCGGACCTGGCAGCAGCAGCCGTACGTCAACCCCTTTCTTCGCCTTGTCGACGAGCGCAGACTGCAGATCCTTGTCGGGGATGAAATATGGCGCCGCAAAGTAGATGGATTCGCGGGCCGACAAGACCGGCAGCAGGAAGAAATAGGCCATCGACTGGTCATCGTCGGCGGGCGAGTTGGCCAGATGAATGAACCGTTCCACACCGGGCGTCGACGCATTGGCCGGAACGGGATAATGCTTCGGATCGATGAGGAGTTCGCCTGAAGAGCTCACCCACAGATCGACGAACGCCGTCTGGAGACTTCGCGCCATCGGCCCCGTCACCTTGAACATCAAGTCGCGCCAGTGCTCGGGGTCCTGCGCATGGCCAAGCCAGATGTCCGACACCGCCATGCCACCGGTAAACCCGACGTCGCCGTCGATGACGATCGAGCGGCGATGGCTGCGGCGGTGAAACCGAGTGAGCTTGCCGAATTTCGGCGTGCGGAACTTCTGCACTTTGCCGCCGGCCGCAATCAGCGGCTCGAAATCTTCGTCGGGCACCTTGAGACTGCCCAGGCCGTCGAGCAGCACACGCACCTCGACACCCTGACGCTGCTTCTTTTCGAGCGCGCGGAGCAGTTGGTCGCTGAACGTCCCTTCCGTCCAGATGTACACCGTGAAATTGATGGTGCGCTGCGCCTGGTTGACGCTCTCGAGCAGAGCCGGCACGAACTCGTCGCCATTGTCGAGGATGTGAACCGTTCCTCCACCCTCGACGGGTGCACCCACAATCGCGCTGAGCGCCGTGGCAAAGTCCGGTGAATCGACACTGGGTGGCGCGCTATCGGTATAGATTCGCGCGGGCTTGTAGCCCACGGCAAAGAACAAGGCACTCATCACGGACACGAAGGACACGACACCGATCACGAACAAAGCGAGCTGCCACCATTTATAGCGGCGCCGAACGGCGTGCCAGCGGGCTCCCATCCCATGTGATGCCGTGCTTACCCGTGGTCGCACCTTGTGGCCGATGTGCACCGAATCTGTACGCATTAAAACTCCGTCCTGCGCTAATGCAAGATCCGGGCGCAGCGTCGAATCGGGCATCCGGTTTGCACTTGGACGAGGCGTGCTGCCAGGCAAGCTCAGTCGATATACCAGTTCGGATACTGAGGGCCCCAGCACAGCGAACGAATCCCCTGAGCCGGAACGCCTTGCGAAAGATTTGGAAAAACTCGGCCCGACATCGTCGGCCACTACTTCGGAGCGTCGCTTCAGGAGTTTCAGGTCGGCAGGATCGTCCTCGCAGTGAACCAGTCCGCGGGCGCGCACGGCATCAAGTCGCCGGTCGAGCTCACCATGCTGGGAAAGACGCTGTTGACGCTCGACAACGTTGCGAGGACCCTGGCGCCGGCGCTCGACGTCAACGCCTCGATCAGGAAGAATGCGTCGAGTCTGATGCAGCGCAGGTTGCTGAAGAGCCTGTCGCCGGGCACTGTGTTCACGACCGTGCTCGAAGCGAAGGAGTTCGCCGAACAACTGCCGCGCCGCATCAACCGCGTGCTCGAATCACTGGCCAGCAGTCAGCTGAAATTGAAGGTCCCGGCTTCCCAACCGTGCTCATGCTGATGCCGGCAGCCTTGGCCTTTGGCTGATCCACAGCATCATCACCCATGACCGGGTGCAAGAAACAAGAAGATAAACAGGAGATCACGCTCCTAAACTCCTGTTAATCGCTCTTTTTGTCTTTTCATTACTGAGATTGCGTCTGGAAGACAATGCGATCTTTTTTCGCTTCGATTTTTTTGTAGATGGCAGGGTCGAGTCCTTTGAGGTCGTCGAGCGACGAGAGCTTCCCGCGTGTGCTGCGATACTCGAGCACGGCCTTGCTCTCGCGGCGAAGCAACTGCAGCACGCTTTCGAGATCGATCGACTCGGCGGTGTTCATGTCGAGGGGACGCACGGTGTCCCCCTTGAAGTTGGCCGCCAGGTATTCGAGGACGGCCGCAAAGTCGTCGTCCGCTCCGGCGGCCCCGAACGCCTTCATGCGATCGATCGTTTCAATCCATCCGTCGCGCGTGAGTTTCACCGACGTGGCTTTCGCGGCCTCGTGGCACGTGCCGCACAGGCGAAGCGTCTGTTCCTTTCCCGCCCCCTCCGGCAATGTGTCTTGCGCCGACGCGACGTCCGCGAATCCAATCGCCAACAGTAATGTGCACACAGCAATCTTCATGTTCGTCCCCACGATCCGTTAGTTGATCGCTAACGGGATTCCGAACGCATACACCGTGTTATCTGCGGTCACCACGTACACCTGTCCCGTACCGGAGGACAAGCCGGCGCTCGCTGCCGACGTGATCGTAGTGCCGCTGTTCCACAGTTCCTTGCCCGAGGCCGGCTCGAGCGCATAGAGCACCGCGTTCGCGCTGCTATTGCCGCCAGCCAGGGCGAAGACGACGCCATTGACGATGATCGGCGTCCGCGGCGAGGGCATGGGACGCGAGGTCCACCCGCGCTCGACCGTGAGCGCGCCGCCTTTGTCGGCCACCTTGAACGCGCCGATCGCGCCGCTGACCTCGGCGAGAATCCAGCGCGTGCCGGCTGTATCGCGCCAGGTGGCGATACCGTCGCTGTTGAAGCGGACGTTCGCGGCATCCTGCGTGGCGAACAAGGGCGTTCGATGATTGGCGCCGCCGAGCGACGCCGCATCCAGCACATATAACCGTGTACCGGATGTCGCGGCGACATACGTCTTGTCGCCTTCGCTGAACACAACCGGGGTGGAGCTGAAGGGCGAGTCGTGCCGCAGCCAGTCCTGCTGCTTCAACGTCTTTCCTTCGAGCGCAACGATCGAATTGGCGTGTTCGGAGCCGCCGCTGCCCGTCGAGACGTAGACGGTGCCGTCCTCGCCCAGCGCAAGGCCCACAATGGCCGCGCCGTCCGACTCCCACATCGTGACGGGCTTGGTCTCGGCCATGAAATCCATGGCGTACACCGCCGTCGGCGCGCCGCCGCACGTGTTCGACGTGGCGGCGTAGACCGAACCGTCAGCCCAAATCAAGCCGGTTGCGGTGGCGTTCGCGGGAAGGAACCTGGCCGGCGCGAGCGCGAGGTCGCCGGTGTCGGGAATGATGCCGCGCAGAAGACCATCGGCCGCAACGCTGAAGACGAAGTTAGGCCCGCGGCCGCCACCTCCTGCCTGCGGAGTGGCACCGCGTGCCGGCGGAGGTGTACCGCGCGCCGGCTCGGCGCCGCGCGCGGGACCGGGACCACCGGGCCTGCCCGCCGAAGCGGCACCAGCCGCGGAGGCGGGCGTGTCGCCCCCACCGCCACGATTGCCGCGCGATGCGATGCGCGCCGCGATCTCCGCGAGCTGCGGTGCGCCCTTCCCGGGCTCGCCGACATCTCCCTTCGCCGGGCGCGGCGGGCGCGCGAACCCGAAGAATGCGAGCTGCGCCGGCGGCGTCAGTGCCGTCGCCCTCGTCAGCGGCAGCGTCATGCCTCCGGGACATGTCGGAGATCCTGCATATTCGCGCTGTCCGGCCGCGTAGTTGTGATGCATTCGCCAGAACATCGTGCCGAAGTCGTAGTCGATGCCGTACACGTTGTTCGAGCTGCCGCCGACGAAAATCAGCGACTTGAACCCTCGAAACGTCATCAGGTTGCCGAGCGCCACGGGCGCGGTCAGCGCGTTGCCGTAGCGCGACTCGTTATCGACCTTCAGCTTCCAGAGAAACTGAAACTTCGACAGGTTGTCGATCGAGATGTACGGATCCGCACGCATCCACGACGTGCGCTGCGCATCGAACCCTTGCGTCGTCCAGTCGGGTGCGCTGCGCGCCTGCGCGTAAAGGAGCCCGCTCATCGCCGATGCGAAGGCGACCGCGAACAGGCAACGTTTCCTCATTGAGGTAACCCGAAGCAGTAAACGGTGCCGTCGTAGGTGCCGATGTACACACGGCCGTTCGCGACGGAAATTCCGCTGTAGTGATTCCACGACGTAATCGTGTCACCGCTCGACCAGAGCTCCTGGCCTGTCTGTCCATCGAGCGCGTACAGCACCGAGTGCGTGGAGCGCGAGATGCGGCCTGGCGTGCCGCCGTTCTCGGGCGGAACGCCAAACGGCATCGGCGGCATCCGAAGCACGACGTCTTCTCCGCTTGCAAAGCCAAAGACGATGCCGTTCGCAACGAGGGGCGGGTCTGCATGCTTCATGTCGCGTGAAATCCACGCGGGATCAAGGAAGAACTGCCCGGTGGCCGGGTTCTTCTCCATCCTGAACGCGGCGACCGCGCCATTGAACACTTCGCCGTGTTCGATCGGCGCCTTGAACTTCGGATGCTTCGGTCCCCAGAACGGTACGAGCGCCCAGCGCGTCCCCTTCGCGTCTTCGTAGGTAGCCATCGCGCCATAGACGCCCGCGGCCTGGTAGTCCTGATCTTCGTTGCAGATGAGCGGCGACCGATGCTCGGCTGTCGAGTGGTCCTCGCCACCGAGCGCGCTCGTGTCGAGCAGCCACGTGCGGCACTCCTTGCTGGCCTGCAGGAGCCACTCGCGGCCCGCATGCTCGAAGACCGGTCCGGTAACCTGCAGATCCAGGTCGCGCTTCAACAGGTACTCGGCGTTCGGGGGGCCGAAGTAGTCCTTCAGTTTCAGCGCGCCTGTTTTCGGATCGAGCTTCACGCCGATGACCGCCGTGCCGTATGACCGAAGCTCGGGGTTGTACGAACCGTCGCCGGTGCCGGTGTACAGCGTCCCGTCTTTGCCGATCGACGGCCCGCTGCGTCCCCACATGCCGCCACTGCCCGGATCGAACGTCGCGGTGCGGCGCGTGGCGAGATCGAACGCGTACACGTAATTCGGATTGCCGCCGCATCCCTGCGCGCTCGTCGTATACACGACGTTGTTCCAGAGATTCAATCCGTACGGCTTGCCGTTGGGCGGCATGAACAGCTCTGACGGCGCAACCGCTTTCCCAGTGGCCACATCGAGCTGATGCAGGCGCCCGTCCCATGCTGCCGCATAAATGATGTAGCTGCCCGGCGTTTTGCCCGGACCGATCACCGGCGTCGCCAGTTGGCCGCCCGGGCACAACGTGCCGAAGCTGACGCCCGGAGGCGGCAGAAAAGGTCGTGTCGAAATGGTGTTTCCACAACAAGCCGCCGGTCGCGACGTCGATCGCGTAGATGTTGTCGGAGATGCCCGCGACAATCGCGACCTGCCTGGGGCCGGCCGGCGTCAGCACTCGCCCGACGATGAGCGGCGGGAAGAGCGCGTGCATCTCGCGCGCCTCGTTGTCGGTTTTGTATTTCCACAACAGCTTCATCCCCTTGACGTTCGACACGTTGAGGATGTTTTCGTTCTTCTGCCAGGCCGTCCGCTGCGGATCTCCGCCGTCGGTCAGCCAATCCGCCTCCGCGCCTCCGGCGCTTCGGCGAGACAGGTCCGCCGTGGCAGGTGGCGATTGGGCGATAGGTGATTGGGCGATCGCGCCGGTGTGCGCGGCCGCCCAGACAGTCACAATCGCCGCGAACATTTTATGTGGTACGTGTCGTTGCATTATTCGTTTTTCGTTACTGCCGAAGTGCAAACACCCACACCGCTCCGCCTTCCGGCACTTCAGGATATTCGCCTGGAAACAGGCGATTGAGGCGCGCCTGCATCGCCGCGCGAGTCGATGCCGAAACCCGACTGCACCGCGATGTACTGCCTGCCCTCGATCGAGAAGGAGATTGGGACGCCGATGATGCCGGAGTTGGTCGGCGTTTCCCACAGCAATTTGCCGCTCTTCGCGTCGAACGCGCGGAACATCCGATCGTTGGTGCCGCCCGAGAACACGAGCCCGCCGCCGGTCGTGAGGATCGGCCCCCAGTTCGCCGACTTCGCGAATGTGTGCGTCCACACGCGCTTGCCCGTGTCGACGTTCCACGCCCTGCACTTCGCCGAAATGCTTCGCGCCCGGATAGGCATACAGCGTGGTCGTCGTGCCGGTGTAGCTGCGGCCCTTCACGTACGTCGACTTCGCGACCGATCATCGTCGAGCACAGATTCTCGTTGGCGGGAATGTAGAGCATGCGCGTCTTCGGGTTGAACGCCGCAGGCGGCCAGTTCTTTCCGCCCCACCACGACGGGCAGAAGTCCGCCAATCTTGTCGGTGCCCGGTTTCTTGTCCGGATCGACATCGGGACGCCCGGTCTTCGGATCGAATCCGCGATAAACGTTCTGCCGCACGAACGGCGTCGCGTCGACGAATTTGATCGGGCCGGCCGTACGCTCGAGGAAATACAGAATGCCGTTGCGCGCGACGTTGACCAGGCCCTTGATCGTGCGGCCGCCGCGCTGGAAGTCGATCGAGAATCGGCGGCGACACCTCGTCCCAGTCCCACGATTCATTCGGGTTGTACTGCATGTGGCCCTTGATCTGACCCGTCGCGACATCGATGGCCACCGTCGAGCCAATGTACAGGTTGTCGCCGGGCCGCCGATCGCCGATCCACGGACCACCGTTGCCGGTGCCCCAGTAGGACAGGTTCGTCGCCGGATCGTAATTCGCCGTCACCCAGACCGAGCCGCCGCCCGTTTTCCATTCGTCGCCCTTCGGCCATGTTTCGCTGCCCGGCTCGCCGGGCGCCGGCACCATGTAGGTCTTCCACAGCTTCTTTGCCGGTCTGCGCGTCGAGCGCCGACACGTAACCGCGGATGCCGAGCTCGCCGCCCGACGTTCCGATCATCACCTTCCCATCGGCGACGAGCGGCGCGAGCGACATGTAATACCCGCTCTCGTTGTCCGCAACGGTCGTTGTCCACTTCTCCTCGCCCGTCTTTGCGTCGAGCGCAACGAGCACGGCTTCACCTGCGGCGAAGTACACCTTGTCGTCGTAGACGGCGACGCCGCGGCTCGTCGGATGCAGCAGCAATGACGGAGGTCGGCAGCGGCCGGCGATACCGCCACAGCAGCGTGCCGGTCCTCGCGTTAATGGCGAGCACCTGATTGCCCGGCGTCGACACGAACATCACGCCGTTGACGACGATCGGCGGCGCCTCGTGTCCGTTCTCCATCGACGGTCGAGAACACCCATGCGGGCTGCAGCCGCTTGACGTTGCCGGTGTCGATCTGGCTGAGCGGGCTGTAGCCCCAGCCGTCATACGTGCGGCGAAACATCGGCCAGTCGCCATCCGGCGGATTCTTCAGACGCTCGGCCGGAATCGACTGGTATTGTTTGAGAATCTCCGGCATGGGCAGTGGCACCAGAAGCGCAGCACCTGGCGCCGCGGGCTGCTGTGCACGCGCCGTCCACCGGGGAGCGGTCGCCGCGACAGCGCACACAGCCAGAACTCCACACACGTAGCGGCGCCTCAACATCCACCCTCCTCACGTACGAACATGGGAATGGCGGGATCTTACCTTAAGTTGTTGGGGAATTCTGGGCTCCGAGCGCACTTGCCCAGAGCCCTGAACGCTGTTTACATCGTATTGCGCTTCAACCGGCGCTCGAGCGGATCTTCGGTGAGCGGCAACAGCCCGGGATCTTCGCCGGTGCGCGGGTTGAATGTATCGTGGTCACCGCCCTCCTCGTCGAGCAGACGGCGAATGGCATCCTCTCGATCGACGTCGGAATCGTGATCCTGCTCGGGCTCCTGCTCCTTACCGGAATGCTTGTCCATGCTCCCCATCCTCCGGTAACACTTAGAGCAATCCCCGGGCCAGCTACGTAGCCCACTCCCCTTTGCGCATCAGCGGCTCGGCGGTGCCGTTCGGGAGCACGCCATCGACGTCGAGCTCGCCCGATCCGATCATGAAGTCGACGTGAACGGCGCTGCGATTGCCGCCGGCGCGCTCGAAATCGGCATCGCTCATGTCGTTGCCGCCCTTCAGCGTGAACTTGTACGCGTTGCCGAGCGCGACGTGGCTCGCGGCGTTCTCGTCGAAGAGCGTGTTGTAGTAGAGCAGCCCAGACTGCGAAATCGGCGAGCTGTGCGGCACGAGCGCCACTTCTCCGAGACGGCGTGCGCCTTCGTCGGTGTCGAGCAGCCGCTGGAGAGTGTCTGGATTTTTGTCGGCGGACATCTTCACGATGCGCCCGCGCTCGAAGGTGACGTTGAATCCGTCAATCAGCGTGCTGCCGTAACTGAGCGGCTTCGACGCCCGGACGGTGCCGTCAACGCGATCCTTGTGGGCGATGGTGAACACTTCTTCCGTCGGCAGGTTTGCGGTAAACGGAATGCCGTTGCGGCTCGCGCTGCGGCCGCTCACCCAGATGTGCCCTTCAGGAAGGCCGAGCGTGAGATCCGTGCCGGGCCCGGTGTACTTCAACGCTGCGTACCGCTTGCTGTTCAAGTAATCGCTGCGAGCGGCGAGGCTTGCGAGGTGCGTCTCCCACGCTGCGAGCGGATCGGGCGCGTCGAGCCGGCACATGCGCGCGATCGCATCCCAGAGCCGCGAAACCGCCTCGCTCGTCGGCACACCCGGAAAGATTTTTTCGGCCCAGCCGGCGCTCGCCGCCGCGACGATCGCCCAATTCGTGGCGTTGCGCGAAACCTGCTCGCGAAACGGCCGCATCTCACGCGCGGTCGCCTGCAGGACCGCGCTGACCAGCTCCGCCGGCTCGCCTTGAAGCAGATCGGGATCGTTCGCGCTGATTGACAGGACCGCATGCCCCGCGGCGACGTGCTCGGACAGCGCCTTCGGAAGCCACGCAGAATAACTGACCGAACGAATCGCGCGGCGCGTGCTTGAAGCGGATCGATTGCTGCGCCTCGTCGCCGTATATCGTTTCGACGAGCGGCGAACCCGCGCGATATGCGGCCGCTGCGATCTGCCGCGCGAGCGGCGCCGATTCGAGCGACGCGCCGCCATTCGCGAGCGGCCCGATGATCAGCAGGCGTTGTCCCGGCTGCAGATTCAACGCAACCTTCACCGCGAGCTCTGCATACACTTGTAGTTGGCGATCGAGATCCATCACGGCAATTCTAATTCGGCTCGCAGAAAATGCGTACGTGTTGCATCTTCCTACAAACGCGTACACTGCGACGCGGGGTTGTGCTAATCCCTAATCCCTAATCCCCAGTTTCTAATCCCTGATTTCTAGTCGCGGCTGTACACCAACCGGCCACCGATGTATGTCTGCTTTACGGTTAAATCGCGATCCATGACGACGAGATCTGCGATCGCGCCCTTGATGATGGAGCCCAGGTCTGTGAGTCCGAGCTCCGAGGCGGGAGTGGTGGCGCACAGCTGCGCGCCGTCGTGCAGTGAAAGGCCGACGTCGTTGATCAAGAAATCGAAACACGCGGTCCATCGTCGCCACGCTGCCCGCCAGCGTGCCGTCTTCGAGATAGGCTGCGGAGTTCCTCACACGAATCGTGCGGCCGCCCAGCGATGCCGTCGATCCCTCGGATAATCCCGCGGCGGCAACACCGTCGGTAATCGCCATCATCCGCGCCGCGCCTTTGGCCGCGATCGCCATGCGCACCATGTCGCGATGCACGTGCACGCCGTCGCAGATGATTTCTGCGGCGATCTCCGCGCTCGTCAGAATGGCGCCCGCGAGGCCGGGCTCGCGATGGCCGAGCGGACGGCATCCGATTGAACAAGTGAGTGGCCTGCCGCGCGCCCGCTTCGATCGCCGCACGCGATTGCGCCAGCGTCGCGCCGGAGTGGCCGAGGGACACACGGCGTCCGCGCGACACGAGGCGGCGAATCAGATCGAGCGCTCCATCCAGCTCGGGCGCCAGCGTAACGATGCCGACGCTGTCGCCGGCGATCTCAATTTCGGCGAGGATGTCGCGGCCGTCAAAATCGCCCGCACCCCTCGCACCCACCGCACCCATTGCACCCGTTGCACCCGATTGCACCGAACGGGCTTCGAAGACAGGCAATCGGCTGCGCGCCGCGATACTCGGGATTGATGAAGTTGCTCTCGAGATGGGCCGGCAGCACGCGAGCACCCGGCTTCGCGGCTGACGCCGCTACGTTGGACAGGCCCCTGTTCGAACCCGCTCGAAGCGCTGCAACGCTTTGCAGCACCTCGCGCAGCGCATGCGGAGCGCACGCCACCGTCGTTGGACAAAACGCGGTGACGCCGAACTTCGGAAGTCGCTCCGCAATCGCGGCAATCGCGTTCCCACCGTCGAGCGTGTCGAGACCATCGAGCCCATGAACGTGAACGTCGATGAAACCGGGAAGCACGACATGCCCGGGCAAATCGACCGCACCTGTCGCACCTGTCGCATCGCACCCATTGCACCCATTGCACCTTGTTCGGATATCGACAATCCGTTCGCCATCGATGACGAGGGTGCCACCCGATTGCACACCTCCGGGCAGGACGAGATCGGCGCCAGACAGGACGATCATGAACGGTAATATATCGGTAATGCCTGTCCTTGGCATCGACGTCGGCGGCACCAAGACGGTCTGCCTGCTCGCAGATAACGACGAGCATGTCATTGCTGAAGCGCGCGAAGAAGGCGCGAACCTGCAGGGCGCGGGAGAGCTCGCGCTCGAGAAGGTTCTTCATTCGGTGATGGAAAAGGCGCTCGAGGGTACAGGCGTCGTTCCTTCGGCTATCTGTCTGGGCATCGCGGGCGTCGATCGCGCGTCCGATGAAGCCGTGGTTCGCAGCATCATGAGCCGCATCGGCCACAAGGCGCGCCTTCTGATCGTCAACGACGCGCTCATCGCACTGCAGGCGGGCGTCGGAAACGCGGCCGGCATCGTGATCGTGTCTGGCACAGGATCGATCGCGTATGGGCGCAACGACCAGGGCGAAGCCTCGCGGGCCGGCGGCTGGGGCTACGTGCTCGGCGACGAAGGCAGCGGCTACTGGATCGGCCGTCTGGCGCTGCGCGCGGTGGTCCGTCACGCGGATGGCCGCGGTCGCGTGACGAGCCTCACGCCGCGGCTCCTCGCACATTTCGGCGTGGCGCGAGCCAGCGACCTGATTCACCAGGTCTACCACCAGGAGCTGAGCCCGCGGTCGCTCGCAGCCGTCGCGAAGTACGTACAGCTGGCGCGAGACGAAGGCGATATGGTCGCCACGGGTATCCTGAATCGCGCCGCGGACGAGTTGGTGACGGCGGCAACGGCGGTGATGGCACGGCTGGAGCTTGGCGACCGGGACTTCACATTTGTGCTTGCGGGCGGCATGTTTCACGCCGTGCCATGGTTGTGCGATCAAATGCAGCTGCTTCTGCCGTCGCTCGCCCAGCAGAGCAAAGTGATGCGACTCGATCAGGAGCCCGCGCTTGGCGCCGTCCGGCTTGCGCTGGCCGAGCTGAAGGGCGGCGCCAGGTTGCCGGTCTACCGCCCCACCCTCACATGAACCTCCGCGTATTCAGAACACCCGAAGACGCCGCGCACGCAGCGGCCGCCGCAGTAGCCGCCCAGCTCAAGCGCAATCCTGCCTCAGTCCTGGGGCTTCCGACGGGACGAACGTCGCTCGAGGTGTACGACGAGCTTGCACGGCTGCACGAATCGGGCGACGCAGATTTTTCCCAGGCGCATACGTTCAACCTCGACGAGTTCGTGGGACTGCCGTCGAGCGACAAGCGCAGCTACTGCGCGTTCATGCAGAAACACCTCTTCACGCGCATCAATCTTCCCGGGCGCCACATCCATTTTCTGAATGGCGGCGCGCGCGATCACGAGGAAGAATGCGACAGGTTCGAGCGCGAGATCAGCCGAGCTCGGGGGAATGGATCTGCTGCTGCTCGGCATCGGCGCGAATGCGCACATCGGGTTCAACGAGCCCGCGCGCGCCTTGCACGCGCGCAGCCACAGGACACGGCTCGCGCTCGCGACCCGCCGCGCGAACGTCTCGCTTTTCGGCGGGCGGCTCGATCGCGTCCCGCGCGAGGCGCTGACGATGGGAATTGGCACGATGCTGGACGCGCGGGCCATCGTGCTGATTGCAACCGGGCGGGAGAAAGCGCGGGCCATCGCCGCCATGTTCGAGGGGCACATCTCGACCGAGCGGCCGGCGTCTGTGCTGCAGCTGCACCGGAACGTCGAAGTGATCCTGGATTTACCTGCGGCCGAGAAGCTTCCGCAGTCTGGGTTCGACGCGCAGCCGTGACAGCGCTTTCGCGCGCGTCAGGCCGGCCTGCTGCATGAGGATGGCGGCTTTCACGTTCCACTGCGCCCGCTGCAGGAGCCCGTCCGCAGCGTCGTAGTCCAGACCCGTGACGCTTCCGATGATGCGGCGCGCGCGATCGCGCAGCTTGTCCGAGTTGGACTTCACGTCCACCATCAGATTCCCGTACGTCTTCCCTGCCCGAACCATCGCCGCGGTCGTCAGCATGTTCAGGACAATCTTCGTTGCGGTGCCGGCCTTCAGCCGGGTCGAGCCGGCGATGACCTCGGGACCCACGCCGAGGATGATGGCCACATCGGCGAGATCCTTCAGCGCCGATCGCGGGTCGCAGGTGACGCCGATGATGGGCGCCCGTGCCGTGCGTGCTCTCGCCACCGCACCCCGCACGAACGGCGTAATACCGCTGGCCGAGATCCCGATGACGACATCTTTGCGCGTGGGCCGGAGGCCGCGCATGGCGCGCTCGCCCGCTTCGTAATCGTCTTCGACCCCCTCTTTCGCTCGATGAACCGCGGCCGGCCCCCCGGCCATGATCGCCTGCGCCATTTCCGGGTCTATGCCGAACGTCGGGGGCAGCTCTGCCGCCTCGAGCACGCCAAGCCTGCCACTCGTGCCGGCGCCGGCAAAGATCAGCCTTCCGCCTTTCAGCACCGCATCGGCCAGAAGCTCTGCACCGCGCGCAATGCGCGTCTTTTCGCGCTGCACGGCCGCGAGCACGTGCCTGTTGTCGAGAATCATCACCTCTACGATCTCGTCCGGCGTCAGCGTGTCGATGTCGCGGCTGCGCGGATTCACCGCTTCGGTCGCCAGATGCTGCCATTTCGATCGCGTGGACATTCATTTGACCTTAACCTGAAACGCATTTTCTCGGCTAGATTTAAGGAATGTTCTTCAGCGGGCTTGGCACGGCGGCGCCGTCGACGCGTTGGACGCAGGTGCAATGCTGGGACGCCCTCGTCGCGTCCAACTACCTTTCAGCGCTCAATGCGCGGTCGCAGGCGATCCTCCGGAAGGTGCTTCGCGGCAATAACGGCATCTGCAGCCGGCACCTCGCGTTCGATCACCTGAGCGAGGCCTTCAACTTCGATCCCGACGTGCTCGACGCGCGATTTGCGAAACACGCGCCGGCCGTGGCATCGCGCGCCGCTGAGCGCGCGCTGGCCGACGCCGGCCTCGACGCCCGGCGACATCGACGCGGTGATCATCAGCACGTGCACCGGATACCTGTGCCCCGGCCTGACGAGTTATGTGACCGAGCGGCTCGGCCTGCCGACCGACGTTCTTGCGCTCGACCTCGTCGGCCAGGGCTGCGGCGCCGCCCTGCCGAACATGCGCACGGCCGAGGCGCTGCTCGCAGGCGGGCGCGCGAAGCGGGTACTGTCGATCTGCGTCGAGATCTGCAGCGCCGCGATGTACCTGGACGACGATCCGGGCGTCCTCATCAGCGCGTGCCTGTTTGGAGACGGCGCGGGTGCGGCCGTTCTCACCGTCGATCCGATGCCGGGACGCCGCCGCATCGAATGGAAATCGGCGGGCACGCTGATGAACGTCGGCGATCGCGACGAGCTGCGCTTCGAGCGGCGCCGCGGCATGCTGCGCAACATCCTGTCGCCAGCGGTCCCCGAGCTGGCGGCGAAACACGTCGATCAGGTCCTGACCGAAGGACTGGAGCGCGAAGGGCTGTCGCGCGACAGGATCACGGGATGGATCCTTCATGCCGGCGGCCGGGAAATTCTGGCTGCCATTGGCCAGCGTGTGGGCCTGACGCAAGGCGACACGCGATGGAGCGCGGCGATTCTGCGCGACTACGGCAACGTCAGCAGCCCATGCGTCTACTTCGTGCTGCAGGCCGCGCTCAACGAACAAGCGCCCGGCGGGTACTGGTGGATGTCGTCGTTCGGCGCAGGGTTCAGCTGCCACGGGGCCCTGCTCCAGGTCGAGTGATCGCCGGCCTCAAGGCCGGCACTACGTGACGTAGCAACGAGCACACCATTAGTGCCGACCTTCAGGTCGGCCCAAAAATGCGAAGACACATTCAACCTGAAATTCTGGACGAGCTAGCCGTCGACGACCCGCGTGCCATTCAGTCGCGGCGCGATCTGCGAAAAATCAACTCGTTCATGGGACACACGGGCATGATGACGCGCGCCCTGCGCGCGGCATCGACACCCCCGCGCATTCTTGTCGAGCTCGGTTCGGGCGATGGCACGTTCCTGCTGAGAGTCGTCCAGAGGCTCGGACGTCAGACCGGCATGCGCGCGATGCTCGTCGATCGCCGTCCGTCTGTGAGCGTGGCAACCCGGGATGGGTTCAAGGCCGCGGGCTGGACGATCGACATCTGCGAGTCTGATGTGTTCGAGTGGCTGTGCCGCCCGCGCGCCGAGACCGCAGATGTGACCATCGCGAACCTGTTCCTGCATCACTTCCGCGAGGGTGAGCTGGCCCACCTGCTGAATCTCGCCGCCGAGCAGACGACACGGTTCATCGCCTTCGAGCCGCGGCGATCGCGCACCGCCCTCGCCGGCACATCGCTGCTGCCCCTGATTGGCTGCAATGACGTCACCCTGCACGACGCGCGCGTGAGCGTACGCGCGGGGTTCCGCGATCGCGAGGTATCGGCGTTGTGGCCGCCCGATGCAGGCTGGCGGCTGAGCGAAAGGCAACGGGGTCTGTTCACGCACGCGTTCGTCGCCGCGCGGGGCGAAGTCCCTTAGAGCCGCCGCTCCACCTTCACGCGAATCCCGGATTTCGGCGTGAGCGTCAACGCGGGGTGCATTTCGGGATGCAACGATTCGTCGAGCAGCCGAAAGCGCCAGCGCTGCGCGATGACCGCCAGCAGAAGGACACCTTCCATCCACGCAAACGCCTCCCCCATGCATCCTCGCGATCCGCCTCCGAACGGAAAATACGAGAATCGGGGACGACCGTTGTGGCCCACCGTGCCCCATCGGTCGGGATCGAATTGCTCCGGCTCCGGAAAGTAGCTCGCGTTCCGATGAACCACCCAGGGACTCATCACGACGAACGATCCCGCATGAACGACGTAACCCCGGGCTTCGTGATTTTCGACGGCAACACGGGCGAGCAGCCAGGCCGGAGGATACAGCCGCATCGCTTCGGCCAGCACCATCCGCGTAAACGTCAGGGCGGCGACATCTCCGGCCAGCGGAAGGCGGCCTCTCCCAAGGACCGCGTCAATCTCGGCGTGCATGCGAGCTTCATCGCGGGCGTGACGGGCCAGCAGATACCACGTCCATGCGAGCGCGTGTGCGGTGGTTTCGTGGCTCGCCAGCAGCAGCGTTATCACCTCATCGCGAACCTGGCTGTCCGACATTCTCTCGCCAGTCCCCTCGTACTGCGCCGACAGCAGCAGCGACAGGACATCTCCGTCCTCGCCGCCACCGCGCCGCCTCCGTTCGATCAGGCGGTCTATCACACGATGCAGCGTCGCTCGCGCGGCGCGGAATCGTCGCACCTGTGGCAGCGGAAACAGATCGGTGAGCGCCGCGAACGGCAGGACGGCAACCTCTAGAAGACTCGTCGTCGCCTCCAGCGCATCGCCGATTTCTGCCGCGACGGCGTCCCCTTCGGCGCCGAACAGGATCCGCCCCGTGATCATCAGCGTGAGGCGGCTCATTTCACGCGGCGATATCGATGGTGTCTCCATCGCGCCACCGATCGCGCTGTTCGACGCCGAGCGTCGTCATTACCTGGGCATATTCGTCCAGACGCACGCGATGAAAGACTGGTTGAACAAGCCGGCGCTGGCGCGCGTGCAGCGCGCCGTCGCTCGTCAGCAACCCGTTGCCGAAGAGCCGCCGCGCGCCGCTCAGCGATCGCCCTTTGATGAACCGATGATGGTGTGTCACCAGCACCTGCTCGATGTCGTCGGGATGATTCAGCAGAAACACGTGGAATGGGCCGAGCTTTACGTGCGCGATCTCGCCATACTCGGCGCTCACTCGCAGCAGAAACGCCAACGGATCGCGCCGTATCTCTGGGAGGCTGCCAAGCAAGAGCCTTCCACGCGGCCCAGGTGGAAACACATGAAAATCTTACTCCGCCGCCGGCAGGCTCGAAGGACGATACTAGTTGCGATGATGGCGATCGTGCTGAATTCCGCGAGTGGTGTCGCGCGCCGCCCGCGTCTTCGCGAAGAAGTCGAAGAATTGTTTCGAGACGCTGGCATCGACGCGCGCATCCGCGAGCTCGCCGATCCCAGCCGCGTTGCGTCCGCAGCGCGAGTGGCGCTCGACGCGCACCCCGAAGCCGTTGTCGCAGGTGGCGGAGATGGAACGGTCAGCGCGGTCGCCGCTGCACTCGCCGGTACGTCGACCCCGCTTGGGGTGCTCCCGCTCGGCACGCTCAATCACTTTGCGAAGGATGCCGGCATCCCGCTCGATCTCCGAAAAGCGGTGCAGACCGTCGCCGCGCGCCATTCGAAGCGTGTCGACGTCGCGCGCGTGAACGATCGCATCTTCATCAACAATTCGTCGATTGGCGTCTATCCGAGCTTCGTCGCGTCCCGGGAGCGGCTGCGCCAGCAGGGACATTCGAAGTGGGCCGCGTTCGCGCTGGCAACCGCCGAAGTGCTGCGGCGCGACGGCGAAGTGACGATCCGGCTGGAGGGCGATCTCGCGAGGATTGGGATGCGCACGCCGTTCGTCTTTGTCGGCAATAACGAATACTTTGCCGAGGGCCTCAAGCTGGGCGGCCGTACGCGGCTCGACGCGGGCCGGCTGTATGCGTATTTCGCGCCACCGGTGCGGACGCGCCACCTTCCGAAGCTCCTTGCCCGGGCGCTGTTCGGCCACGCGCGCCGCGATCACGCGCTCGAATCCCTGGCTGGAACCGAGCTGTGGGTCGACACTCCTCTGACGGCGACGATCAACGTCGCGTGCGACGGCGAGCTGCTGACGCTTGCCACGCCGCTTCACTATCGATCGTGGCCCCGCGCGCTCGCAGTCCTCACGCCTGCCGGCTGACGCCATGCGGATCATCGTTCATCTTTCCGATTTGCATTTCGGGCGCCTCGACGAGCGCATCATCGCGCCGCTGGTGGAACGCATCACGGGAATCCATCCCGATCTGATCGCGGTGTCAGGCGATTTGACGCAGCGCGCGCGGCGGCGCCAGTTCCAGCAGGCATCCGCGTTTCTCGGCCGCCTGCCGTTCGCGAAAATCGTCGTCCCAGGGAATCACGACGTTCCGCTGTTCAACGTCGCGGCTCGGCTGTTCGATCCCTTCGGCGGATATCGCCGCTGGATCAGCCCCGACCTCGAGCCTGCATACATCGACGACGAAGTCGCGATGATTGGATTGAACAGCGCGCGCGCGCTGATTACCGGCGGACGCGGGAGGCTGAACATGGAGCAGATTGAGGCGGCGGCGGCACGGCTGGTGCCGCTTCCGCTGGCGCCAGTCAAGGTGATCGTCACGCATCATCCGTTCGATCTTCCCCGAGGGTTCCCTGCGGAGCATCTGGTCGGACGCGCCTCGATCGCGATGCAGCGCTTCGCCGAGGCGGGCGCAGATGTTTTTCTCGCTGGACACCTGCATGTCAGCCATGTCGGCCACACGGCCCATCGCTACCGCATCGCGGGACACTCGGCGCTCGTCGTGCAGGCCGGCACCCTGTCCATGCGGGGCCGCGGCGAGCTGAATTCGTTCAACGTCCTGCGCATCGGCCGGCCAGAAATGACCATCGAGCGATACAGCTGGGAAACCGGCAGTCAGGTCTTCGACCAGGCTTTCGCGGGAACATTCAGGCACACGCCCGAAGGTTGGACGGCATGACTGTTGCTGAGATCTAGAAACTGAAATCTAGAATCTGGATCTGTCCAGATTTTAGCTTATAGATTTTAAATTCCAGATTCGGGAGGCGACCATGCGCTGGACACCGGGTAACAGGGGTAACGTGCAGGACGCTCGCGGCGGGGGCGGCGGTTTCGGCATCCCGCTTGGCATCGGCGGCGTCGTGGTACTTCTCATAGGTTCCTGGCTGACGGGCGTCAACTTGTTCGACGTCGTCGGTGGCGGAGGCTCGGCCGATGTCGTGGCGGACCGCCCCGTGACGGCATCACCCGAAGAAGAGCGGCTCGTCGATTTCGTCGATGCGGTGATGGGCGACATCCAGCACACGTGGTCGTCGAAGATCAGCACGTATCAACCGACGACTGCCGTCCTCTTTCGAGATTCGATTCAATCGGCGTGTGGGCTTTCGAGCTCGGCGACCGGACCTTTTTACTGTCCGAGCGATCGCAAGGTGTATCTCGATTTGAGCTTCTTCGACGATCTGCACCAGAAGCTCGGTGCGCCTGGCGATTTCGCGCAGGCGTACGTGCTCGCGCACGAGGTCGGCCATCACGTGCAGAATCTCACCGGCACGCTCGAGAGCACGCCGTTCACCGGTAATGCCAACGAGCGGTCCGTGCGAGTCGAACTGCAGGCCGATTGTTACGCAGGCGTGTGGGGACATGAAGCGTCGAAACCGGGGCGGTTCGCCGCAGGCCGGGTGGAGCTCGATCCGGGGGACGTCGAAGAAGGCCTGAACGCCGCTGCCGCGATTGGCGACGACCGCCTGCAGAAGAAAACCCAGGGCCGTATCGCACCGGAATCATTCACACATGGCAGCTCTGCACAGAGAGTGTCGTGGTTCAAACGCGGAATGGAGTCCGGCGATCCCCGCGCCTGCGATACCTTCGCCGACGGCCGGTAGATCGTGAAATGAGATCTGTGAACAGGAGTCCTGAACTCCTGATCTCCTGTGAGACTTTCTAGAACAGCCAGCTCTCGATGGCGATCACGACGGTAATCAGCGCGAACATCTCCAGGATGATCGGCGTCATCTGCCTGATCCACTGGACCGGCGTGAAGGCGGCATCGACGTCGCGCTGGATGAACGAGTACGCGACGACCGACTGCGCCGACCCGATGTGCGTCCAGCAGCCGCCCAGCGCGTAGCCCGCAATCTGCGCCATCGCGAAGAGGTGCAGCATCTGCAGGTCGAAGCTTTCCAGCGCGCGCGACGCAAAGTCGGCGACGATGTTGTTGTCGAGAATCGCCGAGAGGAACGTCGCGCCCGCAAACTGCGCCCACGCCACCGGCCCATGGCCGAGCGTTGCAATACCACCGCGAATGAGCCCCGCCATCTGATCGAAGAAGCCCGCCTGTGTCAGCAGCGTAATCGACAGGAACAGCGGAAACAGGAAGTAGTACTCCGCGTACTCGTGACGCGCCTCATGCAGCGCGAGCGCGCGCATCTTCGGAATGCCGGCGATGCCGGCGATCGCGACCGCGAAGCCGGCGAACGACGCGAGAAACAGCGGCACGTCATGGTTCACGCCGTGCAGCATCAGCAGCCCGATGAACGGAACGAGCGCGAGCGCGCCGATCGTCTGCGCGCGCCGCCGCGCCTGGGCCGAAGCCGCAAGCGTGTCGTCGACCCACTGCTCCGCCGTCATCGCGCCCTCGTCGTCTCCCATCGAATCGAGTACGTAGTGGCGATCGAGCGAGGCGGCGAGCTCTTCCGTCACGTAATGGCCGAGCAGCAGCTCGCGGATCTCCCACGGCAGATCCGCCTCGACGAGCGCTCTCCCGAGTGACGTCCCTGACTGCAGCTTCCGGATGATGTCCGGAGCCTTCCCCTGGAGATGCGCCGCGTGCGCCTCGACGAGCTCGACAGGCGTCAGCACTTCGCCGTGCCGCGTCGCCTGAAGGAACCTGACGTCTTCGGCGTTGGCGTCGAGCACATCCATCGTGTCGAGGTTGATGCGGCTGCCGGCGAGCTGCCCGCGCAGGTGCCGCGCGACGACGAGATACGTGACGATCGCGATCGGTCCGCAGTAGCGGAGAAAAAACATGCCGCCGAGATGCGGATCCAGATTCGCCTTCATGATCAGGTTGGGCGGCTCGCCGTACGCCAGCCACACGCCGCAGATCGTCGTCACGGTGGTGCAGATCATCACCGCCTGCAGAATCGCCGCCTTCGGCGCCGCAGCCAGCATCAGGATGATGACGAGCGTGCGGATCGTCAGCCCGATCATCGACACACCGTCGAGAATGCCGGACGCGAACGCGACGACGGCCGTCACCGCAATCACCGTCGGCAGAATCGCGCCCCCGTTGCGCCGAAGCAGGAAGAATGTCACCCCCTCGAGCACGCGCGTCTGCGCGATGACGGCGACGAAGAACGTCAGACCGAGGATGAAGAGCATCGTGTCGGCGTGAATCAGGTTGTCGAGCCCGTGGAACGACAGCACATGCTCGCGCGACCACGCCCACCATCCCGCGCCGGCCACCTGACGGTGCCACTCGGACGTCTCGAGCCCGAGGAAGGTGGCGACGATGACGAGCGCCATGCCGTAGGTGAGCGCGTTCTTGTGAATCTGGTATTTGAAGGAGCCGAACACGAAGAGGCCGAGGATCGTGGCGAACAGCTCCGCGGCGAGCAGGGATACCGGCAGCGCCGCCACGCGACCGAGAGCCAGCAGCAGGCATGCGACAATAGCGCAAGCAATCACAAACTTGCGTCCCGACATCATCACGATTGGGGAATCGTCTGCGCTCATCCGCACGCAATCATAGAATCAGCCTTCGATGACGCCGCCGCCGCCGACAAAATTGCGCCAAGCGACAAAAACGTTCGTAAATAACTCCGGGCTGCTCGTGCTCGGCACGCTCATCGCGCTCGTGTGGGCGAACATCGAGCGCGAGAGTTATGTCCGCTTCGCCCACAGCATCCACTTCATCGTCAACGACATCGGCATGGCGTTCTTCTTCGCGCTCGCCACGAAGGAAGTCGTCGAAGCCACCGCCCCCGGAGGCGCGCTGCACTCGCCACGCCGTGCGGCCATGCCGCTGGCGGCTGCCGTCGGCGGAATGCTCGGTCCCGCTCTGATTTTCGTGACGCTGACAATCGTGCTCGACCGGCCGAATCTGGAGCGCGGCTGGGCGATTCCCACCGCTACCGATATCGCGTTCAGTTACCTCGCGGCCCGCATCATCTTCGGGGCGAAGCATCCGGCTATTCCCTTTCTCCTGCTGCTGGCCATCGCCGACGATGCGCTTGGGTTGTTGATCATCGCGGCGTTTTATCCCACCGGACCGTTACGACTGATCGATTTCACACTGCTGCTGGGCGCGGGCATGGCTGTCGCCTGGTGGCTGCGGAAGCGGCGCGTCGTCAACTTCTGGCCCTACATTCTTGCCGGCGGCGTGTTGTCGTGGCTCGGCTTCTATCGCGGAGGAGTGCATCCGGCGCTCGCGCTGGTGCCGATCATCCCGTTTCTTCCGCACGCCGAGCGCGACCCGGGGTTGTTCGTGGAGGCGCCCGACGCGCACGACACGCTCGACGAGTTCGAGCATCGGTTCAAGCGGCCGGTCGACGTGATGCTGTTTTTCTTCGGTCTCGTCAATGCAGGCGTCGTGCTCGGCAATGTCGGCGCGGGCACGTGGTTCGTGCTGCGTCTCGATCATCATCGGCAAACCGGCCGGTATCCTCGCTGCGACTGCGGTGGCTGCGTTTGCCGGCCTCCGCCTGCCTGCGCACGTCACGTGGCGGGATATGACGGTCGTCGGCATCGTCGCCGGCATCGGTTTTACCGTCGCGCTGTTCTTCGCGACTGCCGCCTTCCCGTACGGCCGGCTGCTGGACGAAACGAAACTGGGCGCGCTGCTGAGCTTCGGCGCGTTCTTTATCGCGCTCGGTGCCGCGCGAGTGTTGAACGTCGAACGACGCTCCGGTTAGGTGTTACATTCGGAGCGGGATGCGCAGACTCGTCTTCGGCGTGGGACTGTTCGTGGCAGCCGGTTCACTGGCGTGCAAGAACGGCGGCGTTGAGAGTCCGACCGGACCTGGACCGATTCCTCAACCGAACACCACGATCTACTACACCGCAATCGGCGCGAGCGACGCGATCGGCGTTCGGCGCATCGGTCGTCGTGCTTGCCGTATTCCGACTGCCCGAACGGACGTGGGTACGTGCAGGTGGCGGCGCGCGAGCTGAACGCGCGAGGTTTTACGGTCAATCTCAACAACCTCGGATTTCCCGCCCATGTCCTGAGCCGCAGGCTGCAGGATCTCGGAACGCAGTATGGCCGCGCGATGACGGGCAACTTCCTCGATCAACAGGCACCGTTCGTGATGTCCAACACCACGTTCGTCACGATGTTCGCCGGCGCGAACGACGTCGACACCATAATGGCGGCTCTTGGCGGTGGCGCGGGCGGCTCGGATCAGACGGCTCAAACGGCCTACATCAATAGTCAGATCGATGCGTTCGGTCAGGAATTTGTCACGCTCATAGGAATGGTTCGCGATCGCGCGCCTGATGCGCGTATCGTCGTGCTCAACCTCCCGAACATGGCAGGGATGCCGAGGCGCGCTGGAGCACCCGTTCAACGTCGCCGTGCCGAACAGATGCTGTCGGTCGGCATCACCACGAGAGTCATCAACCCTCGAGCATCACGCGACGTGCTCGTGATCGATCTGATGTGCGATCCGCGGTCGTCGCAGGCAGCGACGTATTCGTCTGATGGTTTTCACCCGAGTGACCTGGGCTACGCGTGGATCGCCGCCGAGGTGATCGCAGCAGCGACGACGTCGTATCGCGCTCCGGCAACAAGCTGCCCGCAGATGACGTTGGTGCAATAGGTCCGCACCTCTCGCTGTCATCGTTTTTTCACCTGTCCAAAGGTGGGAAAATCTGTCCCAGACGCGGGATCGGGAAACCTTGGGAGGGGTTTTGTCGTAGTCTTCTCTATATGAAACACATCATCTCTTCTGCCCTTATTGCGCTCGTCGTGGCGGTTCCGGCGTCGGCGCAAAGCCGATTGAAGCTGCCGCCGAATCTCTTTGCGGCAGGCCAGACCGTACCCGGCCAGGCCCCGCCGACCGTTCCGCTTCCGGTTCAGACCGATTCGGGCGGACCGCGCGTATCGCTGACGCTCGAAGACGCGGTGAAGCGCGCCCTCGAGAACAACCTCGATATCGCAGTCGAGCGCATCGGCCAGCAGATCTTCGACGTCAACATGGCGAGCATCCGATCGGTCTACAGCCCTGTTGTGTCGTCGCTCATCAGCAATCAGAGCTCGAAGAACGCGTCGACCAGCACGATTTCCGGCGGGCAGACGGGCGCGACCATCACCAACTCCACGTTCGTGTTCAACGGCGGCCTCGCGCAGGACGTGAAGTGGGGCGGCGGCAATTTTTCTGCGACGCTCGACAATCGACGCCAGGAAACGTCGAACCTGACCGCCACGATCAATCCTTCGTACCAGCCGACGTGGTCGGCGCAATACACCCAGCCGCTGCTGCGCGATTTCAAGATCGACGCCACGCGGCAGCAGCTGCTCGTCACGCGCATCAACCAGGACATCTCCGATATCCAGCTTCAGCAGATCACGATGAACACGGTCGCGAACGTGCGCAATGCGTACTGGGACTACGTGTTCGCCGTGCAGTCGGTCGACGTCGCGCGACAGTCGCTGCTGCTGGCCGACGAGCTGCTGCGGAACAATCAGACCAAGGTCGAAATCGGCACGATGGCGCCGATCGACGTCGTGCAGGCGCAGTCGCAGGCCGCGCAGCAGACGGCAGGCGGTCGTCACAGCCGAAGGCACGCGCCGCACCGCCGAAATCGCCTTGAAGCGGCTCATCGTCAGCGGCACGGCGGATCCGCTATGGACAGCGACGATCGAGCCCGTCGATCGCCCCGATTTCCGGCCGGAGCCGATCGACCTGTCGGCGGCAACGCAGCGGGCGCTGGCGAGCAGGACCGATGTCCTGCAGGCGCGGAAGAATCTCGAAGCCAACGACATCACGCTGCGCCTGCTCAACAACCAGAAGCTGCCGCAGGTCGACCTGCAGACGCGATACGCGACGACCGGCATCGGCGGCACGCGCTTCATCACCGAAGAGGGCAACGGCGTCGATCGCGGCGAGATCATCGGCATCGATCCCGGCGGCTATCTCGACGCGCTGGACATGCTGTTCCGCAACAGGCTTCCGACATGGAGCATGGCGCTGAACATCAGCTACAACCTCGGCACGAGCGCCGAACGATGCATCGATCGCGCGGGCGCGTATTCAGCAGAGCCAGATCGAGGTACAGCTTCGGCAGCTCGACCTGCAGGTGACGAGCGACGTCAGCAACGCCGCGATCCTGGTGCAGAACGCCGCCGAGCGCGTGCAGGCGGCCCAGGCCTCGCGCGACCTGGCGCAGCAGCAGCTCGACGCCGAGAACAGCAAGTTCGGCGTCGGCATGTCGACCAACTATCAGGTGGTGCTGGCGCAGCGCGATCTGGCGACCGCTCAGAACCTCGAGCTGCAGGCGGTGCTCGCGTACCGCAAGGCGGTCGTCGACTTCGAGCGGGTGCAGCAGACCGGCACGGCCGGCAACATCACGCTTATTTCGAGATGAGATTCACCGGCGTCGCGGGCGTTCGCGTCACTCGTGGTGCTGACCCTCCCGCGTTCGCACGGCTTCGGCGTGGTCTCGCCGAAGCTCGCCGCATTCCAGCGAGCGGAGGCGGACAAGCCGGCGCCGGCCAGCGCCGCGGACGAACCGGTGACCCTCGACGTCGTCGTCACCGACGCGAAGTCGCGGCCCGTCAAGAATCTGCAGCCCGGCGATCTCGAGCTGACCGACGCCGGCGAAGCGCGCGTGGTCGAGACCGTGCAATTGCAGGCGGGTGGCGGCCGCATCATCGGGATCTTTCTCGACGAGTTTCACGTACGGGCAGGCGATGCCACAGTCCGCGCTCGAGCCGCGCTGACCCACCTGGTCGACACGCTCCTTCGCGACGGCGACATGGTCGCGCTTGTCAAGCCGCTCGATCCACTGCATGCGATTACCTTCTACGCAGGATCGCGCCCTCATCCGCCAGGTGATCGCGGCGTTCGAAGGACATGCCGGCGACTACACGCCGCGCACCGAGTTCGAGCGCAACTTCATGAGCCGCGACCCGAAAACGGCCGAGGCGACGCGCGCGCAGGTCGTGTCTGCGGCGCTGCAGTCGCTCGCGCATCGCCTGGGCGAGCAGCCCGGGCGCAAGGCGCTCATCTTCGTCAGCGAAGGTTTCCGGCCCGCGCAGCCCCGCGCGATCGTCTATGCGGCCAACCGCAATGGCGTGGCGGTCTACCCGCTCGACCCGCATCCTGAGGCCGGAGACGGCGAATCGATGCTCCGATCGATCGCCGAGCAAACAGGCGGCGCGGCAAGCATCAACGACACCGACCTGGCGCCTGCGGTCGCGCAGGCCGTTACGGATCTGGATCATTATTTCGTGCTCAGCTTTCCGCCATCAGGGCCAGCCGACGGGAGATTTCATCCGGTGCAGGTGCGCGTCAAGCAGGCGGGCGCGCAGGCGCGATCGCGATCGGGCTATTGGGCGCCCGACGCCAAGGTCGCCGCACTGGCTGCGAAAGCGGCGGCTGAGCGAACTGCCGCTGCCCTTCCGGCCGTCACACTCGAGCCCGTACATTCGCCCGTGGATCGGCATGTCCCGTGGACCCGACGGGCTGACGAGCGTGACCGTCACGTGGGAATCGGGCGCGACCCCTCCGCGCAATCAGCGCGTGGCGTCGATTCTCGTGAAGGCGACCGCGAACGATGGGACGGTGCTGTTCGAGAACCGTGTCGGCGCCGGCGACGTGGACCGCGCCACGTTCAATGCGGCGCCGGGTTACGTTGCGCTCGAGATGGCGATTCAGAGCAGCAGTGGCGCGGCGCTCGATACCGACTATCGCGGCATTTCAGTGCCGAACCTGCAGGTGACCAGGCCCACGTTCGCGACGCCCCAGGTGTTTCGGACGCGGACGGCGCGTGATTTTGCCGAGGCGAGCCAGAAGGTCGATGCCGTGCCCGTCGCGTCACGCATCTTCAGCCGCACAGAGCGGCTGCTGATACGCGTGCCCGCATACGGCCCCGGCGACAGTTCACCCGTCGTCACGGCGCGCCTGCTCAACAGGCGGGGCATTCCAATGCGATCGCTGCAGGTGGTCGACGCACCGCTGCCGCCCGGCACAATCCAGTTCGATCTCCCGCTCGCGTCGCTCGCACCCGACGAATATCGCGTCGAGCTGGCGGCCGCCAACCCGACCGGACCCAGGGACGAAGCCAAGGAAATGGTGCCCTTCCGCGTCACGAACTGAGCCGGGTTATCCTGCTCTTACGCATTCCCTATTGATGGCTCGAAAACTGACGCTCCTCCTCTGCCTGTTGGCCTGCGCGACGGCCGCAATCGCCGCCGCCGGGCTGACGCCTGCGACCTCAGCGGCCTTCGACCGGTATGCCCGGCTGACCGAACAGCGCATCGACGCCGAAGTGGCGCGAACCTCCGACTTTCTCTGGATCGATACGCTGCCGCAGAGCCGGCACGCCGAAGTGCTGCGGGGGCTGCAGCAGGGGGGCGTCATCATCGAGCGGCTGCAGACGCGCGACGGGTCGAAGGAGATTGCCGTGCCAGACGGTCTCATCCATCATTGGGTCGGGACGGTGTTCGTGCCGCGCGCCGGCGTGAAGGAAGCCGTGGCGTTGATGCAGGACTACGATCACCACGCCAAATATTTCGCGCCCGCCGTCGCGCGCTCGAAGCTGCTCGAGCGCGACGGCAACCGGTTTCGCATCGCGCTCCGTTTTCACGTCAAGAAAATCATCGCCGTCACAATGGACACCGAGAACGAGGCGGAGTTTTTTCACCCGGCCGCCGACCGCGCGCACAGCCGCATCCGCAGCACGCGCACGGCCGAGATTGCGGATGCGGGCACCCCGCAGGAAAAAGCGAAGCCGTCCGGCGAGGAGAACGGCTTCATGTGGAACCTCAACACGTACTGGCGCTTCCTCGAGCGAGACGGCGGCACGTATATCCAGTGCGAATCGTTGACGCTGACCCGCGACGTCCCGTTCGCCCTCGCCTGGATCATCCGTCCCATCGTCACGCAGATGCCGAAGGAGTCGCTGACGTTCACGCTGGCGAAAGCGCGCGCGGCCTTGGTGAAACCCAATTGACGATTGCCAGATTATGGATTGAGCGAATGTCGTCGGAATGACGATTGACGATGTCAATCGCCAATCGTCATTCCAAGAACGTTCGAACCATTCTACCAATCTGCCAATCTGCCAATGGTGCGTCAGAACCCCACGCTGTAGACCACTTTGAAATTTCTGCCCATCTCGGGCACCAGGTCCTTGATCAGCGACAGGTGATTTCGGTACAGCTCGTTCGTCACGTTGTCGAGCCGCGCGGTAATCGTGTGGACCGCGCCGCCGCTGTCGAACGAGTACGAACTGTAGAGCTTGAGCAGCGTGTAGCCGTCGGTCGCAGTTTCATTCGTCGATACGCGATCCTGCTTGGCGGCGGCGATCACCTGTCCGCCGATCTGCAGCGCGTTGCGCTGATAGCGAAGGCCGCCGCGGAACTTCAGCGGCGGGATGCGCGGCAGCGGCAGATCGTCGTCCTTCAGAGAGCCGCGCACGAAATCGAGCCCGGCCTCGGCAGTGAGATTCGGCGTGAGCTGGAAGTCGGCGTGCGATTCGATGCCCTGCAGCAGCGCGTCGGCGCCGACGAACTCGACGAACGCGATCTCTTCTTCCTCTTCCCGCCTTCTCCCCCTTCCTCCTCCTCGCATGTCCGGCCGGCTCGCGGCCGCCGAATCGCGCCACGAATTCGTCGCGGCGTTCTTCGAACTCCTCGTGGTCCATGTTGCGGCGGAAGATGTAGTCGCTGATGTCGTTGCGGAAGTAGGTCACCTCGCCCGATGCGCGCGGGCGTGCGCCACCGGAGCGACAAGGTCGACGCCGAGCGCGCGCTCGGATTTCAGATCCGGATTGCCGACCTCCAACGCGAAGTTCCCGGGGTGCACACCGAAGAAGAACATCTCTTCGAGCGCCGGCGCGCGAGCGGCACGCGCCACGCTGGCGGCAATCGTCAGACGATCGTCGGCCGCTGCCGGACGCAGCAGCAGGCCGGCTGAAAGCGATCCGTTCGTGAAATCGCGCTTCGGCTCTCCTGCCGGCGAGTAGTTCGTCTGATCGACGCGGCCGCCGAACTGCAGCGTCACGTGCGGCCACGTGACTTCTTCGTAGGCAAAGCCGCGAAACCGTTTTGATCGACCGCCGGCGACAGCGCCTCGGCGCCGACGGCGTCGAACGCGCGATCGAGCACCCACGCGCCGACGCTGCCCTTCATCCGGCCGATCGCCGCGATGCGAGCCCATCACCTGCAGCTCGGTCGTGTCGTTCTTGAAATTCGTGCCGACTTCCTCCCCTTCGAGCTCGTCGTGCTGATAGCGCCGGACGGCGACCGTCGCGCGAAACGCTTCGAACGCGCCGGTCAGCCGCTCGGCGCCGGCACGGAACGTCAGCGCATGGCGGCGCGGCGTCAGCTGCAACGTGCCCCCTTCGACGACGGGGATGCCGTATTTGGTGTCGTCGTAGCCGTAGCTGGCGCCGACGTGCGCTTTGTCGCCGGTCCATGCCGCGCCGACGTTGCGTGAACGCGCTGCGCGAGTGCGAGTTCACGACCTTGTCCGAGCGGCGTATCGAAATCGTCCGACCGTCGTCCGCCGCCGCCGATGTTGACGGCGAACTTGCCGTTGCCTAACTGCACGTGTCCGGCCCCGCCGGCTTCCTCGCGGCGGTGCCGACGTCGAATGTGACCTCCCCGGACGTGCCCTGGACAGAGCGCGTCGGAATGTCATTCGTGATGATGTTCACGAGGCCGCCGATGGCGTTCGCGCCGTACAACAATGTTGCCGGACCGCGCACCACTTCGATGCGCTCGGCGGCGGCGGGATTCACGCTGACGCCGTGATCGCCAGACTGGCTCGACAGATCGCCCGTCCGCTGGCCATCCTGGAGAATCTGCACGCGATCGCCGTCAAGCCCTCGGATGACCGGACGCGATGGAGCGGAGCCGAAGCTGCGCGACGAGAGGCCGGGCTGGTTCTCCAGCGTCGCGCCGAGCGAGCTCTCGAGCTGCTTGGTCAGTTCCTGGCCCGACAGCACGGTCGTCGGCTGGAACGCATCGAACTGGCTGCGCACTTCGGCGCTCACCGACGCCACTTCCTGAAAATGCAGATCGAAATCGACGCGAAGCTCGACAGGGGCGCCGCCTTCCGTAGGCACGGTGACTTCCGTGCGCCGCGAGGAATATCCCTGCGCGCGCACCCACACGTGATACCTGCCTGGCGCGATGTTCTCGAACCGGAACGTCCCGTCCGGTCCGGAAACGACCTCACGCTTCAGCTCGTCGATCACGACCGTCGCGCCGGCGAGCAGCTCGCCGTTGAGCGAATTGACGAGACGTCCCTCGAGCGCGGCGGTCTGCGCCAACGCAGAACTGGCCGTCGCCGCGATCAGCAACAACGAAAACAAGAATTTCATGTAGACACCTTCCGGTTAATTCGTCCGGCCATCCGTACGGAGCGTCCGCCTTGTGGCCCGGCTGAAACCGGGCGAAAAGCGAGCAGGCGGACCGTGATCGTTCAGGAGCGGCGGTGTCTAAACGGGAGGTGCGCGGCCAGGAACGAGCGCCCAGGCGGCAAGGCGAGCGCGATCGATCGGCGCAATGTGCAGCCGTTCGGCGCGCGGTCGCGTAGTGGTGGTGCTCGAACTTATCGAAGGCCGGATAGAACGAACGAAGGGAATGACAGAGGAAGCAGTGATCGGACTCAGCCGGCGCCGCCTGTCGGGTCCGCCCGGATGTGGTGCGCGCTTTCGTCGTGCGCGACCAGTATCGGACTGCACGCGGACATCCGCGTCGTCGGCATGCGGCAGCGCGAGGCTGCCCGCGCCCAGGCTGACAAGCAGCAGGAGCGCAACGCCGGCACGCCGGATCCACGACTGACCGCGGAACATCAATTGAGCTTAGCGACGAGGGCGGGACGGCGTCAAGACATTGGGAGATTGGGGGATAGGACTTTAGCCCTGCCTCCATCGTCCGCGTCCAGCCGGCGCGACTTCAGTCACGCACGTCGGTAACCGGACCGTGACGAATGTGGGCGGATGAATATTCTGTCCGCCTCACTGCGCCGTCTGATAAAGCCGCGTATGTACTCATCCTGATCGAGGAGCATCACTCCGGTGTTCCCTTTTGGATAACGTCGCCTGGCCCCCAGAGCGCGCTCGATGTGCGTTGAGATCAGCACCAACAAGAATTTTCTCCTAACCTCCTAATCTCCTGTGAGGTTCTTGTGGCAGGCGATCACGCCCGCAGCGCAGCGCCCCGGGGTGCACGCGCGCGACGAGCGTGTTCGATCCCTGCACCGCTTCCCCATCGACGTGAAACAGCATCGCCTCGCGCGAACGAATGGTAACCTCACGCACGTGGTGGGTATCGATGCCGGGCTGGTGACCGATGCGGCGCGTGAAAAGAGACTGGAACACGCAGCATGTTTCCGATGAACCCACGATCCCGAACGACGACGAGATCGAGCAGTCCGTCCTCGAGATCGGCGGCGGGGGCAATGCATGCGCCGAATCCCCACTGCGTCGAGTTCGCGAACGCGAGAACCATCGCGGACGCCTGTGTCGTCTGACGATCGATCTCGATCGTGTATTCCACCGGCTTGTAGCGAAGCAGGTCGCCGCCGGTCGCGCTCAAGTACGGTATCAACCCACGGTGGTGGACGCGCGTGGTGACGAGCGCGGCGACGTGCGCATCGAGTCCGATGCCCGCGACATTGAAGAACACGTGATCGCCGAGCTCCCCAGCATCGACGACGCGTGTCTTTGCCGAGAGCGCGTGCTCGATCGCCTGCGCAGGATCGAACGGAATTCCCAGATCACGCGCAAGGCCGTTGCCCGAGCCGCCAGGGATGATGCCGAGCGCCGGTGCAGCCACGCCCGCATCGTCACGCTGCACGAGCGCGCGCCCCACCTCGTTGATCGTCCCATCGCCGCCCCACGCCATGACGACCTCCGCGCCGGATGTGGCAGCCTCTAGCGCAAGCTCGTGCGCATGTCCGGCGCGTTCGGTGAGCCGAATCTCCCCCTTCGCGCCCAGCCGCTCGAGCGCGCGCGTGGCTATTTCGAGGCGCTCGGCGCCGGTGCCCCGCCGTTTGGGACCGGAGATGGGATTGATGATGATGACGGCGCGAGGCACAATCGCGAGACTAGCAGGAATCCTTCCGATAGAGCGTGATGGCGATGTCGACATTCGATTTCAGGGCGGCCTTCACGGCCGGCCACGTCTTCGCCGACCGCACCAGCGTCTTCCACGAATACAGGTGCTTGGCCTTGTGAAAATCGCTGTTCGCCACGTAGGGATAATGCTTCAGGCTGGTCACCGAAAACAAATCGTCGCGGTTGGCCGCTTCCCACACATCGACCAGTTCAGCAAGCTCTTTACGGTGATCCCATAAATAACATGTCGCAATCTCCATTCGGCGCGTCGTTCGATGGTGCGGGTGGCACGCGATGCTCAGTCCGCCCTGGCGGCGAATTTCCTCGAGAATTTCCTTCGCCTTCAGATCGGCGCTGATGAATTCCTTCAGACCCAGCGCGACGATGTGCGAGTTGTGTCTGGCGCGGATGTGGTTTTGCGTCACTTCGGCGCCCGGAATGACGACCATGCCGTACTGTCGTTTGGCCCGCGCGCCTTCCTTCTCGATGTCCGCCATATAGTCGTCGAACATCTCCGACGTAATCGAAAACCGCCGCCGGCCGAGCGTCGCCATGCGCCCGAGCCGTCCGAGCAAGTCCTTCTTTGCGAGGATGTGATCGGTGATCGCAAGGACGTCGAACTTTTCAGTCTGCCCGTAGAGGTCGACCACCTCGCGCAGGGTCAGCCGCCCGTCGCTCCACGTCGTGTGTACATGGAAATCGCACAACAGGTATGGCTCGTATCCAGGCATGCGATGTCAGGCGCGAACGTCTTCGTGAGTGGTATCGGACGGGCGATGGAAGAATATTTCGGCGCAGAAGTTTCTGACGTAGAGTCCGAAGACCTTTCCGCGCCCCATGGTTTTGTAGCGGCGCGCCGAAGTGAAGACCCAGCACGGCTGCCGCAGACGTACCCGGCCTGCTTTCGAGATGCGACGAGCGAGGTTCGTATCTTCGCCGTGAAACTCGATGGATGTGTCGAAACCGCCGATCGCCTCGAGCGCATCGCGCCTGACGGCAAAATTGCCGCCGTAGAGTACGGCACCGAGCCCGAATACGTACTGCGCGAGCACGTGCGTCAGCGGCGCAAGGCTGTAATCGTACATGCGGACGAGCACGCACCCGAGGATGTCCCAGTCGTAGAAACGGTAGGGACCGGTGACGGCTACGGGCGGATACGGGCCGACGAATTCCAGCGCGACGAGCTGAAGCCATTCGCGCGGCGCGCGGCAGTCGGCATCAACGTAGACGAGCACATCGCCGGTGGACACACGGCGTCCGGTTTCGCGGGCAACCACCAGGCCCTTCCGCGGTTCGTCCACCACCCGTATACCGGGGATGGACGCAACCGCCGCTGTGCGATCGGTGCTGGCATTGTTGATGACGATGATTTCGTGTGGCGGGAACGATTGCTGAAGTAAGGAATGAAGGCACCCGGGAAGTAGTTGTTCTTCGTTGAAGGCACAAACAATGACGCTGAACGTCACAGCGGCGGCTCATCCATCGAGCATCACTATGGAGGGCACCGGTCACGAACGCGTACCAGGCGCATGACGCCCAAGTAAAACTTGTAGCGGGTTGCTAGAGCCTGAACAGCAGCGAAATCGCCATCGTGAATCCGACGATGATTACGATGCGGCGGACCGCCTTCGCACCGAGACGGCGGGCCACACCCGCGCCCCACACGCCGCCGACCATCGCGCCCAGCGCCATGACGAGCGTGTGCGGCCACGAGACCATGCCGTTCCAGATGAAATACACGGCTGCGACGCCGTTGATGCACAGCGCGAGAAAGTTCTTGAGGCCGTTCATCTGGTGGATGTCGGTGAACCCCATGATGCCGAACGCCGCCAGCATCAGGATGCCGATCCCCGCGCCAAAGTAGCCGCCGTAGACAGAGACCAGGAATTGAAACAGCATGGCGCCGATCAACCAGGCCCTCGATCCCGAGTGCGCCTTGCCTGTGGTCTTGATCATGCGCTGCACCGGCTCCTGCAGCATGAACAGCACCGTGGCGAACAGAATCAGGAGGGGAATGAGCCGATCGAACACCGCGGTCGGCGTCAGGACGAGAAGTACCGCGCCGAGAATCCCCCCGATCAGGCTGGGTACGATGAGCGCGTAGGTCGACCTCGGCAATCCGGGCAGATCGTGGCGATAGCCCCAGACACCGCCAAGTGAACCCGGCCAGATGGCCACCGTGCTCGTGGCGTTCGCGATCGTCGACGGCAACCCGACCCATATGAGCGCAGGAAACGACACCAGCGTGCCTCCGCCCGCGACGGAATTGATGGCGCCTGCAATGAATGCTGCGAAAAAGACAACGAAGTAAGACACGGACAACATTCTAGGTGCAATGGGTGCAATAGGTGCGATGGGTGCGATGGGTGCGGTGGGTGCAATGGGTGCGGGGGGCGACTGGTGCGAGGTGCGGAGGGTGCGATTGCAAGAGCCGCAACTTCGAAAATGCGGCCCGTTGCAGAAATTTCATCCTCCGTCGACAACCTGCGGTTTTCAAGCGGATCTTCGCGCGTATCGATTCTTGCTCTCCTCGGTCCCGATGGCTCGTCACTTCTCTGAGCTCACATGCTGGCAACTGGCGCGCGGTCTTAAGCACGAGGTGACGAAGGTCCTCAAAAAGCCTGTGTTCGACCGCAATCACAGGTCACGCGATAATCTGGCTGACGCAGCGTCGTCGGTGCGGAGGAATATCGCCGAGGGATTCGGCCGTCGGGGGCACAAGGAGTTTGCGCGATTTCTAAATATTTCCCTGTCTTCACTGAAGGAGGTCGAAGATGGCCTGATTGAATGCGTTGACAACGAATGGGCGACTCAGGAGGAAGTGGCTGAGGCGTTGCGATTCTGCAAACGGACGACAGTCGCCACGAGCCGGCTTAGAAACTCCATCAAGGACAAACCAGACCCCCGTGGTGCGCCTAGCCCGATCCGATCGCACCCATCGCACCCGTCGCACCCATTGCACCCATTGCACCCATTGCACCTAATGCACCTGTCCCACCAGCACTACTCTCCCAGAAGTGCCGCCGTTGTCGCGGGTTCCATCAACACCGCGGCGAGCGCGATGCCGGTGGCGAGCGCGATCGTGAGCACCGCCGTCAGCGGCTTCGAATCGATGAGCAGCAGCGCATCGATGGTCAGCAGCGCAGCCATCAGAACATCAGTGAACAGCCTCAGCCTTTTCGTCCGCGCGAGCTCGCTCGTCAGATGCGGCCGGTTCATCACGTCGGTGAAAATCAAATGGCCGCGGATGATGCCGCCGACCGAACCGGCGATCCCAATCACCACGAAGACCCAGAGCGACATCGGATCGCGAAACCATTCCTTGATGTGCCACGCGTGAGCCGAGGCGATTGTGTAGAGCGCGATCGCGACGACTTGATGCGTCCGCCACCACGTACTGTTGCGGCTCGGCTGTCTCGTCGACGATCGGCGGATGATCGAATGCCTGCAGCAGCTCAGACGCCGAGGCGAATCTCTCGCTCACCGGCTTTCGCATGCAGCGATCGATGATGTCCGACAACCACTTTGGCACGTGCGCGTGGCTGGTCAGCGGATCGGGCGTGCTATCGAGCACGCGCGCGAGCGTTGCCAGTGTCGACGCGGCCTGGAATGGATGGCGGCCCGAGATCCACTCGTACATCAGCACGCCGAAGGAAAACACGTCGGCGGCAGGGCCGGCGGTGCGCCCTTCGATCTGCTCAGGCGACATGTACGCCGGTGTGCCGACGATGCCGCCGGGCAGGGCAGCGGTCAGGGTGGCAGCGATGCCGCCGGGGCCTGTCTCGACGCGCGCGAGGCCGAAGTCGAGCACTTTGATGCGCCCATCCTTCGTGCGCATCACATTTTCCGGCTTGAGATCGCGATGCGTGATGCCCTTGGCGTGCGCGCTCGCGATCGCCGACGCCAGATCGCGCGCGGTCGCGACAATCGCGTCGAGCGATGGCCGCTTTCCCTCGAACGATCTCGTCGCGGAGCGTGCGCCCTTCGACGAACTCCGTCGCGATGTAGAGCTCTCCGTCGAGTTCTTCCAACGCGTAGACCGTGCAGATGCCCGGATGGGTCAGCACCGCGGCAGCGCGCGCTTCGCGGCGCAGGCGATCGCGATGAAGCGGCTCGCGCGTCAGCTGCGGCGGGAGCGCCTTCAGCGCCACGAGTGCGGCCGAGCCTGGCCGTCCGAGGCAAGATACACGCGTCCCATCCCGCCGCGCCCGATCTCGCGAACGACGGTGTACGAGCCGAGCACCGTTCCGGGTTCGAGGGTGAGCTCCTCTTCGAGCAGATGCGGCGCGGCTTCGGCTACGGGCTGGATGAGGAACGACCCCGCGCGCGAGTGGTGATCGAGCAGCGAGCGAACTTCGGCGCGCACGACGGAATCGTCCGGCGCGGCCCCTTCCAGCCAGCGCAGCACATCAGCGCGGCTCGTGCTCGAGCGCGTGCTCGAACAGATCTCGCGCGCGGCGTCGCTGCTCAGGGGTCACTGTGACAACTCGCGAAACAGCCAGGCGCGAGCAAGAGACCATCGCCTCTTGAGCGTCGCGGGGGACATGCCCATGACGTCCGCGGCTTCTTCCACGCTCATACCGGCGAAGTAACGCAGCTCGACGATCTTCGCCTGCTCGGCATCGAGCTGTTCCAGTTTATTGATGGCTTCATCGAGCGCCGGCAGCATCGTCTCGGGATCCGCCGCGAGCGGAAGCGAGTCGGTGATCGACACGCGGTTCATGCCGCCCCAGCGCTTCTGCGCGCCGCGGGCGCGGGCGCGCTCGACGAGAATCTGCCGCATCGATCGCGCGGCGATGCCGACGAAATGGCGCTGGTCGTGCCAGGGCGTGCCCGCTTGCGCAAGCCGCAGGTACGCCTCGTGAACGAGCGCCGTTGCCTGGAGCGTCTGGCCCGGACGCTCGCGGCGCATGTAGGCGGCCGCGACGCGCCGAAGTTCGTCGTACACCACCGGCGCGACGTCTTCTGCCTTCGGCCGCTTATCCGTCATGCCGCGGTCTGGGTCGACTCCTCGCGCGCGTCGTACACGAAGTCGTACGCGCGCAGCACTTTTTCGGCGCGCGCGCGGCCTGCGGCATCTCCGGCCTTCTTCACCTGCTCGGCGATCTCCGCGCGATTGCCCGTGAAAATACCGTCGAGAATCGCCGTGCGATCCGCGTCGGACTCTTCGATAATCGACAGGAGCACGCGCGATCCGTATTTGATCCACCTCGGCTGCGGAACGAGCCGGCCGTCAGGCCGTTCATCGACGACCTGCCGCTTCAGCACCGACAGCACGAGCTCCGCGTTCGTTCTCTCATACACAGTGCCGAGCTTCTTGAATAGCTCCTTCACTGTCTCGCGGCGCTCGTCGAGCAATTTCACGAACAGGTCGGGCGTCACGCGATCGCCTGCCTTTGAGTACTTCCCATCGGCCGTCAGCTCGACCCCGTGCAGCACGGTCAGGTACAGAAAGTGCCAGAAGATCTCGTACGTCGCGAGGTCATTCATGAACCGCAGCCCGGTCCGCGGATCGAAAATTGCCGCGGCGTTGTTGCCGAGCAACTGCTGGTACATGAACTCCGTCGACATGTACATCGCGTAGCGCAGCCCGTCTTCGGTCGTCGGGCCCTGCGGCCGCGACAACAGCCGCTTTCGCGCGTCCTCTGAAAACAGCTTCTCGGGCGTCAGATCCGCTTCCGACAGTTCGAGCGGTGCGATCGTCCCGCCCTTCAGCAGCCCGAGATCTTCGAGCCGCTTCTTCTCCTCCGGCTTCAGCTTGTCGACGACGGTCTGCAGGTCGTCGACGTCGGTGACGAGCGCTTCCCGGCCGGCCTCGACGTAGGACGGCGTGATGGTCGCCACCCAGCTCTGCCGGTACGTGTCGTGGATGTGGCCGTCGATCTTGAAGAGGCCGGTCAGCCGCTCGCGGAGCTTGTCGAACCAGATGTCGCGCAGCGCTTTCGGATCGTTTTCGGGCGCCTGAGGGTTCTGCATCTGCGCCGCCATGCCTCCGATCGGCATGCCGCCTGCCAGCAGCGCGAGCAGCGCATTGCGCATCGTGTAGTACGACAGCGACGGCTCGGTCATCGTCACGGTATTCGGATCGGGAATCACCATCGCCGGATCGTGACGGAACATCTCCTCGCGGCTGTTCAGATAGTCCCACCGCCCGACGTTCGGGCCGATCAGGTTCTCGCGCAGCACCCACATGATGGCTTCCTGCTGCAGGGCGTACTCGGCGCGCTCGTTGAGCATCTTGATCTTCAGCGTGCCGCGCGGCAGGCCGAGCGCCTCTTCGACTCGCTTCAACAGGCTCGAGACGAGCCGCGCTTCCTGCCATGTCTCGATCTTCGGCACGTAGTAGTAGACGCCCGAGCCGTTTCTCTTCTGCGTGTCGTAGTTGTTCACCGCGTGCATCAAGAGCGCCGGAATGATCGCCGGCACCTGTTCTCCCTCGATCGAGATCTGCCGGTTCTGCAGGTGCAATCCTGGTACACGATGAAAAATCGTCGGCCATTTCTCCGGCGGAAGGTCGATCGTGTACTCGCGCGGCCTCCCGCCCTGCTTCTTCGAGGGATGCACGAACGGCTTCCCGACCCATTGATGAGCGAGCAGGTCGCGCAGGTTCTCCCACGCCTGGTAGAGCTGATCCTTGTAGTCGCCTCCCGCGTCTTCCCAATCCCACATCCACGATGCCGCACCGGTGTTGAGCGCGCCCATCGCCATCCCGAGATCGATCGCCGGTCCGGTGCCTTCGAGGCCGGGCCGCATCGTGTCAGGTGGAATGGGCACGCTGGGGTTCAATCGCCATGCGTGTGGCGTCTTGCGTCCGAAAAATCCGTCGAGCATGCCCTGCCGGATGTCGCGCACGGTCATCGTACTGCCGTCGGCGTCACTGACCTTCGTGTCGGGCGGCAGAAACGTATAGCTGCGCTCCCGGCGTCCGACCTGATCCTGGAGCGCATGCCGCGCGCTCAGGAGCGTGCGGAACTCGCTTTTCGTGTCGCGCGTCAACTGCGCGATGAGCTCGTCGACATTGACGCGCTTGCCGTTGACGGTCTTCTCGCCAAACAACGACCGATGCTTCTCGTAGATATCCTGCCTGACCGTTATTGAACCCATTTGCCCGCCCTCATGACTCGATCGATCTTGATGGTGTTGTTGATGTCGGCTATTGGATCGGCGTTCAGCACGACAAGATCGGCGATCTTGCCGGCCTGGATCGATCCGTAGCTTGGATTTTCCGTGCGCTCGAGCACGCGCGCCGCGTCGAGCGTCGCCGCCCGCAGCGGCGTTGACCGGCGTCATCCCAGCCTCGACGAACATCTGCACTTCACGATGTGTCGTGTGGCCTACGGGAGTCGTCTGCGATGCCTCGGCGCCGCAATCGGTCCCGGTGACGATGCGGATGCCGGCGTCGGACATCATTTTGATGAACGGGTAGTTGTTGTCCTTGAAACGCTGCTTCTGTTCCGCGAAATCCGGGGCGCCCATAATCTCCTGCCGCCGCGCCGGGTCGTTCAGCATCGCGCGCCCGCGCGCGTAGAACCCGTCGAACTTCGGGTCCATCGTCAGGATCTCGGGATGCTCGTAATAGTACCAGCGCGACTGCCCCTGTCCGAGCGTGGGCGCAAACGACAAGCCCTTTGCTTTTGCGTACGCGATGAACTCGGGGTTCATGCCATCTCGCGCCTCGTGCATGAAGTCGGTGACGCCCAATTCAGCGAGCTGCTTTACCTGGGCGACGTTTCCGATGTGCGCCACGACTGGAATGCTCTGCTTCTTCGCCTCGTCGACAATGGCTTCGACGACGTCTGGTGTAAATCCTTTGTCGCCCATCCAGATCTTGATGAAGTCGACCTTCACCGCCTTATGCGCCTGCACACCTTTGCGAGCTTCCTCCGGTGTGGTCGGTTTCAGCGTCGGTGCGCCAGGGTACGGTCCCGTGAGATTGAATCCCTGCCCCGCGCTGTACACGCGCGGCGACACCAACGTGCCAGCCTTCGCGGCCTCATACACGTGCATGATTTCCGGCTTGTCGTTGCCGGTCATGCGGATGGTGGTCACGCCCCAGTTGAGGGCAACCGGCAGCAGCTTCTGCATGACATCGGCCGGCTGATTGAGATGGCAGTGCACGTCAATGAGACCGGGAATGACGGTTTTGCCGGACGCCTTCACCACCGCCGCGCCCTGCGGCACCGGGACACGCGCGCGCGGGCCCGCCGCTGTAATCCGGTCGCCGCTCACGAGGATGACCGAATCGTTCACGGCCGCGGCGCCGGTGCCGTCAACCAGCCTCGCCCCGACAATGGCGGTGAGTGGTGCCGCCGCTCCACGCTGGGCGCTCGGCACAGCGAGTGAGGCCAGAAGGAGTGCCGTACACAGAATTAGAGCATTGCGTCTCATCGTTCCTCCCCGCGGTGCGGTTGTAGAGGGGGGTAGTTATGACAGGGGCGAGGGGTGAGGGTCAAGGGGCAAGGGGGTCTTCCTCCCCCCTTGTCCCTTACCCCTTACCCCTTCCTCCTCACCCCTAGTTCGGCACTTGCAGATCCGGCATCGGCGACGTCACAAACAGCCTGCGGCACTGTTTGGCCAGTACTCGCGCCCACTGCGCCGAGCGCGTCACGCGCGCGCTATCGGTCGCAATACCGGTGTTGGCGTACATCTGGCGGTACAGCTTCGAGATCATCACGAAGGCGACACGCCCGCGGAGCGACTTGATGATGCTTGCCCGCTCCCAGATGGCCGGGATGCTGTAGAAGCGGTCCCAGACCGACTGCGTGCCCCGGCGGATCTGATCGGGCGACAACATCGGATGCGGTGTGTACACCTTCGGCCGCTGGTTGCGCGGAATGAGCCAGAAGCGCGTCAGCGGGTACCCGGCGATGCGCGTCGGGTCCGTCGCCATCTTCTCTTCCCATCTCGCGAAATCGACGGTGCCCGGAAACGGCGTCAGCATGATGAACTGCGCAAACGCGATGTCGGCCTTCTGCGCGAGCTCGGCGGTTGCGGCGAAGGTGTCTTCCTTGTCGGTTGGCAACCCGAAGATGAACGATCCCAGGACGTGCACGCCGTGCTTCCGGAATTCCTTCAGCCGCGTGACGAGCTTGTCACCTGCGTAGTTGAAGTCTTTGAAGATCGCCTTCAGTCCTTCAGGCGTCACCGACTCGACGCCGACAAGGGCGCCACGAATCTTCGCCTTGTTCATCGCCTCGAGAAACTCGGGATCTTCGGCCGCCTCCATCGTGATCTGCGTGTAGAACACCAGATCGTCCGGCAGCTTCGCGAGCAGCTCCATCAGCTCGAAGCGTTCGCGGCGGATCTCGTTGAGCGACTCGATGCGCGCCGTGTTCCCCTGCCGCTCGGCGAGCCGCAGATCTTCCACCGTCACCGGATAGAAGTTGTCGTCCGACAGCAGGATAAAGCGGAAGCCCATGCGCCGCAGATCGACGATCTCGCGAACGACCGCATCAGCCGTGCGCTGCCGCGGTTGCTGGCCGTCAGTGCGCCATACCGAGCAGAACGAGCAGTGCTTCGGGCATCCGCGCAGCGTCTGCACCGACCCCCACATGTACTTGTCGGCAGGCAGCAGGTCCCATCGCGCCGGCTGGAAGGTCGTCCCGCTGACGCGCCCGCCGTCATAGGACGGCTGCAGAGTTCCCTTCGCCCAATCTGCGAGGACCGACGCCCATATGACGTCGCCGTCGCCCTTGACCACCGCGTGTGCACCTCCAAGCTCGTGCGACTCGTCAGGATAGAGCGTGGGGTGGATGCCTCCGAAAACGACGGTCGCTCCGCGCTTGCGCGCCTCCCGGCCGATCTCATAGCCGCGCAGTGCGTTGAACGTGTGGATGCCGATACCCACGACGTCGCCGCTCGAGAAGCTGTCGAAATCGATCGGGTCCAGCGTTTCGTCGACAACGCGAGGGTCGCCATACTCGCGCGGCGTTGCCGCGGCCAGCACGTAGAGCCATCGGGGTGTGATGACAGCCGTACCAAACGAAATATCGCTGGGATTGACAAGGTGAATTCTCATTAATTGAGAACCAAGTCTACTTGAAGCCACCATTTCGGTTGATACGAAATCACGACGGGAATGCCGGCAAGTGTTCCAGAAGCGCCATACACGAGTTCGAATCGCGTGCCGGAGCGAGCCCCCGCTTCGCCGGTCTCGAAGCGTCCCCGCATCACGTTCTGCCATGTCCGCCCATCACGCTCGAATCGCGCAAGCGGGGTCGATTCGATGAGGCGCAGCTGGTAAAGCCGATCTCCGTGTATGTAACGAATACGCTGGTTGTAATTTTCCTTATCAAGGCTTGCCGCGAGCAACTCGGTCAGCGAGGTGAGGAAACCCGGCCGGACGTCGCCACTTCGCGCGACGTGCTTGACGGCCAGCGAACTGTCGGCGAGCACGTCTTTCAACACTGTATCGGCGTCGTGATAGGTCAGGTGACTCGGCGCGTAGAGTGTTCCGACGCGCGCCATGCCTTCGGCCGTCGCCGCATACCCGCGAATCGTATCGAACGCGCGCTGCTCTTTGCGCGTCTTCAGGTCGGCTTTGACCTCGCTCAGCCTGTCGTCATTCTCCTGCGAGATGAGGCCGACAACCGACGACTCGCCGCCGCGCATCGCTTCGACGAGATATCCCCATTTGTTCAGCTGGCCCGGCGCGCGCGTCGGATCGGATCCGATCAACAGCTCAATCGCCTTTTCGCCGCGCGCGCCGCGCCACCTGATGACGCCCGACCCCACGTCATCGCGCCCGACCCACAGCATCAACAGGCGGATCTTCCCTGCCATCCTGTAAGTGTGCTCACGTACGACTGGTAGATCGCGTCCAGGGATCTGGGTGGGCACGCCTGGCGCGCTTGTCGTCGAGCCTGCGCCGATCAACTCCGACGTGACGATGAGCGCTGTCACCAGCAGCGATCTGAGGCGCATCAGAACTTCCGCGCCAACGACACTCCGGCGCGGCTGAAAACGCTGGCAACGCCGACGCTGATTTTTCTTGCGGATGATGCGACCTCGACGCCAGGTGTCGCGAGTGCCTGCCATTGATTGCGTTGACTGATCGGCGGCGCGACCGCCTCCGGCAGTGGATACACGCCCGCAAACATGCGTGCGGACAAATCAGGTGTAATAGGTGCGGTAGGTGCGATAGGTGCGGTGGGGTGCAATGGGTGCGGAGTCCTGTGCGAGAGGTGCACTAAGTGCGTTGGGTGCGAGTGTGGCGCTTCGCACGTACTCCCGTGTCTGAGGCGCCGGCGCGTCTGTGCACCCGTCGCACCCCGTTGCACCCCTTGCACCCGTTGCACCCCTTGCACCCCTTGCACCCCTTGCACCCGTTGCACCCGTTGCACCTGATCGATCGGAAAAACAATCTCCACAATTTCTGAGAACCCACGCGTGGTTTGCATCTGCGCTGACATCATCACCATCGCGCACACCGCCGTGGTCGCGCCGGCAAGGGACACGCTCCGCCGCGCCCGGCCATTTATGGCCAGCACGCGATCGACGCGCCGCAGAAGATCGTGGCGGCTGCCGATGAGCGCGGGTACCAGCGTCGGGCCGCCTCTCATCCGCGCGCGCACTTCGGCAGCGTGCGCGAGGCATCTCGCGTACGCCCTCGGCGAACCCGTCCGCGCGACGACCCATTCGTCGCACGCCATTTCGCGCTCGCGGTTCAACGCACGTGATACGAACAGTGCGGCCGGATGGATCCACAGCACAGAAAGCAACAGGGTCTGGGCGAGCCGCGCCCAGTCGTCGCGTCGCTGCACGTGCGCATGCTCATGAAGAATCACTTGATCGAGCTCGTCGACTGTCAGCGCTTCGACGAGCGCCGGCGGAATGGCGATGCACGGCTCGTGGAATCCCAACACCGTGGCACCCGGCACTTCGTCGCAGATCATCAGCGCGGCACGGCGGCCGGACGCCTGCGCTTCGAGCCAGAGTGGAAGCCGTGATTCGACGTTCGGCGGAAACGGACGGCAGCGGTCGCGCACCGCGTAAGACCCCGCGAAGAGTTGGCAGCACCCGTACCAGACTCACAAGCGCGATGGCAACCCAGATGCCGACGAAGAGGTTGATAAGGAAGTCGGGCGCTGAAGGAACATAGATGGGGTCTATCCCCGATGACGGTCGCGGCGGGCGCACGGTGACGGCAAGCTAGCCCACCCGAGCCAGGCCACCGCCGCGAGGGCGGCGCACCATATGAGGTGTCTGGTCGCCGCGTTCCTCCGGGGCGTGCATCGCAGCGCCACCGCCACACCAGCGGCAAGAGCACTGCCCTGCCACAACCACGTCAGCAGCCATGCCGTCATCAGGCCTCCTCGATGCGATCCTTCAACTGTTTCAACGCTTCAGGAGACAGCTGCGCATCCTCGAGCAGATTCAACATGAGCAGTCGCGGCGACCCATCGAAGAAACGGTTCACGAGCGTGTGCAGCGCGCTGCGGCTCGCATCAGCACGGTCGACCTTCGGAAGGAAGATAAAGGCGCGCCCGTC
This sequence comes from Vicinamibacterales bacterium, assembly GCA_963787755.1. Lineage (GTDB taxonomy): Bacteria > Acidobacteriota > Vicinamibacteria > Vicinamibacterales > JAMQPK01 > JAMQPK01. Next base: position 112,382 of record CAWBEG010000001.1, read on the forward strand.
TTTGCGATGCGTGACGTAGCCCTTTTTTTCCATGATGCGCAGCAACGTGAGCACGGTGTTGTACGCCGGCTTTGGCCGCGCTTTCAGCGCGTCGACAACCTCGCCGACCGTCGCCTCTCCCTTGTCCCAGAGCACGCGCATCAGCCGCAGTTCACCGTCGGTCATCGTGAGTGATTTTGGGCGCGGCATTCAGGCTGTCATAGGCATTCACCTAATTAATTAAGACTTCATCAGCCTACGCCCCGCAACCCGCTGCTGTCAACTAAAACCTTAAGAGTTGGAGATTTCGGCGAGCGCATCATCCAGAATGCTGACCGCCGTTTCCGCGTGCTGCTTGGTAATGACCAGCGGCGGGGAGAGACGAATCGTGTTTGCGCCCGCTGCAAGGACGAGGAGTCCGCGCCGGAATGCGGCCATCACGAGTGCGTCCCGCTCGGATGTCGCGCGCTCCTTTGTCTGTCGATTGCGCACGAGCTCGATGCCGATCATCAAACCGCACCCGCGCACATCGCCGACGAGCCGATGCCGTTGCGCCAGTTCCTCGAGCGCCCCCTGAAGAAAATGCCCCATGTCGGCGGCGTTCTGCATCAGGCCGTTCTGCACCAGTTTGATCGTTTCCAGCGCCGCGGCGCATGCGAGCGGATTGCCGCCGAACGTATTGGAATGCGCACCGGCCGGCCAGTCCATGACGTCCTCACGCGCAATCGTCACCCCCATCGGCAGCCCCGAGGCTATTCCCTTTGCGGCGATGATGATGTCGGGCTGAACACCCGCGTGCTCGATCGCGAACATCTTGCCTGTGCGGCCGATGCCCGACTGCACCTCGTCGACGACGAACAACATGCCGTGTTGGGCGGCGATCGCGGCGAGTCCCTGCAGAAACTCAGGCGGTGGGACGATATACCCGCCTTCACCTTGTATGGGCTCGACCACGATCGCAGCGACCTCGTCGGGCGACACAACCTGCGTGAGGATCTGATTCTCGATGTACGCGAGGCACTCGCGCGTGCAGCTCGCGGCGTCGCGTGCGGCCGAGCGGACATCGGTACGGGTTCGGATACGGCGCGTGAAACACACCGGGCGCCATCGGACCGAAGCCCCGGCGCTGCACGGTTCTGCTTGTCGTCAGCGCGAGCGATCCGAGCGTGCGGCCGTGAAACGACCCTAGAAACGCGATGATGTTGAAGCGTTTGGTGTGATACCTCGCCAGCTTGATCGCGGCCTCGACGGCCTCGGTGCCGGAGTTGGAAAAAAAGGTCTTCGCGCGATCGCCGATCGGGGCGATATTCGCGAGCAGCTCGCCCAGCGCGACCTGCGGCTCGTGGTAGTAGTCGGTGGATATGTGAAGAAATCTCGATGCCTGGTCTGTGATCGCACGGACAACGTCGGGATGGGAATGCCCGGTCGCCGCCACCGCAATGCCTGCGCTGAAATCCAGATACACGTTCCCGTCGACATCTTCGACGACGGCGCCTTCGCCACGCGCCATGACAAACGGCGCGCACCGGGGATACGACGGCGACACGACCGTGGCATCGCGCTCGACAATCGCGCGCGCGCGCGGGCCCGGCGGGGTTACTTTGATGTCTGGAACGCGCATCACTTTTGTTAACAAGAGCTCAGCAGATCAGGAGTTATGCTTGAAAAGAATTCCTCCTGATCTTCTGATCTCCTGTTCTTTATTGTTATTGTAGCCCTGTGCCCGCACCGGTTCATTTGATCGGCGTCCCGCTCGATATGGGCGGCGGCCGCCGTGGCGTCGACATGGGACCGTCCGCGTTCCGCATTGCCGGGCTCGGTGAACACATTGCGGCCCTGGGACGCGTCGTCGTCGATCGCGGCGACCTGCCGTCGCCCATCCCCGAAACGAGAAAGCACGGCGATCCCCGGAAGAGGTTCATCAAGGAGATTGCCAAGGTATGCGACCGCTTGTACCAGATCGCGCGCGCGTCGATCGAGGAAGGCGCAATTCCGCTGGTGCTCGGTGGCGATCACAGCCTGGGCGCTGGATCGGTGGCGGCCAGCGCCGCGCATGCGCGCGCCGCCGGCAAACCGCTTGGGCTTCTGTGGGTCGACGCACACGGCGACATGAACACGCCTGCGAGCACGCCGAGCGGCAACGTGCACGGCATGCCCCTGGCCGCCCTGCTCGGACCCGAACCTGCCGAACTCTCGTCAATCGGCGGTTTCTCGCCGACCGTTCTGCCGCAACACACGGCGCTGGTCGGCGTGCGCAACCTCGATGATCGCGAAAAGGTTCTCGTCCGCAATTCCGGCGTGCACGTGTACTCGATGAAAGACATCGATCGCCTCGGCGTTGCGGCGATTGCCACCGAGGCGCTGCAGGCGGTGACCGGCGGAACCGCTGGCATCCACGTGTCCTTCGATCTCGACGTCTGCGACCCCGCTATCGCGCCCGGTGTGGGAACGCCGGTCAAGGGAGGGCTAAGCTATCGAGAGGCCCACTTACTAATGGAGATGATCGCCGAGTCGGGTCTGCTGATGGGACTCGACCTGGTCGAGGTCAACCCCACGCTCGACATCCGCAATACCACAGCCGAGCTCGGCACGGAGCTCGCGTTGTCGGCGCTCGGCATGAAGATTCTGTAGTTTTGAACAGGAGCTTAGGAGATCAGAAGGAAGCGAACCGAGCTCGAAGACACGACGAAATACACGCTAGTGATCGAGTCGCTCGTTCGCAAACGACTCCAGGCAGGCGCAAGTCCGAATGATCGGCAACACGATGGGCAAACGGCTTTGATGATTGCCGCAAGAAAAGGGAACTGCGACATCCTGCGAACCCCCTACTGCAGGCGTTGGATTGGGCGGCGGGCTACACTCGCCACCGACAACTTGCCGTGAGGGAACTACTAGCAGGCGCGCGCACGCGGAAGGCCGAATCGTCCTCCTAATCTCCTCATCTCCTGTGAGCAAATGACCGGCGCAGAGGACACTGGCTGCCGCAAATTCGCCACATTTCGTAATGATTTTCCTGAAAAACTGCACGATGTGCAGTTGGCGCGACTTTGGCAGAACTGAAGCCTGATGTTCACGCCTTCCATATTCAGGAGCTCACCATGCGGCAGATGTTTGGCCGAATCCCCCTAGCTGGACTGTCGGTTTTCATGCTGTTCCTGTCGACCGCCTCGCCCGCCCATGCGCAGTATTTCGGGCGGAACAAAGTGCAGTACAAGGAATTCAAGTTCGAGGTGCTCAAGACCGAACACTTCGACGTTTATTTCTATGAAGAAGAACGCGAGAGCGCCGCGCGCGTCGGACGCATGGCCGAGCGCTGGTACGCACGCCTCTCGAGCGTCTTCGAGCATCAAATACGGACCAGGCAGCCGCTCGTCCTCTACGCCTCGCACCCGGATTTCGAGCAGACCAACGTGGTCGGCGGCATGATTGGCGAGGGCACTGGCGGTGTCACCGAAGGGTTGAAGCGGCGTGTGGTGCTGCCGCTGGCGGGCACGCTCGCCGAGACCGACCACGTGCTCGGCCATGAGCTCGTTCATGCATTCCAATACGACATCTCGGCCCAGCGGGCGGCGGCCGGCGGCGGGTCCGGGACGGGCATCGAAGCGCTTCCGCTGTGGTTTGTCGAAGGGCTGGCCGAATACCTGTCGATCGGGCCCGTCGATCCGCACACGGCCATGTGGCTGCGCGACGCCACGCGCAAGGAAAAGCTGCCGGAGATCAAAGACCTCGACAGCGGCGAGTTCTTTCCCTATCGCTGGGGGCAGGCCGTGTGGGCTTACGTCGGCGGAAAGTACGGCGACGATCTGATCGGCCAGATTTTCCGTACCGCGGTGCGCGGCGGCAGATCCGATCATGGCGCTCGAACAGGGCACGCTCATCGACGACAAAGAGCTTTCGACCAACTGGCACGCCGCCATCCGCGAGCAGTATGCGCCCGTGATGAGCGCGACCGCGCGCGCCCACACCTTCGGGCGCGGGCTCACCGTGAACGACAAAACGAAAATGGCGACCAACGTGTCGCCCTCGCTCAGCCCCGACGGCAAACACATCGTCTTTTTCTCGTCGCGCGATCTGTTCTCAATCGATCTGTATCTCGCCGACGCGACGACGGGGCGCATCGTGCGCAAGCTGGTCGACACGGCGCTCAATTCGCACTTCACGAGCCTGCAATTCATAGGCTCGGCCGGCTCGTGGAAGCCGGACAGCCGCCAGTTCGTCGTCGGCGGCGTGCACGCCGGCAAAGCAGTGCTCGCGATTCTCGACGTTTCTGACGGAGACGTGGTCCGCGAAATCGAAGTGCCCCAGGTCGGAGAGATTCTCAACCCGACGTGGTCGCCCGATGGGAACGCGATCGCGTTCTCGGCAACGGTCGGCGGCGACTCCGATCTGTTCATCTACGACCTGGCCGCCGGATCGGTCAAGCGGATCACGAGTGATCTCTATGCCGACCTGCAGCCGGCGTGGTCGCCCGATGGCGACAGCATCGCGTTTGTCACCGATCGATTCACGACGAACGCCGACCTGCTGAACCCTGGAGACTATCGTCTTGCGGTGCTCGACGTCGCTTCGGGCCGCATCTCGCCGATCTCGACCTTCGCCCAGGGCAAGAACATCAACCCGCAGTGGAACCCTGACAGCCGCAACTTGTTCTTCGTCTCCGATCAGAACGGCATCAGCAACATTTATCGGCTCAACTCTTCAGATCCGGCGCGCTGGCGCAGGTGACGAACATCGACAGCGGCATCAGCGGCATCACCGGGCTGAGCCCGGCGATCTCCTCGGCGATCGATGCGAGAACGCTGGCTGTCAGCGCGTATGAGGACGGCAGCCATCACATCTACATCATCGACTCGCAGCAGCAGCTCGCGGGAACGCCGATCGTCTCAACCGTCGCACGCCTTCAGGCTGCGTCGCTGCCGCCGGTAGAACGCGAGTCGCTCGTCGCGCGCATTCTGAACGACCCGTCCACAGGACTGCCGACCAGCACCGGCAGAGGTCGAACCGTACAAGTCGGGGCTTTCGCTCGATGGAGTCAGCCAACCCTACATCTCGGCTGGTGTGGATCGCTTCGGTGGAATGGTGGGCGGAGGCATCGCATTCAGCTTCAGCGACATGCTGGGCAACCACAACCTCTACGCGCAGGTCAGCGCCGACACGTACGGCGGCGGCGCCGCAGACATCGTGAAAAACACGGGCGCGGTGGTCGCCTATACGAACATGTCGAGGCGGTGGAATTGGGGCTTCGCCGTCGAACAGTCGCCCTACATCGCCGGCGGGTATGCCATCGGCAGGGGCGTGGTCGGCGGCGAACCGGTTCTGCTGGATCAGACCATCATCTATCGGCAGATCAACCGCGGTGTCAGCGGAATGGTGGCGTATCCCTTCAGCCAGACCGCGCGCATCGAATTCGGCGGCGGCTTTACCCGTTCGTCGTTCGAACAAGCATATCCGGACGACGTCGATCTCGCAGCGCAGCGGACAGCGTGCTCGGCGATTCGACCCAGACGATTCCCCTTGCGGCACCGCTGAGCATGTCGTCGGTCAGCACGGCGCTCATTACCGACAGCGCGATTTTCGGTGCTACGAGCCCCGTTGCAGGGCAGCGGTCGCGGTTCGAAGTCGCGCCGACATTCGGCGACCTGCGGTTCACAACGGCGCTCGCCGACGTCCGCCGCTACTTCATGCCCGCACGGTTCTACACGATCGCGGTGCGCGGTCTGCACTACGGCCGCTATGGTGAGGGAGGCGACGACGAGCGGCTGGTACCGCTTTTCATCGGGTATCCGGAATTCGTCCGCGGGTACGGCGTCAACTCGTTCTCCGCGGTCGGAATGCGAGTCTAACGGCGCCTGCCCGACATTCGACCGCCTCTTCGGCAGCCGCATGCTGGTCGGCAACATCGAGTTCCGGTTTCCACTGTTGCGGCCCTTCGGCGTGAGCGATCGGATGTATGGCCCGTTGCCGGTCGAGGTTGCGTTCTTCCTCGACGGCGGCGTGGCGTGGAACAAGGGCCAGAAGCCGTCATTTTTCAACGGCGGCACGCGCGAACCCGTCACAAGCGCCGGCATCACGCTGCGCACGAACCTGCTCGGCTTCGCAACCGCGCAGATCGATTATGCGAGACCATTCGATCGGCCGGGGCGAGGGTGGATGTGGGGCTTTTCGCTGACGCCGGCGTTCTGACGCCCGACACAGAAAGGGCAAAGGGCCGAGTAGCAGAGAGCCAAACGTCCTTGACTCTCTGCTCTTAGCCTCTGCTCTTTGCTCTCCGCTCTAGCAGACTCGGTCGAGCGTCAGTGAGACCGAGTAAACTCCGGGTGCGGCATCCAACGCAGGACATTTCCCGTCAGGCTGCCGACGAAGATGTCTCCGTTCGGCGAGCCGTTTACCGAGTGCCCCGGTGATTCCATCGAGCCGAGCGGCTTTCCACTTTCAAGATCGATCTTCATCAGGCGGCCGGCGAGCGTGTCGGCCGTAATGTTCTCGACGTTGTTGCGGTGGGTCAGAATGTACATTTCGTCTTTCGGCGAGATCCAGATGCCCTGGGTGGAGCCGAGATGGTTCCAGGTATTCAGCAGCTTGCCGTTGGCATCGAAAATCTGGATGCGATTGTTCTCGCGATCGCTCACATACGCGCGATCCTTCGAGTCGAACTGGATCGAGTGCACAGTGCGGAACTGGCTCGGGCCCGAGCCCGGCGTGCCCCACGACATGACGTACTTGCCGCTCTTGTCGAACTTAGCCACACGGCTGTTGCCGTAGCCATCGGCGATGTAGATATTGCCCTGCGAGTCCCAGTCGAGGTCCGTCGGGCTGCCGAACGATTTGTCGTCGTTCCCACGGACGCCCTTGGTGCCAATCGTCATCAAAAGCTTGCCGTCTGTCGTGTATTTCAGGATCGCGCCCGCGCGATCGACCACCCACACATTGTTTTCGCCATCGACGCGCACGCCGTGCGGATCGTCGATGACGCCCTTGCCCCACGACCGCAGGTAGTTGCCCTCGGCGTCGAACACGACGAGCGGATCGATGTCGCCGTTGCGGTGCAGGACGTAGACGTTGCTCTGAAGGTCGTTGGCCACCATCGACACGCGTCCGAAGTACCAACCCTTGGGCATCGGCTTCCACGCGCCCTCCTTACCTCTGACCCCCACTGGCGCCTCGACACCGAACCGCAGATGCACCTTCACTTTCAGCAACCCGCCCTCGTGCGGGCTCCAGGCTTCGCCGACCCAGCCCTGCTCGGGCGCCTTCGACGGTAATCCCGATGGATGCGGCGGTTCCGCGCCGCGGGCCGCGCCACCACCCCGCCGAGGCTGCTGCGCGACGATAGCGACCGACGCGACGAGACACATCAGCAGTACAAGCTTCTTCATGAGCGACGTCCTCCGAATATGTCGCAAGTCTGCGACAAGTTGCTTAGCGAATTTGCGCAGACGTTACCTTACTTCGCCGCGACTTTCTACTCTTTACTTTTGACCTTGGACTTATACGAAGCGCGTCAGCGTGACCGCGACCTGGCGCTCGCCGCGGGCGGCTTTGCGCCACTGCACCATGATCGGTGCCTGGTAGGTGCCCTCGATCACCGCGCCACGGCCGGGAGTCGTCGTGTCAGACACCAGCAGATCGACCGAGCGCTTCATGCGGAGAAACCGTGACGCAGGCACGGCGAGGGCCTGTGAGAAGACACGCTCGAAGGCAGATTCCGCAAGGCCGAGCGCGTCGACGAGGCGGTTCACCGCGCAGACGAGGTCGTACTTCGCGTAATCGATCGCCTTCGATGGTACGGCGCGCGGATCGTCCCATGCATGCTTCGCCTTCTGCGCGGCGAAGCGCAGCGGGTTCCTGAGCACTTCCGCAAGGTCGTACCGCATCAACAGAGTCTCGTACTCGTTGACCGTGAGGCTCGCGAACTGCTCGCCGGAGCCGAGACTCAGCCGGACGCGCCCTTTTTCGACGCCGTGCTTTCTGATGAGCTCGCCGAGTTGATCGTACAAGCCGAGCCGCGAGTCCTTCAGGTTCACGGCGTCCACCGGATGCGTCGACGACACCGGCACGTGCAGCGTCGTCTTTGCGACTTCGATCTCGCTGTCGTAGCCGACGAGCGTCGTCATCCGCCGCCGCGGTCTTCCCGCATTGACGCCATCGAGGTCGATGAACGACACCGGTCCGGGGCGGCGCGTCACGTACGAGACACACGCACGCAGGCCGCTCCCGATGAACGCGAGATGCGAGTCGGCATTGGTCGGCTCGGTCGGCCGCTGCTCCGCGGTCAGCTCCGTACGGCGATCGAGGTCGTCGTGGTGATAGCCCGCGCCTTCAGGAAAGACAGTGGTGAACAGATCGATATACGGCCGCACAGCTTGTGGGCCCGAGCCAAGTCGCGCGGCAAAACTTTGAGGAAGATATCCAGCCGTTGTGTGTAGTGAGCAATACAAGCATCGGTTGTATCGCTCGAACACATCGCCATAAGTGGCCGCGGCTTGGGCTCGCACATCGATAACGTCGAGCCGGCCTCGGGGCGTGATATCGAGACTGAGTTCAAGAGGTGGCAATGAGGTCTCTAATGTAACATCTCGGCGCCTCGCGGTGCAAAGTGCGTACGATTCTTGCACAGCTGTCGTGCATGGCTCGTTCGTGTACATGGATCAATACATTCGCGCTCGTGTCTCTCATCGTACTTACTTCCGCCTGCGAGGAACGCTACGCAGGAGCCGGCAGCAGCGCGTGGGGATACTCGCAGCCGCAACCGAACGCCGCGCTGCAATCGTTCGTTGATGGGAAGGCGCTGGACGCCGCTATGGCAGGGCCGGAGATACCGGCCGCAGAGCGTACGCGGCTCGTCGATCAAGTACGGCGCATCTATAAGGATCAGAATTACCAGTTGATCTGGCTTGACGGCGACCGCCCGTCCGAGCGGTATCGCCAATTCGCGAAGGCGCTCGATGCGGCCGACGCTCACGGCCTTCCCCGCGCGCGCTACACCATGCCGATTCGAGGATTCGTCCGCGGAGCAGGCACCGCAGGTGGACGCACAAATCACCGCGACCTTCTTTCGATACTTCACGCATCTCGCAGGCGGCCGGCTCGACCCGCGCGCCCTTCAGTCGCTGTGGACCTTGAGACCGGAGCGGCCGGACCTCGTTGCCGCGCTTTCGGGTGCGGTGAAAAACAACGACCTCACCGCAGTGATGGAAAAACTTCAGCCCCAGCATCCCGAATATCGCGAGCTTCAAAAGGCGCTGGTGCGTTATCGCGCGATCGCTGCGAAAGGGGGCTGGCCGTCTGTTCCGCCCAATACGCGGCTCAAGCCGCATCAGCAATCCGCGATCGTCCCGACACTGCAGGCAGCGGCTGGCGATCGAAGGCGATCTGGATCCGTCACACGAAAAAGATCCAAGTCCCCTTTTCGACGCGACCGTCGCCGACGCGGTGAAACGGTTCGAAGAGCGCCATCGCATCGAGCCGGACGGCATCGTTGATGCTGCGACCGTCAGCGCGCTGAATGTGCCCGTTGAAGAGCGCATTCGTGCCATCGAGCTCAACCTCGAGCGCTGGCGCTGGCTGCCCGATCCGATGCCCGGCCGTTACTTTCTCGTGAACGTGCCCGACTTCCGTCTCGATGCGATCGAGAACGGCAAGGCGGTTCTGAACATGCGCGTGGTCGTCGGGGAGCCCGACAACAAAACGCCGATTTTCGCCGACCACATGACGCATGTCGTATTCAGCCCGTACTGGAACGTCCCGGCGGGATCGCGAAGGACGAGACCATTCCCAGAGCGGTGAACGACCCCGGCTTTCTCGCACGCAATAACATGGAGGTCGTCACGGCGTCGGGCGCTGTGGTCGATCCGCATTCTGTCGACTGGTCCAACGCGAACGGCCTGCGCATCCGGCAGCGGCCGGGCAGCGGCAATGCGCTCGGCGGCGTGAAGTTCATTTTCCCGAACAACTTCGACGTCTACCTGCACGATACGAATGCAACGAAGTTGTTCGACCGCATCGAGCGCGGTCTGAGCCATGGCTGCGTGCGTGTCGAAGAGCCGCACAAGCTCGCGCAATACGTGCTGCGCGACCAGCCGGAATGGACGGCCGAAGCGATCGACGCTGCGATGAAGTCGGGTGAGGAAAAACACGTGAAGCTGACCGGCCAGATCCCTGTCTACATCGTGTATATGACGGCGTGGGTGCACGATGGAGGGGTCAGGTTCCTGAAGGATCTGTACGGGCATGACACCAGTCAGGGGGCAAAGCTGTTCCCCGTTCCTGGCAAGATTGAGAGAACAAGTGGGCTGGAAACGCGTCGCTGAGGTTACGCTGCTCTGTTGCGTCGCTGCCTGGCCCCGCGCGCTGGAAGGTGACGACCTGCTTCCGGGAGAGCGGTTCCGGGCGCGCTCGCTTACCTACGCGTACGACGAGGGCGCGATCTTCGCGATGCCGGGCGAGAAAATCGCGCTGTCGTTGAGCGCGTCCGCAAGGCGGCTGCACAGCATCGACGCGCCGCAGGGCGCGCTCATCGCGACTGGACCGAACAGATGGACGTGGGAAGCGCCTGCGAGACCCGGCATGTATCAGCTGAAGGTGAAAAATCCCGCGGGAGGCACGGTCGCGGATTTTGCCGCGTTCGTGATGGTCCCGAGTAAAGCCGTGCGCGAAGGCGTGCTGAACGCGTATCAAATCGGCGTCTATCCCGATACGCCGCTGAAAGGCAATCCGATTTACATGCCGCCGAAGGGGTTCATCGAGGTCACGAAGGACAACGAAGACACGAAAGTCTCGCCGAACTTCCGCGTCAAGGAATTCCTCACAAAGCAGAAAAGCGGCTACCCGAAGTATCTCGTGCTCGACGAGCGGCTGGTGTTCCTACTGGAAGCGATCGGGGCACATCTCGAGCCGCTCGGGTGGGACGCCGGAGACATCTTCGTCATGAGCGGCTATCGCACGCCGTACTACAACAAGCAGCTGGATGACACGAAATACAGCCTGCACCAGTGGGGGCGCGCGGCCGACATTTTCCTGGACAAGGATGACAACGGAAGGATGGACGATTTCAACAAGGACAAGATCGTCTCAAGGGAAGATGCGGTGGCGCTCGCCGGTGTTCTCGAAGGGCTCGCGAAAACCGCCGAGCTCGGCTCGTTTATCGGCGGCATCGGCATTTACGGCTCGACCTCGGCTCACGGGCCCTTTGTGCACGTCGACACGCGGCCCGTGGCGGGCGCGGTGGTGAGTCCTACTCGTCGTCTTCCTTGACTTCCTCTTCTTTGACGACTTCGTCGTCTTTCAAGGTCGAGATCGGCCTCGACGCCCAGAGTCGTCTTCGTCGCGGAAGCGCGCGTCCTCTTCGACGCTGAACATGCGGCCGCTGAGCCGCTCTTTCAGCGGGCCCTTGGCCTTCCCTTCCTGATTGCGGTTCTTCGCGAAATTCGCTCCGCCGCGCCCCTTCGGCGGCTTGTTCGGACCGAAGTTCCTGTTGTCACCGCTGCCGCGCGGCTGGCGATACGGACCGCCGTCCGGTCCCGGGGGGCCGCCGCCGCCCATCGGCGGTCTGGGACCGCCGCCCATCGGAGGCCGGGGTGCGGAGAATCCTCCCGCGCCCATCGGCGGTCGTGCTTCGCGCGGGCGCGCTTCACTGACCGACAGCGGCCTGCCCTTGAACGGCTGCCCGTGGAGCTGCTGAATCGCCCGCTCGGCCACGCCGCGGTCGTCGTAGTCGACGAATGCAAAGCCACGAGGACGGCCCGTGTCGCGATCTGTCGGAATCACGACCTGCATGGGATCGCCGACCGTGCCGAAGTGCTGCCTGATATCCACTTCGGTTGCGCTGTACGGGAGATTGCCGACGAATAACCGGACTGACATACGCTCCTAATCGCCTCCTTACGACTGAGGTGCCGCAGCCTTTTTCTTCGCGCGCGTTTTGGCCTTGCGCGCCGGCGCTGGTGTATTGCTCGTCTCCAGCACGACGATGCGCGTCGAAAACCGGCGCGTCCCGTGCTCGTCGAACTCGATGACCGTATGGTGCTCGTTCACGTCGACGATCGTGCCTGCCCCGTACTGTGCCTGCACAACGCGATCCCCTGCCGCATATCTACGCATGTCATAGCCTCCTAGGTCACGGCGAATTTGACGTCGAGTGTCTTTTCGATGGCGCGCAGCGCCGGCAGTTCCTCCGGCGCGACAAGCGTCACCGCCGTTCCGACCGCCTCGGCGCGCCCGGTGCGTCCCACCCGGTGGACGTAGGCGTCAACGCTCGGCGGAACGTCATAATTCACCACGTGACCGATACCTTCGATGTCGATGCCGCGCGCCGCGATGTCGGTCGCGATCAGCGCTCTGAACCTTCCCGATTTGAATCCTTCGACCGCGGCGGAGCGCTCGCTCTGCGTGCGATCGGCGTGCATCGCGGCGCACTGGATGCCGCTCGCCGCCAGCCTGCGCGCGAGCTTGTCGGCGCCGCGCTTGGTGCGGACGAACACCAGGCTCGTGCCGTGGGTTCGCTTGAGAAACTTGGCGAGCCAGTCGGCCTTCTCGGCGGCCGGCACAAGATGGCCGACGTGCTCGATGGTGCTGGCGAGCCCTTCGTCGCGGCCGACGCGAATCATCTTCGGCGCGCGCATGATCTGGCTCGCCGACTGGGCGACTTCGTCGGACATCGTCGCCGAAAAGAGCAGCGTCTGCCGGTTCGGCGGCAGCGACGCGACGATGCGGCGCACGCTCGGCCAGAACCCCATGTCGAGCATCCGATCGGCCTCGTCCAGGACGAGCACTTCGACGTTCTCGAATTTGGTCGCGTTCGTGCCCATGTGATCGAGCAGCCGTCCTGGCGTCGCCACCACGATGTCGGCCGAGCCGCGGAGCCCGCGCTCCTGCGGCCCCGAATCGACGCCGCCATACACGACGACGCTCGAAAGGTTCGTGTGGTACGCCAGCCCCTGAAATTCGTCTTCGATCTGCACCGCCAGCTCGCGCGTCGGCGCCAGAATCAGCACGCGGGTCGAACCAGTCGCGCCGCCCTTCACCAATCGCTGCATCAGCGGCAGCAGGAACGCGAGCGTCTTGCCCGTTCCGGTTTGCGCGCAGGCGACGAGATCGATGCCATCCAGCACCGCCGGATACACCGCCCCCTGAATTGGCGTCGTCGTTTCGAATCCGCGATCGATGATCGCGCGCTCGAGGCCCGAATCGAGACCGAGCGACGTGAACGCGACCGGCGTCGCGTCATAGGGCGCCGGCTCGAATTGCAGCGGCGGCCGTGGACGGGACAACCGTGTTCCTGGAACGTCCGCCGGGCGCACCACGTCCGTTACGCCGGGGTCTGCGGCCGCGAGTTGACCGATTTTGAACAGCTTTCGAGGGGTCTGAGAAATGCAAGATGGGCTGGCTGTTTGAGGAAAAAGCTATTGAGGCTTAATTGTGCCATAAACGCCGAAATTCCGCCAATCAGTCTAAAATAGCGTCCGACGGTGGCATTTGCGCTTGCTCTCCTCGCGGCCCTGCTGGTGGGTGCCGGCTATCTGCTCGGCTCTCGCCGCGCGCGAAGCCGTGAGGGGGCGCTCAAGGAGACACTGGACGAGCGCACCGAAAAGCTGACGCACGTCGAGCATGAGCTGCTTCACCACTGCGGCCATCGACCCCGTCACCCGCTTTCACACCCAGCAGTATTTCCAGGAGTTTCTCGAGCGCGAGTGGCGGCGTGCTTCGCGCGAGCGCCAGAACGTCACCGTCATCATGATCGAGGTCGATCATTTCCGCGCGTTCAACGACCGCCAGGGGAAGCCCGAAGGGGATGCCTTCCTCCAGAAAGTCGCGGAAGCCCTGAAGCCCATCATCCATCGCCCGAGCGACGTCATCGCCAGATACGGTGGCCCCGGCAAGTTCGGCGTCGTGCTTGGGGCAACGGACTGCAAGGGCGCGATGTTGCTGGCCGAACGGCTGAGGGTCGCCGTCGAGAATATGAAGCTGCCGAATCCCGCCTCCCCAACCGGCCCGTATGTGACCGCGAGTCTCGGTGTCGCCGTCGCCATGCCCGATCGCCAAGGCGCATGGCAGGATATCGAGCTCATCGCGTCGGCCGAGCGCGCGCTGGCGCAGGCACGTGAAGCGGGCCGCAACACCGTTTCGTTGGATACACACGACTCGACGGTCCGCTCGTAGGAACGTCTTTTGCTCCTCTCAGGAGCATGTTTCTCTACCTCGAAAAAGAGCTGAGCTGGACGGATCTGGCCCGTCGTACGGTCAAGGACTCCATTCAGGACGACGTGGCAGGCATCGCGGCACAGCTCGCCTACTATTTCTTCCTGTCGCTGTTCCCCGCGCTGCTGTTCCTTGTCGCGCTGGCCAGCTTCTTCCCGCTCTACAGTTTCACCGACGAGTCGATGCGGCTGCTGGGGCCCATCGCGCCGGAAGCAGTAGTAACCCTCCTGCAGGATCAATTAACGAGCTTGTCGAACAGCGGAGACGCCAGTCTGCTGAGCATCGGCCTGTTGATGGCGCTCTGGAGCAGCTCAGCCGCGATGGTGTCGGTCATCGACGCGATGAATCGCGCGTACGACATCGAAGACAGCCGTGCCTGGTGGAAGCGTCGCGCGATCGCAATAGCGCTGACGATCGGCCTTGCCCTCTTCATTCTGACGTCCTTCGGGCTGATCGTCGCGGGGCCGTGGCTCGCGGACTTTGTTGGGCGCCAGCTCGGCCTGGCACCTGCGTTGACGCTCGCATGGAAGATTCTCCAGTGGCCCGTGGTCTTTCTCCTCGCGTCCACCGGTTTCGGAGTCGTGTACTACTTCGCCCCGGACGCCGAGCAGGAATGGGTGTGGATTACGCCAGGCGCACTCGTCGCGACAGTGCTGTGGTTCCTCGCGTCGCTCGCGTTCCGTTACTACGTTGTGAATTTCGGCAACTATGAAGAGGCCTATGGCACGCTCGGCGGAATTATCCTGACGCTCCTGTGGTTTTACATCACAGGGCTGGCGATGGTGATCGGCGCAGAGCTGAGCGCGGAGATCCATCGCGCTTCACCGTGGGGGAAAAACCCGGGACCGCAGATCGTCGGACAGCGGAAGCGCCTTGGTCTCGCGGCATCGCGCGAATGGTTCAAAAATCACCCGCGCCCCTCGACCATGCTCGGGGCGCCCTGAGCAACGCCGAAGGGCGCGGATCAGGTCCGGCCGCTGCTCCGGCATAAACTGACCAAAAGCAGAACACTTTACACCCGTGCGGATGGGTCCGATTTATGCACTGTTCACGGCCATGGAACACATCACCTTTGAGTTCATGCTCGGCTTCCTTCTCGCGGTCGGACTGATGGTCGCGCTCTGGGTGCCGCTATTCTTTTTCGACTATAAAGCCGAAAAAAAGCGTGGGGCTGAACCGGTGGGTTCTGGCGAAAATCCCCCGACTGCCCCCCTCGATAAAGTGCACCTCGATTAGCCGTTAAACCCGGACTGACGCGCACTGGCGCGAGACGGGTACAATGGAAGTGTCAGCTATAGTGACAGTGTGTCTATGCGAAAACTTCTCTGCCTCTCGCTCTTGACCGCGGCGGTTACGGCATGTTCCCGCCGCACAAGAACCGAGCGTCGCTATCTTCAAGAGCGGTGTCGAGCAAGTCGCGGTCGCGGCACTCGTCCGAGACTCGCGTGGACGGCTTGTCATGGACCTCAAAGCCAGCGACTTCGAACTGTTCGATGACGGACACAGGCGAAAGTTGACCAACGTATGGTCAGAGCCCAGCCCTGCGAGCGTTGCCATCCTCATGGACGCAAGCGGCAGCATGGCGTCCAAGCTGCCCCGTGCGCGCGAGACGGCGAACGCGTTGGTGGCCGGGCTGCAGCCCGGGACGGATGAGGTGGCCTTCTATTCATTCGACACGTCGTTGCAGTGAGATTCGCCCGTTTTCGACGACGTTCACGGCGACCGAGGGAGCGTGGCACGCCACGAAAGCGTACGGTGCGACGTCGCTGTGGGATGCAATCGCAGACACTGCCCAGAAAATTTCGGATCGACAGCGGCGCCGCGCGCTCGTCGTCATCACAGACGGCGTCGATTCCGCCAGCACCTTGAAGCCTTCGGACGTGTCGGCGATCGCGAGCTCGCTCGACGTGCCGGTGTACATCCTCGTCGTCGCGTTCACGGGAGACCGAGGCGGTTGAATCCCCGATGCGCGGCCCGATGGCGGATCTCGCCGCGTGGACCGGCGGAGATTCAATGACCGATATACGACACACCAAGCGTGCTCGCAGCGACGAGCCAGCTGCTGGCCGAGCTCCATCATCAATACATTGTCGCGTTCGAGCCGGGTCGCACGCCGGGGTGGCATGCGCTCGTGCTGCGAGCCCGCAAGCCAGGGCTGTTCGTCCGTGCGCGCAGCGGCTACATGGTGAAATAGCCCGTAGCTGGTAGCGTCTTGAATTACCCGCCCAGCACGATTCCGATCATCAACCGCTGAAAGCTGATGCCGTCGGCCTTACGCACCTTGAAGCGCCGCAGGTCCGCCTCGCACGCCGGCGTGTCGCGCGAACTGGAAGGTGACGCCCGCCGCCAACGCTGTACCCGATGTCGTCGTCCGAGAGATCTGAAAATATTCCGCCGGCCGACGAATCCGGGCGCTGCCGGATGAAGCCGAATCCAAAAATCCCGTAGGGTCGCAGCCTGCTGATTGGCACCGCGACGAAGATGCTGGGCATCAGCGTGATGATCTTGCCGTGCGCCACGCCGGCGGGCGTCTCGAAGAAATTGTCTGGTCTGCGAGAATTCGAGCTCCGATCCAATGCCGTGTGCGCCGCCGCCGCCGATCGCAATCGCCCAGGTCCGCTTCGTGGACGGCGCATCTCCGCCGAACACATTGCCGATCGATCCCGTAAACATGGCTTGCGCGGACGCCGAGCCCTCGAGGGCCACGAAGGCACAGGCCGCCGCGATCAAGAGTCGTGTAATTCGCAACCGTATCCTCCACGGTTCGATCTTAACGCCGGAGTGGTCGAATGAGGGATGTCGTGGTGGACAGCGGCTCAGCGCTGTCGCGGGGGTTCCAACGCAGCGAGATAGTTGAGCTGACCCCACTGCATGGGAGGTTCGCGCCGGCGTTCGCTGCTTCTGCGACGTTCGCGATCGCCCGCACCATCGGCAGACCGCCGCCGCTCCTCCCTCCGCCGATCCCATATGATTTGCACGCTGGGATCGTCGGAGAAGGTGCGGCTGAGCAACTCGAAGGTGGCGAAGTGGCCACGCCTCACGATGACGAGTCTTGGATCGTTCACAGGATTTCCGCTAGTTGATCTTCGCGCCCCACACAGCCTTCGATCGATACCAGTCTTCGTCGATGATCGACCACAGCGTCTGGTCGAGCAGTTTGCCGCCACGAAGGAACGATTTTCTCAAGATGCCCTCCTGCACTGCGCCAATCTTGCGCAGTGCGCCATTGCCGCGGCTGTTTTGAACCGCGGCTCTCGCCTCGAGTCTGTGAACGCCGACCACGTCGAACGCGAACGTCAGAACGGCCGTGGCTCCCTTGCTGAACAGCCCCGAGCCCCAGAACTCCGACGCCAGCGCAAAGCCCCACTCAGCCGTATCGAACGTCGAATCGAGCTGCCGCACCTGGAAGAGGCCGACAGCAGTGTCATATCCGTCCGGCACGACTGCGAAGCACAGATAACGTCCTGCCTCGCGCTCGCGCTCGGTCCACTGAATGAAGCGCTCGAAGCCTTCGAGCGTCGTGGGCGGCGGCGAGATGAACCTGGTCACTTCTTCCGTCGTCAGGAGGGCCAGCAGCGAGCGCGCGTCTGCCATCCGCAGCTCTCGAAGTGTGAACCCCTCGCAGTGGAGCATCGGAAGGCCGCGCTTCCAGTCAGTCGCGACCGCTGCCGTCGTCGCTGGTGTCAGTGTCATCATCGCGGTGCATGGTGCGCGTCATGGGGTGAACGGCTGTCATCGCCATTACTTCACCCCTTTCTTCGCCGACCGCATGTTCTTCAGCGTGGTCATCACCGAGCCGAGCAGACCGCTGTTCCCCCACACGATGTTGTCGTCGTCGAGGTTGCCCCAGACGATGTTGTCGTCGTCGAGGTTGCCCCAGACGATGTTGTCGTCGTCTTCAGCCACGATGGAGCGTTATTGCCCCAGACGATGTTGTTGCCCCACACGATGTTGTCGTCGTCGAAGTTGCCCCAGACGATGTTGTCGTCGTCGTCGAGGTTGCCCCAGACGATGTTGTCGTCGTCATCCTGGCTGTTGCCCCACACGATGTTGTTGCCCCAGACGATGTTGTCATCGTCATCGAGCAGGTTGCCCCACACGATGTTGTCGTCGTCGTTGTTGCCCCAGACGATGTTGTCGTCGTCTTCCAGGCCCTCGCCCCAGACGATGTTGAGTGCCCACGACGGCCGCTGCTCGTCGATGATGCCCGTGCCTCGCGCGATGTGGTTGCCCCACACCATCCGCTGGGACCAGACGTAAGTCTGGCCGCCGATGATCGTGCTGGGCGTGACCGTCGCCGTCAGCCATTTCTCGCCGAGCGCGAGCACCGGATTGATCGCGCGCGCCAGCGTGACTGCGCCAGTCGCGTTGACGCGCGCCGGCGCCCTGCGTGAGCACGTCGGCGTAGGTGCCGTCGTCGTTCTTCACGGGGATGGATGAATACTGCAGCACCATCTTCAGCGCGTTCGGCGTCAGGTTCTGGTTGTTCTGAAGAATGACGGCGACCATGCCGCTGACCACGCCGGCCGCCATGCTGGTGCCCGACAGGCGCATGTAGTTGCCGACGATTTCCGCGCGCCTCCTGAAGGAGCGCGCAGCGTGCTTCCGACCGAGGCGACCGAGAGGAGATTGTCGCCGGGCGCCGAGATGTCTGGCTTCGCGAAACCGTCGTACCACGACGGACCGCGCGAGCTGTACGGCGCGATGCGATCGTCGCCGCGGCCGACCGTGTCGAACGTCTGCACCGAGCCGACCGAGATGCCCGACGGCGCATTGCCCGGCGACGCGATGCCGGCGTATCCGATCTCGCCGGTCGTTCCGTTGCGGCCGAAGTTGCCGGCCGAGACGACGACGACGATGCCGGCGCGCGACGCGTGCTCGACGGCCTGCACCAGCGGATCGGTCGCCGCCGCCTCGAAAATCGGATGGCCGAGCGACAGATTGATGACGTCAATCTTGAGGACGTCCTTGTTCGCGATGGCGAACTCAATGGCGCGAATCACGTTGTCGGTTGAGCCCTGCCCCTGCGCATCGAGAACCTTCAGCCCGATCAATCGAGCGGACGATGCAACACCCACGTAGGTGCCCGCGGCGAGCCCCGCCACGTGCGTGCCGTGACCGTACGCGTCCGATGGCGTGGCGAGGCGAATGTCGCCGCGCGTGAAATCGTAGAAGGCGGAAATGCGCGTGCCGAAATCAAGTGCCGGGCGCAATCCCCGAGTCGATCACCGCCACGCCGATCGACGGCATCGTCATGAAGCCCGAACGCGCGCCGACAGCGACTGTCGCACGCCGAGCGTCGAAAACAGATTCGTCTGAAGCTGCTGCGCTGACGAGCGCCTCGTTCAGTCGCGACGTCGACTGCGACGAATGAACGCCCGACTTCGCCGAATTCGACGAGTACGCCGACAGCAAGCTGCCGCCAGTGATCTCCTCGACGATGCTGCGACCGGTTCGTCGAGCCCCGAGCTGATGCCCGTGGACCTTGGCGTTGTCGGAAATCGATGCGGTCTCACGAAAACCCGCCAGCGCATTCAGGTCGGCGCAGGAGACATCTGCAGTGATCGCATCGAGTGCCGGGAACTCACCCTTCACTCGACGGCCCTGAGCCGCGAGTGATTTGCGCAGCGCTTCGCGCGCGCCAGGCTTCGTGCGGATAATGACGGACTTGGTGTCGCTGCAACCGCGCGCGATCGATCCACGAAGCGAATCGTCGAGCTTCGAGTGCCCGCTGCTCCGCAGCAGCTGGCACTCCGAACGTTGCGACAAGGGCGAATGCGGTCAGGATACGTGCTGGATCTCATGTCGCCCGCGATTGGAGCAAGTTTGCGACCACAAGAGACGTATTTGATTAAGTTGCTGATAATCAGGAGTTACAGGTGCAGAGGTGAGATCCGTGGGCCGGTGCAGCTGTGCCACTCTTACACACGACGACCCGGTAACCGTGTGAATATTTGTATATAACTTGCGTGAACGCAGTGTCTTACGGGTTTCCTGTTCCGGTATGGAACAATTGAACACAGTTTCTGGCCGATTCCGGCACACGGAAATACATATCGGTTAGCGCCAGCGAAGGCGCGTGTGGGATTGCTGCGTGCGACCTTCGCAAGTAGAATCAGTGGCCGTCGCAACGCTCTCATCGCTTGGCGGACACTCTGGAGGAAAGACGATGCCTTTCGTGATTACGGATCCCTGTATTGAAACAAAAGACACGGCGTGCGTGGACGTTTGTCCCGTCGACTGCATTCATCCGCGCAAGGACGAGCCGGAATTCGCGGCGATGAACATGCTCTACATTCATCCGGAAGAGTGCATCGACTGTGGTGCGTGCGTGCCGGCGTGCCCTGTCGCGGCGATTTACGACAGCCACGATTCGACTCCCGCGAGCCAGAAAGATCTGATCGAAGCCAACACCATCTATCGCAACGGCGACGCCGATGCGATGGCGCGCGCCGAAGCGATCGTGCGGCGCACGTCGCCGCGCATCCTGAGCTGATGGCGATTCCCGGGAAAGAGCGCGCGGCCGCGCACTCGTAGGATTCTGAGATCTGGAATCTAGAATCTAGAATCTGGAATCTTCATCTGGATTCTGCATTTCAGATTCTAGATTCCAGATTCTAGATTCCAGATTCCGATTTCGGCATCACCCACCCTCTGCAGTTCTCTGTTGTACAATCAGGGATTGGCGACTGTATGGTGAGTGTAGCTCAGTGGTAGAGCACCGGCCTGTGGCGCCGGTAGTCGCGGGTTCGATCCCCGTCACTCACCCCAGCCTTCGCTCTTTCGAGTTCCCATCGAGCTTCGGCTAGGCAGGCGAGTCAGTTTCGGACTGCACGCAAGGCTGGTCTCGCCGTAGCGCGAAGGCGGACTAGATCTTCAGCGTCGCCCCTTCCCTCTTCGCCACGTACACCGCCGCCGCAAGATCGCCCACGACGTTCACGACCGTCCGGCACATATCCAGCAGACGATCGACGCCGAGAATGATCGCGATGAGCGCGGGGTTGATGCCGATCGTGACGAGCACGGCGACGACGAACGGAGTCGACCCCGACGGCACGCCGGCCGTGCCGACGCTGCCGAGCACGGCGAGGTAGACAATCATCAACTGTTGCGCGAGCGTCAGGTCCACGCCCGCCAGCTGCGCGAGAAACAGCACCGTCACGCCTTCATAGAGCGCCGTGCCGTTCTGGTTTGCCGTTGCGCCGACCGTCAGCACGAATGCGCCGATCTCGCGCGGCACGCCGAGATTCAGCTCGGACACGCGCAGCGCGGTCGGAAGCGTCGCGTTCGACGAGCTCGTCGAAAACGCCGTCAGCATGACGGTGCGCACGCGCTTGAAGAATTCCACCGGCGAGACGCGCGCGGCCAGCTTGAGCGCAATGGGATACACGACGAACGTGTGGATCGCGAGCCCCGCGAGCACGGTCATCACGTACCAGCCCAGGCTGATGAGAAATCCGAACCCGAATCGCGCCGTCATCGTGAACAGCAGGCAGGCGACCCCGATCGGCGCGACCTTCATGACGATGTCGATGACCTTCGCGATGACTTTGAACACGCCGTCGAGCAGCGCCATCACCGGCGCGGCGCTCTCGCGCGACACGAGCGTCAGCGCCGCGCCGAACACGATCGAGAAGAACATGATGCCGATCATGTCGGGCGTCGATCGCGCCATCGATTCGAGCGGATTCGCCGGCACGAGCGTGCGTGCGAACGACATGAGCGGCGATTCGTTTGCCGGCGCCGGCGGCCGCCTGCGTCGACGCATCGGCGTACTGCGCCATCAGCAGATCGCGCGTCACCGGATCGAGCCGCATGCCGGGCCGCACGGTGTTCGCGAGCAGGATGCCGAGCCCGACCGACACGATCGAGATGACCAGGCAGAAGCCGACGGTCCGCACGCCCACTCGCCCGAGGCGCCGCACGTCGCCGATGCCCGCGACGCCGACGATCAGCGAGGAGACGACGAGCGGGACGACCGTCATCAGCAGCGAGCGCAGGAACAGCTGACCGACCGGCTCGGCTATATGCCTGACGACCCACGCCACCACCGGCGCATCGGGGCCGAGCATCGCGCGCGCGGCGCTGCCGAGCGTGGCGCCGACGACCAGTCCGAGCAGGATGCGGACGTGCAGCGGTATTCTGCGCCGCGCCTCGGCGCGATCGTCGGTGTGCTCGTCGAGATCGGAGACAACTTCACGTTCAAATGGTTCCATATTGGCGCGCCGCTTCTATTCCGCTGGCGGGCGGAATAATATGTCAGCGAAGCATGGACGACATCAACGATCGCCGCAACCCGAATCAGCACGACCGCCGCGCGGTGCCTCGCGGCGGGCCGGCGCACGAGCGATCTGCCGCATCCGCTTGACCTGTCCAAGCTGCGGAAGAATTCAGGAGGTGCAGGGGCTCGCGAACAGCCGCGTCGTCCGGTGGTGCCATTGCCGCGCCTGCGGCGAAGTGTGGCCTTGGTCGGTGGATCTCTAACTAGGTGGTAGGTGGTAGGTGGTAGGTGGTAGGTGGTAGCAATAAAGCGTTCTTCCTACCAGCTACCGCCTACCGCCTACCACCTAAATAAAAGGAGCATATGAGCGAAACGCGTATTGGTTGGGTTGGGACCGGCGTCATGGGCCTGTCGATGTGCGGCCATCTGATGGCCAAGGGCTACCCGACCACGATTTACAGCCGCACCAAGTCGCGGGCGCAGAGCCTGCTCGACAAGGGCGCGGCGTGGGCCGACACGCCTGGCGCCGTCGCCGAGCGATCCGACATCATCTTCACGATCGTCGGACTGCCGAGCGATGTGCGCGAGGTCTATCAGAAAGCAAGGGCGGAATTCTCGACAACGTCACGAAAGGCAGCGTCATCGTCGACATGACGACCACCGAGCCGAGCCTCGCGCGCGAGATTTACGAGGCGGCGAAGGCGAAGGGGGCGTCCGCCGTCGATGCGCCGGTCTCAGGCGGCGATGTCGGCGCAAGAAACGCGACGCTCTCGATCATGGTCGGCGGCGACAAGGACGCGGTCGATCGCGTCATGCCGCTCTTCCAGGCGATGGGCAAGAACATCGTGCATCAGGGCGGCGCCGGCAACGGGCAGCACACGAAGATGTGCAATCAGATCGTGCTCGCCGGCACGATCATCGGCGTGTGCGAAAGCCTGCTCTATGGCTACAAAGCGGGGCTCGATCTCGAGACGATGCTCAGCTCGGTCAGCAAGGGCGCCGCGCAGTGCTGGATCCTCGACAACCTCGCGCCGAAGATGGTGAACCGGAATTTCGATCCGGGATTCTTCGTGGAGCACTTCGAGAAGGATCTCGGTATCGCGCTCGAGGAAAGCCGCGCGGATGGGGATCTCGATGCCCGGCCTGGCGCTGGTCCGGCAGTTCTATGTGGCGCTCAAGTCTCAAGGCCACGGCCGGCTCGGATATCACTCGCTGCTGCTCGCGCTGGAGCAGCTGTCGAACGTAAAGCGGTAACGAACGGTAGCGCAGCGGTCTGTAGCGCGGTCGCGCTCAGCCCTGCCCTCACGACGTCCGCCGCTCTCCCGATCTGCGCTCGCGGCCGGTTCGGCGTTCCGGACCAGCTGTGAGCGGCCGCGCTGCTTGCGCCGATCGGCGATTGCGCCGGCGCTCGCGCTTGCGCTGCTCGCGGCCGCTCCGCGCGCCGGCGGTCGCCGCCTGCGCCGCTTCCCGCTGCAGCCGAATCGTGCGGCGGCTCGGCTCGAGAACTTCCATCAAGCCCTGGGCGAGCACCTGTGCCTGCGGATTCTGCCCCACGCGGCCGATGTCCTTCAGATAATTCAGCGCTGCGAGAATGTTCGCCCGTTGCCACGGCGTCAGGGTCATACCCGCTTATATCGGCTCTTTTTGGGATAGGCTTGAACTTCGAGGCGAACCACACGTGGCAGACTCCCAAAACACGCGAGATTGTCGAGCGCCGGCAGCGATACATCGAGCGGCAGCGCGAGCTGCGCCCCGATACCGTCAACGTCCGGTTTCAGGGAGCAAAACCCGAGGGCTCGGGCCCCGGCAACCGCCACGGCATGCCGGCCGTGCCCGTCGGCCAGCACCTGGTGAAGAACTGGCCGGTGCTCGACCTCGGCGAGCAACCGGACATTCCTCTCGAGAAGTGGAAGCTCGAGATCGGCGGCCTCGTGGAGAACCCGGTGACGCTCGACTGGGCGCAGTTCATGGCGCTGCCGCAGGCCGAAGACGTCAGCGACTTTCACTGCGTCACGACGTGGAGCCGTCTCGACAATCATTGGAAAGGAGTCCGCTTCCGCACGATTGCCGAGCTGGTGGTTCCCAAGGACGATGCGAGGCACATTCTCTGCACCGGCTACGATTTTCTGCCCGGCAGCTTCATTCCCTACACGGTCAACGTTCCGCTCGCGCGCGCCATCGAAGATGACGTGCTGCTCGTCCACACGTGGGAAGGCAAGCCGCTGCCTCGCGAGCACGGCGGGCCGGTGCGCATGATCACGCCGAAGCTCTACGCGTGGAAGGGCGCGAAATGGATCAGGAAGATCGAGTTCCTCGCCGAAGACAAGAAGGGATTCTGGGAAGAGCGCGGCTATTCGAACACCGCTGAGCCCTGGTTCAACGATCGCTACAGCTACTAGCGCATGCCCGCCGTCGCGCGCACTTCGCAAACCGCTATGGCGGGCAGGCCGTCACAATGGCGCGGCGACATGCAGTCGGTGCGTCCGATGCTCGCCACGCTCGAAGACGCGCCGCTCCAATCAGACGGGCTGGTCTACGAGCCGAAGTACGACGGCATTCGCGCGCTCGTCGAAATCGATCCGGGCCGCCGCGCGCCCGTGCGGATGTGGTCGCGCCTCGGCAACGAGAAAACCGCGCAATTTCCCGATCTCGTCGCCGCTCTCACCCGCTATGCGAAAACGCTGAAAGGGCCGGTCGTGCTCGACGGCGAGATCGTCGCGCTCGACGACAAGGGCGAGCCTGCAGGTTTTCAGCGGCTGCAGAACCGCATCCACCTGACCGAATCCAACAGCCGGTCGGCCGCCGGACGCGTCGCGTTCATCGCGTTCGACATCCTGCGCGATCGCGACGAGGATCTGCGGCCGCTGCCGCTCACGGAGCGGCGGGCGCGGCTCGAACGCGTCTTTCGCAATCCGGGCTCTCCCATCCTGCGAACGAGCGACGTGGTCGCGGGCGACGCGCGTGAGCTCTTTCAGCATGCGCTCGATCACGGGTGGGAAGGCCTGATCGCCAAGGACGCGCGCTCGCTGTATCACACCGGCAAACGCACGCGCGACTGGCGAAAGCTGAAGATCGTCCAGGAGCAGGAGTTCGTCGTCGGCGGCTGGACCGACTCGCGCACCACCGGCCGGCCGTTCGGCGCGCTGCTGCTCGGCTATTACGAAGACGGCGGCTTGAACTATGCCGGCCACACCGGGAGCGGATTCAATCATGCGCGAGCTCGAGCGCGTGATCCGTCTGCTGCGACCGCTCGAGATCGCGGCGTCGCCGTTCACGACGCGGCCGCGACCAACGAGCGGCCGCATTGGACGAAGCCGTCGCTCGTGGCCCAACTCAAATTCACGGAGTGGACCGACGACGGGCTGCTCCGCCATCCGATTTATCTCGGCATGAGGGACGATGTGAAACCGGAGACCGTGCGACGGGAAAGGAAGAGTCGAGTGCGAGAGGTGCAACGAGGTGCGAGAGAGTGCGAAGAGTCGGAGTCGCGAAGAGTCGGACAGAGTCGTAGTGCCGACCTTCAGGTCGGCCGACAATCTTCAGTCCATCCTCGACCAGCTCGACGAGATCGAGCGCGGGCCGAACTCGGGCACGCTGCGGTTGCCCGACGGGCGAGACGCTCGAGGTCAGCAACCTGCGCAAGGTGTTCTGGCCGAAGCTGAAGATTACCAAGGGCGATCTGATGCGCTACTACGTGCGCGTCGCGCCTTATATTCTGCCTGTCGTCGACGGCCGCCCGCTCATCATGAAGCGCTTTCCGAACGGCATCGACGGCCGAGCCGTTCTATCAGCACAAAGCGCCCGAGAAAGTTCCGCCAGGCGTTCGTGTCGCGAAGGTTCCCGGGGACAGCGTCGCGAGCCGTCCGATTGGGGGCAATCTCATCACGCTGCTCTACATGACCCAGCTCGCCGCCATCTCGCAGGACCCCTGGTTCTCGCGCGTCGAGTCGCCGCACACGCCGATCAATGCGCGATCGATCTCGATCCGATGCCCGGGGTGAAGTTTTCGGCGGTGCTCGACGTCGCCCGCTGGGTCCGCGACGAGCTCGAGAAATTGAAGGTCACCGGCTACGCGAAGACGTCGGGCTCGAGCGGCCTGCACATCTTCATTCCGCTTCGCGCCGGTACCCCGTACGACGCCGGCCAGATCTTCTGTCAGATCGTCGGAACGGTCGTCGCCGAGAAGCACCCCAAGATCGCCACCGTGACGCGCGCCGTACGCGCCCGCGGCCAGAAGGTGTATGTGGATTACCTGCAGAACATCGAGGGTAAGTCGCTCGCGTGTGCCTACAGCGCGCGCGCCAGCGAGTTCGCCGGCGCGTCGACGCCGCTGACGTGGAAGGAAATCGATGAAGGCGTCGATCCGCGCGACTTCACGATACGCACGCTGCCCGATCGCCTGGCCAAGGTCGGCGATCTGTGGGCGCCGCTCCTACAGTCGAACGGGGTGGATTTGCGAAAAATCCTGAAGTAGTCCTATAGTCGCGGCGGAGGAAACGTATGAACAAAGCCCTCGTCGCCGCCTCGGCTGTCGTCTTCTGCGTGGCGCTGGCCACGGCCCAGGCGCCGCAGCCGCCACCAGTCACCCCGATGAAGTTCGCCTACTATCCTGCGACCGATCTCAAGGCGCTCGCAAACACGCTGAAGGGCGGCGGTCAGATAAAATTCCCCCGCCTGCATCGCGGCGATCACGACTTCCAGGGCATGAGCTTTCGCGCGAAAAGCGCCGGCGGGCCCGAAATGCACAACAACTGGGCCGACCTCTACTACATCCTCGACGGCGAAGTGCTGCATCACACCGGCGGGACGCTCGAGGGCGGAACCGAGCGCAATCCGGGCTCTGGTGAGTTTGGCGGCGGAAAGATCGCCGGCGCCAAGGTCGTGCGCCTCGCCGCCGGGGACATCGCGTCTTCCGCCGCAGGCGTTCCCCATTTCTGGGAAGTCGAACCTGGCAAGACCGTGACTTACATGACGGTCAAGATTCTGAAGCAGCCGAATCTTCACACCGCGACCGCAACGCCCACACAGTTCGTCCACTACAAGGCCGCCGACCTCAAGAGCTTCGTCGACACGCTGAAGCGCGGCGAAACCATCAAGTTCCCGTCGGTGCATCGCGGCGATCATCAATTCCAGAACATCAGCCACCGCGCGAAGAGCTCGGCCTGGCGCGGAACTGCACAAGAACTGGGCCGACCTGTACTACGTCCTCGACGGCGAAGTCACGATCCGCTACGGCGATCGCCTCGAGGGTGGCAAGGAAGGCGCTGACGGCGAAGTGCGCGGCGGCGAGATCGTGGGCAACGTGACGCGGCAGAAGCTCGTCGCCGGCGACGTGGCATCAGCGCCCGCGGGGGTTCCGCATTTCTGGGAAGTCGAGAATGGAAAGTCGGTGACCTATCTGACCGTGAAGCTGGGCAAAAAGCACTGACCGCTTTACAGCCATTGGAAGATTGGCGGATTGGCAGATTGGCAGATTCCGGAAGTCTTCGCCAATCTTCCAACCGTCCAATCTACCAATGCGTGATTCCCCTAGAAGTCCACGTGCATGCCGATTTTGATGAGTCGTCCGCGCTGGATATTGCTCACCGCGCCGTAGCTCGTCCCCAGCGTGGTGACGCGCGCGATGACCGTCGCCGAATTCATCATGTTGTAAAGGTCGAGGCGCGGCTGAATACACCTTGCCGCCAGTGCGGAAGGCCTTGCGGAAGCTCATGTCGAGCTGATTCAGGGCCGGCAGACGCGTCGTGCCGCGAGGCTCGACCGTGATGTTCGTCGTTCCCTGCGTCAGCGCCACGGTGTTGTTCCCCACTGATACCTGCGTCAGCTCCGGAAATCCCTTCTGGTGCTGGAACGTGCCGCTCATCTGAATGGCGAACGGCAGGTCATAGAGTCCGGACAGCCGGAACGAGAACGGCGTGTCGTTGCCGACGATGCCGCGGCTGAACTCTTTGGAGTTCGGATTGTTGAGATCGCGTGTTGCCCACCCAGCCAATGGTCTCGCCGATGCTGATGCCGCCGGTCATCATCCAGCCGTTGCTCATCCGCTTGTCGAGCGTGATATCGGTGCCGTTATAGGTGCTGTTGAGCTCCTCCACGTTGCCCCAGACGAAGTCCTGCCGGCCGCGCAGCGCAGGGGCCTGGTTGTACACCGTCACCGCCTTGCCGCTGTTCACCTCGGTGACGTTCAGCGGGATATACGTCTCCTTCGGGACGGCCACGTTGCGCGATCCGAGGTTGCCCAGTTTGTCGCGGCGCGTGTAGCCGGCACTGACCACCATGTTGAGTGGCAGCTGCCGCTGAATCTCCGCCGAGAACTCCCGCGCCCACGGCCATTCGTAACCCTCTTCGTACCGGTTGAAGTTGCCGAAGCTGAATCCGCTGGAGGTTCCCAGCTCGTTGATGCTGCGGCAACAAGTCGCCGTTGAGGTCGCAGCCGATGTTGTTCACCGATGCGCAGTCGGCCTGCGCGCGCCACGGACGCGTGTCGTTCGCGAGAAAAATCGGATTGACGCGGTCGAGCACGCTGCTGCCGACCGGGATGATGTAACGGTTCGCCGCGAATTTCAGGGCCGTGCGCCCATCGCCGGCGATGTCGTAGACGGCGGAGAGGCGCGGGCTCACGGCTTTCCAGTCTGGAATACCCGACATCTTGTCGAAGCAGCGTGCCTCGACGAACGGAGTCGCCTCCTGGCAGAGCGCGCGCGTCCAGCCGTAGTTCGTGTCGAGACGGAGGCCTGCATTGATGCGTCAGCTTGCGGCTCGGGCGCCACTTATCCTGAATGTAGAGACCCTGCTGGATGTTCTCCGGAATCGACCGCGCCGGTGTGTTGTAGGTGTTGACCGAGTCCGGGACGCCGGAGCGGTAAACCGCGCGCATGCCGGACGACGAGAAGTACAGCACCTCGTTCCACGCGTAGTCGAACTGGTATCCAGCCTTGATGTCGTGGGCGGTCGTGAAATAGCTGAGGCTTCCCTGCGCGAACACGCGCGTGTTCGGCAAATCCCGATAGGTCGGGAGGACGCGCAGCGCCGTGTTGGTGACCTGATCGAAGCCGGCAATCAACCCGTCGGTGCAGCCGGATCTGTCCACGGCCGCGGAGCAGTTTGGCGAATCGCCCTCTATCGGCCACGGCTGGTAATCGTCGACGCGATTGACGCTGCCCGACACGTCGTAGACCATCCTGGCCGATCGCGTCGATGTCCACTTCACCTGATGCAATTGCGGGATACTTCGTGTTCGCCGTTGTCGCGCCCGTCTCTGAAAACGCGGCGCCGCTGACGCGATGGCCGTTCTTCTTGAACTGAAGGATGTAGAAGTGTGAGAGCTGGCTGTTCGGATTGAGCTTGCCACGACAGCTTGTTCGAGAAATTCCACAACATGTTGTCGTCGGGCACCGACGTGCCGTCGGGGTTATAGCTGCCCGACCAGATACTGGAGGATTTGCGAATGGTGGAACGAGGTCGACCACCACAGTTTGTCACTTTATGATCGGACCGGCCAGCCAGCGCCGTAGTCGAACAGATAACGGATGTCCGCCGTCGGTTTCAGATCGGGCCTCGCGGCCTTCACCGATGCCGGCACGCTTCGCAGCAACTGCGCGGCGAGCGCATCGTCGACATTGTCGGAGCCCGAGCATGCCGATTCGTGCCGTTGAACACCGTGCCGCCGTGGAATTGATTCGTCCCGTGCGGCTGATCATGTTGAACACAAGTCCGCCGGTCGATGCTTCGGCAGGCGATTACCGGCGCGGAAGTTGGCTTCCTCGAACGCGTAGGGATCGAGATAGAAGGTCGCGATGCTGCCGCTGCTTTGCGTGCTCGAGACGTTCATCCCATCGATGTCAGTACCCGTTCTCGTTGCTCGTTCCATGAACCGTGATGCCGGACTGCTGGAACGATTCGGAGCCGCCGACGTCGACCTTACTCGCCACGACGCTCGGAATGACGCGCGTGATCGACCACACGTCGATGCGGTTGGGCAGCGCTTGGAGAGTTTCCTGGCTGAGCACGGTCTGCTTCAACGCCGACGTGGTGTCGAGAAGCGGCGCCTCGCCCGACACGACGACGCCTTCTTCGAGTTGTCCGATGGGCAGCGTCAGGTCCGCGCGCGCCATCGCGTCGGCATTGACGACGATGTTGCGCTGCTCGACGGTCCGGAAACCTGCCATCTGGCCGCGCACGACATAGGTCCCGGGGACGACGCGAACGAATTGATAGTTGCCGCGCTCGTCGCTGACGACCTCCTGGTTGCCGCCGAGGGTGCCGCCTTGCGCGCTCGAGAGCGTGAGGGTCACCCCTGGAAGGACCGCTCCGGACGAATCCAAGACGGTTCCGCCGATTCCACCGACGCCCTGCGCCCACGCGGGCGCTCCAAGAATGAGCCAGGCCGCAAATGACGACGAGCCCTCTCGACAGAATGCGTGTCATGGTCATCGCACTCTCCTTGGAGGATTGGCGGTCGGGTTGTGTTTGGGATCTGGAGTCGAAATATACACGCCGTGAGAATCTTCCTTTCCATGATGTTGCGGATGTTGGTCGCAGGTCTGTGTCTGGTGGGCTGGTCGTGCGCCGCCACAAATGAGACGACGGCCGCGTCGAAGACCTCCTTGCGGCTCTCGCGCACCAACGCGAGCGATCTCCAGACCGCACTCGCCCGCATTCCCGACGTCAAGGTCGAGATCGTCAGCGAGGGCGGATCGTCGATCACCAGCCTGCTGGACCTGAAGAATGAAAAGACCAACCTCACCGGCACGCTGGCCGACGTCGCGTATCTCGCGTACGCCGGCCAATTGGAGGAAATGACCGAGCCGTTCGAGCAGCTGCGCGGCATGGCCGTCACCGGGTTGAACACGATGCACCTGCTCGTCGGCGCGCAATGTGCGCGTGAAGACGCTCCGCGATCTCAGAGGGTTGCGCGTCTCGCTCGGCGCGCCCGGCAGCTCGACCGCGCATATCACGCTGCGCATGCTTCAGGATCTGGGCATCGAGCAGGGGCAGTTTCACGCCGAGCGCATCCCAAATGCCGAGATCGTGAGCCGTCTGAGCAACGGCGACATAGACGCCGCGTTTTCCGGATTCAGCGTGCCGGGCGCAGTCGTCATCGCCTCGATGAACCGCGGCGCACGACTCATTCCCATCGACGGCCCGGAGATCGAGGAGATGCGGACGCGGTATCCGTACTTGAAACGCACGTTGATTCCGCGCGGCACCTACCCGAACCAGCCAGAACCGATCCGCACGCTCGGCGTCGACACATTGCTCGTGTGCCGCGCCGAGCTCGATGAAGATCTCGTGTATCGCCTGCTGGACGCGTACTTCGCCACGCGGCCGGCGATGACGCCGCCCGAACCTCGAACGCGCGCCGGCCACGCCGATTCCTCTTCATCCCGGCGCGGCACGCTACTACCGCCAGCGCGAGCTGTCACGATGAACGGTAAACGGTGAACGGCGTACGAGCATGAAAGTCGAATCGGTCATTGCCTGGGGCGGCTGGCTGACGGCGTTGCTGGCCGTCGCGGTGTGCCTCGGCATCGCCACGCTGCTCGGCTTCGGGTACCGCGCCACGCGCGAATGGCAGCGCAGCTCGGAGCTGCTGATCGAGCGCGACACCGAAGAGAGCGCCGACCTGCTCGTCACGGCGGTCACGCGCGACATGCGCGGCGCGCACTCGCGCGTGCTCGCCAATCGCGACTGGGGCGAGCTGTCGCTCGAGTCGCTCACCGATACGAGCGATCAGGTGGCGACGGCGTTTGCGCGATATCCCTATCCCGAGTCCTTCTTCAGCTGGCAGAACGACAGTCCGCGAGGGCGTCGTCTTTTTCAATCGAGCGAATCGCTTCCCGGCGTGGATGCCGCAGCCGACAGAGCCGCAATCGCTATCCCGTGGCGCTCGTGACGAATCCACCGGAAGGCGACGCGCTGCGCGAGAAGGTGTCGGCGTTCAGTGCCGCGCGATTCCGCTATGCGACCTTCGACATGACGCTCGGCGGGCAGCCGTATCAGATCGTCGCGCGGCTCGTCTATACGGACCCGCTGCAGGAAACGCTGCACTCGGTGATCGGCTTCACGGTGAACCTCGCGTGGGTGCGGCAGTCGTACTTTCCGGACATCCTCTCGCAGGTGGCGCCCATCGCGACACGCGGCAACAGCCTCGACATCGCCGTTCTTGACGACAGCGGCCAGCGCGTATGGGGACACGAAGCGGCAGGGCGCCGCATTGGTCCGCGAGTTTCCGCTGCTGTTCCTCGATCCATCGGTCAGCATGGTCGCGCTCGGATCGAACCCGGCTGTGAGGACGTGGACGATTCGCACGAGCCAGTCAACCGACTCTGCGCTCGTCGGCGCGGCGCAGGGCGCTGACGAAGCGCTGCTCGCTGCCGCCGCGGCGGCGCTGACGCTGGCGCTCGGGCTGATTCTCGCGATCCGGGCCGTTCGCGCCGGCGTCGCGCTCACGGCCATGCGCTCCGATTTCGTCTCGTCGGTCACCCACGAGTTGAAGACGCCCGCTCGCGAACATCCGCGCCATGGCCGACACGCTCGCGCGCAGGCCGATCGGCGGCGAAACCGTGCGCGACTATGCCGAGCTGCTCATGCAGGAAGCGAGGCGGCTGACGCGGCTGGTCGACAACCTGCTCGCGTATGCGCGCGTGACCGACGTCACCGAGATGTATTCGTTCGAGCCGATCGCGCCGTCGGAGCTGGTGGACGACGTGCTGCAGAACTTCCGGCATCCGCTGTCCGAGCGCGAGTTCACGGTCGAAGTCGACATGCCGGTCGACCTCCCGCTCGTCAGGGCCGACCGCACGGCGATGATGCTGACGCTCGACAACCTGGTCGACAACGCGATCCGCTACTCGCCGCGCGAGCACTTCATCCGCATTTCGGCGCGGCGCGATGGACAGAACGTCGTCATCGAAGTGCAGGATCGCGGCGTCGGCATCTCGCCGCGAAGAGCTGTCGATCGTCCGCCGCAAGTTCGCGCGCGGCAGGCTCGCGCGGGCCGACGGCAGCGGCCTCGGGCTCGCCATCGTCAGCAGAATCGTCGCCGATCACAAGGGCACGTTCGTGCTCGACAGCGAACCGGGCGCGGGAACGACGGCAAAGGTATATTTACCCATCGCGGGAGACTGACATCAGTGGCAGAGCGGATCCTCATCGTCGAAGACGACCCGACCCTCAGGCGCGTGCTGCGCGACAACCTCATCTTCGAAGGCTATCGCGTCGACGCCGTGTCGGACGGCAAGTCGGCCATCAGCTACGTGCGCGCGTCGACGCCCGATCTGGTCGTGCTCGACCTGACGCTGCCCGACTTCGACGGCCTCGATTTGTGCCCGGTGCTGCGGCAATCGGGCAAAGTGCCCATCATCATTCTGTCGGCGCGCGGCCAGAAGGCAGACAAGCTGAAGGGGCTGAAGCTCGGCGCCGACGATTACATCACGAAGCCGTTCGACCTGCAGGAGCTGCTCGCGCGCGTCAGCGCCGTGCTGCGGCGCGCGCATCCCGCGCTCGAGCGCCTCCTCATCGGGAAGCTCGTCATCGACTTCCGCTCGCAGCGCGCGAGCTGCGACCAGGCGCCGGTGCACCTGACGCACCGCGAGTTCGAGCTGCTGCGCTATCTCGCCGAGCGGCGCGAGAAGGTCGTGCACCGCGAGGAGCTGTTGCGGGAAGTGTGGGGATACATCGACACGAACGTCACGACCCGATCGGTCGATCACGCCATCGTGCGGCTGCGAAAAAAAATCGAGCCCGACCCGCACCATCCGGAGTTCATCCGGACGGTGCATGGCGATGGGTACTGTCTGAGTGCTACGCAAATCGAGGAGCGTAGGTGTTACGGGTAACTGAAGATCTAGAGATCTTAGATCTTAATCTCTAGTTACCTGCATCAGTCCTGCGGTTGTTCCAGCAGCGACGTGAACTGATAGCCGCTGATCGCGAGACGGCACGACGGTCCGGGGCCCGCAAATCTCGTCGCATGCCACGTCGACGCCGGGCGCATACACAACGTCCCCTTCGTTCGACGTGAAGTCCCCCACCGTCTCGATGTTGTGGCGGATCTGCCCCTTCATGATGACCCACCACTCGGCCGTGCCGACGTGGAAGTGTCCTTTGTCGTTCGGGATTGTACGGCGGCAGATTCTTCTCGTAGCCCCAGATAGCCTGCGCCCACATGTGATCGTCCTGCACGACGTTCTGTCCGGCGAACTTCGGATCTTTCTCCGCATCCCACAGATTGAAGTGCGGCTTGTTGTTGCCCGCGTAGACGCCCGCACCGAATGTCGTGCCGATCTTCATCATCGTGTGGCCGGGCGCCTGCGGCGGCCGAGGATCGCTCACCGGAACCAGCGTCTTGAAGTTCGCCTGATTCGCGTCGACCCAGAGCGCCGGCGCCGTGCCGATCACTTCGGCTGAATACATCGTCTTCTTCGGGATGTTCACGACCGATCCGCGCTTGGCGAGAATCGGCTCGGGCTGACCTTCGAGCGTGAAGCGCATCTCTCCTTCGACGACGACGAAGAACTCGCGCGTGTCCGGGCGCATGCGCGACGTGATTTTCGTGCCGGGCGCGCCCTGGTTGTACGTCGAGTGGTAGTTCTCGTCGTCGACGACCACTTCGGTCCAGTTCGCCTGGCCTTTGTGGCGCGCCTTCAGATCGGTCAGCTTGATGTGCACCTTGTTCTTGCCGAACTGGGCTGGCTTGTCCTTGTTGACCCACCATTGCCGCGGAGGCGGCGCCTGACCCCGGCCGGTTGCGGGCTGCTGCGCTGCGGCGCCTCCCTGCGTGAACACGGCGGATGCGCCGCTGAAGACAAGGGCGACGGCGACCGCCAGTGGTAGGTGCAAACGTCTCATGAGCCCACTCCTTATATGAGATGGATTTTTTGCGGGATGCGAGAGCAGACAATACCGCCGAGAGGGGTAAAGGGCAAGGGGTGAGGGGCAACACCTTACCCCTTACCCCTTACCCCTTCTCTTGTCGTCCGGTGCGTCGGCTGTGCCGTCCAGGGATCTTCGGGCCAGGGGTGCTTCGGATAGCGGCCCCGCAATTCCTTGCGCACCTCGGGATACGTCCGCTCCCAGAAGCTTCGCAGATCTCTCGTCGTCTGCACCGGCCGGCCGTTCGGCGCGAGCAGGTGAAACGTGACGGGTACGCGCGCAGTCCCGACAGTCGGCGATTCCGCCAGGCCGAACAGCTCCTGGAGCTTCACCGATGCCGACACCGATCCGTCGTCGGCGTAGTCGAGCGCCATGCTGCGGCCGCTCGGCACGACGATCGACGCGGGCGCGCGATCGGCGAGCGACCGCTTCAGATCGAAATGGAAGATGCGCTTCGAGATCGATCTCGCTCGACTCGTCCGCGCCGACGCTGCAGCCTGACTGACGAGCGCGCGCAGGTCGACGTCGATGCCGGCAAATCGCAAACGTCGAAGGAGCTGCGTCGTCGCGGCGTCGTGCTCGCGCGCGAGCCACGCCTCGGCGAGGAGTGACGCGGCCGCCAGGGTGTCGACGGGTACCGGCGTTTCGCTGAGCACGATGGCATCGTAGCGCTCGACGCGCGCCGCACGCGCGCGGCCGCTCTCCGCGTCGAACCGGTGCTCGATTGACGGTCGACGTCGGCTGAATCCACTCGCGCTCGACCGGGCTGGCCGCAGCGGATTCTCGACTCGCTGATTCCCTCGCGCTCTGCCGCCACGACATCCAGCGCCACGATGTAATCGCCGTCAACGTCTGCAGCCTCGCGCGCGAGCGCCGCACCGTGACCGCTGGCAAGGAGAAACCGGTCGTGGAAACCGGGCCGGCGCTTCGCAAGCCGATCGGCATAGCCGGTGAAGAGCGCATGACGCAGCGACTCGTCAGTGATGTGCGCCGCAACGTCGCCGCCAAGCGCGTTGCTCGCAATCCGCTGCAGCTCCTGCGCGATCTGGCGCACCGCCGCACCTGTCGCACCCGACGCACCCATCGCACCCATCGCACCCATCGCACCCGTCGCACCCATCGATAGCGTCGCGCACGCGGCCGCGGCTTCTGGCGCGCCGCGGCCGTCGATCAGAATCCGCGCGAGGCGCGGATGAAGGGGAACGCGCTGCAGCTGGCGGCCGAGCGCCGTGATGCGCGCGCCGCCGCCGTCGCCATCGATCGCACCGAGCCGGTGCAGCAGGCGAAGCGCCGGCGTGAATGCGATCGGCAGACGGCGCTTCGAACCAGTCGAACGACAGCGGATCTGCTCCCCATGCCAGCAGGTCGAGCACGGGCGCGGCAAGATCGACTCTCGCGATCTCCGGTTCGCGATGCGGGCGCAGCCGGTCGCGGGCATCCCACAACCGCCGGACGAGGCCGGGACCCAATCGCGCCGCACGGCCCGCCCGCTGATCTGCCGAGTCCAGCGTGATGCGCTCGAGCGTGAGGCTGTCGATACCGCGATCGGCGTCATAGCGCGCCACCTTCACCTGTCCCGTGTCGATGACGGCCGACACGCCCGGCACCGTCAGCGATGTTTCTGCGATGTTCGTGGCCAGGATGATGCGCCGCCGATCGACGGCGCGAATCGCCGCATCCTGCGCGTCGCCGTCGAGCGACCCGTGCAGCGGAACGATCTCGACACCGGACGAAGTAGGCGATCGACGAGAGATCGGCATGCGCTCGCTCGATCTCGCGCGCGCCTGGCAGAAAACACAGGATCTGTCCGGTCGTTCTCGGCAGCACATTGCGCACGGCTTCGACGATCGAGCTCCCCTTCGCCGTACTCGATTGTGAGCGGGTGCAGGGCGCCGGGCACGTTCACGACGGGCGCATCGCCGAGAAAGCGCGCGACCGCTTGGACGTCGAGCGTCGCCGACATCACGACGATGCGCAGATCGTCGCGCGCGAGCCACGCCTGCCGCGCGAGCGCAAGCCCGAGGTCGGCATGAATGCTTCGCTCGTGAAATTCGTCGAGGATGATCGTCGCGAAATCCGAGAGCAGCGGATCCTGCTGAAGGCGCGCCGTCAGAATGCCTTCGGTGACGACGAGGAGCCGCGTGTCTCGCGTGAAACGCTTTTCGAATCGGATCTGCCAGCCGACTTCGCGGCCGAGCGTCCACTCGCGTTCTTCTGCGATGCGCCGCGCAACGGCGCGCGCAGCCACACGGCGCGGCTGCAGCAGAATGACAGGTCCGGCATCGATCAGCGCAGGTGGAATGCGCGTGGTCTTGCCGGCGCCGGGCGACGCAGACAGCACGACCGCCCTGCGTCGCGCGAGCGCGTCGCGAACATCCGCGACGTGCGCGTCAATAATCAGCGGGAGGAGCGGTTTCAACGGCCTGAGCGGTGAAGCCGCGTGCGTCGAGCAGGGCCTGGATGTCCGGATCGCGGCCACGGAATCGCCGGTAGGCTTCGGCCCGATCGATCGAATTGCCGTCCGACAGGATGTGCGTGCGAAGGCGCTCGTTGGCGTCGGCATCCCACGGCCCGCCGGCCTCGACGAACGCCTGCCACGCATCGGCGGCCATCACGTCCGACCAGAGGTAGCTGTAGTAGCCGGCGGAGTACCAGTCGCTGCCGAACAGGTGATCGAAGTGCGGCAGGCGGTGCCGCATCACGACTTCGCGCGGCATGCCGCCGACGCGTGCGAGCGCTTCCTGCTCGAACGTCGCGATGTCGTCGACGCCGTCGGGGCGCATGTGCAGGTCCATGTCGACAATCGCCGCCGAGAGGTATTCGAGCGTCGCGTACCCCTGATTGAACTTGCTCGACCGCTCGATCTTCTCGACGAGCGATTGCGGCATCGGCTCGCCTGTCTGGTAGTGGCGCGCGAAACGATCGAGCAACCTCGCGGTTCAGCAGCCAGCGCTCGTTCAGCTGCGACGGCAGCTCCACGTAGTCGCGAGGGGTGTCACGCGAGACCTCGGTAGCGGATGTTCTGCAGCATCGCGTGCAGCGCATGGCCAAACTCGTGAAACAGCGTCTTCGCATCGGCCAGCGAGATGAGTACCGGCTCGCCGGGCGCGCCCTTCACGAAGTTGTTGTTGATCGACGCAATCGCCGTCACCGGCCCGTCCATCGTGTGCTGCGAGCGATAGCTCGACGCCCACGCGCCAGAGCGCTTTCCCGTTCTGCGCGAAGTTGTCGAGATAAAACAGCGCGCGATGCGCGCCGGTGTTCTTGTCGACGACCTCCCAGACGCGCACGTCGGGATGAAACACGGGAACGGTGCCGGTGATCTCCCTGAACGCGATGCCGAACCGGCGCTCGGCCGACCACAGTGCCGCGGCCACCATGTTGTCGAGCTCGAAGTACGGCCTGATTTCCGCTTCGTCGAGATCGTATTTCGCCTTGCGCACCTTCTCGGCGAAATAGAGGCAGTCCCAGGGCTCGATCGTGATGCCGGGCTCCTCGCGATCGGCGATCGCCTGCATCTCGGCAACTTCGGCCTTCACGCGCGACGACGACTGCGGGCCACACGCGTAGGAGAAACGCCTGCGCCGTTTTCGGATCGGCCGCCATCGTATCGGCCATGCGCCAATGCGCATGGCTCGGGAACCCGAGCAGCCTGGCGCGCTCGGCACGCAGCCTGACGATGGCCGTGATGGTCGCCTTGGTGTCGTTCGCGTCGCCGTTGTCGCCGCGGCTCTTGAACTTCCTCCAGACGATCTCGCGAAGGTCGCGGCGCGGCGAGGACGTCAGAAACGGATCGACGCTCGATCGCGTGTTCACGATCGTTCGGCCGCCTTCGACGAGCGTCGAGGTGTTCTCGTCTGCCAGGACCTTTGCGCGGAACTCGGCAAACCGCGCGGCCAGCTCCTGGTTGATTTCGGACAGCCGCTGCTTCTCCGCCGCATTCAACTGCGCTCCGCGGCGCACGAAGTGCTCGTACATGCGCGTGACGAGCCGCACCTGATCGGGCTCGAGCTGCGATCCCGGCAGCGAGTCGTAGACGGCTTCGATTCGCTTGAAGAGTCCCTGATTGAACACGATGGCGTCAGCGGCCGCGGCCAGCTTCGGCTGCCACTCGCGCTCGAGCGCCTGATATGCGGGATTGGTGACGTTCTCGCGCGCCACGCCGAACATGCGCTCGACGCGATCGAGCGTGCGGCCCGCGCGCTCCATGGCGGCGATCGTATTTTCGAAGGTCGGCGCCTCGCGGTTCGCAACGATGGCGTCGATCTCGCTGCGCTGTTCTGCGATCGCCGCCTCGAACGCGCCCGGAAAATGCTCGGGGGCCATGCGATCCCACGGCGGCACGCCGCCGTACGGGCCCGCCCATGGAGCGATCAACGGATTATCGGACACGAAGCGGATATTACCGCGACTCGAGCGGACCGTGACGGCTGTTCGAACGCGGGCGTGGAAAGGCCCACATCGCTTCGCATCCGTCGCAGGCGAAATACACCTCGTCGGACGTGCGGCGGATACTGCGCACGTATGCGTCGGTCGAGCAGTAGGTGCAGGTCGGCGCCGGCAGGCGATCGGGCGCTGCGCCGTTCCGACGGATTCGGGACGGGCAATCGCGCGGCGATCCGTCCGCGTCGCGGCCGCGACGACGGCAGGAGGCTCGCCCCAATCGTGACGGCAGGCGGTGCAGAAGAGCGTGGTCATCATCACACCGCGGTGTGTGACGAGCACCTCACTCGCCATGCAGCGAGGACAGGGATGTTGATCGCCAGTACGTCGGTGTCCGAGCGCCGCCGCCCGTGGTCCATGTCGAAGGACACCGTTGTGTCTCCTGTCGCGCGCGCTGCTCGCGCGTCAGGCGCCCGCCGATGACCCGGCAATACGGGGACACGCCGCGCACCTGCAGCTGCAGCACCCGGCCGTCTTCGAGAATCAGTTCGAGGATCTCGCCGTCTTGCGCAACCGGCGGTGACTCCAGCTCGACAACTGTTCCAGGCTTGTTCGGCAATCCGACATGGATTTCGTACTGCGCGAGACCCAGATCGCGCTGTCCCGATCGAAGATGACCCGTTCCGCTGAACGCCTGTTCACGCACCGTACACTCTCCGTGCATTGCGAGAATGCAAGGCGTGAGACCAACTATCTATTCCTATTCGTCGTCAGATCCGTCGGACAGCTTCGGCAGCTCCGCGCCGAGCGACGGCGCGAGGAGGCCCGTCTTGACGTAGGTCAGCAGCTTGTCGCGCGTGTCGGTGATGTCGAGGTTCCGCATCGTGAGCTGGCCGATGCGATCCTGCGGCGAGAAGGTCGACTCCCCTTTTTCCATCGTGAGCCGTTCGGGTTTGTATGTGAGGTTCGGGCTCGTCGTGTCGAGCAGCGAATAGTCGTTGCCGCGCCGCAGCTCGAGCGTGACTTCGCCGGTGACCGCGCGCGCCACCCAGCGCTGCGCCGTTTCGCGCAGCATCATCGCCTGCGGATCGAACCAGCGCCCCTGATACAGCAGCCGGCCGAGGCGCCGGCCGTTGTCGCGATACTGCTCGATCGTGTCCTCGTTGTGAATGCCCGTGACGAGCCGCTCGTACGCGATGAAGAGCAGCGCCATGCCCGGCGCTTCGTAAATGCCGCGGCTCTTCGCTTCGATGATGCGGTTCTCGATCTGATCGCTCATGCCGAGGCCGTGGCGTCCGCCGATGCGATTGGCTTCGAGCATCAGGTCGACGCCGTGCTCGAACGACTTCCCGTTCAGCGCAACCGGCCGCCCTTCGTCGAAGCGGACCGTGACGGTCTCCGGTTTGACGGCGACGTCTTCGCGCCAGAACGCCACGCCCATGATCGGATCGACGATCTTCATGCCGCTCGCGAGCTGTTCGAGATCTTTCGCTTCGTGCGTCGCGCCGAGGATGTTCGAGTCTGTCGAATACGCCTTCTCGACGCTCATGTGGTACGCAAGACCCGCGCGCTGCATGTACTCGGACATTTCCTTGCGGCCGCCGAGCTCGTCGATGAACGCCTGGTCGAGCCACGGCTTGTAGATGCGCAGGCTCGGGTTTGCGAGCAGGCCGTAGCGATAGAACCGCTCGATGTCGTTTCCCTTGAACGTGCTCCCGTCGCCCCAGATGTGCACGTCGTCTTCTTTCATCGCGACGACGAGCATCGTGCCGGTCACGGCGCGGCCGATGGGCGTGGTGTTGAAGTACGGAACGCCGGCGGTGGTGATGTGAAACGCGCCGGCCTGCAGCGCCGCGATGCCCTTCGTTCACGAGCTGGCGGCGGCAGTCGATGAGCCGCGCCTTTTCGGCGCCGTACTGGAGCGCGCGGCGCGGGATCTCGTCGTAGTCCTTTTCGTCGGGCTGGCCGAGGTTGGCGGTGTAGGCGTAAGGAATCGCGCCCTTGCCGCGCATCCAGTGCAGGGCGGCGCTCGTGTCGAGGCCGCCGGAAAATGCGATGCCGACTTTCTGGCCGGCGGGAACGCTTTGAAGAATCGTCGCCATGTGGTGGGCTAAGGATATCAACTTCCCGGCGTGCCCTCGGCGCGTGCTATGATTTTCGGTCCGAGTGCGCGCCCGTAGCTCAGTTGGATAGAGCGACTGGCTTCGAACCAGTAGGCCGCAGGTTCGAGTCCTGCCGGGCGCACCAACGCTCGTAGTCGAAAGTAGCAAGTGGAAGTAGAGCAGAGTGGAAGTCACTGACTATCATCGTATGCGCCCGTAGCTCAGCTGGATAGAGCGGCAGCCTCCGGAGCTGTAGGCCACAGGTTCGAATCCTGTCGGGCGCACCAAACCGATCATAGAAAGTGAAAAGTAGGAAGTAGAAAGTGAAAAGGCCGTTCCTTTCTACTTTCCACTTTTTACTTTAGACTTTCCTCATGTGGGCCGCTAGCTCAACTGGCAGAGCAGCAGACTCTTAATCTGCGGGTTCTCGGTTCGATTCCGAGGCGGCTCACCACTTTTTCTTAGGAAATTCGACGTCAGGCGGTTCTGCGGAGAGAGACTGAGGCAGGCCTTTGCAAGGTTTTTGCAACGGCGGCAGAATCCAGTGAATCGACGCCCTTGCGACCGCTCCCGTCCGGTAGCCAGCGCGCATACACGCGCAGCGTGATTGACGCGTCCTTGTGGCCCATCTGACGGCTCACGTAGGTAATCGGCTCGCATGCGTTCACGAGCAACGACCCGAACGTGTGTCGCATCTGGTGGGGTCCTCGACGGTGCAGTTCGGCCTTGTCGAGGATCTGATTGAAGGCCTTGCGGACGTTGGACTCATCCAGCGCCGTGCCGATGGCCGACGCGAACACCCACTCCGGGCGAGGCAAGCCCTTCTTCAGCCAGGCCGGACCTGTTCCCGTCGCCACAGCCGCAGAGTCGCCGTAGCTGCCGCGACATGTCGACGCGACGCCGTTGGTGGTTCTTCGGCGTCGTGATGACGCCACGCACTAGATTTCGTTCCAGGTTGATGAAGCTACCCCGCCAGTCAATGTCGCTCCACTGCAGCGCCAGCAGCTCGCCGGCACGCATGCCGGTACGTAATCCACAAAGCAGCCACGCGTGCCACTGCGGAAAATGCTGACGGGACACGCTCAGAACGTGTGCAACCTCATCCTTCGTGAATGGGTCAGGCTCCGCCTGTGGCTCGTCGCCGCGTTTGAGGTGCTTACGCATTTGGAGCGCTGGGTTCGCGGGCAACAGGTCGTCCTCGACCGCCTGAGAAAGC
The DNA here is from genome assembly GCA_963787755.1 of Vicinamibacterales bacterium. Lineage (GTDB taxonomy): Bacteria > Acidobacteriota > Vicinamibacteria > Vicinamibacterales > JAMQPK01 > JAMQPK01. Next base: position 155,355 of record CAWBEG010000001.1, read on the forward strand.
ACAGTGCTCAAAGTTCTCACGATGCCCCGCACTGTCCCGATCTTTAGCCCCTTCCCGCGACACGTCGTGATCAGCGTGCGGCAGTCCTTCCGCGTAATCTCGCTTACTGCGCGACTGCCCAGCTCGGGGAAAATGTGATTCTCCAGATGGTCCGTGTAGAAGCGAATAGAACTGACCTTAAGGTTGAGGCCAGCGGTTCGCAGCCATTGTCGGCAATAAGCCTCGAGCGTTTCCGGAGCCGACAGCTCAGCTTCGGTACGGAGCTGCCGCCGCGCCCGAGAACGTCCCAAGCTTTATCGCTACCCGCAGGCGCTCAGCCTCGTCTTCGGCCATCGTTTTGGAATCGACGGCCTTGCCAAGATGCCGGTTCAGCGAAAATCGGTGGTGGAGGCCTTTCCAACGAAAGGAGAAATGCCAAGTATGGCTGCACTTCACCCACTTGCTGCGCGAACAGCTGCACACCTTACGGATCCCATCGTTCGCGTGAACGGCCACCTCGGTGCCGTCACGCAGCTTTCTCACCCGACTACTCATACTGACCTCCTTATTGATCTGACGCCGTCTTCTCCAGCCACTCATCGATCCACTCCGGCTTGATTCGGAGCTCGCGCCGACCGCCAACGCGAGCTGCCCTCAGGCGGCCGGACTGCACCTCGCGGTAAATTGTCTTCGTTCCTGACTCGTGCCCTGAGAGCGGCTTGGCCGGCGGTCAGCCATGGACCGCTCGTCTCCGTGGATTGGGACTGGCAGGACCTAGGCGTCGGGCGGCCTCCCTTTCCGCCCTGCTGCCATGAGTTCCGCGCCGTGATTTGCATGTTGTTAGGTCCCTCGCTGTAATTAGGTTAGAAAGGGGGCGCGACCCGCATGTCGACGGTAGAGACATTGTGCCGGATGTACAAGGCTTACGTTGTGTTGCTACCGAAGTACCGCTGACCGTCACGAGATCACCCCGTTCCTCTTCACCGTCAGGTGTGACAGCTATGACGGCTGCTGGACTGACTTTCCTGATCGAGATCAGGCGGTTGTTGCAACCCCTGTCGAAATCCACCTCGATGCCCCGCCGTCGCAGATTCGGTGCGATTCGCCTGAGTCGAAGGCCCACAGACTCGGCCGTGCCGGGTAAGTCACGTGGTTGAAAATCCCCGTACTCCCTGGATTGGTGAATATCCTGTAACAGGGTCGTGGCGGTACCCTTCCATTCTCTGACCTGCGCTATGAGCTTGAGGATGGCATCCGCCAACGATTCTGCTTCGACCACACGAGCATCAGCCTCGGATTCGTTGCTCGCATACGCCCGAAGGAACGTGCCAGGGGTCCACCCAAGCGCGGGCTCGGCCGCCGTTATCCAGATCGCGAGATCCGCCATGCGTGGCAATTCGTCAAGCCTGACATGATCAACATTGCTCAGTGCCCCACTGACCGCCCGAAGAAGCGCGCCGAATATCGCCGGGCGTGCTCGCTCGAACGCCTCCCATAGACCCTGCTCGGCACGCCGACCCTCTCGAGACAGCAGGGAGGCTGCACGCATAGACTGCGGTCTAGGAGGTCACTACGGTTGATCAGGTGGTGTATGCCATTGAGGATCACGGGCCGCTTCGCATCGAACACGACTTCCTCATCATCCTCGTAGAGTTTTCGCGTCCCGACTGCGCCACCGGTAGAGAGTCGGCAGAAGGCGTCCGACAGCCACGGCGGGATGCCAGACAAATTGTCAAACGCCAAGACGCGACGATTAACAGCTGCAATCGCGAGGTCGCGCTCGTCGCGCGGGGCTGCTCTCAACGGATCGGCATTGGGATCGATGAGGGCTATGATCACTCGGCTTGCTGTGGATTTCGCCGTCCCCTGCTCTCCAACCATCTCTAAGCATGGAAAAGGCCCGTCTGGCCTCAGCGCGGCAACCATGAACGCAACGATCTTGACGAGTCGTCCTCCGTCGCCACGTTCAGGAACGGGCGCAGATCGTCAAGACTCCCACCCTCCTGCGGATAAGGCAGGGCGCGCATACTCTTCGGCCGCACAAACTTGACCGGGGAATGGTTGAGGACGCGATAGCCCGTCTTGTGGATTTCGACGACTTGCCAGTTGTCGTTGGCCAAGTCTAGATAAATGTTGCCATTTGAAGCCTCGGCCACCCGTGTGTGGACTGCGATCGCTGGGCCATCGAACACAGCCTTCGCGTCGAGTACGTTCAGGGCCGTTTCCAGCACGTCACTTGGCACAGTCTTGAGCCACTTGCGGTAAAACTCTCGCAGCAACCAGGATTTGAACGCCTTGCTGCGAATCGGCAAGGTTTCCTGGTGTTTATCGACGCGGATGGTGATGTAACCGCGCTGACTCTCGGTGTGAAACAGCTGCGCGCCATCGGTGATTCCGATGAGCTGCGGCAGTGTTTTTGGACCCAGTCTCGCCGCCAGTCTGGGGAACCGTTGGGGTGACTTGGTCATTACTCATCGGTCACCCCCTATGGCGGCGTGGAACCTGTCATACCTGTCACTCCTGTACGTCGCATCTTGCCTTTCTGTGTCAACCGCTGAGGCGACACGGGCTTTACGTGGACGAGGTATGCTCGCCTTCCTACCGTGGACTACTGCGTGGCTCTCGACTGTCGTGCTCGGCGGCGCGCCGTCGCATGCGCAGCGGCGTTGCCCGGTTGCTCGCGCCATCATCGAACGACCTCCGCAGACTGCTCAGATTGCAACCAATCGCACGGGATTGTTCGTACCTGGACAGGTTGGTCGTCGCCGCCCATGACGTCGCAGTCGGCCCGGTGAACGATGGCGGTGAATCCGCCTGCAACAAGGGGCGCGCTCGAACGACAGGTATCGCACCGCAGTTCCGTGCCGGCTTCGGTGTTGACGATTTCAACCCGATCAAGTGCCTGCGCTTTGAGCTGTATGCCCTGGCCGGGTCGCAGCCAACACGAAATCGCTTGCGCTCGATGCGCGAGAAAGTAATCCGCTTTCATTCTTCGTCCCTCCTTAAGCAAGGCTTCGCCTGAAACGGCCTCGCTCGGTCTAAACACGTTTACGACTTACTGGTCTGCTGCCGGGCCCCGGCAATCTGCGATGGATAACTATGCACGTGTGCTGTTGTGAATATCTAGGATGTACTCAGGCTTATGTCGATGCATTTGCGATCGAGGCAATCAATTTCGCTGCGGTTGCGTCACTTTGCGTCAGCTTGTCCATGCGGGCAATAGTAATTAAGCTGCGATCTTTTTTAACAATGGCTCTTTTCGGGGCGACGAGTAGTTTACTTATGAGTCGGACGGGAACAACTACTTCCCCCAGAGGTAACACGGCATTGATATCACGTCAACAGAATTCGTCAGATTTATTTCATCGGATGCCTATTACCACGAGCGCGCGAATACTACTCCTCATCGATGCTCGGCCGCACGCTGGCTTACTACGTGGTCGATGCGATCTCTCCCGGAAGAATGCTGGCGTTCGGCACGTCGGCATTAATTGACGGACCCCGGGACGACGGATTGAGGGACCGTGACGATCGGAGCCGGCTTAGTTCGCCACGTGAGGATGACCGCGTTCACAACCGCAGTCACAACGGAAGCGAACGCCTGGGCGTCACGGCCAACCTCGTCAACATCGTGAGCGGTGCAGATGCCCACCTCGACGTACACCATCGTCTGAACGCGGGTCCTTTGCATGGATCTTCTCCGCAACTTCACGCGCACACACTTGTATTGAAAACAGTCCATCCATTGATCTCTCCTTCGCCTGTGGGGCGAGTGCGAGCCACCTCGAATGAGGGCTCCGTGACGACGTCGGGTCGGGACAGCGGCTAAGTTTCATCGCCTCCTTCATGCATCTGAGTAAAAGTGCGCTTACTGCATACGTATGTCAAGGGCCACCGCAAAAAAAAAATACTAAACAGGGCAATTACAAACTTGTAACAACTAAAACGATGTAACGAGTAAACAGAAAACTTAGTGTGGACGATCGTCGGTGGACTGATCAGCCACATGGCTTCAGGATTCACGTATGACCACTGCTCGACATCCATTTCTAAAGAAGCTGGGGGCTCGCGTACGTGAACTGCGAGAGCGCAGGGACGTGAGTCAGGAGGAATTCGCTGCCGCGGCAGGCATTGATCGTTCCTATATGTCGGGAATCGAGCGCGGAACTCGAAACGTCGGGGTAATTACCCTGGCTAAGCTCGCGAAGGCGCTGAACATTTCTGTCAGCAAGCTCACCGACATGCCTTGATATTTATGTTCACATTAGTCCTGACTCGGGTGGTGTTTGGGTCTAGCGTTCTTGTTGGCCCTGGGTTCGTCTTGGACTTACAGCGGGATCACTTGGGTCAGCGGCGGGGTTACTAATGTGTTTCAGCTTCGTATCACTGGCAGGTTGTAGGACTCCTGTTTGCTATCTCGGGTTTAGGATGCGGGATGTGTTCCTGCTCTGGATACCCGTTGTACTTGTCGCTCGGCTATATCCGATAAGTCCTGGGCGGACCATTCACCCATGAGATGTTTAGGTATCCTTAGCCCGGCTTCCTGCGTGGATACTCGCTGCTCTGTCTAACACTCAGGCGTTTCCGCCACAACCGGCAACCGGCGATTAGGAAGGAACTCGCCGTCGCGCGTTTTCGGGCAAGCCATCATCATCGTAAGGGCCTGGTTCCTTGTCGGCTATGCTGTTGTCATTACCAGACGTCGTTTTATCGTCTCTGGGCACGTCCGGTCCGCCTGTTGACCTATCCTTTACGTCTTCCTTGGGAAGATCTTCAACATCCTGATTTGATTCGCGATTCATAATTCACTCCGGCGCGTTCTTATACCTTGTTACCGTTCGGAGCACCATCGGTCGAGCGCTTGTTTCCTTGCTTCGTCGACCGGCCTGTTTTTGGAGCTTGTTCTGAGTCCGATTTGCCACGACGCTGTGTCTGGCCGGCCTGGACGGAATCTGGACCTTCCTGGTGCGCTCCTGTACCTTCTTTCCCTTCAGGCCGACGCTCAGGCTGTTCATGGTTGTTCATAGGAGTGTCCTTGTGTGGCATCGTGGGCTCACACCCCTCCGCGGTTTCCGCCCTGCTGCTTAGGCGTTGTCTCCACACTCTCGGGGGTATCGGACTCAGGCCGGGGTTCGTCAGATTCCGGAAAAGCGCGCTCTTCCTCGGCCAAGCGATTGCTGATGCCTTGTTCACCGATGCTGTTGTATGCGGGCGCCTGGTCCAGATCAGACGGGCCTACGAACTCTCTGGCATCCTCATCTTGCCGGGGCGCCTTGCTGGGCGCTCCCGTATCCACGTATGAGGAACTGCCGCCATACTTTCTGGCGCGTTCCTGGTTGTTCTTTTTTTGTTCCATGACGACTCCTGTTGTTTAGTAAGCAGCAAGGGCTGTACCAGGAGACGCCATCGGGACTTTTCTATTTAACAGTCCGCTTGGAAGACAGGGAGCCTCGCTTCGAGCCGCCAGCCGCTTTCCTTTTATCCGCCCAGCGCTTCTGAGCCGCAGCTTTCATCTTCGCCCGTGTTTCCTCCGAAATCTTCCGGCGGCCTCGACGCCGTCGTGGGCCGTCATTCAACGGAATATTCGCCACCGTGTTTGCCGGCCGCCGAGGTTTCCGCTTGATCCAAGGCATCGGACTGTTAGCGCCGAGTTCGGTCATCAAGCTGTTCGCCCTGTCGCGAACTGTACCAAGCGCTTCGAGTAATGCGGCTCGCTGGTCGAGCCACTTACGAGCGTGTGATTCAGTAGTTCCAAACAGTCGGCCGACCTCTGCCGCAATCTCTTCTAAACCTAACGCTTTTTTAGCCATAGCTGATTATTGTGGTTTCTCTTACTCTGTCAACTTACGTTATCCGCGACTTTCTTGGGGTTCTTGCGCTGGTTGATGTAGAGCCTCAGGTAGCCGCGCTTGGTCTGGCGCCATTCCCGGATATGGTCCTCGCCGACCTTGAATTGGTTGACGACCTAGTCTTTGATTCTTCTCTAGGAACTTTTTGTCGTAGCAGGAATCGTTCTCTTCATCGGCTTTCCCGGGCTTCTCTGCCTCAGGTTTTGCTTCTTCTGTGTGGTCCACGTGAATGTGGGTTAATTCTTGTAGACTCTTGCATCATGCGCGCATCACCGACTGGCTGTATTCAGTCTTTCGTCGCTGGTGGGACGATGCCCGCTTGGTCTCACAGATCGAATCATTCAGTAGTGCTGCGGCACTGATTTTTGCAATCGCCACGTCCATCATTGCAACTTACATTGCTTGGATAAATTTCCCAAATGAATGCGCCCACTCCAGAACAGATCATCAGTTCATTCGATAGTGCCGTTGCGTTCGTCGGCCAGCTTCGGCGTTCGATACGCGGAGAAAACGACAGGCGAGAGAACATGATTGTCGAGGCCTTGATCCGTTTGGAGCAGGCGACGTATCTACTTCGCCGCTTCAGGACTCTTGAACTTGAGCATGATGAAAAAGATGGCCAGCTTGGAAAGACAACGATCGAACGTCGTGTAGAGCTAGCTAAACGTGTTCATGAACTCGGGTTCGAAATTAAGCTGATCGGCGAAGCGTTCTACTACTTTGCCTTCCGCGCTCGACAAGCACTGCGCCATGAGAACGGCTTCGACCTTGGCTGCGAGACTGTCGGGGTGCGTGATGTCAGAAATCACCTGATCGAGCACTCAGATAAGAAGAGCGGGGTTCTGGTGTCCTGGTGGGTTTTTAGATGCCCCGAGGGATTGATTCTAGCGCCTGATGACAACAAGGGACTCGACAAGGGAATTTACCCTAATGCGTCTGAATTCATCGACGAGGTGACCCGAGGACTACAGGACTTCGCGTCACGGCGCTGACAGTCTTCGAACGTAGCGGTGCGTTTACGCGGCAATTCCGTCAAAATCGAGTGTGCAACCTGTCGCGGTTCCCCCTGGGGACGCCAACATTACGCTCTTTCTGTAAGCCCGCTCAAGCAGCCGCCCATAGTCACCGTCGAACGTATCTTGAGGGCCGATGCCCCTCGGAGCCGAGCGGTCCTTCGTCGATGCCTGCCGGACGCTCGACCGCGATGCCGGTGAAGAGCTTGTCGAAGCGCGTCGGGGCCTCGAACGTGTAGCCGTGGATCTCGCCGCTGATGGGGTCTGTGCTAAGCGTGAAGACGATCCGGCTACGCAAGATGCGCTGCAAGACGGTCCGCGCCTGGGTGGCAGCCCGCGACGGGGTGTAGACTTGCCCTGAGGTGAGCGATGACGAAACACAGCTTGATTGTTGTTGGATTCGTGCTAATCGCGTGCGCAACCTCCTTCAGTGCGCAGATTCCTGCTGGAAGCGATGATCAAGCACAGACCCAAGCGGCCAAGCTGTGGTCTGGCTGGTGGAAGCTTAATCTAGAGAAATCCACGTACCAGGGCATGCCGAGGCCGATGCCTCCGGAAGGTCAAACACGCCAGTACACACTTCGTCCTGACGGATTCTGGGTGGAGTCAGTCTTCACCACCAACGCCGCCGGGCTTCCCTCGTTCATTCAACGAGTGTTCAGGTTGGACGGAACGCAACGCCAGTCCGGCTTCCCTAATATCGCAACATTGGCCGAGTTTCTCGCCACCGGCAAACGACCGCCTGACCCGACCGCGACGACTTACAGAATGGTCAATCCATTTACTGTGGAGCGCTTGAATAAAGAGCGAGGTGGCACCATGAGATCCACGACTCGAACCATATCCAGAGATGGCAAGACATTTACGCTGACCATAAAGGGAACGAACCCACAGGGCCAGCCGCTGAATGAGGTCGAACTCTTCGAGCGAATCGCCGACTAGAAAACCAACGCTCAGGCCGCTCGAAAACGACGCCAGAATTCCCGCGTGCCAGACGTATCGAATCCCGTTGGGGATTTTACGGCGTTACGCGACCCTCAAGGCCGACCCGACCAGCACGTATAAGTTCTTCAACTCCCGCTGGGGATTCGAACCCGTGTCGTCAGGTTTAGTTATCGATCGCCCTGATCCCCATAGCCAGATTTCACTTTCCTTTTCGCCTTCTTGCGACGGTCAGATGCGAGAGATCGCCTCACGCCATCCATATCTTTGAACCGACCCGTTGCGGTTCGCTTCGCGAAAGATTTGCCGCTCCGAGATTTGACGAGGTCGCGCTTTGTGTTTGTGGAAGATCGCTTCTTGGCCATAGTTACCTACGATGCAACGGCCGTACCTCACAAAAGGTGCCGGCCACATAGTGTTCGGTTCGAATAAGATGGGAGTGCCGAACCCCATGAAATCCGCCTGCCCCGAATGCGCCGCGAGTTCCGTGTGGACCAGACTCGCAGAGGTGACGCGCGAGCGCGGAGGCCTCGTCATGCGGTGGCGTTGCACGCTGTGCCAACACGAATGGACCGTTGGTGCGGTTCGGCCTAAACCGCCACGAGCATCTTTGCGCACACAGCGCCGCCGACGAGCGTAGTTCGTGCTGTCGTCAGAAGCGTGGTGCGCACCCTACTGGAGCGAACAGGTTTCGCTGGTGTCTAAGTAAGCCATGTGGCATTCGAAACTGGTGTACCTTGCGGCGGTTGCTATCCTGACGCTCGCGTGTGACACGCCTCAGCCCACAGCGAAGCCCGAGTGGCCGCCAGTAGGACAACGGTCGCCGACGAAGGGTGTAGATTCAGAACTACCCGCATTTGGGGCTTACGCCGTGTGGGATTGTGGTCCCGGCGACAGCCCGATCGCGCTGACCGTGTACGTCGCAACGGATGCCGTCTTTACGGTTTTTCCTCCCGAAGTGCCGCACTTCCGTCTGGAGGTCTTTCGCGCCGGCTCCGAGCTGGCACACCACACGCTTCAGTGGCCGGCTGATAAAGGCGTGGCAAAGCTGCAGCGGTGCCACTATACAGACTGCAAACGACTTGACGAGGGACGTGTCACGTTCGGCGATGTGCGACCCAATCATTTTGTCGAAGGGACAATTGACGTGGAACAACCGGGAACAATCATGTTCGACGGCACTTCAAAGCGAATTGGGGTCCCCGTTCGAATGGATGTGGCTAACCTCGTTGCTTGAATGCCGGGCCTTCGCCGGTCGAGCAAGCGTCATGTTGTCGTTCGAGCCTCACCTGTGCATCAACTCCAAATCACCAGCCACGCAATTCCAGCCGACGCCCAGGTTAAGATCGTTTGAGACTTGACCTTCGTTAGCTCTGATCCGCACGCCTGGCTACGTCCGCTGTATGCCCACCTTCGCAGCGATCAGAGATTCGGCCTGCTCTCCCCTGCCCATCAATTCGAAGCCCTGGCCTCTGCTGTTGAGAAAGAATCACCCACGAAAGGCACAGCGATGCGGGAATGGAGTCCTAACGCGCAGCTCGGGATGTTGAAGTGGTTGAGCGATGTCGTGCAGGAACAACCCAACCCAACGAATGAGATTGAGCTGTGGCGGGTGCGCAAGGGTGAACGTGAGCTGCGTTGTCTCGCCGTGTATCTGCCCACCGGGATCGATTGGACTGTTTGAAGGAGATGATTTCCGCCGAACACAGCTCATGCGCGACTCGCCGAACTGAAGGCGCTGGCCGACAAATGGCGAACAGCACTAACGGAGCGCGGCTGGACTCAGTGAACCGCATGTGCAAAAGCGAACAGGCCCCAGCTCAACGTCCTTTTAATATGTTGCATAACCGATACCTCAGCGAGCCGGGTGAAAGGGGACTGAATGACCGTGTTTGTCGTACTCGTGGTCGTGGCATTGATCCTATGATGGGAGTGAAGTACGGCTGGAACACCTGAAAGCCCTGCGCCGCCGTCGTTAGCTTCAACTCTGCGGTCTCTACTGAGGCAACGAGATGTCTGCATCGCGCAAACGACTGTCGCTGACGAGGACTGACCGGGGGACAAGCGCCGGGCTAGAACTGGCTGCGCTCCTCCAAGACATATCCGCCGATGGTCAGGTAACTGATGACGAAGTCTGAACGGATTAAAGCGTGGATCAACCAATACCCTGACGACACGCTACCCGCTCGGTCGTTCCTCGTCTCCGTGATTAGCGCCATCACACAGGATGGCGTCATTACCGATGACGAGTTAGAGGCATTGTCAGACGCCATTCAGAAAGTCCTACCACCGGACCTACGTCTGTTAGCTTCGTTGCGACGTAAGGAACGGCGCGCAGCCGAACGCGCCACACAAAGGTTGCAGAACGACAGGCAGACAAGACGCAGAAGACTGCTGACCGCGAACGCAGGCGACCCATCGAAACTGCTGACTTCATGGTGGCAGGTGCGACGCTTCCGCACAATCGTGATGCTTGCTCGGACGTAGATGTTGGAGACCAAGTATGGCTTCAACGAGAACCTGACAATTCTCACGACCGGAATGCAATTCTCATCGTGAACCCTGGTGATGATCGTTTAGGTCATGACCACGACAATTCGCACAGGACTTGGCTCCACTGCTCGATGGCGATTGCCGTCAAGAGGCGACCGTAAAGAAACTTTTAGAAACCTCACGTGGACACACGATTCCCGTTATCATCGCTCGTTATATCGGGCTGATTCTGGATTGGGACACGATAAGCCGCAGACGCTACCCTTTCGACCTACTCCATCGGCGGTTGCCACGGCAAAACATTGCAATCAGCGCCCCGACTGCATCGAGTGCCTCGGCGCTAGACCGAACGACGGGCACGACCTCTCAATGGCTATGGGTATTGATTGCGATTGTGGTGATTGGGTTTTTCTGGATGCTATCCTGACCACGTAGAAGAGCGTCACGCGCGTGAGCAAAGGTTGTCGAGAACCTGCGGCGCGTGGCGGTCCACGTGCCGAAGCAGTCTAATGTGCCGTAAATGGAGGGCGCAGATTTTCGGCGGACCCCAGCTCGTAAGAGATGCACCAGCGACCGAGATGCTGTCGAAACAGTGGCAAGCTGCCCTTGATGAGCGGGGCTGGAGAGAGGTCGATGTCGTCGCCGACTAAGCGCCTTTTGGATCTCGGCATTGAACTGCCGCCAATACCAACCCCGGCAGGCAACTACGTCTCATGCCGTCGAGGGCTGGAAACCTACTCTTTCTCGCCGGCAAAGGCGTGAGGGACGTAATTGGGAAGGTCGGCGGTGATGTGACCGTCGAACAGGCGTATCAGTCCGCCCGTTCCACAGGACTTCAGTTGTTAGCCGTCATGGCTCAGGAGCTGGGATCGTTGGACTCTGTGCGCCGCGTTGTAAAGGTGACCGGATTCGTCAACGCGGTTCCTGAATTTGCGGATCATCCTGCCGTGCTCAACGGTTGCTCTGACTTATTCGTCGAGGTGTTTGGTGAGCGTGGTCGGCACGCACGCTCGGCGATCGGAGTAGGTTCGTTGCCGGGTCAGATCCCGATCGAGATTGAGGTTGTCGTAGGAATGAGCTGATCGCTGCGCTCCATGGATGAACGTGCGGTTGGTGGGAGGCGACGGCTTTCGGCGCACGCAAGTTGTGCGCAACGCACCGACGGCAAAGCGGAAACGGCTTGTCCCGAATCTTCTCAAGCAAACGAAAATCGCGCTTGGGAAAGAGGACGCGAAGGCAGCCAAGCGGAACTCCTAATCTTTTACGCGCCTGTTCCACTCTCACTTATCTTGATCAGGTGCGAATCGCACGGCGCACGTGGGCGCCAGCTCGCGAATTGATTTTGCCGTAACTGTGCCGTTCGCCCATATAAAAGCGGTGTTTTCACCTTGCTTGCCGGTCCCACCGGCCCCCCCAGGACTGCGAATACTGTCGGTGATCGGGGCGGGCATTTTGCCGGTATCAGCGGGCGCCGTCGAGACCGTTCCACTGATCTCGACGACCTTGTTCACTGCCTGGCTCAAATCGACATCCTGCGCGGTCGGCACAACTTTATAGGTTATCGTCTGCCCTTTTGTATCGGTTCCAGAGCCATCCCCTGTGGGAGCGAGAAGACTGAATCCCACTTTGGTGTCACCCTGTAGACAGCCTCTGAAGGTTTGTGGGTCCGTTGCGGTTGTATATTGAGAGCACGCTACCGCGGTGAGCACGGTGATTCCGAGCATAGTTGTCAGCTTTGCTGTCATGCAGATTTCCTCCGTCGACACAGTCCGAAACTGTTGCATGAACGTCTCCGGCTGATCCCTTAGCGGCTGCCCGGCATCCCAGCAGCCACATCAGATGTAACCCAATCGCTCGCTTTCCGGTGAACTAGCTCCAACTCGTGTTCCACAGGTCCGCATGATTGGAAACAGTAGGTTCGAATGCCCGCCGCTCCGACTTATACCTATTTTATCGAAGCGGCGGGCAATTTTCGTCAGCGCTGTACGTTCGCGGTTACGCGATCCCACGAATCGCGCACGGCATCCTTGATTTCAAGCCAGGCCAGCTTTCCACGCAGCTTGTACTTGTCCCATCCGCGTTCCAGATCTGCCTGAACGTCGTCCCATGAGCGGCCACGATACTGAGTCCCCGATTCGAAGCCGTATCGGTAGGCGGGCTCGTAATAATCGTAGTCACGATCTGCCTCGACGTAAGGTCGAGTCCGGTAACTCTTGCGCCAGTAATCACTCTCAGCCGTCCAATCGACCGGTGTCGTTGTCTGTGCCATTGTTCCTCCCTCATCTTGCGCTTGAGCCTAACGCTCATTACGCGCTTCGCGCTCATGCGTTTCCGATTTCAACTCGCCTGCACGTGGGTCACGCCAAATGAAGCCCTATCCAGGGTTGAATAAGGACTTCGCCGAACGGAACGCAGTGCAATAGCTAGTAGAGCAAATCGCACACCAGAACTATGCGACGGACTCGGGCGCATTGCTGTCGGTTAAAGAGAGAGATCGCTGTTCAAGCAGTCACGGTCCGTATTGCCTTTATAGGAACATCGCGCGAAAGGTAGTGTTCTTGGACACGAAGACTCTCAATCGCGCTTGACCTTGCATCATTCAGTATTTCTGACGCCAAAAGGGAGCGGGACGGCGAGGACTCGCGGTTGCCGCACGCATCGTTGGCGAAGAGGCGGATCCGGCTGATCGAACTGCAAGATTCTCGCGATTCAGCCGGTCAACCCCAGAAAATCAAGTGGCGCAAGGGCCAATGTCAAATTCCACTGAGGTGACAATTATGGGAGTCGGTCGCCGTCGTGACACACTCATCGCGACACTCTGCGCGGTGAAGTCAGAGTTACCCCTGTCGGCTGATGTGCGGTGTGAGCCCGCCGACGTCGCGCGCCGTGCATATCAGCTCTATGAGCCTCAGAGGACGCGTCCATGGGTTCGATGCGGACGACTGGAGGCAGGCTGAACGCGAATTGAGAGATGATTACGCGGTCGGCGTCAGCGCCTCTCCAGAACGACCGAATATTCCCGACGCGCCGCCGAACCCGAATCCTCCGAACATTCCTCCGTCCGGTGTGCCTAAGACTCCGCCTCTCGCCCCTCCCACACCGACGGACGAACCTCCGCCAGAGCCTATTGATGATCCGCCGCCTGAAGTGGACCCGAAACCGCCGTACACGGTCTAAACGCGGCTTCGTTAAGCTATAGCGCCCCGGGCGAACTACCTGCTCGCCAGCATTCACTGTGACAGCGGTGGCCACGTTCGTCGTGGCTGGAACTATCGGCTACAACCTCAACTCGCCGCGACGCGGCTGATGTCGGACACCCCATGCCGGCAGAGTCCGCTGGTGGGAGGTCGGCGCCGGCCTCGCTCTACTGCCAGTCGCATTACTGGCGACAGGCATCCGGTCTTGCAGCCCAGATTCGCTGCACGGGACCCCGATCCGATGGATGAACGTCGTCGGATTTCGCTAGGGACGCCAAGCGTATGCGCGGCTATGCAGAATAGATAACGGAAAACGCCGTTGTGTCTAAGAATATCGCCTCTCGACTGAAAAGCCGACGATCGGCGAGAGATCTAGCTAACCAAAAGCTAGCGAACTCCCTGGCACGACGCGGTCTTGCCTGACGTTTGATGACCGTCAAACTCGCAGAAATCTGAATGAATTGACACGATCCGAACCTCGTCGGTACCATCCGACATCGGCTTGCGGAATCCCCGCTTCCGCACCAATAACTTACAGCGATTTTGGCAGTAAGCATCTGGTCAAGTGGTCAAGTATTTGGTCAAGGCACGGCGGCAAAACGATCGCCTGACATCTGCCCGTAGGCACTGCCCGTAGATCTAGCTAGCCCTCGCAATAATCGCTCGCGGCAACCATCATTGGATGGACGCGCGCAAGGTGCATCGAAACTGCGAGATTGGAGCGGCCGCGACACACCTGAAACGCTCGTCTCTTATTGGCCTCTGCTCATTGCTCACCGATTTGACGATTTCCGCGATCTGCTTATCTATTTGGCGTGATCCGGAGCCTCGTCTGGCGACCTACCGAGGGTCGGATTCGGTCTCTCGGGTGCTCTTTCTGCAAGTTACAGAAACCACATTGCCAACGATGCCAGGAATGCCTGCGTCGCCGTGGGACGGTAGTGACCCGCCAAGTGCTATGGACATCGCCGAGCGCTCCGGTCTTTCCTGCACCATGCCAACGTCTATCGGCTTTGGGCATCATGGCAAGCACGGCATCCAGGTAGGGCCTACGAATCGAAGACGGGGCATGAGGGCAACAACGCGGACAGTCTCATGGTGCCATTCGGGACGTATGACTCCGCAACGCGTGGAGAACATTGCGGACTCGGGCTATCGGTATGAGTAGGACATGTCGCGCAGTCAGTATGGGAGCGGTGCTGAACACCCTGACATCCGCCAGCGGCCAGCGGACCTACGACCACGCCATTCGCGAATTCGTCGCTTGGTACCGATCGGAGCCGCGCTTTGCATTTAACCGCACCGTCGACTCCCGTACCGCATCCACCTCGAACAGCGCGAGATCGCTACGTCGGCCAGCGGATGGAAACGGCCTGGGGCGTGGACGCCGCTCCCTCCGAGGCGGCGTCCTGGTTGGGAATCACAGACGTGCGAGGTCGACCCTCACTGTGTGTTTTGCGACGCATCATCTCAGACACGGGCTGCGTAGTAGCGCTGTGAAGGTGGTCTGGCTGCTCGTTTATCGGTGTGTGGCGCCGAACTTGCTTCAACATCTTTCTAAGACAAAACAGTGAAGCGAATATGTTCGAGAAGAGGTGAATGATGGCAGATCCCAAAAAAGATGATTCGGTGAGCGAAGAAATTTCTGCTGCGGGTGAACGGTTGAAAGGCGCCACAAAGGACGCCTTTGGCGCCGCGACTGGGAACAGGTCGCTCGAGCGGGAAGGAGAGCAGGAGAATGCACAGGGTCGCGCGCGGCAAGCGGCAAATAAAGTCATGGAAGAAACGGACGGGGTGCCCGGAGCAAGTGTCAACGATCCCTCCGGGTATGGCACGGGGTATGTCACCGGGCTGTACGATTCGCCGGAATCCGCGGGTCGCGCCTACGACGGCCTGACATCGAAACATGGGTACAAAGCTGAAGACGTGAGCATATTGATGTCTGACAAAACTCGCAGCCAGCACTTTGGCGATGCGAAGCCAGGGGCGGAATTCGCCAGCGGGTCAAAAGCCGCTGAAGGGCTTGGAAAAGGCGGTGCCATCGGGGGCGGTATCGGCGCCGCGCTCGGAGCCATTCTCGCCGTAGGCACGACGATTGTGGTCCCGGGTCTGGGGCTGGTGGTCGCAGGGCCAATCGCCGCAGCATTGGCAGGTGCGGGCGCCGGCGGCGCCACTGGGGGTATCATCGGCGCCTTGGTTGGGGCGGGCATCCCCAAAGATCGTGCGGCGGAATATGACCGCGGAATCCAGCAAGGTGGGATCGTAATAGGCACGCGCGCGCGAGATGACGCGCATGCAGCCGAGCTGGAGCGCGAGTTCAAGGGCTATGGCGGCACGAACGTGAGACGGTAGAGCGCGCAATGCAACGTCAGGACTCCCGGGCGCCGGGCGGTCCTGACGGCGTACGCTTTGCAAGCAGGCATTTCTTGCCCTCGGTCCTCCACCAGCACGCTCACCGATGCCCTACGGTTTGCCGGGTCCCATTAACGGTTTGCGGGTGACCGTCGGCCTACGCGGTGCCGAGGTCTTCAGTTTCAAGCGCTTTTAGCAACGCGGCCAGAATCGAACCCCAGGGCGGCGCGGCCACGCCTGTCGCGAAGACGCTGCAATTCCAATGATCTGAGCGAGCTACGATGTGTCGACTTCATCGATATTGCCAGCCGTGATCATGATTACAAGATCTCATTCTTGGCACATGCGCGCGCGCACATGTCGTGGTCGCGTTGACGCAGTCCGCACTCGAACAGTGTGCAGAGCCTCGTTTCCCACCGCTTTGATACCGCACAACTCGCCCGTAGCGCCCCAGGCGCGGGGTTTTCTGGCTCTTGCGAGCACGCGCAGAATCGGCTGTGCGAGGCGAGTGCGGCCGTTTCTGGTCTTTTCCATATCGTTTACACGGGACCAAACGGCCTCACGCAGCGTGGTTTGCCTCCCTTCACCAAATCGCGCTGGCCGCTAAACGCGCACCATCTTCAAGAAGGACCGGCCGGATTGTCACGTAACGTGTTGCACGCGGTCGGCAAACGCCGGTAAGCCGACCATTTAGTGCCCACAGGCTCCGCGGGCGAGCCACATTGGAGAACGATGCCGGTTCTCTATGCGCTCTGCCTCGGACAACATCGGTCGCGCATCTATAATCGCCCTGTAGTGGCCGTTGTCAATGTACTCACCATGAGCCAAATAAGAAATCGCTACAGAGCGATCGAATGAACATCAGGCGCTCGACTGTTAGGTCCGCTCGACGCCACACCAAAGGCAGTTCTGTAGCGAGTAGCGCGAGTGGTACGTCCGAACCGCTTAACACGCTTCTCGCATCGCTCCTCGATATCGAGAACCAAACGTATTTCGATCTCGCTCCCCGTGTTCGCGCCGCGATCGATCGATTGCGATCAGCATCCACACCACGAATTGAAGCGTTTTCGTTCGTCCCTCATCCAGACGTGTTAAATGCGCTCGCCTTGTCCAACGGTTCAAAGCGATACATAGTCACCATCGACACCTTGCGGAGCGTTGTTTATTTTAAAGTTCGTGAATTCCTAGAAAGCTTTGAGGCTAATGTTTCTTCCTACTACTCCGGAGGATGGTCAGATTATCTGTGTGATGTCCGGTTCGCGCCGGCCGCGTATGAGGATTTCACAAAGCGGCTACTGAACACCCTTCGCGACGCTGGCATCGCAAAATGGGGAAAGCTCAGTGAAGCGGTCGGCATTTTTGAAGTCGTCGATCAGCTAGTAGCACGTGGCACGATCGCTAGCGAGAGCAAGCCTGACGCATCACTAATTCAAGATATCTTGAAACACCGGACGCAATTCGAACTTTGCTACCGCAACTATCTCTCGCCAGCGGCCGAAGCCGCTTGTGGAGGCAGGCAGCAGCAGCTGAACAGTTACTTGAGGAAGCTTCAGCGAGGAGGAGCCATTCTAGGATTCCGCATCGTCATGGACTTTCCGTTTTATCGCAATCGTGATTACGTCCCCATGATGCTGTCGAACAGGGCGGAGGTAATGCGGAACTTTCTTGACGCTTCGAGAGACAATGCTCTCCTGTTGCAGCCAGTCGACGAGTTACTCGAAGTAAAGCCGATACTATACTCTGATGATGATGACAAAGACGTCACGCATATTTTTGTAAATACGTATGAACATCCTGGAGATCGCTATCTTTGGAAAGTGGCCGTCTACGAGGCGATTAAGGTCGACGTCAACCTATACAACTATCCACTTGAGGGAGTTCTCAACCAATCGCCCATATATCTATCCGATGTTCCAGAAACAGTCGTAAAGGCCGCTGCGTATGAGGCAGGAACCGGCATTCCACTCGGCACTCTCTACGATCCCTCCTCTGTCGTGCGGCCAACAATACACCTCCCCATCGAAGGACTTCATCGTCACGGGGTTACCTTCGGCAAGCTAGGTACCGCCAAGACAAATGCTGACCTGGTTGTCGCGGGGGGCGCATCGACGTGCCTTACAACCGTACTTATCCTCGACGCTTCCGGCAGTATCGACGGACAGCGACGCGCTCTCCCTCGTTCTGTCGCGTCGCGTTTCACCAGACACGAGTTTTCCAATCGGCTTCATTGGCGCCAACTCCTCTCCAATTCTGGCGTTCGATTAATCAGGAGTAAAGAAGATTCATTTTCTAGACTAATTCTTAGAGCGTGTAGTGCCATTCAAGATCTAGAGGACTCGTCAAGCGACAATGCGTCGCAAGCAGTCCATGGCCTCTTGTTAATCGAAGAGGCGAGTGACGTACCGGGCAGTAAGCGAGTCAGACGTGAATTGCGCCGCCTTCTCGAAAAAGCCTGCAGGAAGGGATGGTGTGTCTGGCTGTCGGTGCAGCGCCCAACGGCATTGGCACTTGATGAAACCGAAGTCCTCGATCTGCTTGCAATGCTTGGGAATAGGGTAATTCTGAGTTTAGAAGACGACAAGGAGATTGCACTGCTTGAAACGGCTTTTTGGCGCGAGGGGGCTGCCGCCGACGGCGTGCAAGAGTTACTAGGTCATCTCCGAACCGCTCCCGAGGGGGTCGCACTACTCCGCGGTTCAAGTGGGGATAAGCTGCTTGCGCCAATCCTTGTTACGATTCCCTTACTTCACGCTGACCTGCCTGGCGTTTTTCGGACCAGCTGAAGCCTGAGAGAATGGCGCCCTCGGAGCAACGAGGGAGCCATGAAAAAGACTCGATTCACGGAAGAGCAGATGGTGACCATCCTCCGCGAGGCCGATCAGCGGCCCGTGCCGGAGGTGGCGAAGAAGCACGGTGTCAGCGACCAGACCATCTAGAGCGGGTGCAGTGAATCACCGGTGGGGCCGACGGCCCGTACGAGGTTGGCGACAGTGGCACTCACCCCGAGCAAGGCCACGCCTTCGAACAGGATCGTCCGCCGGGCGGTGCGAATCTTTGTCTCAAGAGCGTCGTGGAAGACGCTCCCGATGAAGTACATCCCGTTCGAATCGGGAACGCACCACTCTTTTGGGATTGCGACGCCCCAGCGTCGCGCTCGGCGCGCCAACTTGCGGGAGCGGGCGATGACAGCATGTTCGGCGTCAAGATACATGGGCATGGGCGGTGAGGCGATTCTGGCCGTACAATGCGACTATCATCCGGGGTTTTCACGCATTCCACATTGTGGGAATCGGGGCGACTCATGGGAAAACTGGAGTGTGCGAAATTCTTAGGAAATGGTCGGGGCGGCTGGATTCGAATGTGATTAGCATCACCCTAAAGGCCGGATCATTGGCAAGGCCCCATCATGGCTGCCGAGTCCCGTTGTACGTCACGCTCGTCTTCCTATTCTTCGTGTTGACGCTGGCAATGTAAACGGGCCGACCTCGCGCGCCTCGCTGCACAAGTCGACGGCGCACTGCTGTCCTAGGCGCGCGATCCCCCGCATGTGGGGGTCCGCGTCTTCGGCGACACTCTCGCGCGATGGACGAACTGTCGCCGAAGCGCAAGCCGGGACGACCGCGTGTGGCGCAGCGGAAGGAAGGCGCCAGCGTGGCGACGTGGATGCCCGTTCCGGACTATCACAAGATCATCAAAACCGCCAGCGCCAACAACCTCTCCGTCTCCGCGCTCGTGCGCGCCTGGCTCCAGAAGAATCTGCGCACGATGAAATGACAGGTTAGGACTTCGCGGGTCGGTTCGTAGAAACCACCTCGACTGGATCTAAAGCATTTGGGAAAGTGATCACACGATTTCGCGATCGGTGTGCCGCCTCTTCCACACATGTTCGTAAAATCCGACGGCTCGCATTTTGCGCGAGGAATGGTTGTGTCATCGACCCGTACAAAACGCGGCGTGTGCCGCGTACTGGGGAGGCCGGGTCGAGGGCGCGTGAGGGGCATCGCCGGCACCGATGCCCGTCCCTCAAGCAGGCAGGTTTAGCCCATCCGCATCCGGGCTCGTCGCATATTCACTTCTTCGTGGTCGGAACCACAGCCAACTGATTCTCGATTTTGTAGCCTGTCGCGTGGTCCCGTGCGATTTGTTCGGCTTTCGTCTTCTGGGCTTCGGTCGGCACCGACCCGCGCAAGACAACGAGCTTCTTGTCTCCGAACGTGTCCACGTCAATAGCGCCCGCGTCAATGGTCTTGTCGGCGAGGATGGCCGTTTTCACGTCGAGGGTTTCCACCGCGCCTTTTACGGCGGTCGTATTGGCTTTGGTATCCGTGACGACGCCTGACGCTGTTGCATGACAGGCAGCGGCAGCGAGTGTCAGCGTGAGAGTAACCAGTATGTATGCGATGTTGTGCTTCATGATGTCTCCCTTCCTAGTAAATGTTTCGGTTTATGACTCTTCCCCGTAATAGGGTTGCACCACGTATCGCTCGACGCCGTATGGCGTGGCAAACTGCACCACCAGCTCTCGGCTGAAGGTCTGCGCCCACCGCTTGCTTGTGCAGCAACGAACGTGCCACGTCGGATCCGATGGGGTGTCGCCATGTGAAATTAGGCGCTGTGCGCAAGCACTTTGGCCGGCGTGCTGGTGATGAACTGCGCCCAGCGGTTCATCAGATCACGGCGTTTGTCGAACAGGCCGGTTCGGAAATACGCGGCTTCGGTCTTGTCTTTGGCGACGTGCGCGAGCGCGGCTTCGGACACCTCGCGGGAACACGTTCGTGCGTTCCGCGCACCTGTGCATGGCGAATTCCAAAATGCTCGCGATCCGTCGGTCGACCACCTCGCCACCCTCCGTGAGAATCCGAACCTGGCTTTCTTTTTTGTGCAGGTCGATGGCACCATACTCCATGGCTGGTCTTCTCCTGTGCGCTACGAGCGCGTTGCAGTAATGTGGAGCGCACGCTACGACGTCACTAAGGGAGACCAGCCGCTTCATCCTATCTACGGGCTTTCCGCTGACCGAACGTCCGGCACTTGCACGAAATTTGCACTGGTACCTGGGAGCCGGGCTGGATTATCCGAACCCTTGAGGAAGACGGCACGTTGGTCGTGCACAGGCAACGTGACGACCTCACGTTGTGGGCGCAACGGGAACAATTCCGTCCGATGCACAGAAACGTTGGCATCGGCAGTGTCGGGCGACTCCGACTCGGCAAAGAATTGCGGGAGATGCTCCCAGGTTACTACACGATCCTCGGCGACGCGGACCAACCTACCGACGACGCCGGATCTCCAGTTGGAATAGTACCGGCTCTATTGGCATTTGACGGCTGAGAGTGCGCCACTCTGGATTCACGAGCTGACTCGACGATTCAACGCAGCCAATGTGGCCTTTCACGCCAAGGTGCTGAGCGATCCCAGCGCCTACTTTCGTGCAGACGCCGGCGTCCTTTACGTCCCCCACGCGGATCTGGAGGGCGCGATGGCTCTGGTCCCTGGTCTTCACATGGCAGTTTCAACGCACTTGCGTCACCCAATCCCGATGTTCACCAAGTGGCTCGCTCGTGGGCTTGCCGTTGCCGAAGACCCGGGTGACGGGCGAAGCTTCGGCCAACATCGTTGCCATCTCGTCGCTGAGGGTGTGGTGCGCGCCTTCGAGAGCGGGAAGACTGCATCCCCCGATGTAACAGCTGCGGTCGTCGCGCGCTTCGCCGAGGAAGGGCTCGTCATCACAAGGCCCTGGCTGAACGCGGGCTCGCACCAGCGTTACCTTTGGCCGACACCGCGATCTCAATCGCAGAGATCGAGCGCGCAATGAGGCGCACGCTCTGTTTCTCGACGCCGCGACGCTGCAGGCCGACAAGATTCCGCTTTCGGCACACGCGGAGATCGGCGTTATCGATTCCGGGGTGTCCCACTCCCACGCGAGCGGAGAATACCGGATCCGGCGGCGCGAATGCGAGGACGCCGCTGCGCGGCTCCACGTGCGCTGGTTGCGCGCACTCTCAGTGGATGATCTGCCGAGAATCGCAGAATTGCCAGCGCCGCTCGATCGGCGCGCACGCCATGTCGTGACCGAAAATGCCCGCGTGCTGGCCTCTGTTGATGCGCTCACAAGGGACGACGTGACGACGCTTGGCAGGCTTTTTCTCGAATCCCACACCTCGATGCGGGACGATTTCGAGATCTCGACGCCAGACATCGATCGCCTCGTCGACATCGCGGCCGGCAAGGCCGATGTGTTCGGCGCGCGAATGACTGGAGGAGGATTCGGTGGCGCAGTGGTGATTCTGTGCGCTAAAGGATCCGCGCGATCCGTCGCACACCGAACCGTCGCCGAGTACCGCAAGGCGACAGCGTGTGACGCACGTGCGCTTGTGCCTTTGGCATAACCGGTACGAAACTTGAACATGTCAGGCGGCAGGAGACACCCTTGAAGGACATTGCCGCAAAAAGAAACAGTCGCGATCTCATTTGTCTGTCGCATTTACGCTGGAATTTCGTGTTCCAGCGACCGCAGCACTTGATGACGCGCTTTGCGCGCACGCGCCGCGTCTTTTTTTTCGAAGAACCGAGTCTTCGATGCGGCGCATGCTGAGCTTCGCATCACGCGCGATCACGGCGGTGTACGTCTGCGTACCGCATCTTCCGATCGGATTTGAACTCAGCCGAGGCGACGACAGAACTCCGTCGCCTTCTCGATGAGCTCCACACGACAATACCGCATCAAGCGTCCGGTTATCTGGTATTACACGCCGATGGCGTTGCCGTTCGCACGCCACGTGTCTGCCGAGCGCGACCGTGTTCGACTGCATGGACGAGCTGTCGGCGTTTCACGGAGCGCCGCCGGACTTGCTCGAGCACGAAACGGAGTTGCTGAGCCGGGCGGACTTGGTCTTTACCGGTGGCCAGAGCCTGTATGAAGCGAAACGCGAGCGTCATCGCCGCGTCTATCCGTTTCCCGAGCAGCGTCGACGTGCCGCATTTCGCGGCCGCGCGCGTCAACGAGGGAGGACCCCGACGATCAGGCGCGCATCCCGCATCCGCGGCTTGGCTTCTTCGGCGTGATCGATGAGCGGATGGATCTGGGTCTGATCGACGCGGTCGCCGCGGCACGGCCCGACTGGCACCTGGTCATCCTCGGGCCGTGGTGAAGATCGATCCGGCGACGCTGCCGCGCCGCGCCAACATTCATTATCTCGGCATGAAGAACGTACGCCGAGCTTGCCAGCTACCTGTCGGGATGGGATGTCGCGCTGCTGCCGTTCGCGCAGAACGATTCGACGCGCTTCATCAGTCCGACGAAGACGCCGGAATATCTCGCCGCCGGATGCCCGGTCGTGTCGACGCCGCGTTCGCGACGTCGTCCGGCCATACGGTGAACAGGGGTTCGTGGCGATCGCCGACTCGGCCGGACGGATTCGTCAGCGCGATCGAACGGGCGCTCGACGGGCCAGTCGGCCGGAGTGGCGTGAAGAGGTCGATCGATTCTTTCCCAGCATGTCATGGGATCGCACATGGGATGAGATGTCGCGCTGATCGACGGCGACGTCGCGCCTGCTGGACGCGTTACCGGCATCAAGCCGCCACGACTGCCATTACCGTTCCCGATACCATCCCGAGCGGTGGCAGCATTGCCGTCGCCTTCAACCGAACCTCTAGTGCAGGGGCAACACGATGTTTGATTACCTCATCGTGGGAGCCGGATTCGCAGGCAGCGTCATGGCGGAGCGTCTTGCGGCAGACGCGGGAAAGAACGGTGCTCGATCATCGACAAGCGCAACCACATCGGCGGCAATGCATACGACCACTACGACGATGCCGGCATGCTGGTGCACAAGTACGGCCCCCACATTTTCCATACCAACAGCCGTGAGGTCTTCGAATACCTCTCGCGCTTCACCGAGTGGCGGCAGTACCAGCACCGTGTGCAGGCATGGGTCGACGGCCAGCTTGTGCCGATCCCGATCAACCTCGAAACGATCAATCGGATGTACGGCCTGCAAGCTCACGGCCTTCGAGCTGCCGGCGTTTTTCGAAAGCTCGCCGAGAAGCGCGCTGCGATCAAGACGTCCGAGGACGTCATCGTCAGCAAGGTTGGACGCGAGCTGTACGAGAAGTTCTTCCGGAACTATACCCGCAAACAGTGGGATCTCGACCCGTCGGAGCTCGACGCGGCGGTGACCGCCCGCGTGCCGGTGCGGACGAACAACGACGATCGGTATTTCACGGACACATACCAGGCGATGCCGAAGCATGGGTACACGCGGCTGTTCGAGAGCATGCTGTCGCATCCGAACATCAAGATCCTGCTCAATGCCGACTACCGCGAAGTGCAGAAGACGATTCCGCACGACGAGGTGATTTACACGGGCCCGGTCGATGAGTACTTCGACTATCGCTACGGACGGCTGCCGTACCGATCGCTCGAGTTCAAGTTCGAAACGCTCAACGTCGAGCGGCACCAGCCGGTCGCCGTGATCAACTATCCGAACGAGAACCTGTACACGCGGGTGACGGAGTTCAAGTACCTGACCGGCCAGGAGCATCACAAGACGTCGCTGGTCTATGAATACCCGAAGGCCTCCGGCGATCCGTACTATCCGATTCCGCGCAGCGAAAACGCGGAGCTTGTACCGGAAGTATCAGATGCTCGCGGCGGCGACCAGCAGGCGTTCACTTCGTCGGCCGACTGGCGACCTACAAGTACTACAACATGGATCAGGTCGTCGCGCAGGCGCTGACGCTTTACTCGAAGATGACGAGTCAGTCGCGGCAGGACGCCCTCGCGCATGGCGCATGACTTTGCGCCGGCGAGACCGCACGTATTCGACTCGTTCTGGATGGGCGGCTTCGAAGCGGCTACGCATATCAACGGAGCCGGCAGGCGGCTCGACATGCTGGCGGCCACTCAGCACGATGTTCAGGTGGATCAGTGATTATGCGCTGTCTCAAAAGCGTCGGCATCCGCACCGTGCGCGACGCCGTCCGCTGGCACCTCATCGAGCGCGACGGCATTTTCGACTTCTCGTCCCTCGCGCCAATGGTGGTGGCCGCGGAACGCCACGGCATGCAGGTGATGTGGACGCTGCTGCATTACGGCGTTCCCGACGACGTCGACTTCTTCAGCGAGCGCGTTTCCCGCGCGGTTCGCGCGCTTCAGCGCGCGAGGTCGCGCAGTTCATCCGGAGCCATTCAAAGCGGCTGCCCGTTTTATACGCCGATCAACGAGATTTCGTTTTTCGCGTGGGCGGCCGGCGAAGTGGGATGGTTCTGGCCATTTGCCGAGGCACGCGGCAGCGAACTCAAAGCGGCAGCTCATCAAGGCGGCGATCGCGAGCTGTGACGCGCTGTGGAAGGTGGACCGGCGCGCGCGGGTCGTTCACGTCGATCCGGTCATTCATGTCGTTCCGCCGGTGATGCGCCCGGAACTGACCGAGGCCGCCGACCGCAGCAGCGCGAGAGCCAGTTCGAATCGTGGGACATGCTGGCCGGCATCATCGCCCCGAGCTGGGTGGCCATCCCGCGATATCTGGACATCATGGGGGTCAATTTCTACCACTCGAACCAGTGGGAATACCCGGACGACCGGCTTCGTTGGGAGGACACGCCGCGCGATCCGCGATGGCGGCCCTTCCATCGAATGCTCGCCGAAGTGTACGACCGCTATCGCCGGCCGCTGTTCATCGGCGAGACGAGCCACGTCGGCGTGGGCCGTGCGCAATGGCTGCGCGAAATCGCCGCGGAGCTGTGGAGCGCGAACGACGCGGGTATGCCGCTCGAAGGCGTCTGCCTTTTCCCGATCATCGATCGGATGGATTGGAACGACGAGAACCACTGGCACAACAGCGGTCTCTGGGATCTCGTCAAACGCCGGACGGCGTCCTCGAACGCGTACTCCATCTCGAATATGCGCAGGAGCTTCGGCACAGCCAGGCGTTGCTGGCGACGGTGCGGCTGGGGCGAGCCACCGGTACCGCAAGACGTACGCCCTCGTACGGAAGATGAACGGGTAAGTGGATATTCTTGACGTTTTTGGAAGGTGATACAGATGTGCGATTTATGTGGAGATGCAGGGACCTTGCGCGACGGAAACCCGTGCCCCCGCTGTTCCCTTTCGAAATGGGTGGAGCGTGGAGACCCGACCGTTCTCACGCGGCCGAAGAGGATCGTCTGGGTGAGCCCAGAACGCGCGTTCGTCCCTGTCGATCAGAAACCGCGGGGCAATCAGCGGCCCTCGCGAGGCTGATGGCAGAAGCGGCACCGCCAGTCACGCCGCGGCGCGGCACAGACAAAGCTCACAGGCGAACATCGAGATCTGTTGCATGGCGGAGAGCAGCAAATATCTCTCCATGGCGCTGGCACTTCACGACGAGCTCGAATCGTCGGCCATCGTCCGAATCAATCCGCAGGGTGAACGTCAACGTGTCCGCCCCTGACTCGATGCGGGGGGATTTTCCAGGCTGACGATCGCTGATCTCCACGTCAGCCAGATTTGCAATTGCAGTACCGTCCGCGGACCGGTTATTGCTAAACTTTTGAGCTTGAATGGAGGAGATATGGACCATACCCGACCAGAACTAAAGTACGTAGACGCCCGGGAACTAAATGGCACCGCAGCTCGGCTTGACGGCGTTCCCGTGATCGGTTCGGACGGAGAGACGCTCGGAAAGGTCGAAGGTTTCATCATTGACGTGCGGGAGCGTCGCCCTCGGCACGTCGTCGTCAGCGCCGGGTGGTTTATTCATAAACACTTTCTCGTCCCGATCGGTCAGGTACGATTGAACGCTGAAGATACAGAGCTCCGAGCGGATGTTGTGAAGTCTCGTGTGGAGGATTCCCCTGGCTTCGACAAAGCGGCCTTCGAAAAGTTGGCTGCTGCGGACGCCGCGCGATTGGATGAAATGATTGCTGCCGCAACGGGAGCAGGACGAACTGATTCGGAGGATAACTACCGCATGCCGCAAGGCTGGGATATCGGTGCTAATTAGTAACGAAAAGATCGGCCGGTCAGACTACCGGCCGATGCTATGCCGCCTTCGGTATATCCTCTAAGAACTTCCGCGTTCCCATCGACGTGTGCACGATCAGTTCGCGTTCAGCTTCCCTGACGCGCTTTCCGGCAACAACCGTTCGTAGTTTGCTTTCACCACCGCGTAGCATTCGCACGACGCGCCCATGAGTTTCTCCCGGTTTGTAATGGTTATGACACCGGGTTGGCCAGCCGCGACCAGTCCAGCCTTCTCCAACGTTCCGAGGATGACCGTTACAGTCGCCCTACGCACGCCAAGCATCACTGCGAGAAACTCATGCGTGAGTTTGAACTGGTCAATGCCGACCCGGTCACCCGTGGTAAGGAGCCATCGGCAGCACCGATGCTCGACGTGATGCAACGCGTTACACACGGTGTTCTGTTGAATTTGGAGGTTTAGTGCGTGGTGGTACCGCATGACGCGCTGATAAAACGCGCCGTGCCGCTCCATCTCTCGCAGAAACACAGATACCGGCATTTTGTACGCGAGGTCGCCGGCAACCTGGACGAGAGCTTCGGTATGAGAGAGCGGGTCGCCAAAAAACACGGATACGCCGATCATTCCTTCATTGCCGATGGCGTACACTTCAGCGGTCCCACCATCTTCCATCGTCCTCGTCAGAGACAGCACGCCGCTGCACGGAAAGTACACGTCGTCAATCGCCGCGTTCTGCTTGTACAGCACCAGCCTTAAACGCATGGGAATCGTCGTGAGAAACGGCGACAGGCGGTCTCGATCCTCGGCAGCCAACGCCGTCAGCAGCTGGTTAGTAGGCATCAGAACAATCTACTCCCAAAGCAGCAAGGCAGCACGGGGATCGTGGCGCCGTCCGTGAGGCGTCACCACCTCATGACGAGTTTCGAGACACTGGAGGTATCCGGTGTTTCCCCGCGATGTACGGACACGTACTCGGTGTAACGAAGCGCGAGAAGAATCCAATAGGTTTGGTGCGCGGGGAGTGACCACCCGAGCTCACCCTTCTGAAGCCCATTACCGTTGCCCGGGGCATATTGGAGCGGCATCCGTATTGAAGGGCGTTCGTTCCGTACTTTGAATGCAATTCCTCATTCATCCAGTATCAGTTGCGGCTCTCATCCTGTTCGTCGCCGTTATCGCGCGGGCCTCGAGGTTGTACCGCTCTTAGCGGTACCGTTACAAAGCTGTTCCGATGCGCGCTAGTACACGGCGCTAAGGCGCGCCGTGGCTCGTACGCCTCTAGCGCCCGGTCGGTATAGGTATCCCATCGATTTCTTCATTCCGAACGTCGGGACTGGACGGGATGCCATGTCTCCGTTGTCGGTGCCCCTCCGGCACTGGCTTAGTATTCGAAACAATGCGGCGATGGCGTCCAGGGTCGGGCGCGCGGCCCTGGGTTACCGATGACGTGATCGCGTCGCTGGCGCGTTTCGCGCTGCAGGAGATGGCGTCAGCGAGCCAAAGGTTAGCCTACGAATGTTAGGAAGGGTACGGGATGATTGCCGGAACACGCGGTAACCGCAAGACAATGCTCCTGGTGATGTTAGCGATACTATTGGTAGTCGTGTTGGTGATCGACTGGTCACTCGCTCTCACGGGCGTGACGGCCGCGGTGATCGGTGGAGTATTTCAGGTCGTGCTTCAGGTGGTCGGACCGTAGCCCCTCATTGATCTCTAATTTCGATATCGGAATCAGATAGCGAGAATTTGGGCGCGCGGATTTCCACCGAACACAGCGGGTGCGGGACGCGAGGTCACAGCACGGCCGTCTCGAGGGCCGGAAACAGAATTAGAAGAGCACGACTGGAGACTGGTCGGAGATGACTGAACCCGCCGCCGTCGGTGGTGTCACCATCACGCATCCCGACCGCGTGGTGTATCCCATCGAGCGCATCACCAAGTTCGACACCGCCTTCTTGCAGCGAACACTAAACTAACGTGACGTAATCGTTCCAACGTTCTAAACCGATTCCGAAAAGAGATGACCCGTATCACGCGCACCCCGCTAATGTTCGTGAATGCCGAGAAAGACCCCCGGAAACATAAAAACAACTCACTTCGAGCAAATTTCCATCGAGGTAGTGAAGAAGATTGCCACACTTCACACGCGGAAAGAAGGAAAGACCTCCAAGAGGTTGCCGCGTGTAGTGCGACGGTATCGACGCGCTGTCCCGAGTGAACAGGAGTGAAATGGGCAGACAGAAGAAGTGTGCGGTCAGTGATTGTGTCGTAGTGAAACAGCGAGCACGCCGTGATCCATGGCGCGACGACTGGAGCAGCCGACAGCGCCTGACCAACGAGGCGTTAGAGGCGGTCGGAGTTCGGTGAGCGATGAATCGCGCTCACTCGCCGATGTCACGTCCATGTGTTCTAGGAGCAGGCGGGATCCCATGCAGGGGGACGCAGATGAACCGCCCGTTCTAAACCGATCAGCCCCATCACGGTCTGTCCTTCTCGCAACCCCTCAAAGGACTTCTCCGCACAGTTTGAGAAAGGACAGGGGCCAAAGGACCGCGCGGTGAGAACGTGCGGCCTGCTTCGATCTGCTCTGATTGAGCACACTGAGTTCCGAGCTCGCGTTGCAAGCCGACCAATTCATGCGAGCGATTCCGATGGCGGCCCCCGCCCCATCGCCACGCGTAGTCGGTAAGCGGGGCGTCTCCGGCACGCAGTGCCGGATGCATGTGATGCTGGCAGCCCGGGTGAATTCGAACGTATTAACATTCCATGGCACAACGTCTTGCTGAGGGATAGATTGCTCGCTCGCCTCGCGCCCGGCCAGGCGCCGGATTACCAACGGCTTGCCTGCGAAGTACTCGGCATTCGCGGAGCGGCACCCGCTCTCGCACGGACGCTCGTCGAACAGGCCCTCGTTTTCGAAGATCGGCGCGAACATTGGCGCCGCGTGGGCGAACGCGCACGACGCGAGGCACCGGCCGCGCCCGGAGTGTACGTATTCCGCGACTGGTCGGGGACCGTGCTCTACGTCGGCAAGGCAGCCAATCTTCGTCGCCGCTTGAGCGCGCATTTCGCGACTCGACGATGGCGCGTGCTGCCGCCAGCGTTGGCGGGCGTCGCGGCGATCGAGTGGCAACAAGTCGGATCAGAGATCGAAGCGCTTCTACGCGAGGCACGGCTTATCCGCGATCTGCAACCAGTCGTGAACGTCCAGACGGCCGCGCCGAGGCTGGCCACGAGGGCCATTCCACCTGCGCTTGTCCAAGATGTCGTGCTGCTCGTGCCGTCGATCGATCCCGACGCAGTCGAACGGTGGCCGCGCGAAACGACGGCGCAACGATGTTGCACCGAACGAGGCGGAGCGGCGCCGAACTCGCTCGGCACTCCCGGGACCTGTGGACGTTCTTTACTCAGCGCTCAGGCGCCGCCGGAGACGGGTCGGCACCTCTGGTGTTTTCGTGGCTTGCGGGGCGAGGTCTGCACACGACCCGGCTGAACCCGCGCGACTCCGCATCGGCCAGGCACCTGCGCGTTCAGTTGGGTCACCTGCTCGCAGACGAGGGCCTGTTTTCTGAGCGACTTATCGCGATCCCGTCGGCCGCCAACGCACACTGGTAAGGTTGGATGGACTCTGCGGCCATTCGACTGCTCGTGAACTGAACTGCTACCGACTCCCTAACCTGTTATATAAATAAGTGCACAAAGATCGTTTGCAATACCGGCGAAGCTGATTTTCGTACGCGGTCAACTTTCGGATAAGCCGGCTATTTCCGAATACGGTCGCGAACTGGCGTCAGCGTATGGGACGGGCACGGCCGGCTTCTTTCACAGCCCGCACGATCTGGTCAAGGTCGGCAGGTTTCCCGATGACTTCATAGACGCGGTAATCTCGACCAACGAGTTTCTCCACGTGTGTTTTATTGGTCGTCGTAACTACGAACTGCCGTCCCGCTGAGACTCGGTATCTCACTGAGATGCTGAAACAACTTCCAGTTCGCGTCATACGGAGGCGCGATGTCATAGACGATGACATTGGGATCGTGTTGTCGGATGAATGAACTTAAAGTGCCTGGCGCGTAAGAGGCGCGAACTGGGTCACAGGTGGAGTGGTAGCGCACCAAAATTGACCGGGCAAGGCTCGAACCCTGCCCGGTCGTTGCGATTCGCCCTTACGGGCAGGTAGCAGAAACCATCTTCAACGATTCCACACTGAAGTGATGCCCAGAAGCTCGCGCACCTGCGGCTCCGGTTCCTCCTGTGGCTCCCGTCCCACCCGCGGCTCCGGGCGTGCCCGATTCACCTTTTGCATCCGTCGCACCCGTCACTCCGGCTGCTGCTTCGCCTCCCTTTGCTCCTGCGGCTGCGGTGGCACCCGAGTCGGTCGACATCATTCCGACGATCTCAACCTTGTGATTCGCATGCGGCTTCAAGTTCACGGTCGCGGCAGGGTCGAGATTCAATGTCATCATGGATCCGCCAGACGTTCCGACCGCACCGGAGCCGGTTGCCCCAGCCTTCTGGGCTTCAGCATTCTCGAGAACCCACGTTCCGGTTGAAGTACCCGGCTTGACGCAGCCAACGTACGTGATCTTGTTCCCAGCCATCGTCGACGATGGTTGCTGCGACGACGGTGAGGGGGTCGTGGGCCTGCCCGTGGAGGGCTGTTGCCCAGCGGGCGGCTGCCCCGCGGGTTGCTGAGTTGCCGGTGGATTGCTCGCAGGTTTATCCCCGGCAGGTGCTTGCGCCGTGACGACCGCGGCGACAAGGCATAGTGTCGCTGGTATCGCGTATAACGAACGAGTCATCTGAGGCCTCCTTCTAGATAGTTTTGTCTCTTATCGAGACGATGCAGAAAAGGGGCCACCATCGCAGAGCCTCAGCAGAATCTCCCGAGCTTCGCGAGAATGTCAGGAACCTTGCG
The DNA here is from genome assembly GCA_963787755.1 of Vicinamibacterales bacterium. Classification (GTDB taxonomy): domain Bacteria; phylum Acidobacteriota; class Vicinamibacteria; order Vicinamibacterales; family JAMQPK01; genus JAMQPK01. Next base: position 187,065 of record CAWBEG010000001.1, read on the forward strand.
GAACATCTCCGCGCGCAGGGGCAGAACAACTGAAAAACGATCAACTCAGCTAGTATCGACGATGTAACCATGCTTGGACTTCCGCCACCGATCCCAATAACTGTGCTGCTTGGGATTTTTTTGGTCATCATCGCGGCCATCGTTCTGTATCGTTCACGCTACGGAAAATAGAGTCACCCTAGGGACCGCCAGGCCGCTCGGCGGAGCCATCCACCGAGGGCACCCGGCTTGGCGGAACCCGCCCGTGGCCAGAAAAGTCTCCAGCTCAGGAATTGGGCGTGCGGCGAGTAGACCCAACGGCGGCATTCTTGTGACGAGCACCAGCCTTCTAAGCCGGGGGTCGCAGGTTCGAAGACCTGCCGGTGCAATCGTAATAGGTCGTAACTCATTGAAAAATATGGCGCGCCCCACATCGTCGTTGGGTGTAGATGATTTTGTAGATGGAATCTCCACGTCATTCAATTTCATCAACACGGCTTCGAATCCCCAACGGCTCCAGGTACAAGAAAATGGCCGGCATCCGGCCGGCCATTGGAGTTGTCACACCGCCGTCCTCATCGGGCGGCCGCGATTCAGTTCAGGGTAACCAGAGGGTAACTATTTACTCTCGTACACGGTGGCGACGAACGCGAACCCGAATATTTCTGCCACTCTAAACTGCGGGAAGCTGGATTTGATACGCTGACCACTGGGAGGAACCGAGTGGTCAAGCAGACTTAATCATGAAGGTTTTCTTAGGAAAATGGTCGGGGCGAGAGGATTTGAACCTCCGACCCCTCGGTCCCGAACCGACCAAGCACGTCGACTTTCTGGAACAAAAGTAGCAGATTTCAACGGCGGGTAACCACCGCGTAACCATTTTACCGCGCGTTCTGTGCTCGACGGGTACCTCTCCTGTTGGTCCACACCCGGTCTCCTTCCGGGCGCGCAGACGTTATCCGAAGGTCGTGACTGTGCCACGCTTGCGCAGCAGGCGCGGGCCATCCGGGCCTGAAATCCGTTCCTGATTTATGACGGTTTTCGACTGAAATGAGTTCTGTGCGTCCGCCCATTCCCGCCCAACACCACGCTGGCAAGCGGCTACACTACGAGAGACGGGCTCTGCCGTGCCAGCCGACGACCGCTCAATCTTCTGCTTCAGATATTGGCTCACGTCGCCATCTCGGTAGAGCTCCAGCCGACCCTGACGATTCTCCTCGAAAGCCTGCAGCAACTGGTTCCGTTCGACGCGGGCGGTATCTTCGTTCGAGAGACACGGCGAGAAGTGGTCCGCGCGCGAGCGACGCACAAATATCCGCCGGATTCGAAATGCCGACGGCAGCGGGTCTCGTTGGCGATGTCATGCGTACCGGACAATCACGACTCGTCCGCGACGTCCGGGGTGAACCTGCTTACGTTGCGATTCGGCCGTCGACCTGCGTGAGCTGACGGTCCCGCTGTCGTCACCGCGTGGCATCCTCGGTGCGATTGTGCTCGAGTCCGATCGTCCCACGGCGTTTGACGATCAGGACCTCGCGTTGGTCACGCTGTTCGGGCAGCAGGCGACGATTGTCCTCGAACGCGCGGTGCTGCACGAGCAGTTGATGCGCCAGTCGCGCTTAGACCGCGACATGGACATCGCCCGTGATATTTTGAAAAGCCTCAACCCCGAGTCCGCGCCGATGTTCACAGGGATGGACGTGTTCGGTCGATGGTGACCGCCGAGACCGTCGGCGGGGATGCCTTCGATTTCATCCCGTACCCGGAGTCTCAGCTCGGGGTCTCATTTCCGACGCCAAGGGCAAGGGTCTGCCGGGAGCACTGCTGGCCGTCGCGCATCACGCCATGGTCCACGCGCTGGTGAGCGTGGAACTGCGTCTGAGAGGTACGTTTAGCGGGGTCAGCGATCTCCTGGCGCGCTCGCTGCCGCCCGGAAACTTCATCACCACGTTTTACGGGATCATCGACATCACGGAGCGGCGCATCATCTACGTCAATGCAGGACATCCGCCTCCGCTCCTCGTTCGAGCGAATGGGCACACCGAAGTCCTTCCCTCTACAGGGCCACCGCTTGGATTTCCACGGTTCACTCCCATCCGGGAGGCCTACGCGACGTTCGGTGCTGGAGACGGACTTGTCCTGTACACAGACGGGATTACAGAGGCAGGACCTTCAACCGACGAAATCTTTGAGGTCGCCGGTGTACGAGCCTATGTCGGGTCAACTCTGGTCCGGGCGAAGCCCCAGACGTCTGCCAAGGGTTATTCGACGAGGCGGCGCGTCGATCGGGCGGCGTGTTTGTTGACGATGCAACGGTCGTCGTGGTGAAGTTCGACTGACATAGGTCCGCGACTGCGGACATCGCCGCGTGGGGACATTTCTTCAATGAAATCATCCTTCGATATTCTTTGAGCGCGCCCGGGCGGTGCGCGCACGCTCTTTTTTATGCGGACTTGGGGAATCGCGAGGCGCAGGTTGAACCAGAAACGCGAACCCTGCCCCGGCACGCTCGCCACGTGGACGCCGCCACCATACAGCGCAAGCAGCTTCTGGGTAATCGCCAGTCCAAGTCCGCTGCCGCCGAACTTCGCCGCCGTGTCGTAGCTCGCCTGCGTGTACGCGTTGAAGATGCGGTCGACGACGTCCGGCGCGATGCCGATGCCGGTGTCCGAGACTTCCACGTGCAGCGTAATTGCGTCGACGCTGCGTTCGCTCGTCGTGACCGTCAGGGCCACGCTGCCACATTCGGTAAACTTCACCGCGTTGCCAACCAGGTTGGTCAGCACCTGCCGCATGGCTACCGGATCGCCTAGCAGCTGACTGGGGACGGACGCATCCACCGACGTTCGGAGCTCGATCGATTTTTCGCGCGCGGCGGTTTCGTACGTGGCGAGCACCTCGTCGACAATCTGGTGCAGGGAAAACGGCGTTTCGGCAAGCGCGAAGCGACTCAGCCTTGCTCAACTGCAGCACATGGTTGAGCAGCTTCAGCATGTTCTCGGACGAAGACTTCAAGAGCCGGACGAATCGGTGCTGTGCGTCGGTGAGATCGCTGCCATCGAGAAGCTGCACGACCCCCATCACTGCGTTCAGCGGGTTGCGGATATCGTGGCTCAACATCGCGAGCAGGTCCGCTTTGTCTTTGGCGACCTGCTCCGCTTTCCTCCGCGCGAGCAGCAATTCCCGTTCATACCGGCGGCGATCGGTGGCGTCGAACAACGTGATGCGGTTGAACAGCGGCGTGCCGTCGTCGCTTCGCCTGAGCCGCGAGTTCGACCAGAACGGGGAGCTGCCGCCCGTCGGCGCACACGATGTCGAAGGCGATTTCGTTCGCGAAGCCCTGCATCTGCAGCAGCGGCGCGTAGTGCGTTTCGTAGTAGATCCTCGATCCGACCGCGAGCAGGGACTGGAACTTCGTGCCCGACAGAAGCGCGTCTCGCGAGTGCCGCGTCCACTCGATCAGCGTCTGGTTGATTCTGACGATCGTGCCGTCGGGCAGCGTGGACACGTATCCGCACGGCGCATGCTCGTATAGGTCCTCGGCGGTCTCCTCCAGGAGCGCCTGAGCGGCGCGGTCACCGGAAGGCTCGGACGGCATCACGGCAACGACTGCAGGAATGTCTTGATCGCCGCGATCGTTTCCTCGGGCGCGCTCAGGTTCGGGCAGTGCCCGGTCGCGCGCATCGTCACGAGCTGGCTCGCCGGCATCTGGCGATGCACGTAGTCCCCCACCGCCGCGGAGCGATCACATCATCGGAGCATTGAAGGATCAAGCGTCGGCGTGGTGACGGCTGACAGATCCTGCCGGTTATCCGAGAGAAACGTGACGCGGGCGAAGTCAGCGGCGATGTCCGGATCGGTGCGGCAGAAGCTGTTCGTCAGCTCCGACGCCAAGCTCCGGGCGGTCGGCGTTGCCCATGATGACCGGCGCCATCGCGCTCGACCAGCCGAGATAGTTGCTGTCGAGCGAGTCCAGCAGCCCTTCGATGTCCGCGCGGGAAAACCCGCCGACGTAGTCGCCGTCGTTGATGTAGCGCGGCGAGGGCCCAACGAGGACGAGCGCCTTGAAACGGCTCGGCTCGTCGTTCGGCGGCGAGCACGCCGATCATCGCGCTCACCGAATGCCCGACGAAGACGACATCCGACAGTCGCAGCTCGCGCGCAGATCTCGAGCACGTCGCAGCGTAGCCATCGAGCGCTCGCGTATTTCCGCTGGTCGTACGCCGAGAGGTCGGACCCGCCCGCCCCGACATGATCGAACAGGACGATGCGGTAGTCGCCGCGAACGCGGGCGCGACGAACCGCCACATGTTCTGGTCGCAGCCGAAACCGTGGCTGAACAGCATCGGTGGTCCCGTCGCCCCGCTCGTAGTGGACGTTATTTCTCCGGATGACGTTCATTGCAGTCGAACTGCCCTTGATCATTACCCGACTTCCTGGCGTCCACAAAGTGCGAAGTCAATGTATCCATAGAGGTACTTACACCGTGTGGCGTCGCAATGCTCGAACACATTTACGGCGACGACGTGACGTGCGCGCATTTGTCGAGACTTAAAGAAACCAAGCGCAGGTCCTGAAGGACATCCACGGAACGAGTTGTCCTGATGGGATAAAATCTTGTGATGGACCACAAAACGGCGGTAGCGGTGATCGTCAACGCAATGCAGAGCGACAAAACTCCTGAGGATCTCCAGAAAGAGGTGAATGAGTTGCTGGGGACCGTGAATCCAGAGGAGCGAGACGCCGTTTTGAAGGAAGCGACAGAAACGTATAAAAAGGCGGCCTTAGGACTACCGATTGATCCCCTAATTCCCTGAGACAGGCTCATCCACAATTACCACCTCTCCTTCAGGCGCTCGAGATGTTCGACGCATTGGTCTTCGCGTACGGCGAGGACAATTACCTGATGTACGCTGGCCGAATGCGAAGGTTATGCCGATCGTGCACCAGCAATTATTCAAAAAGTGGACCGCGGACAACTCACCTCCGGCACACGAAGTTCGTCGCTCTTCGTGAGGACAAGCCTGCCCAGCAGATAAAGCGCGAGTAGATCTGGTCGTGCGCCACATGCTAGGTAGCCGGATCAACCATCAAGCGTTCACGCAGTTCCCAGGCGTTCTCGATGGCGGCGCCGCTTGCGGTGTTGTCGAACACACACCACACCTCCTCCGCGGTCGTAATATCGCGCACGGTCTTCGCAAGCGTCGCGATAGCGTCCTCGCCATATCGTGACCAGTACTTCCGCGGCGATCCGTGCAGCCGAAAATATGCCACGCGTGTCCCACCCGCGGGATTACCTGCTTCGGGCACCGGCGGCGGATCGGCTGCTACTCGTGAGATTCCGTACCGCTCAACAGCGATGCCACAACCGGCGAGAACCATGTCGCGTGCCTCGGCTCGCAGACCATGGGTCCGTCGTAAACGCTTCGCACCAGGTCCAGAAATTGAGTCACGACCGAGGCATCAAACGACAGCGACGGCGGCAACTGCACGAGTATCGGCCCTCGTTTCTCGCCCAGGCCGTCGGTCTGGGCCAGAAACGTGACAAATGGGTCTCGCGCGTCCTGCAGCTTCAGTTCGTGCGTAATCGCCCGGGGCATCTTGACGGCGAACCGAAAATCCGGAGGGGTGCTGTCGCGCCATTTCGCGTAGGTGGCTGCGGCGTGCGGCCGGTGAAACGATGAGTTGATCTCAGCGCAACGGAGTAGGCGCGAGTAGCGCTCGAGATGCGTTCCAGCCGAATCAAATCGAAATGCCGCCGCGCGCGGAATCGACCAACCCGCCGTTCCGATTCGAATGTCCGCAGTCCTACTCATCGGGTTCAGCGTCCCTTCGCGGCACGCTGTCTCTGCCGACCGCTGAATCCGGCGGCTTCGGGGCCACACCATGGGACACTGGGATCATGGTAGCGTCGCGAAGTCTCTTCGAACGCGATGTGGCCCCCGGGCTTCCACTATCGCGAGGACTTCATCACGGACGCGGATGAGCGAGTCCTCCTCGAAGCGATCGCTGATGTCGCATTTTCGGATTTCGAGATGCGCGGTGTCGTCGCTCGGCGGCGAGTGGCGTTCTTCGGCCAGTCGTACGACCGGGCAGCAGCTGGGCCGCTTCCAGCGTTCTTGTTGCCGTTGCGCGCAAAAATTGCCCACTGGGCCGGCGTCGATTCCGACGCGTTCGCCATGGCCCTGATCAATGAGTACCGTCCCGGCACGCCCATCGGCTGGCATCGCGACGCACCCCAATACGACATCGTCGCCGGGCTCTCGCTCTTGTCGGCCTGTCGAATGAAGTTTCGGCCGTACCGCTCCCCGTTCGGCGCCGACGTCGCCTCGTCGGTCCGCGACACACGAAATTGTGCTGGACCGTCGATCAGCGTACCTGATGACGGGGGAATCGCGACAGGCGTACGAACATCACATTCCGCCGGTGGCACAGTTGCGCTACTCGGTGACGTTTCGAACGCTCCGCTGAGCGCGCGCGGATAAGCGCGCCGGCGGCCAGGCAACCACGTCTTGTCGCCGTGCGAAGTGCAACAGCGCTGGCGCACCGTCGAGCGTCAGGTGACTGGCTGCGGCCATGGTGTTCATCGTGATCGTCGCGCGTGCGACCTGGAGGGACCACGGCCGATGGTGAATGTCCAGGCGGTAAGGATGGCCGCGGCGATTGTGATGGTAGAGACAGTATCGCTCCGTGAGGAAGTACTCGATCGAACCGACGGACGCAGCGAATGGGGCGCCCGTAGGTTCGTAAGTCGCCTTGAACTGCGCGTGCTGGCGCGTTCGACGCGCACTCTCGTAACGCAGGCCATCGCCACGACGCTCGAGCGTCATGTCGGCGGTGTAGTAGGGCAGATTGAGAAACGTCCGCGCCGCCGCGACCGCCAGCCAGCGGGCGGCATCAAGGCTGAAAAAGTACACACCAGGCCGATCCGCCACTCGAACGTAGGTCCGGACATTGAGTTCGGGAAACGCTGAGATCCACGGCAACGCTGGTGTCGCCCGAAGACCAACGTTCGTCATGTGGAACGGCACGACTCCCAGCCAAGCCTCACCGTCGAAGAGATCGAGGTCAAAAGCCGCCGGAACCACTCGGCGCACCTCCGACACATCGACGCGCCAGTGGGCAAAGAGCAGGTCGTGCCACGATTGGGTCATGAGCCACGGTGCGCGTGGCATGGGCCAAGGCCGATGCGCAGTGTTCTCGACGATGGAGTGGTCGAAATCGCCACTCATCGCCTATTGCGCAGACGAGCGAACTCGAATATCGCGTGATCGCGAGACTTCATACCTGACAGCCAGTCTCAATCCGCTTCGGACAGTGGCGCCTCAGCCGGCCCGGAGATCACGTCGCCGGTCGTCTTGAAGCGTGACCCATGACACGGGCAATCCCATGTCTGCTCGGCCGTGTTCCAGCCCACCGTGCATCCCATGTGCGTGCAGATGGCGGAGCGGAGCGTGACCGTGCCAGCTGTGTCGCGATACGCCGCGACCTGCGCGCCATTTCGTTCGATGACCTTTCCCTGACCGCGCTTAACGGCCCGAACAGATTTCGCCTCCGCGCCAGCAAATCGATCGCGAATCAAGTATACGGGTAGTCGATGTTCTGTTTGACGTAGTCCCAGAGGCCGCGGGTGAGCGCCTTCCGACCGGGATCGAACAGCTCGGTCCACGGATTCGAGCGCCCGAGAACGGCGTCCGAGATCATGATGCCGGCTAGCGTGCCGAACGTCAGGCCATTGCCGGCGTATCCGGTCGCCGAGTATTGATGATCTGCGCTCTGCCCGATGTACGGGAGCCCATCCGGCGTCTCGATCACCTGCCCCGACCAACGGTGCGTCAATTCGACTGTTCGGAACAATGGCGCGGAGATGCTCTTCGAGGCGCCGATAGCACGCGTCCGTATCCTCCTGTTGCCCGGTCTTGTGGTCTTCGCCGCCGAAGATCACCACGTCATAGTCCCGATGCGGCTCGACGCGAACAAACTGGTAGGGGTCAGCCGTGTCCCACCAGAGCGCGTCCGGCACGACACCGCGCGCGACACGCCCCGCAATCACGTAGCTGGTGTACAGCGCCAGCTTCGTTTGAAACAGGGTGGCGCCAGCCATGCCGCCGAAGCCCACCAAGGGAGTATGCGTCGCGATGACGACGTCCTCACACGTCACCGTATGTCCATTGGCCTTCACACGGCGCGGGTCGTCGCAGAATTCGTCGGCCTCCGAGTGCTCGTGGATTCGGCCCCCGAGTGCCACGAACGCCTTCGCCACACCCGCGAGATACTGACGCGGATGGATGCGTGCCTGATCCGCAAAGCGCACGCCCGGTCGGTTCACCAGCGGAACCGATTCGAGGTATTCCGCATCGAAGCCCAACTCACCCGCCAGCTTCGCGGCGGTCTTGAGATACTCCAGCTGATCACTCGCGTCGTCGCCAAGCGGCGCGTGGAGGTACCCGTCCACCCACTCGAAGCCCGCGTCGATGTCGTGCTCGCGGACGATGTCGTCAATTCTGGCGATCGCGGCGAGCCCCGCGTCCCACACCGCTTGCGCATGCGTGCGTCCGAATCCTTTCACCAGGTCGTTGAGGCTGGTGTCGGTCACCATCGTCAGGTGCGCGCTGGTATGTCCCGTGTCAGTCGCAGCACAACGACCACGTTCGAGCACGATGACGCGTTTACCGGCCTTCGCGAGGAGGTACGCGGCAGTGAGACCGGTGACCCCACCGCCGACGACGACAACATCGGCTTCGGCATCGTCGGCAAGCTTGCCAAATTGCGGAAACGTAGTGGACGTCGACCAGTACGGGGTGGTGTCACTCTTGGCGGTGGCCATCCTGATCCCTTTCAACGTCGCGACTCCACGCCATGGTCGTCACTCGGCGCGCAAAGCCGCCATCGAAAACGTCTGCATCACCAACGCGCGTCGGCGCTGTTCGATGGCCTCCCATTGGCGAACGGCCCTCGCTTCGAGTTCCACGAAGTTCATGTCGTCAACAGTCGACGGGACGGTGCGGAGGTTCTGCAGTGCTCGCCACAGGCATCGCTTGCCTTGGACCCCGATAGCGAAGGCCTCGAGCGTCCGCAACAGCGAGAGATCGCCTGGCTCACCGCCGGCCGCCACGCTCAGCACGGTGCCAGACGCGAACCCCGGGGCTCGTTTGATCGATCGTGCGGACGCTCCGAGCTGCGCTAGCAGCATGCGAACGACAGAGCGGTCCTCTTCGAATTCTTGAGACAGTCGTCGGAACAACGTCCCATCCTCAGTGTTCCCGTGCGTCGAGCCGAGACGATGCGCGACTCGAATGGCCATATCAGCGCCACTGAGATGGTCGCGGAGATAAGCAATCAGCGCCAGCCGCTGTCTTGTCGACGCAGACCGCCGGGCCGGCCATGCCAGGTATGCCGTCAGACCGGCAGTCACGGCGACGGCACCGCACACCGCGAGTGGCGCCAGTGTTGAGTTGCCCGGCTTCAACCTATCCACCGGATCCGACGTGTAATCCCTCATGCGGCTCCCGCTGAACGAATCGCGCTCTCGAACTCACGCGCGGCTACCGGCGACCGGCCTTCTTCGAACCCTTCCTGGCACTGCTGGCGGCGGCCGCCTGTTCCTCGTCATCGTCAGCGTGCGCCGCGCCGGCCGCACTCTGATTGATGCCGCCTTCGGCCAAATCGGACAGCTTCTTGTCGGCGGCCTTCTCTTCGTCGAGCGTCTGCTGCAGGAGCCTAGCGGCCTCGGTGTGACCCATCGCCTGCGCCCATGCGACGAGCGTGCCGTACGCCGCCATCTCGTAGTGCTCGGCGCGCTGTCCTGCGGCAATCAGACAGGCGTCCATGGTGGTCTCATCGAAGTCCTCTTCCATGATCGACTTGCCTTCTTCGATGATCCCGGCAATGCCGTCACAGTGTTTAGCGCGCACCTTTTCGTCCAAACTCTCGAACACCTGTTCCAGACGTGCGATCTGGCCCTGCGTCTCCTGGAGATGGGTTTCGAACGCCGCCCGCAGTTTCGCGTTCGTCGCGGCTTTCGCCAGCTTCGGCAAGGCTTTCGTCAGCTGCTTTTCTGCGTCGTACGTGTCGCGTAACTCATCAACGAAAGCGTCGTGGAGCGTTCCCGCTTCAGCCATGGTCGAGTCTCCTCGGTTAAGGGTAGGTTGCCGCAGCCGCGTATCCTCACAAGCGTGGTGGATCCGTTCTCTGGCGAAGTGCCGACGCGAGGACAGCGGTATCGGTGTCGTGCGTCGCCGCCCCGCCGCCCGCCAGGTTTCATGACGACTTTGATGCACGCGTCGTGTTTGTCACGGAAGGTGCGATACATCGCCGGCGCATCCTCGAGACCGATGCGATGCGTGATGATGAACGAGGGATCGATCTCGCCGCGTTCAATGCGCTCGAGCAAGATGGGCATGTACTTATGCATGTGCGTCTGGCCCATCTTGAGGGTCAAGCCCTTGGCGAATGCGGCGCCCAGCGGAAACTTGTCAAGCCATCCGCCGTAGACGCCAGGAATCGAGACCGTGCCGCCCTTGCGGCAGGCACTGATCGCCTGACGAAGCGCATGCGGTCGATCGGTCGCCATAAACATCGATGTTTTCGCGCGGTCGTACCACGCGTCGATCGTGGTCCCGTGCGCTTCGAGTCCGACGGCGTCGATGCACGCATCCGGACCCTGGCCGCCGGTCAGGTGGCGGAGCGCGTCGAGCACGTCGACATCCTCATAGTTCAGCGTCTCGGCTCCGCCCTGTGAGGACGCGAGTTCGAGCCGTTCGGCGAAGCGATCGATCGCGATCACGCGCTCGGCGCCGAGGAGATAGGCGCTTTTGATCGCGAACTGGCCGACCGGACCACAGCCCCAGACCGCCACGGTGTCGCCCGGTTTGATCTGGCAGTTCTCGGCCGCCATGTAGCCGGTTGGAAAGATGTCGGACAGAAAGAGGACCTGCTCGTCGGTGAGCGTGTCAGGAACCTTCAGCGGGCCGATGTCGGCGAACGGAACCCGGGCGTATTCCGCCTGTCCGCCGGGATAGCCGCCGTACATGTGCGAGTAGCCGAACAGGCCGGAGCCGGAATAGCCGTACAGCTTCTCGGCCATCCACGCATTCGGGTTCGAGTTGTCGCAGAGCGACCAGAGTTGTTCCTTGCAGAAATAGCAGCGGCCGCACGCGATGGTGAAGGGCACCACGACGCGATCGCCGACTTTCAGCCGCGTGTTGTCCTTGCCGACCTCGACGACTTCGCCCATGAACTCATGGCCGAGCACGTCGCCCTTCTGCATCGTCGGGATGTAGCCGTCGTAGATGTGCAAGTCGGATCCGCAGATCGCGGTCGTCGTCACCTTGATGATCGCGTCGCGCGGATTGAGGATGACGGGGTCCGGAACCGTCTCGACTTGGATTTTCTCTGTGCCTTCCCAGCAGACGGCTCGCATGGTCACTCCCTACGCCGTCGCGGTCGCGCGGGGAATCTCGCCGGCTTCGAGCAGCTGCTTGAAGTGCCGGAGATCCTCGCGGATGGTCTGAGAAGGCTCGCGGCCGAAGAGCGACGCGATCAGCGCTCCGGCCTTCCCGGCCGGTGGCGCGTATTGGAGGTGGACGCTGACTTGTGTGCTGCGACCGGCGCGTGCCGCGTCGAAATTCACTGACCCGGCGGTCACGACGTCAGATCCCGGAAGCGACCGCCACGCGATCAGCTTGTTCTCGACCTCGTTGATGATCTCGGCGTCCCACTCGACGGCCAGCCCGGCTGGCCCGACCGCCACCCAGTGCGATTGTGCCGTCCGCAGTCTCGGTCACACGGTCGAGGTGCGTCATGAATCGCGGCAGGTTCTCGAAGCGACGCCAGAACCCGTAGGCGTCGGCGAGTCGGCACCTCGAGCCGAATCGATTCGCGCACGTGCACGCCACGCGTCTCCGCCGAGTGCAGCCTTCGTGTTGTCGGGCTCGGTGAGGCCGTTCACGACTGCCGGCCAATGTCCCGTGATGCCGCGATACAGCAGGGGCGCAGACGAAACCGCCAAGAGCGCGCCGATGGCGGACCGTCGAGAGGCACCAACGAGCAGCAACAGTGCGCCGGTGCCAAGGGCGAGCCAGTTTTCGGCGTCGCTCAAAGAGGGGGTTCCGTAGGAGCGACGATCGGAGTCCATATAGGTATCGTCGAGAAGAGCATGTTGCGTACCACGTCGGACTGCGGCACTACATCTGCTTTCAGAGACCTACCGAGGCTGTTGTTGCCGGTATGAATTGCGACCAGTCGAGGCCGCCGCGGTGGTTCTCGGACTCGCGTTGTTCATCGTTCTGTCGTTTGGGTTAATCATCGCGGACCGCAACTCGTCGACTGGCTAGCTGACAAGTACGCGCTCGGTGGCGTATTCGTCGAACGTGGAAAATTCTCCAGTGGTCCGTCGCATTCATCCTCGTGGTTTCGGGCATCGGGCTGATTTACTACTTCGCGCCTGATGCGGAGCAGGATTGGGCCTGCATTACACCTGGGTCCCTTGTTGCAGCCTACTGCTGGCTCCTCGGGTCCCTGGCATTTCGATACTACGTGGTCAACTTTGGTAGTTATCAGGGGACCTATGGCACTGTCACTGGGGTCATGCTGCTGTTGCTACGGTTCTACCTGACCGGCCTCGTCGTTATTATCGGTGCAGAAATAAGCGCGGAGATTGAGCATGCCTCGGAGTGGGGTAAAGCGCCTGGCGAGAAAATGCCCGGAAAAAAAAGCTCGGGTCTGCCGCAGCGCGCGAGTTCAAGGAACGCGGCAGTCCGCCGCCGCCCGGACCACCGCCGCCTCAGGTGGAAGCGCCGAATGTTACGAGTTGCCTCAACCATCATTTTTCGAACGACTGGGGACACTAGCACTGCTCTTTATGGTTTGGCGGCAGCGATCGAGTTAGCCTTCACGTCCCGCTTGTCCCACTTTCCGCTGTTCCTCTCGCGCTTCGTTATCGAGGACGTGACCGCACATCCCGTGAAAACACCGGTGGCACTCCGGTGTCTCGAAATCCGTCATGAGGTGGTGACTCGCGTCCAGTTGTCGCAGGTGCGACATTGCGACCACTCCACGGTTTTGCCGAGCGCGCGCAATTGGAAAACCGGATGCCGTGGAATCCGCGAGACAAAAAATCCGGAGGGTAGCCCGGATCCAGGGCTCTCCGAGAGCTTGCCCTCGCGAGTGTGCATCCCTGCCGGTGATTGCGGGTGAATGCGGGTCCCTGCGACCTGCCGATTATCGCGGCAAGGCCGACGCTTTTCCATTGGCGCCAACAGGAGTGTGATTAGCGTCAGGCTGTTGGGAAAACGTGGTCTCCCACTTCCATCCCGACCCGACAATCGCTTCGAGTGAACTCTCCTGCGGGCACCAGCCGAGCGTCTTCGCTATTCGATTCGAGCTCGCCACGAGCAGTGCGGGATCGCCGTGCGTCGCCCCGACATTTACCGGAACGTAGCGGCGTGTGATCGTCTGCGCCACGTCGATCACCTCCTTCACCGTATAGCCATTGCCGCAACCCAGGTTGAAGATTTGTGCGCTGATGTCCCCGCGCGCGAGCGCGTCGAGGGCCAGCACGTGCGCGCGTGCTAGATCCGACACGTGCACGTAGTCGCGAACGCACGTGCCATCACGTGTCGGGTAGTCGTTGCCGGATACCGTGATGGGATAACTCGCGTCCTGCGCAGCCCGAAGGATGAGCGGAATGAAGATCTCGGAATCGTGAACGCTCGCCTCGTCGTGGTCGCTCCCGCCGCGTTGAAATAACGAAGTGACACGTAGCGCAATCCGTGCGCCGTGTTGTACCAGTGCATCGCGCTCGACCGCCAACTTCGTTTCGCCATACGTATTCGAGCGCGCAGTCGCGTCGTCCTCAGCAATCGGGTGACGCTCCGGCTCGCCGTAGACCGCCGCGGTCGACGAAATCGATCGGACGGGCCCTTCCTCGTCCTTCAGCTCCCAGTGGTCGCCGCTGCTTCTCGGCGACGTGCTTTACCGCATCCCAGGCGGTGCGGTGGGCGCGCTCCTCGCTGTCGTATTGCTCGTGCGGCGCTGTCGAGCGTCTTCTCGTAAGTGCGCTGGACCTTCTTCGGCGACCGCTCGAG
>CAWBEG010000002.1:0-445645 GCA_963787755.1 Vicinamibacterales bacterium
GGCGATCCCGCCGTATTCTGGCAGGCGGCCGTCGGTGGCACCGCAGAGCCCCTTACAACAGCAGACCCGGGCACGTCGCATGCGCCGGAGTCGTGGTCTCCCGACGGCGACGTCCTGCTGTTCAGCGCGACGAAGGGATCCGTCTCGTCGCTCTGGACGTTGTCCCTCAAGGATCGGAAAGCGACCCTGTTCGGCGATGTGAAAGCCTCGACGCTTCCAACCAACGCGACGTTCTCACCCGACGGCCGCTGGGTGGCATACCAGGTAGGGCAAGGCGGCGTAGCTGAAGGGAGCATTACGTCAACCGTTTCCGCCCACCGGATCGAAGTATCTGATCGCGCAGCAAGGCGGACGACCGTTATGGTCCCGCGACGGCAAGGAACTGTTCTTCGTGCCGGCGCCCGGCCGCTTCAGCGTGGTCGCCGTGAAGACGGCACCGATTTTCACGGTCACGAGTCCGGTCGAGGTGCCTCGGGGATTCGGGTCGGCCGGTCCCACCGATCAGCGCACGTTCGACATCATGCCCGACGGCCGGATTGTCGCCGTCGTCACCACAAGCCAGATGCAAAACGCATCGCCTGCGCAGACTCAGGTTGAGCAGATTCAAGTCGTGCTGAACTGGTTTGAGGAGCTGAAGTCGAAAGTGCCAATGAAGTAGCATCACACTCATGGCGAAGCGTCCCGTTCATCGCTCCTCCCTTGTCGCCAAGGGTTTACCAGACGAAGAGATCGAGTGCTCGCGCGCCGAGGGCTGCGGTTCGATCAACGAAGTGGGTTGGCGATTTCAGTCGTTTGGAATTAACGACTTGGAGATGGTGGACCAGATGTTCGCCAGTTGGAACCAGGTCGCCTGTTGGTTGAGACGGCTTGAGGAATTGAAACGAGCCGCGTGGCTGATGTTTCCGGACAGGGAGCGACGAGCATGAGAGGCGGACCTTGTAGAGGCTGACCTTCAGGTCCGCCTGCTATGCGAAGCCCAAAAGCGCCCGCCCGCCGGCACGAATGAATTCGTCGGCGACGAGGCGCTGTTTCGCCTTCAACCGTCCCAGGAGCGACTGCCAAGGTTCGGTTCCGCGAAGCGGAGCCAAATAGACGTCTCGCTCGAAGGCCGGAAGACACAGGAACCCCGCGTCCACGGCCCGCGTCAGCATCGCGTGTGCCCTTTCCGGGTATTCGCTCTTGGCGTAGATCCCGGCCACGTAGAAGAAAGCCTCCCCGTCCGTGAAACCAAACGTGTCGAACGGCTGCAGAATCACGCTCTGCGTCGCTCCGGCGGCCTTCGATCGCGGCCCGGAGTCCGGAGACGAAGGCATGCAGCACCGGAAACGCAGCAAACCGAGACTCCTCCCTTTGCGCAACGGCCAGCGCCTCTGCCTCCCGTCCCATGACCGCGAGCACGCGGGTTTCGATGGGGTCGTTGCTGTGGTGTGCCTCGTCGAGCGCGCGAGCAAAGTCGCCCTGCATGTAGTAGGTGTGATGCACGCTCGTCGGGACCGTCGGATCCAAGCGGTGTGCCTGGTGGTGCGCTGCCACGGATTCTTCCAGCAGCCCTCCGTACCTGCATGCGTGGACCAGCGCCGCGTACACGTGGGGCTCGGCACGGCGCTGTCGCACACGGGCCAACAGACGAGCCAACGCGGCATCGAGTCGACCCAGATCGATTTCGAGCTGCGCGTAGTAGGTACTGCGCCGCGCCGTTCTCAGGATCCAGCTCGAGCGCGCGCAGAAACGCCGATTCGGCGCGCGCGAACAGCGCAGGATCCTCGTACTTGCCCAGAACCCGCTCGAGGCGACCGCGCTCGGCCCATGCTGGCGCGAACGCCGGATCGAGTGTCAGGCACTGTTCGAAGAACGAGTGCGCCTGACGCCAGCCACTCGGTTCGCTCCGAAGCTGCATGCCACGAAGATAGAGATCGAAGGCCTTCGCGCTGCCGGCGCGGACGTGTGGCTTGCGAGCGTGATCCTGAGCTGTCAGCGGCAACGACGCGACAACTCGTCGAGCGAGCTCGTCGTGCAGATCGAGCACCGCATCGAGAGGCACGTGCGTCGTCTGTGACCACCAAATGTCACCGGCTGGAACCGACACGAGCTCCGCGCTGACCCTCACGCGGTCGCTCGCGCGAAGAATAGACCCCGTGAGCACGACATCGACGGCCAGATCGACGGCCAGCGCATTCAGATCGGGCACCGTATTGGCGTAACACGCGGACTTCAGGGTTGAGCGAACGACCAATGACTCAAGGCCCATCATTGAACTGACAAGCGCATCTGCGAGGCTGATTCCGAGATAGTCCGTTTGAGGGTCGGGCCTCAGCAGCCGAAACGGAAGAACTGCTAAGCGGAGGATCGGCCGCGCTTCGGCGACCTGATCGTTGTCTGCAAGCGACAGAACTGCCCGAAGATCGGCGGCAAGGGCTTCGGCTGTCGGATACCGTTCATCTGGCTGCTTCGCGAGCGCTCGATGCAGCACGCGATCAGCCGCTGTGATAGCCGGAGATCCCGTGAGGACGGGCGGCATTTCGTACAACACCGCGTGAACGAGGGCCGCAAGGGTCGCACCGGAGAACGGCTGACGGCCGGCCAGCATCTCGAACAGAATCACGCCCATCGAGAACAGATCGGCACGAGCGTCGATGGCTGAGCCCGACAGCTGCTCAGGTGCGGCGTACTGCGGTGTGCCGACGAACGTCCCCGCATGCGTGACGGCCAGCGCCGTCTCCGCGTGGGCGGATTCAGTCGGACGGGCAAGACCGAAATCCAGCACTTTTATACCCGTCGGCGTCACGAAGATGTTAGAAGGCTTGAGGTCACGATGGATGATTCCGCGTCGATGGAGCACGCTCAAAGCCTCGACGACGAATAGCGCGATGCGAAGTGCATCGGCCGGTGGGAGCGGGCCATGGGTCAACCGAGTGGTCAACGATTCCCCGTCGATGAGCTCCATGGCGATGAACGGCTGGTTGTTCCACTCGCCCAGCTCGAACACCTGGCAGATCAGAGGATGGGAGACGCCAGCTGCGATGCGGGCCTCGCGCACCAGTCGCATGCGGGCGTTCGGATCGCTCGAGTTCTCCCGCAGCACTTTGAGGGCGACCTGGCGACCCAGGCGTTCGTCTTCCGCTAGATACACGACGCCCATGCCGCCCTCACCGAGCTTGTGAAGAATCCGGTAGTGAGCGATGTGTGTGGGCGCCCTGGGCTCACCCAGAGAGGCTGGGCCCGCGTTGTCGTCGAGGCCTCCAGCGGCGACGTCCTGTGCGATTTCTTGAAGGAAGGCAGGTGCACTGCGCTCCAGCGCGAGCAGCGATTCGACCTCGTGGCGCAGGGTTGCGTCGCCTGCGCACGCTTCGTCGAGAAACGCGTTAAGCTCGCCCTGAGGGCGGTCCAGCCCCCGATGAAAGAGCTCCTTGATGCGCTGCCCCCGAACTGGGTCCATCTGGGGACAGTGTAGCGCCAGCCCTCCTAATCAGATGCAGGGCGGTTGAACGACTTGTTGCACAGCGGGAAGTCGGGGACGATGCTCCCCTTGAGCGCGGATGCAGCGGAGGTTGGTGGACCAGATGTTCGCGAGTTGGAACCGGATCGCGTCTTGGCTACGGCAGATCGATGGGTTCCAATGAACCCGCGGAAGAATGGCTTCGTTTCACTTTCCATTCACACGCTGCTTCAACTCCTCAAACCAGTGCTCGACGAGGACCATGCTGACTGGCGTCGCGTTCGGATCGCCGGTTGCGCTGGCTTTGAGCACGAGGAATCGCTGGCCGTCGGCCGACACGTCGTAATGGCGCGAGGGATTTGGCTCAGCATATTTGGTGTCGAACACCTTCGCCGGACTGCCGATGCTGATCGTCGGTTCGGATGTGCTGACCGGCACAGCGGTGAGCACATTCGACGCGTCGAGATAGAACAGCTCGCGGCCCCGATGCTGTCGGGTCGAGCAGACGCTCTTAGAACCGGAATCGGGCGCCGACCTGCATGATCCGAGGATCTCGGGCGGAGGTGAGCCGGCCGAAGTTACAGGAGGCCACGGTTCTCGAACAGAACTGGTTGTTCGGACTGAGGAAGTTGGGATTATTGAACAGGTTGAAGACCTCGAACCGCACCTCGAGGGCGCGCTCGTCCGCCATCCGGAACAGCTTCTGGAGGGTCATGTCCGTATTCGAGTAGCCAGGCCCGCGGAGGGAATTTCTCCCGGCCGTGCCGAAGGTGCCGAGCGCCGGCAGGCCGAAGGCCGTCGTGTCGAAGTAATTCTCGACCTGGTCGCTCTGCGATCGGTCGCTGAACACCTGCGCGTTGCCAACCAGGTCCGCCCGGTCTCCCGCACCGCCGACCAGGCTGCGGTTTTGGCCGGCCATCGGCGAGAACGGCGTGCCCGACTGCATCGTCACGATGCCGTTCACCTGCCACCCGCCCAGCAAGGCGCGGGCCCACCCAGTGCCACTATTGAAGAACGGCAGCTCCCAGATGAGGGACGCGACGAGGCGGTGCGGTACGTCGAAGTCCGATGGCCCGTAGTCTGCCTCTGGATCGCGAGGGTTCGAGGAGCTGTTTCCGTTTCCGCTGTTGCCATCGTTCGAGGTGATGTCCTTCGACGATGAGAACACATAGGAGCCGAGCACGGACCATCCACGCGAGAAACGCTTGTTCCAGCTGACCTGCAGCGCGTCGTAGTCGGAATGGCCCGTGGATTGGGTGTTCTGGATGGCCGTGAAGCCCTGGTGAATCCGCCGTGCGTCCACGTTGCCGGCGGTCGAGGCACCGGGAACGTAAACGGCCGGGTTGATCTCCTGCCCGACAAGGAGATGGCGGCCGCGCGTCCCAACGTAGGCGATCGTTGCCGTCAACTGCAGCGGCAGTTCCCGCTGCACGCTGACATTCCACTGATGGGTCAACGGGGGCTCGAAGTTCGGGTCGATCGAATTGGCCCGGACGGGCAGGAAGAAGCTCCGTGCAGCCTCCGAGCCAGGGCTGGGCGTCGTGTACGCCTGGAGCAGCGCAAGCGTGGCTTCCTTGCCGAGGTAGGGATTGGTGAGGCTATACGGATCGAATGACGTGACGCCCAGGGTGAAGGGCTGGTTGAGGTTGTTCCCGTTGAGTGCAACCAGACGAATGGTGTCGTAGAACACGCCGTAGGCGGCGCGGACGCTGGCCTTGCCGTCCCCGCGCGGATCGTACGCCACGCCGACTCGAGGGGCGACCTTCTGCTGCGACGAGACGATCCCTCGACCGATTCCGGCGTCGCCTGGAAACAGCACGCCCTTCGGCGCAAGCGGATAGAGCGTCGACTGCTGGCCTTCGCGGAAGGCGCTGAGCTTGTTATCTTTTTCTTTGATGGGCAGGAACGGCTCGTAACGCAAGCCGAGATTCACCGTCACACGGTCGGCGAGCTTCCAGTCGTCCTGCACGTAGGCGGCCACGTTGAGGCGGCTCGTGAGGCTATCGAGGGGGCTGTTTTGAGTGACGCTGCGGGGCACGCCCAGGAGGAAATCGGCATAGCCCCATCCCGAGCCGCTGCGCAACCCGTCGAATGCGAACGTGGGCGCGGCCGAAAAGTATTCGTGACCCTCGCGTTCGAAGCGGCCGAATTCACCACCGACCGACAGCAGGTGGTCTCCGGTGGCCCAGCTCAGGGTGTCGACGACATGCAGATTCGTCATGTAGCTCTGGAACGCCGTGTCGACCCGCACGTTGAGGCCTCGAGCGATGTTCACATTCCAGTCGGTTGGCTCGCCGGGGGGCGACGTCGGGTTGCACGACACACAACCGAGCGCCGCCCAGTCCTTGGCGTCCGCGGTCGGCAGCGGCGAACGGACGAACGGGTTCTTCGCGTAGGTCACCGTGGCGGTGTTGACCACGCTGGAACCGAAGGTGTGCGAGTCGGAGAGCGTGAAGTTCTTGGTTCTCCAGCGATTCTCGCTGTTGAAGGCCAGCAGCGCGGCGTTGTTCTCGCGCGCGAAGTTGTCGTAGAAGTACCGGCCGGTGAGGCGGTTGCCTTCGAACAGGTTATGGTCGGCCCTGACAACGAACTGGTCGTTATTGGTCGGGATCAACCGGTTGTAGATGTAGGTATTGCCAGGACCGTTTGGCAGCGGCAGAAACGCTGCGGCGAATCGCTGAGCGACCGGATCGAGCCGGTTCGCGGGTACCTGGTTGCCGGGAAACGGCGTGCCCGTCGCCGGATCCACCACCGGAGAGGTGAGCGGCGATTGGGAGAAATCTCCGCGACGCTCCGCCGCGGTCGGGACCACGATATCCGAGCGCGTGCGCGCATTCTTTTCCCGCATGCCTTCAAATGAGGCGAAGAAGAACGTCCGGTTGCGGAGCACCGGGCCTCCGATCGTGCCGCCGTACTGATTCCGGCTCAACTCCGGCTTCGTCAGCGAAAAGTAGTTCTTGGCATTGAGGGCATCGTCGCGGCGGAAGTAGTAGGCCGAACCGCCGAAGTTGTTGGCTCCCGACTTCGTCACCATGTTGATCACGCCCCCGGCGCTGCGGCCATAGTTGGCGCCATAGCTGTTCGCCACCACACTGAACTCCTGCAGCGCATCTGGATTCGGGAACGAGGTGGCCAGGTTGTTGTACATGTCCATGTTGATGCCGCCGTCGAGGTAGTAGCTCGAGCCATTGGGGCGGGATCCGTTGATCGAGAAGCTCAAGCGGGTGTTCACCGCAATCCCACTGGCCGCCTGCCCCTCGTTGACCTGCACAACCCCAGGCGTCAGCGCCTGCAACTGCAGCGCTTGGCGGCCATTCAGAGGTAGATCCACGAGGCGTCGCGAGTCCACGACCGTCTGGAGCGTCGCGTTGGAGGTCTGCACCACCGATGCGTTGCCCATGACCGTCACCGCGTCGGTGAGGGCACCGACCTGCATCACAACGTCGACTCGGCCCTGCTCGTTGACTTCGAGGCGAACTCCCGCGCGATCGAGCCTGGAAAAACCGGCCAGCTCGAATGTGACGATGTACTCGCCTGGCCTCAGCCCGGTCAGGACATATGACCCCTCGCGATTCGTGACGGTACGGTAGTCACCCTTGGTGCTCACGAGCGTCGCCGTCACGGAGACCCCTGGCAGAGCAGCTCCACTGGAGTCCGCAACGGCGCCACGAACCGTGGACGTCGCGGCGATCTGGGCGGTTGCCACCCTGGTCGAAAGCGTCCAGACACCGATGCAACACAGCACAACCAAAAGCGAATCGCGGCGCATATGTGCCACTCCTTGTTGCGCGATCACTTTCGTGGCGCAGCCCTTGAATTCCACTGCACTAGCATTGCCGGGCACACTGTATACCACAAGCCTGGTGCATGCTGGGACCAATCTGGACCACCAACCGATTGTCGGCGCGTCCCACAGCCGGACTGTCGCGTATGTCCGATTCCCTGAGAGAGCAACCGATGGCCATCGCGGATCAACTCTGGACGCCTGAGCCCTCGCGCCAGGGCACAGTCGATGGAAGGTGTAAGATGCCGGCCATGAGCCTCTTTACATCGACGCTGCTTCTGGCCGCCGCTCTTCAGGTCCAGAACTCGACCGAGGCCGGCCGTTTCCATGTCGAGCACCCGACGCTGCTGAACGCCGGGTTCGAATGGGCGATCAACGGCGACGCCAACCGCAATGCGAGCGTCAGCGTGCAATTCCGGGCGGTTGGCGAAACAGCGTGGCGCAATGCGCTCCCGCTGGTTCGGATTGGCGGCGAGAACGTCTACCGCCGCCGCGAGAATCTCGACTACACCGTTCCCGACGGCTTCGCCGGCTCCATCCTGAATCTCTTACCCGGAACCGAGTACGAGTGCCGGTTCCAGCTCACAGACCCCGACGGCGCCACCGGTCAGACGACCCACGTCGCCAGGGTCACCACGCGTACCGAACCCATGCCGTCCAACGAAGGGCGCATCCTCCACGTCTACCCGCCAGACCACAAGGGCGAGAGACTCGAGCCCAGCTTCACCAGCGTCCTCCAGGCGTACTACGGCGCGGGTCTCGGCGATTGGAGCGTCGTGTGGGAGCGCCGCGCCAGACCCGGCGACACCATCGTCGTCCACGTCGGCCTCTACAAACCAGAACGGTTCAACTACGTCGATCCGATGATGACGCCGTTCGACGGTTCAATGTCGCTGACGCTCAAGGGCACCAAAGAGAAGCCCATCACCATCAAAGGGGGCGGCGACGGTGAAGTCATCTTCGATGGCGACGGCAATGCGCGTTTGTTCGACGTCATGGCCTCGAGCCATCACATTTTCGAGGGCCTCACGTTCCGCAACACCGACGTCGCCATTTTCGCCGGTCAGAAAGAGGTTCTCGGCGCAGTCGGTCTCGCGGTGAAGAATTGCCGGTTCGAAAATGTGGGCGCGGGTGTGTGGACCGAGTACGCCGGCTCCAGCGATTTCTACATCGCCGACAACCTGTTCCTCGGGCGCGACGATCGCTTTCGTCTCGTCGGCTGGACCGGACCGCTGTGGGCCAGCGCGGGTCCATACGGCTCCCATTTACTCAAGAGCTACTACGCGGTGAAGGTGTACGGGCCCGGCCACGTCATTGCTCACAATGCGATTGCCTATTTCCACGATGGGATCGGTATTTCCACGTACGGCACGCCCGAACAGGATCCCGAACGCCGCGCCTCGTCCATCGACATCTACAACAACGACATTCATATGATGGGCGACGATTTCGTCGAGACAGACGGCGCCGTCCATAACGTCCGCGTCTTCAACAACCGCGGCGTCAATGCGGCGCACGGCGGCTATAGCGCACAGCCCGCGTTCGGCGGCCCCGTCTATTTCATTCGCAACATCCTCTATCACGTCCCGAGCGGAGTGGCGTTCAAGTTCAGCGCGAAACCAGCCGGGCTGTTCGTCTACCACAACACCATCATCGGAGAGCACATCGTCGGGGATCCTTCAGCCAATATGCACTTCCGGAACAACCTGTACCTCGGCCGCGACACGCCCGGCCGCGGCGTTCTCCGCCTCGCGAATGCGACCGACGATTTCAGCACGGACTACAACGGGTATCGCCCGAACAAAGGCGTGAAGGATCAGTACGCGTTTCTCGGCCCGAAGAAAGGGCAGCGTCGCTACGAACCGTCGGACGATGACTGGCAGACGTTCCAGACGCTCTCGGATTTCGCGGCGGCCACTGACCAGGAGGCACACAGCCTGGAAGTGGATTTCGACATCTTCGAGAGACTCGCTCCTCCCAACCCCGATCAGCGTCACGCCGTCTATCACGCGATGGATCTGAACTTCACACTGAAGCCGACGAGCAAAGTCGTTGATGCCGGCGTCGTCATTCCAACCGTGAGCGAAGTCTTCACGGGAAAGGCCCCGGACTTCGGTGCCCTGGAAGTGGGGGCTCCGGTTCCCCATTACGGTCCCAGGTGGCTCACCTGGCAACCTTTCTACCGCTGAGCGAAGGCACTTCTGCTAGAAGCTCGTCGACGATAGAAAATATTTCCGGGGGGTGACTGTCTGCGAGCACCGCGCTCTCAAACCGGCATCATCGAGAAGTCGCCTTAGCCGCGATCCTGCAGTTTCGCAACAAGCTGGTCGACGCGCATCCGAGGGCGTCGTTCGAAGACGTGCAGCGGGGGCTCAAAAGTCCGAACTCGGTATGGAACGCAACGGCTCGAAGACTGCTGCACAGTTGACGCACTTCAGCAGCCTCACGACTTGGTCACAGCGGTTCGATCTACGGCGTGGGTAGGCGATTTCAGTCGTGTAGAATCAACGACTTGGAGTTGGTGGACCAGACCGGGATCGAACCGGTGACCTCATGAATGCCATTCAGGTGCTTCGTGTTCGGAGTCATGGCTCTCAGATTGGCTCTCAAGTCCGTATCGTTACGGGTAACGCGAAGCGAAAGGCGCAGGAAATGTTGAGGATTTTGGAGCCGGCGACCCGACTTGAACGGGTGACCTGCTGATTACGAATCAGTGAGGTTAACCATGTTCCAGCTATCGTGGCGGTAACTGTCCCAGAACTGTCCCAAAACTCTCGGAGTTGACCTGCTTGGAGTTATCGCTTGAGCGAAAGCAGATTCCCCAAGTTATTGAAAACACTGAAAACCCGTGATAACGGAAGGAGCGGATGGAATAGGGGCCTCCACGCCCAAGGCAGGTGCGCTACCAGGCTGCGCTACGCCCCGACATCTGGTTAGGAATTTCGCGGAAACTGTTACAACGCAAAGAGTTTAGCACGGCGGATGAGCTGTGTAATGCTCAACCCCATGAACTTGATACCTGCGGCAGTCGGCGCAAGGAAGCTCCTGTCGAGGGCGCGCCACGCGTTTCGAAAGGAGTACGTGAGACGTTATGGACATCACTAACGATACCGAAGTGGCGGCATGGGCAGAGGGACGTTTACGAGGTACTGGACCCGCCCGCGTCGTGGCAACCTGACACGTCCGCTGTGCACGCCAGGGTAAAGGCCCGTTTACGCGACAGTCCGACATCGAGGCCGACCTGGGGGATGGTTTCTGCGGTCGCTGGGTCAGTCGTGTGAGTGCTCTTAATCATCAGTCCCGGGCATGCGTGCCACCGCAGCTCAACTGTGGCGAACAATCACGATGAGCCGGGTGGACGTGGTGCGGGTCGATTTTGACGATCTGCCGGATGAGGCGTCGTCACTAAGACCACAAACGCTACTCAAGCCCGATCCGCCGATGGCGGCGCAAAGTCCCGCTGAAGCGCAAGCGCGCGTCGGATTTACTCCAAGGTTGCCCCAGGGCATTCTCGGTTCGCCAGTACGATTGTCGACGATGGGGAGGTTGTCGATCGGCACTGTCCTCAGAGTGTCTGATCTCCATCTCGCCTTGAGCCGTGCTGGCGTCAACGATGAGATCGTGCCCGATGAATGGGATGGTGCCCACCTCGCTCTGAACTTCGGAGAAAGTGTGATGTCCGAATGGCCCGAGATCAGTCTGATGCAGAGCTTGCCACCCGCGCTCGTGACGCCGCCTGATTTTGATTTCGGATCGCTTCGCAAAGGTGACGTTGCGCGCGGCAGGCATGGCTCGCGTCCCGGCCGAACAGTACGGGCGCCGCATGGCCGTCGCTCCTGCTTTGCTCTTCGGTGTCGGTGCTGGTGAAGATATCGCGTTTCGCGAAGTGGAGCTGAATCAGGGCAGGGCCACCGTGATGGAGAGTTTCGAAGATGACGGCCGCTCTGCACGTATGGAGGTTATCTGGGCCGTTACGGATCGCGTGTATCTGCTGAGCGGCATGATGAGCCAGGATCGGGCCGTGGCGATTGCCAACGCCGTCCGGTAACTAGCTCACGTCCGGCGATCGGGCTTCTTTTTCACCGCCACTCTTGCCGGACTGCGCATCTCGGGCTTTGCGTATCCCTGCAAGACAAGATAGTCCGCGAGCGTCGGGGAAATGTCGTAAACCTCGCCGGGAATATACGGTTTCAGCGCCATCCCGTCGAGGGTTTCGAGCGGCCGCTTCACGATGCGCACTTTCACACGATCAATGAAAGCAACAATCGTACGAGACTTACTTCCGGGTCTTGGCTTTGGGTGGAACGAACATGTGCTCGCAATCAGTGCAGAGGCACGAGGGCGCGTGCCAGCTTTGCAGTCGCACGACGACGACCTTGGTAGACCCGCACTTGGGACAGACCGGACAATTTTCGGGCTTCTTTCCCGACACTCACTCCGAAACTATCACATTCTTACCAGCATCAATCCGCCCGCATGGACATTTATTGGTGTTCAGTGGCCACCCAGCGTGTAGAGAATAGAGGTTCATGAGTGTGCGATTCGTACCACCGATGGCAGCGCTCCTGGTAAAGGCGCTGCCGACAGGCGACGAGTGGCTCTACGAAGCGAAGTTCGACGGGTATCGCGCCCTCGCGCTCAAAGACGGGGCCAGCGTGAAGATCCTGTCGCGCAAAGGCAACGACCTCACCGCCGATTACCCGGCGATCCGCCGGGCGCTCGGAGCGCTTGAGGCAAAGTCCGCGGTCATCGACGGCGAAGTCGTCGCGTTCGACGAATCGGGACGTCCGTCGTTTCAACACCTTCACCATCGTTCGGCGAATCCCGCGGCGATTCAGTACTTCGCGTTCGACCTGCTGCACCTGAATGGGAAAGACCTGCAGGATGAATCGCTCACCACACGCCGCGCGGCCCTGCAGAACGCCCTCACCGGCTCCGACGTGGTGTTTTCGGCGGAGCTTCCGGGCAGCGTCGAAGACGTCGTTCAGGCCGTTGCGGATGTCGGGCTCGAAGGAGTCGTTGCAAAACGGCGCGACTCGCGATACGAATCAGGAAAGCGCAGCGGCGTGTGGCAGAAGTTCAAGCTGCAGCAACGTCAGGAGCTCGTCATCGGCGGCTACAAGCCCGAGAACACGAACTTTCAGTCGATTGTCGTGGGCTACTACGAGAAAAAGAAGCTGCGGTTTGCGGGACGCGTGCGGGCGGGCTTCACCGTCGCGCAGCGTGCTGCGTTGTTCGA
The DNA here is from genome assembly GCA_963787755.1 of Vicinamibacterales bacterium. Classification (GTDB taxonomy): domain Bacteria; phylum Acidobacteriota; class Vicinamibacteria; order Vicinamibacterales; family JAMQPK01; genus JAMQPK01. The sequence goes on from CAWBEG010000002.1 coordinate 12,460, forward strand.
GTTGCTGCGCCCACTGAAAACCGACACGTGCCCGTTCGCCGATCTTCCGAGCGGCAAGACGGGACATTGGGGCGAGGGAGTCACGGCAGATGACATGAAGGTGCTGCGATGGGTGAAGCCCACGTTGGTGGCGGAGATCGCGTTCACCGAGTGGACGCGCGACCGCCACCTTCGCCACTCGGCGTTCGTAGGACTCCGCGCAGACAAGGATGCCCGGTCAGTCGTGCGCGAGGATCCCGATGTGTAGCGCAGGGGCGTATCCCTGCCTCAACGCCCGGGCGGTTGATAGTTGGTGGTCTTCTTCGTCGCCTGATCGATTTCCTCAGGAGTCAACAGCACGACGACCTTCGAATGGAATCCACCCGCGGCGCTAATCGCCAACGAAGCCGCCGCAATGGACACGTTGTCAGGTACATCGAGGATGATGTAGAGGTCGTTCTCACCAAACGCAAAGTAGAAGCTTTCGACCTTTCCGCCGATGCTCTTCAGTGCGTCCTCGGCAACCTGTCGCCGCTTCGATCCGCCGTCCTTCAGCAAACCCTTCGACCCTTCGACAGAGTAGGACCCGACCATGAGGTATTTCGGCATGAAGCCTCCTTCTCCCTTTCACACTACTTCGTCGCGGACGGACTCTCAACATGTTTCAGGATCTGGCTGGTGACATCCAGAGACGGATCGCCCCACGCGAGCACACCGCCCATCAGCTCAGCCCGGAACTTTTCCAGTTCCTTCGCGCGGGCGCCGCGCGCAGCCTCGCTCAGAACTGCGGTCGTCTGCTCCAGAGAGCGCTCCAGCTTCTCGAGCGCCGCCTCCTTGTCCTGCGCCGCCTTGGCGCGGTCGGCCTCGAGGGCGGTGACGCGTGCAGTCGCGGCCTTGCCGTCGGTCGACTCGGCGAACGCGCGTGACGGGCTGAAATACGCGATGCGGGATGCGATGGCGGGGTTTGGCCGGGTCTGCTTTGTGCGATCCTGTGTCCGGAGGATCTATGAACGTTGATGCCTATACCAAAGCGGTTCTAACGGTTATTGCAGCGTGCCTGATGTGGATCTGCGTCAACGGCGTGACGCCGGTTGCAAGCGCGCAGGCGGCGCGGCCAGAGCCGACGCCGGTGATCCTCGTCGATGGAAAAGGCGCGCCGATCTACACATCAGAGGGGTTTCGCGTGAGTCTTGGTGTGAAGGTGCTCCCCGTCGAGATCACTAACCCGGCGCTCAATGTCGCCGTGCAATCGATTCAACGTGGAACCACGTGGGATCCAATCTGGGTGCAGCTGATGCGCGAATCGCCGACGTCAATGCCCGTCCCATGATTCGATCCCTTTGGTCAGTTGCGAATCCGTCCGGCCTGTGACATGCGCATTCTCACGCCGTCGCGGAGCAGGCTGACTTTCAAATCGGGGCTCGGTTGGCCCATCGCGGTCGCGTACTCGAGCAGATACTGCGTGGACGTGCGATCGTAGTCCGCGACGACGTTCTGCGCGATAGCTGCGAACCTGACGGCAAAATCGCCGCCCGTGGCGGTTGTATTGTACGTGCCGCCGGTGGCTTCCGAGAGTGCGCGGGCAATCTGAACCTGCAGCGCATCGCCTTTCGTGGATATCAGCACAATCGCGTGCGCGACGACGTCCTTCGCCTGCATGTCCCGGCCGACCGCCGCAAACTTTTCGGGATGGAACTGCCCGCTGCCTTCCGTGCCGTCGCCCGTCACGAGGACGAGCACCGGCCAGCGATCGCTGGTCTTACGCAGAAACCGGTCGTACATCTCATACACGGCATTGATGAGAACGGTCGTGCCGCCTGTCGTCAGCGTCTTCGCGACCTGCTTCAGCTTTGTCCTGTCGGTCGCCGGCTCCTGCCGTACGACCGGCGGATTTCCGATGGTAACGAGGCCGAGCTCGTGTTCGGGCGGAATCGCATCGGCGAACGCGACGATTGCGCTGCGGATTTCCTGGATGAAGGGCTGCGCCGACCGGCCGTTGTCGACGAGCAGCAAAATGCGCATGGGGTCGTCGGCGCGAACGAGCCGGGTAATCTCACGCTTCGCCCCGCCGTCGAAAATCTCGACGTCGCCGGACGTCAACTCGACCGGGCCGCGGTCGTCGAACGCCTCGAGGTACAGACGCACGTTCTGCGTCTGGCTGTGCGCTGCCGCCACCCCAAGCGCCACGAGCGTGGCCGCGAGCGATGATCGAACGCTCAATCGCATCGTCAAGCGGCCAGTGTATCGCCGATCGCCGCGGCAGTAACCTCAATTGATACGGTCGGCCAGAAGGCGTTAGCATGTGGGGCTGTTGGAGCAAAAGAAAGTTCCGCGCGGGTCGCACCCCCTTCGCTGCCCGGCCTGCCAGTCAGCGCAGGTGCACCTCGTCCCACCAGAAGACGACTTCGTAGTGATCGTGTGTCTCAGCTGTTACAAGCGATGGGCCATTTCAGCGGCGCCCGATTCGTCGGAGCCGTTGGACGTGGCGTGATTTCCAAAGTCCAACAGAGTCCAGAGTCCAGAGTCCAGAGTCGGGGGAGTCGGGAGAGTCAAGGTCGACAGGAAGGAGTCTCATGTTCGCCGCAGTTGGACTCGCGTTGGTCGCGTTGATCTCGACCATGCAGGACACGCAATGCAAGACTGGCCAGGTGCTGAGCGTCGAGCATGGACGCGACTACGTTCTCAACGTCTGCGGCATCGGCAATGTTGCGCTGCGAGGCGTGGAGCCTCCGCTCCGCTCCGCCCACATTGCGGCCGCACCGATCGGCGGCGGCGAACTGTTGGGCGGGAAAAACATCGGACCCGATGCCGTCGCGTTTCTATCGATTCTCGTCGGTCAGCGTGTGACGCTCACGCACGACGGCTGGCGAATCGGGGATTTGGCCGGCCGCCGTTATGCCTATGTGTTTCTTTCCGACAAGACGTTCCTGAACGCACAAATGATTCAGCGCGGCTACGGCTATGCCGACCGCCAGGGCTCGCACCCGCGCCGCGATGAATTCATCGCGCTCGAGGCTGCCGCCCGGCGGTCGAAAGTCGGAGTCTGGGCGTCTTAAAGTCCAGGAGTCCAGGAGCCCAGGAGTCCAGGGTCCAGGAGTCCAGAGTCGAGGAGTCGAGGAGTCTCGCGGGTTACAGTGTCGTGACAATCAATGGGTACCCGTTCGTCACGATGATCGTGTGCTCGTGGTGGGCGGCGAGACAACCGTTCGCGGTTTTTAGGGTCCAACCGTCATCGCATGCGCGAATGCCGGTGCGGCGTTCGGAAATCAGGGGCTCGATCGTGAGCACGAGCCCCTCCGTCAGAACATCACGCTGGAACGGATCGAAATAATTCGGGACTGTCGGCGCTTCATGAATCGTTCGGCCGACGCCATGTCCGGACAGCTCGCGAAGAACATGAAAACCGCGAGCCGAGACCTCACGTTCAACCGCTCGTCCAATCTCAGACACGCGATGCCCTGCGCGCGCGGCTCCGAAGCCTGCTTCGAATGCCGCAACAGCGCAGTCGCGAAGTTCAAGCGCTTCGGCGAATGCATCCGGTAAAACAACGGTAGCTGCGGCATCCGCGATGTAGCCTTCAGTATCGGCTGTGACGTCGATCTTGACCACATCGCCGGATTTCAGCACTCGCGATCCAGGCAAGCCGTGCACGACTTCGTCGTTCACACTGATTAGATTCACGGTGGGGCACCCGTAGACCAACTGAGGCGCCGATCGAGATCCGTGTCGCTTCAGTACCGCGGCGCCGATCTCGTCGAGATCCCTCGTCGTCATGCCAGGCCGAGTGTCACGCACCATCGCAGAAAGAGCTTCAGCCACGACCCGCCCCGCGCGCGTGATGCCGTCGAGATCAGCTGAAGATTCTATCGACATCGACTCTCCCGACTCTGGACTCTGGACTCTGACTCTGGACTCTCTACTTCCACTTCCGCTCCTTGACCAACTCCGTCACTCTCTTCTTTATTTCGTCCCGGATGCGCCGCACCGTTTCCAGTGGTTGTCCTTTCGGATCGTCCAACGGCCATTCGTCGCGCTCGACGCCGGGGATCAGCGGGCAGTCGTCGCCGCATCCCATTGTGATGACGATATGCGCATCTTTCGTGAGATCGCTCGAGAGGTATTGGGGCTTGGCGGCGGAGAGGTCGATGCCGAGCTCTCGCATCACCGTCACCACTTCCGGGTGGACCGCGGTTTCCGGCCGTGTGCCGGCAGAAATTGCGCGTGCGCGTGCGGGATTGGCGAGCGTGTTGAAGAATGCAGCCGCCATTTGCGACCGCCCGGCATTCGCGACGCACGCAAACACCACTTTGGCCGTCCCGGGTTTTTCAGCCATAGCTATTGCTGCAGTTGATCGCCAAGCCGCTCGCGCGCCAGCATCGCCCGCAGGCGCCGGCTCATCAGTGTGTGCTGCGCGTCGAACGGCGCGCCGTCCCGCTCGACCGGCACGTATGCGCCGTCGGACTGGAGAACGCGCGCGCGGACATTGTCGCGCAAGTACGCCTCGAGGACGACATGCCGCAGAAATTGCGCCATGTCCGTATCGAGCACCGGGCAGACGGCTTCGACGCGCTTGTTGAGATTGCGCTCCATGAGGTCCGCGCTGCCGATGTACACCTGCGGCTTGCCGTCGTTCTCGAAATACCAGATGCGCGAATGCTCGAGGAATCGGCCGACGATCGAGCGCACGGTGATGTTCTCGCTGATGCCGGGCACTCCGGGCCGGAGCACGCAGACGCCCCGGATGATCAGGTCGATCTTTACCCCGGCCTGCGACGCGCGGTAGAGGAGCCGGATAATGCTCGGATCGGTGAGGGCGTTGGATTTGAGGATGATGCGCGCCGGCTGTCCGCGCCTGGCGTGCCCCATCTCGCGCGCGACCAGCTTGCCGAATCGCCGTCGCAGCGCGACAGGGGCGATCAGCAGCTCGCGATAGTCGGTCTGGTTCGAGTAGCCCGTCAGATAGTTGAACAGCTCAGACACGTCGGCGACGATGCTGGGGCGCGCCGTGAACAGGCCGATGTCGGTGTAAAGCCTCGAGGTCGTGCGGTTGTAGTTGCCGCGTGGCGATGTGGACATATCGCCGAATCTCGTCGTCTTCCTGTCTGACGACGAGGCAGATCTTGCAGTGGGTCTTCAGCTTCTCCACGCCATAGACCACGTGCACGCCCGCGTCTTCGAGGCGCTTCGCCCACTCGATGTTGCTGCGCTCGTCGAATCGCGCCTTCAGCTCGACGAGCACCGCCACCTGCTTGCCGCGCTCGGCCGCCTTGATGAGCCTGATCGACGACGGGCGAGTTGGCGCCGATGCGGTAGAGCGTCATCTTGATGGCGACGACCCGCGGATCGTCGATCGCCGCGTCCACGAACGATTCCACCGACTGGAACGAGTCGAAGGGATGATGAACCATGCTGATCGCGATAGCGGATCTCGTCGAAGATGTCGGGCGATCCCTTCCGCCAGACCCTGGCTGGCTTCAACGGCCGGTCTCGGAGATCCGGGCGCGCAATCACGGCGAGCGCCGCCCAGTCGGCGAACCCCATACGGCCCGCGGGTCCGGACGATGACGTCGCGGTCGGCCTCGAAGTTCTCGATCAGCAGATCGAGCACGCGCGCCGGCATGGCGTGATCGACTTCGAGAAGCGAGACCGGGCCGTGCCGTTGCTCGCGCAGGCCGCGATCGACGACTTCCAATAGGGTCTCGGCGGCGTCCCGTGGATGGGTGACGGCCACTTCCATGTCACGCACAACGCGGAACAAGTGTGCGGTGCGGATGGACACGCCGGGAAACAGCTGCCCGAGGTTCTCGCGAATCACGTCTTCCAGCATCGCGAACCGGCGCACTCCGTCAGCGCGGGGAAGCGCGACGAAGCGCGGCAGCAGGTCGGGTACTTTGACGCGCGCGAACTTGGTTCGTCCTTTGTGCTCGACTACGACCGCCAGATTCTTGCTGCGATTCGAGACCAGCGGGAACGGATGTCCGGGGTCGAACGCCAGAGGCGTCAGAACGGGGCAGACGTCGACGTTGAAGTTCCGCTCGAGGTGCGCGCGGTCGTCGTCGGTGTATTCGCCGGGATCGAGAACGATGATGCCTTCGTCGGCGAGTTGTCGGCGGAGTGTCTCCTCCCAGAATTGCGACAGCTCTCCGAGCATCCTCGTGGCGTGTTGCGCGCGCGCGCGAGTCTGCCTGGTCGAGACGCACCATGAAGAACTCGTCCAGGTTGTTGGCGGCGATCCCGAAAAACTTGGCGCGCTCGAGCAGCGGATGGCCGGACCTCGGCCTGCTCCAGCACCCGCTCATTGAAGGAGAGCCAGCTGAGCTCGCGGTCGAAATACAGCGACGGATCCCGGAGATCGGGATCCGCCGGCCGCTTTCGCTACTTTGGGACGCACACGTCGAGGACGCCGGACCGCGGTCGGGCTCATTGTCCTGCCGCGGTGCCATAACAGTGCCAATCTCCAGATCCAAGCGATTCCTAGGGTTTTCTGGCCCTCGCCTTCGGTGGCCACGCCTTCGTACACTCGCCATGTCTCGACGTCGACATCCTGGGACCCGGCCGTGCCAAGTCGCCTTTCCATGACCTGCTGCGGTCAACTGAAAAAATGCCATAATTCACGATCTGCGGCGCGCCCCCAGCTCGCCTCGTACCGTTGTCACTTTGACTTACAAGTAATGGGAGGCAGGCAATGAAAAGTGTGAACCTTCTTGGAATTGCGGGAGTCGTCCTCGGCTTCGCCACGCTCGCGTTCGCGCAGGCGCCCGCGGTCGAGCTGAAAGTCGGCGACAAGGCACCAAACTTCAAGCTGCAGGGCAGCGACGGCAAGACGTACAGCCTGGCCGACTTCGCCGGCAAGAAGGCGGTCGTCGTCGCCTGGTTCCCGGCCGCGTTCACCAAGGGCTGCACGGTCGAGTGCAAGAACCTCGCGATGAACGGCGACAAGATCCGCCAGTTCGACGTCGCCTACTTCATGGCGAGCGTCGATCCGATCGAAAAGAACACGGATTTTGCAAAAGCGCAGGAAGCCGACTTCCCGCTGTTGAGCGATCCGACCAAGGAAGTGGCGGCCGCCTACGGCGTGCTGAATCCGAAGGGCATGGCGACGCGCTGGACCTTCTACATCGGCAAGGACGGCAAAATCCTGGCGATCGACAAGGCCGTCCAGGTGGCGACGTCGGCGGAAGACATGGTCACGAAACTTGGCGAACTGAACGTCGCCAAGACGAAGTCCAACTAGTCAGCCTTTGAATCAGGGATTGGGGATCGGCGGATCAGGCTGCTAGTCCCAATCGCACTAGTCCCTAGTCTCCGACTAGTTTCGACGCTTCGCTTTCACCTCGACCGGCGCGAGCGGCTCCTCCGCCGGCCCCGCGAGCACCTCACCATTCACCTTGAAACGCGAGCCGTGACATGGGCAGTCCCATGTGTGCTCTGCTTCGTTGAAGTGCACATAGCAGCCCATGTGCGTGCAGATGGCTGAGCGCACGTAGATCTGACTGTCGAGGCCGCGATAGACGGCCGCCGGCTGTCCGTCGACGTCGATGACCTCGCCCGGCCGCGCGCGATCGCGCGCATCGAACGCCCGCTCGTGCCGGCGAATCGATCGCGCACCAGGTAGTAGGGATAGTCCTTGTTTTCCTTGAGGTAATCCCAGAGCCCGCCCTTGACCTTCGTGCGTCCCGTGTCGAACAGCTCGGCCCACGGATTCTTCTCGCCCGCCACGTAATCGGCAAACATCATGGCGGAGAGGGTGCCGAACGTCATTCCGTGACCGCCGAATCCCGTTGCCGCATACTGCCGTTCGGCCGTCTCGCCGATGTAGGGAAGGCCGTCATTGGTTTCGATGACCTGCCCCGACCACCGATGCGTGACGGCAATCTCCGGCAGTAAGAGCTTCAGCCGCTGCTCGAGGCGGCGGAAGCACTGCGTCGTCTCTTCCACTTGACCGGTCTTGTGATCCTCGCCGCCGAAGATGACGAAGTCGTGGTCGTGCCGGCGATCGACACGCAGGTAGTCGTAGGGATCGCCCGTATCCCAGAAGAGCGCTTCGTGCACCGTGCCGCGCGGCACCCAGCCGCCGATGACGTACGAGCTGTACGGCGCGAGTTTCGACTGAAGAATCGTTGCGGGCAGCAGTCCCGACTTCCCCTGCAGCGGCACGTGCGTCGCGATGAGCACATGCTCGCAATGGATGCGTGCGCCGCTGGACGTCGTGGCAGTGATCGGTGTGCCCTCGATGTCGTCGACATTCGTGTTCTCGAAGATCTGGCAGCCATTTCCGGCGCGAGAGGAGCCGCAGCAGAGCGATCAGGTATTTCCGCGGGTGAAACTTCGCCTGGTTGTCGAACCGCACTGCCGGCCTGTTGAGGAACGGCGCGCACGCCATGAACTCGGCGTCGAAGCCCAGTTCGGTCGCGAGGTCGGCTTCCTTCTGTAAATCGATTGACTGATCGTTCTGGCCGTGTCTGCCCGTCTCGGCCGAGGGGTTGAAGAGGTAGCCGGGCACCCAGTCGAACTGACATTTGATCTGCTCGCGCCACACGATGCGATCGATCATGTCGATCGCCGCGAGCTGTGCGTCCCATACGGCCTGCGCGTGGTCTTTGCCGAAATTCCTGACCAGCTCGGTCAGGACCGTGTCGGTGACGCACGTCAGATGCGCGGTCGTGTTCGAGGTGTCACCGCTGAGGCAGCGGTCCTTGTCGACCAGAGCGACGTTGTAGCCGGCGCGCTTCAGCAGATATGCCGCGGTGATTCCGGTGATCCCGGCTCCGACGACGAGCACGTCGACGGCAATGTCTTCTTTTAATGCGGAAAACCTGGGCGCTGGTGTGTTATCAGTCCAACAGGATCCTGTCGCCATGGAGCCATGACAATGCGGAATGCAAGCGGCAGGCCGAGCAACGGGTCCAACTGGTGCGCTGGGTGGTGCAACGGGTGCGTCAGGTGCGACGGGTGCGTCAGCTGCAACGGGTGCGCAGATACTCGCGAACGCGCGCATCGCCTGTCCGCGGTGGCTGACGGCTGTTTTCTCGTCGTCCGACACTTCGCCGAACGTCTTGCCGTAATCCGGATACCAGAAAATCGGATCGTAGCCGAAGCCGTTCGGCCCGGCAGGCTGCCTCGCGAGCAATCCTTCCACCTTCGCGGTTGTTTCGAACAGCACGTCGCCGTGGTGCGCAACCGCGAGCGCGCAGACAAATCGCGCCGAGCGATCGCCGGATGCGCTTTCGCGCACGCGTCGATAGATATGGGCGAAGCGTTCGTGGTAGGTGGCATCTTCGCGCAGATATCGCGCCGAATAAATGCCGGGCTCCCCGTTCAGCGCGTCCACTTCGAACCCCGAATCTTCCGCCATCGTCACCATGCCGGTGATGCCGGCATAGTGCAGCGCCTTCTGCCGCGCGTTCTCGGCGAACGTCGAACCTGTCTCTTCTGCGATGCCTGCTCGAGGGAAATCGGCGAGCGTCTTGAGCGCTGATCGGAAGCCCCTGGAGGATGCGGACGATTTCGCGGAGCTTGCCTGCATTCGTCGTCGCAATCAGAAACTCGTCGTTTCTCACTACGTTCGCTACCCTATTTCAGAATGTGTCCCACCGCCTGCTTCTGCAGCTCGATCAGGTTGCCGATCCCTTTTTGCGCAAGATCCAGAAGCGCGTCCAAGCGCGTCGCGGCCGAAGGGCAGCGCTTCGGCGGTCCCTTGCACTTCGATGAATTTGCCGCCGCCGGTCATCACGACGTTCATGTCGACTTCGGCGCGTGAGTCTTCTTCGTACGCCAGGTCGAGCATGCGCGTGTTGTCGATGATGCCGACGCTCGTCGCGGCGACATAGTCCTGCACCGGAATCTCGCTGAAGATCCCTTTTTCGCGCATGTGCTCGAGCGCGAGCACGAGCGCGACGAATGCGCCGGTAATCGCCGCCGTGCGCGTGCCGCCGTCGGCCTGAATGACGTCGCAGTCGATCCACACCGTGCGCTCGCCGAGCCGCTCGAGCTTCATGACCGAGCGGAGCGATCGGCCGATGAGCCGCTGAATCTCCTGCGTGCGGCCGCCGACCTTGCCTGCCGACGCTTCGCGCGTCGTTCGCGTCGAGGTCGCGCGCGGCAGCATCCCGTACTCGGCCGTCACCCAGCCTTTGCCCGTGTTGCGCAGAAACGGCGGAACGCGATCCTCGACCGACGCGGTGCAGATCACTTTCGTGCGGCCCGATTCGATGAGCACGGATCCTTCCGGATGCAGAAGATACTGCGGGTGAATGTGTGTCGGGCGAAGCTGGTCGTGCGTGCGGTTATCGATGCGCATCAGTTGGTTACCCACTTGAGATCCTGTTCGAAGGGGCGGCGGAGATCGAGATGGCCGCGCGAGCGTGTCGACTTCCTTGCCCTCGATGAGAATCTGCACCCCCGTGACGGCCGGCAGGTTCGACGTCAGCGCGCTGACCAGCGCATAGACCGTGAGGGTCTCATTCGTCGTTCCGCCGGGGTGATTGGTCTGCAGCTCGGCGCTCAAATCGACATAGATCTCTCCGGCTTTCGTGAAGAACACCGTGCGCAGCTTCGTGCCCGCGGGAATCGCGGACACCTGCGGCGCCGGGCGGCGGCGCAATCTGCGCCTCGATGATGCGCCGAGCCTGCTCGGCCGTGCTCTCGCCGTACAGGACCTCCTGCTCGACGCCCTTCAGAGCGGTGCCTTGTTCGTCGACATAGAACAGGCGCGCGCGAATCTTGCGTGCGTCAGCCGCGGCAGTTGCGTCTGGCAGCGCGGCGTCCGGCACCGTCGTCAGCCAGCGCGGCCCGAGCACCAGGAGCGTGATGAGACCAGCGACGAGCAACACCGCAAGCGCGACGTACAGTCCAACTCCGCGCGGCATCTTCTTCATGTTCATGGGTCCGGAGAGACTTGCGGCCCCTGCTCGACGTGGTCGCGAAATGCGGCGACAGCCTCGGTCAGCGCGAGGGCGAACCCGTTCTGGAAATCGGCCGATGTCAGCAGCTTTTCTTCTTCCGCGTTCGAAAGGTAACCCATCTCGATGAGCACCGCCGGCATGTTCGTGCCGGCAAGATTGCGCATCGGCGCGCGCTGGAGCGCCACGGACGGCAGCCCGGCGGTCGTCCGCAGCTTCTGATCGACGATGCCCGCAAAGGCGTTGGAGCCGTCGAGATGCGCCGCCTGGGCGAGCTCCCACTCGACGAGCGCGACTTCACGCGAGCCGCCGCCGAAGAGCGGAAGCACAGCTCTGTCGGTCTGCGATTGCCGGCGCGCGTCTTCGCCGACGCGATCGAGGCTCAGGGTGTAAATGATCGCGCCCCGCACGGCTGGTCGCAGCGATCCATTGGCGTGCAGGCTGATGAACAAGTCGGCCTTGTTGTTGTTCGCAATCGCGGCGCGACCGTCGGCATCGACGCGGGTTCCTCCTTCGTGCGTCAGCAGCACGCGCATGCCGAGACGCCCTTCGATCGCCGCTTTTACACGCCGCGCGAGTGCCAGCGTCACGTCTTTCTCGAGCGCTCCGCCAGGGCCCTTCACGCCGCTCTCTTCGCCGCCATGCCCGGGATCGATCACGATAGTGCGGATCGTCGGACGGGTCGCGCCACTGAACACTGGAAGCTCACCACCGGGTGCAACAGGTGCGGTGCGGTAGGTGCATTGGGTGCGACAGGTGCAGCGGCGGAGGACGTGTCTGCCCCGGCGGCGAGAAGCTCCACGGTCACGACCGCGGCGGCGCCGCTCGACACGGGCGGCGAGACACGGAACGTGCTGAAGCGCTGACCCAGATCCATCTGAATCGTGGTGGGCTCCGTTGCGCGGATTCCCGTCAGCAACTGCTGTTGTGGGGGCGGCGGAAGCGACGCGTCGATCGAGTCGGCGTCGACGCGCAGGAGGAGCCGTCCCTGCTCCTGCGTCACCGTCGCGGTGGCCCGCGGCGTAATCTCGAACGTGACCCGTAACGATGCGGGGGCGTCGTCGTACTGCGCCGTGACCCGCGGCACGCGCAAATCGCCGATGACGAGCAGGCGCGCGGCCGGGCGAAAGTCGAGCCTGACGTCGTAAATGGGGGCGAGCGCGCGACTGATGAATTCGACGGGCACGAGCCATCTGTTGCTGCGCCGCGTCAATGGCGCCGGCAGCGACACGAGCCGGCCCGACGAGGACACCAGCGACTGGTCGGGCGTCAGCACGATCGTCTGGTTCTTGTATGTCGCGGTGATCGCGCGCGCGGCCGGGTCTTCGCGAACCTGGAGCTGGAACAGACTCGCGAGGTCGTCGAGGCCGACCATCTGATGGCCCTGCACCTCGACGGCCGGCAGCGTGCGCCGCCCTTCGCGCGAGAGCACCGTAATCGGGCCGCTTTGTGCGTGAAGCCACGACATGGCGGCGATTGCGGCCACTGCGATCACGATCGCAACGCGCGGGTATGGAATGCGGCGAATACTCAAAAGGTACACATCATAACAGTCAGGCTATGATCGCGGCATGTCCGACCTGCTTGCCGCGGTCCGCGGCTGCACCTTCGACGATTTCCTGTTTGCGCCGCGGTTCAGCGTGCTCGAGCGCCGCGATCCCAAGTCGATCGATCTGTCCGCCCGTTTCTCCGAGCACATCACGCTGAAGCACCCGATCGTGTCGGCGAACATGGACACGATCACGCGCGCGGCGATGGCGGTCGTCCAGGCCGAAGAGGGTGGCCTCGGCATCATCGATCGCGGCTTTCGCGGCGGCGACATCGCGGCGCAGGTGCGCGAGGTGGAAATCGTCAAGCGCACGCAGCATGGCGTGATCTCCGATCCCTACACCGTCGAGCCGACAGACAGTCTCGCCCACGCCGGCCGCATGATGCAGAAATCGGGCGTCGGCACGCTCGTCGTCGTCGACGGCTCGCGCAAGCTCAAAGGGCTGCTAACCGCGCGCGACGTGAGGTTCGTCGCCGGTCAGAAGCAGGTGAGCGAGCGCATGACGCCGCTCGACAAGCTGGTCGTGCATTCCGGTCCGATCTCGCTCGAAGAAGCCGAGCGGGTGATGATCGATCGCAAGATCAAGAAGCTGCCCCTCGTCGATAGCGAACGGCGTGCTGATCGGGCTCATCACCGCCAAGGACATCATCGAGCAGAAACGGCTCCCGCTGGCCACGCGCGACGCGCAGGGGCGGCTTCGCGTGGGCGCGGCGATCGGCGCGAAAGGGGACTATCTCGAGCGCGCCGCCGAGCTGATCAAGGCCGGCGTCGACGTGCTCGTCATCGACATCGCGCACGGCCACTCGGTCGTCATGGCGAAAGCGCTCGAGGCGTTTCGCGCCCGGTTCGGCGATTTCGAGCTCGTCGCCGGCAACGTCGCCACCGCGGACGGCGCGACGTATCTCGCCGAGCGCGGCGTCAACGGCATCAAGGTCGGCATCGGCCCGGGCGGCGGCTGCACCACACGGCTCAACACGAACTTCGGCGTGCCGCAACTTCACGCGCTCGTCGAGTGCCGCATGGCGGTGGGCAACAGGATTCCGCTCATCGCCGACGGCGGCATCAAGCGCGACGGCGCCATCATCGAGGCGCTGCTCTTCGGCGGCGACACCGTGATGCTCGGCAACGCCTTTGCGGGCACGGCCGAAACGCCGGGCGAGACCGTGCACAAGTCTGTCGTGCTTGCCCGAATCGCAGAAAGTCGTGCGCGTGCCGTTCAAGGTGTTTCGCGGCATGGCGTCGATCGGCGCGATGGTCGATCGCCTCGACGTCGAGGACGCCGACTCGGTCGACGTCGATACGCTGGGCGCCGAGGGGCTCGAGGTCAGCGTGCCGCTGCGCGGCTCGGCTCGCCCCATCATTGCCGGCATGCTGAAGCACCTGTCGTCCTCTATCAGCTACGGTGGGGCGGCGGGGCTCGCGGAGCTCAAGAAGATGTTCTGGGAACGGCCGGACGACTACATCATCAAATTGTCCGACGCCGGCCGCCGCGAATCGTTCGACCGGTGATAATCTGTTTCAAACATGCTGAACAAGGGCGATCACGTTCCGCGCTTCGAGTGCACGACCATCGACGACATTCATGTGAGTTACGCGGATCTCTGGCAGAAGAAGAACCTGGCGCTCGTGTGCCTGTCCGAGGACGACTCGCCGGACGCGCAGTCCTACATTCAGGCAGCTGCGCGAAGCGCAGAAAGCGCTCGCCGTGCACGACGCGGTCGTGGTGGTCACGACCACTCCGATCGAAGGAATGCCGCTGCCGGGATGCGCCGTGGCCGACCGATGGGGCGAAATGCAGTGGATCGCGTCGGCGCAGAACGTGACCGAACTGCCGTCGGCGCGCGAGATTGCGGCCTGGCTGCATTTTGTCGAGATTCAGTGCCCCGAGTGCGAAGGAGAAGTCCATTAGTCCAGGGTCCAGGAGTCACGATGAAAAAGCTCATCGCCGCCGGCGTGATTCTCGTCGTGGCGATGACCGCCCTCGTCGAGGCGCAGCGCCGCGGCGGCCGCCGCGGCGGCATGAGCTACGTCAAGCGGCCCGAGCACATCACCTGGAACAGCGACTTCACGTTCTGCCGCCTCGCGTATCGCGAGTCCAGTAATGGCGACGGCGGCGGCTGGGGTGTCGATTATCCGCGCGCCGACATGAACCTGCCGATTCGCCTCTCCGAGCTCACGAAGACGCCCGTGAATTTCGACGAGTCACACGAACCGAATCACGTCGTGATTCAAGCGACAGAGGACGAGCTGTTCAAGTGCCCGTTCGTGATGATGAGCGAATTCGGCGGCGCGTTCATCACGCCCGAGGAAGCCGTCGGCACTGCGGAGTATCTGCAGAAGGGCGGCTTCCTCTGGGTGGACGATGCGTGGGGCGACTACGCGTGGCAGCACTGGGTGCGCGAGCTTCGCAAGGTGCTGCCCGAGAGCACGTACCCGATCATTCGACGTGCCGCTGAACCACTCGATCCTGCACACGCTGTTCGACGCGAAGCGGATCCCGCAGATTCCGGCGATCGGGAACGCGGGTCGTGACGGACGAACCGATGAGCGCTGGAACGATCCCACCGACGACGTCGCGTACATGCGCGCCGTTGCCGACGACAAAGGGCGCATCATGGTCCTGATGACGCACAACACCGATTTCGGCGACGCGTACGAGCGCGAGTCGGACGACCCGACGTACTTCTACAAGTTTTCCGTGGAAGGCTACGCGATCGGGATCAACGTTCTGCTGTACGCGATGACGCACTAGAGGCCGGCAGCTGTCTTCAGACTCAGGCCGCGACGTTCTTCCCCAACAGCAGCAACAGGGCGATCAGCAGCAGCACGAACCACATCGCCTGATGGGGCAGTGCGATACGGTTCCTGCTCGTGGTGTGGATGTATGGCAACCCGCACAGCTGACCTCCGCAGTACTATCTGCAAGACGAGTACCTTCATGCCCTCCCGCATCGCCTTCATGCTTCGGGCGTTCTCCTATCCGAATTACCGGCTGTTCTTTGGCGGGCAGATCGTGTCGCTCATCGGCAGCTGGATTTCGATGACGGCGACGAGCTGGCTCGTCTACCGGCTGACGGGCTCGGCGATGGCGCTCGGCGTCGTCGGCTTCGCCGGGCAGTTTCCCGGCTTCGTGATGGGGCCGTTCGCGGGCGCATTCCTCGACCGATGGGATCGCCATCGCGTGCTCGTCGTGACGCAGACGCTGTCGATGCTGCAGTCGTTCGCCCTGGCGCTGCTGACGTTCACCGGCCACATCACGGTCCCGGCGATCATCGCTGTTGAACGCCGTTCAAGGAATCGTGAACGCTTTCGATATGCCCGCGCGGCAGGCGTTTCTGCCGACGATGATTTCCGACCGGGAAGATCTGGCGAACGCGATCGCGATGAACTCGTCGATGTTCAACGCCGCGCGGCTGATCGGCCCGTCGATCGCCGGGTTCATGATCGCGACGGCGGGTGAGGCGTGGTGTTTTCTCGTCGACGGCGTCAGCTACTTCGCGGTCATCATCGCGCTTCTCGCGATGAAAGATGTGCGGCGGCTGCAGCGCCCCGCCGCGCATGCACGGCATCATGGAGCATCTGCTCGAAGGATGGCGTTACGTGTCAGGTTTCCGCCCGATTCGGTCGCTCATGCTGCAACTGGCGTGGCTGTGCCTGGTCGCGATGCCGTTCTCCGTGCTGATGCCGGTGTTTGCCGACGAGATTCTCGGCGGCGGACCGCATACGCTCGGGTTCCTGATGGCGGCGTCGGGACTCGGAGCGATGTCCGGCGCGCTGTGGCTGACGACGCGGAAATCGGTCGTCGGGCTGGGCCGCGTCATTCTCGATGAACACGATCGTGTTCGGGGCCGGATTGATGGGATTCGCGCTGTCGCGCTGGCTATGGGTGTCGCTCGTGTTCATGACGGTCGCCGGCTTCGGCATGATGGTGCAGATGGCGTCGACCAACACCGTGATCCAGACCATCGTCGACGAAGAGAAACGCGGGCGCGTGATGAGCTTCTACACGATGTCGTTTCTCGGGACCGCGCCGTTCGGCAGCCTGCTCGCCGGCTGGCTGTCGACGCGCATCGGCGCGCCGCAGACGGTGTTGCTGAGCGGCGTGCTGTGCCTCGCGACCGCCGTATGGTTCGCGCGCGAGCTGCCCGCCATCCGCGAGCTCGTGCGCCCCATCTACAGTGCGGATGGGGATTCTGCCCGAAGTTGCGCAGGGCCTGCAGACGTCGGCAGCACGAATCGATGACGTCGGCTGAAGAGTGAAGTGATGGCGGATCGAACGTGGAGTGTCGCGGACGCCGAGGCCGGGCTTGACGCTCGACAAGTTTCTGGCGGCGCCCGATCGGCTGGGATCGCGGTCGCGGGCCGCCGCGGCGCGCGAGCGGGCAAGGTGTTCCTCAACGGCGCGGAGGCCGGGCAGGCAGAGGTGCGGCTGCGATTGAAAGCCGGCGACGAGATCCGCGTGTGGGAGGATCGGCCCGGCAGCGCTCGACGCCGCGCCGCGCCATTCACGGCCGGGCCGCTGCGTATCCTCTACGAAGATCAGTTTCTGATCGTGCTCGACAAGCCGGCTGGGCTGCTGGCGGTTCCTCTCGAGCGGCGCGGCGAGGAGGTGTCCATCTTCGATCAGATCGAAGACCATCTGCGGTCGCACGGGAAGCGGAAGCCGCTGGTCGTGCATCGGATCGATCGCGACACCTCGGGAGTCGTGCTGTTCGCGAAGGACGGCCGCACGCACGCCGCATTGAAGCAGCAGTTTCGAGCGCGCACGCCCGAGCGGGTGTATCTCGCCGTGGTCTACGGTCACCCGACTCCTGCGTCGGGCATATGGCGCGACCATCTCGTGTGGGACACGAAGGCGCTGATCCAGAAGGAGACGCATCGAAACGATCCGCGGGCCGCCGAGGCGATCAGCCAGTACCGTGTGGTCGAATCGCTTCGAGTCAACCAGCCTCGTCGAGGTGCGGCTGACGACAGGAAAGCGGAATCAGATCAGGATTCAGGCGCGCCTTCGAGGCCACACGCTGGTTGGCGAGGTGCGCTATACCTTCGGCCCGGATGAGCTTGCGCCCGATCCCATTCAAGCGACAGGCGCTCCACGCATGGCGTCTGACCTTTCATCACCCGGTCGAACAAAAACCGATGACATTCGAGGCACCGTTGCCCTCGGACATGAAAAAGCTTCTCGCCGACCTGCGCCGTCCCTGACTGACGACTCCAATCCCGGCACGTCTCCTGCAAGTTAAAACCAAAAGCCCTGGTTACCTTTGCGGGGCGTCTGAAACGGAGCCATCGATGAAATCTATGTACAAACCTAATATCTCCGCGACTGGACGGCTGGCGTCCAGCTATCGCCGGTGCGGCATTGGCTATTGTCGGGTATCAGCGATCGAACAAGGCGCTCGGACTGGCGGGTCTGGGGTTGATCGCGAGGGGAGCGAGCGGCTGGTGCCCCGTCACCGCCGCCTTCGACTCCGACGCGCAGTACGACAGCGAGGCAACCAAACGGCATCTGGGCGGTTCGCGCGGAGTCATCGTCGAAGACGCCATCACGATTTATCGTCCGGTCAGCGAGGTGTACTCCTACTGGCGCAACCTCGAAAACCTGCCGCGGTTCATGGATCATCTCGAAGAAGTCCGGGTGACCGACCGTTTCCGCTCGCACTGGGTGGCGCGTGGGCCGCTCGGCGTGCGCGTCGAATGGGATGCCGAGATCATCAACGACATCCCGCCGATCGCTGCTCTCGTGGAAATCGGTCGGGACGTTCCGACGTGACCAGCGCAGGCTCCGTGCGGTTCAAGCCTGCCGGCGAGCACGCGACACAGGTGCGTGTAAAGCTGCAATACGATCCGCCGGCGGGCAAGCTGGGCGCGACCGTGGCCTGGCTGCTCGGTGAAGACCCGCAACATCAGGTTGCGGAGGATCTGCGCCGCTTCAAACAACTGCTCGAGAGCGGTGAGGCGTCAAGCGCCGCGTATCGTGCGACGCCGTCGAGCCAGCGGATGCGCCGCGGCCTCGATGGGTCGGAAGCGACAGGAGATTTCGGCTCGGTGAGATAACCGTCACGAGCCGGGCACGCGAATGCGATTGGACGCACTCCGGCCCGGCTCACTCCCGCGGCGGCCGCCCGCGGTCCGGGACGAGCACTTCGACGGCGCATGAACTGGGAATTGTCGGCGCGCAGGACTCGATCGCGCGACGACGGCATGTTGCTGGAAGGCGGCTCGCCCGAGCACCGCAGACGGTCGCTGCGGGCTATCGCACGTCCAGAAGTTCCATCTCGAATACGAGGCCCGCATTCCCGGGAATTCCGTCTAGGGGTTCCCGTTGGTCCGTACGCCAGATCGGGCGGGATGATCAGCCGCCGCTTGCCGCGAACCCGCATCCCTTCGAATCCCCGATCCCAACCGCGAATGACCTCGCCAGCGCCGAGCGTGAACGTGAATGGCTCGCTGCCGAGCGACGAATCGAACTGCTTGCCTTTGTTGTCAGGCCGGCCCGCATCGTACAGCCAGCCCGTGTAATGGACCGTCAGGCGCGCACCGCGGCGCGCCTCGGGGCCGCTGCCGGCGACGAGATCGGTCTGGGAGAACGCTGACGGCGGCGGAGAGGTAATCGGCGCCTCCGCGCCGCCGCAGCTGATGAGTGCGAGTAGTGCAACCAGAATCGTGAAACGCACCGCGGCAGTCTATATCAGGGCGCTACGAATCTTTGACACGTCTCCTGTAGTAATCCACGACACGCGCTGTTGGATGTGATTAGGTGAACATCGTTTTCCCTTGAGGAACGAGCGGCACACCGTGTGCTTAATCACAGGCGGAGGTGTCGCAGTGCTGTATTACGCTTTAGTTTTTCTTATCGTCGGATTGATCGCCGGCGTGCTTGGCGCCACGGGCGTCGCATCGGTCGCGTCGCAGATCGCCTGGATTCTCTTTATCGTCGGCGTCATCCTGTTGGTGATCCATCTGGCCACAGGACGGAGAGGGCCCGTCATCTAGTTGTGCCGTTGGGGCCGGCCGCGGGCCGGCCCTCCCCCAGCGTTTTCCAAATCGCCTGCGCGGAGTACAGTTGTCTTCGCAGGCGATGAAGTTTCCACTCAATCGGACCACCATCGTCTGCGCGTCTATGGCTTGTCGCGGCAGCAGCGTGCGCTGGCTCCTCTCCACGTCACGTTCCGCAAGGGCCTCAGGTCGTCACCGGCGACCACGACGCCGCCGCTCGCTCTGCGGCCTGCCTCGCTGAAATTCGCTGTCATCGGCGACTCCGGCCAATGGAGCAGGGCGCAACGCGAAACGGCCGCGCAACTCGCGGCTGCAACGCGCGAACGTTCCCTTCGAGCTTGGTGCTCATGCTTGGCGACAACAATTACGGCGACGGCTCGCCGGAGTCGTATCGAGAGCGATTCGAGCAGCCGTACAGGGCGCTTCTGGACGCAGGCGTCAGGTTCTACGCGGCTCGCGGCAACCATGACGCCGGCGCGCAATGGGAGTATCCGCTCTTCAACATGGGCGGAGAGCGGTACTACACATTTCAGCGGAAGACCGGCCTAGTGCCCCCACTCGTCGGCGATCGCGTGCAGTTCTTCGCGCTCGACTCAGTGAATCTGGATGACGATCAGCTCAGTTGGTTCGATCGACAGCTCTCGGAATCGAAAGCCGAATGGAAGATCGTCTTCTTCCACCATCCGATTTACAGCTCTGGGCGTTATGCAGAGTCGTCGGCCGCGCGCCGCTCGACACTCGAGCACGCGCTCATCGAACACCAGGTCGACGCCGTGTTTGCGGGTCACGAGCATCTGTATGAGCGGATGGCGCCGCAGAGCGGCGTGATGTACTTCGTGGTCGGGGCGTCTGGCGCGGTACGCGTCGGCGACCTGCGGCCGTCTTCCTACGAGGCCGCGGGCTACGATCGCGATCTGAGCTTTCTGCTCGTCGAGATCCTGGGGGACACGATGTATTTCCGGGCGGTGAACCGGGTGGGAGAAACAGTCGATTCCGGGAAGATCGTCAGGACGAAGCCTTCGTCGTAGCCGGACACGCGGGCCGCTGGACGATTTGCCGCACGCGGTCCTGGAACGCCGCAGTCCACGCGGGCACTTCCTCGAGCCCTGCCGCTGTGAAGAGCGTCTCGATCTGGTTTGCCGAGAGCTGTCGCAGGCGTTCGCCGAGCAGGCGACGGCCGCCTTCGGAAATCGCCACATCCTCGAACGTGCCGCCGTTGTACGGCATCCCCTTCATCGAGACGAGGCACTTCGCAGAGTCGTGCCACACGGGCTTCGCGCGCCAGTTGTCGATGTGGGCTTTCTTCGGCCCGAACTCGGATCCCACGTCCTGAATCATCGCGAGCGGGTGCTTCGCAGTCTGCCGTCTTGGCGCCTGCGCACGTCAACCGCTGATTCGAGGATTTGTTGTCCCAATGGTGAAGGAATATCGCCATCAGCCTGAGCGCGTCGATTTCGGCAAGTGTGGCTCCGCCGCGCGCCGGGTTGATTGTGTCGAGCTCGTAGAACGCCCACCCGCGCTCGTTGCCCGCCTCGATCGCTTCGCCTTCGAGATTGCGCTCGACGCTCACCTTTTTGAAGTCGCGATACGAGGAGTAGTCGATGCGCTTGTCGACATAGCCGTCGAGGTTCAGCATTTCGAGCAGCGCCCGCGTGTGAAATGGCTGGATCGGGCATCCATGGCAGCGCACCACGTCGACGCGCGACAAGCGATCGGCGCCGAATCCGAGGGCATGCAGAAGGCGCGTCGCCGCGACCTCGGATGGAATCTCCTTGGACCCGCCGTACTTCACCTTTGATTTTCTCGCCGCTTGGGAGCTCGCAGTCGAACTTCGGGGTGGTTCCGCTGACATCGTCCGGCTTGTATTTGCAGCTCGTGAGTGTGGGTTCGACGACGCTGCGATTGGGGTCGGCGGCGAAGTCGATGGATCCGGCGTTGAAGGGCTCGTCGCGGAAGACCTTCGCGCGCGACAGGGCATCGTTGCGTCTGGCCCACTCTTTCGGGGGCGGTTGCGGGACGCCATCCCCGTTTTCGAACCCGCCCAACGCCAGCACACCCAGGCCGACAAGTGCGACGCTGAACAGCGTACATTTCACTTGGTTTGCCGAAGCAAACGGTACGCCACTTCCTGTGCGATGGCTCCGGACGGCGCAGATTGACATTTGAGGCGTTGTGCGGCAACTTGCACAGCACACGACACACGATGAACGCTGGCGCACCGGGGTACGGCCCAGCGGCGGGAGGTTTTCCATTGCCGGTCAGACGCAGGGGTTTTCTGTTCGCGCTGGGTGCGGGCATCTCAACTGCGCCACTGACTGCCTTCGGACAGGGAAGGCCGCTCGCACCGGGAGAAGTGCGTGTACCGCGAAGCCAGCGGCGCCTCCGCCTCCCGTTCGAAAAGCGGCGATCGCCAAACTCTTCAGGACGCCCGACGGCCATCCGAACGCGCTCGACGTGACGCCGGAAGGGTTCTGGATCGGGGAGCAGGTGACCGATCGCGTCATCCTGATGGACATCAACGGCAAGGTGCTGAAAGCGTTTCAGACGGAGTGCCACAACTGCAGTGGTCTCGCCGTCGGCGGCGGCTATCTCTGGCTCTCCGCGAACGGCGCGGCGCAGTTCGATCGCCCGATCAAAATCGAAAGCAGCGGCTCTGAGATTCTGCAGTGCCGCATGGACGGCACGCGTGGTCAAGCGCCACAGCGTCCCGCTCGGCGGCGGCGGCGTGACGGGCATCGAGTACGTCGATGGCACACTGTGGATGGTTGCGTCGCGGTTGCGCGCGCTCATGCAGGTGAACGCCGAGACCTTTCAGCCGATCATCGCGCATCCTTTTCAGATTCAGCGTCCGCACGGTCTTGCGTGGGACAACGGCGCGATGTGGGTCGTCGATGGAATGGACGAGCCGCGGCTCGTGAAATTGGACGCGAAGACCGGGGCGGCGCTCGAGACCATTCAGCTTGTTGCCGGCGAACCCGATCCGCACGGCCTCGCCATGCTGAACGGGAAGCTGTATTTTTGCGACGCAGGGATTCACCCGGGGTGGGAGAGGGACAAGAGCCCGCACACGGGATGGCTTTGCCGCGTTGATGTGATCTAGAAACTGAAATCTAGGAATCTGGAATCTGAAATCTAAAGAGCGGTAGTGTCCGGCTTCAGCCGGACCGTGGAGGGCATCCGATGCGGAGTCTATTCGGTCTTCGTTTTTCGTTATTCGTTGTCACGGTCTTCGTCGCGACGGCATCAATCCTGGCGCAGCAGGGCGCGAAGCCTGCTGCTCCCGCGGCGCCCGCCGCAGCTGCGGCTGCGCGCGCCCGCGCCGGCCAACCTGCCGCTGTGGGCGTACGGCTACGCCCAGCCGGGGTCTACGCCGGCCCCCGCCATGCCGGCGGCGCAGGATGATGGATCGCCGAAAACGTTGGCGGGCAGCACAGGCAAGTTCACGCTCACGCAGATTCGCGACGGCTTCGGACCGGCGGACTGGCATCCAGGCGATCACCCCGCGATGCCCGAGATCGTCGCGCGCGGCCGCAAGGACGGCAACATCCGCGCCTGCGCGCTCTGCCACTATCCCAACGGAAAAGGGCGAGCTGAAAACGCGCCAGTGTCCGGCCTGCCGGCGTCGTACTTCGTCCAGCAGATGCACGACTATCGCGATGGCGTGCGGAAGAGCGCCGATCCGAAGAAAGGGAACACCATCGCGATGGTCGCGATCGCCAAGGCGATGACCGATGAGGAAATCAAGGCGGCGGCCGAGTACTTCGGGTCGATGAAGTGGACGCCGTGGATCAAGGTCACTGAAAGCCGCACCGTGCCGAAGACGCGCATCGCGGGCGGGTTGTTCGTCAGTCTGCCTGGCGGCGAGACCGAACCGCTCGGCATGCGCATCATCGAAATGCCCGAAGACAACGCCCGCGAGGCGCTGCGCGATCCGCGGTCGGGGTTCGTCGCCTACGTGCCGGTCGGTGCGATCAAGAAGGGTGAGACGCTCGTGAAGACCGGCGGCGGCAAGACCACTGCGTGCGCGATTTGTCACGGCGCCGACTTGAAGGGACTGGGACCGGTTCCGGGCCTCGCGGGTCGTTCGCCAAGTTACAGCGCGCGTCAGATGTTCGACATGCAGATGGGTGCGCGCAGCGGAATGTGGGCCGACCTGATGAAGCCCGTGGTGGCGAAGTTGACGGAAGAAGATCTGATCAACATCTCGGCGTACACCGCGAGCTTGGCACCGTAGCTCTCTCAACGCCGAGACGATGGGTAGAATTGGAAGATTGGACAGATTGGTAGATTACGAATGATGAACAGTAAGTGGGCGGCGTTGGGTCTGGTGATGTATCTCGGCTCCGACGCCGCTTGCGCAGGAGCCGCAGACCTGGTCGGGCGTGCTCAGCGAGAACAAGTGCGGCGCGTCGCACCAGGCGATGGCCGCGTCGTTGGGAATGTCCGAGCGTGACTGTGCTTTCCATTGCCTGAAAGGTCTCGCGAAGTACGTCGTCGTGGACGAGCAGAAGAACGTCATCCCGATCGCGAACCAGGATTTCGCGGGCATCCCGCTGCGACTCGCGCGCCCGGTGAGGGTGACAGGCGTGCTTACCGATACAGGGATTGTCGTCTCGCGCATCGAACCGCCGCTCGTCCACGCTCACATCGGCCACGTGATGACGGCATGGCGCGAGACGCCGGGAACGGTGGGGCTGCTCACGATCGCGTTGAGCGACGTCCGTATTGCCGCGGCGCACGCGCTGCTCCTGGCGAAATCGAGCAGCCTCGACGACATGAAGCTGCACGCCGGGCACGTACTGCACGCGCTCGATCCGGCGCGCGAAACGGCAGGTCCCGCATCGGGATACGGCGCGAAGAGGGCGGCAGCCGGCGCGATGCAGCACGTCGGATTCGCGGCGGCCGTCGACAATGCGTCGGCCACGGTGAAGAGTCATGCGAGCACAGTGAATGCGGCGCTCACCGATGCGATCGCGGCGATCGATCGAGGCATCGCGGCGGCGCAGAAGATCCGCGCGGCAGGTTCCGCGGCCGAAGCCGCCTCGACTGTTGGCGATCTGCAGTCGATTATCGAGGACATCGCGCGCGGCCTGCAGCAGTCCGAGCAGGAGATGCGGCTTAATGATGAAGGCCGAAGGCCTGTAGGTCGCGGCGCGAGTAAAATTAGACATGCCCATTTACGAGTACGAGTGCCGCGGCTGCGGCCACCAGTTCGAGTTCCTCCTGCTGCCGACGAACCCAGCGGCGCCGGCGTGTCCCTCATGCAAAGGGCAGGAGCTCGAGCGGGTCATTTCGATGTTCGCCGTCAGCTCGGACGGCACGCCGCAAGCTGGCCCTGAACGACGGGCGGAAGCGGGCGGCGAGTGCGAAGCGCGACAAGGACCACGCTGACGCGGAGTACGAGCGAAATCACCCTCACGATTGAGAATTCCCGCCCAATTCGAGACATTTTGCGACGTTTGCCGGTAGCCTGCCGTCTCACGGCGCGCTATTCTAGTTGCGTACCTTGAAACTGTCGGGAGTGGTGTGCGCGAGATGAACAAACCGCTCGGAACCATGTTCTGCCTGATGCTCGCCGTCACGGCGATGTCGGTGCAGTCGTCCAGCGAAAGCTGACCTTCAGGCCGGCCAGACCGGAGCGCAGCAATCTCCGGTAGCGCAGGGCCCCTTGCCCGCCGTAGCTTCAGCGAAGGCGGGTGCCTCATCTTCCGCCGTCCTCTCCAAATACTGCATCACCTGTCACAACGAAAAACGGAAGACCGCCGGCCTGGCGATCGACACGCTCGATCTTCAGCGCGTCGGCGCCGACGCCGAAGTGTGGGAAAAGATTGCGCGCAAGTTTCGGACGCACGAGATGCCGCCGCCCGGTGCGCCACGTCCCGACGGCGCGACATACGCCGCCGTGACAGCCCATCTCGAGAACGCGCTCGATTCGGCCGCGGCGGCGAATCCCAACGCCGGCCGCGTGCCGGTGCATCGGCTGAACCGCGCGGAGTACGCCAACGCCATTCGGGATCTTCTCGGGCTCGACATCGACAGCCGCGGCGTCTTACCGGCAGACGACTCCGATCAGGAAGGGTTCGACAACGTGGCGAGCGTGCTGACCGTGTCGCCGGCGCTGCTCGAAAATTATCTGTCGGCCGCGCGCATGATCAGCCGCCTGGCGGTCGGCGATACGTCGCGCAAGCCCATGGTCGACGTCTTCAAGGTCGAGCGCGATATGGTGCAGGACGAGCGGATGAGCGACGAGCTGCCGTTCGGATCGCGCGGCGGCACCGCCGTGACGTATCAGTTCCCCGTCGACGGCGAATACCTCTTCAAAATCGAGCTGAAGCGGCAGCTCTACGATTACATCGTCGGCATGGGCGAGCCCCATCAGCTCGACGTGCGGCTCGACGGCGTGCTGCTGAAGCGCTTCACGGTCGGCGGTGAAGGCAAGGGGATGACGACCCCGGAGAATTACGCGGGCAACACCCCCGGCGATCCCGAGTGGGAGAAATACATGCTGACGGCGGATCGCGGCCTCGAAGTGCGCGCGCCGGTGAAAGCGGGTCCGCACCTCGTCGGCGTGTCCTTCGTGAGGCGGTTGTGGGAAGGGGAAGGGATACTGCAGCCGCCGCAAACGGGCTTCGGCCGCACGACCAACGAGTTGTACTTCGGATATCCCGCGCTGAAAACCGTGTCGATCGGCGGTCCGTTCAACGTGACGGGCCCAGGCGAATCGCCGACCCGCCGCGCGCTGTTCATCTGCACGCCGAAGGACGCGGCTGCTGAAGAACCTTGCGCGCAGAAAGATTCTTTCAGGTGTTGGCGTCTCGCGCATACCGCCGTCCGATCACCGAGGCAGAGACGCAGGTTCTCCTCGACTTCTATCGCGCCGGCCGCACCGAAGAGAAGACCTTCGACGCCGGCATCCAGCGAGGCCTCGAGCGCGTGCTGGCCGCGCCGAGCTTCATCTTCAGGGTGAATCGCCCCTCGGCCCCCGACCTCAACCTTGCGTCGAAGCTGTCGTTCTTTTTGTGGAGCAGCATTCCCGACGAAGAACTGCTGACAGCGGCGACGAGCGGGAAGCTGAAGGATCCGGCGGTGCTCGAGCGGCAGGTGCGCCGCATGCTGCGCGATCCGCGCGCGAACGCGCTCGTCGAGGGGTTCGCGACTCGATGGCTCGAGCTGAGCAAGATCGCCGGCTTTGTCCCCGACACGCAGCTGTATCCCGAGTTCGACGAAAACCTTCGCGAAGCCATGGCGGAGGAGACGAAGTTGTTCGTTGGCGATCAGCTTCGGCAGGATCGCAGCGTCGCGGATTTGCTGCTGGCCGATTACACGTTCGCGAACGATCGGCTGGCGCAGCACTACGGCATCCCGAATGTGTACGGCAGCCACTATCGACCGGTGAAGTTCAGCGATCGCCGGCGAGGCGGGCTCCTCGGGCAGGCGAGCGTGCTGTCGGTCACGTCGTACCCGAATCGCACGTCGGTCGTGATCCGTGGCCGCTGGCTGCTGGCGAACATGCTTGGCGCGCCGCCGCCTCCGCCGCCGCTCGATGTGCCTGCGCTCAGGGAACCCGGCCAGGAAGGCCAGCCAAAGGCGCTGCGCGAGCGGATGGAAGTGCACCGTAAGAACCCGGCCTGCGCATCGTGCCACCAGCGCATGGATCCGCTCGGCTTTTCGCTCGAGAACTTCGATGCCGTCGGAAAATGGCGCGCCGAAGCGGATGGAGTTCCCGTCGACCCGACCGCGTCGCTGCCCGACGGCACGCAGTTCGCCGGGGTTGAAGGACTGCGAACCTATCTCGTCGATCACAAGGAAGATTTCGTCCGGACTCTCAGCGGCAAGCTTCTCGCGTATGCGATCGGGCGCGGCATCGAGTACTACGATCAACCCGCCATTCGAAAGATTGCGCGTGAGGCTGCCGCGAACGACTATCGATGGTCGTCGGTCATTCTCGGAGTGGTGAACAGCACTCCGTTCAGAGCGCCTGCGGCCGAAGCGAGCGGTAGCTCGCAGAATGAGGAGCGAGAATGATCATTTCCAAACGGGCGATACCGCGGCGGACGATGCTGCGCGGCATGGGTGCGCTGCTCGCGCTGCCGCTGCTCGACAGCATGGTGCCCGCGCTGTCGGCCCTTCAGAAAACGGCCGGGAAGCCGGTCAACCGGTTCGGCGTGTTCTACGTGCCGAACGGGATGATCATGAAGAACTACCTGCCGACGGCCGTCGGCGCGAATTACGAGCTGACGCCCACGCTGAGCGCGCTGGCGCCGTTCCGCGACGACATCCTCGTCGTGAGCGGGCTCAACAGCCTGCCGACGCGCGAGCGTCCCGGTGGTGCGCATGCGAAGGCCAGCACGCGGTTCCTGACGAACGTCACGCCGCCGACGAGCGAGACCTGGCTCGACGTCGGCATCTCGATGGATCAGATCCTCGCCAACCAGACGGGGAAGCAGACGCAGCTGCCATCGCTCGAGCTGTCGATGGAATCAGGCGAGAACTCCGGCGCCTGCGACACCGGCTACGCGTGCCCGTACACCAGCACAATCGTCTGGAAGAGCGCCAACACGCCGCTGCCGACGCAGAACAACCCGCGCGTGGTGTTCGAGCGGCTCTTTGGCGATGCCGAGACGACCGACCCGAGAGTGCGGCTGGCGCGCATGCGTCAGCAGCGCAGCGTGCTCGATTCGGTCACGGAAGAAGTTGCGCACCTGCAGGGCTCGCTGCCCGCGTCCGACCGCGCGAAGCTGACGGAATATCTCTCCGCGATTCGCGACGTCGAGCAGCGCATCCAGCTCGCCGAGGCGCAAAGCGATCAGCAGTTGCCGCTCGTGGATCACCCTGCGGGCATTCCCACCGACTGGGAAGCGCACATGCGGTTGATGATCGACCTCCAGGTGCTGGCGTATCAGTGCGATCTCACGCGCGTCATCACCTTCATGGTCGGGCGCGAGCACAGCGGTATGACGTATCCGCAGATCGGCGTGAACGACGCGCATCATCCGATTTCGCACTACGCCGGCGAGCTGCAGAAGATCGAGAAGGTCGCCAAGATCAATGCGTATCACGTCAAGCAGTTCGCGTACTACCTCGAGCGGCTGCAGGCGACGCCGGACGGCGACGGCACGCTGCTCGATCACATGACGATGATGTACGGAGCGGGCATCGCGGACAGCAACAGCCACGACCCGTACGACATTCCGATCGTGATGGCGGGAGGCGGCGCCGGGCTGCTCAAGGGCGGCCGCCACATCCGCATGCGTGACGTACCGCTCGCGAACCTGCACCTCACGCTGCTCGATCACTTCGGCGTGGTGATGGACAAGTTCGGCGACAGCAACGGGCGCGTGGACGCGAAGATATTGTCGCTATAAGCGCCTGCGGCCCAGCGAGCGGTGGGACCGCGAGCACGAAAGAATGATGACCAGAGTAGCGAAACTTATCGTTGCACTTGCCTGGACGCAGGCGGTCATTGCCGCCGCTGGCGCCGATCCACGCCTCATCAAGGCCGTGCGCAGCAAGGACGCCGCGACGGTCCGCGCGCTCATCAAGCAGCGCATCGATGTGAATGCGCCACAGGGCGACGGCGCGACCGCGCTTCACTGGGCCGCCCATGTCGACGATCTCACGATCGCCGACCTGCTGATTCGCGCCGGCGCGCGCGCCGCAGTCGCCAACGACAACGGCTTTACGCCGCTGCACCTTGCCTGCACGAACCGCAACGGCGCCATGGTCGAGCGTCTGTTGACGGCCGGCGCCGATGCGAACGCCGCGTCCGTGAACGGCGAAACAGTGTTGATGACCTGCGCGCGCGCAGGTGAGCCGCGTGCGGTGAAAGCGCTGCTGGTGAAAGGCGCACGCGTCAACGTCAAGGAGAAAGCACACAGTCAGACGGCGCTCATGTGGGCCGCCGCGCAGCGCCATCCCGACGTCACCGAGCTCTTGATTGAGGCAGGGGCCGAGATCAACGCGCAGTCGCTTACCTACGCGCAGACCGTCGTCGGTGAGCAGACGCAGCGGTTCGGACGCGAAGAGTTGAATTACACGGTGCTCCGCGGAGGCAGCACGCCGCTGCTGTTCGCGGCGCGATCGGGCGACACGGACTTCTGCGCGGTCTGCTGCTTGCGGCCGGCGCGAACGTCAACGATGCGCTGCCCGATGGCACCAGCGCCCTCGTGCTTGCCGCGCATAGCGGGCACGGAGAAACCGCCGCGCTGTTGCTCGAGAAGGGCGCCAATCCGAATTCCGCCGACAACGGCTATACCGCTCTTCATGCAGCGGTGCTGCGAAGCGACGTCGACCTCGTCAAGGCTTTGCTCGCTCACAAAGCGAATCCCGACCTGCGCACGACCAAAGGCACGCCGCTGCGTCGCGACACGACAGACTTCAATCTGCCGGCAACGCTCATCGGCTCGACTCCGTATCTGCTCGCGGCGCGTTTCCTCGAGCCAGAGATCATGAAGGCACTCGTCGAGGGAGGCGCCGATGTGAAGCTGACGATGAAGGACGGCACGACGGCGTTGATGCTGGCGACTGGTACCGGTTCCGGCAACAACGCGACGCGCCGGGGGATTGCGGTGATCGATGGCGCAGTCGTCGAGCCCGAAACCGCGGTGCTGCCGGCGGTTGCCGCCGCACTCGATCTCGGCGCCGACGTGAACGCGGCGAACCAGGCCGGCGACACCGCATTGCATGCCGCAGCGGCAAAGGGGCTGAACAGCGTCGTTCAGCTTCTGGCTGATAAGGGTGCGGAGTTGAACGCGAAGAACAAGCGCGGGCTGACGCCGCTCGCGGCGCTGATGCCCTCGAACGCCGCAGTCCGCCGCCGAGGCGCGGCGATTACGGCTGCCGCTATCGCCGATGACGATACGGCGAACGAGCCGGTCACGCGCGAACCGGCCCATCCGCAGACGATAGCGCTGCTGAAGAAACTCGGGCGCAACGGAGTGAAATTCTGTCAGAGCAGAGAGCTAAGAGCAGAGAGCATTCTTTGCTAAAAGCAATTTGCTCTCGGCTCTCTGCTCTGTTCTGCGAAGCCGGTCTACCGCGGCTGAGCCGTCCGTCCGCCGCCGCCTGAGTCCCCACCGCCACCGCCGCTCGAGTAGCCGCCGCTCGACGCCCCTGAAGACGACGATCCAGATGACGAACTTGAACTCGAGCTGGAACTGGAACTCGAGCTCGGTGCTGCCTGTGCTGCCCGCGCTGCGCACGCCGCGCGTCGAACCGGGTGTGCGGCTCGACGGCGTTGCGCTTTCGCCGGTGCCCGTGCTGTTCGTTGATCCGGCCGGCCTTACTCTCGTGTACCCGCGCCCGTTGACGACGACCCCGTCGCCGCCCCGCGAGTCGGGCGAGCCGGGCTGAGCGTTACGCCGCCTCCGGAGTGGAGCGACCCACCGTAACGTCCGCCGCCGTAGTATCCGCCTCCGCCAATAGCCGTAGTAGTTGTTGTAGTTGTAGTAGTTGCGATAGAACGGCGATCCATAGCGATAGCTGTAGCTCGGGCCCCAGTAGTACGGATACGCAAACGGCGAGTAGTAGTAGTAGCTGCTGTAGAACGGGTCGTACATCGGCGAGGGATACATCGTCGATCCCATGTAGACCGACGAGCTGCCCATCGACGTGCCTCCATAGGACGTCGACCTCCATAGTTGGTCGAAGACGCCGACGGATAGCCGCTGCGCTGCGACCTCGAACTTATCCGGATACGCCTGCGCGACCAGGAGATCGATGACGTTCGGCGACACGCCGTTGTCGGCAAGCTGCTGTCAGCACGCGGCTGTTCAGAGCGAATCGCGCGTTCACTTCGTCGAGCGCCGCTTCAAGCGCCTCGGACTGCACCTTCGAGCTCGCCTCGATGACGTCTTCAATCGTCAGCGGGGCCGTCGTCATGCGCAGGCGCGGCGGCATACTGATCGCTCGTGCGGCGATAGCGCCGCAGCCGCACATCGGAATTGCCGTCGATCACTGTGGCCTGGGCATCGACCCATTGCCCGTTCGCGAGGAGCGTGATGCCCGAGACACTGCGCTTCGGCCTGTTCGCGCATTCGAGCTCGACGTTCGTGAACAGACGCTCGCCATCGCGCGACCAGTTGCTGGTCTGCGTGCCGCTGCAGTCGCCCTGAGAGAGCGGCTGCGCCGAGCCGTCGGCGACGATGGTCTGCTCGAGCACGTTCTTGCCGTCGACGGTCGTCGTGACGGCGACGCCGAATCGTCCCGACGGCCGGACGCAGACCATGGTGCCCGCGGGCACCGGAGCAGACCGCCCACGCTGGTCCTGCACGATC
Source organism: Vicinamibacterales bacterium (assembly GCA_963787755.1). Classification (GTDB taxonomy): domain Bacteria; phylum Acidobacteriota; class Vicinamibacteria; order Vicinamibacterales; family JAMQPK01; genus JAMQPK01. The sequence goes on from CAWBEG010000002.1 coordinate 44,163, forward strand.
GTCCAGCAGCCGAGGTACGGGTTCCAGCGCGAGTCGAACGCCGCCGATGTGTCCTGCGCCATCGCCGGCGCCGACGAGAGCAGCGCGAGCATGGCGGCCAGCATCAATTTATTTGTCATGGGTGCATCCTCTAAAACATGTAATGAACGCCGGCGGTTGCCTTGAAGCCGGCGAGGTCGATCGGGTCGAAGTCGATGAAGTCGCGATCGGGCGTGCCGCTCGACCAAAGATAGCGCCCTTCGCCGCTGAGATAAAGCCGTTTGTACACTCGCACGTCGACGCCGCCAAAGACGTGCGCGCTCGGCGTCCAGCCGGCCGAGCGGAACGTGTCGGTGAAGATGTCGGAGTTCGGGCTGTCGACGTCGATGAAGTCGCCGAACTGCAGAAATTCGTACTTCAGTATGCCGCGCACCTGCGCCGACGTATGGCGTGACGGCCGCCGGAATCCACGCGCGGCTGCTGATTTCGCGTCCGCGGGGCGTGACGGCGAACTTGATGCTGCCGCTGAGATTCAGTCTCGCTCAGCCTGGTCGTCTGCGTGATGGGCAGCCGCTGGTTGTCGACGAAATCGCGGTACTCGGAGTTCTTGCTCGTCCGCGCGAAGTCGAACCCGCCGACTGCGCTCAGGCGCGGAGTCATTGCGGCCTCGACGTCGACTCCGATCGCCGGCGCGTTGAAATCCTTGCGGTCGACCGTGAGGTGACGCTGCACGAAGGTAAACAGGTCGCTGTTGGCGCTGGCGAAGACCCAGCCGCTGCGAACGCCGATCATGCCCTTCGGGCTGCCGAACAGGAAATCGGGTGACGGCTGTGCGCTGGCGAGCGCTGGACACAAGGCGAGCAGCGCAAACGCGGCGGCGATGGCCGGGCGAGAGTGGCGCATCAGGCAACCTCCTTGTAGGTGCTGGAGCACAGGGTGCAAGGACGGCACCAACCAAAACCCCCCAAATTCATTGGATTTACAAAGAATATCATCGTACTCGCCGGGAGGCGGCGTCCCCTTTGGCGACCGACGCATCGTTCGACATAAGGTGGCTTGACATCAAGTGTTATAACATCTATACTTCTCCCGTGACCCCGAAGACCCTTCGCGACGAGCTGAAAATGGCGAAGCCCTTCAAGTCTGTGGAGGAGGAGGCCCTTCTCAGCATCGCCCGGACTGCGGCGCTCATCGAGCACGCGGGCGCGGAGGCGTTCAAGCCGTTCAATCTCACCATCACGCAATACAACGTGCTGCGGATATTGCGGGGCGCGGGCACCGATGGCCTCTGCCGCAACGAAGTGGGGGAGCGGCTCGTCACCAAGGTGCCCGACGTCACGCGGCTGCTGGATCGCATGGAGGCGGCCGGGCTCATTGTCCGGACGCGCGGGGGCCAGGATCGCCGATACGTGGCGACGCGCATCACCGAGGCGGGGCTCAAGCTGCTCGAGAAAATCGATCGCGAGCTGCCGGCGATTCACGGGCGGCTGCTCGGGCACGTCAGCCAGAAGCGGCTTCGCGAGCTCATCAGCATCCTGGAGGAAGTGCGGAGCGCGACGTAGGGAATTTTTCAGCGCGTAATAAGTGTTTACACACATAGCGTTGTAACACGGTAACACGTAGTGCCGACCTCAGGTCGGCCAAGGAGACAGAACATGACCACCGCCACCGCCACCGCCACTCGCACGCTCGAAATCGATCGCAGTCATTCGGAGGTCGCATTCCAGGTCCGGCACCTGCTCAGCAAGGTGCGCGGGCGCTTCAGCGACTTCAACGGCACGGTCACGTTCGACGATGCGAACCCGCAGAACTCGCGCGTCGACGTCACGATCCAGGCCCGAAGCATCGACACCGCCGAAGGCGATCGCGATAAGCACCTTCGCAGCGCCGATTTCTTCGACGTCGACAACTACCCGACGCTCACCTTCGCGAGCACGTCCGTCACGCCGCGCGGCGGCAACGTCTATGACGTGGCAGGCAGTCTCACCATCCACGGCATTACTCGCTCCGTCGTGCTGCCCGCGAGCTTCCTTGGCACCGCACAGGATCCATGGGGCAATACGAAGTTCGTCTTTGAAGCCGAGCTGACGCTGAACCGCAAGGATTTCGGCCTGAACTGGAACGCGGCGCTCGAAACCGGAGGCTTTCTGGTAGGTGATGAAGTGAAGAGTGTTTCTCTCGATTCAGGCCAAATAAGACCTGACGTACATTGGTAGATTGGCAGATTGGAAGATTGTTGGAATGTTTTCAGAGGGTTGACGGGCGATTCGAGGAATAATTGTACGAATCTCCGACTCGTCCATCGTCAATCTGACAACACTCTGACAATCTACCAATCTTCCAATCTAACCAATGCCATTTACTCACCTAAAGTTACACCCCGATCTCCTGCGCGGCGTCAAAGACCTCGGCTTTCAGAAACCGACGCCGATTCAGGCCGACGCCATTCCACCGGCGCTCGCAGGCCGCGATCTTCTCGCATGCGCCCAGACGGGCAGCGGAAAGACCGCGGCGTTTCTTCTGCCGATACTCAACGGCCTGATGCAGAAGCCGCGCAGCCGTCCGGGCACGACCCGCGCGCTCATCATTGCGCCGACGCGCGAGCTGGCGGCGCAGATCGTCGAGGATCTCAAGGACTTTACGGTCCACACGCCCATCAGCGGCTTTGCCGTGTATGGCGGAGTCGGCATGGGCCCGCAGGAACACGCCTTCCGCAGCGGCGTCGACGTCATCGTCGGTACGCCGGGCCGGCTGCTCGATCATTTCCGGCAGCCGTACGCGAAGTTGGGCGGGCTCGAGTATCTGGTGCTCGACGAAGCCGACCGCATGCTCGACATGGGTTTCCTGCCCGACATCCGGCGCGTGCTGCGGCATATCCCGTCGAAGCGTCAGACGCTGTTTTTCAGCGCGACGATGCCCGACCCCATCGTGAAGCTGTCGCAGGAGATGCTGCAGAACCCGGTGATGATCAACCTGGAGCGGAAGGCCGCTTCCGGCGACGGGCATCGCGCACGCCATCTATCCCGTGCCGTCGCATCTCAAGCAGGGCCTGCTGCTCTCGCTGTTGAACAAGGGGGACGTCAAGGAAGCGCTGGTGTTTACGCGCACGAAGCATCGCGCCGATCGGCTGGCGAAGCACCTCGAACAGCACAAGGTCAGCGTGCAGCGCATTCATGGCAACCGGTCGCAGTCGCAGCGCACTGAAGCGCTGGCAGGGTTCAAGAGCGGGAAATATCGAGTGCTGGTCGCGACCGACATCGCCGCGAGGGGCATCGATGTGACGGCGCTCGGCCACGTCATCAACTTCGACGTGCCGGCGCAGCCAGAGGATTACATCCATCGCGTCGGTCGCACGGCGCGAGCGGAGTTGACGGGGTCGGCGTTCACGCTGGTCGCTCCGGAAGACGAAGGCAGCGTCCGCGAGATCGAGCGCGCGATCAATAAGCGGCTGCCCCGCGTGACAGTGCCCGATTTCGATTACACCGCACGAGCCGAACAGCGGCTGGAGATGCCGCACGCGCAGCGCATCGCCGAGATTCGCGCACGCAAGGCCGACGAGCGGCAGCGAGCGAGAGCGAACTCCGAGCGGCGAGCGAAGCAGGGGCACGCACAGGCTGGGCAAGGGCAGGGCCAGGGGCAACGGCAGGGCCAGGCGCAGAGTCCTCGTCCAGCTGGGCCGAGGCCGCACGGGGGCGGTGCGCCAAAGCGTTTCGGCCACGCCGGCCCGGATGGGCGAGGCCTCACTGAATTGGAAGATTGGCAGATTGGCGATTGACGAATATGAAGATTGCCGATCGACAGATTACTGCACGTATTCTAATCGACCTCTTCAATCCGCCAACAATCTTCCAATCTTGCAGTCTTCCAATCTTCCAATGCTTATTTCACTATTTTCCTTTCGATCACCACTCCGCGGTTCCCGCCTGGATCGACGACTGTGAAATCGGCCGGTATCTCGAACAACTGAGGCGACGGCTCGGTGCGCGTGATGTTCGTAAGCCGATACGTGGTCTCGCCGAATCGCGGGTCCGATTGCCGGCTCATGACCAGCACTTTCAGGTCGGGCGAAAACCAACGTTCGGAGACGATGTTGATCGGCTGCTCATTGCCGATCTGTCCAGCCGGGATCGTCGTGCGTCGTCCGGGTGCCTTCAACCGCGACACCTTCTATGAATTGAGTCCCGAGCGATTCGACAACGGGCTTCTCCGCCGGCATTCCGGAGATCGCCTCAACGCGATGGAACATGACACCGCCCATGGCGCCTGGCGGTGGCGGTGGCGGTGGAGGAGGCACGGCCATCTCGAATTTCTCGACATGGATTTTCTCGACGTTGACGCCGGCGGCACCGCTGACGCCGGCGAGCTTGTTTCGCAACGTCAGGTGCGGCGGCGCCGGCATCCTGTGAGCCGTCCGGCTCTGCAGGTCGAGCATCACCATGCTTCCAGTGGTCGGATCCGAAATCTGCACGTTGCGTGGTCCGTTTCCGCGCGGAGCCGTTCACCAGCGGGCCGAACATGGCAAATCCCTGCTCGCGCCGTGTGCGCCCGTGACCGTCGCGGCTGATCTGCGCCTTGTTCTGGCGGACGATGCGATTGCCGTCGACGAGCTGTCTGGACGACGTCGGTAATGGCTTCGGCCGAATACGGCGCACCCGTCACGGGCTCGGTGTCGAACGCGATCGGGTCCGACATGAACTCGATGTTCACCGGCAGAGGTATAGGCGATCGTATCGGCCACCGGCTCCTGCGCGCGCACGGTGAACGCAGTTGCCAGAAGCATCAACATGACAATGGAATATCGAAGAATCATCGAGACCTCCAGGGATAGACAGATCCGCTCTTCGAGACACGAATGGCGCGCGCCATTCCGTCTTCACCGAGTAGCACGTCGGCTTCGACGAGCTCGTTCGGATGTTCGAGCGGCGATCGAAGGGCACCCAGCGACGCGCGCGGCATTTGCACGCGCACGAGCTGGAATGGACCCGACAATTCCTGTTCGGTCATCGGCATCAACGGAACGAACTCATCGAGCGATTGGGCGACAGGTGCATTGGGTGCAATGGGTGCGAGGGTGAGTGGGTGCAGCGGGTGCGACAGGGGCAATGGGTGCGATGGGTGATTGCGCGATAGGTGATGCCGCGGCTGACGCTGATCGGGTCACAGCCGACTTGGCGATCTGCGGTCCGTAGTGTCCGGCTTTAGCCGGACCACCTGCTTCAGCCGGCTCCCCGGTCTTCGTCTGTCCGACGACCTCTTCAGTAGTGTCTACTTTCAGCTGGACCTTCTCGACAGGGGCGCCTGGCCTCAGCCACACCGGCGGCACGAGCACGGCGACCGCAACAGCTGCCGCCAGCGTCCAGCGCCGCATCCTTGTCGCGCCGAAGCTCGGGGGCGTCGCGCCGAAGCTCGAGGGTATCGAGCGAGCGAAGGCGGACATCACGCGTGCCTCGAGATGCGCGGCGTCGACCCGCGCATCCTCACGCGCAATGTCGCGCAGCAAATCGGTCAGCAGTTGTGCTTCGTTGCTATCAGCCATCTCTTCCCTCTGCCCTCTTCCCTTTGTCCCGCCCTCTGCTCTCTGCTCTCTGCTCTGTCAGGGATCAGCAACGTCCTGCATCGTTCGATCAGCATCTGCCGCGCCCGGCTCAATCGCGATCGCACGGTGCCGACGGGGCAGCCGGCAATGGCGGCCGCCTCTTCATAGGAAAGCCCGTTCAGCTCGCACAGCACCACGACTTCGCGATAGTGCATGGGCAGCCGCAGAATCGCGCGACGCAGCTGGCGCGTCGCCTGCGCTCGCGATATCGCCTCGGCCGGGTCGCTCGAGGTGGCGAATGCGGCTTCGTCCTCGCCGGCCATCGCATCGATGTTCACTTCGACCCTCGCGCGGCTCCGTTTGTAGCGCTGCAGCACCAGGTGTCGCGCGATGCCATACAGGTAGGTCGACAGCGACGCCACAGCCGGATTGAATCGACCGGCGTTCTTCGTCAGCGCAACGAACACGTCCTGCGTGACATCCTCGGCAGCCTCGCTGGAGCCGAGCATCTGCCGGCTGAACCGATAGACGGTGCCGTGGTGCCGGCGAAAAATGATAGCCAGCGCCTCGCGATCGCCCAAGGCCATGCGATCGAGGAGTTCCGGGTCTGTCGGTTCGGTCGTCACGTTCATGGGTGATTGGGGGGCGGCAGACCTGAAGTTCCAGAGAATCTCATACGCCAACCGGCGCCGGGCGCCGCTCGCCAATCTGCTGTCGCCACATCGCGAAGTAGAGGCCCTTCTGCGCGACGAGCTGATCGTGGCGTCCGGTCTCAACGATACGCCCGCGCTCGAGCACGTAGATGCGGTCTGCGTGGAGAATCGTCGACAGGCGATGCGCGATGAGAATCGTGATCGAGTCGCCCATCGTCGCGACCTCGCGAATCGTGTCGACGATACCTTCCTCGGTGAGCGAGTCGAGCGACGAGGTCGCCTCATCGAACACGAGCAGTTGCGGGCGCCTCAGCAGCGCGCGGGCGATCGACAGGCGCTGTTTTTCGCCGCCGGACACCTTCACGCCCCCCTCGCCGATAACCGTGTCCAACCCTTTCGATGCGCGCGCGAGCAGACTGTCGCACGCGGCGCGGCGAAGCACGTCGAGGCACTCGGCATCGGTGGCTCTCGGGTTCACGAACAGAAGATTCTCGCGAATCGTTCCGGAGAAGAGCTGTGTGTCCTGCGTGACGAAACCGATGCGCTCGCGCAGCACATCGAGATCGATCTCGTCGCTGGAGATGCCGTTGTACAGAATGCGGCCCGAGCCGGGAGGATACAACCCCACGAGCAGTTTCACGAGGGTCGTCTTTCCTGCGCCGGACGGTCCGACGAACGCGATCGTCTGGCCGCGCCGCGCGCCGAACGTGATGTCGCTGACTGCCGGCGAGCTGCGCCGATCGGTGCTGAAACGTCACATCTTCGAAATCGAGCGTGCGCAGATCGTCGAGCGGTATGGGGCTGATGGGCTTCGGCTCCTTGGGCATCTGCAGAATGCCCTCGAAGATATTCAGCGACGCTTCGGTCTCGCGATAGACGTTGATGATGTTGCCAAGCTCCTGCAGCGGGCCGAAGATGAAGAACGAATAAATCCAGAGCGAGAAGAACTGGCCGACGGTGATGTCCTTGGTGTAGATGAGGTAGAGCATCAGGAAGAGGATGCTCGTCCGCAGAAAGTTCACGGCGGTGCCCTGGATGAAGCTGAGGCTCCGCAGGTATTTCACTTTCTTCAGCTCGAGCTTCAGGATCTTGCCCGTCGTGCTGTTCAGCCGCTCGATTTCCTGTTGTCCCAGCCCGAGGCTCTTGACCAGCTCGATGTTTCGCAGCGACTCGGTCGTCGAGCCCGCCAGCGCGGTCGTCTCGCCGACGATCTGCTTCTGGATCGTCTTGATCCGCTTGCTCAGCACCGAGCTGATGATGCCGAGCACGGGCACGGTGAGCAGGAATATCGGGGCAATGAGCCAGTGGACCGTGAAGGCGTACAAGATAACGAAGATGATGCCGACGAGCGACGTGAAGAGCACGTTGATCGACGCCGAGATCAGCCGCTCGACGTCGGATCGCACCTTCTGCAGCTTGCCGAGTGTTTCGCCGCTGCGCTGATCCTCGAATACGGAGTACGGCAGTTCGAGTGAGTGGCGGATGCCGTCGGAGTAGAGCTCGGCGCCGAGCCGCTGCGTGATGAGGTTGATGTAGTAGTCCTGAAAATTCTTGGCGACGCGCGAGACGAACGCGACCCCCACGGCTGCCGCGAGCAAGAGGGTAACACCGCGGAAGAACTCGCGCGTCGTGTATTCCGAGAACCGGGTTGCGTAGTTGTCGATGACGTACCGGAAGATCAGCGGATCGAGGAGCGAGAACACCTGGTTAATGGTCGCCAGGGCGAGGGCTACCCCTATGAGACCCCGGTAATGCCTCAGATACGCGTAGAGCAGCGCCATGCCTGGACTATATCTGAATGTTTACACCATCGTCGCGCGCTGTACCCGATCCCGTTACGTCCGATTTCCATACTCGATGGTATCCAGTGCGTATAGGTCTTTTCACCAAACGGGATTCAACAGCTCGCGACAGCCTTACGGCCATCGTTGACGCGCTCATCGCACATCGGCCAGACGATGCCGCGATCATTGAGTATCCCAGCCCCGCAGATTTGACAGCGCTGCTTTGTGCCCGCGAGCTCATGCGTCGGGTGGCCGCCGATCGCATCGACGTCGTGCACGTCGCGACGGCTGGGCCCTTTGCAATGGCCGCGCTGCTCGCAGCGTGGAACGGCGGCTTGCCCGTCATTGGATCCTTTCAACCTCTCGCGCAGGTAACGAGCGGGCTGTCCAGAGCGTACCGGCGCGCCCTCGCTCGTCAGACCCGGCGGCTATTGGTGACATCGGTGTCGGCGCGTGAGATGTTCATGGGCGAGGGCATTAAACCGTCGAATATGGTGCTCTGGCGTCCAGGCGTCGATTCGTCGACGTTTGCGCCATCGAAGCGCTCGAGCGTCCTTCGCGAACGCTGGGGCGTATCGGATGCGCGGCCGGCCGTCATTTACGCCGGCGATCTGTCAGACGATCGCGGTGCGCGGCGTCTACTGTCGCTGGAGGTCGCCCTCCACCGCACGCGCCCTATGCACCAGCTCATCGTCGCCGGAGATGGCCCGAGCCGGGACGAGGTGCAGGCGCGGTGTCCGAACGCTATCTTCATGGGGACGGTGCCGCACGCAAAGATGCCAGAGGTTCTCGCATCTGCAGATCTCTACGTCTGCCCGAACGAAGCAAGTTCGACGAATCTTGCGGTGCTGGAGGCGCAGGCATCAGGCCTGCCGGTCGTGGTCATGGAGCGCGGAAGCGCACGCGAGCGTGTGACCGCGTCAACGGCGCGGGTGTGCCGCTCTCACGCTGACTTCATCGTCGAAACCGCGGCGCTCGTCAGGACCGACGAGCGAAGGGCAGCAATGGGGCTGGCTGCGCGGAAACATGCGACGCAGCAGGATTGGGCGATGGGACTAACCGCCGTGTACCTGGAGTATCGGTCGGCCGCGGCGGTCTCACGCGCTCGGCGCGATCTCGAGCCAGCCTTCATTCCGCAGAGCCGACGCTTTTAGCTCGAACAAGGCCATCGTCGCTTCCACCTGACGCCAGTCGCGAATCATGCTCGTGTGCGTCGCGCGATCATCCTGCTCGCGCGCCACCCAGCCGGAGGCGACATGGTGCTCGATCGTGAACAGCCGCATGTGGCCCTGTCCAGCCAGTCGTTTCGCAAAAATCATAGGTGCACCTATAGGTGATGGCCAGCAAAGGGGGCATCTTGCCGTACTTCCGGTTGTCATCTGTGTAAACTTTTGCGCACCAGATTAGGTCATTTGGCCGGAAACCAGGGCGAGCCCAGTCGACGCCCCGGGCGTGTGACGAGTTATGAGACGATTGCGGCCCGTTCACGCGGCGGTCATTCGCGGCTGATACAACAGCCGTCCAGGAGGGACCAATGAGGAGGTTTGCCGCACTCACCATCATCGTTCTATCGATTGGCATGACAAGGACAGCGCATGCGCAGTTTGAAACTGCGACGGTGCTCGGCACCGTTCGCGATGCCAGCAACGCGGTCGTACCGGCGGCGACGGTCACGCTGACCAACATGGCCACCCAAGTGTCGGTGACGAAAGCGACAAACGCCGAAGGCAACTACGAATTCTTCACCGTCAGTGCGGGACAGTATCTGATGACGGTCGAAAAGTCCGGCTTTGCCATGGCGATGGTCGAAAATATCACCGTTCAGGTCGGATCGCGGATGCGCATCGATGCCCAGATGAACGTCGGGCAGGTGAGCGAGCGAATCCAGGTGACCGGCACAGCGCCCCTGATTGAAACCGATACGAGCGCACGCGGCCAGATCATCACGGGAGATCAGACGCGCGCGCTGCCGCTCAACGGCCGCGAATATTCTTCCCTCGCGCTCCTGACGACGGGTGTGCGGCTCTCGGCGCTCAATAACAATCAGGCGGGCACGCCGCGCGAAGGCGCGTTCAACGTAAACGGGCTCCGCAGCACCTTCAATAACTTCCTGATCGACGGCGTCGACAACAACGCCTACGGCACAAGTAATCAAGGATTCTCGAACCAGGTGATGCAGCCGGCACCCGACGCCATCTCCGAGTTCAAAGTCGTCACCAATAACATGAGCGCCGAGTACGGCCGCGCGGCCGGAGCGACGATCAACGTGGCGTACCGAAGTGGCGGCAATCAGTTTCACGGCAACGCGTGGGAGTTTCTACGTGATACGAAGATGAATGCCGAAGGCTTCTTCAAGCCGACAACCGGCAAACCCACGCTCAGTCGCCATCAATATGGCGGCACGCTTGGCGGACCCATCGTCAGGAACAAGGCGTTCTTCTTCGGTGATTTCGAAGGGTTCCGTCAGGACCGGAAGACTACGACGATCTCGAGCATCCCCACGGCGAGCCAGCGGCAGGGCATTCTTGCCGTCGATGTGCGCGACCCGCGTACAGACGTCGTGTATCCGGCGGGCACGCGTGTACCGATGACGGCGTTTGCGTCGAAGGTGCTCTCACAGTTGCCGGACACGACGTCTGCGGGCAACACGAACAACTATACGGTGCTCCAGCAGTTCACGAATCACACCGACAAGGCCGGCGGTAAGGTCGACATGCGGCTCAGCGACCGCGCGTCGGTGTTTGGGCGGTATGGCTGGCGCGACTTGAACACAGTGGATCAGGCGCCGATCCCACTGCCTGCGGGCGGCGGCGGCAACGGTAGCATCTACGCGCAGAACAAACAGCTCGCGCTGGGCAGCACGTACGTCCTCGGCGACGCGTCGCTTTTGGAAGCGCGATTCGGCTGGTCGACAACCAGGGGGGCAAGAATCCTCCCGCGCTCGGCTCGACAAGCGCGCTTGACGAGTACGGCATCACAGGTTTGCCGAACGATCCACGAATTGCCGGCGGATTGCCGTCACAGACCATCACGGGCTACACAGGGCTCGGCCGCCAGTCCACGAACCCGCAATGGCAATACCCGATGGTCTTCAATCCGAAGGTGAACTACACGACGCTGATCGGACGCCAGTCGATCAAGGCCGGGTACGAGTTCCAGCGCATCAACACTGAAGTGCAGGATGTGAACCCGCTGTACGGCCTCGACGTGTATGCCAGCTCCTTCACGCGTCCGGCCACGGCAGCGGCGAACAATCTCTACAACCTTGCCGACTTCATGTTGGGGCTTCGCTCGCAGTACGCGCTCAGTAATGTGCTGGTGGCGAATCTCAGGCAGGACATGCACTTCCTCTATCTGCAGGACGACGTGCGGATGAGCAACAAGCTGACGCTGAATCTCGGCCTTCGCTACGAGTACGCGACACCGCAATGGGAGCGCGACAACATCCTGACCAACTGGGATCCGGACGCGCGCACGATGATCCAGGCGAAGGACGGATCGATTTACGATCGCGCGCTCGTCGATCCTGACCGCAACAACTGGGGGCCGCGTCTGGGGTTCGCGTACACCATGACGCCGAAGACCGTGCTCCGCGGCGGGTGGGGCGTGAGCTACGTGCACTTCAACCGCGCCGGTGGCGGCAACATTCTCGCGATCAACAGCCCGCAGGTCATCAATGCCGTGGCGGTGCAGGGCAACGCGCTTGCACCGACGTTCAGGACGACGCAGGAAGGGTACCGGCTGGATTTACCGATCCGTCGCAGTTCAGCCCGCTCGTGGCGAACATCACCTACATGCCCCGCGACTATCATTCGGCGTCGGTGCAGAGCTGGCATCTCTCAGTGCAGCGCGAGATTGGCGCCAACATGGTCGTCGATGTGGCGTATGTCGGCAATCGTGCCGAAGACATGCTGCTCTTCGCGAACTACAACCAGGCGGTCCCGAATAATGCGGCGGGCACGCTGACGCTGCAGCAGCGCCGCCCTATTCAGGACTGGGCCGACATCACCTACGCGTTCAACGGCGGCAAGTCGCGCTACAAGGCGCTGATGGTGAAGTACGAGTGGCGGCTGCGCGGCGGCGTCTCGGTGTTGAGCTCCACGACCCTGTCGGAGGCGAAAGACAACGGGGCTGGCACGCTCGAGAATCAGAACGGCAACGCGCCTTCCCCCCAGGATTTCCGGAACATCGATGCCGATTTCGGGCTCTCGAACTACCACCAGCCCTACAACAACACCACGAGCTTCGTGTGGGCGCTGCCGGTCGGTCGAGGCGAGCGGTGGATGGGCAACGCCTCGCGCGCGCTCGATCTCCTCGTCGGCGGATGGCAGTTCGCCGGCATTAGCTCGTTCTACTCTGGTGAGCCGGTGACGTTCACGTATACGCCGGCAGCGGCCGCGCTGGTGTCAGGCATCACGCAGGACTTCAGAGGCCAGAATATTTTCCGTCCCAACCTGATCGGCGATCCGTACCCGGCAAAAGCGGAACAGACCATCAACAACTGGTTCAATCGAGACGCGGTGGTTGCGCCGACCGACCTCTCGCAGCCGTTCGGCAACGCGCCGCGCAATAACGTGCGCGGCCCGCTGTTCTGGCAGATCGATTTCGCCATGAGCAAGCACTTCGCCCTGACGTCAACGTCAGATGTGGAATTCCGCCTCGAGGCGTTCAATCTTCTCAACCGCACCAACTTCAGGCCCCCGAACGGCAACCGCAGCGTAGGCGGGTTCGGCACGATCACGTCGACCTACGATGCGCGGCAGCTCCAGCTGGGGTTCAAATTGAACTTCTAGGGGTAAGGGGTAAGGGGTAAGGGGTAAGGAGTATTTACGCCTTGCCCCTTGCCCCTTACCCCTTTTATTTACACCGTGTACTCGCGTTAGTAGCGGCGCCGTGTTCCCACCCCCATAACCTGTGTACATGCGCTCGACCGTTCGGCACTATCAGGCGCACGATCGATGGAAGAACTACCACGCGGCCGCTTCCCTGCACGCGCACACACATCATTCGCGCGAGATCATCGCCGACCTGCCGCGTTATATCGCGCGCATCCCGCTGGTGGCCGTCGCCTTCGAACGGGAAGTGGGGAAGTACCACAAGCGGGAAGGCCAGGTCCTCGATTTTTCGCGAGGGCGGTGGCAGCCACCCGTCAGCCCGCGCGTTGTCTTTGAATCCGAGACAAAGCAAATCGAACGCCGTTTCGACCTGGCCGCGCTGGTGTCGGTGACCGATCACGACGACATACGCGCCGGACTCGACCTGCAGGATCTCTACGCGAACTGCCGGGCGCCGATCTCGTGTGAATGGACGGTGCCGTTCAGCGGCGGTTTCTTCCACATCGGCATTCACAATCTGCCGATTCAGTCCGCGCGCGAGTGGTTTGCGCGTCTCGACGCCTTCACGACGCGCACGAGCAATGAGTTGCTGACCGATCTCCTGGTTGAACTGAATGGCATGCCGGAAACACTGATTGTGCTCTGCCATCCACTCCGGGACCGGGCGGGGATTGGTCACGACGGCCACATGCGCCAGCTTCGACGGTTCCTTGTCGCGCATCGCCGGCAGCTTCATGCCATCGAGCTGAACGGATATCGGTCGCGAAAGGAAAATGGCGGCGCTCAAGCGCTGGCGCTGACGACCAGTCTCCCCCTCGTCTCCGGCGGCGATCGTCACGGCTGTGCGCCGAACGCTATTCTCAACGTCACACGGGCGCGAACCTTCGCGGAGTTTGCCTCTGAAGTGCGTGGGGGTGCGAGCGAGGTGGTGATCATGCCCGAGTATCAGCAGAATCTGACGACCCGCAAACTTGCCGCCGCCTCAGACATTCTGAAGCGCTATGGCTCGAATCGCGAGGGGCGCGTCTATTGGACCGATCGCGTCACCTGGGAACGCGATGGCAATATTCGTCCCCTGTCGTTTCACTGGCCCGACGGAGGTCCACTATGGGTCCGCTCCTCGGTGCGGGCGTTTCGGTTAATCGCGAGCCCCATGGTGCGTCCCGTCCTCGGAGCCGCGCTCGACACAGTCGAAAGGCGAACGCTATGAACATGCCGAGAATCGCGCTCTTCTCAGATTCCTATCACGAGGCGAACGGCGTCGCGCGTACGGCGCACGCGATCGAAGCGTGCGCGCAGCGGCGGAAAATCCCGTTGCTCTCGGTACACGCGGGTCCAGAAACGCGGCTCGTGCGCGACGGATCGATCGTGCGTCTCGACCTGAAACGCTCGCGCCTTCTCTCGTTTGGCCTCGAGAACAATCTGCGGTTCGATCCGTCGATGTGGCGCCATTGCGGACGCGTCGCCGAGACACTCGAGTGGTTTGCGCCAGACGTTCTTCATTTCACGGGGCCGAGCGACGTCGGTCAACTCGGCGCATGTCTCGGGCACCGGCTCAGCATCCCCATGGTTGCGTCATGGCACACGAATCTTCACGAATACGCTTCGCGCCGGCTGCGGCTGCCTTGGGCAAGTCGAGCGAGGCGGGACGAAGCGAAGGCATGGGTTGAACGCCAATCACTCCGATTGCTGATGCTGTTCTACAGGATTCCGCGTGTGGTGCTCGCGCCGAATCATGAGCTGGCCGGTATTCTCGAGAGCGGGACCGGCAAGCCGACGTTTGTCATGTCCCGGGGCGTCAACACCGACGTCTTCACGCCAGCCCGCCGCCGTGGACCGAACGCCATCGTCAATATCGGATACGTCGGCCGGCTCTCGCCGGAGAAAAATATTCGCCTGCTCCAGGCCGTCGAGTCCGAGCTCGATGCCGAGGGTCTGGATGTGCGGTTCACCATTGTCGGCGACGGCAGCGAGCGCGAATGGCTTCACCAGAATATGCTGCGCGCAGAGCTCACCGGCGTACTGCGCGGTGACGCCCTTGCCGATGCGTACGCGCAGATGGACATTTTTGCGTTCCCATCCGAGACCGATACGGTTGGCAATGTCGTGCTCGAGGCGATGGCATCGGGAATTCCGCCGTCGTGATGGCAGCCGGCGGACAGCGCTTTTTGGTGGACGATGGGCAGACGGCCATCGTTGCCGCCAATAGTGACGCGTTCGTGCGGGGCGTGCGAGCACTTGTGAAGAACCGCCAGCGCCGCGAGGTAATGGGCGCCGCCGCGCGAGCGCTGGCCGTCGATCTGCTCTCGTGGGATCGCATCTTCATCGATGTCTGCAGCGCCTACGAGGCCGCAATGACTGCGGCCGAGAAAAGTTCGCAGGATCTCCTGTTGACCAGCTGCTCGTAAGTGGCGCCAAAAGTTACGGACGGTTCAGATCTCCGACACGGGATTGTCGCAGCTGGCGCGCACCATATGCATATGCACGACGCTGCTGTCTTCGAAGCGCTCAGACGTATCGAATCGGAGTTCTCCGAAATGCCGGGGCTGAAGTTGACGGCTGCCAGGTAAACCGCCTGTGCAACTTGCCGACTGATGTCTGCGAGTCGGCACTGCAGGCGCTGATCAGGTCGGGGTTTCTGCAGGTCAGTGGCGGCGCGTTTCTCCGGCTTGGGCAGCGCCGCCCGCACGCGCCATCGTGGCGTAACACGGGACGGGCGTCAGCGGATCGGCTGGCCCGCGTGCGGCCGGATCTGATTCCAGTCGACGCCTACCCAACTCGCCACTGTCGCCGCGATCTGACTCGTGGAGAGCGGCGGATGCGCTTTCCATTCACCGCGTCGAGCCATCGCGGGCGACGCGAACGCAATCCACACATCCTGTGCGCCTTCAATCCTGGCCCCGTGATCGCGCCAATCCTTCGCCGTTCGTCCGCGCCCATGATCGGTCGTGATGAGAAGGTGCGTGCGTCCCTTGTAATCCGGCTGACTCTCGAGCCAGTTCCACAGCTGCGCGAGATAGGCATCACTGCGCGCATACGCCTCGAGCACGCGATCGTACCGGCCGTCATGCGCCCAGTCGTCCGTTTCACCCAGAGCCAGGTACAACACCTTCGGACGGTGAGCCGCCAGCTGAACCATCGCGACCTTGAATGTGAAGGCATCGTGCCGCATCTCGTCCCACGCGATCGACGTTTCGGCCTGCAGCAAATTCAGCAGCTGATGATCGGGGCCGGCCAGTGGCTCCTGGCCCGCATTGACGAACGTTGCCCCTTCGGTATGCTCGACGATGTCGTTGAAGCGCGCCCATGAGCCGACGGTGGCCACCCGCTCGGGGTTCAGACGAAGGCGTTCTCGCATCGCTTCGAGCACGGTCGTGTACGGATTGCGATACGCATCGTTGCTCTTGATGACGTCGTCGTGCGCCTCGCCGAGGAGAATCTCGGAATAACCCGGATACGAGAAGCGATGACGGTTGGCCAGCCGTACCGAGCTGGCAAACGCCGCGTTCCCCGCGATCGACCCGTGCTCCGCCATCAACGTTTTCCAGAAGAAGGGCATCAGCTTCTCGCGGCGCGCCTCCGGTGACTCAGCCCAGAAGCGGCGATAGATGGGAGAGTCCTCGACCTTCTGTCCCTCGCGCAGCGTGCTCTGCAATATGCCGACCTGCATCCCGCCGAACATCTCCTCGATGCGCGCACCGTCGAGCGTGATCAGGATGACGTTGTCCGGCGGCACTTGCGAGACCTGGCTATGGCCCGTCACGTCGCCGGCGACGATGGCCAGGAGCGTCAGTGCAATGGCGCGTATTTGTGTCTGCATGTGGCGCAGTGTAGCGCCGGTCTGTAACGCCTGCATGAAATCATCAGTCGGAAGGCGCCTCGTGGTACCCTTGTATCCGATCTCCCGCGCCAACGGACTGCGCGGGTCTTCACCTGCGATCAAAAGGGCGACGGCGCGGGTAAAGTCGTATCGGGGCGCCACCCGAGATCTCGTCGTGCCCATTCGTTGATGTAGACCCTGTCGATCGTGGGGAATATCGACCATCCACGTCGAAGGTACGCCTTTTCGTACAGAGGCAGATGGCGCTTCACCACGGCTGGCGCGTTCGTGCGCAGTTCGTGAAGATCGTCACGGGTGAACGGCGTCGTTGCGCTGATGATGTAGCGGCCGAATCCAATTGCCGGCGCCTTCTCCAACGCCAGAAGGTGCGCGCTGGCGACGTCGGCGATGTCGGCGCGCCGGTACAGGAGCTCGTTCACCTTGACGTTGTCATCCTCGTAATTGTCGCGCGTGTCCTTATCGTCGTCTGGTTCGGGGAAGAAGCGCGACGTTCTGAGGATCACGCACGGCAGTCCGGCGTTGCGGTGGAATAGTCCGCACAGATCCTCTGCCGCGACCTTCGTTACACCGTAGATATTCTTCGGTACCGGCGTCACCTCCTCAGTGATCCAGACCGCAGGCGCACCGGCCGGAGGCGTCAGCGCATCTCCGAACGTGCTGGTGGTGCTGGTGAAGATGAAGGCCCCGACGCCTGCTGATACCGCTTCTTCGAGCAGATTCAGCGTGCCGGTGATGTTCGTGCCGACGAAATCGTGACGGGAATGTGTCGCCACGTGCGGCTTGTGGAGCGTCGCGGCGTGCAGGACGGCGTGCACGCCGTGCATGCAACGGTGCACGAAGGCGCGATCCGCCACGGATCCCACATGGTGAGTGAAGGCCGAGGCTGTGATGTCGATACCGATCGGCTCATGACCCTGATGCGTGAGCGTGCGCATCAGGGCCTCGCCGAGATGTCCCGCACTGCCGGTGACAAGGATCCTCATAGCCAGTGCAGTAGTCTAATGGCGGAAACTGATGAAAACCCGCGACCTGATCGATCTGCTCGTGCTCGGCGCCATCTGGGGCGCATCCTTCCTGTTCATGCGGGTCGCTGCTCCCGAATTTGGCGCCATCCCGTTGATCGCGGCACGCGTCGGTATCGCGGCGATCTTTCTGATCATTGTGCTCGCGCAACGCGGCGGGTTGCCTCACCTGTACCCCAATGCCGCGCGCCTCACACTGCTCGGCGCCGTGAACTCGGCGATCCCTTTTTCGCTGTTCGCGTATGCGGTCCTGTCGGTGACGGCGGGGTTTGCCTCGGTCCTGAACGCCACGGCGCCGCTCTTCGGCGCGCTCGTTGCGTTCATCTGGCTTCGCGACAGACCGGCGCCTACCCGGATTGCGGGGTTGGTCGTCGGCTTTGCGGGTGTGCTGGTGCTCGTGTGGGGCAGACTATCCGTGGCGAGCGACGGGGGCGGGGTAGCGGTGCTCGCAGGGCTCTCCGCCGCGGTGCTGTACGGCATCTCGGCGAACTACGCAAGGAAGCGGATGAGCGACATCGACCCCTTCGTAATTGCGACCGGCAGCCTGATTGCGGCGACAGTCCTTCTCTTGCCGTTGGCGCTGCTGTACTGGCCAGCGACGCCGCCAAGCCGCCTCAGTTGGGTGAGCGCCGTTCTGCTGGGCGTCATATGTACGGGCGTCGCCTACATCCTTTATTTCCGTCTGCTCAGTCGCATCGGCCCCTCAAAGACATTGGCGGTGACCTATCTGATTCCCGCATTCGGCGTGTTGTGGGGGCATTTGTTTCTCCATGAGCCGATTACCACGAGCATGGTCGTCGGATGTGCCGTAATCCTGCTCGGCACGACCCTCGCGACCGGCATGCTGTCGACCTGGCGTTGACACGCTGGAACCCTGACGCTCGCGCGCCCGTATAACGATCAGCGAGGTTAAAAATGCCGAATCGCCGTCTGACCCGATCGCGCACAAACGGAACGATTGCGGGCGTCTGTGCCGGGCTTGCCGACTACTTTGCCGTTGATGTGGTGCTCGTCCGTTTGATCTTCGTCATCTTGTCCATTGCCGGCGCTGTCATCGGCGGCGTCATTGTGTATGTGGCGGCCTGGATCCTCATGCCGGAAGGCGAAGATCAGCCGGTGCCGGCGGCAGACAGGCGAGTGTTGAGACGATCGACGACGGACAAGCAGATCGCGGGCGTGTGCGGTGGCCTGGCCGAATATTTCCAGGTCGACGTCACGGCGGTGCGACTGGTCTGGGTGATCCTGTCGGTCTTCTGTGGCGCGGTCATTGGAGGCGTCATCGCCTACGCGCTCGCATGGCTCATCATTCCGCGTGCAACGAGCACGCCTGCGTCGACTGTGATGTCCGCGTCGAGCGCGTAGCGTGGCCGTAAGCGTTATCCCGATCTGCGCGCGCGAACGGCGCGGTGGAATTCCTGAAGCGAGAGCTCCACGCTCTTCCGACCGAGACGCCGCGCGACGGGCTCGATGATCCATCCCAGCATCCGAGGAAAGCTCCGGCTCAGCCCGATAGTCTCCATTTCAACGAAAACGCCTTTCGCTCGCTCGCTGATGCGGCTCAACGTCGTGGCGCGCCACAGGTAGCCACTGCCCTGACCGCTGGGCAGGAGTCGCTCAGTCGCGGTTCCCGGGTTCTCGAGCTCACGTATCTCGTCGGACGTGGCTATCGAGTACACAGTGGTGCTATCCGGATACACAAACCGCACCTGCGATCGCACATCCAGCACCGCGCTTATGCCCGCCGCACCCTCTTTGATGCGGAGCTGCACGCGATACGTGTCGCCGTCGCGTTCGAGCAATCGGGATGCAATGACGGGCTTGTAGACCGCGTGATACTCGTCATACGCATACGAGATCTTCAGCGCGTCTTCGAGTGTCACGTCGCTGATAAAGATCGCGCCGGCCCAGTGATGCACGAGTCCGCCGGAGACCACGATGATGCCATCATCGCGGGCCGGATACGCGGTCACTTCGCCGTCGCGCAGCGAGCCCTCCCGGCTTGGGCGGCTGTCGCTCACAGCGCCGCTGCGGCGCAGTCGCTCGAGAAACGCTCGGGTCGCGTCTTCGACATAGCGGTCATACGCCAGGCTTGTCGCGCCTTGCAGTTCGGCGGCGGCAACGGAGGTTGTGGAGAGATATGGAAGCAGCGACGACACCAGCGTGAGCGCGGCCGCGGAGACGAAGGCACGACGCATGAGAAGTACTTTGACACGATCGACTGGGTACGGGACATCACCAGCAAGAATTTACAGATTGATCAACCCACGGCGAAGCGCCCGGCGCACGGCATCGGTGCGGTTGGTGGCGCCAAGCTTGGAGAGAATCGACGCGACGTGGAATTTCACCGTTTGATCGCTTACGCCGAGGCGCGCCGCAATCGACTTATTCGGCTGCCCCTCTGCCAGCAATTGTAAAACGTCGATTTCTCGTCGGGTGAGCGGCTCTTCGATCCATTCGGCGTCGTCTTGTCCACCTTCGAGCTCACCTTGTTGAGCGGCTCGGCCAACCAGCACAATCGCGTCGGCACGGATGATTGACGCCCGCGCGCGGGCGAGCGAGTCGAACTCGCCAGCTATCTCGAGGCCGGCCATTTCCAACGCGGATCGCAATCGTGCACGATGGTCCGGCCGTCCGACCAGGACAACGCGCATTTCACTGCGGCGGCCGTTCGCCGACGTGCACCGTCACCTCGGTGACCGCGCCGCCGCGCAGGAGTTGCAATCTGGCGTCGTGACCTGCGCCCGTGTTCATGAGTACATCCATCAGCTCTTCGGGAGATTCGAGTTGTGTCTCGTCGATCGCCAGCAGTACGTCGCCGACTAGAATGCCGGCCTGCGCGGCCGGCCCGGCGGGCGTCACGGCGAGCGCCAATAGCGCGCGCTCGCGGCCCGTGCTGCCGCGCTGATGTTCCGGCAGTGTGACCGGCTGTCCAGCGACGCCGAGGTATCCGCGCTTGATCCCTCCATGCTCGAGAACGGTGGCCGCCGCCTTCCAGGCGATTGACGCCGGAATAATCACGCCCAGGCCTCGAATGGAAGCGGCCGTTGCTATGCCAATCAAACCCCCGTTCGTGTCGAGGAACGCTCCTCCTGCAAACCCATCATGCATGGGAGCGGTCGTGCGGAAAATCTGATCGATCGTGCGGTGAGCGCTTGTGCGGAGCGGGCCGCCGATGATAGCCACGATGCCCGCACTGGCGGTGATGGCATTGCTCCACGATCGAGCGACGGCAAGGCCGATGTGACCGACGCGGACGACTGCTGCGGATGGCGCCATGGGCACGGCACCAAGCCCAGCGGCCCGCAACACAGCGAGACCGGTCGCCGGATCCCACCCAAGCAGTTCAGCGTCGAACGTCCGTCCGTCGTCGCGGCGCACCTGTAATCCGTCTTCGCGTCGAATGGCGCTCATCGTGGTTACGACAGCCTCGTTCGCATAGACCAGGCCGCTTGCCGGACGACGACGGCCGACGACCTGAACTACGGACGGCGCTGCTGCGGCGACGACATCAGCGAGTTGATCGGAAAGTTCTGTAATCATGCGCCAATCATCGCAAAGGCGCGTAGCTTTGACCCGACCCAAATGGGGAGGCTGGTTCCTCAGTTTTCAAGATCAGCGCCCGCGCCGCGCGCACGAGCTCTGCGTTGCCGGCTGCTGTCGAACCGTCCGGAAGCCTCAGCGTATCTTCGAATCCAATGCGCGTGTCGTAGCGTCGCCTGGCTGCCATTTCGACGAGGTGCCACGTGCAGTGTCCGAGCCCGTGCAGCAGCCGCGGCGGCTTCGCGCCGGTCAGCACGTCTTCCATCTGCAAGAGATTCGCTCGAGCACTGCACGACGCCTCTGCTGGTTCCAACAGAATCCGAAGACAGAAATCGGCCAGACCGCTCCTGACTAAGGACGCGGCAGCGGGCGCATTCCAGATGCCGGCTTCGACGCCTATTCCTCTCTCGAGCAGAAGCTCGATGACTTCGGTGGCGCCGGCTTCGTGAAGATTCACGGACGCGAAGTCCGGCAGTGTGTTCCACGAGCGGATGACGGAGAGGCGCTGCCGAAGGTCTGGGATGATCCAGGCGCCCGTACCGATTCCAATCGGAATGCCCGGGCAGGCCGTGCGAATCGCGTCGATTGTGTTCGCGACATCCGCTTCCGCGAGCGACTCGCTGCCGTCTTTGTCGCGAACGTGCACGTGAATGCCGCTCGCGCCCGCGGCCACGGAGGCGTGTGCCTCCGTGGCTTGCTGTGCTGGTGTAATCGGAATGGCTGGATGCTCAGCGCGTGTTCGTGTTCCGTTGAGGGCAGCCTGAACCATCATCGGCCGACGTTCAGCATTACCGCGCCGTACACGCGGTGTCCGTAACGCGCCTCCTGGCCGAAGAACGCCGACACCTCGTCTTTGGAAGGAACCGCGATGAACCGGTAGTCGCCGCGAAGGCCCCAGCGCCCCGCGTACCATTTCACGCCGCCGCCCACGTTGCTCGCAAACAGCGTTTCCGTTTCATTGATGCCGAACCCCTCTCGACTGAACAGGCTGAGCCCTCCGACGCCGCCTGTGACATACGGCACGACCGGCGAGCCGCTTGGCAGCGACACGACGACGTTGCCTGTGTAGCTGAGAACGTCCGGCGTTCTCACGGTACTGGGATATCCGAAGTCGAGGCTCTGCGAGATGCCGATCGAACTGGTCACCTCGCCTTCAATGCCGAGGAAGCGATTGATGTTGTAAGTGACGCCGCCTCCCAACTGGTAGTTGCTGAAGCTTGGCGCCGATGCGTCCTTGTTTTCAGTGAAGAGCACTGCGCCTGCAGGGATGAATGTAATCTCTGCACGGCCGGCCCCCGCCGGTCCCTCCTGCGCGTAGGCGCGATCGACGGCGCCGAATGATGCGAGCACAAGTCCGAGCAGTAAAAACTTTTTCATATGAATCCTCCTGCGCCGCCGTAGTGCAGAAGAGGTGCCGGGGAATGCTGAAGCCAGTAGCTTGTAGCTAGTAGCCTGTAGCAAAGGCACTTAGCTACTGGCTACCAGCTACCACCTACCAGCTAGCCGAGCCGATATTTCGGCGCGGCGCCGATCCGTCGGCAGGCACGCTCGTCACGCGAATGTCATCAGCCGCAGTTTGCTCGGATTTCCTGCGATCGGCAGCACCTTAACGAGTGGAAAGGAAATTGCCATTCATCTCGGCATGATGAAACGCATGCTCCTCATGTTGGTCGTGATGACCGTGATCATCGCGGGCCTCGGTTTTGTGAAGTTCCAGCAGATTCAGACGGCAATCGCGCAGGGCGCGTCGTTCCAGCCGCCCCCGGAAGCCGTCACGACGATCGTGGCGCAGCAGGTCGAATGGCCAGACACCCTGAGCGCGATCGGATCAGTGGCCGCCGTGCAAGGCGTGATGGTGAGCGCCGATCTATCTGGCACTGTCGATCGCGTCCTGTTCGATTCGGGACGGGCTGTAAAGCAGGGCGAAGTGCTCGTCGAGCTCGACACGCGCCAGGAACGGGCCCAGCTGGCAGCGGCCGAAGCGCAGCGCGATCTTGCGCGCACGAACTTCGATCGCATGCAGGGCCTCCTGAAAGACAACGTGATCTCTCGCGCCGAGTACGACAGCGCGACGGCCGACGACAAACAGACGGAGGCGCGGGCAGGGGAGATTCGTGCCGCCATTCAGCGCAAGCGGATCACGGCGCCCTTCTCGGGGATCCTCGGCATCAGGCAGGTCAACGTGGGCCAATACCTGTCGAGCGGTGATCCGATCGTCCAGCTCCAGTCGCTCAACCCGATCTACGTGAACTTCGACGTGCCGCAACAGGCAACCGCTCAGATGCGCAACGGGCGGGATGTGCGCATCACGACCGACGATCTTGCGGGAGTGGAATTCCACGGCCGCATCACGGCGATCGATTCGGTCGTCAACTCCGCGACGCGCAACATTCAGGTGCAGGCGACGTTGGCGAATCCGGACGGGCAGCTGCGGCCTGGCATGTTCGTGCAGACCCAGGTCGTCCTCGGCGCCGGCCGATCGGTGCTCGCGCTGCCGGCGACGGCCATCAGCTATGCGCCGTACGGCGATTCCGTTTACGTCGTCGCCAATCTGAAGGGGCCGAACGGCGAGTCCTATCGCGGCGTGCGCCAGCAGTTCGTCAAGGTCGAAGGAAGCCGCGGCGATCAGATCGGCGTGGTCTCAGGCGTGAAGCCCGGCGATGAGGTCGTCACGTCCGGGGTGTTCAAGCTGCGCAATGCGGCAGCTGTGCTCGTCAACAACAAGGTACAGCCGGGCAACAACCCGGCGCCAAAACCCGAGGATAACTAACGTGAGTAGTCGATGGGCGCCGGTTGGGTCGATAGGCCATGGTCGTGGGTCGATGGGCGATGGTCGGTCTGGTCGATGGACCTCGGTTGGTCGCCTGGCCAAAGGGGCACGAACGACCACCGACCGCGACCATGACCAACGACAAGCGACCAGACAGACCGTCGACCCTCGACCCAAGACCATTGACCATCGACCTACTACCGAAGGACTAAGCGATGCGACTCACTGATTTATTCGTCCGACGACCCGTTCTCGCGATCGTCGTCAACCTTGTCATCCTCATCGCGGGGCTGCAGTCGATCCGCGCGCTGAGCGTCCGGCAGTACCCGCGCAGCGATATCGCGGTCGTGCGCGTGACGACGGCGTACATCGGCGCGAATGCAGACCTGGTGCGCGGCTTCATCACGACGCCGCTCGAGCGTGTGATCGCGAGCGCAGACGGCATCGATTACATGGAGTCGTCCAGCGCGCAGGCTATCAGCACGATCATCGTGCATCTGCGGCTCAACTACGACACCAACGCCGCCCTGACCCAGATTCAGGCAAAGGTGGCGCAGGTCCGCAACGACCTGCCCCCGGAGGCCGAGGCGCCCAAGATCGAACTGGAAACCGCAGACCAGCAGTTCGCCGCGATCTACCTGGGCTTCTCGTCGGCAGACCTCGATCCGAATCAGATTACCGATTACCTGACGCGTGTCGTGCAGCCGAAGCTCAGCGCCATCAGCGGCGTGCAGCGAGCAGACATCCTTGGCGCCCGCACGTTCGCCATGAGGATCTGGCTCAAGCCGGAGAGGATGGCGGCGCATGGCATTTCGCCGTCAGCGGTGCGAGAAGCACTGGCGCGGAACAACTACCTCTCCGCGCTCGGTCGCACGAAGGGCTCGATGGTGTCGGTGAACCTGATTGCGAACACCGATCTGAGCACGCCGGAAGAGTTTCGTCAGCTCGTCGTCAAAGAGGAGGATGGCGTCGTCGTGCGCATTGGCGATATCGCCGACGTCGTGCTCGGCGCGGAGAACTACGAGGAGGACGTCCGCTTCAACGGTGACGCAGCCACCTTCATGGGCGTATGGGTGCTGCCGACCGCGAACTCGCTCGACGTGATTGGCAAGGTGCGCGCAGTCATACCGGATATACAGGCACAACTCCCGGCCGGAATGAAAGTGGGCGTGCCGTACGACTCCACCAGATACATCGAAGACGCCATCAGCGAAGTCATCAGAACGCTCAGCGAGACGCTCCTTATCGTCATCGTCGTCATCTTTCTGTTTCTCGGGTCATTCCGCGCAGTCATCATCCCCGTGGTGGCGATTCCCATCTCGCTCGTCGGCGCCGTCTTTCTCATGTTGGCGGCTGGGTTCACGATCAACCTGTTGACGCTGCTCGCGATCGTCCTCTCGGTCGGTCTCGTCGTCGACGATGCCATCGTCATGGTGGAGAACATCGAACGGCATCTGCATGAGGGCAAGTCTGCCTATCAGGCTGCCATCGACGCCGCGCGGGAACTGGTCGGTCCGATTATCTCAATGACGATCACGCTGGCCGCGGTGTACACGCCGGTCGGTATTCAGGGCGGTTTGACAGGCGCGCTGTTCCGTGAATTCGCGTTCACGCTTGCAGGCGCCGTCATCGTGTCCGGCGTGGTTGCGCTGACGTTGTCGCCGATGATGGGCGCGAAGCTGCTTCGCGCGGGAGACACCGATCGCGGCTATGCCGGCTGGGTGAACCGTCGATTCGAAAGCGTGCGCAACGCATACAGCCGGTCACTGGCAGGAACGCTCCGGTACCGGCCTGTCGTGTTGACGTTGTGGGCCATTGTTGCGTTCCTGACCGTGCCGTTTTACATGTTCTCGCAGCGAGAGCTGGCGCCGACGGAGGACCAGGGTTTCTTCTTCGGCATCGTTCAGGCGTCCGCAAACTCCACACTCGATCAGACGAAGCTCTACACGAAGGCTATTTACGACGTGTATCGGTCGCTTCCTGAAAGCGACAGCATCTTTCAGCTGACCTTTCCGACGGGTGGCTTTGGCGGGATGACCACGAAGCCGTGGAGCGAGCGTACGAAGACCACTGAACAGCTCGTGATGCAGACGATGGGACCGTTGTCGCAGATCCCGGGCATCCGCGTCATTCCGATCGTGCCGCCGCCGCTGCCGGGTGGCGGAGATTTTCCTGTCGACTTCGTCATCGCATCGGCCGCCGAGCCTCAACAGCTCAGCGACTTCGCAAACCAGCTCGTCCAGAAAGCCTTCGCAAGCGGGTTGTTCATCTTCGCCGACGCCGACCTGAAGTTCGATCAACCGCAGGCCGAAGTGATCTTCGATCGCGACAAGCTGCGCTCTCAGGGAGTTGAACTGAGCCAGGCAGGCCAGGATCTCTCGACGATGCTGGGCGGCGACTACGTCAACCGCTTCAGCATTCAGGGACGCAGCTACAAGGTGATTCCGCAGATCAAACGCGCGGATCGTCTGTCGCCTGACCAGCTGACCGACATCTACGTCACAGGCTCGGGCGATCAGCTTGTGCCGCTCTCGACCTTCGCCACGCTGCAAACCACCACACAACCGCGCGAGCTGAAGAAATTCCAGCAGCTCAACGCGGTCCGCATACAAGGTGTGATCCCGCCTCCCGTGCCGCTCGATCAGGCGCTGCGCTTCCTCGAGGATGAAGCGCGCGCCACCCTGCCTCAAGGGTTCACGATCGACTACGCGGGAGAATCGCGCCAGCTGCGGACGGAGGGAGGCAGGTTTCTTGGCACGTTTCTGTTGTCGGCAATCCTGATCTATCTCGTGCTCGCGGCACAGTTCGAGAGCTTCCGCGATCCGCTCATCATTCTCGCGGGGTCGGTGCCGCTTGCCATCGCCGGGGCGCTGCTCTTTTCGTTCCTCGGTTTCACGAGCTTGAACATCTACAGCCAGGTGGGGCTTATCACGCTGGTGGGCCTCGTGTCGAAAAACGGCATCCTCATCGTGCAGTTCGCCAACCATCTGCAGGAAACCGGCAGAGACAAACTGGCTGCGATTATCGAAGCCTCGGGCACGCGCCTGCGCCCCATCCTGATGACGACCGCGGCGACCGTGGTTGGGCACTTCCCGCTCGTGCTGGCGACCGGCCCCGGCGCGGGAGCGCGCAACAGTATCGGCATCATGCTCGTGACGGGCATGGTGATCGGAACGTTCTTCACATTGTTCGTGGTGCCCTCGATTTACATGCTTGTGGCACGCACGCATCGCGCGGCGGACCTGCAACCGGCGTTTGCGCCGTCGGTCACGCCCATAACGGAGACGGGAATATGAAGCGCCTGTTTGTAGCGACCCTTGGTTTCCTGGTGTTCGCGTCTGTCGCGTCAGCGCAGGAAACCGTTCAGCTCACTGTCGACGAGGCGGTTCGCCGCGCCGTCGAGCACAATCCGGACCTCGCGAGCGTTCGCTTCGGCACCGAGGTCGAAGCGGCGCGCGTGTCGGAGAGCGAGAGCGCCTACGTGCCGGTGTTTTCGACGGTCGTTGGCACTTCGACCAACGTGACTCCGCCGTCCAATTTCCTCCTCGGTGAACGCGGCATTGACACTAAGGATCTGTTCACGTCAACGGGCCTCAGGCAGCGGCTGCCGTGGGGCTCGGGCAGTTGGAACCTGTCGTGGGACACGTCTCGGCAGACGTCCAACAATCCGTTGACGAGCTTCGATCCCGCTCTGCAGTCCGGCTTCCAGCTGGCCGTGTCTCAGCCGCTTTTGAAGGATCGCAAGATGGATCTCGCGCGCCAGCAGACGATCGTCGCGAATCGCAATCTCGAAAGCTCCGAGCTGCGGGTGCGCGAGTCGGTCGTCCAGACGACCGCCGCAGTGAAGCAGGCGTACTGGACGCTCAAGGCGACGCTCGCCAACGTCACATTGCAGCAGCGCTCGCTCGAGCTTGCACAAGAGCTCGCGCGGCAGAATAAAACGCGCGTCGATGTCGGCCAGACGCCGCCTCTCGACCTTCTGCAGGCCGAAGCCGAAGTGGCGCAGCGCCGCGAAAACCTGATCCGTGCGAATACCGCCGCCGGAGATGCCGAGGATCGGCTGCGTCGCCTCATCATGGATCCCGCGGACCCGTCGTTCTGGCGAGTCCGCCTCGATCCCACCGATGAGCCGGCCTTCGGTGGGGTGTTGCCTGATGTGAATGCCGTTGCCGCAGGCGCGTTCAACGAACGCTACGACCTGGAACGAGCGCGCAAGGATCTGCAGAACATCGTGACGAGCGTGGAGTACTACAACGACCAGAAACTGCCCGATGTCCGCCTCGAGACGTCGTATCGGGGCAGCGGCCTCGGCGGTACGCGGTTTCTCCGCACCGGGGAGTTTCCCGGGACGATCGTCGGCAGCGCACGAAGAAGCTATGGCAGCGCGCTCGGTCAGATGTTCGACAGTTCGTATCCGTCGTGGAGTGTCGGGCTCACTGTGAGCTATTCGCTGGGCCGCAGTTTCGAGGAAGCAGGCTTGGCGCGGGCGCAGGTCGAGCGCCGGCAGGCGGTGCAGCGCATCTCGAGCCTGCAGCTGCGAGATCGCCGAGACGCTCCGGCAGGCCGTGCGTCAGGTGCAGAGCACGGCCGAGCGTATCGAGGCGGCACGCGCGGGGACAACCGTCGCGCGCCAGCGGCTCGACGTGGAGCAGCGGCGGTACGAGGTGGGGCTATCGACGAGCTTCCTTGTCACGCAGGCTCAGCGCGATCTCCTGCAGACCGAAGTGAACCTGCTGCAGGCGACGCTCGATCATCAGTCGGCGCTCGTCAGCTTCGATGCCCTTCAACAGGCGCCCGCGCTGGGTAACAGCCAGCCAACCGATCTGAAGGGCGGGAACGTCATTCAGCTCGGACCGACGGCGCCGAGTGGTCTGTTCCGTCCCGGAGGCGCCACTGGATTCTGATTCTTTAACAGAAGATCAGGAGATCAGAAGAATTCCTTTCGAAAGGAATTTCTCCTGATCTTTTGATCTTCTGTTTCGCCGTTGTCGTTTGTTATCGTGCGGTGGGGCGTTCGATGCCGAGCTTCGCCATCTTCGACTGCAGCGTCGTCCGTTTCATCCCGAGCTTCGCGGCGGCGCCAGAAGCACCGCCGACGAGCCAGTTGGCCTGCTGCAGCGCATGACGAATGTGCTCGCGCTCGGCGTCTTCGAGCGTGGACAGGTGGCGCGCGTCGCCATCAGTGGTGGCGCGTCGCGCCTTCAGCTCGGACAGCGGAACATTCAGGCTCGAGCCGCGCGTCAGAATGACCGCACGCTCGATGAAGTTCTCGAGCTCGCGGATGTTGCCTGGCCAGTGATAGCGGGACAACGCAGTCATCGTGTCGGCGGGAATCGTCGTGATGCGCCGGTTCATGCGCGTCGAGAATTTCTGCGTGAAGTACTGCACCAGCGCAGGAATGTCGTCCGGCCGCTCGCGGAGCGGCGGGTTGAGAATCGGGAAGACGTTGAGGCGGTAGTAGAGATCGCTCCGGAACTCTTTGTCCGTAACCATCTGCGCCAGATCGCGGTTGGTCGCCGCGACCATCCGGATGTCCACGCGGATGGTCCGGTTGCCGCCCAGACGCTCGAACTCCTGCTCCTGCAGCACGCGCAGGAATTTCGATTGCAGCTCGAGGGGAATATCGCCCACCTCATCGAGAAAGAGCGTGCCGCCATTGGCGAGCTCGAATCGCCCGATCTTCTGCGCGATCGCACCCGTGAAGGCGCCCTTCTCGTGTCCGAACAGCTCGCTCTCGAGCAAGCCTGTCGGAATTGCGGCGCAGTTCAGCTTTACGAACGTCCGGGCGCGGCGGCTGCTCAGATTGTGGATGGCCCTGGCGATCAGCTCCTTGCCTGTGCCGGTTTCCCCCTGGATGAGCACGGTCGAGTCGGTCGGCGAGACGATCTCGACCTGACTGAGGACCTGCTTCAGCGGACCGCTGGCGCCGATTATTTCTTCGAAGTTGTGCTCGCTACGAATTTCGTGCTCGAGGTACAGCTTCTCTTCGTTGAGTTTTTCCTTGAGCTCGGCGATCTCCCGATAGGCGAGCCCGTTCTCGACGGCAATGGCGATCTGCTGTGCAACCTGGTTGAGCAGCTCGACCTCGTCTCCGCTGAACGCGCCTTCCCGGAGCCGTCCGATATTGAGCGTGCCCATGATGCGATCGTGCGATTGAAGCGGAATGCTGCAGAACGATTTCACACCCTCTGCGAGAAGGTGCTGCGCGATCTTGGACTGGGACGACAGGGCAATCAGATCTGCTTCGTTGAACACGGCGGGGGCGCGCGTCGAGAACGCAATGCAGCCCGGCGACTTCATGCCCGGGTCAGCCCGGCCTTCTTCCACGAAGCTTTCGTTCTTCGAGACTTTCAGTACGTGGCACCGGTACTGGCCCGTGTCCGGCTCGTACAGCATGAGGCTGCAGCCGTCGTGCTGAATCACTTTCTGCAGCGATGCGCTCACCGACGCGAACACGTCGTCCATATTCAAGTGCGAGACGACGGCATTGTTTACTTCGAGGAGCAGCCGGAATCGATCGCGCTCGCGCGCGAGCTCGCCCTGCATCGCGCGGGCGCTCTCTTCATGCAGCACGTTATCGACCGCGACCGCGACCTGCTTGGCCACTTCCTGCATGAACGCAATTTCGCTGTCGTGGTATTCGTGTTTCTCCAGAGACCCGAATCCCATCGCGCCCAGACGGCCGAGCGCCGACGTCAAGGGCACGGTGCAGAACGATTGCACGCCGTTCTCGCGCAAGCGGGGGATGACGGCAACGAACCGGTGCTCGATTGCGACGTCGTTGACGATTAACGGCTGCTGTGTCTTCCAGACAAAGCCGCCGGGGGACTCGTCGACGGGGAACTCGGCGCCTGGCTGAATCGTCGAGTCGACCGGCGCCGCAAGCAGGCGCAGCCGCATCACGTTGCGGACCGAATCGTGCAGCACCACGTTGATGTAGTCGAAAGGGACAATCTGCGGCAGCCGCTGGGCGAGATCGCGAAAGAGTTCGTTCAG
This sequence comes from Vicinamibacterales bacterium, assembly GCA_963787755.1. Classification (GTDB taxonomy): domain Bacteria; phylum Acidobacteriota; class Vicinamibacteria; order Vicinamibacterales; family JAMQPK01; genus JAMQPK01. The sequence continues at coordinate 75,119 of CAWBEG010000002.1, forward strand.
GTCAGAATGTGACGCAATCGATTCTGACACTTCGGCCAGCAGACGCAGTCGATCGCGCTCGCCATCGCCATGGAACCGCGGGGTGTCTGGCAAATCAAGGACGGGATAGGTTGAGGGCAGCATGAGCTTGATAAACCTCTTGGACGCGCATTTCGTGGGCGAGGTTCCCAGGAAAATTATAACGTGACGAGAGACTGGCTGTGATCACGCATCCCGAGAAGGTGCTGTTCCCTGATGACGGAATTACCAAAGGCGATCTGGCGGCCTACTACGAAACCATCGTGCCGGTGATGCTGCCTCATTTGCGCGGGCGGCCCATCACGATGGAACGATACCCCGCAGGGATCGACAAGAAGGGGTTCTGGCAGAAGGACGTGTCGAAGGGATTTCCCGCATGGTTGAAGCGCGTGGAAGTTCCAAAAAAAGACGGCGTCGTCCATCATGCCGTCGTCACGGACACGCGATCGTTGTTATGGGTCACAAACCAGAACACCGTCACGCAACATGTCTGGACCTCACGGACCCCCGACCTGTATTACCCTGATATTTGCGTGTTCGATCTCGATCCATCGACCGATGATCCAGCAGCTGTGCGCGTGGCCGCCATCGATCTGCGCGATCTGCTCGAGGAGCTCACGCTACCCTCGTGGGTCAAGACATCAGGCTCGAAGGGCTTCCATATCGTTGTTCCCCTCGACGGCAAGACTCAAATGGGACAGGTCGTGCGCTTTGCCAATGCGGTGGGGAAGGTGTTCGTGAATCGTGCGCCCGATCGCCTTACACAGGAGTTCAGCAAGGCCGATCGCCGCGGACGGATTTATGTCGATACCGGAAGAAACGGCTACAGTGCCACGTTTGCGGCGGCGTATACCGTGCGCGCGAAACGGGGGGCTCCGGTCTCCGCGCCGTGCACATGGGACGAGATCGCGCGCGGCCAGGTGAATCCTCGCACATTCACGCTGCGGAACATGCCCGACCGTGTCGCGAAAGTCGGCGATCTCTGGGCAGACATGCGGCGGCGCGGGCGGTCGTTGAAGCGCCCGATGGAAAAGCTGAAGCTAGCGTAATACCTCTTCGAAGAAGCTCAACGCACGGGGATCGTTTGATTGGCCGAGCCGCTGCATGGCTTGCTTGCGGACGACCGGATTCGTATGGGAGCGCGCCAGTTTGATGAGCAGCGGAATGCCTTCGTCTCTCGGCAGCTGGCTCAACGCAGATACGGCCTGCTTCTTCACCTCGGCATCGGGATCGTTGTCGATCGCCTGAGTAATGATGCCTGCGGCTTGCGATTCTGCGCGCCGCGCAATCCAGAAGAGCGCGCGCTGGCGCAGACTCGGCACGCCGTTCTTCGCGAGCTCGACTATCGCGGCCGACGCCGCCGCGTCGCGATGGAGCGCCATCGCCGATAACGCGCTCTCGGATTGGTCGCGCGCATCGACACTGGTCACAAGCGTCTTGAGAAACTCGACGCTCTGCGCGGGGTTCACATCGCCCAGCCAGTACACTTGCAGGCCTCCTGCGTCGACCTGGCAATCGCCCGAGAGTGATCGCACGCGTCGAATCTCGTTTGCCTGGAGCCGCACGAGCACCATCATGTTTGGAGCCGGCTCGAGGCGAATCGGACCCTGCACCGGAGCATTGGTCGCCGGATCGACGCGCTGTTGTTCCAGCCTGCACCGCTCGCTCCACCCATCACTGCGGCCGAACGAATCGTTGTTCAGTGCCGGCACGGTATATCCAATCCATGCCGGCTCGACCTGCGTTTTGGTGATGGCGGCGATCGCGCGCGTCACGTCGGGCTGCGCGGCCCGTGACACGACGCGCGCGTTGACTGCGTTCGGCTGCTGCGCGGATGCCGTGGACGCCGCGACGATGCCGGCCAGGACAAATGCAATGATCCTCATGGCTGGTTCAGGATCTCCATGAAGTAGTCGGTCGCTTCCGGCGACTTGATCTGCGAGAGGCGCTCGACAATCCGCTTCTTCATGGCCACATCTGTTTCCTTGCGCGAGAGGTCGATCAGCACCTTCACGTTGCGCTGATTCGCGAAGACGTCGATGACGGCGCGGCGGACGGTCTCGTCTTTTTCCGAGGCGTACAGCGACTGCAATGCGGCCGCCCCCTGGGCCGTCCCCATCTGGCCAAGATTCTGCACAATCGAGCGGCGAAGCTCCGGCTCGGTCTCTGTTTTGAGCAGTTGAATCAGCGCGTCGGGGTTGTGCCTCTGGAACATCGCCTGGATAATCCGCTTTCGCACCTCGATCGTCTTTTCCGTCGAATACAACTGCGCCAGCTGTTCCTGCGCACCCATGTTGCCAAGCTGCTGCACCGCCTCGGCCCGCAGCTCGACGATAGGCTCTGTTCTCGCCACCTCGAGCAGCTGATCACGATCGCCGGTGTTCATGAACGACCGCAGAATGTTGCGCTTGACGGCGAGGTTATTGGAGGTCTTGAAGATGTCGAGCAGCGCCTGTTTGGTGTCGGCGCCTCCGAACGCGCCGAGATGCTGCACGGCGCGCGCCTGGAGATCGGGATTGCCACCGCGAGCGATCTTCACGATGACCTGACGTGCCTCAGGTGATCCGTTCTGCGCCAGGACATATAACGCGCGCTCTTTGAGGCGCGGCGATCCGGTGCCGTTCACGATCTTCTCGAGCATGGGCACGGCACGCTGCTCGTCGGCGCGCGCGAGGCTGTTGAGCGCCATCAATCGCAGCTCTTCGTCCGGAACATTCTCCGGCTTGACCGACTGCCCGGCGCGTTGGCGAATTTCCAGGCCGAGCGCACGTCCTTCAGTGAGCCAGCGGCTTTCCGCATACGTCTTTTGCAGTCTCGCGAGCCACTCGAGCGCCGCCGCACTATTGCCTTGTTTGTTCAGCGCCCAGGCGATCCAGTACATTGCCCCGTCGGCGCGCGTGCCGTTCTGATTCACCACGCGGGTGAAATGCTCGACGGCTTCGTCCCAACGCCCGGCGTCGAGCGCGCGCGTGCCGTTCTGGTAGTTGCGATCCTCGTTGTCGCCGCGCCCGACCATCACTTTCGGGACAGGCATCGGCCCGGGAACGGGTTTCGGGGACTGCGCGTAGTCGAACGCGAGGTCGAACTTGAGGTCGTCACTTGAATACTGCCTATCGACGTCTACCTTGAAACGATCCATTTCTGTCTTGAAGACGTGCATATCCGTCTTGAACTTATGCAGGTCCTCCTCGAACATCGGCAGCTCCGGCATCGCAGGGACGGCGGGCGTCACCGGCATCGGCGGGGTTGGCGGCAGTGCCGGCATCCGCGGCACCGGCGGCTGCGCCGGCGCCGGCGGCAGCGGCTGCGCGAGCGCTATACCCGGCAGCGCAACGAGCGCGAAGACGGCGATCGAAACGAAGCGTGTGTATCTCACCATGGTTCTCCTATAAAACGGGTGGCTTGCGAATGTCCGATCTGATGACTTTCACTTTGAACAGAATGCCCTGCGACTCGATGCGCTGCTGAATGTCGGCGAGCTGCTGCATTGACACCGTCGATGGTCCGCGCGCCACTTCCACGAGCACGCGCTCGAGCTCGTCCAATATGCCCGCCACATTTGCTTGTCCCATCTGCTGCGCTGTCTGGCGATACAAACGGTTAGACGCAAGGAGGTCGTCTGCGAGTTGCCGCTCGGCGGAAATATCGAGCTCGTCCCGAGTCTCCGCGTGTGCGAGCTCGACGAGCACCATCTGCGATCGCTCGAGATGATCGCCCACGGCAATCAGCAGCACCCGCTCGCGCACCGTCGCGTCATTCGAGATGACCTGTGGCGATCCCTCGCCCGCGACCGGCTCCAACGCGCGCGTGCTTCCCGGACATTCAGAAAGCGTCCTGTGAGAAACGCCATGACGACAAGCGCGGCCGTTGCCGCGGCCCACGTGAATCGTGTCCAGCTTCGACTGACTCTGGACTCTCGACTCTGGACCACGGACCATGGACTCTGGACTGTGGACTCTGGATTCTGGACTGCCGGCTGCTCGAGCCGCGCCTGAATCAACGTCCACACGTGCGGCGGCGGCGTGATCGGGCCAAGCGCTCCCGCGTCGCGCACGACCTGTTGAATCTCGGCAACGACGAGCGCGCATTCGCCGCACGCCTCGACGTGGGTCGCCACGCGGACCTGTTCGGCCGGGCTCAACTCGCGTTCGACGTAATCATTCAGCGTCTCTTCGTTTGGATGGGTCATGGTCTGTCTTATCGCAGCATCGCGCGCAACTTCATGCGCGCCTTGAATACCTGGCTCTTCGAGGTGCCTTCGCTCACGCCGAGCATGTCGCTAATCTGTTTGTGTTCGAGCCCCTCGACGTCGTGCAGCACGAACGCAATCCGGCACCCATCGGGTAATTGAGCGACAGCGCGGTCGATGTCGATCCTGGCGCCCGGCGTCTCGCGCGTCGAAGGCATGTAGGACGCTTCGTCTTCGATGGGACTCGATGCTGCCCGCATCCGGCCCTGCCGGCTCCTGAGAAAATCGAGGCATTGGCGGATGGCCAACCGATACAGCCAGGTTCCGAGCGCCGCGTCCCCTCGATAGCTGTCGAGCTTTCGATGGACCTGGAGAAAGATCTCCTGCAGAAGGTCCTCGCTCTCATGCGGAGACCCCGTCATCCTGCGGGCGAGGGCATAGAGCCGCGGTGAGTGCTCTCGGTAGAGCGCTTCGAAGGCATCGCTATCGCCCGCCCGGCAGCGTGCGACCAGTTCGGCATCCGGCCTACTCACCCTTACCGCTTAGACGGAGCATATGGGATAGGAGTTGTCAGGGATTCGGACGCGGGACCGGGCATCGGGCGGTTCTCGGTTCTTGGTGCTGGTTCTCGGTTCTGGGTTCTTGGTTCGCCGCACCTAGAACCGAGAACCCTCAACCGGCACCCAGAACCCAGCACCGAGAACCCAGAACCGCGGAATTGTGGGCGGCATGGGCAGTTGGGGCGATGAATCATGGCCGGAACCTTCGATTTAGAATGGGGAATGCTCGTCCGAGCTGAACCTGCGGTTCTGGGTTCTAGGTTCTGTGCGAACCGAGAAACCCGGAACCTAGAAACCAGAACCCAGAACCGCAGCACCCAGAACCTGGAACCGCTGAAAGGAGATCATGGCACTCATTGACGGACTTTTGCAGGAACTCGAGGAGGAGGCCAAGACCACGCGCCGCGTGCTCGAGCGCGTGCCTGGCGATCGGCTGACGTGGCGACCGCACGAAAAGGCGAGGACACTGGGCGAACTTGCGCTGCACGTGGCATCCGTGCCCGGTGGGGTGGCAATGCTTGTCGCCTCCCCTTCGCCGGCCCAGGCGCCGCAATTCGTCGACCCCAGCCCGAAGAGCGTTGCGGAACTGATTCCGACGCTCGAGTGGAGCATCGCCAAGGCGCGAGAGGTGCTCGGCGGCATGGACGATGCGGCAATCTCAGCGCCCTTTACGTTGATGCGCGGCGATCGCGAGCTCTTCACGATTCCGCGCGTCGCGCTGGCGCGGTCGGTCATGCTCAACCACTGGTATCACCATCGCGGCCAGTTGACGGTCTACCTGCGCGAGCTGGGCGTGGCGGTGCCGTCCATCTACGGACCGAGCGCGGATGAGAATCCCTTTCAGTGATCAGCGGTTCTCGGTTCTGGGCTGCTGGGTTCCGGGTGCCGGTTCTGGATTCACGGTTCTCGCTTCGGACGCCCGCCAAACCCAGAACATAGAACCTGAACCCAGAACCCAGCACGCAGAACCGAGAACCGCAGGTTAAACTGCGGTTCTGGCCGACACGTTTCCGATCGCACCGCCAATCGAGCCAATGCTCGCGAAACTCGCCGACGTGCTGCCCGCCGGCGATGGACTGCTCTACGAACCCAAGTGGGACGGCTTCCGCGCGCTCGTGTTTCGCGGCGGTTCAGAGGTCTTCATCCAGAGCCGCGACTCTCGTCCGCTCGATCGCTACTTTCCAGATTTGCATGCCGTCTTTCTCTCGGCCCTGCCGGATGACTGCATCATCGACGGTGAGATCGTGATCGCGACGCGTCACGGTCTCGATTTTGATGCGCTCCAGTTGCGCCTTCATCCCGCGGCGTCGCGCGTGGCGAAGCTCGCGAACGAGACGCCCGCCTCGTTCGTGGCGTTCGATCTCCTCGCCGCCGACGGGCGCGACCTGCGCACTGAAACGCAACACGAGCGGCGCGCTCGCCTGGAGCGGCTCCTCGCCGACGTCAAGCCGCCGATCTATCTCACGCCGATCACGACTGATCACGGTGTCGCGTCGGATTGGCTTTCGCGTTTCGAAGGCGCCGGCCTCGATGGCGTGATGGTCAAGCCGGCGGGCGGGACCTATGAGCCGGGCAAGCGAGCGATGATCAAAGTCAAGCACTCGCGAACCGCCGATTGTGTGGTCGCGGGCTTTCGCTGGCACAAGACGGGAAAAGATCGGCTCGTGGGGTCGCTGTTGCTCGGCCTCTACGATGACAAGGGGATGCTTCAGCACGTGGGGGTGACCTCGTCGTTCACCATGGCGATGCGCGAGCGTCTGGCGCTGGAGCTGGCGCCGCTGCGGGATCGTGCGCTCGAGCAGCACCCGTGGCGCGATTGGGCAGAGGCCGGTAGCGAGACGAATCGGATGCCTGGAGGACAAAGCCGCTGGAGCGCCGGTAAAGATCTGTCGTGGGAGCCGCTGCGGATCGAGCTCGTCTGTGAGGTCAAGTATGACCACATGCAGGGAAATCGCTTTCGCCACGCGGCGATTTTCCAGCGGTGGCGGCCCGACAGGACGCCGGGCGACTGCCGCTACGATCAACTCGAGGTTACGACGCCGTACGAGCTCGAGAAGGTCTTCGGCGCGGCCCGTCAGAGCCGGTGACGTCGTCTGGATCGAGCGCTTCCTGCGACGGCCGCAGATCTTCCGGAACGTGCTCGAGATTCACGCGGATTCTTGTCCACGTACGAAACCGGCCACGCATGGCATCCACGAGCACGTCGGCAGGCTGAAGTTGCGCGGCGGCATCGACGTGCCGCTCTTTCCAGCGCTCGAATCCTGCGAGCGCGTCTTCTTTGCGCTGTGCGCGAGCGATTTCTATGAGAGGGCGGCTGGGCTGCCTCCGCCGCGACGGCTGCACACGCGCGGGCTCTCCCGCTTGTTTTCGATAGTGCGGCGGCCACGGCGCATCCCCCAGGCCTTCGCGTTCCTGTTTCGCAGAGAGATCGAGCAGCGCTTCGAGTGAGCAGGCGTGACGATCGATGTCCGCATGCACATCGCCGAGCCGGGCGAAGCGCGATGGCATCGACGCCAGCGTGAAGTCGCCTGGCTCGGCTGACTCAATCTCGTCCCACGTGAGCGGTGCCGACACGCGGGCGTCCGGCACCGGGCGGACAGAGTACGCTGCCGCTACCGTGCGGTCCTTCGCATTCTGGTTGTAATCCAGAAACACGCCGTGCCGCTCTTCTTTCCACCACTTGCTGGTGGCGAGATCCGGCGCGCGCCGCTCGACTTCGCGCGCGAGCGCAAGCGCCGCACGGCGCACGTCGTCGAACTTCCATTGTCGCTCGAGGCGGATGTTGACATGCATCCCTCGCGAGCCAGATGTCTTCGGCCAACCGATCAGATTGAAGTCCTGCAGCGCTCCGCGGAGCACCTGCGCGACTTGCCGCAGCTGATCCCACTTCACGCCCGGCACCGGATCGAGATCGACCCGCAGCTCATCGGGATGGTCGAGATCGTCCGCACGCACGGGATGGGGATGCAGTTCGAGGCACGCGAGATTCGCCATCCAGAGGAGCGCGGCCGCATCGCGAGGCACGATTTCCTCGGCGAGCCGGCCGGAAGGAAATTTCAGCGCGACCACGTCGATCCAGTCGGGACGCGACCGCGGTGCGCGCTTTTGGTAGAAGAATTCGCCGCCCACTCCGTCGGGATATCGGACGAGTACGTTCGGTCTTCCGCCGGCGGCGCGAAGTGCGCCGTCAGCTACGACGAGGTAGTAGCGTGCAAGGTCCAGCTTTGTGTAACCCGCCTGTGGAAACAGAACCTTGAGCGGATTGGAGATGGATACTTCACGGCCGCCGGCCGTCAGAACTTCTCGCTCATTACTCGTCGGCACATACCAACTCTAACGCCGGTGTCGAAGACGACGATCCTGAATTCGAACTCGAACCGGAGTGGATATTTCTAACAGGAGATCAGGAGAAATAGGAGGCTCGCCCTAACACGGGGGCACGAAAACACGGAGATTCTCGGAGTTCTGCATTTCTCCGTGGGCGTCGTCAGTTCCTCAGTGCGCAGCGCGCCGACGGCGCGACGTCGATGCGGTGCTTCGCACCTCTGTGTTGAACACGTCTCCTAATCTCCTGGCCTCCTGTTCAAGAATTCACCCGCGCTGCGGGCAGTTCAAGCCTCACGGCTTGATTGATCAAGTAATCCCGCTCAGGGATGCTCGTCGTTCGAGCCGCCGCAGCCGTGTAGCGTGCAATCGCAGCCTTGTGGTCACCCGATTTCTCCAGCAGATGCGCGCGCACGGCGTCGAGCCGGTAGTGCCCGGCCATCCGTGCGTCGCTATCGAGATGATCCAACAGCGCGAGCCCTGCGCGCGGGTCCGTGCACCATGGCGACCGCAATCGCCCGGTTTAGCGACACCATGGGATTGCCTGACATGCGCTCCAGCACAGTGTACAGGGCCAGAATCTGCGCCCAGTCGGTGTCGTCCGCGGTCGCTGCTTCGTCGTGAATCGCTGCGATCGCCGCTTGGAGCTGATAGGGACCAACCGCTCCCCTGGGCAGCGTACGGCTGACGAGCGTGATGCCCTCCGCGATAGCATCGCGGTTCCAGAGCTGCCGATCCTGTTTGTCGAGCGCAATCAATTCACCATCGGATCCGGTTCGCGCCGGCCGGCGCGCATCGGTCAGCAGCATCAGTGCGAGCAACCCGGCCACTTCCGCATCTTCCGGCAGCCGGCGATGGATCGCGCGCGTCAGCCGAATCGCCTCGCCCGACAGCTCAGTGCGGTGCAGCGCGGCGCCGATGCTGCTCGCATATCCTTCGTTGAAGATGAGATACAGCACGTGCAGGACCGCGGTGAGACGCTGCGTGCGCTCGCGCTTCGTCGGCATCCGGAACGGCACACACGAGGCCTTGATCGTCTGCTTCGCGCGGCTGATGCGCTGCGCCATCGTGCTTTCCGGCACGAGGAACGCGTTGGCGATCTCCGACGTGGTCAGTCCTCCGACCGCACGCAGTGTCAGCGCGATGGCCGACGAAGACGTGAGCGCCTGATGACAACACATGAAGAGCAGGACGAGCGTGTCATCCCGCTCCATCGTCCCGGTGTCGCGAAACTTCGACCAGGGATCGACGAGCGAAGGCTGGCCGACTAGCTCCTCGCGATTCCGCCTGGCCGTTTCACTGCGCAGGAAATCCGTCATGCGGCGTGTGGCCACGTGAATGAGCCATCCGCGCGGATTGTCGGGGATCCCTTCCTGCGGCCATTGGACGCTCGCGGCGATGAGCGCCTCCTGCACCGCATCCTCGGCGGCGGCAAAATCCTTGAAGCGCCGGAGAGTGGAGCCGAGAACCTGCGGCGCCAACTCGCGCAGCAGATTCTCGGCGTTCGTGTCCAGGCCGGGAGTGGTCACGCCTCGACGGGCGGCGCGCTCATGACCTCTCGCACTTCGATCGGCATGTTGAGCGGCTGTCCACCTTTGCCGGGCGCCACCGATGCGCCCGCGGCGATCTCGTAGGCGCGCGCGGGACTGTCGACGTCGACAATCCAATACCCGGCGAGGAACTCTTTTGCCTCGGCGAACGGGCCGTCCGTCACGGCCGGTGCGCCGTTTGTCTGGGCGCGCACGACCCTGGCCTGCGCAGGAGGCGCCAGCCCCTCGGCGGCGACCAGCTCGCCCGCGGCGGCGAGCGCTTTCGTGAAATCCTTCATGAATCGAATGTGGGCCTGCAGGTCTTCAGCCGCCCACTTCATGACGCCCCAATCTCCCGTGCCGCGCGGTGCATTCATCATCAACATGTATTTCATTTGTCCTGCTCCTTGTTCAAGCGCCCCAATTGGCACTTTCATGGGTAAGTCGGAGCAGCCGGTGGATTCTCGACATGGCACAGGAATTCTATATTCAACGGGCAGGAGCACAATATGGACAAGCCTCTTATCGCCCACGCTGTTACGACGATTCACGCGCCGGTCGCCACGGTCTGGAACGCCCTCGTCGATCCCGCCATCATCAAACAGTACATGTTCGGCACGACTGTCACGTCCGATTGGAAAGAGGGCAGCCCGATCGTCTGGAAAGGGGAATGGCAGGGAAAGCCGTACGAGGACAAGGGCGTGATTCTCCGCGTTCAGCCCAAGCGTCTGCTGGAGTACAGCCATTTCAGCCCTACGGCTGGGCAGCCCGACACTCCGGACAACTATCACACCGTCACCGTGGAGCTGGCCGAACAGCCAGGCGGCACGCGCGTGTCGTTGTCGCAGGACAACAACCCGACGGAGCAGTCGCGCGAGCACTCCGAAAAGAACTGGAGCGGGATGCTTGCTGGTTTGAAGAAGCTTCTCGAAACGTAGTTCTAGAAGAACGGATGCAGATTTCGACGCCGAGGCGCCGACGCCTGCCCGCAGAGCCAGCTCCGCCGTCTCGCAGCGTCGGGCAGGTTCGGTTGCCGGCTATTCCTTCACTTCGACAAAGATCGGGTTCGAGTAGAACCACAGGTCCGACCAGGGGTTTTCGCCGATGGTGTCCATCGGCGGCTCCGCATCCTGTGTGTTCGTGCCGCGTATTCGCACGTAGAAATCGCGATCAGTCTTTGGAAGAGTGGTCGTGACTGTATACGTGTCGCCGTTGCGGACCCATTGCTGATCGACGAACCGCGCCAGCACTCGGGTAGTCGGATTGCGGTCGACGTTCGCGTCCTCCGACGCGCCGTATACCTCGCCCACGATCACATCGACGCGAGAGACGCGCGGGTCGTCGCCGTGCGTGTTCTTCGCTTCGGGATCGCGGAACCGCACGGTGAGCGTGATCGGTTGTCCTTGTTCGGCAGCCAGCGTCTCTCCGATTCCGGCGGTCCGCCGGCTGGACTTGGCTTCCACGTCCAGCTCTGTAATGAGGTCACCTGCCACGGCGAAGATGCGGCCGCTGCGGAGCGCATCGAGCACACCTTGATAACTGCGCTGCGCGTGCACGTACGTCTTCTGGTACTCGCCGGGCCAGAAGTCCGAGCCCGGTCGCGCCGCGTCGGCGTAGTGCGCGTGCGAATCCGACGTCGCGACAATCCAGAAGCGGCGTCCTTCGCCGAGCATCGAATCCCACAATCCTCCGACGATCGCCGTCATCTGATCGAAGCCGCCCAACGTGCGAGCGCCGTCGCGGCTGTAAGCGCCGCGAGAGCCCGCTGGTTTGCCGGCTGCATCTCGTTTCTGCGATCCGTCGGGTGCGAGCGTCCCGGCCTGATGTCCAGGCGCGCCTTCCATGCCGCGATACACCTCCGGCGCGACCGTATTGTTCGCGCGCAGCTCGCGCGGCTCGTTGGAGCCATAGACGCCGATACCGGTCGCCGATCGTGATGGATGGTTCGCAAACACCAAAGGCAGGAGCGGCAGGCTCTTCATATGCTCGAGCGCGCGCTTCGCCTGGGCCTCGGTTTTCCGCGATGGATCTTCGGGCCACGCCTCGTTCGCGTCGAAGCGGCTTTCGATGTCGTACAGCATCGACGCCTCGTGCTCGCTGTTCGGGATGATGAGGGTGTGATGATCCATCGCCGGCATGTTGAGCTCCATGCCGTAGAACTGAAGCACCTCGGGAACTATTTCGCGCGAGGCCTTCAGCTCTGCATACGCGCGCGTCAGGTTCAGCTTCGAGTGGTTCGGCCCCCCGTGATCCGTTGTCACCATCCACGACAGACCGTAGATCCGCGCGCGGTGCGCGTTGATCGGTGTCGCGTAGCGGCCGTCCACGCCGGTGATTGGCTCCGGCGGGTTCTTTGTCTCGTCGTAGTCGGCGCTCCAGTGGCTATGGATGTGCGAGTCCCCGGCGAGCCACAGGAGCTCCGGTTGGAAGGCCGTTAACACTCCCCACGCCGCCGCGGCTGTGGTGATGACGGCAAGTTGAATCTGCCAACGTTTCACGAGTCACCTCTATTCGGTATAGATCGCGCTGGTCAGCAGCGTCGGTCCGTGTCGTCGTGACTATCACACTGAACCAGTCGCCAGCGCCTGATATTCGGGACGCCGAGATCACCACCCCAGCGGCCCGGCTCGATGATTGGACTCCGAAGTCCGAGATCGACGTCGGTAGCCAAGTCGCCGGTGAAATGAATCGCCGCGAGCGACGCATCCGCGCGATCACCTAGAACTCGAGCCGGACCGAGAACTGCATCGACCGAGGATCGCCGGCGAGACTCGTGACGGTCGCACGATTGGCCGCGGTGACGTCGGCGTTCGGATTGCCGAAGTTCGTGCGGTTCGTCGCGTTGAACACATCGTACCGCAGCGTCACCGCCAGTGTGTTCGTCATTACGATCCGCCGCTGCAGGCTGAGATCGAGCGTAAACCAGCCCGGTCCGCGCAAGACGTTTCGACCTGCATCGCCGAAGACGCCCGCCGGTACGACCTGGAAGTCGGTGACGTTGAACCATTGGTCGACCGTTTTTGGACCTTCCGTGTCGGCAACCCGATTCGGCACCCAGCCGGCTCCCTCGAGGCTCCCTTGCGTGACGGTAAATGGTCGTCCGGTGTGTGCCGTCAGGATGCTGGCGACCAGCCAGTCGCGCAGAATCGGATTGCGGCCGAGCGGCAGGTCGGCAATGAAGCTGCCGACAAATCGATGCCGGATATCGTTGTCGCCCGGCGCTTCCCACGCCTCGAGATCGTTCGTGTTCTGTGGACGAGGCGAAGCCGCCGAGAGATGCTCCGGCGTGTTGTCGCGCTGGTCGCCGATGGTGTACGACACGCGGTAGCTGTGGCCCCGGCTGAACCGTTTCTCGAACGAGAGATCGACCCCGCGATACCGGCTCTCTCCGGCATGGTCGCGATACTGGATGGCGCCGAAGTCTGGATATGGCCGCGCGCCGTTGCCGTTGGCTGGCTGATTCAGGTTCCGCAGCAGCGTGATGTTGCGGCCGAGCGAACCGATGACGTCAGCCGAGGCGACGAAACTCGTCGAGACCTGCCGCTCGAGGCCGACGGCAAACTGGTGGAACATCGAGCTCTTGCCGTCGCGCTGCGCAGTGCGCAGCAGTAGAGAGCGGTAGTTGATGTTGGACACATCGAGATAGTTCGGCGGGAACCCGTTCCGCAGGATGAACGCGGGGGTTGTCGATCCGGCAGGGGCTGTGATGCTGATGTTTCGCAACCCGGGCGGATTCAGCGACAGCTGATCCTCCGACCCCATCCGCTCGACAAGGTTGTAGTAGATGCCGTAGCCGCCCCGGATCACGGTCGCCGTATTCGCCTTATAGACCACGCCGAGGCGAGGTCCGAGGTTGTTGCGATCCGGCGATACCAGCGCGCGATCTTCGATGCTGCCGTCGGCGCCGTAGTAGAGCTGACCAGTCGCCGGATCGAAGTTCGCGACGCGATTCTCCGCATCCATCTGCGGCGTCACGAAATCGTAGCGGAGACCCAGGTTCAGCGTCAGGCGATCGGTTGCGCGGTAATCGTCCTGCACGAAGAATGAATACGCGTGCTGGCGCTGGTGCGCTTCATGGAAGTTCGACAGCTGCACTGAGGTCGCGTATCCGAGCAGGAAGTCCGCCAGCGCGCTGCCCGTGAACATATTGTTGCGGAACACGGTATCGCCGCGCGTCGCTGGCACGTCGACGTAGTTGTTCTTCATGGGCGCCGTGATTTCCGCGCCGAACTTGAACTGATGCGGGCCGCGCAGGAACGACATCGTGTCGATGAACTGCATTTGATCGGTGTGCTGATACTTCGGCATGAAGTTCGGCGAACCAATGCGGATGAGCCCCTGGATGTCGACGCCAATGATGCCGCCGGTGCGGTTCTCCGCGGGCACACCCGTAAAGCCGATCGTGTCCATGCCGTCTTCGCCCTTGGGATCCTGGTAGCCGTCGGAGCGCCCCTGCGACCACGCGAACCGGAATTCGTTCACGACGGCGGGTCCGAGAATCTTCGTCCAGCCGGCCACGGCGCTCTGCGAATTCAAGTCGTTGCGTCCCCATGCCGATGTCGAGCTGCCGTCGACCAAGCCGCCAAACCAGCCCGGCACGAAGCGGAACCGCTTGTTGTAGCTGTAGCGCACGAAAACGTTGTCGTTGGATGATCCGCGCAGATCGAAGCGGCCCGAAAAGCGATCGTTGTCGTCGGTGATGTCGGGCTGGCGGATGAAATTGCTGCTGCCCGCGGCGTTGGGCATCGGCACCATTGCGAGAATCGCCGCGGCCACCGGATCGATGCGCGAAGCGGGAATCGTGTTGTTGGCGAAGTTCTGTCCGGTCAGCGGATCGCGAATCGCGGAGGTGAAGACCCCGTTGCGCTGGTCGGCTGTCGGCACGGTGCCGTTCCGCAGAACGCCGCGCGTGATGCGCGTGCCCTCGTAGTCGGCGAAGAAAAATGCGGTGCCCTTGCGCAGCGGCCCGCCGAGGCTGCCGCCGAACTGGTTCTGGTTATTGGTGGGCTTGGCCAATGCGGACCGGTTCGAAAAGAACGTATTCGCATCGAATCGCTCGTCCCGGAAGTAGTAGTAGGTTGTGCCACGCAGCATGTTGCTGCCCGATTTCGTGGTCACTGAGATCGTGGCGCCCGGAGCGCGGCCATATTCGGCAGTGAAGGGGGTCGTCACCACCTTGAATTCGCCAATCGCGTCGATCGACGGCCGTGAGAGCTGCGTTGACAGCTCCTGCACGTTGGTCGAGATGCTGTTGTTGTCGACGCCGTCGAGGAGAAAGTTGTTCTGCAGCGACCGATGGCCGTGCACGCTGATGCCGCCGGTTCTGCCCGCCGATGTGCCGCCCGATTCTTCGGTGTACCGGTAACCCTGGACGCCGGGCACGAGAAACAGCATGTCGTCCCAGTTGCGAAGCGCGAGGGGCAGTGTCGCGATTTCCTTCTCGCTCACCACGGTGCCGAGCACCGCCGACTGCGTGTCGAGGAGCGGCGTGATGCCTTCGACGAGCACCCGCTCGGTGACGCCGCCGACCGGCAGCGTGACATCGAGCTGAGCGCGTTGTCCCACTTCGAGCCGCACCGTCTGCGCAATCGTCTGGAATCCGGCCGCGGCGATTTCGACGAGCCACTCGCCGGAGCCGAGCCCTGTCGCCTGATACGTGCCGGTATCCGTGGCTTTCACCTCGCGCTCCGCGCCGCCGGCGATGGGTGTCAACTTGATGCGGGCGCCAGGGACGGTGGCGCCTGAGCTGTCGTGCACGACACCGGTCAAGCGCGGCGCGATCGACCTGTGCGAGAGCGGCCGCTGGAAAGGTGATAAGGGCGAGCAGAATGAATGAGATCAAGCGGAATGTCATTCGGGTACCTCCGTAAGCAAGTCGCGGCCATCCTAGACAGCAGACACGACGGAGGCGTAACAGTGGGGACTCAGCGGGATGAAATTTTCTCGTAATCTTCGTACTGATCGGTGGCGACGAAATCGACACCCGCGGCGATTGCGGCACGCCAGCGGATGCGCGCCGCGTCGAGCGATTTGAAGTTGTAGCCGGGGGTCCATCCCATTCGCTCGCCGTGTTCGGTCGAATGCCCGTTCAGCGTGTAAAAACGAATCCACAGTCCTGCGTCATGCGCCGTTCGAACCCTTAGGCGGAGTCGGTCGGCATCCTCTGCCGTCCAGGCGGCCGCATTGTTCTGTCCCTCGGGCTCGACGACGCTCCAGGCATTATTCGACCAGCGGCGATAGTTCGTCGCGGCGAGAGCGCCTGGCTTGCCCGTCACAACGCCGTCAGGCGCGGCGGCGGGCTGCACGGCGCCAAAGAGCCGGAGGCGCGATCCAATCGGCACTTCGTCGTGAAACGCAGCCTGCTGAGCAGGGTCGGCTCCAGTGAGAACGAGTACGGGGCCCAGCGACAGCGGCTGAACGGCAGCCGCATCGGCCGCTCGCGGCGCTGTCGTGAGCCACGCTTCATACTCGGCGAGCAGCGTCCAGATCTCGGCGAAATGCTGTGGATGGCTGTCCTTGAAATCGAGGTTCAGCGTGATGAGCGGCCACTGCTCGCGTGATGCGGACGTCAGTGCGCGAGTGACGATTGGACGGATGCGCTCGAAGAAGTCGCGCAGCGTCGGTTCGTCGCCGGTCCAGGGCTCGCCGTGCGACACGATCGAATGTGCCGGCGTGGTTGCGGTGGCCGGACGCCATATCAGATCCTGTTCGATGGCAAGCGGCGTACCGGTGGCAAGTGCCCTGTCGATCCGATCGTTCCAGCGGCCCTGATAGGGATACGCATTGTGCGCATCGAGGAGCACCCGTCGGCCGGGGGAGTAGTCGGCTCGTTCCTGCGCCGCAACGGCCGCTGCGAGCACGATACAGAGGACAAGGCTGCGCGACATCTACGTGCGCCACGCGAGCAAGTGCTGCGCGTCGACCGCCTCTGTGCTCGCTGCCGGCGACTCGTACGATCCGTCGGCTCGCAACACGCGTGCGCGCTCGGTGTCGGTGAGATACGCCTCTAGAATCGTGTGACGGATAAAGCGGGCGATGTCGGGATCCAGCACGGGGCAGAGCGTCTCGACGCGCCGATCGAGGTTACGCTCCATCAGATCGGCGCTGCCGAGATACACGACGGGGGTGCCGCCGTTTTCGAAGTAGTAGACACGCGAGTGCTCGAGGAAGCGACCGACGATCGAGCGGACTTCTATCGTTTCGCTGACGCCGGGGATGCCTGGCCGCAGGCAGCAGATGCCACGCGCGATTGCACGCACCGGCATCCCGCCCGCGACGCGGCGTACAGAACCTGGATGATGCCGGGATCCGAAACCGCGTTGTTCTTGATGATGATGCCGGCCGGCCGGCCGGCTCGGACGTGGTCGACTTCGCGTGCGATCAGCGCGGTCAACCGCTCACGAAGCGCCACTGGCGCGACAATCAGCTCCCGGTAGCTCGTCTGTTTCGAGTATCCGGTGAGGTAGTTGAAGAGCTCGGATGTGTCGGCGGCGATTCTCGCATTCGCCGTGAACAATCCGAAATCTGTGTACACCTGCGCCGTCGCGCGGTTGTAGTTGCCGGTGCCGATATGCACGTAACGCTGGATTGCATCGCCTTCCTTGCGGATAACCAGGCACAACTTGCAATGCGTCTTCAGATTCACGAGGCCGTACACGACGTGCACGCCAGCCTCTTCCAGCCGCGATGCCCATCCGATGTTGCTGCGTTCATCGAACCTGGCTTTCAGCTCGACGAGCACCGCGACCTGTTTGCCTGCCTCCGCGGCGGCCATCAGCCGCTCGACAAGAGGCGACTTGTTTCCAACGCGATACAGCGTCATCTTGATCGCGACGACATGCTCATCGTCGACCGCCGCATCGAGAAACGCCTCAAAGGCCGTGAACGAGTCGAACGGATGATGGAGCAGCGTGTCGCGGTACTTGATGTGCTCGAAGATGCCGTCGGCATCCTGGCGATGCCAGAGCGCGCGCGGTACGAACGGCGTGTCTTTCAGCTTCGGCCGCTCGACACTCGTCAGCGCCATCCAGTCGGCAAAACCGAGTCTCGTCGACGATCGCACGACGACATCGCGCTCGATCTCGAAGTTCTCGATCAGGATGTCGAGGACGCGTGCCGGCATCTCGGCGTCGACCTCGAGCAGCGACAGCGGACCGTAGCGAATCTCGCGGAGCCCCTGGTCCACCGACTCGAGCAGGTCGACTGTCTCCTCCTCCTGCAGCACGATGTCGGTTTCGCGAATGACGCGGAAGAGGTGCGCATCCTCGACCTCCACGCCGGTAAAGAGCTGGCCAAGGTTCAGGCGAATCACGTCTTCGAGCAGCGCGAACGTGAGACCGCGCCTGCTGGACAGCAGCGGCGGCACGGGCACGAAACGGGGCAGCACGTCGGGCACCTTCACGCGCGCGAACCGCGTGCGCCCGTGACCCTTGACGACGACTGCGAAATTCTTGCTGCGGTTCGAGATGTAGGGAAACGGATGGCCCGGGTCGAACGCGAGCGGTGTCAGCACAGGGCAGACGCTCTGGCTGAAGTGTTCTTCGAGGTACTCCCGAACCTGCGGTGTGTAGTCCGCCGGCTCGATGATCCCGATCTCCTCGTCGCGCAGCAGCGGTGTCAGGGTGTTCTCCCAACACTCGGCGATCTCGCGGAGCATGCTCTCGGCTCTGGCTCGTACCATCGTCAGGCACTGGCCTGCGGTGAGGCCGTCGGGGGCCGCAATTTCGTACCCTGCGCGGCGTTGCCGCGCGAGCGTGGCCACCCGCACCATGAAGAACTCGTCGAGATTGTTGGCCGTGATCGCGAGAAACTTCACCCGCTCGAGAAGGGGATGGGCGCCGGATGTCGCCTGCGCGAGGACGCGCTCGTTGAACGCGAGCCAGCTGAGCTCTCTATTAATGTAGAGCGAGGGATCTGACAGATCGGGACCGTCGGTCATGAAGCCATCCACTATTGTAGACATCCCTTGTGTAAATTTGGTGTGACATGGAACTACGAAAACCCGCAACAGACCTTCATCAGACGTTCGAGGATGTCACCGCGCTGCTCGAACACCATCGCACGCTTGAAGCCCTTGCACATGGTCAGGATCGATCGCAGCGGGGCGTCGGCGTTCAACTGCAGCAGCGCCAGAATGCGGCCGAGTTGCAGCGCAGGCTGCGCGGATTCCATCCCGCAGACCTGGGATTCGTTCTGGAAGGACTCGAGCCCGACGATCGACTGCAGATCTGGGCCGCCCTCGAACCGAGGCAGGCAGCCGAAGCCATCGTCGAGATTGACGCGTCGGTCCGAGCGTGGCTGATCGGCGAGACGCCGAAACATCGCCTCGTCAAAATCGCCGAGGCGCTCGATCCGGATGACCTCGCGTGGCTGTCTGACGATCTGCCTGAAGACGTCATGCGGCAGGTGCGGGAATCGCTCGGTGAAATCGATCGCACCCTTCTGCAGCAGGCCGATGCGTATCCGCCCCAATCGGTGGGACGTTTGATGAGCCTCGACGTCGCCACCGTGCGCGAGGCGCAGACGATGGCGGAAGTGCTGCGCGATCTTCAGGCGCGCGCAGAACTGCCGGACCATCTCGATCGGCTGTTTGTCGTCGACGCCAGAAATCTGCTGCGCGGCTCGTTGAGCCTGCAGTCGCTCGTGGTCGCGAATCCCGCGATGACAGTGGACGCTGTTATGGAACACGATCCGCTGGCGTTTCGACCGGCCGATATGGCCGCAAAGGCGGCCCGCGCGTTCGAGCGCTACGATCTCGTGTCGCTGCCGGTCGTCAACGATCGCGGCAAGCTGGTGGGGCGTCTCACCGTCGATGCGGTCGTCGATTTCATCCGGGTTACGGCTGACAAAGACGCGCTCGCCATGGCAGGCCTTCGCGGTGCCGAGGACACCTTCGCGCCGGTGTGGCAATCAGCGCGCAATCGATCGCTGTGGCTGTTCGTCAACTTAATCACGGCATTCGCTGCAACCAGGTTCATCGGGTTGTTCGAAGCCACCATCCAGGGTCTCGTGTCGCTGGCGACGCTGATGCCGATTGTCGCAAGCATCGGCGGCAATACCGGCAACCAGACCGTCGCGCTCGTGATTCGCGGGATTGCGTTCGAACAGTTAACGGACGACACGCGTCTCCGCCTGCTGCGTAAAGAGATGGTCGTCGGCCTCGTGAACGGACTGATATGGGGCGGCCTGGCAGGAATCACGGCAGGACTGTTTTATGGGCGCCTCGCCCTCGGCGTGGTGATGATGGCCGCCATCATCCTGAACTTGATGATTGCTGCGGCCGTCGGCGTGCTGGTCCCGTTCACGCTGCATGGCATGGGTCGAGATCCGGCCCAGGGGTCGAGCGTCCTGCTGACGTTTGTGACCGATTCGATGGGCTTTTTCCTCTTCCTTGGCCTCGCGTGGCTGTACTTGTGAAGCGATGCGACGTGCGCCCTTGCGGCGATCTCAGAAATCGTCGAGCGTCAGTTTCGTATCCGCGTTCTTCCACGCGTCGTTGAATTCGCGTTGCACCCACATCGCATTCACCTCTTTCCCTTGCTTCGTGAGCGCCGCTTGAAGGCCGAAGAGCGATCGCGCATTTCGCGGGTGCTTGACGAGATCGTCACGGAACACACGCTCTGCGTCGGCGTCGCGCCCCGCGGCGAGAAATGCCGCACCCAGCGATTCGCGCACCGGATAGAACCATACCGGCGGCTCATCGTACGGAAGTTGATCGGCCGCCGCGACCGCCTCCTGCCAGTATTTGATGGCCCGGTCGTGCTCGCCGCGCGCGCCCGCGATGCGCGCGTCGAGCGACAATGCCGCGACGTTCAGCGCGCTCGCCGCTGTCGCCCAACCGCCTCCACCAAACGCCGCCGTCTCTGGCACGGCCGCGATCGCCGTGGTCAGTAAGTTCCGTTCGGCCGCAGCTGCGTCGATCTTGCCGGTTTTCGCGAGAGCCGTCCCGCGCGCGAAGTGATGCCACGCGGCCTGTACGGTGCGCTCTGAGGGTGGCGCCTGCAGTGCCAGCACTTCTCCGTATCGCCCGAAGCGCAGCAGCACCGACACCGGCATGACGATCACCGATTCCACCATCGGCATCATTGCGACATGGGGGTTGACCTGTTCGGCGACGCGATCGGCCGCCTGCTTCGCATCGCCGAACCGCCCCTGCATCATGTGCGAGTCGGCGAGGAAGTGCAGGTTGTGCGGGTAGTACATCATTCCGTACATCCCGTTTGCCGGCGCGGTGACGAGATAACGGCGATCGGCCGCTGCTCCCGCTGCGTTTGCCGCAGCCGCTCCCGCATGATCGCCGGTACGCGCGTAAATGTGCGCCGGCATGTGGAGCAGGTGGCCCGGACGATTCCGAGATGGCGCTCAGGCGCTGCGCGCTCGGCAGCGCGCGCGCCGGTGTGCGCGAGGCCTCGACGGCGTGAATGTAGTAGTGATTTGCGCCCAGGTGATTCGGATTGCGCAGCATCACCGACTCGAGCACACCAACGATGAGCCCGGTGTTCGGGGCAGGCGTGCCGTTCGAGGTCCACAGCTTCCACGGCGTCAGGTTCATCAGACTTTCGGCGTAGATGACCGCGGCATCGAGATCGTCCGGATAGCGCCGCGAGAGATCGCCCATGGCCCGGCTGAAGGCGCGCGCGAGCGCCGCACGGTCGGCTTTCGGATCTGCCGAGTATCGAGCCGCGAGCGCCTGGACATAATCGCGCTCGACATCGGACCTGCCCTGAGCGGAGTCGGCGGGCGCGTTCACGAGCAGCGATTGCGCTTTCGCGAGCGTGTCGTACGCCGCCTTCGCGCGCGCGTCGTCTATGTCGAGGTTGTAGTTCGGGCCGAGCGCCCACGCCTTGCCCCAGTGCGGCATGGCTGCGAAGGGATCGAGCTCGGCTGCGCGTTCGAACGATCGGATCGCGGCCTCGTGGTTGAAGCCGAAGGCCTGCGCCAGCCCCTGGTCGAACATCTTCTGCGCTTCGGCGTTCGACGTTCGTATCGGATGGTGATGCTGCCCGAAGCCGAGCGGCTCGGGCGGCGCGGCCGGGGGCGGGGCCTTGGTGCTCGCAGGCGCCGGTGGCTGTTCACTCGGAGCCGACTGGCACGCGCCGGCGGATAAGGCAACCAGCATAAATAGGGTGATCGTCAGAAGTCTCATCGCGAAAGAATTTAGCAGAGGCGGCGAGCACCTGACCAGCTTTGTTACACATGTGAACGGAAATTCGGCACTTGCCGTTGCAGGTTATGACGAAATTGCGCGGTGAATGGTGACGGTTATGTTTGAATTCGTTACGCCTCACGTGTTGTTTCGTACACAAATCCATACGCTGCGCGAAACATTGCCAGGCGTTCTCGACGGCCTGGGACGAGCATTCACGATGCGCGCATCGCGACCCGTCGCGTGCGCGAGCTGCTGCCGCTGCTCGGCGATCCGAAAGCGGCGAAAGCCCATCGAAGATCTGCACTCGCGCTTCAAGCGCCTTGGCCGCTCCCTCGGCCGCGTTCGGGATGCCGATGTCATCCTTGCCCTGCTGGCGTCACTCGAGACACGCATGCCGCACGCCGCGCCTGCGCTGGTCGTCCTTCGCCAGCAGCGCGAGCACGATCGCCTGAAGTTGCTGCGGAAGCTGGTGAAGCGGCTCGAGCGCCTCGAGGCCGTGCGCATGATTGAAACGCTCGCCGAGCACCGCCTGGCATTTCCCGGCGCGCTGGCGTGGAGCGTGCGTACGGGCCATACCTGGCGCCGCGACCTGGATTACACGCTGCGCGAACGGGCGCTCGCGACGCGCGAGGCGATCGATCACGCCACCGGCGTGTACTTTCCGGCTCGCGTGCATGCGGCTCGCATCGCGATCAAGAAAATGCGGTACGCGATGGAGATCGCCCACGCGATTGGTCAGGCAGATCGAAGTGCCGCAATACGCGAGCTCAAGAAGGCTCAGGACGTGTTAGGCGATCTTCACGATCGGCAGGATCTCGTCGACAATCTCACCGAGAGCTATCCAGACGATCGTTCCGAGATCGGGAACCAGGTGTCGCTCCTGAAGCAGGTGATTGACGCCGAGTGTCACGATCTCCACCGCCGATACCTCGCGCGGCGCGCCGCGATTCAGGAGATCTGCGCCCACGAGCGGCGTCATCGCAACGGAACGCACACCCGCGGTCGTGGTTGCGGCAGCGGCGCGCTCGCCATCTCATCCGGGCATTTACGCAAGACTTCGCTGAGCTTCCGGTAGAATAGTCATCTCCCTTATGTTTTTCAGAAATGGCCGCCGGCTGCTGTTGGCAGCGCTCGTCGTCGTGTCGACTACCGCGTACGCCCAGCGCGGTGGCGGCGGGTATTTCGGCGTGCGCCGGCCTACCGCCGACACGTTCAAAGGGGACTTCAACTTCTGCCGTCTGGCATTCCGCGCCGCGAGCAGGGGATACGGCGGCGGATGGGGCGTCGACTACCCGCGCGCCGACGAGAACCTGTCGATCCGATTGTCAGAGCTCTCGGACGCCGCGGTCAATTTCGACAAGCACGGCACACCCAGCTACGTCGTCATTCAGGCGACCGAGCCCGAGCTGTTCAAATGCCCCTTCGTGATGGTGACGAACCACGGCCGCGCGTTCTTCGCACCTGATGAAGTCGAGGCGCTTCGCGCGTATCTGAAGAAGGGTGGCTTCCTCTGGGCGGATGATGCATGGGGGAGCTATGCGTGGGATCACTGGCTCGGCGAGCTGCGAAACATTCTGCCGGCCGCCGAGTACCCGCTCGTCGACCTGCCGATCAATCACGCGATCTTCCGCACGCTGTTCGAGGCGAAGCGCATCCCGCAGATCCCGAACATCGGGTTCTTCCGCGGCACCGGCGGCCAGACATCCGAGGCAGGTGAAGACAGCAGAACGGCGCATGCGTACGCGCTCACCGACACGAACGGCCGCATCCTCGTGCTGACAACGCACAACACCGACCTGGGCGACGCGTACGAGCGCGAAGCCGATGATCCGGAATTCTTCTACAGATTTTCTGTCGAAGGCTACGCGATCGGCATCAACATCCTCCTCTACGCGATGACGCACTGAACGGGGGTGTAGTCGGCAGTCGGTCGTCGGGAGTCGTCAGTCCCGGAGTCGGTCAGTCATCAGTCGGGCAGTCGACAGTCTGTCCGTCGGCACGTCGTCAGTCTCAGTCGGGAGTCGTCAGTCGAGCTGCCAGTCGTCGACTGCCTGTCGACTGAGACTGTCGACTATCGACTGAGACTACCGACTACCGACTGACGACTACCGACTGCCGACTGATATACTCCGCCCCACCCATGGAGCACATCATCGTCCGGCGCGGCAGGTTCCTCACCTACGAGCTGCTGCGCCGCAACTTCGCCGGTGATTCCAACATCGAAATCATCTGGGATCGGCGGCGGCCGATGGATATGTTGGCGCTCGCGTCGGGCGCGCCAGTGGAGCGTCGCGGGCGTCCTCCAGCTCGAGTGGGAGCGCCTCGACTATCTCTTCACATCGGGCAAACGCCCAAACGACCCGAGCGAACCGTTGCCTTCATGAGCCGCCTGCTGATCGTTGACGACAGCGAGACCATCGTCAACTTCCTTCGGATGATTCTCGAAAGTGAAAAGTACGAAGTCGATACCGCCGCCGACGGCACCGAAGCACTCGGGAAAGCGCATCAATCACTGCCCGATTTGATCATCACCGACAGCATCATGCCGGGCATGGATGGGTTTGCACTGCTGCACGCGCTGCGCGCCGATCCCGCCACCGAAGCGGTGCCGGTCATCATGCTGACTTCTGGAGATCCGCACGATCCCGACCACATCGTGCGAGACCCGCAACCCGACGCATTCGTGAAAAAATCCGCTGATCTGGGTCCGCTGCTGACGGAAATTCGGGAGGCTCTCATCCGGCGGCGCTAATTTCGCAATCGTCGCAGGCTGTGCCATTCCAGTACGACGCTCTAAAGATTCGATGCGGCGCTGCCGATGAACTATATGAAAACAAAGGACATCGTCGAGCGTTGGGACCTGGCTGATCTCACCAGAGACGATGTGCTGAAACGTAACGCAGTTAAGTGCTTGCAACAAAAGCGCATAACGATTTCCAAACTCCGTGTGTGTGCCAAGACACACCCGCCCACTCCTCACTTCCCTGAAATCGAAAATTGTAATTCATTGAATATGAATGAGTTATCGGCTTCATGTTCCACGACAGGCGACGGTGTCTGAATTGCTCCGCACTCGCGCAGCCTCGCCGGATTCCCGGCTGAGATGCCCTTCGTCCATCCGCGAGGGTAGGAGAGCGACGAACATGCGAGTCGGAAAATTACTGATTGCCGGGGCCATCATCTGGGCGTCTTCGCTGGCGCTCGTCGTCCACGCCGACGACGACCGTGGGACGAGCCTCGATGCCAAGCTCGCGCGCGTGCTTCGTCAGAATGATTTCACCGGGCGCGTCGAATTGACGCTGCCCGACCGGCTTGGACGCCGGATCGAGGACGACCTCGCGAACCTGGGCCGCCTGCTCTGGTTCGACAACGTCCACTCGCTGCACCGTGACAACACGTGCGCCGGATGCCACTCGCCGTCGAACGGCTTCGGCGACACGCAGTCGATTGCGATCGGCGTCGACAACAACGGCCTCGTCGGTTCGAATCGCACGGGCCCGCGCAATCAGCGGCGCTCGCCGCTCGTGGTGAACACCGCGTTCTACCCGAAGCTGATGTGGAACGGCCGCTTCTTCGCCAACGCCGCTCCCGGCAAGAAGCTCGGCGATCCGTTCAGCAGCATGTTCGGGTTCACCTTCCCCGCGCCCGAAGCGATGTCGCTGAGCTATCACGATCATCTCCTTCAGGCGCAGGCGTTCATTCCGCCGACCGAACTGGTCGAGGTCGCAGGCTTCACCGGCACGTCGGGCACCGATCTCAGCCCGCGCTTCGAGGTCTTCGACAACGGCAAGGGGCTGGCGGTTCCGGACGCAGACGAGTCGGGATTCCGCAATCATCCGATTCGCATGGACGTCATCGAGATTCTCAACAGCGACGCCGGGCTACCGCCTGATGTTCGGGAAGGTGTTTCCTGAAGTCAAGCACGGCGCGCCCATCACCTTCGACATGTTCGGGAGAGCGATAGCCGAGTTCGAGTTCACGCTGACATTCGCGACCGCACCGATCGACAGGTTCGCACGCGGACATCAGAACGCGATGACCGACGCCGAGAAGCGCGGCGCGCTCGTGTTCTTCGGCGAAGGCAAGTGCATCACGTGCCACGCCACCAAAGGCAAGTCGAACGAGATGTTCAGCGACTTCGAGAATCACGTCGCGGGCATTCCGCAGCTTGCGCCGCGGTTTGGCGCGCGCACGAGCAACATGATCTACGACGGTCCCGGCGGAGAACGAAGACTTCGGCGCGATGCAGATCTCGGGCGATCCCGCGGACAAGTACAAGTTCCGTACTGCGCCGCTCCGGAATATCTCGCTGTCGCCCGCGTTCTTTCACAACGGCGCCTTCGCGAGACTGGAAGATGCGATTCGCTTCCACGTCGATCCGACACAAGCCTACGACCCCGCCGCAGCCGGCATTGACAGGGACCTCAGGCTCCGTATGGGGCCGCGCATCGACGAAGCGTCCTTGCATCCGTTGTTCAAGAACGGCGGCATCGACCTGTCCGAGGCTCAGCTTCGCGATGTGACCCACTTCGTCAAGACCGGTCTGCTCGATCCGCGCGCGAAGAAAGAGAACCTGTGCGACCTGATTCCGAAGTTCGTGCCGAGCAAGCTGAAGGTGCTGACGTTCGAGGCCTGCGAGGGCAAGCCGGGCAAGAAAGACCACTAACGCCATCAGGGATCAGGGATTAGGGATTGGGGATTAGTCGAGCCCCGCCCTGAGTCCCCAATCCCTAATCCCCAATCCCAGTCCCCAGTCCCAGTCCCCAATCCCTAATCCCGGTTAAGTCGGAAATGTACTGAAATAGCCCCTTCCGGCCGATAACCGGTAGCAGCGGCAGTGTGCCTCCGTGAAGCGCCGCGCAAAAGTGTGAAGGAGCATCGATGAATCGGATCGTCTTGTTACTGGCGGCCATTATCTTCGTGGCCGGCATCCAACCCGTGTCTGCGCAGCAGAATGAGATCGCCGTCCTGAGCGGCGAGATCGCCAAGCAGCAGGTGCTCATCGCGCAGCTGCTGAATCGCATCGAAGCGCTCGAGAAGCAGACGCCGCCCGCGGCAGTAACCGTGCAGAACCTGGAGGACGACATCAAGGCGCAGGAAGATTCGATCAACTCGCTGCGCGAGACCGTGAACAGCAAGGTGAACCTGAACGGTTACTACAACTTCAGGTTCTCGGCCGACGGCTCGGAGGAGCCGATGGCGTTCCAGCAGCATCATCTGGGCGTCCTGATGTCGAAGCAGCTCGGTAAATTCAACTTCCTCATGGAGCTCGAGCTGCAGAACGTGCCCCATCACCCTGAGATTGCGACGGACGAGGAAGGAGAGGAGCATTCCGAGGCTGAAGAAAGCGCCGAAGGCGACCTCAGTGGCGAAGGACAGGTTGCTGTCGAGAACGCCTGGATGGAATACAATCACAACCGCCTTTTCAGCGTGCGTGTCGGCAAGCAGCTGTCGCCCCAGTACTGGTGGCAGAATCACTATCCCAACCTGACGCTCTCGACGACGCTCCCCATCTATCTCCGCGAGTTGTTCCCGGCGGAGCTGATCGGCGTGTCGCTGCAAGGATCCACCGCAAGGGCTGTCGGCACGTCCGAGTTCGGCGTCGGTTACAAGTTCTACGTTGCGAACAATAACTTCGAGGGCAACAGCCGCACCGACCGGCAGGACGGCAAGTCGTGGGGAGCGCGCGGGGAGGTTCGTTTCCCGAGAAGGGGAGCGTTGCGTCGGTTCGACGCTGCAGTGGATATCTACCGAGGCAATGTGGGGATCTCCAACGACCAGCTTGCCGAAGACGACGTGGTCGGCTTCGAAACGCAGCTCGAGGTTTCGCAGTTTCTCTTTCAGTCCGAGTGGGCCCGCGGCAAGTCGCTGGAGCAGACGCGCACCGGCTATTACCTGCAGCCGGCCTACCGGATCGACGAAGACTGGATCGCGTTCTACCGCTTGGAGCAGCTCGAAAGCCCGAGAATCGTGCAGGCTGAGCGGCGGCATCTGGCGGGCGTGAATTTCCGGCCGTATCCGCAGATTGCGTTCAAGGGCGAGCTGTACAGGTCGCAGCCGCTCGAGCGCGACTTTATTCACACGGAAGGCGATGAGGAGCGCAAGCCGTTCAACGGTTTTGCAACCGCGGCGGTCTTCTTCTTCTGATTGCGGTGGCGCGCAGATTCCTGACGGCGGCGTTGATCGTTCTGATGTGGACCGGGCACGCGTCCACGGAAATCATCGCGTTCGTCGTGATCGTGAACAACGCGAACCCGGTGAAATCGCTCACGCCGGTGGAGCTGCGACGGATATTCATGAAGCAGTCGCGGATGTGGCCGCACGGAGAAGCGATGGTGCCGGTCGATTGGGATAGCACACATTACCTGCGGTCGGTATTCTCAAAAGATGCGCTGGACCGTTCGGTGCGCGAGATGGCCGAGTACTGGGTGCAGCAGTCGATGACGCAGGGTCTGAACCCGCCTTCGACGCAGCGATCGGCCCGCGCGGTCCTGCGGTTCGTGGCGAGTGTGCCAGGTGCGATCTCGTATGTGCCGCCATCTGAAGTTGACGAGACCGTCCGCGTCGTGCCGGTCAAGTAACGGCGGCGGGTAACAGGGGGAATGTGGCGTTGAAACTCAACATTCGGTGGCAGCTGGCGCTCGTGTCGGTCGCGCTGTCGCTGCTGCCAATTGCCATCGTCGGCATATTCGCGTATCAGATTGCGCGCGGCGCGCTCGAAGAGCGCATCCGCATGAATCTGGAAACCCTGGCGGTGCAGAGCGACGAGAAGCTCGAGCGGCTGCTGCTGGATCAGCATCAGAATCTCGCAGTGTGGTCGCAACTCGGCTTCGTCCGCGATGATGCCGTAACGGGCGATGCCGACGGCCGCATTCAGCAGTTCCTTCAGGAAGCCAAGCGCAACACCGACGTGGCTCAGGAGTTGTGGGTGGCAAACGCCGCCGGCACGGTCATCGCGTCCACGCTGCCGACGCTGCGGGGCCGCGAAGTCGGCGACCGCGAATTTCTGCAGGCCGCGCGCCGCGGCGAAGCGTGGGTCGGTTCGCCGATGATGCAGGACCTGACCGGCCGCGTCGGAATGCCTCTCGCGTTTCCGCTGCAGGCGAGCTTCGATCGGTCCAAACCGGTCGGCGTGCTCGTAGCCGTTCTCGACTGGCCGAAGATCCTGGTCACACTGCAGGCCGTCCGTGTGCTGCCCGAAGGGCAGGACGAGCGCGGGTACATGGTGCTGGCGGATTCACAGGGCATGCTGCTCGCGGCGCCGCCGTTTCTTACTGGGTGGGAGCCCGGCAGGACGCGGCTGAACGCGCTCGGTCTCGATGCGATCGGCACGATTGTCAACGCGCCTGCAGGCAGCGGCGAGATCGAAGTGCGCGACGCCACGTACCTTGCGGGCTATGCCACGACGGAGAAGCGGCCGTATCTGCCCGACGCGTGGCGAACGATCCTGTTGATGCGGACGGACGTCGCGTTTGCGCCGCTCACGAATCTGCTGTGGACCATCGTCGTGCTCTCAATCATGCTCGGCACGCTCGCGGCCGCTGGATCGTTGTACTGGGCCACTCAGTTTTCACGCCCCATCATGTCGCTCGTGCCGTTCCTGAAGTCAGTGGCTGCCGGCGATCTCTCGAGCGGCATATCCATCAAGCGCTCGGACGAGCTGGGCATGCTCGCCGATGCGGCCAATGACATGGCCGATCAGCTTCGCAAGCTGCTCCAGGATCTCCAGCAGGCGTCGATTCAGATTACCGGCGCGTCGACGCAGGTGCTGAGCGCAGCAGAAGAGCACGCATCGGGATCGGTGCAGCAGGCTGCATCGATCGCGCAGGTCACCGCGACGATGGAAGAGCTGACGAACACCGCGAAGCAGATTGCCCTGAGCGCGACGTCGGTGGAGAAGATCGCGGACGACAGCGCGCAGGCAGCACATGCGGGATACGACTCCGTCGGCGAGGCGCTCGAGGCCATGGAGAAAATCCGCCGCCGGGTGGCGGACATCTCCGGCAAGACGCTGCTGTTGGGCGAGCGCTCGCAGCGCATCTCAGAAGTACTCAACTTGATCAAGGACATCGCCGGCGAGATCCACCTGCTCGCCGTCAATGCGGCGATCGAGTCGGCGGCCGCGGGCGAGCACGGCAAGCGGTTCGCAGTCGTCGCAAGCGAAGTGCGCCGCCTCGCAGAGCGCACGCGCGAATCCGCTGAAGAAATCAAGGGCATCGTCGGCGAAATTCAGTCGGCGACCAATACCTCTGTGCTGGCGACCGAACAGGGCGTCAAAGAAGTGGAAAACGGCGTGTCGCTCGCCACACGCGCGCGCGGCAGTCTGGAGCAGATCATCCAGATGGTCGACAGGACGACGCAGGCGATCCGCCAGATTACGTTCGCCACGCAACAGCAGCAGAGCGCAAGCGAGCAGATCGTGCAGACGATGCGCGAGGTGGCTGAAGTGACGCGGCATGCGGCATCAGGGATGAAGAAATCGGCCAATTCCGTCGGCGAGCTCAACCTGCTTGCCGATCAGTTCAAGACCCGCATCAAAGAATTCAAGTTGTAGGGCCGTATGGATCCGGAAGCCATCCTCGCCGCAATAGAACAGCAGCGCGACAGCGATGCGGAGCCTCGTGAGGAACAGGAACGGGTTTCGTATCTGGGCTTCTACCTCGGCACCGAAGTGTACGGACTTCCACTCGAGCAGCTTCGCGAGGTCGCGCGTGTCAGCCACCTGCGGCGCGTTCCAGGCGCGCCGGCGGGCGTGGCGGGCCTCGTCAATCTGCGCGGCGAAATTCTGTGCGCGCTCGACGTGCGCGCGATTCTCGGGCTTCCGGCAAAGGCCTCTGCAGAATCGCCGTTCCTCGTGGCGCTGCGCGGTTTCGGCGATCCGCTTGGCCTGATTGTCGATTCGATCGCCGACATATACGCGGTGTCGCCCAGCGATATCGAGGCTCCGCCCGCGACCTGGCCGGCCGAGCGTGCCGAATGTTTCGTCGGCACGGCGCGCGTCGCGGCCGGATTGATGGGTTTGCTCGATCTCGCGCGGGTGACCAAGGTATGACCCCCACGTCCACGCTGGTGCCGCTTCTCGTTTTCGAGGCCGCCGACTGTCTGATGGCTATTCCAGCATCCGAGGTTGCGCACCTGGAAGGGTCATTGGAGAAACGGGGTCGGGAGGGGTTTTCGGAGGAACCAGGCGAAAACCCCTCCCTACCCCGTTTCGACCGTTTCGATCTGGGTGAGTATTTCGGCGGACGCCAATCTGACGGTCCGTGGCTCCATTGGGGACGCGGCCGGCGCAATGCGTGGTTGCGTGTACTTCGCGTCATCGATGTCGTACCCATCGCATTGTCGGCTCTCAAGCCCATGCCGGCACGGCTGGCCGGAAAGCGCCGCACGGGCGCCTTTCTCGCCGCCGGCCTCCGCGGCAACGACGTGTTTCTGTTGCTGGATCCGGCACGACTGACGCCATGAAGCCTATCGACACCTCGATCTTCGTGGGCAAGTTCGTCGAAGAGGCACGCGATCGTCTCAAGGCGCTCGGCGCCGCTCTGCTGCGCCTCGAACAGACACCGGGCGCCCTCGACGCGATTGCCGAAGCCCTGCGCGAGGCGCACAGCATCAAGGGGTCGGCTCTGATGCTCGGGTTCAGCGACATCTCTCAGATCTCGCACGAGCTCGAAGAGCTGTTCGTTGCGGCCAAGACCAATCCATCACTGCTTGGCGGCGACGCGTTCGATGTTGTCTTCAGCGGCGTCGATCAGATTGCCTCGCGCGTCGAAGGGCTCGCCCGCGGCCAGATGGATGCGGTGGAGGTCAGCGATATCTGCAATCGACTCGGAAATCTGCTATCCGAAAGGGGTCGTGAGGGGTTTTCGGAGGAGGCTGGCGAAAACCCCTCCCGACCCCTTTCATTGAGCCCCGCAGTGCCCTCGAAGGTCCCCGAACTGCGGCAGTCGCTGCGCGTGCCGATTGAGAAGCTCGACCAGCTGGCGCATCTGGCGCCGGAAATGGTTGTCCAGAGCCTCAAGGCCTTTGAGCGGCACACCGAGCTGCGCCGCCTGGAGCGCATGCTCAGCCATCTGCGCGATCGCGTGCGCGAGGCCCGCCTGACGCCCGATACCGCCGATCTCGACCGCGGCGCGCAGCTCGCCGATTACGCCGACGCGCTCGACTCGGTCACGCGCCGCATGCGCGAGTTCCTCGTGAACTTCAGCGACGATCGCGTGCGCCTCAATCTCATCACCGAGGAGCTGCGCCAGAACGTCATCGAGCTGACGATGCTGCCCGTGGCGTCGGTCTTCGACGCGTTTCCGCGCGCGGTGCGCGATCTCGCGCGCACGGTCGGCAAGGAAATCGAGATCACCATTCGCGGGCGCGAGACCGAGCTCGACAAGAAAATCATCGAGCAGATTTCCGAGCCGCTGATTCATCTGATGCGCAATGCGGTGGACCATGGCATCGAGGCGCCGGCCCATCGCAGGCGTATCGGCAAGCCGGCGGCGGGGCACCTGATCCTCTCGGCAGAGCAGCAGGGCAACCGCATTCTGATCACGCTGAAAGACGACGGCTGTGGGATCGATCTGCACATGTTGCGCGCCGTGGCCATCCAACGGCAGGTCGCCTCCGCGAGCGACATCGATCAGTGGTCGCCGGAGCAGCTTCTCGATTTGATTTTCCACCCCGGCTTCAGTACGCGCGCGTCGGCCACCGACGTCTCCGGCCGAGGCGTCGGCATGGACGTCGTCAAGAGCGTCGTCGAGCGCCTCGGCGGTACCGTGCGCGTGCAGTCGGAGATCGACAAAGGCACGAGCATCACGCTGAACATGCCGTTGTCGCTCGCGCTGCTGCGCGTCGTACTCGTCGAAGCCGGTGAGGAGCTGTTCGCACTCCCCACCGCCGCCATTCGCCGCATCCTTCAGGTCGAGGCCGGCGACATCGGCCAGCTGCAGCAGGGTTCAGTTGCCGAAGTCGACGGAGAAAATATTCCATTGACGCCGCTCTCGACGATGCTGCATGTGCCGGCGTCACCGCCGGCCGCGCGCCTGACCGTCATCGTCGCCGAAGGGAGCGACGGGCGATTCGGTATCCTCGTCGAGGCTGTGCACGAAGAGCAGGAACTGGTGTTCAAGGAGCTGCGCGGACCGCTGCGCAATCAGAAGACGTTTACGGGCGCCGCCCTGCTCGGCAACGGCGACATCGTACCGATCCTCGACGTCAACGCGCTCTTCGAGCTCGCGTCGCGCGGGCCGTCGGTCGCCGCTGCCCCGATGGTGCCTCGCCGTGTCGCGCCGCGCATCTGCCGCGTTCTCGTCGTGGATGATTCGCTGGTCGCCGGTGAACTGCAGAAGAACATTCTGCTCGCGGCCGGATACGAGTCAGAGATTGCGAGCGACGGTGTGGAGGCGCTCGAGTACCTGCACAGCAAGGAGTGGGACCTCGTCGTCGCCGACGTCGACATGCCCCGGATGAGCGGATTCGAGCTGACCGAGCGCATCCGCGCCGACGAGCAGTTCCGTGATATCCCCGTCATCATCGTCACCTCGCGCGACACGGTCGACGACCGCCGCCGCGGATTCGAGGCGGGCGCCGACGCCTATGTGCTGAAGCGCGAGTTCGATCAGAGCCAATTGCTCGACACGGTGAAGCGCCTCATTGGGCGCTCGACCGGACAGGATATTCATGTCTGAGGTCAGGACTCAGACCGTAAAACGTGCTCCGGTTCGCGTGCTGATCGTGGACGACTCGGCCGTCACGTGCGAAGTGTTGACGGCGCTCCTCAACTCCGATCCCGACATCCTCGTCATCGGCCAGGCGTCCACAGGCGCCCAGGCGGTCGAGTTGACGGCCACGCTGCGCCCGGATCTCGTCACGATGGACCTGATGATGCCGGGCATGGATGGCATGGAGGCGACGCGCCGCATTATGGCGCGCCATCCGACGCCGGTGCTGTTTCTCAGCTCGTTCTTCGACAAGGAAGGCACGTACTCGCGCGCGGACGCCATCGCCGCGGGCGCGCTCGATGTCGTCGAGAAGCCCGCGCTGATGCCCGACTGGCGTTGGCACAACGCGGCCGGCAAGCTCGTGCAGAAAGTGAAATCGCTGTCGAAGGTGCCGGTGGTCGCGCACATTCACGGCGCGCGCAGACTGCTCGCGCTGGAAGAATCTCAACGTGAATCGTACATAGGTCCCGCCTCCGACGTGGTCGCGATCGGCGCGTCTTCCGGCGGACCGCGCGTGATCGAAGCGCTGTTTGCGGGCCTGCCACCGACCTTTGCGCTCGGCATCGTCGTCGTTCAGCACATGACCGACGGGTTTACCACGAGCATGCTGCGGTGGCTGCAGGAACGCTGCGCACTGCAGATCAAAGTAGCTGAAGAGGGGGACGCCATCGTCCCGCGACGCGTCCTCTTCACCCCCGAGACATTGCACCTCGTCGTCGGCATCGGCGGCCGCGTGCACCTCTCGGATGCAGACCCGGTGAATGGCCATCGTCCCTCGATCGACGTCACGTTCCAGTCGGTGGCGAAAGTCTATGGCGCGCGAGCGGCCGGCGTGCTGCTGACGGGCATGGGTTCCGACGGAGCGCAGGGTCTGTTGTCGATCCGCCGTGCCGGCGGCGTCACGATGGCGCAGGATGAAGAGAGCAGTCCGATCTTCGGCATGCCGCGCGCCGCGATCGAGCTTGGCGCTGCGCAGCAGGTGCTGTCTCCCGCCGGCATCATCCGAAACCTCAATGCCCTGCACGTGGAGCGTGTGCGATCGCTGATCTAGCTTCATTCACCGCCGTCCGCGATCTCATCGAAGAGCGCTGCGGGCTTCGCTTCGACGACAGCCAGCGCGCGTCGCTGTCTGCCTCGGTCGCAGCGCGCATGGAGCAGCTCGGGCTGGTGCGCGAGGACGAGTATCTCGATCGCCTGCGCGGCGCCGCCCCCAGCATCGTCGAGGCAGAACTGCGCAACTTGCTGAACCTGCTGACGGTTACCGAAACCTGCTTCTTTCGAGACACTTCGCAATTCCGCCTGCTTCGCGAGCACATCCTTCCTGCGCTGATGTCAGAGCGGTCGGCGCGGACAAACAACTCGAAGAGGATCCGCATATGGAGCGCAGGGTGCTCGAGCGGCGAGGAGGCGTACTCGATTGCGATCACGCTCGACGCGATGGGATTGTTCCAGCGTTTTCCGGACTGGACCATCGAGATCATCGCCACGGATCTCAACACGATGGCGCTCGAGCAGGCGCGCAGAGGTGTGTACACCGAACGCGCCGTGCGCAACGTCGAAGGGCGGCTCCTGGACGACTACTTCGTTCGTGACGGCAAGACGTTTGCGCTGAATGAGGGGATCAAAGCACGCGTCACGTTCGAGTTCGGTAACCTCACGAAGACGGCGATGCCGTCGACTGGTTCTCAGGACATCGTGTTCTGCAAGAACGTCGCGATTTATTTCCGCCCGGATGTGATGCGCAAGCTGCTCGAAGGGCTGTACGACACGCTCGCCCCTGATGGCTATCTGCTATTGGGCCACGCCGAGTCGTTGTGGCAAGTGTCGGACGACTTCACGCTCGTCGAGCACGACAGGGCATTCTGTTACAGGAAGAGCACGCGCGTCGCACGAACGCCCGCGATGCCAGAACCGGTAGTGTCAAGATCGGTAGTGTCCGGCTTTAGCCGGACCTCCCCAAGGGTCCGCCTCAAGGCGGACACTACTGTTGATGTTAAGGCGGACAGCGTCGACCAATACGACTTCTGCCTCAACGCGTTTCGCGCCGGCGAGTGGGATGTAGCCGAAGCCGCGTTGATCGCGCTCGTCGCGTCCTGTCCGACGTTCGTGCCGGGGCTGATTCTGCTCGGCGGCGTCTATGTCCACCGAGGACGGTTCGACGACGCCGTGGCGCAGGCCGAGACGGCGTTGAAGGTGAGCGATCTGGAGCCACGCGCCCACCTTTTGCTCGGCATGGTCGCCCTGCGCCGTCAGCGCCACGGCGAGGCGCTCCAATCGCTGCGCCGCGCGCTCTATCTGGATGATTCACTCGCGCTCGGGCACGTCTGGCTGGGCAATCTCTACCGCGAGCGCGGCGACATTGCGCGCGCCTGCCATGAGTATGAGAATGTGGTGCGCGGCTGGGAGCACCATTCGCTGCATGTCACCGAGGAGTTCGCGTCCGACCTTTCTGCGGAGCAGCTCGTCGGATTCTGCAGCGACATGCTCGAACGGCTGCGGCTCAACGTAGCTCGTAGCTCGTAGCTCGTAGCTGGTAGCCAGGCTGAGAGCTGATAGCTAAGAGCTGATAGCTTTGTGGATGGGTAACAGTGAACAGCAGACAGCAAACGGCAAACAATCACGGATCCGATCCGGCAGGGGAAGTGACCCGGCACCTGCGCGGCCTCGAGGCGCGCGGATCGCGCGGGCTCGTCGCGCAACTGATTGACTCGCTCATGGGCGAGAGCTCGGGTCAGATGGAGGCTGTTCGTAGAGCCGCGGCGAACGGCGATCGCGAGGCGCTCTATCGCGCGGCCCACTCGCTGCAGGGCAGCGTTGCCATCGTCGGCGCCGATTCCGTCGCGCGCGCGTGCGCGGAGCTGGTGAAAACCGCGCGTAAAGGCTCGCTCGATCACGTCACGCCGATCGTCCTGCAGGTCGAAGCGGGCATCGAAGCCATCCGTAAAGCACTGGTGGGCTGGACCGAAAGTGTTCCGAGTTCCGCGATGCCGTCCTCGGCCGCGTATCCGCCTACTGGCCTTGGGCGCCGGCGCGTGCTCGTCATCGACGATGACGACGGCATTCGGAGAATCACGCAGCTGCTCGTCGAAGGACTCGGGCACGATGTCGAAGCCGCGCGCGACGGCATCGAGGGGCTCGCCAAGCTTCAGCTCGGCGTCGATCTGGTTCTGCTCGACGTCGTCATGCCCGGGCTCGATGGTTTTGATGTGTGCCGGCGCATTCGTCAGGATCCTGTGGGGCGGGATGTGCCCGTGATTATCGTGACGACGCTCGAAACCAGGGAGCACCGGCTGCACGCCGTCGAAGCAGGCGCGAACGACTTCATCGCCAAACCGGTGGACGAGACCGAGCTGCGCGTGCGGGCGACGTCGCTTCTGAAGCTGAAGGTGGCGCAGGACGAGCTGAAGCGTTATCACTCTCACCTGGAGACGATGTGCGAGGAGCGGACCGCCACCCTGCGCAAGGCGCTCGAACACATGGCCGATGCGCAGCGCATGGCGTATCAGGCCCAGCTCGAGACGGTCGAGCGGCTCGCGATCCTCGCCGAATACAAAGACAAGGTGACGGGGCGGCACATACAGCGCATGAGCGAGTACAGCGCCGTGATTGCCCGCGGCCTCCGATTGCCACCCGGCGAGGTCGAGCTGATCCTCCACGCGAGCCGCATGCACGACGTTGGCAAGATCGCTGTTCCAGAGGCCATTCTGCGCAAACCGGCAGCACTGGATGTGCAGGAGTGGAGTGTGATGCAGCAGCATTCCGCAATCGGCAGCAGGATTCTCGAAAACTCGTCGTCCGAGATTCTGCAGGCCGGCCGGGTCATCGCACTGCATCATCACGAGCGCTGGGATGGCGCGGGCTATCCCAACGGCTTGTCGGGCAGCGACATTCCGCTATGGGGGCGCATCTGCGCCGTCGCCGACGTCTTCGACGCGGTGACGAGCGAGCGTCCGTACAAACCTGCCTTTCCCAACGAAGACGCGTTACAGTTACTGCGCGACGGCAAGGGGAAGCACTTCGATCCGCGGGTCATCGATGTGTTCTTCAATTGTTTGGATGACATTCTAAAAATACAAGACAAGTACAAAGACGAATAACGTTTTTAAACAGAAGATCAGAAGATCAGAAGATTAGGAGTTTTAGTCTTTTGAAAAAATTCTCCTGAACTCCTGACCTTCTGTTTTGTTTTTTCTGGAGGGACATATGGTTTCTCGTCGTGAAGCCTTGATCAGGATCGGCAGCGCCGCCGGCGTGGCGGCATTTACGCCGCGCTTGGCCCGCGCACAGACCGCACAGAAAGCCGATCCGCCAAGCGTGATTTCGAATCCGCCGCGCGATTTTTCGCAGCCGGTGACGTATCCCGACCCCGACATCATCACGCTCGACCCGTCGTTCAACGCGCTGCGCGTCGGCAACACACCGATTCAGCGGCTGTGGACCGGCGCGATGTGGTGCGAGGGACCGGCCTGGAACGGCCAGGGGCAGTATCTGATCTGGAGCGACATCCCGAACAACCGGCAGATGCGATGGCTCGAGGATGACGGGCGCGTCACCGTTTTCCGCCAGCCGTCAGGCAACAGCAACGGCAACACATTCGATCATCAGGGGCGCCAGCTCTCGTGCGAGCACTCCGGCCGCCGTGTCGTGCGCTACGAGCACGACGGATCAATAACGGTGATCGCGGACTCGTTCCAGGGTAAGCGGCTGAATTCGCCGAATGATATTGCGTGTCATCCGGACGGCAGCTACTGGTTCACGGACCCGCCGTACGGCGGACAGATCTATGAAGGGATGCCCGATGCGGCCGGCGGCCCCAGCAATAAAGAGGGTCGCCTGAACGCAAAGGTCGGGCAGCCGGCGGGATCGGGCGTGCTGAAGCGCGAGTTGAGCTGCAACGTCTATCGCGTCGATCCGAGCGGCCGCGTCGACATGGTGATCAGCGAAGAAGGGCTCGGCGCCATTCCGAACGGCATCACGTTTTCTCCCGATTACAAGCGGCTGTACGTCGTCAACAGCGGCATGGTATCCGTGCTCGACATCGTCGGCCCGCAGCATCAGGTGGGAAAGCCCACGCGATTTGCGGACTTCATGGTCGATGGCATCACGTGCCGAACCGATGGCATACGCACCGACGTGTTCGGAAATCTGTGGGCCAGCAGCAACGCCGGCGCAACCGTAGGCTACAGCGGCGTTACCGTGTGGAATCCGGCAGGCAAGGCGATCGGCCGCATCCGCTTGCCGGAAGTGTGCGCCAACGTCGCGTTCGGCGGCCCCAAGCGCAACCGGCTGTTCATGGCCGCCGGGCAGTCGCTCTATGCGGTTTATACGAATACACAGGGGGCGGCGCCGGGGTAGGAAACGACTTCCGGCTCCAGGCTCTAGGCTCTGGGCCTGCTGGTGTAGAAGAATACGCCTCAGGCTTCTGATCCGAAGCCCGAAGCCTGGAGTCCATTATGCGCATGTTCAGTGTCCTCGCGGCGGCAACGTTGTTGGTCGCCGCAGGTGTAAGTGGTCAGGTGCCGTCACCAACAGTTGCCCTCGTCGGTGCGCGTGTGATCGATGGCACCGGGGCGGCGCCGATCGCGAATGCAACCATCCTCGTCACGAACGGCCGCATCGAGCGTATCGGGCCGACGGCGTCGCTGAAGGTTCCCGCCGGTGCGGTGCGTATCGATGTCTCCGGCAGGACGATCATCCCCGGACTCGTCAACGCGCACGGCCACCTCGGACACGGCGACAGCAAGCTTCCTGTCTACGACCAGATCATCCAGCAGCTGCAGCTCTATCCGAAATTCGGCGTCACGACGGTTTACGCGCTCGGCGATGACGGCGTGCAGAGTGTGCGCGTAAGCGATGAGAACAACAAGGGTCCGCTCACTCGCGCGCGAGTGTTCGTGTCCGGAGCCCGCGCAACCGCCGGTACGGCCGAAGAGGCGCGGAAAGCGATTGAAGATCGCCATGCGCGGCGCGTCAATATCATCAAGACGGGCATTGGCGAGGGCAACAACGGCGACGACATGCGTCCGGAGGTGTATGCGGCGCTGATCGACGAAGCGCACAAGAGGAAGCTGCGTGTCGCGGCACATCTTGTCAATCTGGCGCACGCAAAGGGTCTTGTGAGCGCCGGGCTCGACGTCATCGCGCACAGCATTCGCGATCAGGATGTCGATCCGGCCTTTATCGCTGAGCTGAAGGGTCGCAATATCGGCTACATCCCCACGCTCACACGCGATCTCTCGGTGTTTCAGTACGAATCGACACCCGATTACATCAACGATCCGTTCTTCCTAAGGGGCCTGCCGGCATACGCCTCGCAGATCGATCGTGTGAAGGATCCCGCGCTGCACGCCAAGATCAAGGCAAATCCCGGCACCGCGCGTGCGAAGCAGCAATTCGAGCAGGCGCTGCGCAACCTGAAGCTGATGTCAGACGGCGGCGTGATGATTGCGATGGGCACCGACAGCGGCACGGGCCTCGGCCGGTGGCAGGGCTACTTCGAGCAGGTCGAGATGGAGCTGATGGTGAAGGCGGGCATGACCCCGATGCAGACGCTCGTCGCCTCGACAGGGAATGCCGCAAAGGTCATGGGCCTCGACCAGGAAGTAGGCACGCTGCAGCCGGGCAAGCGCGCCGACTTCGTGGTGCTGACGGCCGACCCGCTCGCGGACATCAGGAACACCCGGACGATTGAATCGGTATGGATTGACGGCCGACGCTTCGATTGATCCAATACTTCGACGCAGAGACGCGAAGACGCAGAGATTTCCGTCAGGACAGCAAACCTACTGTGGGAACCGCCCCAGCGCGGTGAGCAGATCGAGCTGCGCCCTTCGCACCAAGTGTTCCGCCACCACGGCCGCTGTATCCGCATCTCGCGCCTGACGCTGTGCATCCACGACTTCCAGGTTCGTCGTCGCGCCGGCTTCGAACGCGAAGGTCGTAATCTTCAGCACTTCAGCCGCCTGCTGGGCCGCCTCGCGCAGGCGCTCGAGCGCGCGCTGCGTGCTGCGCACCGTTTCCTGCGCGAGCCGCACCTCCGACCGCGCCTGAATCTGCAACCCCCGCAGCGCGAACCGAGCCGCATTGAAATTCGCCTC
The DNA here is from genome assembly GCA_963787755.1 of Vicinamibacterales bacterium. Classification (GTDB taxonomy): domain Bacteria; phylum Acidobacteriota; class Vicinamibacteria; order Vicinamibacterales; family JAMQPK01; genus JAMQPK01. Next base: position 115,698 of record CAWBEG010000002.1, read on the forward strand.
GCGAAACCGTCTCAGGCCGCGACGCTGGCCGCCATCGAACACGGGCTGTGAGAAATTCACGACAAACCGCCAGCTGCGGTCCGAACTGAAAATGCTCGCCGGTACCAGCGCCTGCGGTTCGAACGTCGCGGTGGCTGTGGGAAACCAGTCTTTGGAACTGTCTCGCCACACGCGATCTGCCGCGCGTTCCTGCGCGACGAAGAGCCGGAGATCCGGCCGCACAGCCATCCATCCGGCCTCGTCGACGACATCGGGAATAACGAAGACCGGATCGCTGGCCGCGTCGGCCGGACCGTTCGACGCGATGAGTACACCAAGCGCCTCCTGCGCGCGGCGAACGCCGAGCTGGGCGGTCTCGAGTCTCGCCTCGTCCGTGGAAACTTCCTGACCGGCCCGCAGCTCGTTGAGCCGTGTGCCGGCCCCAGCCTCCAGACGCCGTCGCGCGTAGTCGAGGTGCGCGGCGGACGTCTCGAGCGAGCGCTGCGTCACCTCAACCTCCCGTTTCAGCGCGATAATCGCGAGGTACGACTGCGCAGTCGACACAGCGATATTGGTGCGCTCCTCGGCGGTCAACAGATGGGCGATCCCGACCTGGTCCCTCGCTTGCGTGGTCGCGGCCCATCTCGACGCCGCGAGCACGGGCATGCCCAATTGCGCCGACAGCGTCCCCTGGGTTTGCGGACTGGTAATCACGTCGTCGAACCGGCGTTCGGTGCTGTTCTGGATGCCGACGATGTTCGCGGTGAAGAATGGCATCGACGCCGAGCGCGTCTGCTGCAGAAGCCCTTCGGCTCGCAGGATTCCCTCCGCCGTCTGCGCAACCGTCGGATTGTTCTTGATGGCGCGTTCGACCGCCTGTTCGAGCGTGACGACCTCCATCGGAGGAGGTGTTTGTGCATTCAGCGTGGCGGCAAACAACGTGATGACGCAGGCGAGTGTCGAAGTCCTAAACATGGGCTGCACCTGTCGCACCGACCGCACCCGTTGCACCCGACGCACCTAGCCGTACCTTGCCTGGAGCGATCGTTCGAATAATCACGTAGAGCACCGGAATGAAAAAGATCGACAGGAAGGTCGATGCGAGCATGCCGCCGGCGACCGCCGTGCCGACCGAGTTTCGTGCGCCCGCGCCCGCGCCTGTCGCATAGGCGAGTGGAAGCACGCCGAGAATGAACGCAAATGATGTCATCAGAATCGGCCGCAGCCTGATGCGCGCGGCTTCGACAGCGGCGTCGACGATCGAGCGCCCCTGCGCGCGAAGCTGTTCCGCGAACTCGACGATCAGAATCGAGTTCTTCGCGGCCAGCCCGATCAGCATGACGAGACCGACCTGGCAGAACACGTCGTTCGAGAAGCCGCGAATCCATTGTGCTGACAGCGCGCCGAACACCGCCAGTGGCACGCCGAGCAGAATGATGAAGGGCAGCACCCAGCTCTCGTACTGCGCCGCGAGCACCAGATAGACGAGCACAATCGAGAGTGCGAACAGATACACTGCCTGGCTGCCCGATTTTGTTTCTTCCAGCGACATGCCTGCCCACGCGAAGTCGTAACCCTGCGGCAATGTCTCGCGCGCGATGCGCTCCATTTCCTGCAGCGCCTGGCCCGAGCTCACGCCAGGCAGAGCAGAGCCCGTCAATTCCGTCGAGCGGAACAGGTTGAAATGGTTGATGACCGCCGGCGCCGTGGTTTCGCTGGTGCGGACGACGGCCGACAGCGGCACCATGTCGCCGTTGGCGGCGCGCGCATAGTACTGGCTCAGGTCGGCCGGTTGCGCGCGGAACTGCTGGTCGCCCTGCACGTACACGCGATACGCGCGGTTGTTGAAGTCGAAGTCATTCACATACTGCGACCCCAGCAGCAACGCCAGCGCGTCGGTCACCTCGCGGATCGGAAGGCCCAGCGACCGTGCCTTGTCGCGATCGATCGTGACGACGAGCTGCGGATCGTTTGCGGTAAACGACGAGAACAGCCCGGCGACGCGGCCGGACTGGTTGCCTGCGGCCGCTATCTGCTGGGTGACCTGCGCAAGCTCGCCGATATCACCACCGCCGAGATCCATGATCTCCATCTGGAATCCACCGAACGCCGAGACGCCCTGGATCGACGGGGGAGCGACCGGAATCACCATCGCGCCGGGGATGCCAAACACCTGGCCGCGCAGCCGATTCAGCACCGCCTCGAGCGAATGCTCCGCTCCCTCGCGTTCCTCGAACCCCTTCAACCGGGTGAACATCAGCCCGTTGTTCGATGCCGCCCCGCTGAAGCTGAAGCCGGCGACGGAGAACACGCCCGCAATCTCCGGCACCTTGAAGTAGATCTGTTCGACCTCCTTCATGATGTTCGTCGTGTACTCGATCGACGCGCCAGACGGCGCCTGCACGATGGTGATGAAGTAGCCTTCGTCCTCGGCGGGCACGAACGCGCCGGGAACGGCGCGATACACCCACCACGTCGCGCCGAGCGACGCGACGAACACGACCGCCATCGCCCATTTCCACCGGAGGGCACCGCCTACTGCGCGCACATATCCATTCGTGCCGGCGTCGATCACGCGGTTCACGCCGCTGAAGAACCTGCCGTGCGTGTGGCTCTGCCTGTCGAGCAGGAGCGCAGCCAGGGCCGGCGTAAACGTGACGGCGTTGAACACCGACAGAATCACCGCGAAAGTGATGGTCATCGCGAACTGCTGATACATCCGCCCGGTCGTGCCCGGGAAAAACGCGACCGGCAGGAATACCGCCACGAGCACGATGCCGATGACGACGACGGCGGACAGCACTTCGCGCATCGCGTCCACGGCCGCGTCATGCGCGCGCTTGCCGGACTCGCGCATGTGGCGCTCGATATTCTCGATGACGACGATCGCATCGTCCACGACGATGCCCGTCGCCAGCACGATGCCGAAGAGCGTCAGCGTGTTGATCGAATAGCCCAGCAGCTTCACGAAGGCGAACGTGCCGATGAGGGACACCGGAATGGTGATAGCCGGAATCAATGTGCTGCGCCAGTTCTGCAGGAAGAGGAACATCACGAGGATGACGAGCGCGATCGCTTCGGCCAGCGTAATCAGCACTTCGATGATCGATTCGCGCACGACAACCACGTTGTCGAATGCCAGCTGCCACTTGAGCCCCGGGGGAAACTGATCGTCGAGGCGGTCCATTTCGGTGGTGATGCCCCTGAACACTTCCAGCGCATTCGCCGTCGGCAGCAGCATGATGCCGACGCCGGACGCCTCCACGCCCGCAAATCGCAGGCGGGAGGAGTAATCCTCGGCGCCAAGCTCGACGCGCCCGATGTCGCGAACGCGCACGAGCGCACCGTCCCGGCCGGCATTCACGACGATGTTCTCGAAATCGCTCACTTCAGTCAGCCGTCCAGCCGCGCGGACGCTGAGCTGGAACATCTGATCTTCCGAGGACGGTTCGGCGCCCACGGAACCTGCCGCCACCTGCACGTTCTGCTCGCGCAGGGCACTGGTCACGTCGCTGGCCGTCAGGCCACGTCCGGCGAGGCGGTTTGGATCGAGCCACAGGCGCATCGCAAAGCGCCGCTCGCCGAAGATGATGACGTTGGCGACGCCAGGGACGCGCTTCAATCCATCGCGCACGTAACGATCGAGATAGTTGCTGATGAAGAGCGAGCTGTATCGGTTGTTGTCCGAGTAAAAGCCGAGGCCCGCGAGAAAGCCTGAAGAGCCCTTCGTGACGTTGATGCCGTTTGTGCGCACCTCGAGCGGCATGCGTCCGAGCGCGGAGTTGACGCGATTCTGCACATCGACGGCCGCGAGATCGGGATTTCGCCCGACTTCGAACGTCACGGTGATGGAGGACAACCCGTTGTTGGTCGACGAGGAGGTCATGTAAACCATGCCCTCGACGCCGTTGATGACCGACTCGAGTGGAGTCGTGACCGCGCTCTCGACGGCCTGCGCGTTTGCGCCGGTGTAGAACGCGCTGACGCCGACCGTCGGCGGCGCGAGCTCCGGGTACCGGCCGATAGGCAGCGTCGGAATCGCGATCGCGCCTGCGAGCGTAATGAGTACCGAGCAGACCGTTGCGAGGACGGGCCGTTTGATGAAGACGTCGGTTACCATTACGCGCCTCCGCCTTTGCGCGCCGGAGCGGCGGGAGCTGCGGCGCCGGCCTGGACGGGCGCGCCGTCGCGGATTTTCTGTATCCCTCCGGCGATCAATTTCTCGCCGGGCTTCAATCCGCTTACGACGGTGTAGTTGTTTCCAACGACCGGTCCCAGCTCGAGCGATCGCTGTCGTGCGACCAGGCCTTTGCCGCCCTCGCCTGGCTCCGCGACGAAGGCGAACCATTGGCCGTTGATGCGCGTCACGGCGGTCACCGGCACCGTCAGTCCGGGCTCGGTCGTCCAGAGCACGTACGTGCGCACGTACTGATCGGTGCGCAGCGTGCCGGGCACAGAGACCGGTGTTTTCACGAGCACCGTTTGCGTCTGCTCGTCGACAGACGGCGAAACGAAGTTGATCTTCTCTTCGGCGATCGTCTTGCCCGTGTCGTCGACGATGCGCACAGGAAGGCCGACGCGAAGCTTCACCGCCTGCTGCACGGGGACGTTCAGGTACACCTCGAGGCCGACGTTCGCGTCGATCGTCGTCAGCTTGGTCGTCTTCGTCACGCGGTCGCCTTCGCGGACAGGAATATCGCCGACGACGCCGGCGGTCGGGGCGGTGACGCGGTAGTAGCTGAGATCGGTGCGCGCCGTGCGGATTTGTTCCTGCACGGTGCGCAGCTGCCCTTCCGCAGCCTTCAGAGCGTTTGCCGCGCGGTCGGCCTCCATCTGGCTCCCGGCGCCGGCCGTCAGCAGCTTGGCCGCGCGCTCCGCTTCCTGTCGCGCGTAGCTGACGTCGAGCTCCCGCTGCGCGAGGATCGTTTCGAGGCCGGCGATCTGTCCCTGCGGCAGCCGCGAGTCGATTTCCATCAACAGCGCGCCCGCGTCCACCCGCTGCCCGGGCTTCGCGGCAATCTGCGTGATGAATCCTTCGACCTGGGGCTGGATCTCGGTCGACCGCCGGGATTTCACCGTTCCGACGAATTCGGACGTCTGCTCGATCGGCTTTGCCTCGAGCGTGACTATCTGGACGCCCATGGCGGGCATCCCGGCTCCCGCCCCGCCGCCGGCCCCTCCCGGAGCCGCTTGGCCCCCTCCGCACGATGCGGCGGCAAATAACAGAAAAATAACGAGAAAGATGCGATTTCGGTCCGTGTTCATATGTATGTAGGACAAAGTGTGGCGAATAATGACGCTCTTGACCCTGTTAGTCGCAGATCACGCGCCGAAGATGGTCATTATAATCTGCGCATGTCGACATCCTCTGATCGCGGTTTATTTGTGTGGCACGAGGTAGGTACCACCGACCTCCGAGCCGGCGAAGACTTCTACACGAAGGTCGCTGGCTGGAAGGCGGAAAGCTGGAGCCAGAACCCTTCTTACAAGCTCTTTGTCGCGAAGCGCGAATCGAAGGCCGGGCTCTACCTGGTGACCGAATCGCTGAACACCGTGACACCGCCGCCCGGCTGGCTCAGTTATGTCGGTACCCCAGACGTCGACGCGACCGTGCGGCAGGCCGTCGAGCTTGGCGGCAAGGTCGTGGTGCCCGCTTACAACGTGCCATCGGTCGCCCGCATGGCCCATCTGCAGGATCCGCAGGGCGCGTTGTTTGCCGTGTCGTCGCAGGAGACGCGGTCGCACTTCAGGGATCCGCAGCTCGGTGATTTTTCGTGGCACGAGCTGCTGACGACGAACTTGCATACCGCGTTCGATTTCTATGCGAAGCTGTTCGGCTGGGAAAAGATGGAAGCGATGGATATGGGCCCTCAGGGGATCTATCAGATCTTCGGCACCGGGGGGCACCAGCTCGGCGGCATGTTCAATCCGGGCCCGCTCCCAGGTGGTCCGCTCTGGATTCCGTACGTGATGGTTGCCGACGCACGCCGGACGGCGGAAACGGCGAAAGAGCTGGGCGGAATCATCGCGCACGGACCGTCGGAAGTGCCTGGCGGCGACTGGGTGTTCACAGGCGTCGATCGCCATGGCGCCATGTTCGGGGCGCAGTCGAAGAAGCGGATCGTCGCGAAGGATGTGACCACAACGAAGAACACGAATAAGAAGGCGACCACGAAGAAGATTACAAAAGCCACGAAGGGGATCAAGAAAACGCCGAGTAAGAAGACGGCCGCGAAGAAGCGGCGCTGAGATCACTAGATCAGCAGATCACTAGTTCAGTAGCTACAGGAGGTGTCATGAAACGTCTGTCCATCATCGTGCTTGCGCTGTTCGCGCTCTCCGCCCAGACCGGCACCGGCTGGGTGACGCTGTTCAACGGGAAAGATCTGAGCAATTTCAATCAGGTGGGGACCGCGAACTGGCAGATCGTCGACGGAGTCGTCCAGGCCAACATGGGCGCCGGGCATCTCGTCTCGAAGGAGACCTACACCGATTTCGAGATCAAGGTCGAGTTCTTCGCGGGACCGAAAAGCAACAGCGGCGTCTATATGCGCTGCCTCGACGGCTCGAAGATCACCGACAAGACCTGTTACGAAGCCAACGTATTCGACAACCGCCCCGATCAATCCGGGCGCACCGGCGGCATTCCGAACTACGCGCCGCCGATCGCGATCGTCAACGCCGAAGGCAAGTGGAACACCTACGAAATCACCATGCGCGGCGACCATATTGTCGTGGTGTTGAATGGCACGAAGACGGTCGATGCCCACGACAGCACGCTGAAGAGCGGCCCCATCGCGCTGCAGTATCAGGGCGGGGACGTCAAGATTCGGAACGTGCAGATAAGAAAACTGTAAGGAATTCGCGACACGTTGCTTAGCGCCGCGTCGGCCTGCCGACGGGAAGTGGCGGTTCCGCAAACGCGGCCACCCCAACGCGGCTGCCGCTGGGGGCCCCGGCGGTGCTGGCAAAACACGTCACCGGCATTGTTGGTTAGTGTCATGGCGCTCAGGCCAGGCTTGCTGCCTTCGCGGAGGTGGCCGGTTCCGTGTTTTGTCCCGCTGACGGAGTCACGCCGACTTCGATCGTTTGCCGTTCCGCCACTGCCCGTCGCCAGGCCGACCGACCCTGCGAGGCACGGACACTACTCGGTGACGTTTTCATACGCACTTCGCGCCGACCGGACGCCCTCGAGCGGCCAAGACAGGCGTGCTGAGGCGGCCATCGCGAGCGATGCGACATGTATAAGAAAACTGTAAGGAATAAGGAAAAACGAATAACGAATAGAGCCGGCGCGCCGTTCCCATCTCTATTCCTTTTTCGGTCTTCGTTTTTCGTTTCGTACCGCGCGGTGGCGTTTTCATACGCACGTACCGCCCGCCGGACGCTCGAGCAGGCGAGTCAGGCTGGCAGATAAGAAAAAAGCTGTAAGGAAAAACGAAAAACGAATAGAGACGGCGCGCTCAATCGGCGCGCCGTTCTCCGTCATGATTCGGTTTTCCTTTTTCATTTTCGTTTCCTCTCCCTCGACCGTTGGCGACAGGTCGCCGAGAGATGCGTTTCCCGCGTCGTCGAGCTGGTCGCAATCAGCACGCGTGTCTCACCCGCTCAAAGACGATCGGCCGGCGCGTGAAGTGCGAAGCGGAGCCTCTCCATGGAAAACGCGCCACTGGCGCGTTTTCATAGCGTTTAGCCTTCGCTGGCAAACGCTCGGCTAAACGCAAAGCGTAGCCTCTCCCGCGTCGTCGAGCTTCGCGTTTCGGAACCGCCAGTGCCCGTCGGCGGCCGGCGCTCTGCGACATGTCGATCCAACACCCGTTGCGGTAACATGCTCCCGCCCGTGTCCATCGACGCAGGAGAAGGAGCGTTATGAACCGCATCGTGGTCGCGTCAGTGATGTTGATGGCCTTCGCTGGCTCTGCGGGAGCGCAGAGCGCCAATAGCAATTACCAGGTCGTCGAGAACTGGGCGACGTTTCCCGAGGGGGTGACCGCGTGGAGCGCGGCCACTGGCGTGGACATCGATCCGCGCAACGGCAACATCTACGTCTTCCATCGCAACGAGTCGATGCCCATCATGGCGTTCGACAAGAATGGAAAATTCCTGCGCGCCTGGGGACAGGGGATGTTCAAGACGACGCATTTCCTGCGGACCGATCGGGAGGGTAATGTCTGGGTCACCGATCGAGGGGACCATCAGGTGTTCAAGTTCAGTCCCGAGGGCAAGCTCCTGATGACGCTCGGCAAGAAAGGGGTCATCGGCGACAACCAGTCGCGTGACGCGTTCAACGGCGTCGCGGATCTCGTGATTGCCAAGAACGGCGACATTTTCATCGCCGACGGGGAGAGCACCAACACGCGCGTTGTCAAGTACTCGAAGGACGGCACGTTCGTCACCTGGTGGGGCGGCCTCGGCACGGCGCCGGGCGAGTTCGACGAGCCGCACAGCATCGCCATCGATTCGGACGGCCTTCTCTACGTCGGCGACCGCCGCAACAAGCGCGTGCAGGTGTTCGAGCAGGGCGGCAAGTTTCTGAAGCAGTGGACCGACCTCGGAACGCCCTGGGGTGTCTTCGTCAAGGGCGATCGCCTCTATGTCGTCGACGGCACCGAAGCCAATGTCCTTCTCATCGTCAGCACGAAAGACGGCAAAGTGCTCGACCGCATCGAAGGTCTGCGCAACGCGACAGCGGTGACGGTCGATGCGAACGACGCGATCTATATCGGCGAAGTGAACGGGACGAACGTCCGGAAGCTCGTGAAGAAGCGGTAACGACTATTTCGGCTTCGCGCCGATCTCTTGTTTCTGAAAGCCCGCAGGCACCTCATACGATGACGCAGCGAAGTTCTCGCGTCTCACGTCCGTGACCTCGCTGGTTGACGTCACTTTGCCGGCGTTGTAGGTGATGCGGCGGACAGGTATGCCCGCGAACCCCTGCGTTTCCAGCGTGGCAATTCCGACGAGCTGGTTGTCGACCTGGGGCAGCAGTGTCCGGAAAAACGACGAGACCTGCTTGCTGATCTCGAAGTCGGCCGCAGTAAGGCCGAGCGTTTTGGGATCGACGGTGCAGACTTCGGAAACCTTCACCTCGTTCCTGAAACCTTCGTACTTGTCGCACGTCCACTTGCCGACTTTGTCGTTGCCGGTGCGGCGGAACTCGGGTTTCACGCCCGCACCAGGCGTCGCGCCGCTCAGAAGCGCCATCATCCTCTCCGATTTCTCGCGCTGTTCCGGCGGCAGCTGCGCAATCTTCTCCTTCATGGCCGCCCTCACTGCGGCCGCCTGCGCGCCCATCCGGTCGGCATCGGCCTTCGTCATTTCGGTGTACAACTTGCGGTCGACATTGATGATTCGAAGCACCTGCTGAGTACCATCAAAGACGACAATCTGAGTCGCGCCAGTCGCTCCGGAAATCTCCGCCCGTAGTCGGTCGCGCTCGAGCTGCACCTGGGTCGTACGCGTGGTGGTACCCGTGACGGCTGTTTCGACCATCAGAAATCCCTCGGCGGCCTGCAGCGGCGACGCGAGGGAACACACGGCAACGATGGCGAGGATAGCTCTTGCCAGGATGTTCATAGCATCAGTTTACCGTGGTTCTCTGAGCCTTGGCGTCTTTGCGGTGGGACATGGAAAAGGGTTCGTGTTACCTTCTGCGCATGGCCAGAATCAATCTCCGGGTGAACGGCCGCGCGCAGACCGTCGAGGTCGACGAGTCCACTCCTTTGTTATATGTCCTGAGCGACGAGCTCGCCCTGAATGGACCGAAGTTCGGCTGCGGACTCGGCCAGTGCGGCGCGTGCACCGTCATCGTCAAGGGTCAGGCCGTGCGCTCGTGCATGACACCAGTGAAATCTGTAGCGGGCGGCGACATCACCACCCTCGAAGGTCTGGGCACGCCTGAAAAACCACATCCCATTCAGCAGGCGTTCATCGACGAGCAGGCAGCACAGTGCGGCTTCTGCCTGAGCGGGGTCATCCTCGCTGCCAAAGCGCTCGTCGATCGTACGCCGAAGCCGACGGACGAACAGATTCACCAGGCGCTGTCCGGCGTCCTGTGCCGCTGTTTCGGGCACCAACGCATGATCGCGGCAATCAAGCGATACGCGAACGGAGGTGCGGCATGAGCGCCTCACGCAGGGATTTGGAATTGGGGATTGGGGATTCGGGCGTGTCGCGGCGCGCCATGTTGAAAGCCGGCGGCGCGCTGGTGGTGTCTTTCGCGCTCACGCCGACCGATGGGTTCGGTCAAGCGGTCGCCACTCTAGTAGGGAGCCCGCCGAAAGAGCTCGACGGCTGGTTGTCGATCGCTGCCGACGGCACCGTCACGGCACTCACCGGCAAATGCGAGATGGGGCAGGGACTCTACACGGCGCAGATGCAGCTCGTGGCAGAAGAGCTGGGTGTGCCCCTCGACCGTGTGAAGTTGATTCAATGCATCACCGGCATCACGCCCGATCAGGGCGTGACGTCGGGCGCGCAATCGCATCCGCAGAATTTCAATCACGCGAATCTTGCGCTGGCTGCCGCGACGGCCCGTGAAGCGCTGCTGCAGATGGCGTCGAAGCAGTGGGACGTGCCGGTCGATCGGCTGACCGCCGGAAACGGAGTCGTCCGCCACGGGACACGAACGGCCAGCTACGGCGAGTTGATAGGTGGCAGGAAATTCAACCTCTCGTTGAATCCGGCCGCGAAGCGCAAAGCTGCCACGCGAATGGACCATCCTCGGCAATTCGGTCAAGCGGCTCGACATGCCCGAGATGGTCACCGGAACTTTCGAGTACGTGCACAACGTGCGCGTACCCGGCATGATGCACGGCCGCGTCGTCCGGCCACCGACCGTCGGCGCGACCGTCGAGAGTGTCGACGAGAGCTCGGTCAGCGGCATGCCCGGCTTCGTCAAAGTCGTCGTGAAGAAAGATTTCGTGGGCGTCGTCTTCGAGAAGCAGTGGCAGGCCGTTCAGGCGGCGAACCAGCTGAAAGTGGCGTGGAAGCCCGGCCCCGCGCTTCCTCCGCAAGCGACCTTCTACGATCACATGCGCAAGCAGCCGAGCCGCGATACGTTGCTCGTCAACTCGAATGACGTCGACGCCACGCTCGCCAAAGCGGCGCAGGTCGTGCGCTCGACGTATCTGCATCCGTATCACATGCACGGATCCATCGGCGCCTCGTGCGCCGTCGCGGATGTCAAAGCCGACAGTGCAACGGTCTGGTCTCCCACGCAGGGCGTCTATCCGCAGCGCGACAGCTGCGCGATGGTGCTCGGCATGAAGCCGCAGCAGGTGAAGGTGATCTACACGCGCGGTTCGGGTTGTTACGGCATCAACGGCGCAGACACGGTTTCGTATGATGCCGCGCTGCTGTCGCAGGCCGCCGGCCGTCCCGTGCGCGTCCAGCTCTCACGCAAGGACGAGATGGCCCACGAAAACTTCGGCCTCGCCTTCGTCGTCGATCAGCGCGCCGGCCTCGACAGCGCCGGCAACATCATCGCGTGGGACTACGAAGCGTGGTCGCCGACGCGCGGAGGCCGCCCGGGACACACGCTGCCGGGGAATCAGGTGACGGGTTTTCTCACAGGATTCGCGCCAGCGCCGTTCGCTCCGCGATCGCCGGCGCCTCCGCCGGCTGGGCCGCTCGCGAACGGTTCGAATGTCGTTCCGTCGTACGTAACGGGAACCGTCGACGGCACTGCGGGCGGTACGGGAACAGTCAAGTGCGAGCGCATGCTGTCGCGCGTCGTCGAGTCACCGTTCTGGACCGGCCCGCTCCGCTCGCCGAACCGCCTGCAGAACACGTTCGCACACGAGTGCATGATGGACGAGCTCGCCGCCGCTGCGAAAGCCGATCCCGTCGAGTACCGGTTGCGCCATCTGCGCGATCCAAGACTGCGCGCTGTCGTGCAAGCGGCTGCAAAAGCGGCGAAGTGGCAAACGCGGCCGTCGCCTGCCGCGCCGAAGCCGTCAGGCGAAGGCGGGCCAATCCCTAGACCCCAATCCCGAACCCCTGGCGGTGTAGTGAGCGGAAGGGGCGTAGCCTGTGTTTTGTACGAAGGCGACAATGGCTATTGTTCGATGGTCGCCGAAGTCGACGTCCATCTCGACACCGGGGTCGTCGAGGTTACACGCCTTGTGATGGCGCTCGACTCCGGTCCCATTTCGAATCCCGACGGCCTTCGCAGTCAGGCCGAAGGGGGCGCTCTTCACGGCATGAGCCGCGCACTGTTCGAGGAAGTGATGTGGGACAACGAGAAGGTAACGTCCGTGGACTGGCGCACGTACCGCACCTTCCCCGTCGGCTTCAAGATTCCGAAGGTCGAGACGGTGCTCATCAACACGATGGAGGCCGAAGCGTGTGGAGCAGGGGAGACGTCGATCACCGTCACGGCCGCGGCGATCGGCAATGCGATCTTCGACGCGACGGGCAGACGATTGCGTCAGGTGCCGTTTACGCCGGAGCGCGTATTGCGCAGCTAGTTTGTCCGTCGCGCAGTGCTTTTAGCCGTGCCTGTGTTCGACACAGAGACACAGAGACACAGAGATTCACGGAACAAATCAGGGTTTTCTCCGTGGGCGTGGGCTCCGGACGACGCATCGACTTCGTGGGCCGCGGATGCGGCCCACGCGGAAACGAGAAAAGGCGCAAATATCAAGAGCCAGGAATCCAGCAGCTCTTGTATTTGCGCCTTTTCTTGTTCCCGCGCGCCGGCGGCGCGAAGTCGATGCAGTGCTCTGCGCCTCTGTGTCGAAAAAGCAGCGTCAGCTGCGCGCTTAAGTTCTTCTGGTCTTCTGATCTTCTGTTTTGATTTTAGTAATAGTCGTCTTCGTACCCGTCGTCGTACCCCTCGCCGTATGGATCACCTGAAGGCGGCGGTGCATATCCCGGATCGGGCATTGGAGTCTGCGAGGGATCCGTGGGCACGGGCTGTTCCGGCGGCACGGTCGTTACCTGACCGACCATCGACGGATGGAGCGTGCAGTGATAGCCGGCAGTTGGCGTTGATATGGATATCGGGGCGCTCGACTGGCCCGGCGCAAGAATGCCGACAGGCGTTCCGTCATCGAGCACGATGTCGTGCACGATCAGGTCGCTGTTGCTCCAGACAATCGTGTTGCCAATCGCGGCCTGCAGCGGATTCGGCGCGAAGGCCGCCCCACCAAACGTCCCGACGATATTGATGGTGAGCTGGACGGGCACGACGACGCCGTCTGGCGGCGGGAGTTGATCGGGATTGGGCATCGAGCCCGGATCCGGCATCGGTTCCCCGTTTGGATCCGGCATCGGCGCGTCGCCATCGTCATAACCATCACCGTCGCTGTCGACCCGCCGCGGCACGGCGGTCAGGATTGTGCCAGGCGTACGGGGCGAGGATCCTGATGACAGGGACGAGGGTGATGTCGGCAAGAGCTGCGACCGGGAGTCTCCACAACCCCATATCGCGCCCGCGCAGACGACGACCAAAGCCAGGCGGAGCGATACATTCAGTTGCATGAGCCTACCTTCGGCTCGCAAGGGCGATACCAGCCTCGAACATGCGAAATGGCGTTAATTCCGTGAAAACGCCTTCTGAGGTCTTACGAAAGCCGAAAGGGCTTACGCTGCGGGGCGATTAAGAGGATGCGCGCCTTCGACACGGAGACAGAGATTCAGGGAGCAGGAATCTTGTATTTCTCTGTGGGCGGCGTCAGCTCCTCTTAGCAGAGCATCGACTTCGTGGGCTGCCTAGCTGCCCACGCGGCAACAAGAAAAAGGCTCCGGGAGCCTTTTTCGTGCGGACGATCGAAAAAGGCTCCCGGAGCCTTTTTCTTGTCTTTCTGCTTTCCGCGCGCCGACGCGCGAAGTCGATGCGGTGCTCTGCGCCTCCGTGTTGAAGCACTCAGAAATCTTCAGGCTGAGCCTTGCGCAAGAGCTACTTGACACCGTATTCGTGGGAGTGCAGCATAGGCGCCATCTGAGGTAATCGATTACATCGGAATCGAAAGGAGCGGTTATGTTTGGTGTCCGGTCCCTCCAGGCGTGCCTCCTTGTAGCCCTGTGGCTGCTCGCCACTGTTCCCGCTGTTTACGCGCAGGCCGATCGCGGAACGATCACCGGGCAGGTGACCGATCAATCGGACGCGATCGTCCCAAGCGCCTCCGTTAAAACCATCCACGTCGCCACCAACTTCGAGCGGCAGGTGACGACCTCGAACGAGGGCTCCTACACCGTTACGCAACTACCGGTTGGTAGTTACGTGGTGATCGTCACCGTTCAGGGTTTCCAGACAACGACACTCGAGAACATCGAGGTGACCGCGGGCAGCACCGTGCGAGTGGACGCGCGGCTTGCCGTCGGTGCTTTGCTGGACGCGGTCACCGTGACCGCGGAGTCCCGGCAGGTTCAATCAGACAGCGTAAAGGTGACGACGGCGATCAGCAGCAAGTTCATCCAGGATCTGCCGCTGGTGGTCGGCGGGCAGCTCCGTTCGCCGCTCGACTTGAGTCTCGTCGCACCGGAAGTCAAGTCAGGGACCAGCGGCGACGGCGGACGCGGGAATATCGTGATCGGCGGCGGTCAGGAAGGGGGCTGGGACCTCAGCGTCGATGGCGTGTCGGCTACGCCGGGCGCACCGTTCGAGCAGAGGTTGTGGACCACGCTCAATTCCCCCTCCGTCGAAGCCATCACGGAGTTCGCGGTCGACACGAACGGATTCAAGGCCGAGTTCGGGCACGCGGGGGGCGGTGGGGTGAGCTTCGTGTCCCGGTCGGGGACGAACACCTGGCAGGGCAAAGTGTTCGAGTTCTTCCGAAACGATGCGCTCGATACGATCGATTACTTCAGCAAAGCGCTCGGACGTGCGAAGGCGCCACTGGAGCAGCATGACTTCGGTGGGGTTTTCGGGGGGCCAGTCATGGTGCCGGGGTTGTACAACGGGCGCAACAAGACGTTCTTCTTCGCGTCCTACGAAGCATACCGGAACAAAAGCGCCGCGTCGCCGAGGACCGTCACCATCCCGACGGCGCCGATGTACACCGGAGACTTCTCCCAGTGGCGCGACGCGAACGGCAATCTCATTCCCATTTACGACCCGGCGACGACACGTGTGAATCCGAGCGGGACTGGATTCATCCGCGATCCGTTTCCAGGAAATATCATCCCGCAACAGCGGTTCAGCCAGATTTCTCGCGAAGTTATGAATCTGGCGACCATGCGGCCAGATCTTCCGGGCGTACGCAATAATTTTGTGTACACGCCGGGTGATGCTATCAGCACGAACCCGTGGAACAAATTCAGCGTCAAGCTCGATCACAACCTCTCGATCAACGATCGTCTGGGGTTTCTTTTCCACTGGGGCGAGGTGCTCGTAATTCCGCCGAGCGGCGGGCCCGCAGGTGGGCTGCCGGTCCCCTTGAACAACTTCCGCGACGAAGACTCGCACACGTACGTGTATCGGGCGAACTGGGATCGCGTGATCAGTCCGACGCTCCTCAATCGTGTGACGTTCGGGCACAACAACTGGTGGCAGATCCGCGCCTCGTACAATCGCGATCAGGGATGGGGATCGAAGATCGGTCTTAAAAACGTGCCGGGCCCCGACCTGCTGTTTCCGCAGATTAATTTTTCGAGTGACTATCTGAACTGGGGCCGATCCGAGTGGGGAGGTTCGGGCAACTATCTGTGGGCCCTGACCGATGACCTGACCTGGGTGAAAGCGAAACACACCTGGAAGTTCGGCTTCACCATCCAGCAGGACCACTACGACGGATACGGGTGGCACACAGCGGCGGGCACGTACAACTTCAATCGCGGAGCGACCGCCGGCTTCCTGCCCAACGGCACGCTCGACGCGACCGGCGCCACCGGAAACGCGTTCGCCGCGTTCCTCCTCGGGGAGGTGCAGTCGTCCGAGATCACGACGAATCGCTTTGTGTCCGACCGCTGGCGGTATTACTCCGGCTACGCGCAGGACGACTGGCGCATAAACGACAAGCTCACCGTCAACTACGGCCTGCGGTACGAATACACGCCGCCCACGTGGGAGGGGTATTTCCCCAACGGGTATTCCAACTTCAATCCGAACCTGCCGAACCCGGCCGCGGGGGGGCGGCTCGGTGCGTCGGAATTCGCAGGAGAAGGAGCGGGCCGGACCGGAAAGAACACGATGTACGAAGCGTGGCCGTGGGGTTTCAGTCCGCGGCTTGGCGTCGTGTACAGCGTGGACAACAACACCGTCGCTCGTTTCAGTGCCGCGCGCACGTTCGGATCGGTCAAGAACACCGGCGGGAGCTCCCATTGGAACGGATTCTTCGGTGGGTACAACGTGACCGCGCCGGCATTCCCGGCCAGCTCCGCGTTCAACTGGGACAACGGCTGGCCTGCCTGGACGGAACCGCCGTTCCTGGTGCCCGAAACGCTCAACGGCAGCAACATCCCATACTGGCAACCCGACGACGCGGGTCGCCTTCCGGAGTACCACTCGTGGGCGCTCAATGTGCAGCGGCAGCTGCCCGGCCGATTCATGGTGGAAGCTGGCTACAACGCGCAGATCGGGCGGCATCTCACGACAAACCTGCTCAGTCTGAATCAGGTCGATCCCGAGATCTTCAACGGGTTCGTGCGGCAGTACGGGCCGGCGGGTGCTGTCAACCTGATGAACTCGGCCATGAACTCGACTCTCGCGCGCCAGGCCGGGATCCCGTTCCCCTATCCGCAATTCCCAGGCACCCAGCCGGTGCGGCAGGCGTTGCGTCCCTACCCGCAGTACCTCGACATCAGTACCGGCGCTGACGGCGGCGACCGCAGCGGCCGATCGAGCTACCACGCGTTCGTCCTTCGAGGAGAGAAGCGCTACGCCACGGGGCTCACCTTCCTCACCTCGTACGTGTTCTCGAAGACGATGTCGCTGCGCTCCGATCGCGCCAACGCCGGCGATGGCCGCGCGATAAATCACTACAATCGAGAAGCCGAATGGGGCCTGTCGGCGTTCGATCAGACCCACTCCATCAAGCTGAATTACAGCTACGAGCTGCCGTTCGGTCCCGACAAGCCGTTTCTGCAACGAGGGATTGTGGTCGAATGTCGTGGGTGGCTGGCGCATCTCTGGCGTCCAGTCGTATGCCTCAGGTTTCCCGTTGTCGGTAGACCCGGGATATGGTTTGCCGCTCTTCAGCGGTGGCAATCGTCTGACCGTGCTCGATGAGACCGGCTGGCGAGCGCCCACGCGCGGGGACAACTTCGATCCGCTCGTCGATCTCTGGTGGGATCCCACTCTGTTCAGGACGACCCCGGTCGACACGGTCGCGCAACTGCAGGGATATAAAGCGGGCGTGCTGACAGCGGAGTTTGGCAACGCGACGGTGCGCAATCCCAACGAACGCGGCCCGTGGTTCCTCAGCGAGAATATCTCGATTGCGCGCACGTTCGATATCCAGCGGACGCGCCTCGAGTTCCGATTCGAAGTGTTCAACCTGCTCAATCGTACGATCTGGGGCACGCCGGATTCGAACATCACGAGTGCCAACTTCGGGCGCGTGACGACATTGAACAGCGCGCCGCGCCAGATGCAGATCGGGTTGCGATTCGAGTTCTGACGGCCGGCTAGTTGAACAGAAGATCAGAAGATCAGGAGGGTTTCTTTCAAAAGAAATCCTTCTGATCTCCTGATCTTCTGTAGAAAGAACTAACAGGATTAATCTACGGCGAAGCAGTAAAAGCGTCCCGCGCCGCCACGTGGTGCGGTGTTCGAGCAGTTCTGGTTCTGGTGCGACGAGTTCCATGACGACAAGGCCCCAGCGGTGCTCTGACCAGGACCCATCCCGTCGGAATGTCCCACCAGCCCGATGACGCTCGCGGAGTCTGACGTCCAGTCCGAGCAGGTCTGGCCAGACGCGAGCGTCCCGTCGGCGTTCGACCCCGTGAGGATGTCATGCTCGTTCGGAGTCGGAGACCCGGTCCACTGGCCGTTGATACGCCTCCCGCGTTCGTCGAGGAACAGGGCGGCATCACCGGTGCGCGAGTGAAGCTCGGTGAGGTTATTCGCGATCAGTTGCAGGTTGACGTTGTACCAGGGCCCCGGCCCAATCCGATCTTTGGCGTGCGTCACTTGATTGGAAAGCTCTGGGTTCCGCTCGACGCTGAGATAGGCGCGCCAGGTGCGCCCCGCGTCCGCTACCGCTCCGAGCCGTTGACACGTGGCGTCCGCTCCGGTCAGACCTCCCAGATTGCCGGTGACGCTCGTCTGGCTCGTCACGAAGAAGCTTGCCGAGGGAGTGGACGGTTCCGTGGGACCGTCGTCACAAGCGGCGACAAAGGCGACAAGGAAGATCGCGAGCAGAAAGGGATAGGTTTTCGTCATCGGTCCCTCCGTCCATCGAGGTTAACACAGTCAAAACGTGGCAATCGGATTAGCTGGCGATCCAGTGCCGCCGCGAATGGCGAGCGGCGCGACCGTCAAGAGAAACTCCCACCGCTTGCGCGCCTGTGCTGCTTCTGCCAGCGCTTCGAGGTCGACGTTGTCGAAGATATGAACGCCGAGGTAGACGAGCGCGAAGTCGTGAACCGCGCCGGTCTCCCCTTCGACATCCGACGGAGCAAGGCTGGGTGGAACATCGGCGCCGAGCAGCGCGACATCGCGCTGTCTCAACCATGGAAGCATCGAGGCACTCGGGCCCGATCGCCTGGCCGTGCGGTTCGTATCGAACGGACCGACGGCCGCGCGGCGCGCCCAGCGGCCGGTACGAATGAAGAGTGCATCGCCCGCAGACACCTTGACCCCTGCGATCTTCTCCCACGCTTCGATATCCTGCGCATAAACCGGAGTACCCGGTTCCAGATACGGCACGCCTTTGAGACGGGGAAGATCGACGAGGATGCCTCTCGTGAAGATCCCGTTCTTGAGATTGATGATCGAATTTCTGGTGTGGCGGTTCTTCATCACGCTGTCAGCGTCGGGTTTGTACCCGTTGTAGAAGACGCCGTCGTAATGGATGTGCGCCAGCGAATCGAGGTGCGTGTGGGCGACGCCGTGCGGGACGACGCCATATCGGTCGGTGCCGATCTCGATCATGCGGTGCTCGAACGGATCGGGGTTGTCGATGGCTTTCTCGGTGTCCGCCTCGCGTGAGAGCGAGACGGAGATCCCTTCCTTTACAAGAGCGGCGGCCTGCCGCCGCTTGGCCGGCGTAATCAGATTCAGCGCGCCGATCTGATCGTCCTTGCCCCAGCGTCCCCAGTTCGACAGTTCCTTCTTCCACCGCTCGAACTCCGCGCGACTGACCGATTGCGGAGCGGCCCCCTGGGCCGCAGATTGTGCGGTAGTTGACATAGCCGCGGCCGTCGGCAGTCCGATCGCAAGAACCAGCGCAAGCAGTCGCTTCATGTCATCCTCCGTCGACTCTTATCTAGACTCCCCGTGACTCTCCCGACCTTGCCTGTCGTTCGGGATTCGATTAACCTCAAGCGATTCCACTTCAAAGTAGCTTTCCAGAAAAGCAGCTTTCCAGAAAGGATACACACATGCACCGCATTTATGTGTCCGGTCTCGCAATCGCGCTGATCGCTTTCTTCCATCCCACTTCACTGCACGCGCAGGTCTCCGGCACGATCAGCGGGTATGTGCAGGATCAGGGTGCGGGAAGAGTGCCGGGTGCAACCGTGACCGCCGAATTGGCCGGACAGCAACTGGTTCGATCGACACAATCCAATGAAGCGGGGTTCTTCGACCTGCAGGCGCTTCCGCGAGGCATGTATGTGGTCAAAGTCGAGATCGCCGGCTTTCAGACCCAGATTCAAAGGAATGTCGAGGTAACGGCCGGCGCAAACGTGCGGTTGGATTTTTCGCTCGCTGTCGGCGGCGTGAGTGAAGAGGTCGTCGTCTCGGGGCAGGCGACGATGGTGGAATCGCGCAGTGCGACGCAGTCAAATTTAATCGACGACCAGCGTGTGCAGGATCTGCCGATGAACGGGCGCAACGTCGTCGCGCTGGCCGGCACGTACGCGGGCGTCACCTCCATTCGCGCGAATCAGGATACGTCGGACGGCCGCCAGGGGCCGATCATGTCGGTGAACGGCGGAAATACGAATCACAACCTCTTCACGCTGAACGGGTCGATGTTCACGCACTTCAACCAGACGACGGGCTTCAATCCGCCGCCGCCTGACGCGATTCAGGAGATTCGGATCCAGACGCACAATTTCTCCGCGGAGTACGGGCACACCGCCGGCGGGCAGGTGAGCATCGTTACGAAAGCCGGCTCGAATGCCTTCCACGGAACCGCCTGGGAGTTCCACCGCAATTCCGCGCTGAACACAAAAAGTTACTTCCTGGAGCTCGCCGGATCGCGAAAGCCGGAGCAGAAGCAGAACCAGGCGGGCGCCAGCGCCGGCGGCGCCATCATCCAGAACAAGCTGTTCTGGTTTGGCTCCTACCAGCGGCTCTGGGATCGGGCCGAGGCCGGATCGAGTCAGACGGTCGTGCCGACCGACGCGCAGCGGGCTGGCAACTTTACGGCGCTGAGCACCACGTTGACGAATCCGATCAATCCAATTACGCGCGCCCCCTTTACCGACAGCTCGGGCGCGCCGTGCGTGGCAAACAACATCATCAGGGCCGGCTGCATCAGTCCGGTTGCGACGGGGTTGCTGGATCAATACGTTCCGGCGTCTGCCACCGGCACGATCGTGACGCTGACGCCTGCACCACGGGACCATGCCGTCTACATCGGCCGGGGCGACTACTATTTTTCACAGAACAATCAGCTCAACGCCCACTTCTTCGCCGACAGAAGCGACAGCTCTTCGTGGCCCGGAAACTTGAATTACGTGGAGCAGTCGGTCTTCAGCGATGTGAATCAATTCGGCGTCAGCGACGTGCACGTCTTGAGCCCGAGGCTCGTCAACGAAGCCACGTTCTCGTACCTGAGGTCGCGATCGGGCGGCGGCGCCGTCACGCACATCGCTCCGCGCGATCAGGGAGTGAACGTCGACGTCGGCAACGACGGGCGAGGCATGAGCTACTCCGTATCGGGATCGATCAACCTTGCCTATCCGGGCGTCAATTCTCAGGACTACTACAGCTGGCAACTGAAGGACACGATGACGTTCAACACGGGCAACCACACGTTGAAGTGGGGGTACGAGTTCATCAGGCCCGTCTTCGAATTCAATCTGGCTCTCAACCGGAACGCGAACTTCCAGGGAACGCGGACAGGAAATGCCATCGCGGACTTCATGGTCGGGGCGTTCGAGCTCTCGACGATCGAGTTCGGGATTGCCGACCACAGTCCGTCGACGGTGAAGCACCAGATGTTCATCGAGGATTCGTACAAAATCCATCCGAGGCTCACGGTGAACTACGGCCTGCGGTACGAGCCGTTCATCCCGTTCGACCAGAAGGGCGGCCGTCATACCACCTGGGTGCCGGGCGTTCAATCGACCGTCGTCCCCGACGCGCCGAAAGGCATCCTGTTCCCAGGCGATCCTGGAATCCCGGCGCGGCTGACGAACAGCGATCTGAATAACTTCGCTCCGCGGCTGGGCGTCGCGTGGGATGTGCACGGCAACGCGAAGACCGTGGTTCGCGGCGGGTACGGCATCTTCTACCAGCAGATTAACGGTGAGACCACGCACGCGGCAGAGGGGCCGTGGCGGGGAACGACGCAGCTGCGTCAGGGACGGATTGAAGATCCGTTCGGCTCGCTCGGACAAACCGAACCGCCGCCGGAGTCGCCGGGCCGGTTCGGCTGCTCACCCATCCCGGGCTACCCGGGTCTGGCGTGCACGCAGTATCCGCCACCGATTCGGATCGTGTACACGGACCAGGATCTCAGGACGACCTACACGCATCATGTGAGCGCGTCGCTGCAGCGTCAGGTGACGCCCAATTGGGTCGTCGAGGGTTCGTACATCGGCAAGATCGGCCGCAAGCTGGTGGGTCACAATTTTTTCAACGCCGCGCCGTACATCAATTCTCCCGTCACCGGCCAGGCGCCGTCGTTGCAGAACGTCGAGGAGCGGGTGCCGGCCAGTCCAGGGATCATCAGCGCGGCGTCGAGAGTGCTCGGCAACTTCTTCAGCAGCGAGTATCACGCCCTGCAGCTGAGAGTCGAACGCCGCATGGCTCGAAGCTTCTCGCTCTCGGCGTCCTATGCGCTATCCAAGAATCTGACGGATCAGCCGGAAAACACGACCGGACTGATCAGCAACATTCCCAATCCGTTCGACCTCGACTCGATGTGGGGGCCTTCTATTCTCGACCGCCGGCATGTGATCGCCGCCTCGTGGGTGTGGAGTCCTCAGCACTCCTTCTCGAATGCCGTCTCGAATGCGTTGCTGAACGGATGGACGATGACAGGGTTCCATCGCATCCAATCGGGCAGCCCGGTGGTGTTCACCACGGGGGTCGACGTCGCGCAGAATGGTGTCCTGAATTCCGGCGGACAGTACGCGGCGCTGCTGTCCGGAGCGACGGCTGACGACCTGCGAAGGGATTTTGCCAGCACCGATGACATGGTCGCGCAGTACTTCAACACCGCTGCGTTCGTGCCGCTGAACAGCATGCCGCGCGGTCAATACGGCAACGCGATGCGAGGACTCGTTTACGGACCTGGAGATTCCAGCACCGATCTCGCCATCCTGCGGTACGTGAGCGTCGGGCCGAGCATGCGCCTGCAACTGCGCGGTGAGTTCTTCAACTTATTCGATCAGGTGAATTTCAACAATCCGGTCAGCAATATCTCGTCGACCACTTTCGGGCGCATCACCGGAACGGGACCTGCCCGCGTCGTGCAGCTTGCGGCTAAGCTCATCTGGTAATGCCGCAATGTCCGAACTGCTTTGCCGAGTTGACGGGGCGATACTGCTCGGCGTGCGGACAGGAGCGCATCGGCGGGCGAGACCTCTCGGCGCGGCGCTTTTTTCACGACCTGGTTGATGAGGTCGGAACGCTCCGCGTCAAGTTCAAGACGCTCGAGACGCTGCGCGCGCTCCTCGTCTACCTGACGCCTCTTCAGTTGTATCTGGTGTGCGCGGCGGTATTCTTTCTCGCCGCGCCCATCGCCGGATTCAGGCTGTCATCGATGCTCGACGCCGATCGGACCGGCGATCTCGCAAGGCTCGTCGCGGTGCGCGTCGACGAGCGCGGCCTCGACGCCGCCACCTTCAATCAGCGCTTCGATATCCGTATACAGTCGGTTTACACGCTCGCGCTGGGAGCGGGCGTCATCACGATGGCCATGACGCTGCAGTTGCTGTCGCGCAACGCCTTGCCGTTCGGCGCGCCCCTGGCGTTCGCGCTGCACTTTTTCGGGTTTCTCTTTCTCGCGACCGCTGCCGCCGGTGCGAGCCGCCGGTTGGGGCTCGCCGACGAGACGGCCGCCGCGATAGCTGTCTGCGTCATCGGCGCATACCTTCTCGCCGCCATCCGGCGCGTGTACGCGGGACCGGTCCGTTTCGTTCTGCTGAGGTGGGCGATCGTGTTCGTCACGATCCTGGGCTTCAACCATCTGGCCGACGTCGCCGCGATCCGGTTGACGATCGCGCTGCTCTGATCGCTTTATAGGATTGTTGACATCCTTCCGCTGAGGCAGTACTTTCCGGCATCGCCCCCCAATCGAAGGAGACACATGAGGCTGCTCATCGTTCCTGCGTCAGCCGCTGCCGTTCTCGTGGCGATCGTCGTCGCCATCCCGACAGCACAACAACAACCAACTGGCGCCTATGCGCAGCGGCAGGCCGACGCGGGCCGTCCCGCCTATGAGGTCAGCTGCGCCGGGTGCCATGGCCCCGATCTGACGGGATCGAGTGACGCGCCGGCGCTCACCGGCCCCAACTTCAGCGGCGCGTGGGGCGGGCGGCCGATCAACGAGCTCTTCCGCCACGTCATGGAAACCATGCCGCCGCAGGCGCCCGGATCGCTCGGCGAAGAGATGACGCTGAATGTTCTGGCATACATCATCCAGCGGATGGGAGGCGGTGCGGGATCGCAGGACCTCACGATCAAAACGGCGATGACGGTGAATGCTGCTGCGGCGAGCCGCGGAAGCGGTCCACCCTCGATGGCGCTTGGCGCCGGCACCGGAAGCGGACAGGGTCGCGGCGGCGCCGCTGGCGTGCGCGGGGTCACCGTCAGAGGCGAAGTGAAGAACTACGTCCCTGTGACGCCGGAGATGCTGAAGAATCCGCCTCCGGGCGACTGGCTCATCTTCCGCCGGAATTACCACGGGTGGAGCTACAGCCCGCTCGATCAAATCACGCGCGACAACGTGCAGGACCTGAAGCTCGCGTGGGTCTGGGCGATGAACGAC
Organism: Vicinamibacterales bacterium; assembly: GCA_963787755.1. Lineage (GTDB taxonomy): Bacteria > Acidobacteriota > Vicinamibacteria > Vicinamibacterales > JAMQPK01 > JAMQPK01. Next base: position 139,952 of record CAWBEG010000002.1, read on the forward strand.
TCTGGTGCGAATCAGACAACGCCCATCGTCCACAACGGCGTGATGTATCTCGCGAGCCCCAGCAACATCATGCAGGCGATCGATGCGAAAACCGGCAATCTCATCTGGGAAACGCGCGTGGGTCCCGATCAGGCCCCCGGGTATGGCGGCATTCGCAGTATCGCGATCGCGCAGGACAAGGTATTTCTTCCGACGAGCAATGCGCACATGGTCGCGCTCAGCGCGCGCACGGGCGACATCCTTTGGGACACGGCGCTCTCCGATGTCAATCATCCATCCACCAGCGGCGCCATCGTGATTGGCAACAACGTGCTGCAGGGCATCACCGGCTGCGGTCGGAACACGTCGGCCGATGGGTGTTACATCAGCGCCATCGATATCAACACGGGAAAACGCGCGTGGCGTTTCTACACCATTCCGCGCGAAGGCGAGCCAGGCTTCGACACATGGGGCAAGCTTGCCGAAGGAGCAGCGCTCCGGCGTCGAAACGTGGATCGCGGGCTCGTACGATCCCGATTTGAATCTCACTTACTGGGGAACCGCACAGTCGAAGCCATGGTCCTTTCTCAACCGCGGAACAAGTCCGTTGGACAAGACGCTGTACTCGAGCTCGACGCTCGCGTTGAATGCAGATACTGGAAAGCTTGCGTGGTACTTCCAGCATGCGCCGGGAGAATCGTTCGATCTCGACGAGGTGTTCGAGCGCGTGCTGGTCGATGTCGGCACGCAGAAAGTGTCGTTCAGCGCTGGGAAAGCCGGTGTCTTGTGGAAGCTGGATCGCCGCACCGGACAGTTCCTCGGCCACAAGGAGATGGTCAAGCAGACCATCTGGGAGCGGATCGATCCGAAAACCGGCGTGCCGAGCTATCGGCCCGACATTCTCGAGATGCAGTTCGATCAGACATTGAACGTGTGTCCCAGCACCGCGGGCGGAAAGAACTGGGGCGCGATGAGTTATCACCAACCGACCGGCGTCCTCGTCGTCCCGCTGAGCCAGTCGTGCATGGACTTCACCGTGCGCAAGACCGAGCAGGGCGGTAACGGCGTCGTGCGCAGGTTCCTGTCGATGCCGGATACGAACAATCACCTGGGCAAGCTCGCGGCTTACGACGTCCGGACGATGCAGGAGTTATGGAGTCATACGCAGCGCGCGGGATACCTGACGGGAGTGGTGTCGACGGCCGGCGGTATCGCGATCGTCGGCGACATCGATAGGACTGTGCGCGCGCACGACGTCAGGTCAGGGAAAGTGCTGTGGGAAACGCGGCTGGGCACGTCGGCTCAGGGTTTCCCGATCACATTCAGCGTCGATGGCAAGCAATACATCGCGATCGCCGCGGGGTTAGGCGGCGGCAGCCCGCGCAACGTGCCGGCGGCCGTGGCGCCCGAGATCAAGATTCCCCAGGCCGGGCAGGCGCTCTACGTGTTTACGTTGCCCGATCGGAAGTAGAGACCTTGAGCAAATCTGTACCACAGAGGCAGAATCGGGAAACGGAGGAAAAACAAAGAGGTCACCTCTTTCTATACCTCTGTTCGTGATTCGCCCTCTGTGGTGAAAGGTGAGCTAGGGGACGCGACGGGTGAGGGGTGAGGGGTAAGTCACTACATCTGCTTCTTACCCGTTCCGCGTTTGATGGTTTGGCTCGGTTCGAGCATCAGGGCCACCTTCATTGAATCGCCGTCCAGTGTGAGTGCAGCAACGACCCAGATTGGGACGCCGTTTTCCATCATAGGCTGCGGCTTGGCAGCGTGGCTGATGGTCAACACGAGCATGTTCCCGTCTCTGTGAATGCCGGTTGCCTCTGTCGCTGGAAACTTACCGGACTGAAGACTGGCGGCGACGGCTCCATCCTTCTCCCAGACTCGTACCGTGTGCGTGCCCCTGAAGGCCGCCGGCTCTGTCATCTCAATCACCCACGTTCCCATGAACGGTGACGCTTGAGCGGGAGTGAGTGCCGAACCTTGCCCGTACGTAACCGAAGCGATGAGGACGAAGAGTGCTGCCATCCGAATCCATCGTCGATGCGCCATGTCCTTGTCCTCCTAAAGGGGCAAGGGGTAAGGGGTAAGGGGTGAGGGATGAGCGTCGCCTTCCGGCCCTTTCCCCTTACTCCTCGCCCCTTCCCTCTTACCCCTTCCAAGTTCACCAAACGCGGGTCCCGGTGTCAAAAGTTCGCAGGGCGAAACAGGTGGCCCAGCCTCCAAGATTTCTTGACACCTCGTAACGCCCCTGCTAAACCACGAAGGCATGGGGGGCCAAAATGAGAACGTTTGAAGCAATCGCGCTGGCCGTGGTTTCTTCCACCGTGACGTTGGCGATCTTTGCGCAGTCGGGATCCGCGCGCGCACAACAGCCGGCTCCGTCACCTACGCAGCCGCGGCCGTTCGCGGACAGAGCCACCGAGGGAGCGGGCGCCACGATTTTTGGCAACGTCTGCGGATCGTGTCATGGGAAGGAAGCCACCACAGAAGCGATGTCTCAGGACATGCTCAAGCAACTGACGCCGGAGAAGCTCTATGAGTCGATGACCACCGGCAGCATGCAAAAACATGCTGACGCCGCGAGTCTGACCGACGATCAGAGGGTTGCTATCGCGGAGTGGGTGAGTGGAAGGAGATTGGGCTCCACCGAAAAGGGAGGCGCCAACACCATGTCGAACGTGTGCGCCACCCATCCTCCGGTCGCGAATCTCGTCCGCGCCTTCATGGAATGGCTGGAGCCCGGACATGACGAAGAACAACCGCTTCCAGACCGCGAAGGCGGCCGGAGGTCTGGGACCCAAAGAATCCGGACCCACTGATGAGCTGCGACGCCATGGGTTTTCACCGGCCGCAGTTGCGCGGCTGGAACTGAAGTGGGCGTTCGGACTGCCGTGGACATCTTCCGCGTACGGGCAGCCGACGGTCGTGGATGGAAGGGTCTTCATCGGTTCGGATTCCGGATATCTCTATTCGTTGGACGCGGAGACGGGGTGCGTGCATTGGTCTTACCAGGCGCAGGCGGGCTTGCGCAGCACACCGATGATTGGCGCGGTCAAGCGAGGGTCGAACCAGTTGGCGGCGTTCTTCGGCGATATTCGTGGCAACGCCTATGCCGTGGATGCGTCCACTGGCAAGCAGCTGTGGAAAACGCGAGTCGATCCCCATCCGCTCTCGCGCATCACCGCCAGCCCAACGGTCCATGAGGGGCGCGTCTACATCGCCCTGGCCTCGCTGGAGGAGCCCGAGTCGGCGAGTTTCAACTACATGTGCTGCACGGTGCGCGGCATGGTTGTGGTGCTGGATGCATCAACAGGAAAGCAGATCTGGAAGACCTACACGATTCCGGAAGAACCGTCAGAGCGAAAGACCGACAAAGGCGTCAAGTTTCTGGGACCGTCGGGTGCGGGCATCTGGGGGCCAATCACGATCGATCCCAAACGGCAGGCCGTCTATGTTTCCACCGGCAACGCGTTCTCCGCGCCTGACCTCGGCCGAGCCAATGCGGTGATGGCGCATGGACATCAACACAGGAAAAGTTCTGTGGGTCACGCAAGCGATGCACGGCGACGTGTGGCACACCGGATGCCCGCAAGGACCATCGTCCGAGGGACACCCGCCACGAAGCGCGCATCGCCGCCCGGGTCCGCCGCCGCCGGCGCGAGGGGGACCAGCACGCGGCCGTCCAGCCGAATATTACTGTCCGGATGAAACGGAGAATCCTGATTGGGATTTCTCCGCCGGGACGATCCTCATCGACCAGCCGGGTGGCAGGTCGCTCGTCCTCGCCGGCCAGAAGTCCGGCGGCGTTTGGGCTCTCGATCCCGACAACAAGGGCAAGGTGGTCTGGTACTCGGATATCAGCAGAGGGCAGATTCTCTTCGGTGGCGCCGCGGATGACGAGCAAGCGTACTTCGCGATGAGAGGTGGTTACGGAGGATTGGTGGCGATCCGGTTGAGGGACGGCCTGGAACGGTGGTTCGCAGACATACCGCCCCACGAATCGATGGCCCAGCATACCGGGATCAGCGCGGCCGTGAGCGTGATGCCGGGAGTTGTGTTCAGCGCCGGGCTGGACGGGACGCTCCGCGCCTTCTCCAGCTTCGATGGCAGACCGATCTGGCAATACAACACCGCGAAAGATTTCGAAACCGTCAACGGCGTCAAAGCGCGTGGCGGATCGATTGGCTCCGCCGGCGCCACGATTGTGAACGGCATGGTGTACGTCACGTCCGGGTACACCGGTTTTCAGAATGGCCGTCCAGGAAACGTGTTGCTGGCCTTCGCCCCGTCGGCGGTGCAGTAGGCATTGGAGGTGGCTGTCACGAACGCACGATGACAATGAAAGGAGCCTGTTATGGTCAGCAAGATCGGCGTGATCATTGCTCTTCGTCCTTTTCTCTACCCCTGCCTGGGCACAGACAGAACGCGGTGGCATTCGGGGCACCGTGGTCGATTCAACCCAGGCAGTGATTCCAGGTGTCGACCGTGATCGCGACCCATGTCGACACCGGTGTCGTTCGTACCGCTGAGACGACCGGTGAGGGAGTCTACAACCTCGCGGCATTGCCAGGCGGCACGTACCGTGTCGAGGTCGATTCATCCCGGTATGAGAACTGAGGTCCGCGAGAACGTTCGAGTCACGGCGGCGAGCGTGACGAGCCTCAGCTTTACTCTCGAGGTCGGAACGACGCAGGAAACGGTCTCGGTGACGGCTGACACGCTGCTGCAGGCCGACACCAGCACGACCGGCGCGTCGTTGGACACGAAAGCCTATGCCGATCTGCCGCTCACATCCGGCGGCAGCCGGCGTCCCAATCGCTTCATGCTGCTGGTCCCGGGACACCGTGGGCAATCCTACTGGCTTCACCGACAGCATCGCCGGCGGGCAGGCCAGCACGAAAGAGATTCAGTTGGAAGGCGCCTCGATGGCCACTCAGGAAATCATGGTGATGGCCGCAATGTCACCTTCCCGCCGGACGCGGTGGAGGAGGTATCGGTCGCGACCGCCGGCTACTCTGCCGAATACGGAAATACAGGCGGCGGCGTGGAGCGCTACGTGTTGAAGTCGGGTACGAACCAGTGGCGCGGCAGCGTCTACGAGTATCTCCGCAACGAAGCGTTCGACGCGGCTGGCTTCTTCGACACCGTTGTTCCTGTCCATCGCGAGCACGAGTGGGGCGGCACCTTCGGCGGTCCAATCGCCAGGAACAAATCCTTCTTCTTCTTTTCGTTCAACCGGTACACCTTCAGGGACGCCGAGACGAACAGTATCCTGTCGATGCCGACTCAGGCGTTCCGGAACGGTGACTTCTCGGCATGGCCGCAGCAGATTTACGATCCGGCGACCACGCGGCCGAATCCGGCCAACCCGGCCCAATTCATACGCGATCCGTTTCCCGGCAACATCATTCCGGCGAACCGCATCGATCCGACAGCCAAGAAAATCCTCGAGTACCTGCCTCTGCCGAACATGCCGGGAAATTATTCGAATTTCAACGCGACGGTTCCCAAGCGGACAAACGAGCGGACGACGTTCGCGGTGAAGGGGGACCACCAATTCAACGCAACGTCACCGGATGAGCCTCAGCCTGGTCGGGACAGACGACCCGGGCTTTCACGCCGCATGGATTGCCGCATCCGGCCGGCGGCCAGCAGATCAGGGATTTCGGGTACTGGTTCCCGCGCGGCACCCACGACTGGGTGATGAGCGCCAACCTCGTGAATCAGTTTCGTGTCGGCTACAACCGGCAGACGCAGCTGCAGGATCAGCCGAGCAGGTTTGACGAGCCGGGATGGCCGACGCAACTGGGGCTTCGCGGAATGGAGCTGGCGACGGGACATTTTCCGCGTATCGCCTGGAGCTTCACCGGCACCTCGACTGCGCTGGGCTACAACGATCGGTTTGCGACGACCTACACCGCCAGCGACGGGTTGTTGTGGACGAAAGGCGCCCACAGCTTCAAGTTTGGCGGCGAAATACGGAGGCAGGAGACGTTCAAGTATCTGCAGAACCAGGCGAACATGAATTTTGCCCGCAACCAGACGGCGTTGCCGACCGCCATTGCCACGACCGGGCTCGACTTCGCGAGCTTCCTGCTCGGGTATGTGGATTCAGCGGGCCTCAGTATTTATGGTCCTTACGAGCCACAGACAAAGCACCTGGCAGTTTGGCTTCTACGCGCAGGACGACTTCAAGATCACGCAGCGCCTGACGATCAACTACGGCCTCCGGTTCGACATCCTGACGCCGCTGACGGAGGCCAACGACTACTACTCGATGGTCGATACGACCAAGCCGAACCCCGCCGCGGGCAATCTTCCCGGCGTGTACGTCTTCGCCGGACAGAACGGCGTCGGCAGTCGTATCGCGCCGGCCGACAAGAATTCGAACAACCTCGGCCCGCGGCTGGGTCTGGCGTATGCGCTCAACGACAAGACCGTTCTTCGCAGCGCCTACGGCATCAGCTATTTCCAGACCGGTGCCTACGGTGGCGGCAACAACGTCAATCAGAACGACGCCTACTGGCCGACCTCCACGACAGCTTCACCGGACGACCTCACTGGCGCCTACACCTTCTCGCAGGGTTTCCCGGCGCGCGACCTGGTGATTCCGCCGCTGATTACTCCGGCGCTCGGTGTTGGAACCGGGTTCGTCAACTACTGGCATCCGACGGCAGGCGCGGGCGGGACGGTCGCAGAACTTGAGTGTGGGGATGCAGAGAGCGCTTGGCAGGAGCATGAGCATCGACGTGGCGTATGTGGGATCGAGAGGGGATCATCTGCCGGTGAGAGTGGATATCAATCAGCTCGATCCGAAGTTCTTGAGTCTTGGATCGCTATTGACCAGGAACATCCGCGATCCACTGGTTGTGGCTGCCGGTTACACGCCGCCCTATGCGGGATTCAACGGATCGTTGGCGCAGGCCCTCCGGCCGTTCCCGCAGTTTCCGAACATGTTCCCCGGCGGAAGGAATTCGGATACCCGAGGCACGTCGACCTATGACGCCCTGCAGGTGAAGTTCGATAAGCGTTACTCCGACGGACTGTATGCCACGGTGGCGTACACGTGGGCAGACACCTGACGAACGCCCCGAACAACTTCGTCAACAACGCTCCCATGCACAGGAATGCCTACGATCTCGAGATGAGCCAGGCACGTCCCCCGACCTATCGACCGCATACTGGCCGCCGTCGGGTTCCTCTACGAGCTGCCGGTTGGTACTGGAAAGAGGTTCCTCGACAACGACGAGCGTGCTCGCCAAGATTATCGGTGGCTGGCAGCTGAGTGGAATTCTGCGTTACACAAGCGGGAGTACGCTGGGAGTCAGCGCCACGCAAGCGAACCCGGTCTACCGCGGAGGAGCGACGGCCGAGGGAATCGGCGGCAGCACCGCCATTCCGCAAACGGCGGATATCGTTTCTGGAGTGCCGATGAAGTTGGATACCAAGGATTTCGATCCGCGAACGGATCGCTACCTGAACATCGCGGCATTCGCCCAGCCGACGGGAGCGTTCGGCTCATCGATGCCCACGATCGACGGGTTGCGCGGGTTTGCCTCGCTGAACGAGGACCTGGCCCTGTCGAAGACGATCGAATCTGCAGGGCCGCTCAACGCTTCAGATCCGCGTGGAGATGTTCAACGCGTTCAATCGTGTGGAATTCGGGAACCCGGCGAGCAACATCGGCAACCCGGAAACATTCGGAAGAATCACGAGCCAGGCCAATACGCCTCGAAACATGCAGATTGCGTTGAAGGTGACATTCTGATGCGCGCAGGCATTCTCGACATTCTTTTCGTTGGGGCCGCGGTCGCTTCCGCGACGATTGGCTTCGCGCAGGCGCCGCCCGGGAATCCGGGCGGTGGCCCCGCTGGTCGAGGTTCAGCGGTCCAGCCGACGAATGTTCCTGCCCGGGGCTCCGCATCGGTTCGGGTCCCGGCGTGGCGGCAGCTCCGCACGGCAGTGGGTTCTCTCCTTGGCTGGCAGGTGGGTGTACCGCTCGGGAGCTTCCGGCAGGACACGTTTCTCGAGGCGGCCCGCAAGGCTGAAGCGCTGGACCTGGCGGTCGTCGAAGGCGATAGCACGCAGAAGGTCAGCGTCCAGATTCCAAAAAACCTGGACTACAGGTTGGCGCCCGGGAGAACTGGACGCCGTTCGGGAACGGATGACGACGCTGAACTTGCGGATGCCGGTGTATGTCACGGCTGAGATCAGCGAGGACGAGCAGATCGCTCGAAAGCAGTTCGAGTTCGCGAAGAGCCTGGGCGTGGAGACGCTGGCTGTCGAGCGAATGCCGAAGTCGTTGCCCGCGATCGAGAAGCTTGCGGATGAGTTCGGCGTCAATGTCGCGCTGAGTGGCAGTCCCAAGACTGTGCTCGAGGCGATTCAAGGACGCGGCCGGCGAATCGGGGCGTATGCCGATCTCCGCAAGTGGACGCAGGAGGGGATTGCGCCGCTCGATGGAATTGCGCTGCTCAACGACAGGTTGCTGGCTCTCAAGCTGAGCGACCGAAACGCTCTCGGGCCGCTCATGGCCGAAATCTACCGGCGGGAGTTGAAGCCTTCGCTCATCACCGTAGACACGAGCGGTGGACCGGATGTGATGGCCGATTTGTCGCGGTCGTTGGCAGCCTTCGAAAAGGCCGTCCAGCCGGTGGTGGCCGGGCGCGTGATGCAGCTCTCTCGCGGGATTCCTATCAAGGGACCCGATCGGTTGACGCCCGAGGAACGGGAAAAGATCACGGCAGCGACTCCGCAAAAACCTGCGGCGACGCCGAAGGCGTCCAGGAGGCTGCTGATCTACGACGCGAACATCGGCTACGGCGGCGCGAATGGCGGACATCGTTCGATCCCGGCGGCAAACATGGCGATCGAGCTGTTCGCGAAAACCGGCGCCTATGAGGCGGTGTTCAGCAACGATCTCGAGAATTTCAAGTACGACAGGATTCAAAAATTCGACGCGGTCTTTCTGAATAACACGGTAGGGCAGATCTTCGTCGATCCGGAGATTCGCGCCGGCTTGAGCCGTTTCGTGCGCGAAGGCGGTGGGCTTGCGGGATATCACGGCACGAGCCATGCCTCGATGGACTGGGCGGAGTTCGGTGAGATCCTCGGCGCCGTGGAGGGCAGCCATCGCGAACCGACCGAGATGGCCACCGTCAAGATCGACGATCCGACGAGCCCGCTCGTCGCCGCGTTCGGGGGCAAGTCATTCGTCCATCAGGATGAGTTCTACCGCTTCGTTGAAGGGCCCCTTTCGCGCGACAAAGTGCGCGTCCTGATGAGCATGGACATCGAAAAGACCGATTTGAATCAGGGGAGAGGATGCGGCCGCCCCTGCGTGCGTCCCGACGCTGACTACGCGCTCAGCTGGATCCACAATTACGGCAAAGGCCGCGTCTTTTTCACCGCGTTGGGTCATACGCCGGCGTTTTTTGCGACGGCGAATCTCAGCGACTTCTTCTTCAGGGGCATTCAGTTCGTACTCGGAGATTTGGAGGCCGATACGACCCCGAGCGCAAAGGCTCGTTGACGGTATCTCACCGCAAAGGCGCTATGGCGCAGAGTTTCGTTGGTCACTGAACAAAAGATCAGAAGATCAAGAGATCAGAAGCAAAAGAATTCTCCTGACCGAAGCCCTAATCACCGCCGTGGAACTTCGGGACTGAAGCCCGGCTCGCAGGTAGCTTGTCTGCCGATGGGGATTTCGACTAGGCTCAGCCGCATGAAATCTGTTCGAATCCGCCGGTGCTTGCCCGTCTTCTTCCTGTGCATGTTCGCGCTCGCGTCGACAGCATCCGCGCAGGGCTACCGTCCCATCGTCGATCATGTGCATCTTGCGGCGCCCGATCCCGTGGCCGCGGTCGCGTGGTATCAGAAGTACTTCGGGGGCAAGACGATGGCCGAGGCAGCCGACCGGCTGCTGATCGGTGACGTGCGCATTATTTTTTCGAAGAGGGAGAAGACGCTGCCCAGTCAGGGAAGCGCGGTCGATCACATCGGATTCTCGGTCGCCAATCTCGACGCCACGATGAAGGCGCTTCAGTCTGACGGAGTGAAGGTCGAGGCGCCGGCCCGGGACGTGCCCGGATTGTTCCCGCTCGCGTTCATCGAGGATCCGTGGGGCACGCGCATCGAGGTCGTGCAGGATTCAGCAGGACTCGGCGTGCATCACATTCATCTTCGCGGCGGCGACCCGGCGGCGATGCTCGCGTGGTATTCGGCGCAGTTCGGCGGGCGCGTCGGAAAACTCAAGGACCGCATCGACGGCATCGACATGAGCGGCGTGTGGATTCTGGTTCAGCGCGGCGATGCCGTGCCGAGCCAGGGGCACTCGATCGATCACATCGGATTCCGTCCCCTGGATGTCGATGCCTCGGTGGCTGAGCTCAAGTCGCGGAACGTGAAGATCACCACCGAGCCACGTCCGCTGACGTTCGCGAACGGCGTCACCGCGCGCATCGCGTTCGCCGAAGCTCCCGACGGGGTCCGCATCGAACTGGTGCAGCGGCCCGAGTAACGCCCGAGTCACTAAACAAAAGATCAGAAGATCAGAAGATCAAAAGATCAGAAGCAAAAGAATTCTTCTGGTCTTCTGGTCTTCTGTTTTATTTGACCGGGCGCGGTCGAGGCTGGTGCTCGTAGCGGATGTTTATCGTCTCATCGAGCTGGTGCGGCGGCCCCGAGTAACGCCCCCGAGTCACTAAACAAAAGATCAGAAGATCAAGAGATCAGAAGCAAAAGAATTCTTCTGGTCTTCTGATCTTCTGTTTTTGTGACCGGCCCTAATCACTTCTGTGGAAGTTTGGGTACTCGTAGCGGATGTTTGTCGTCTCATCGAGCGTGCAGCGGCCCCGAGTAACGCACCTGAGTCACTAAACAAAAGATCAGAAGATCACAAGATCAGAAGCAAAAGAATTCTTCTGGTCTTGTGATCTTCTGTTTTATTTGACCGGCCATAATCACTTCCGTGGAGGTTCGGGTACTCGTAGCGGATGTTTCTCGTCTCATCGAGCTGGTGCAGCGGCCCCGAGTAACGCACCCGAGTCATTAAACAAGAGATCAGAAGATCCAAAAATCAGAAGCAAAAGAATTCTTCTGGCCTTTTGGCCTTCTGGCCTTCTGATCTTCTGTTTTATCTGACAGGCCCTAATCACCGCCGTGGAACTTCGGGACTGAAGCCTGGCTCGAAGCCGCGCGCACGCTCTCGACGCTGGAGCGGATCGGGTATCGGCGTCCCGGGCAGGATTCCCAGCCATACAAGCTGCCGGCGGTACTCGTAGCGGATGTTTACCGTCTCCGCTGGCGTCTCGTCGAGATCGTATCCGCACTTCGGTGACCGCGTGATCGGTGCGGCGGCCCATCCCGGTCGCGGCGTGTTCCTGCTCGTCCAGCTTTCTGAGACTATCGGCGTCGGCAATGCCTTGCCCGGCGCGTGCGGACGCCGCCGCCGATGGAGCTTCTGGCGCGCGACTGCGCGCGGTCAGCCTCGACGACTCGCGAGCGATTGCCGCCACGCGCTCCTTGAAGAAAACCGCCGAGATGACCCCCAGGTTGGCGGTCTCGCCGAGTGCCTTCCCGTACGATTGCTCTTCGGTCGTAAATTCGAAGCGGCGCGCGTCCGTCCGGCTCGTCTGCCACCCGCTGATCGTGATGGTCTGGTAGGGCTCGAGCACCCACTTGCGCGCATTGGCCGCGGCTGTATGGCGCGCGTCGATCGTGTTGAGGCCGTCGACCGACAGCGCGACAGCCGCACGAACGGGGTAGGGGTTTCGCAGCCGAATCGCATACTCCCGTCCCTTCACCGCCTCCACATACCAACGCCCGTCATGGGCATAACGCTTTTGAGGAGTGCCGTTTACGAGAATCTCTACCTCGGCGGCCGGATAATGGTTTGCTCTCTGCTCTTTGCTCTCTGCTCTACTTTGGCTCTCTGCTCTACTTTGATGTGCCGCGAACGGGGTTGCCGACACGATGAGGCCGGCTATGACCAGACTGGCGAACGTGTGACTCATGAAACCTCCTTTCCTTAGAACGGAGGTAGCCGGAAACCTTGCAACCGTGTTACCTTCGCGTCTCCCCCACAATTTGGTCGCTCCCGGGAACAGGAGGCGAACATGGTTAGGCGGACGGTTTCGGTTGTCGCGACCCTCGTCCTGATGACTGCGCCCGGCTGGGCGCAGAGCGCCCGATCCACGATTCACGGAGCTGTGAAAGATGAGACGGGCGCCGCCATGCCCGGCGTCACGGTGACGCTCTCGAGCCCCGCGCTGCAGGTCGGCCAGATCGTCGTCGTGTCGGAGGTCGATGGCAACTACCGAGTCGGCGAGCTGCCGGCCGGACTCTATCGCATCGCTTTCGAGCTGCCCGGCTTCAAATCTTTCGTGCTGAGCGATTTCCGTTTGACGATCGGGTTCGTCGCGCGAGTGGACGCGACGATGGGTGTGGGAGGAGTGGAAGAGACGATCACCGTCACCGGCGCGAGTCCCGTCGTGGACATGACCTCGACGACGACGAGCGTCAACCTCACACAGGAAACGCTCGAGTCCGTGCCGATCGGCCGCGGGTTGCAGCAGTTGTTTGCGATGACCCCCGGCGTCACGACGAACCGCGTCGACGTGGGCGATAGCTGGATGGGTGTGCGCGCAAGTACCGAGAGCTACGGACAGACCGCGAATTCGAAGATTCAGATTGACGGCATCGACATCGCCGACGGCACGAGCACTGGTGTCTACATGACGAGCCTGACACTCGAAGAAGCCCAAATCAGAACATCTGGAAACGATGCCGAGGTCTCGGTTCCCGGCGTGTCGATGGTTGCCGTCATCAAGTCGGGCTCCAACCAGTTTCACGGGTCCTACATCGCGTCGGTCGAGCGGCCTGGATTGCAATCCAGCAATCTCAACGATGCCCTGAGGGCACAGGGGCTGAGCGACACGGAGCCGCTGCGACACCTGTACGACCTGAGCGCCGATCTTGGTGGACGCCTTGTACGCGACAAGCTGTGGTTCTACGGGGCGATTGTCCAACAGGACAAGCTTGCGGGGGTGGTCGGGTTTGCTGCCGGTCCCGGGCCTGATGGCAAATACCTCACTGAAGACGACGAGCTGGCCGACGTCCGGACGCGTCTGACGCACGGCGCACTCAAGGTGTCGTATCAGCCGACACGAGGCAACCGGCTGATCGGAGCCTGGCAACCGACATTGAAGTACCAGCCGCAGGGTCTTCCGCCAGAGCCGAATCGCTTCCGCCCGCTGGAGTCGACGCTCGACTACCGGAACCCAAGCTCGATGTACAAAGGCGAGCTCCAGAGCACGCTCAACAGCAGGATGGTCTTCAACGTAGTCGCGGGCTACGGAGGCTACCTGGCGGACTATGCGCCGTGGCGCTCGAACTTCGCGGCGCCGGTGGAGAAAGGCAATCCGCCGCGTCTGGATCGTGAGACAGGTCTGAATCTCGGCGCGAACCCGAAGACGAACCTCGAGCATCGGGACAAATGGCAGGTGGATGGCGGCCTCAGCATGTTCCCGGAGAAATCGTTCGGTGGTCAGCACGAGCTGAAAGTCGGGACGACGTTGTACTGGCGGAAGAACAGCATCGGATGGCGCCTCCACCCGGCAGGTGACTACACCCTCGTCTTCGATCGGGTCAACAACGTTTCAGGAACGCCGGCGGAGATTCAGATCCGCAATTCTCCGGCCGAGCCGGATTCCCGAGCCAATTACTACGCCGGCTACATCAAGGACACGTGGCGGGTGACGGAGAAAGTCACGCTGAACCTGGGGCTGCGTATCGAGCAGCAGAAAGCGTTCCTGCCGGCACAGTCCAAGGAGGTCAGTCCTCAGTTTCCGACGCTGTACCCGGCTGCGTCGTACGATGCGGTGGACGTGCTGACATGGAACACCGTTGTTCCAAGAATGGGGCTCGCGTGGGACGTGGCCAACAAGACTGTGGTGAAGGCTACGTTCGGACGATTCGTCAACGGCATGGATGACGCCTTTGCCAATGCGTACAACCCGATGGCGAACATCACGACGACGTTCAAGTGGCGCGATCTCGATGGCAATCGCGACTACACGCCGGGCGAAGTGAACCTCGATCCAAACCAGTCCGACTTCGTCGGCGTCACCGGTGCCAGCAGTGCGAGGCTGAATCCGGAGCTGCGGCCGGCAATGACGACCGAAACGACGGTTGGCGTCGAGCGGGAAGTCATGCAGAACCTCGGCGTTCGCGTGCTCTATGTGAGCAAGAAAGTCACCGACCGGTTCGGCACACGCAATGTCGCGCGTCCGCGCAGTGCGTACAGCATTCCGCTGACACGGCGAGACCCAGGCCCCGACGGCGTGCTCAATAACGCCGACGACGGCGGGTCGGTCACGATTTACGATTACGATCGTGCCTACTTCGGGGCGGCGTTTGTCCAGAACGAGCAGCAGAACACCGATCGGGATGACACGTTCGACACGATCGAGTTCACGGTGACGAAGCGGTCGTCTGGCAAGTGGGGCGCCATGGCGTCGTTCTGGGCGATCAAGAACGATTTCTGGCTGGTGCTGTTCGAAGACGATCCGAACGTCGACTTGAATTCCCGGGATACGACCTGGAAGTGGGCCGGCAACGTGAGCGGCAATTACTCGGCGCCATTCGGCATTCAGCTTGGTGCGTTCATCCAGAGCAAGATTGGCCTCCAGGGCCAGCGCACGAATGTGTTCCGCGCGGTCGATCCCGACGGCGGGCCATCGCTCAGTCAGCTGGCGACGGTGACGCTGAAGCTCGACGAGCCCGGGGCACAGACGGCCAAGGCTATCAACGTCGTGAATCTCCGTGCCAGCAAGTACTTCGTGATCAACGGCGGCAATCGTGTGCAGTTCGACTTCGATCTGTTCAACCTGTTCAACACGAGCTCGCCGATTACGGCGAATTTCGCGTCGGGGCCGTCATTCGCCTACGCCACGGCGGTCGTGCCGCCGCGAATCGCGCGCATCGGCCTCCGGTACACGTTCTAAGAGCACGGGAACAGAAGATCAGAAGATCAAAAGAGAAATCTTCTGGTCTTCTGATCTTCTGTTCTATTTCAGCGGAAGACTCAGCCTTGGCTTACGCGTTTCCTGGCTTCTTCGATGATTGCGGCGATGAGCCTGTCGGCCTCTACACGTGCCTGGGCTACGGAGCTGTCGAACACCGATAGATACTCCCCGATTTCTTTCGCTATCATCCCCTCGACCGCGGTGACAAAGTAAGGAAATGCCGTTTTGAAATCCTTATGCTGCAGGTAGGGTCCGGTCAGTTGCGAAAACTGCCATCCTTCGACTTTCAAGAGTTCGGTCGCCCGCCGCTTCTCGCGCCAGACGTCGCCGTAGTTTTTGACGCCCTCCCAGGCAGCACAACCGGCGACGAGCGCGCCGACAGCCGCGATGACGATCGTAATCTCTGCGCTCCAATTGGGGCGCATGCTCAACGTCGTCAACACCGGGATCGACACTCCTCCGATCACAGTGATCGCTCGCAGACGCGTGTATTTCGTCCGCGCATCTTCAGCGCGGCAATGCCACCAGAGGATCATGCCGATCCAGCGGACTTTCAAGTATTCTCGATAGGGCTCGAGCTCCTTGATACCGTCAACGAGTTTCTCCAGGCTCTCGCGTGTGACAAGCGGGTCGCATGGGTGTTGGGGTTTTTGTTCCATATCGGAACTCACGGAAGATCAGAGAACCAAAAGATCAGAAGCAGAAGAGTGCTTGTGATCTTCTGATCTTCTGTTTTATTTGAGCGGACGAATCCTGATATTGCGGAACTTGACGGGCCCTGATCCTGTCGGGCCGCCCGCCTGCAGGCCTAACGCGCCTTCGCGAAGCTTTTCATCGCGCGCATCGGTCAGCGTTTCACCGTTGACCTTCACCACGAGGTGAGGGCCGTCGGCGAGCACATCGAACCGGCTCCACTTGCCGGCGCTCTTCACGCGATACGGCAGCGGAGAGTGCACGCCGACGATGCCGCCCGTCGGCGTGGTTGCGTGAGGATCGCTGATGTTGATTTCGTAACAGCTTCCGAGACTGCCCGGATTCGCGGGCGCCGCGCACCGGATGAAGAGACCGCTGTTGGTGTCTTCCTCACTCCAGAACTCCGCGGTCAGCTCGAAGTTGCCGAAAGTCTGGACGCTGCGAAGAAAGCCCTGCGGCCACGTCTGCTTCGCATCGCCCGTCGGCGTAATCGGCTGCGACGCCGGCTCCGCGGACATCGCGCCATCGACGACGCTCCAACGGACACCGCCAATGGTCGTCCAGCCGTTGAGTGTCTTACCATCGAAGAGCGACACCCATCCGTCTGATAGCTGGTAGCTAGTAGCTGGTGGCTGGTAGCTGAGACCAACAACGGCCAATACAACCGCAAAACGCCAGCGGGCTGAAACCATTATCGTCTCCTCCGAGCGGCCTTTCTGAACAGAAGACAGATCAGAAGATCAAAAAGAAAGGAATGCTTCTGACCTTCTGATCTCTGTTCTTCCTACCACCTACCACCTACCACCTATTTAGGCGGCGGCACGCCGCGCGCAATCGCCTCGTGCGCTCGCGCCGGCCACCACGGATTGGGCTGCCATTTGAACACGTTGCCCGTCAGGCTCGCGACAAAGACGACCCCGTTCGGCGTCGCGGTCAGCATGTGGCCCGGCGATTCGAATGAGCCGAGAATCTTGCCGCTCTCCACGTCGAGCTTCATGACGTGTCCCGCGAGCGTGTCGTACGTGATGTTCTCGCTGTTGTTCCGGTGCGTGATGATCCACATCTCGTCCTTGGGGGAGATGTACATCCCCTGCGTGCAGCCGAGATGCGTCCACGTTTTCAGCAGCTTGCCGCCGGTGTCGAAGATCTGAATGCGGTTGTTCTCGCGGTCGCTCACATACACACGGTCCTTCGAGTCGACGGCTATGGTGTGGGGCAGGCGGAACTGGCCCGGACCGTCTCCTTCGCTGCCCCACGTCGCCACGAAGTTGCCGGCTTTGTCGAGTTTGACGACACGCCGGTTGCCGTAGCCGTCGGAGATGTAGGAGTTGCCCTGCGAGTCCCACGCGATGTCGGTCGGCCGGTTGAACGTCTTCGCGTCGTTGCCCGGCTTGTCCTTCACTCCCCACGTCTGCAGCAGCTTTCCATCGCGCGTGAACTTGAAAATCTGGTGTCCCGCATCGTCCAGCGCCCACACGTTCTGATCGCGATCGATGCGGAGGCCGTGCGGGCGTGTGAACATCCCCTTGCCCCACGAGCGCAGATACTTTCCCGACGCGTCGAACACGACCAGCTGATCCGTTTTCGCGTCGCGCTTGAACACGTAGACGTTGCCCTCGTTGTCGGTCGTGACCGCCGAGACGCGTCCGAACTTCATCCCTTCAGGCATCGATTCCGGTTCTTCGCCGAAGCGAATCTCGACGCTGTACTTGAGGAACCCTCCCGGGTGTGCGGGCCATCCGTCGGGCACGTAGCCCTGCTCGGGGGCCTTGCCTTTAGGAATGTTCGGGCCGGGCACTCCCTGTGGAAGCGGGGTCTGCGCAAACACGGCCAGCGTCAACATGATCAGAGCGAACGTCGTCAGTTTTTTCATGGGGTCCTCTGTCGGCATAATTTACCCGATTACGGCGCTCTGGGCGTGCGGAATTAGAACGACGCGGTCCGCTTCGCTCTTAGCGTCCCGGCCGATACTCGCTCGAGACAGGGGTGAGAGCGGAAGACGCATGCTTCCGCGAGCCAGCTCGACGACGCGGGAGAGGCTCCGCTTCGCACTTAGCGCAGGTCTCGCTCGCCTTGTCGAGCTGTGGGACAGGCTTGCTGCAGCGAACCAGCTCGCGACGCGGGAAACGCATCTCTCGGCGGTGTGTCGCTGACGGTCGAGGAGAGGAAACGTAAAATCGAAAAAGGAAAACGCGGATAAGACGGAAACGGCGCCCGACTGCGCATGCCGTCTACGCGGTTCGTTTTTCGTTTTTCGCGATGTTTCGTCTCTGCAAGCCTGTCTCGCCCGCTCGAGCGAGGCCGGTCAGGGCGCTAAGTGCGCATGGACAACGTCACGGCGTGACGTTGCCCGCGGAGGGCATCTCTCGGCGGCGTGTCGCCGGCGGTCGAGGAGAGGAAACGAAAAACGAAAAAGGGAAACCGAATAGAGAGGGAAACGGCGCCCGACTGAGCGCGCCGTCTCTATTCGTTATTCGTTATTCGCTTTTCGTTATTCCTTACAGTTTTCTTATCTGCCGACCACTCAGGGAGACGTAATCGAGTAAATTATGCCGAGAGCGCGATTGCGCAGTGCGAGGTAATTCCCCGTCTTGACGCAGAGGCGCGGAGGCGCAGAGTATTTCTTTTTCTTTTGAGGAAGTTTCTCTGCGTCTCAGCGTCTCTGCGTCGAGACATAGAAAAGAGGGACACATGTTTGTGCGTCAGATGATCGCGTGCGCAATTGGTACTGTCGTGACATTGGCATCTTCGGCCGGAGTTTCCTACGCGCAGCCAGACTCGAAGGGCTGTTCGGCCCTGCCGAGCCATGGAACGCTCAAGGCTGCGCTCGACAAGGCGACGGCTGAAGAGAAGAGCGGCCTGAACAATCACATGTGGGCGACCATCGTCGATCGCGATGGCGTCGTGTGCGCGGTCGCGTTCTCAGGCACGGATCGCGCGGCGCAATGGCCGGGAAGCCGAGTGATTTCGGCGCAGAAGGCCAGCACGGCGAACGCATTCGGGCTCGATTTGTCGTCCAATTCGGGAGGCTCCGGCCAGCCGACAGGTCTCGCGTTGTCGACCGCGAATCTGTATTCCGCGGTGCAGCCTGGTGGAAGCCTGTTCGGATTGCAGCTGAGCAATCCGGTCGATACCTCCGTCGCGTATCACGGTCCTTACGCGAGCTACGGCACCGCGAAGGACCCGATGACCGGCGGCCGTTTAGGCGGCGTGAACGTGTTCGGCGGAGGGCTCGGCCTTTACGGTGCGGGAAAGAGAATGGTCGGCGGCGTCGGCGTCAGCGGCGACACGTCGTGCGCGGACCACAACATCGCGTGGCGCGTCCGCGCGATTCTCGGCCTCGATCATCTGATGGGAGTCGGCGGCGTCTCCGGCGACAAAGCGCGGCCCGACAACATCGTCTTCGATATCGCGAACGGCGCCAGCAAAGGGGGCTTCGGACATCCGCAATGCTTGAACACCGGCGATGCGGCGATGCTGCCTGCGGTGAAGGAGTAGTCGAGCTTCTAGTGGAGGAGTCTCATGGCCCAGAAGCCAACCGATCTGACCGATGAAGACATCAAGGCGATCATGAAAGCGATTTCAGTGGCCAACGGCCGGCCGTTGAGCGAAGAGCGCATCGAGGCCGATCTGCCGGCTTACAAGAATTACCTGGCTGCGATAGCCCGTCTCAGCGCGTATCCGTTCAAGCTCGAAGATGAGCCGGCTTTTCACTTTTCGCTCACTCCGCAGCCGAGCGGCGTAAAGGGTGGCCCGCAATGAGCGTCTCGCGAAGACAATTCATTGCCGGGTCAATGGGCGTGATGGGTGGGGCGAACGTTCTGCCGGCAGCCCAGCGTGAAGCGGTCGTCAGGGCGCAGGAGCCTGCCGGCGAGCTGCACTACCTGACGATTCGCGAAGCAGCGACCCGCCTTCGCAGCAAGAAGCTGTCGCCGGTCGAGCTGACCCAGGCGACACTCGCGAGAATCGATCAGGTAGAGCCGAAGGTTCGTGCATTCATCACGCTCACGCGCGAGAGCGCGCTCGAAGCGGCACGAGCCGCCGAAGCAGAAATCATGGCCGGCCGCTACCGCGGACCCCTCCACGGAATCCCTGTGGCGGTCAAGGACACGCACTACACAAAAGGAATCAAATCGACTTGCGCATCGCCGGTGCTTGCGGACTTCGTCCCGTCGTTCGACGCGACGGTCGTGGCGAAGTTGAAGAACGCCGGCGCGATACTGCTTGGAAAGACGAACCTTCCCGAATTTTCGTCTGGTGGATCGGGCAACGGCACGAATAATCCCTGGAATCTCGAAAGACCGACGGGAGGATCGAGCGCAGGAAACGCGGCCGGCCTGGGCGCGGGCATGTTCTTCGGTGCGAGTGGCGGCGACACCGGCGCATCGATTCGCGGACCCGCAGCGATGTGCGGCGTCGTCGGTCTCAAGCCGACATATGGGCGGGTGAGCGGCTACGGCATCATGAAGCTCAGTTGGTCGGTGGACCACACCGGTCCGATGACGCGGACTGTCGAAGACAACGCACTCCTGCTGGCCGTCATCGCAGGTCACGATCCCGAGGACTGGGCGACCTCGGAAACGCCGGTTCCCGACTACACGCGTTCGCTGCGTCGTGGCGTTCGGGGGATGCGGTTGGGGATTGCAAAGCGCGAGATGATCGAAGGCCACCATCCGGATGAACTGAAGGCGTTCGACGACTCGCTTGCGGTATTTCAGAAGCTCGGCGCACGCCTCGTCGAAGTCGATCTGCCGGAGACGCTCGCGGTGATGGGAGATGCGCACAACATCATCCGCATCTGCGAAGCGGCCTCGTACCACGAACCGTTCCTTGCCACGAAGTCGGAGTTATACGGGCCGTCGAACGTGAGGCGCGACGTGGAGGCGGGCGCGCTGATTACCGCTGGACAATATCTGCGCGCCCAGAAAATGCGGAAGATCTTCGTGAAGCAGATGCTCGAGATCTTCAAGGCGTTCGATGTGATGATCACACCGGAAACCGTCCCCGCCGGGGAGCAGAGCATGGCGCGGTTCAGCCCGCACTCCCCGTTCAACGACACAGGCTTTCCGGGGATGGCCGTGCCGGCCGGGTTCTCGACCTCCCCCCCGGGATTGCCGCTGTCGATTCAGATTGTCGGTAAGCCGTTCGACGAAGAGTCCGTGTACGCCGCGGGATATGCGTACGAGTCGGCGACTCCGTGGCACGAGAAAAGGCCGCCGCTGTAAGACGTGCTTCCATGCCTCACCGCAAAGGCGCAACGGCGCAGAGCTCGAATCGAAAAGGCTTCCGCATCTTTTCGGTGAGACTGCCGGAGTCAGTCCGCCCGCCGACGGGCAGCGCCAGTTCCGCAAACGCGAAGTCGGCGTGGCAGAACGACGTCACCGCGTTGTCGGTAAGCGTCATCGTGCTCAGGCCAGGCTTGGCCTTCGCGGAGGTGGCCGGTTCCGATGTTTTGTCCCCTCGACGCCGTCGCGCCGCCTTCGATCGTTTGCCGAACCGGCACTGCCCGTCGGCAGGCAGACACATCCCGGCGATTCCGGTCCCAATCACGTGTGACCTTAGCGCCCCACCGGACACGCTCGAGCGGGCGAGACAGGCGTGCTGCGGCGACCATCGCGAGCGATTGACGTACCAAGACAACTGCAAGGAATAACGAATAACGAAAAACGAATAGAGACGGCGCGCTCAGTCGGCACGCCGTTTCCGTCCCTATTCGGTTTTCCTTTTCTTTTTCGTTTCCTCTCCTCGACCGTCGGCGACACGTCGCCGAGAAATGCCCTCCGCGGGACACGTCACGCCGTGACGTGTCCATGCGCACTTAGCGGCCACCGCTCGAAGACGATCGGCACGGCGCTGAAGCGCGAAGCGGAGCCCTCCGCGGAAAACGCGCCACTGGCGCGTTTTCATAGCGTTTAGCCTGCGCTGGCAAACGCTCGGCGCTAAATGCGAAGCGGAGCCTCTCCCGCGTCGTCGAGCTGGTCGCCGCAGCACGCGTGTCTCACCTGCTCGAGCGTGTTCGGTGGAGCGCTATGTGCAAACAGAGATTACTTCGGGCTGCGCAGCCTCGGCTCGCGATCCCATTGGCGGCCGTGCTTCGCCGCGTTGATGAACGCAGCGATGTCTTTCGTGCCGTCCATTTCGACGACCCCTTCGTCTTCTTCGACGCCGGCTTCCTCGGCGAGCCCCAGTGACGAGTCGAGGACTCCGATCACCTTGAGGTGGCCGAACGCGTCGCGTATCCAATCGATCGCCGCCGCCTCTTTCTCGAGCATCAAGGCCCCTTCGGTCGACGCCGCCACGACGACGGCATCGAAGAAGATCGACGGTCCGCCGGCGAGTTGATGATCCGCCTCGATCAGCTTGCCGCCTTTCCCTTTGGCGCCGCCGATCTTCGGCGCGACGACCTGCAGCCGCGCGCCGGCCTTTTCGACAGCCGTTCGCAACGCCGCGACGAACACCGGATCGCTGCCGTCGGTGACGAGCACGCCGACCTTGCGGCCTTCGAGCGTCTTTGGCGCTTTCTTCACCAGGCTGAGCGCGGGCGACGGCTTCATGTCGATTGGCGCGCGCGCCGGCTTGATATTCTCGGCCTGCCCTTCCATGCCGAGACCCTCTTCGACCCGCGCGAGGAGATCGGCATCGATGTTCTTGAGGTGTCCCAGCATGCGCTGCCGGATGTTCGGTCTCGAGACCTTGCTGAGCTCGAACGTGAAGGCATTCACGATGTGCCGTTGTTCGGGCTCGGACATCGATCGATAGAACAGCCGCGGCTGACTGTAGTGATCGGCAAACGTTTCCGATCGCTCGCGCACCTTGTCGCCGGCGTCGAGAGCCGGAAACGTTGTGAACCCGCGATCGGGATCCGCGCGCGGGCCCTCGGGCGCGATGCTGTTCGGCTCGTAGGCGACCTGGCCTTTCGCAATATCCATGCGCCTGACGCCGTCGCGCTGGAAGTTCTGCATCGGGCACTTCGGCCGGTTGATGGGGAGTTCGTGGAAGTTCGCGCCGCCGAGCCGGATGAGCTGCGTGTCGGTGTACGAGAACAGCCGGCCCTGCAGCAGCGGATCGTCGGTGAAGTCGATGCCCGGCACCACATGGCCTGGATGGAAAGCAGACTGTTCTGTTTCGGCAAAGAAATTATCGGGATTGCGGTCGAGCACCATCCGGCCGAGCGGGGTGAGCGGGACCATTTCTTCCGGGAATGAGCTTCGTCGCGTCAAGCACGTCGAACGGAAACTTCGCGGCGGTTTTCTCGTCGAATGCCTGCGCCGAAAACTCCCACTCCGGGAAATCGCCCATCGCGATCGCGTCGAAGAGATCGCGGCGCTGCGAGTCGGGATCCGCGCCGTACAGTTTCACCGATTCATCCCAGATGAGCGTCGCGGATCCGATCTTCGGACGCCAGTGGAACTTGACGAACGTCGACTTGCCGTCCGCGTTCACGAGACGGAATGTGTGGACGCCGAAGCCTTCCATCATGCGGAGCGAGCGCGGCAGCGTGCGGTCGGACATCGCCCACAGCAGCATGTGCATGCTCTCGGGCATCAGCGTGACGAAATCCCAGAACGTGTCGTGCGCCGACCCGGCCTGCGGATAACCGCGATCGGGCTCCATCTTCACGGAGTGGATGATGTCGGGAAACTTGATCGCATCCTGGATGAAGAAGACCGGGATGTTGTTGCCCACCAGGTCGAAGTTGCCTTCGGACGTGTAGAACTTGACGGCGAATCCTCGAACGTCGCGCGGGGTGTCGCCGGACCCGGCGCCGCCCGCAACGGTCGAAAAGCGCACGAAGACCGGCGTCTTCACCTTCGGATCCTGCAGGAACGCCGCGCGCGTCAGCTTCGACATCGACTGATAGGGCTGAAAAAATCCGTGCGCGCCGGATCCGCGCGCGTGCACGATGCGCTCGGGGATGCGCTCGTGATCGAAATGGGTGATCTTCTCGCGGAAGATGAAGTCTTCGAGCAGCGTGGGCCCGCGCGTGCCCGCGCGCAGCGAGTTCTGATTGTCGGAGAGCGGCGCGCCCTGGTTCGTCGTCAGAACAGGGCCGCCGGGGACGGAGTCTGGTGCGTCTCGCCCCCGTTGCCGGCGTTATTCGGAAGATGGCGATCGATGGGTTTTGCGGATTTATTGTTTTTACGTGTTGGTGTTTTAGCCACAGTGCCTCGACTCGGGATGGTGTGAATCGAAAAGGCTCCCGGAGCCATT
Source organism: Vicinamibacterales bacterium (assembly GCA_963787755.1). Lineage (GTDB taxonomy): Bacteria > Acidobacteriota > Vicinamibacteria > Vicinamibacterales > JAMQPK01 > JAMQPK01. The sequence goes on from CAWBEG010000002.1 coordinate 163,864, forward strand.
CCGACGATTTGCCTTCGTGAAGTCGCTATAAACGATTATGCGACAGCCCTAGCTGCCAACAACAGAAATGTAAATGGGCGCTTGCGATACGCGAGCCCACGCGATAGCCTGTGGGCTTCGAACGACGTTCAGTGCACCTCCGGCAGGGCGCAACTTCGATTGCGCCGTTAAAGAAAGGATCGTATGCGCCACATTCATGTGTCCGCCCTCGCAATCGCGTTGGCCGCGTCCTGGCTTATCGGCTCTGACGTTCGCGGTCAGGGACAGAAACCTGCAGCGGCGGTATTTGCCCCGACGACCGGCGACTATGAGAAGGCAGGCATCAGAGTCCTCACGCCCGGCGTGGTGTTCAGCTCCGGGCTGCCCGACATTGCCGCCGCGTTCAGCAAGGAAACAGGCAAGACCGTCGGCATCAACACCGTCGGCATGGGCACCATCGTCGAGGAGATTGGGAAGCGGACGCCGCCGCCCGACATGATCGTGCTGCCGTTTCAGTTGATGAACTCGCTCGCGCTCGAAGGTGGCGTCGTGGCGGGGACGATGACCCCGCTCGGCCGGAACCGGATGGGTCTCGCCGTGAAAGCCGGCGCGCCGAAGCCGGACATTTCGACACCCGAGAAGTTCGTCGCTGCGCTGAAGACGGCGAAGGCGGTGATGCGCTCGAATCCCGCGTCGCGCACGATGGTGGCGACGATCATCGACGACATGTTCAAGCGGCCCGAGTTTGCCGGCATCAACGCGCCGCCCAGCACCAAGGGCGAAGGCGGCCAGGCCCTCGCGCGCGGTGAGGGCGACATGGCGATTCAGACGATCAGCCAGATTCTTCCGTACAAGGAAATCGAGCTTGTCGGTCCAGTGCCGAAGGAGTTCGGTCTGTGGATCGACACGATGGTGGCGGTGTCATCACGAGCCACGCATCCAGACGATGCGAAGGCCTTGATAAGGTATTTGCTGCGACCGGAGTCCAACAAGGTCTGGAAGCCGAGGGGGATGGAGCGGTTTGAATAGGCGATAGGCGTCAGTCGGCAGTATGTAGTGCCGACCTTTAGGTCGGCTGCAACATGTGGTGTCCGCCTTCTTGACCCGCCGTAGCCTTGGCGACGGCGGTTAGCGGGACCGTTTGTCTTTATGCAGTTTGCCAACATCACCATCGCGACCGGTCCGCGGCTTCACTTTGCCGAGCAGGGAGATGCCCGAGGTGAAGCGATCGTGTTTCTGCATGGATGGCCGGACTCGTGGTTTTCGTTCAGCAGGGTCGCGGAACGCGTGCCTCACCACTTCCGCGCGCTGATGCTTGATCAGCGCGGCTTTGGCGAGTCGGAACGTCCCGATGGTGGCTACGACATCCGCTCTATGGCTGCGGATGTTGCAGCCTTCCTGGACGCGCTCTCGATTGAGCGTGCCATGATTGTTGGGCATTCGTTCGGCAGCTTTGTCGCCCGGCGTGTCGCCCTCGACTATCCAACGCGGGTCGATCGTCTGGTGCTGATCGGCTCGGGATGGTTGGGCTCAAACGAGGTCTTGCGCGAGGTTCACGCGTCGTTGAGCGATCTGCCGGATCCTGTCCCGCGGGAGTTCGCGCGTGATTTCCAGGCAAGCACGGCGTTTGCGCCGCTGCCCGACGCGTTCTTCGAGCAGATTGTGACCGAGAGCCTGAAGCTGCCGTCGAGACTCTGGGCCAAACTTCTCGGCAGCGTGATCAAATATGACGATGTGAGCGAGGTTGGAGGGATCGCGTCGCCTACGCTGCTGTTGTGGGGCGACCGGGACGCGCTGTTTTCCAGGGAAGACCAGGATCGTCTCGTTGCAGCCATCCCTCAGGCGAGGCTGCGGATCTATCCGGAGATCGGCCACTGTCCCAACTGGGAATGCCCGGACGAGGTTGCGCGCGATCTCGTAGCGTTCATGTCGCGCGACGGCACACACAATGTAGTGTCCGGCTTTAGCCGGACCTTTGACTGAAGGAGGGAACATGATTGCGAGACTTGTGCGCGTCGCGGTGCTTCTCTCGGCGGCGGTCCTCTTGTGGGTCTTCGTGGCCACTGCGCAATCGGATCCCTTTGTCGGCACATGGCGCCTCAACGTCGCGAAGAGCAAGTACAGCCCCGGGCCGGCGCCGAAGAGCATCACATCAATCTATGAAGCGGCGGGACAGGGATACAAGGTAGCGGTGACCAACGAATCGGCTACCGGCAAGACGCAGTATGCCTACACGACCAACCTCGACGGCAAAGACTCGCCGGTGACCGGGACCAACTCGAATGCGGATACGGTGACGGTCAGGCGGATCGATCCGCGCACACTGGAGGTCGTGAGCAAGAAGGGCGGCAAGGTCACCATCACGCAACGGAACGCCCTCGCAGCCGATGGCAAGTCGCGGACGGTCACGACGACCGGCACCGACGCACAAGGACAGAAAGTCAACAACGTCGCCGTATTCGAGAAACGTAGTGTCCGGCTTGAGCCGGAGACACGCATGCTGATGCGACCAGCTCGACGACGCGGGAGAGGCTCCGCTTCGCACTTAGCGCCGGTCCCACTGGCTCGACAAGACCGATCAGGCGCTAAGTGCGCATGGAAACGTCACCGCGTGCTCGTCACCGCTATCGTCATTCTGTGTTTGTGTCAGACATCGCTCGATCTTGCCGCTGTCCGCGCGCAGGGCGGCGGCGCTAACGACACGGTTCCCGTCGAGCTTTCGACGATCGGGCTCGACGGCCGGACCGGAACGCCCATCGTCGTGCTGCGCGATCCCGCATCCGGCGGCGTCCTGCCTGTGTGGATCGGCGCCGCGGAAGCGCAGGCGATCGCGCTTGCGCTTCACGGCGTTATCCCGCCGCGTCCCATGACGCACGATCTGATGGCCAGCCTCATCTCCGAGCTGACGGGCGGAGGTCGAAGAGGTTGTCGTCACCGATCTGCGCAACAACACGTACTTCGGCATCGTCCGGCTTCGAGTCGCGGGCGATCGCAAAGATTCGCGATGTCGACAGCCGGCCGAGCGACGCGCTCGCGCTGGCGCTGCGAACCGGCGCGCCGATTCGCGTGGTGCGCAGGATTCTGGCGATGGCTCCCGAGTTCGAATTCATCGCGCCCGAAGGACCGAATCAGGTCGTGCAGGCGCTCGGGATGACTGTGGTCATCGCCACGCCGTCACTGCGCAAGGAGTTCAAGCTCGGCGATCAGCGCGGCGTTGTCGTGACGAGCGCATTCGGCGGCGCCAGAGACAAAGGCCTGCGGCGCGGCGATCTCATCACCGACGTGAACGGCAAGGCGGTCGTCGAACCAGCGGCGTTCTTCGAGGCTGTCCGCGCGGTGCCGCCGCGAGGGCAGGTGCGCATCACGTACTGGCGCAGCGGCGACACACGCAAGATCGAGATTCCAGCTGATGTGCCGCCGGCTAAGCCTGGGAGACGCGGGCGGGTAGTAGCGTAGAGTTTTGCTGCCTCAACACGGAGGTCTCCGTGGCTCCGTGTCTCCGTGTTGGGATGCGTATAGAAACGGCTTACGCCGGCACTGCGTCGGTGCCCCTCCAGAGATTCACCGTGCCCAGTTCTTCCTGTCCGCATGCCTTGAGGTACAGGAACAGCTGCGTGCGATATGCGGCATGCCCTCCGAGCACAAGGCTGACGATGAACGCTCCCTTCGAGATCTTTTGGCCGTCGAATCCGGTCATCTCCGCACGAAAGTCCGCATCAGTCATACCGGACAGCAATTGTCCGTAAACGTCCGGCAGCCCGGCGATGATCGCGAGGGTCTCGTCGAGATTCCGCATGTCCGCTGCCTTGACGGTGGAGGTCCATGCCTCGCGGTCGAACGAGCCGTTTTTCGCCGTGGTCACGAGCGCCGGCCCCATGTAGCTCAGATATCTCAGCAGCTCGAGCGCGCTTCGCTGCTTCGACGTTGGGCGGTAGTCGAGTTGCGCGATGTCGAGCTTGCCGGCGAGATGAAGCAGTATCCGCACCTCTTTTTGCAATGCGGCGACGAGTTCTTCCGTGGTCAGAACCATTCGTTCCTCCTGTTGTGAAGATGCATTATATTGCCACCTATGGCTGCCATCACATTGACCGTCAACGGCAGGAAGCAAACCGTGGACGTCGATCCTGCCACACCGCTGCTTTATGTCCTGCGTAACGACCTCGACCTGCAGGGCCCGCGGTTCGGCTGCGGACTCGGACAGTGCGGGGCCTGTTCGGTGATCATCAACGGCGCCGCAGTGCGGTCGTGCGTCACGCAGGTGTCGGCCGTCAAAGGGGACATCACCACGCTCGAAGGACTGGCCAGGGAAGGATCGCTCCACCCCGTGCAGCAGGCCTGGATCGACGAGCAGGTGCCGCAATGCGGGTTCTGCCAGAACGGGCAGATCATCTCGGCCAAGGTGCTGCTCGACAGGAATCCCAACCCGACCGATCAACAGATCCGCGACGGGATGGCGGGCGCGTTGTGCCGCTGCATGACGTACTGCCGCGTACAGGCGGCTGTTAAGAGGGCAGCAGCGTCGATGCGAAGTGCGGGCTTGCCCCGCCGAAGCGCGGGCTTGCCGCGCCGTAGCCCCGAAGGGGCGAAGGCGGGCGTATGAGCTCTTTCACCAACGTCCCGAAACAAATCGAGCAGTTGCTCGAGGAATGGAGCGGCACGCCCTCGAGACGCACGTTTCTGAAAAGCTCAGGCCTGCTCGTCGTCAGCGTTGGCGCCGCCGCAGCCGCGGGACCGTTCGCGTCGCTGGCGCAGAACGCGAGCGCTCAAGCGGCGTCGCCGTATCCCGACATCGATTTCCGCCAGCTCGATTCGTGGATCGTCATCCATCAGGACAGCACCGCGACGTTCTATGTCGGCAAGACGGATCTCGGCCAGGGGACCGGCACGGCATTCCGTCAGATGATGGCCGACGAGCTCGACATCGCGTACGACAAGACGACCTGCATCATGGGCAGCACCGACGTCACGCCCGATCAGGGAGGATCGGGCGGATCGGATGCGATTCAGACGGATGGCCCGCCGATGCGGCGTGTGGCTGCCGAGGCAAGACGCGTTCTGCTGGATATGGCGTCCACCACGTTGGGTGCGCCTGTCGATCAACTCGTGGTTAGTGAAGGGATCATCAGCGTCAAAGCCGATCCCTCGAAGCGCGTGACGTACGGCGAGCTGATCGGCGGCAAGCGTTTCAACGTCACGCTGACCGGCAACAACGTCGACGCGACCACCGGCGCCGCGAAGGTGAAGTCCGTTCAGGATCTCAAGATCGTCGGTCAGTCGCCGCAGCGCTACGACATCCCCGCGAAAGTAGACGGATCGTTGAAGTGGGCCGTCGACATGAAAGTGCCGGGCATGGTGCATGCGCGCAACGTGAAGCCTCCGTTCGCAGGCGCAAAACTCGCCGGCATCGACGAAAACTCCGTCAAGACCATTCCCGGGTTCATCAAAGTCGTCAGCAAGGGCAACTACGTCGCCGTGGTCTGCGAGCGAGAGGAGCAGGCCATCAGGGCGGCCAGGCAACTCAAAGTCGAGTGGCAGAAACCGGCGACAGCGCCGTTCCCGGTTTCGGACGATCTTTTCACGTACATTCGCAGCGCGACTCCCACGTCGAGCCAGAAGCCCGCGGTGATCGGCGATCCAGACAACGCGCTGGCGGGTGCGGCAACGGTCGTCGAAGCCGACTACGACGTGCCGTTTCAGGGGCACACGTCGTTTGCACCGGCGCACGCGCTGGCCGATCCGTCGAACGGTCAGATCACGATCTACTCGAACGACATGAAGTCGTACGGCATGCGCACCGGCGTCGCGCAGTTCCTCGGCATCCCGCGCGAACAGGTGCGGGTCGTCTGGATGGATGGCCCGCAGGCATACGGCCGCACGGCTGCAGACGATGCCGGGTTCGAGGCGGCATATCTGGCGAAGGAGATTGGCCGGCCGGTGAGGGTGCAGTGGATGAGGAACGAAGAGACCGCATGGGATACCAAGGGCCCGGCGTTCACGTTCAAAATTCGCGGCGGCCTCGATGCGCAGGGCAATCTCGTGGCGCTCGACTACGACGCCCGGGCGGCCGACTTCTATCACGTCGGCTACAACGAGCCGGATACGGTGCTGATTGCCCAGCTCATGGGAATGCGGCGGGCGAAACCAGCGGCCGGCAACGCGAGCGCGCCGTCCGACATGTATACGATCCCGAACCGGCGCACGGCCGGGCACGTCGTCTCGATGCCGCTCGTGCACGAAACGCCGTTGCGCACCGGCAACCTGCGCGATCCGAACGGACCTCAAATTACGTTTGCCGCCGAGTCGTTCATCGACGAGCTCGCCGCGGCGGCGAAAGTGGATCCCGTCGAATTTCGCCTGCGGCTGCTCAACGCGGGGAAGACGGACGACAGCGGGTTCAAGCGGGCGCGTTCCATCGCGGTCGTGAAAGCGGCGGCTGAGGCGTACGGCTGGGATCCGCGGCCGTCTCCGAAGCAGCAATCTACCGGAACCGTCGTCACGGGCCGAGGGATCGCCTATTCCTTCCGCGGTCAAACCGTCGTCGCGCAGATCGTCGATGTCGAAGTCAATCGCCAGACCGGCCGTGTGTGGGTGAAGCGGATCGTCTGCGCGCACGATTGCGGCCTGGTGATCAACCCCGAGGCGCTGCGCCGCACCATCGAGTGCGGCATGCTGCATTCGCTGAGCCGAGCGCTGCACGAGGAGGTGCAGTTCGACGCCGAGAAGACCACGGGGGTCGACTGGATCTCTCATCCGACGCTCAGGCATGCCGACACGCCGGAGAAGATTGATGTGGTGATCGTGAACGGCGATCCCAATCCGAACCGGCCCGATCTTCCTCACTACGGCGCCGGCGAGACCGTCTGCAAGCCGCTGCTCGCGGCGGTGGCGAATGCCGTCTACGACGCGACTGGTGTGCGGCTCCGTCGTGTGCCGTTCAGAGCCGCACGAGTGCTTGCCGCGCTAAAAGCAGCGCGGGCGTAGGATCGGTCAAATAAAACAGAAGATCAGAAAACCAGAAGAATTCTGTTGCTTCTGATCTTTTGATCTTCTGATCTCTTGTTTAGTGACTCGGGTGCGTTACTCGGGCCGCTGCACCAGAAATTCCACGGTAGTGACAGCCTCACCGCGCCCGGTAAAAACAAAACAGAAGATCAGAAGACCAGAAGAATTCCCTTGTTTCTGACTTTTTGATCTTCTGATCTCTTGTCACCACCCGTCTCCGTGACTCCGTGACTCCGCGTTGGGATACGTTTACTGCGCAGAAACGCGATGGGCTTCGACGCGGCCGGATGATTGTGCCGCGTTGCTCGAGAAGCGGCCCCGCAATGTTCCAGCGTCGTCCACGAGCAGCACGAACTTGCCTTGCGTCGCACGCTGTGTGCCGCGTTCCTCGAAGGTGAGCGTGAGACGATCGCCGGCGATGGTGCCGCTCACCGTCAGCGGCGTCTGTGCGCGCTCACCAATCTCGCTGCCGTTCTCGGTGACTTTCCGCCCGACGCCGGTCACGCGATCGCCGTCCTGTTCCAGCTTCATTTCGTAGCCCAGCCTCAGACCTGTGTACGGCGAGTAGCTGGTCGACTCCACTTGAGTAGCCATGCTCCACGAGCCCGACACATTCTGTAGTGAGCCGGCTGTTCCGATGCTTTCCGGTGGCGCGGTCGTGGCCGATCCTTTAGCCGATTCAACAGGACGCGTGGGAGGCGCAGAGCTCGGGGCGGTATCGGAAACCGGGCGCGCCTGCGGTGCCGCGGTGTTGCGAGCGGGTGCAGCCTCTCCCGTAACTGTATTTGTTGCGTCTGAAGGTTTGCGCTCTGCTTCTGCGTCGGCGATCGGCGCATCCGTCTGGCTCGGAATCAGCGCAGTCTCGTCGAACACGGGCGGCCGACTTGATTGGTAGAGGTACGCACTCCAGCCGGCCATGAGGAGTGCGAGCACGGGCAGAGCCAGCCCTGCGCGCCCGCGCGCCGGGCGCGCGGGCGCGTGTGTTACACGAGGTCCGTGGGGTGAGAGAGGTAGATCGCGTGCGAGGAAGTTGTAGTTTGCGCGGGGTGCGTGCGTGGCGGGTCGTGCAATCGGAACGGCTGCGACGTTGCTTTCCGCGGCGAAGGAACCTAACGGATCGTCCTCTACGGGGACGTCGATGCGAATGGCGCGCGGCGCCGATGCGCCATGAAGGTCAATCGTCCCTGCGAAAGGAATCTCCGAATCACCGGGAAGCTTTCCGCGTTCGAGGCGCACGCGTTCCACCAACGGTTCCGGGTCGACGCCCACTTGCTGCGCGTACGCGCGGACGATGCCGTCGAGATAGATGCCCTGGGGGAGCAGTTCAAAGGTACCGTTTTCGAGCGAGTCGATCTTGTAGAGCTGGATCTTGGTGCGCTCGCTGATTTGTTCGGGCGAAAGACCTGCGTTTTCCCGTGCCTGCTTGAGCTCGCTCCCAACCGTCATGCGAGTGCCCTTGCGGGATCCTTGCCAGAAATGTACACCCGGCTGGATTGCGGTTTTTCGCGATGATTGGACTTCCAGCGGTCTGCGTCGTGTCGGCTGGCCGTACTGGCGGGTAAAAATTTCTACCCACTTTTTACCTGCGTCCTGGGCGAGAAGGTGAACAGACGTCTACATTTAGGTGGATCAACGGTTCTAGAACCGGCACCCGGGGGACGGGCCTGGAGGCGTGGGATCCGCGTGGCCGGTGCGAAGGACCGACTCCTCGACCGTCGGTGACAGGCCGCCGAGAGATGCCCTCCGCGGGACACGTCACGCGGGATAAGAACACTGTAAGGAAAAGCGAACAACGAACAACGAATAGTGACGGCGCGCTCAGTCGGCACGCCGTTTCCGGCCCTATTCGGTTTTCCTTTTTCGTTTTTCGTCTCCTCTCCTCGACCGTCTGCGACCGGCCGCCGAGAGATGCCTCCATGCGCACCTAAACGCAGTTCTCGCACATCTCGCGCCGGTGAGACAGGCCTGCTGCGGCGAACCATCGCGAGCGACGCGACGTACCGCGGAGCCGGAAACGCACGGAAGGCGTGGGATCCGCGTGGCCGGTGCGAAGAATCGACTCCTCGACCGTCGGCGACACCTCGCCGAGAGATGCGTTTCCCGCGTCGCGAGCTGGTTCGCAGAAGCAGACGTCTTCCGCCGCGACCCTGTCTCGAGCTGTGACCGCGCTAAGTGCGAAGCGGTTTGTAGGACCAACGATGACGCGTGCCAGCACCGGTGAAAGGTGTGCAGAACGGCACAGATTATTCGCCGCCGCCATAGCCAAAATGGCTGCTCGATGAATTATCTGCATTCGTGAATAGCGGAATGAGGCTCCAGAGATGAAGGCGATGAACAGCACCCCCAATCTGTTTTTTGAGGACCTGCGGCGCTTCGTCAACGACGAGCAGTGGAGATTCGCGAGCAGGATGCCCGACTGGCCTCACGAGTATCTTGTTCGCGAACGCGTCGATCGAAAACTTTTCGAGAGAGCAGTCAAGCACATCCGATCCCACGGGTACGAAGGCGTCTTCTTTCACACAGAGATTCGGTACTACGAGGAAGGCGACCTGGTGTACTGGACGATCGGCGCACCGGTGGAGGAGACCGTCATCATTAATAGATGTCGGAAGGGGCAGTCGTTCGAATTCTCGATTAAGTCAGCAAGGAGAGAAATAAATGAAGCTCGTCCTCAGCCGCAAAGGGTTTGATTCATCAGCGGGTGGGTGCCCGAGTCCGATTCTCCCGGACGGTCAGATGCTCTCGCTCCCGATCCCCGGTCGCGACAGGCGGACTCCGTACAGCGTGCTGAATACCAGGACGCTCGATGTGTGCCATCTCGTTTCGGATCTCACACGAGGGCGTGTGCGTGCCGACGCATCAGTTCACCTCGACCCCGATCTCGAGTCGTCTGCGCGCACCCGGGAATCCGGATGGCTTCCGACGTTCGGGCAGGACAGCAACGCGCAGCGTCATCTCGATCGCGCAGGCGTGGGCGTCGACGATCTGTTCTTGTTCTTCGGCTGGTTCCGCGAAGTGGAATTCGATCGAGGGAGGTACCGGTACCGCGAGCACGTGCCGGACCTGCACGTGTTGTTCGGATGGCTCCGCGTCGGCCAAATCATGCGCTTCGGTCCGGATCCTGTCCCCGCCTGGCTTCAAGGCCATCCTCATGCGGTTCGCGACGGTTTTCCGTTCAACACCGTCTACGTCGCGAAGGGTGCGAATGGTGCGGGCGTGTTTCCAACGTTCAGTCCTCAGCTGGTACTTACTGAGGCGGGGAAACCGCGTTCGGTGTGGCGTCTTCCTTCCGACTTCCTGCCGCGTTCCAGACCCGCGCTGACGTTTCACGAGTCTCCGTCACGTTGGAGAGAAGAGGCAGACGGATGTCAGCTTCGGAGCACGGGACTGGGCGAGGAGTTCGTGCTGAACCTCGAACAGTATCCTGGCGTGCAAAAGTGGGCTGAGGAAGTGCTGTCGATTTCCAGCTGAGGACTTCACCGCAAAGACGCTATGGCGCAGAGTTCGTTTGTTATTAAACAGAAGATCAGAAGATCAGAAGCCAAAGAATTCTTCTGGTCTTCTGGTCTTCTGAACTTCTGTTTTATTTGACACCGGAAACAACTTCACGTCTTAGCGTCCTCCGCGGTGAGACGTCACAATCCCTTCAACTCCGCGTACAACTGATTAACAAATCGCTCTCCCGTCGTCCCGATGCCTGGCACCTTTGCGTCGTAATCCGACGTCGGCTTGGCCGCGATCACCTGCTCGACCGTCATGCCTTTCTTTACCATTGGCGCGATCTTGTCGCGCACGCCGATAAGGATGTCCCTGTGGGCGGTGACCGCGGTTCTGTCGACGACGGCGCCGTGGCCGGGGAGGATTCTGGTGGACGGCCCGGCCAGCTCGATGATCTTGTTGAGGCCCGCCAGCATGCCGTTCAGCGATCCGCCGTTGGGGCGGTCGATGTTCGGGTAGCCCAGCGAGCGGTAGAAGTCGCCGGTCATGATCACGTCGGCGTTGACGAACTTCACCAGCGTATCGCCGTCGGTGTGCGCCGCCGGTATCGGAATCAACTGCACCTGCTCGCCGTTCATGTGGAACGTCATCGGCGCGTCGTAGGTGAGCCGCGGCAGCGCCGCCGCGGGAGCCGGCGTTCCCGGCGCGCCGGTGGCGGTGGGGCTCGGCTTCTCGAGCCGCGCGCGCAGTTGCGGCCGCGCGATGATGGTCACCCCCAAAGCGCCGAGGTTCGCGTTGCCGCCGGTGTGATCGCCGTGCACGTGTGTGTTGATGAGATAGCGGATAGGCCCGGGATCGATCGCCTTGATCGCGGCGACGATCTTTTCCGTGAGCGGCGCGAACTGGCTGTCGACCATCAGCACGCCATCGGGACCGGTCAGCACGCCGATGTGCCCGCCCTGTCCTTCGAGCTGATAGAGACTGCCCGCCAGCTTCGTCGTCTTGATCTCGACTTTGCTGAAATCCTGTTGAGCCGAGACGAGGGCGGCAAACGCGAGCGAGAGGCAGACGACGAGGAACGGGTGTCGTGTGGTGCGCTTCATACGGCTGGCTCCTTACTTCTTGAGCTCCTTGTACACAATTTCAACGTTCGCCTTCGCATCGCCGGGTTGATTAGGATTGGGCGCGACGGTGTACCCCTTGTACTCAGGGTGCACCCGGTACTCACTTGCGGCCTGGTCGACTGTTTTCCCGGCCTTTATCTGTTCCTGAGCCCACGAGACGAAATCGCGGTTGAACTCGGCGTATTCCCTCAGATCGTTCCACGTCAGCACCGGTGTATGGCCGGTGATGATCGTGTCGACGTCCTTAATCGTCGAGACCGTCCTGCCGAGCGTCTCCGCATGTGCAACGACGCTGCCGCCGTTAGACGAGTCGATGTAGGGGAGCGCTTTCCACGCGAACATATCGCCGGTGTGCATGACGCGAAGCGCCGGGAACACCACGAACGTATCGCCGTTGGTATGGCCGACACCGAGATAGTGAAGGTCGACCTGATCCCGGCCGCTGCCGATCGACAATTTGTCTTTGTAGGTTCTCTTCGGCACGAACTGCGCCTTCGCGCCCTTGAAGGCGTCCATCCTCGCCATGTTCGTCCTGGTGTTCTCGTGGACGATGGTCTCCACCGACGCGCCGAAGAAGTCGTTGCTGCCCGTGTGGTCGCCATGAGTGTGGGTGTTGATGATCGTGGTGATCGGCTTGTCGGTCACCGTCTTGATCCGATCGAGGATTGTCTGACCCCAACCTGGGAGCTTCGTGTCGACGAGGACCACACCCCGGTCGGTGACGAACACGGCGGTGTTGCCGCCGCTGAAGGTGTCCCTATTGGAGATGCTCGAGCCGGTGATGACATACAGGTTGTCTTTCACCTTCTCGATGGTTGTGACTTTCAGCGATTCCGCTGTCGGCCCTTGTGGCGGCGCCTGGCGTGCCGAGACCACGATCGAGAGCGTGCCTGATACGACGATCGCGGCGAGCACGGCGCTTCTTCTATCGATAGCATTCATCGGCATCATCGCCTCCAACGGCTGGTTGTACGCGACAGGATACACCCCGTCTCCGCGGTGAGACATGGCTATGAGCGAAAATGGCCGGGAATTTCGCGTGAGACAGGTATGGGCATATTCTGGAGATCCACAACGTGACGGCGGACCTGTGGCTGCGGATAAAGGAACTGTTTGACAATGCGGTCGACCGCGGGCCGGAGGACCGTGCGGCGTTCCTGGCCAACGCCTGTGGCGGGGACGCGGCCCTGCGCGCCGAGGTCGAGCGGCTGCTGAAGGCGCACGACGAGGCGAGCGGGTTCATCGAACGGTCGCCCCGCCCCCTGACCGGGCGCGTTATCGGCCGCTACGAGATTGGCCGTCTCCTGGGCGTCGGCGGGATGGGCGAGGTCTACGCCGCCAAAGACCTCGACCTGGGACGCGCGGTCGCGATAAAGGTCGGCATCGCCAGCGACGGTGATGCGCAGGCGCGGCTGAAGCGGGAAGCCCAGCACGCGTCGCGCCTGAACCACCCCAACATCTGCACCATCCACGAAGTTGCCACCCACGACGACCAGCCCTTCATCGTCATGGAGCTCGTGGAAGGTGAGCCGCTCTCGCACATCATTCCGCAGGGCGGCCTGCCTGCCGAGGATGTCGTGCGCTACGGGACGCAGATCGCCGATGCGCTCGCGCACGCGCACCACGGCGGCGTGACGCATCGCGACCTGAAAAGCGCAAACGTGCTGATCACGCGAGACGGGCGGCCAAAGGTGCTGGATTTTGGCCTGGCGCGCGCGTTGTCGCGCGAAACGCTGAGCGACATGTCGCAGTCGCGCGCGTCGATCACTGCCGAAGGGGCCGTCGCCGGCACGCTGGCGGTCATGGCACCCGAGATGCTCCGCGGCGAGCCGGCGGATGAGCGCAGCGATATCTGGTCGCTGGGTGTGCTGCTGTACGAGATGGCGAGCGGAGAGCGTCCCTTCCGCGGCGCAACGGGATTCGAGCTGAGCGGCGCCATCCTCCACGCGCCGCCCGCGCCGCTGCCAGAACGTGTCCCGCAGGGGCTCGCGCGCGCTATTCATCAATGCCTCGATAAGAATCCGCAGCGCAGGTCTCAGACCGGCGGCGATGTTCGGGCCGCGCTTGAATCAGGACGCCACGAACTGGCGCCGCCCGTGCGGCGTGTGCCGGCCGTCGTTTCGAAGTTCAGGCTTCCGGTCGTTGTCGCGAGCATTCTCCTGGCATTGGCAACGTTCTATTTTCTCGGACGGCGAAATGCTGAACCTGTGGCTGTCGGCGCATCCGGCCGGCCGGCGATCGCCGTCATGCATTTCCAGAATGCCGGCGCGCCAGATTCCAATTCCGCGTGGTTGTCGAGCGGGGTGCCGAACATGCTCGTCACGGGGCTCGCGCAGACGCGCGGTCTGGAGATTGTCAGCGAGCGGCGTCTGCTGGAGGCGCTCGGGCAGAGCGGCGATGCGAACCTGTCATCGCTCGATCGCACGCAGGCCGCGGAAGTGGCGCGCCGCGCCGGTGCGGGGGCCATCGTCGTCGGCAGCATTTTTCATGCGGGGCCGGAGATTCGCATCGACGCGCAAGTCGAAGATCTCGCGAGCGGCCGCGTCCTCGGAGCGCAGACCGTGCGCGGAACCGACGTGTTTGCGCTCGTGGATCAGCTCGCCTCTGAAATCCGCGACGTCGTCGGTTTCGAGGACGCGCAGGTGCGCAACGTCGCGAACGTGTCCTCGAGGTCACTCGAGGCGTACCGTCTGTATTCCGAAGCCGTCAAGGCGGCGTCGAACGTCCGGATGACCGACGCCGAAAAATTGTTCAAGGCTGCTATTGCCGTCGATCCGTCGTTTGCCGAGGCATATCTCCATCTTGCGCACGTGAGCGGCCACCTCGGACGCAAGGCGCAGCGCGATCAGTACATGAAGATGGCGCTGGACAATGCAGACCGGTTGAGCGAGAGGGACCGTCTCATGCTCGACATGGAGGTCGCTCGCGAGCGAGGGCAGGCCGATCAGGCCAGACGGATGCTCGATGAACTGCTCGCCAAGTATCCCGACACAGAGGAAGCATATGCGCTCGCGTTGCAGCTCTACCCGGCGGGCGATCTGACCGAGAGAGATCGAAACCGGCTGCTGGAAATTACTGCCGCCGGAGCCGCGGCGCTGCCTGCGTCCAGCCACACGCGAAACACGCATGGTTATGCGCTGCTCGGGGCGGGGCGCTACCAGGAGGCCGCGCGCGAGTTCGAAGCGTATGCGCGGATTGCGCCGCGCGAGCCCAATCCGCACGACAGTCTAGGCGAGGCGTATTTGAAGGCGGGGGACGCCGAGAAAGCGGCGGCTGCCTATGCGCGTGCTCTTGCGGTCGATCCGACGTTCCCATCTTCGCGCACTCTCCATGCGTGGTCGCTTGCCGTGCTCGGGCGCTATGACGCTGCGTTGGCCGGACCGATCGAGTCGCCGGCGTTCAAGGCGATGATTCTCTCGCGCACTGGCCGTTATCGTGAAGCCGCTCAGGTGCTCGACGAGGCCGAGAAGGAAGCGATTGCGCGAGGCAATCCGACGAGGATCGCCGGGTTGAAGATGGTATCGGCACTGCTCGCGCTCGAGCGCGGCGATCACACGCGCGCGCTGCGCGACGCTCCTGCCGCAGGCAAATTCTATGCGGGCGAGCCGGACGATGCGCGGCAGATCGTCAAGGTGTCGGAGCATCTGATGCTCGGCCTCGCGCACATTCAGGCCGGCAGGCTGGCGGACGCGGTCTCGCAGTTCGAGGCGCAGGGGCGGATCTACAAAGGTGCGAACGAAATCGAGCGTACGTGGCGCCGCATGCTCGAGGCAGAAATCGCGCTGGCGCGCGGCGACCTCCAGCAGGCGGCGTCGGCCTTCACGGCGAGTGAGCCTCCGCGACGAATGTTCGATGCGAATTCCACCGGGAGGTCGGTGCTCTTCAACGATCTCCCGTCGCGCGACGGCCTCGCGCGCGTCGCCATCGCCCGCGGCGATCTGGACGAAGCGATCAACAGGTACCGCGGGCTGCTTCGCTACGGCCCGGAGAGCAAGTGGGTGGCACCGTTCGAGCCGCTCTACGTCCTGCAGATCGCGCGGCTGCTCGAAAAAAAGGGCGACCGCAAGGCCGCCCTCAACGAGTATCAGCGTTTTCTGGAGTTGTGGAAGAGCGCCGACGCCGACTTACCCCAACTGGCGGAAGCCAAGCGCGCCGTGGCGCGGTTGCACCCCTAACGAACAACGAAGATCGAATAACGAAGAGAGATCACGCCGCGACGATATCTCTATTCGATTTTCGTTTTTCGTTCTTCGCTGACAGTTGCTGGGAACAAATAACTCCAGTGCTCCTCCGCCCGTTTGACGACGCTCGTCTACGTCGTCTTCGAGCAGGTAACGCTGCTGCACCAGTTCCCGCGCGGCTGCCGACACGAGAGCGAGATAACGTTCGCGGCTCTGGTAACGCTCTTCGATCGACTTCCGGGGATCCTTGCTGCGCTCGCGATCGGCGCGGCGTGCGGGGCAATGGAATGTAGGACCCCTGCATGCTGGACAGCAGGGAAGTCGGCCCCGCTTCGGCGTTGAAGAGATTCCACCCGGTGTAGGTCGCGAGCGGAACTGAGATCTCCGGCATCTTCAAGCCGGCCAGCTCGTTGCCGTCGTTGTCTACCTGTGGAACGAGAATCGCGAAGGATGCCATTCGATTCGGGCGGATCGATGCTGATGATCCCCTTCGACGCGAACTCCAGCCCGTAGAACACGCGATACGCCTTGTGCGCCTCCGTTGGCTTCCCGACTCCTGTGAGCGCCGGGAATTTCAGCGCGTCGATTTGAACGAGCGTCTTGTCGTCGATCCGTGGATGGCGGCTCGCCGGCGGCGCCACGTCGTCTTTGATCCATTTGTTCATGCCGACGAGCAGCGCCCGCATCGACCAGCGGTAATCGTTCGGGTTGTTCAGTTGCTGCCCGATGCTTCGCCGCGGCGGAAACGCGGCCGGCCCGTGCTGGCCTCCGGCGAACACGTAGATGCGCGTGGTGTCCGGGACAGGAACATCGGTTCGGCCGTCGATGGCGGTATGAATCAGCGACGCCGCGCGGCCCCAGTATTCGTACGACGAGTTCGTGTAGAAGATTTTCGGCGTGAGCTCCGGCTTCACGCGCAGGAGCAACCCGTCCTTTTCTCCTGTTTGCGGGTCGGTCTGCACCGTGTCGGTGAACGGGAAGATGTCGGTCGGGTAGAACTTGTTCAGGAACGGATGGCCGTCGCGAGACGGCTGCGAGAAGCGCAGGTTGAAGCTCCCGCGGCCGCCGCCGGCGACGTGGGCCATCACGCCGTCGAAAACTTTTCGGTTCTGCTCGTCTTCGTTGAAGCCGTAGTAGAGATACGTCCGCAGGAAGCGGCCGCTCTGAGATATGCCGAACGCGATCGCGCGTTGAATCGAGCCGGCGGGAATCGACAAGGCGTCAGCAGAACCAAACTTGAGGTGCGAAATCGTATCGCGGATCGCTGCAGCGCCCACGCCGGCGACTGGCGGATCCTGGGCCTTGTAGACGACTTCGTAAATCTTCGCCGGCTGGAAGCCGCCGGGCAGATACACGCGCCCGCGATCCAGTTTCCATTCGCTTTTCGGGATGAAGCGGCGCGGTCCTTCGATTGAATCGCGCACCGACAACGTGTTCGCCGGATCATCCGGATTCGCCACGGTATAGGCGATGTGATCGCGATCGGCGAGCGACGCATCGAACGCCATTTTCGCGACGATCACCTCGCTTCGGACGATGCCCACGATTGGCTTGCCGTTGTCTGTGGCGATGGGCGCAAAGACGCGGACCAGGCCTTCGCGCTGCGGCACATCGAACTGCCAGCCGACCCAGAGCAGCGTGAAGCCCTGCGTCATCAGGAAGCCGTCGCCCATCTGGGCGTCGGACGTCGGATCGAGGCTGCCCGTTGCCTGGTTGTAGAAGGCGAGCATCCCCTTGCCGCCGCGATTCGAGACCTCGTAGAGCACCGTGCCGTTGCCGCGTTCGATCTGTTTCGGCTTGATCAGGAAGAAGTCCGACGAGAACTCCACGCGCCCGCGCGCGTTTCTTGGCGCCTTGTCGATGTCGGTGATGATTTTGTTTGGCGACAGGGAAGGGTCGACCTCGAAGTAGATTCGACCCGCGAGCTTCTCGTACGCCCCGGTGGCGCCGAACGCCTTCCCGCCGGCGACATCGGCCCGGGATTGCACGTCGATGCGTACGACCTCGGCTGCGGCCGGCGACCAGGTGACGGACACGAACAGGATCGCGGCGAGGAATCGCGATAGCATCATTGCCTCCAGCGGCTTCTGATTTTCGGGTTGGTCGACAGGATATCACTGTGCCGCCTCGACGCAGACCTGGACGGAGACCTCGACGCAGAGCCACGGAGGCGCAGAGCATTTCGGTCTTCAAATCCGCTGCCCGAATCGACCGCCAGGTCGCCATATGCCAGCCTAAATGCTCAAGCCGAGCGTCATCGCCCGTGAGCACCGGTGCCGCAAACAAGGGAAGTTCGGCGCGGCAAAACGCGTCGCCGACATTCGTTGTTTAGTGTCATGGCGCTCGGCCCAGGCTTGGTCCTCGCGGAGGTGGTCGGCTCTCGCGTTTTGTCCACTGTCGCTGTCGCGCCGCCTTCTTTGTTTGCTGTACCGGCGCTCCCGGACAATGCCGCTCACCGTGCGCACCTGGCGGGCGAAGTGGGTAGGCGAGACGGCGACGCTGTTTTGTGGTGGGTGGCGCCGATTTTTCTTTGTCCGCCGCGTCCCTCGACGCCGCTCGGGACGCCCTGAGCTGTGTCGAAGGGCGCAGGGCCGTCTCCCGTACACATGTCTGTCGGCCCGAGGACGGACAAAGGAAAATCGGTGACAGGACCCGCCGCAAGCCCTTACTTCTTCGCAGGTGCGTTTCCACCCGCCACCGGCTTGAGGTCAAACGCTCCGTCGCTTTCCAGGAAGAACAGGCACTCCGAGGCCTTGTCGCAGGAGGTCGTGTGCTGTAGTTTCCACCGGGCTGCATCATGTAAGAACCCGGACTGAGCCGCACTTCGGCCTTTCCTTCAGGCGCCTGGACGTAGGTGCCCGACAGAAACACCACCTTCATCGCGTGGGTGTGCGTGTGGAGGGGAACGGCGAATCCCGCCGGAAGCTTTACGAAGGCGCCGAACGCCCCCTTGGCATGGTCGCCCCACAGATCCGCGATCTTGACTCCCGGAGCGCCTTTCGGATCGAGGTCGGTCCATTTCAGGCTGCTGGCCGGCATGAAGACGGGTTGGCCTTGGCTGCGCCAGAACTGGCGCTGACAGGATGAGCGAGATCGACAACGCCAGGACGTTTCGTGACTTCATCGAATCCTCCTTTGGTTACTATGCTTCGTTTGGCGTCTTAGCTGCGCTCGGCGGCGGCGATCGCTCTGCGCGACCATGCGATCAGGTCCTCGCCCTTTTTCAGGACGCCCGCCGGCACTTCGTATACTGCATGGTCGTCGTGCGAGGCGCGTGTGTACGGCGTGAAGGGCTTCATCCCAACCCGCTCGTACTCGACCCGCGTCTGAGCGTCGACCTTGAAGTAGAGAATGTTGTGAAAGATGATGCCGAAGAACCGGTCCTGGCGTACAGCCCGACGCCGCCGAACATCGGACGGGAGACGACGTCGTCGATGAAGTCCAGCTGATCGAGCACGTAAGCAAGGAATCCGTCTCGGGTTTTCATCGCCTGGCAGGGCAGGTCTCGACTCCCCTCTTCTCGGCAGGATAGCACCCAAAGGCGGCACGCGTCTCCGCGGTGAGATGTGGAAAACGCGCGCGCGCGGTCGCCGTTACCGCTCGTTTCGAGCGTACGCAGAATCTTCACTGAGAATCACTTGAGCGTTGCCGGCATGTGGAACCTGTGGACACAGAAGAAAGCTACGCGCCCGACAAATCCAACAGATGCAAGGGGATGTTCGCGGCTGCAGAAGGACGGACGGCTCTCGCAGCGCTTCACGCGTCGTGCGAACCAAGCGCAACGTCCGTCAGAGTGCTGTCGTGCCCATCGAACAAGTCGAGCGCGCCATTCTTCGTGTGCGTGGTCGCAATGTACTGCTTGACGCCGATCTTGCGTCGCTCTATGGCTGACCACAAGCGAGCTCGTGCAGGCCGTAAAGCGCAATCATTCCAGGTTTCCACGGGATTTCATGTTTCAGTTGCGGACCCACGAGCTCGCAAACTTGAGATCACAAAATGTGATCGCAAGTTCATGGGGCGGTCGCCGGACGCTGCCCTATGCCTTCACCGAGCAAGGCGTGGCGATGTTGTCGGGAGTTCTCCGCAGCGCCCGAGCTTAAAGGTAAACATCGAGATCATGCGCGCGTTTGTGCGTCTGCGCCGCCAAGTACGACTCTCAGTTCGCAGCCATCTTTCAGGCGATTCGCAACTTAATGGCCCCATCTGGGACTTCGCGAAAGCGCATCGGATTCTAAGCCTGTCATCTCGGCGGCCCGGCGCCGCGGCGTTGAACAGGGCTCTGCGAAAGATCTCAGGTACGTCTCCGTGACCCCGTGTTGGGACAACGAAACCCTCGGCATGGAGGTGGAGGTTTTTGGAGTGGAGGCGCTACCGCTTCGGCCGTTCTTCCGGCGTCAGACGAATGATGATGAGGCCGACGATCACCGCCACGACGCCTATCAACGCGGATGCCAGGATCCCGTTCATCGTCACGAGTCTCCCTTTCTGAGAAGGATACCACCAATGAGCGCGCTTATCGTGATGACCAGGCTCGATGCTGTCAGCACGGTAAGGAGAGGTCCACCTTCGATTAGCTGATCGAGCACCGGAAACACGGCCCACAGTACGCTGAACTCCAGCAACCATTCTGATAGCGCATGTCGCCGTGCTTGTCGGTCATTCATGCCGCCTCCAGACTCGGCTGCGTATCAAGATCTTTGCCGAACGAAATTAATCGCGAATCATCAACGTCAGCAGCAGGCGTTGCAGAAACGGCAGCATGGCGCGGCAGAGCTTGTTCTAAAACTTTGCGCGCTTCAGCGCCGTCTTCATTGTTTGCTATACCGGCGCTCCCGGACGACGCCGCTCACCATGCGCACCTGGCGGACGAAGTGGGCAGGCGAGACGGCGATGCTTTTGCGGTGGGTGGCGCCGATTTTTCTTTGTCCGCCGCGTCCCTCGAGCGCTTGGACGCCCTGAGCTGTGTCGAAGGGCGCAGGGCCGTCCCCCGTACACGTGTCTGTCGGCCCGAGGACGGACAAAGGAAAATCGGTGACAGGACCCGCCGCAAAATGGCGTCGCCCGCTCGCTGCAGCCATTTGCCTTCGTCGCGGTGAGACATGGAAGTGTGCTAGACTCCCCGCTTTCCCGGTGGCGTGGCGCCGCCGTACCCGATGTTTCCGGCATGGAGTCCGGAAAGGAGCAAGTCACATGGCGATCGCCATCCGCTCGGCATCCGCATCGATCCGTCTTCACGAAGCCCGCAAATTCCTGGATACCTTCAGCCCGGGAACCGAAGTGCTGCTGCTCGGCGCGTCGCGCGGAGCGGTTGACGATCTCGCCCGCACGATCGCGATGGAGAAGGGGGCGACCTTCGGCCTTCATCGCCTGTCGTTTACCCAGCTTGCGGCGCGTCTGGCAGCGGCCGAGCTGGCGGCGAACGGACAGGCGCCGGCTTCGGCGCTTGGGTTACGAAGCCGTCGCGGCGCGCGCGGCGTTCGAAGCGGTGAAAGACGAAGCGCTCGATTACTTCTCTCCGGTCTCAAACACTCCAGGTTTTCCGAAAGCTCTCGCGCGCACGCTGCAGGAACTGCGGTTGGCCGGGGTCGCCGCGGGACCACTGGCGGGATTGCTGCGAAGCGGACCGGATCTCGCCGATCTGCTCGATCGCGTCGAGACGCTGATGACCGAGGCCGGCGCGAGCGACCGTGCCTCGCTGTTCGCGACGGCAACGAAGGCATCTGACGCCAGTCGCCGGGGCGCCGCGATGAGCCACTTCTCATCGTGCTCTCGATGCCCGTGCTGCTGCTCGACGTGCCATTCGAGTCAGACGCCGAAGCGGAGTTTCTCTGGACACTGATTAAAGGCTCGCCGAACGCGCTCGTCACCGTTCCGGACGGCGACATGCGCACGATCGCGCAGCTCGAGAAACGCGGCGTCGAGCTGCAGCGACGCGAGCCGGACGGCGATACCGATCTCACGCGGCTTTCGCGTCATCTGTTTTCCGCGGAGCCGCCGCCCGAACGTGAGCGCAGCGGCGAGCTGATCTGGTTTTCCGCGCCAGGCGAGGGGCGCGAGTGCGTCGAGATTGCGAGGCGGATTCTGAAAGCAGGCGGCGAACGGCATTCGATTCGACGAAATCGCCATCCTCATCCGCTCGCCTCAGCATTACGTGGGCGTGCTCGAGCACGCGCTGGCCCGCGCGAAGATTCCGGCGTACTTCGATCGCGGCATCAGGCGTCCGCATCCAGCCGGGCGAGCATTCCTGGCGATGCTCAGCTGCGCGGTCGAAAACCTCTCCGCGAAGCGGTTTGCCGAGTATCTCTCCCTCGGACAGGTGCCCCAGCCGTGGCGGCCGAGTCGAGCGATACGTGGGTGGCATCGAGCGACGAGGTTTTCGGCGTTTTGTCTGAAGAGTCAGCGCAGCCAGGCGTTCAACGAGCGCGTTCAGCAGGACAGCTGCTAATCCCGCAGATCCCTAATCACTAATCCCGACGTCCGTCGGGCACGCTCCGGGCGCCCTGGAAATGGGAAAGCCTGCTCGTCGAGTCGGCTGTCATCGGCGGCAGCCAACGCTGGGCGCGGCGCCTGAATGGTCTGGCGGAGCAGTATCGCCTGCAGATTCGCGAGCTCACGGAAGACGAGCCAGACTCGTCGCGCATTCCGCACTTCGAACGCGAGCTGCAGAATCTCGAGCACCTGCGCGCCTTTGCGCTCCCGCTGGTCGAGACGATCTCGGAGTGGCCCGACGAAGCGACCTGGGGCGATTGGCTGCAGCGCCTCGAGGGGTTCGCGCCGCGCATCCTCCGCAAGCCTGAACACGTGCTGCGGGTGCTCGCCGATCTGCGGCCGATGGCCGCAATCGGACCGGTCTCTCTGCTCGAAGTCCGCGATGTCCTCGCCGCTCGACTGCTGTCGCTCGAGGTGGAGCCGCCGGCGAATCGATACGGACGCGTCTTCGTCGGCAGCCCGCATCAAGCCCGGGGCCGAGTGTTCAAGGTCGTGTTCGCGCCCGGCCTGGCGGAGCGGATGTTTCCGCAGAAGCTGCGTGAGGATCCGCTGCTGCTCGACGATCTGCGGCAGGAGCTCAAAAGCGATCTCTCGCTGCAAGGGGGATCGCGCGGAGCTCGAGCGGCTGCTCCTGCGTCTCGCGGTCGGCGCCGCGACGGATCGGCTGTATGCGTCGTTCCCGCGCATCGAATCGTCCGAAGCCCGCGCGCGCGTGCCGTCGTTCTACGCGCTCGAAATCATGCGCGCGGTCACCGGGCGGGTTCCGGACCATCAGACGCTCGAGCTCACGGCTGCGCAGGAGTCCAAGGCGCAGCCTCGCGTGGCCGGCGCCGGCAGATGCGGCGGATGCGATCGACGACTTCGAGCACGACCTCGCTGTGCTCCGCGGGCTGATGCTCAGCGACACCGATGTCAAAGGGCGCGCGCACTACATGCTCACGTTGAACGAGTGCCTGAAGCGATCGGTCACCGAACGCTGGGCGCGTGCGCAGAAAGGAGTGGTCGCAATACGACGGTCTCGTCCGCGTCACCGACGCGACGCGTCCGTTCCTCCAGAAGCAGCGACTGAACGCACGGCCGTATTCGGTGTCCGCGCTGCAGCAGTTCGCCGCGTGTCCGTACCGGTTTTTCCTTTCGGCGGCGTATCGTCTCTCGCCGCTCGAAGAGCCCGAGCCGCTTCAGCGCATGGACCCGCTCACGAAGGGCAGCCTCTTTCATCAGGTCCAGGCCGAGTTCTTCCGCGCGCTTGCAGAAGGCGAAGCTCTCCATCGTCACCGGCAAGAGAGACCGCGTCCTCAAGACGCTGGACGACACGCTCACGCGCATCGCGGCGGAATACTACGAACGCCTCGCGCCGGCGATCGACCGCGTCTGGCAGGACGAAATCGCGAGCATGCGGACCGATCTGCGCGTGTGGGTCGACCAGCTCGCGACGAATGCCGAGTGGGAGCCGTTGGTTGTTCGAGTTCGCGTTCGGTCTCCCCGGGCAGCCCGGACACGATCCGGCGAGCCTCAAGGATCCGGTCACCGTCAACGGGCGATTCATCCTTCGCGGCTCGGTCGATCTCGTCGAGCGCAAGCCCGGGACGAAGATTCTGCGGGTCACCGATCACAAGACAGGAAAGAACCGTTCCTCCAAGGGCGCCTTCATCGGTGGGGGAGCGCAGCTGCAGCCGATCATCTACAGCCTCGCTGTTGAGGAGGCGACCGGCTGCACGGTGGAGAGCGGCCGCTTCTGGTACTGCACGACGTCCGGCGGCTTCACGGATCACGCCGTTCCCATCAACGAGCGGACGCGGCGGATGGGCATCGAAGTGCTCGAGATCGTCGATCGCGCCGTCGAGCTCGGCATGCTGCCGCCGGCTCCGGCTGAGCAGGGCCTGCGGGATGTGCGACTTTCTTCCGGTCTGCGGCCCCGATCAGGAGCGTCGCGGCAATCGCAAATCGAAAAAGGAGATCGCGGATCTCATCGAGCTGCAGGGAGCGCCCATGACAAGCCAGCAAATCCCGAATCCCTAATCCCGAGCGCACGACGCGTCCTGGCCGATCGGGAATCCGAGAGTCGATCTCCGACGCGCTCGACGACACCCTCATCGTCGAAGCCGCCGCAGGGACGGGCAAAACCACCGAGCTCGTTCACCGCATCGTCCGCGTCATCGAAAGCGGCCGCGCCGAGGTGACCGAGATCGTCTCCGTCACCTTCACCGAGAAAGCCGCCGGCGAACTGAAGCTCAGGCTTCGAGAAGCGCTCGAAGAATCGCGCAGCGCGGCGGCTGCGGGATCCAAGGAGCGCGAGCGGCTGGACGAACGCCGTTCGCCGGCTCGAAGAAGCGCAGATCAGCACGATTCACGGCTTCTGCGCCGACCTGCTCCGCGAGCGTCCGGTCGAGGCGCGCGTCGATCCGTTGTTTGCGGTGCTCACCGAGCCGCAGGCGGGCCGCCTGTACGATGCGGCGTTTCAGACATGGTTTCAGGAACAGCTCTCGAATCCTCCCGAGGGGATTCAGCGCTCGCTTCGGCGTCCGAGCTTCGCGGGATTCGGGCCTGGCGCCGCGAGCAACGAGGACGGCCCGGTCGAGCGGCTGCGGAATGCCGGCTGGGAGCTTATTCAGTGGCGCGATTTCGAGGGCGACTGGCAGCGGCCGCCGTTCGATCGCGAGCGCCGCATCGATGCGCTCGTGCATCGGCTGCGCGGGTTCGCCGACTTCTCAGACGATCCTTCGTATCAGTACGACGCCTTCTACCTCGACACCCGGCCGGCGCGGCAGCTCAGCGAAGAGATCGTGCGGACGGAGAATGTCGCGCCGCGCGATTACAGCCGGCTCGAAGGGGCGCTCGTCGATCTCTGCAGGAATCGCCAGTTTCGACAGGCACGCAAGGGCAGCGGCAAGCAGTATCGGCCCGGCGTGCTCAGGGAAGATGTCACCCGCGCGCGCGACGAGCTGCAGGCCGAGCTCACCCGCTTCGAGTCCGATGCGAACGCCGATCTCGCCGCGCTCCTGCGCGAAGAGCTGCGCGCGTGCGCGGACACGTACGAGCAGGCGAAGGCGAAGGCCGGCGCGCTCGACTTTCTCGATCTGCTTCTCAAGGCGCGCAACCTGGTTCGAGATGATGCCGAGGTGCGCCGCAGCTTCCAGCAGCGCTTCAAGCGTCTGTTCGTCGACGAGTTTCAGGATACCGATCCGCTGCAGGCGGAGATCCTGCTGCTCCTGGCCGCGGACGATCCCGCCGTTACGGATTGGCGGAAGGTCCGACCCATCCCCGGCAAGCTCTTCATCGTCGGCGACCCGAAGCAGTCGATCTATCGATTCAGGCGGGCGGACGTCGGCATCTACCGCGGCGTCTACGAGATGCTTGCAGGCGGCGGGGGCGAAGCCTGTGACGCTGCGCACCAGCTTCCGCGCCAGGCCGAACATTCAGCGCACCATCAACGCGTCGTTTGCGCCTGTCATGACGGGAGATGTGCAGGCTGCGCAGGCCGGCTACGTACCGCTCGAGCCGTTCCGATCCGATTCGCCGGAGCAGCCATCGGTGATTGTGCTTCCTGTCCCCGAGCCGTACGGCAAACAGCGGATCGCGAATACATCAATAGAGGAGTCGCTTCCGGATGCCGTCGGCGCGTTCGTGGATTGGCTGATTCACGACAGCAACTGGAAGGTGTCGACCGGGTTCAGGCCAGGTGAGAAACAGGAACTCGTCCCGATCCAGGCCAGGCACATCTGCCTGCTGTTTCGCCGGTTCGTCAGCTTCGGAGAGGACATGACGCGGCCGTACGTGCGGGCGCTCGAAGCGCGCGGCGTCCCGCATCTGCTCGTCGGCGGCCGGTCGTTTCACAACCGCGGCGAAATCGAGACGCTGCGCGCCGCGCTCGCGGCGATCGAGTGGCCAGACGATGAGCTGTCGGTGTTTGCGACGTTGAGGGGAGCATTGTTCGCGATCGGGGATGAGGAGCTGCTCGAATATCGCCATCAGTTCAGTCATTTCCATCCGTTCAGGATTCCCGACGAATGTCCACCGGGCTGTGCCCCGATCGTCGAGGCGCTTTCGCTTCTGCAACGCCTGCATCGTTCCCGCAACCACGTCTCTGTCGCGACGACGATTTCAACACTGCTCGAGGCTACGCGCGCGCACGTGCGGTTTGCGCTCGAGCATGGCGGCGAGCAGGTGCTGGCGAACGTGCTTCACGTCGCCGAGCTCGCGCGCCGTTACGAAACCGATGGAGGGATTTCGTTCCGCGGATTCATCGACGAGCTGCGCGAGCAGGCCGAAGACGGCCAGGCCGGCGAGGCGCCGATTCTCGAAGAGGGCAGCGACGGCGTGCGCCTGATGACCGTGCACAAGGCGAAGGGGCTCGAATTCCCCGTCGTCATTCTCGCGGACATGACCGCGAAGATACGCAGCGCATCTGCGAGCCGATACATCGATTCCGATCGCGGCGCCTGCGCCATTCGCATCGCCGGCTGTTCGCCGTTCGATCTGATTCAACACGAGCCCGAAGAGCTCGCACGCGACGAGGCCGAAGGCGTGCGCCTTGCGTACGTCGCCGCCACCCGCGCGCGCGATTTGCTGGTCGTGCCCGCCGTTGGCGACGAGGAGCGCGAAGGCTGGATCGACCCGATCAACCGCGCGATTTACCCGCCGATCGAAGCAAGACGCCAGCAGGTCGCAGCGCCGGGATGTCCTGCCTTCAAATCGAAGGACTCAGTTCTCATGCGTCCCAACGGAGATCCCGCTTCGACGAATACTGTTGCCCCTGGCCTGCATGCGTTCGGCGCGAGTCACTCGGTCGTCTGGTGGGATCCGCGCAACCTGGAGCTCAAGGCCGAGCCGCCGCTCGGGATTCGTCGTTCCGAGCTCATCGTCAAGGATGTGGCGCCGCGGACTGTCGAGGCCGGTCTCGCTGACTACACCGCGTGGCGGACACGCACCGACGCTGCCGTCGCTGAGGGAGGCCGCCGGTCGATTGCGGCGCAGACCGTGACGCAGTGGTCAAAGGCGGCAGCGGATGACGCCAGCGTGAAGCTGCCGCCGGTGAAGATCGTGGAGGTGCCGCGGGAACCCGACCGTCCATCCGGGATTCGATTCGGCGCGCTCGTGCACGCAGTTCTCGGAACCGTGCCGCTCGATGGAGACGCTGATGTCATCCGGCGCGTGACCGAGCTCCAGGCGCGGACGCTTGGGTCTACCGATGAGGAAGTCGAGTCTGCCGCGAAGGTCGTGCAGACCGTGCTGGCGCTGCCGATTCTCGACCGCGCACGCGAGGCGGCAAAGACCAATCGCTGCCGGCGTGAAGCGCCGATCGCATGGCGTAACGGCGACACGCTGATTGAGGGAGTCGTCGACCTGGCCTTCGAGGAAGGGAAGCGATGGACGCTTGTTGATTTCAAGACCGACGAGGAGTTTCGATCGGCTGCGCCTTATCAGCGGCAGGTGGGGCTATACGCACTGGCGGTCGAGAAGGCTTGTTCCACGCCGGTGGCCGCTTTCCTGGTGAGGATATAGACCATGCTCACACCTCTTTCGCGGCGGCAGCTCCTCACGACCACGATCGCAGGGGCGGCTGCCTTCGCCATCGCAGGCCGCGCCCAGGAAAAGAACTGGCAAGCGGGCACTGTGCGGCACCTGCTTCCCGGGGTCAGTCACGATCGGCTGCTCCTGAAGGCCAGCTTCGTGCGCCCGATGACCGCTCCGCCAACGCTTCGAGCCGGCACGCGCAAGGCAACCGGCATGCGCCTCGATTCGACCGGTGAGTTCTACTCGTTCGATCTCTCGCGGGGCTGGAGCCTGAACATACCTATCAACTGGTTCTTGAAGACGCCGCCGGCAGATCTCTCTGCGACCCGTGGCCGATATCGACATTTCCCAGTCCTCAATCGACGCCGAAAAGATTCCGGCTGTTCGTCTACACCTGCGCGGGCGGCCATCCCGCCACCATCAATGCCGACACGAATGGCCCGTACTGGGTATCGATTGCGAACCGCAGAAAACTGCTTCTCACGGGGCTGTCGTACAGACCGGATGCGATGATTGCGATCGGCGACCACGTGTATTGGGATCTGCGCTCGCCGGTCGGATCGGTGATGCTCGGCAACGCTCCGGAAGCGCAGAAATTGGTGGGGCAGTTCACGCGCGATATGCCCGTTCTCGGCGCCGACAACGAGCGCAAGCTCAAGCTCGTCGTCACTCCACAGGTCTCCGATCTCTACGGCACCGATTTTCGCTCTACGCCAGTGTTCTTCGTTCAGGACGACCACGATTATTTCGAGAACGACGAAGCCACCGAGCAGATGGTGACGTTTCCGCCAGACGACTTCATGCTGCGGTTGGCACGCGCATCACAACGACTCTATTACCCGGAATTCCTGCCCGATGACGGCCGTCCAATCGGGTTGCCGTCGAGCGGAGCCGCGGACCGCGCGGCCGGGGTGTCGGAGTCGTTTGGCACGCTGCGATACGGCAAGCTGCTCGAAATCATGATGTACGACTGCCGCCGCTACATGTCGCTTGCCGGGCCGGCGGGCGGATTTCTGCCCGAGACCGCAGAGGCGTGGGTGATGCGCAGAATGGCCGCACAGGAGACGCGGCACGTCGTCAATCTGCCGTCGACACCGGTCGGTTGGAGCGCTGGAAAATGGGGCGAGTGGTATCCGGATCTTGTCCAAGCCGACGGAACCCTGGGCGTCGCGAAGCCGAAGTATCTCTGGCAGTCAGGTTGGAACCTGCAGCACAACCGTCTGCTGCAGGCGGCATCGGCGATGCAGGGTATCCCGCTATTCTTGAGCGGCGATCTGCACGCGCTCGCCGAAGGGCGGATTCTGCGTTACGGCAATCTCGACCTCCGGCGCAATCCCGTCGTGTCGGTTCTGACCGGCCCGATCAGCACGGGTCCCAAAGCCTGGCCATCCGCGTGGCGCGGCACGCCGCCGCGAACTCCCACAGGCATCGAGGTCGACGCGGGGCTGAATCCTCTCGAAAAGAACGGCTTCTCCATCATCGACTTCACCGAGGACCGGATCGAGGGCCAGATGTTCAGCTGGAAAATGGATGAGCCGGAAGAGCGGCTGGACGATCTGAAGCCATTTCACCAATTCACCGCTGCGCGTGCGAGGTAGGGCAAGTTCTAGACCTGTCATGATCATCCGACGCTCCGATTCAACGCTGCATCTCATTACACAACCGGCGCACGCTGCGTTGTCCGCACGCATCATGCGAGAGTGGGGAAGCGATCACTTTCCTGAAACGCCGCGAAAGGCGTCGATCGTTCACGCGATCGAGCAGCACGACTGCGGGTGGGTTGAGTTCGATAAAACGCTCCTACTCGACGAGGCAACCGGACAGCTCCTCGATTTCACCGAAGTTCCTGATGACGTGAAACGTGCGACGTCTTCTCGCGGCATCCCGCCGCTTGCGTCCGATCCGTATGCCGCTGCGCTCACGGCACAGCATCGCGTGCACGTCTATCGTCAGTACAAAGAGGATCCCGCGTGGAAGGCGTTCTTTGCGGAGGTCACGTCAATGCGGGATTCGTACCTTCGTGCGGCTGACGTAAGTTCGCTAGACGAGCTGCTGCGCGACTACCGCTTTGTGCGTGGCGGCGATCTCGCGTCGCTGGTGTTTTGTAACGAGTGGAAGGACGCGGAAGATGACAGCTGCGACTATTCGATGCATTTCGACGGGACGACGCTGACGATCACGCCGGACCCGTTGGAGGGCCGAACCATCGACATCGACATCGCGGCGCGCGTGGTTGAGAACAAGCGCTTTGCTTCCATCGCTGAAGCGCGCGAGGCGGTTGCTGCAGCGCGTCTGGTCATGCTGAAAGGAAAGGTGCGAGGTGCGTAGATAAGCCGTCCATTCAGCGCTGGCATTTCGGACAGAAGAACGTCGAGCGTCCCGCCTGCTGGATGCGACGAATGGTGCCGCCGCATCCCGGCCGGGCGCATCTCTCGCCGTCTCGGTCGTACACGCGGAAGTCTCCGGATCGATACGGGCGCTCTTGCCGCGCGATCGCGTTGCGCAGGACGGCTTTGATCGCATTGGTCAATGTGAACGCAGACGGGCGCGGCCGTCCGTGTTTAGTGGCGATCGTCGACGCCTGACGCCGCGGCGACAGTCGGGCGCGGTGCAGCGCCTCGCTCGCGTAGATGTTTCCCAGTCCAGCGACGACGCGTTGATCGAGGAGAGCGGCTTTGAGCGCCGTCGTGCGTTTGGCACAGGCGCGCGCCAATGTGACAGCGTCGAATGACGCGTCGAGCGGTTCGGCGCCCATCGACTGGAGCGCGCGATGTTCGCCGCCCACTCCCGCTTGGATGACGTCCATCAGGCCAAATCGTCTCGGATCGTTGAAGGTGACGACCGAACCGTTCGAGAGCTCGAACACGACGTGGTCGTGAGCGTTGGGAGAGCCGTCTTCGCCGCTGGCCGTGGGAGGCAATCTTTGTGAGGCCTTGTCGATGCGGAACGAGCCGGACATGCCGAGGTGGATGAGGAGCACGTCGCCGGAGGTCAGGTCGAGCAGGAGATATTTTCCGCGCCGGCGGAGCGATCGGATCGTTTGTCTTTCGAGACGCGAGGCGAAGTCTTCAGGAAACGGGCGACGGAGGTCGGCGCGCCGGAGCAGCACGCGCGCAATTGTCGTCCCTCGGATCGTCCGTTCGAGCTGACGCCGGACCGCTTCGACTTCGGGAAGCTCGGGCATTAGGCATAATCACATAATTCTAGCGACAACCTTCGAACAGCTGCCGCAAGCGCCTCTTCAACTCGTCTGCGACACCCTCGCGGATGATGCTTCCCACATCGATGTCGAATTTCGGTGCATCGAGCGAGCCGGTAATCGTCAGCGGCACTATGACTTCGCCGCTCGCCTTGCGAAGGCGGGCAAGCTCGTGCACGCTGTCTACGCCCGCAGCAACCGCTCCGCAGAGACGATCGCACGCCCTCGCAGATTCAGGGATTCGATCGAAGCCGATCTGGCCGCTCAGAACGGCGCGCAAGTGACGCGCCGGGCCGACTATCTGGACTGGACGGAGAAGGTCATTACCGGCTGTCGAGGGACCAACGATCAACTCGAACGTTACTACGACCAGTGGGTTTATGCGCTCGACGGAACCGTCTTAGGTAGACGTCGAATAGACTCCCGCGAGCGCGAGGTCCAACAGAACCATATCTCTCGGCACCCAGCCAGACGACCCTGGAGAAACTGATCTTCGGCGCCGATATGCGACGAGAATCTTTCAGCAGCGCCTACATCAGACGGCATTCCGTGAGCGGGTGTTAGATGCTGTACGAACGGCATTGCGCTGTTTGTAGGCTCAGAAGGGATCAGTTTTTGGAAGCGACACACATTCTTCCCGACAAGCACCCCTCGGGTGAGCCTCTCATTTCAAATGGGCTAGCTCTTTGCAAACTACATCACGCGGCCTTCGATAGTCACATCATCGGCATTAGGCCTGATTGCACTATCGAGGTTCGAGACGATGTGCTCCATGAAATTGATGGGCCGATGTTGATTCATGGCTTGCAGGGATTCCACAATAAGACGATTGGCGTTCCAAAGCGAGAAGCGTGGCGGCCGAATTCATTGTTTCTTGAGGAACGTTACATTCTTTTTAAGAGGGCAGGGTAGCGCTCTCATGCGGTTTTTGCACTATCGACCCCGAAACGTCTCTGCTGCTCCAGAAGCAGTGAAGTCGATCGAGCGGTCTCCTGCGCGACCGCGAACGCGATAACGCGCCCGAAGCTGAAGAAAATCCAACTCGCCGCCGAACAGGCCGCCGCCCCTCTTTGTCACGATCGCATCGTCAACGGTGAGCTCCATCGCCACATCCAGCGACGAACTGCGGCCGGTTACCGTGATGCTGCGCGGATGGCCCGTAGCCGGGTCGTTGGTTTCCTCGATCGAGACATTCGTTGCGTATCCCACCGGGCCATCGGGTCCGATCGCGGCGAGAAATCCAGGAATGCGTTCAGCGTCTGCCGCATCCGCCGGCGGATGAATGCGGCCATACACGAACGAGAGATCGCCATGATGAACCTGGCCCCATCGCCACGACACATCCTTCCAGAATCCCCAGTTGTGATCGTGATAGCCGGCGCCATCCTCAAACACAACCGGCGCTCCGTCGACTGATGAGTGTGCCGGTGAGCCGGCCCGACATGACGGGGACGACGTAGCCCGATACCCAGCCGCCGGCGCCCCGAATGGTCAGCGGCGGCAAGCGCGCGCCCGGGGGACGCCTCAATAATGATGTCGCCGGTAACCCGGGACCGTCCCATTTTCGGCCGGGAGATCGAGCGCGATCTGATACCGCATCCCGTCCAGCCTCACACGGTTCGAGCCAATCGTCAGATTCGGAGCGCTGCTGAGGACGTCCGCTTCGTTCACCTCCTGCCGTCTGCGAATACGACGAACGCTGGCCGGCGCGATCGAGTTGAAGTCGAACGCCGGCGATGCGCTTTCCACCAGCTCGCTTCGGTCCGACAAGAAAAGTCAGATAGAAGCGGTTGTCTCCCGCGTGCCCGTTGAAATACAGCCATTCGGCCCACGATTCGGCGCGCGCAGGAACATCCGGAATGGGATGAAATCGATCGAGCGCCGCCAGCGCGGCTCCTGGATCCGGAGAGGACCACGGCGCATCCGAAGCGGCATCGGTCCACGAGCTGATCAAAGAAGTTTCGGGATCGCCGATGGCGCGTTCGAGCGTGGGAATCCCGCCCTGGGCGCGAATCGGCAAGGACGCCGCCTCTTCTCTCACCAGATACAGCGTCGCGCGGCGTGAAGGGGACGCCGCCGACACTCGGCTCTCGAAGCCGCCGGCGCGAAGCCCGCTCGACAGAATCCAGCGGGCCGATGGCAGCTCGCCGGTCGAGCTCGCAATCACCACATCGCCGCCGCCGCTGACGGCGGGGGAGCGGGCCTGATCGAGGATCACTTCGCCGACGCCGAGCAGCATCGCCATCACACCGACGCCGAGCCCGAAGCCGCACGCCAGCACGAGGGTGCGAATGGGATGGGTCAGCAGCGATCGAAGCGCGAGCCTCAGGATCATCTCAGCTTGCGATGTCCTCTCGTTCGATCCGGCCGTCGCGCATCACGAGCGTTCGGCCGGCACGCGACGCCATCGCCTGGTCATGCGTGACGACGACGATGGCCGTGCCGTCCTGCTGCACGCGATGGAAAAGCTCGGCGATCTGTTCGCCGGTCGCGCGATCGAGCTCTCCGGTCGGCTCGTCGGCCAGCAGAAGCACGGGCCGGTTGGCCAGCGCGCGGGCAATGGCGACCCGCTGCATTTCGCCGCCGGAGAGCTGCGAAGGACGATGATGCGCACGATGCGCCAGGCCGACGTACTCCAGAAGCTCGGCGGTGCGCGCACGCCGCGCGTCGCGACCGATTCGGGCCTCCGCCTGCGGAAGCTCGACGTTCTCCCAGGCGGTGAGCATGGGAAGCAGAAAGAATCGCTGAAAGACAAAACCAATCTTCGCCAGCCGCATGTCGCTGCGAGCGGCATCGGGCAGCGAGCTGACATCCCGGCCTTCGAAGAGCAACGCGCCGCTCGACGGCGTATCCACACATCCGAGGATATGCATCAGCGTCGATTTTCCGCAGCCGGACGGTCCCCAGATGGCGACGTATTCCGCGGGTTCGATCCGAAGCGAGACGCCCTGCACCGCGGTCACGGGACCAGCGGGCATCGGAAACACTTTGGTGATCTCGCGCGCCTCGACAATCGGACCCGAAGTCGAAGCCATCTACCGTCTCCTCAGCGTCGACGAAATCGGCAGCCGCGCGACGGTCCACATCGGATACACGGCCGCCACGGCCATCGTCACCGCTAGCAGCGCGACATAAACAAATAATGCCCGCGGCTCGAAGACAAAGAAGCGCAAATTCGCCGGAATCCCCGGCATCGTCTGAAGAAGCTCGATCGAGCCAGATCGAAAGCGCGAGGCCAAGGGGCAGCGCGACAAGCCCACCGGCTCCGACGAGAAGCGCCGAGCGCCACAGGACGTCGCTGACCATCCGTTTCTGCGAGAAACCAAGCGCGCGCAGTGCCGCAATCTCGCCGAGGCGCTGGTTGGTCGACACCGAAAGCAGCACCGTTATAAGAAGGAGGCCGAAGAACATCGTGATCGTCGCGAGCACGACCGAGATCTGCCGGAAGTAGGAAAACTCGACCTGCTGAAACCGGGCGACGAGCTCCTCGTTCGTCACGGCCGCCAGATCCGGGCGAACACGTCTGATGGCTTCAACAGCAGCTGCAGGACCATCTCCCTGTCGGGACGCGATCATCAGCATGTCGGCTTCGTCCTGCGCCGCGTCGCCGCACGTTCGCGCGAAGTCTTTGAGCGTGGTGATGGCCGTCAGCTGCCGAGCCTGATCGAATGGAAATTCGACGATGCCGTTGACGTGAAACACGACTGGCGGCACGCTGGAGTTCGCCGTGCATGCGCCGCGGAGGGTGAGCGTCGAACCTGGCCGGAGCTGGAGTCGCCGCGCGAGGTTGCGGTTGACGAGGATCGGCGAGTCAGGTCCTGCGAGCGTGCCGCGCCGATGGCGTCTGCGCGAGATGGTCAGATGTCGCGGCCTTCAACGAGCGTCCACGGCCTACGGGTCGTCACATCGGCACCCATGAAACGTCACTTGACCGGAACGCTCGCCGATGTCGACGTGCGCCTCGCCGATGCGAAGCGGAACCACATCTTCAATTTCCGGAAGCGCGGCGAGAGCGGCCACGGTGTCTGCCATGTTCGTGATCGGCGGGCCGGTCAATGGCGTGGCCTGTGTAGCCGACACGCGGATATCAAATCCAACGCCGGAGAGCAGCTGTTCCATCGACACGACCAGGCCCCGCGACAGCATCAGCATGTCGAAGAGGAGCGCGCCCGTGGCTGCGATTCCCACGATGCCGAGAATCGTGCGTCCAGGCTGACGTATGAGGCCGCGCACTGCGAAGGCGAAAGGGTTCATCGTCTGGCGAGCTCGAGGACGTTGCTGCGAAGCAGGGTCCACGATGAGATCACGCTCGCGAGCACGCCGAGCGGCACCGCCAGGAGCACACATCGAAGGGCGATTCGCGGAGTAATGCGGACGAAAACGAGCGCGGTGTCGTACCTCCATTGAAAGAAGGCATTCACCGCGCCCTGAAGCGCAGCCGCGAACAGAATGCCGAATGCCGCACCGGCTGCCGCAATCAGCAGACCTTCGGCAAACACCTGCAGCAGGATTCGACTTTTCCGCAGGCCGATGAGCCGCAGGATCCCCACCGTTCCGCGGCGCTCGTCGACCAGCATCAGCATCAGCGCGAGCAGGAACACGGTGCTCGCGACGACAGTGACGATGGCGATGGCGAAGTGGAAGCGGTCGAGCACCACGAAGACGGTGGCTGATCCTTCGCCGCCCTGAGCGGGGCGCGCAGTGAGCTGTGGAATCGGGATTCTCGCCGACACGTCGCGCGGCGAATGCGTCGGCATCGCGCGGATCTGTCAATGCGACGTTGATTGCCGTCACCGATTCGGTGGACAACGGATCGGATGGGTCCGCCGTGAGCGACAGGAGATCCGGAAGATGGAGACGCGCTTCGTGCCGCTTTGCGGCAAGACGCATCGGATCGGCAACCGGCTCATAGATGCCGGCAATGCGGAACTGGCGCGCAGCAGTGCCATCGGGTTTGCTCGCAGAGCGAGACCGTATCGCCGACGCGCAGCCCTTCCGCAGCCGCCAGTTGCCGCGAGATGAGGATCGTGGGCAGTTGCTCGGCCTGCGCCGCGGCGTTCGGCGTGGCCCACCAGGCGACCGACGCGAAAGCTGCGAGCGAGAGCATGAGAATCAGGAGCCGTCGGCGGGCGCACTCTTGAATTATGGCCCATGCGATAGCTCGACTTGCGTTGACGGCGCCAGCCCAGCCGCGAGCGGGTGGCCCCGATCGTTTTTTGTCCGCCCAGGCCACCCCAACGCGGCTGCCGCGTTGGGGACCCCGGCGCAGGTGCCACTCGCGTCGACGTGACAAGCGCTTTTGGCGCCGAGGACGGACGAAAAAGGATCGGGGACAGGACCCGCCACGGACCCCGGCGAGCTGCGTCAACGCAAGTGGATGCAGCACAACCCTGCGAACCGTCACCCCGCCCAAACCGTCTAAACATATAGATTCGCCAGGCCGCATGCGGAATGGCAGAGCGGGGGCGGAGGGAGGACTTATGCGTCGCGGCTTTTTAATACTTATTCTTCTGTTGTTTGCGGCGGCGGTTCCCGGTGCGCAGTCGGTGTCTCAAAAGCAGGCGCAATTCGACATCGAGCACGAGCTCGAGCGGCTGCCAACCTACGGTGTGTTCGACTTCATCGGCTTCAATTATGACCGCGGTAAAGTGTCGCTCGTCGGCTATGCGTATCAGGGCGGCCTGAAATCGCATGCCGCAAACGCGGTCAAGCGGGTCGCGGGCGTCGATGAAGTCGACAACAAGATCGAGCTGTTGCCGGCCTCGTTGTTCGACGATGGCATCCGTTGGGAGACGTTCTACAAGATTTATAGCGATAGCTCCCTGTCGAGGTATTCGCCCGGCGGTGAGATGGGTGCGCGTTACGAACTGCGCCAGGCGCGCCGTTTCCCTGGCATGCAGCCGTTCGGCATCTACCCGATTCACATCATCGTCAAGAACGGCAAGACGACGCTGATGGGATTTGTGGGCAATGAGATGGATCGACGGTTGGCCGAAATTCGCGCGCGTGAGGTGAGCGGAGTCTTCTCGGTCGAGAACGAGCTCGTCGTCGACGACGGCGAGTAATCTCTCTTTCGAGGCCGGTCTGTCGCTGGTAGCGGCCGG
The DNA here is from genome assembly GCA_963787755.1 of Vicinamibacterales bacterium. Taxonomy (GTDB): domain Bacteria; phylum Acidobacteriota; class Vicinamibacteria; order Vicinamibacterales; family JAMQPK01; genus JAMQPK01. The sequence continues at coordinate 200,894 of CAWBEG010000002.1, forward strand.
CCGGCCTCGGACCCTCTTTACCTTCCGCCGGTAGTCAGTCGAGTCGCCAGTCTCAGTCACTAGTCGGCAGACGACGGACACGTCGCGGCTCAGCATGCCCGCGACCACTTGCGTTGACGGCGCCAGCCAGCCGCGAGCGGGTGGCCCCGATCGTTTTTTGTCCGCCCAGGCCACCCCAACGCGGCTGCCGCGTTGGGGACCCCGGCGCAGGCGCCACTTGCGTCGACGTGACAAGCGCTTTTGGCGCCGAGGACGGACGAAAAAGGATCAGGGACGGCAAGTTGAACGCCGTTCACGTTGCATTCCCGTGCACGTAAACCTTGACGGCCGTCCGCCCCTCGCCTAGAATCCGCCCACTTCCGCCCTCGAAACAACCTGCTGCCGCTGTTCGACGCAGGCATCGCGCCACAGGAGGCCTCTCATGCCTAACCGCCTCTTCGTTCTCCTCCAGACTCTGTGCGCCGTTGTGCTGTTCACGATCGCCGCTCCACTCGCGAGCGCGCAGGATGTTCCACCGAGCGCGGCAGTTCCAAAGGCCCGTTCCGGTTCAGCCGTGTACATCGTCCAGATGATCGATCCCCCAGCAGCCGGGTACACCGGCGGGCTGCCCGGGTTCAGCGCGACGGCGCCGGGGCGGGGACAGAAAATGAATCCGGCAGATCCCGATGTCGTGCGGTATGCCGGGTATCTCGATTCGCGGCACGATTTAGTGTTGGCCATGGTTGGCGCGAACAAGCTGTACGGCTATCGCTATGCGTTCAACGGATTCGCCGCGTCGCTGACGCGCGCGCAGGTCGCCGCTGTGAGAACAGCTCCGGGCGTGATCGCTGTCGAGGAGACGCGAGAGCTGCCGATGAATACGGCGACGACCCCGGCGTTCCTCGGGTTGACCGAGGCGGGAACAGGGCTGTGGGCGAGGGGCATCAAAGGCGAGAACGTCATCATCGGCATTCTCGATTCCGGCATCTGGCCCGAGAGCAAGAGCTTCAGCGACCGCACGGGCGTGGGGCCGAACGGGCAGACAGGGAAGCTTGCCTATCAACAGATTCCCGGCTGGCACGGCAAGTGCGCCTCGGAGGAGGAGACCGACGGATCGTTCGACGCGAACCTCTGCAATCAGAAGCTGATCGGTGCGCAATTCTTCTGTTTGTCGAGAGGCTGCGACAACGTGCTTCCGCACGAGTTTCTGTCACCGCGCGATTACAACGGCCACGGCACGCACACTGCGTCCACGGCGGGCGGCAACGAAGGAGTGGTGACGACAGGAGCGGCGGCGCTCTTCGGCAGCGTCAACGGTATTGCGCCGCGAGCGCGGATCGCCGCTTACAAGATCTGCTGGGATAACGGTGAAGGCGGCTGCGGCGCGAGTACCGGCGACACGGTTGCCGCGATCGATCAGGCCGTCATCGACGGCGTGGACGTGCTCAACTTCTCGATCTCCGGCACGTCGACGAATTATCTCGACGCGGTCGAAGTGGCGTTCCTCTTCGCCGCGCGCGCGGGCGTGTTCGTCGCTGCCGCGGCGGGGAACAGCGGCCCGACGGCGAGCACGTGGTGCACATCAGCCCGTGGCTGGCGTCGGTCGCGGCAGGCACGCACAACCGCTCCGGCACCGCGACGGTCACGCTTGGCAACGGCGTCGTGTACACCGGCGCGTCGCTGACTCCCGGCGTCGGACCCGCCACCATCGTGTTGGCGACGGCGAGCGGCGTCGCCGGAGCCGACCCGAATCTCCTGCGTCAGTGCTTCTCGGCCGACTGAATGGCAATCCGGTGCTCGATCCCGCGAAGGTGGCGGGAAAGATCGTCGTGTGCGAGCGCGGCGGTGCCGCGCCGAACAATGCGCGCGTCGACAAGAGCCTGGCCGTCAAGAACGCCGGCGGTGTCGGCGTCGTGATCTACAACGTCTCCGCGAGCACGATCAATGCCGATCTGCATTCGTTGCCGACGGTCCATGTGGACCATCTCGATGGTCCGGCGATCGTGACGTATGTGAACTCAACGGGCGCAGGCGCAACAGCGACGCTGAGTCAGGCCGTCGTCACGCAGACAGCTGCGGCGCCGGACGTCGCTGCATTCTCGTCACGCGGTCCCAGCCGGGCCGGCGTCGGCGACATCCTGAAGCCCGACTTCATGGCGCCGGGCGTCGACATCCTCGCGGCAGTCGCGCCTCCCGGTAACGCGCGGCAAGGACTTCGACATCTACAGCGGCACATCCATGTCGAGCCCGCACGTGGCCGGCATCGGCGCGCTGCTCTCGCAGGCTCACCCCGGGTGGTCACCGGCCGCGAAACGATCCGCGATTGCGACCACCGCGGATGCGCTGTCACGCCCAGGACTGAACCTGCCGTTCAACATGGGATCGGGTCACGTACGGCCGAATCTCGCGGAGAATCCGGGGATTGTGTACGACGTCGAGTACGACCGACTATCTCGCGTTCCTGAAGGGGCAGGGGTTATGCTGCGCGGCCATCGCCAGCATCCCCACGATCGATGCGAGCGACCTGAATCAGCCGTCGCTGGCCGTCGGCGACCTCCCCGGCGTTCAGACGTTGCACCGAACCGTGACGAATGTCACCAGCGCGCCGAGCAACGTACACGGCGACCGTCATGCCGCCCGCTGGCTATTCGGTGACGGTCAATCCCGCGTCGTTGGCGATACCGGCGGGCGGGACAGCATCGTTCGACGTGACCATTACCCGCATCGATGGTCCGCTCAACACGTACCGTTTCGGCGCGCTGACATGGACTGACGGAGTCCATACCGCCCGCAGCCCAATCGTCGTGCGTCCGGTGGCAATCGCTGCTCCGGCCGAGGTGACCGGCACGGGCTCCAGCGGTGCGACGTCATACTCGATCAAGATGGGTTATGCCGGCAGCCTGTCTTACGCCTAGCGCGGCCTCATCCCGTCAACGGTGTTCTCGGGCACAGTGGCCGACGATCCGACGGACAACTTCGACACGACCAACCCCACGGCGAACCAGGGCATCATGACGCACGATATCAATCGTGCCCGCCGGCACGAGCCGTGCTTCGCGTGTCGATGTTCGATCCGGAGACTGATGGAGCCGACGATATCGACCTCTATCTTTACAGAGTCAACGCCGACAGCTCGCTTACGCTCGTAGGATTGAGCGGCAGCGGCACCTCGGCCGAGCAGATCCAGCTTGCGGACCCGGCGGCGGCGACATATCGGCTGTTCGTTCACGGGTGGCAAACCGATGGACCCGATGCGAACTACACCCTGCACGCCTGGGCATTGGGCACTGCCGATGAGGGCAACATGACGTCACGGGACCGGCCGCGGCGACGACCGGCGGCAACGGGCACTGTCAACCTGTCGTGGAGCGGCCTGGCCGCAGGGCAGAAGTATCTCGGCGCGATTGCTTATCAGGAGGGCGCGACCACGCACGCGACGACGATCGTGCGTATCGATAACTAACCTTGCCTATCCTTCGTCCCGCAATCCTGGTCCTGGCCGCGGCGGTGCTCGCGGCCGGGACCATTCCGTTCGCGCAGAGTCGCGCCAATGCGCCGCGCCAGGTTCCCACATTCCGCGTCGATCCCTTCTGGCCGAGACCACTTCCGAATAGGTGGATTCTCGGCGCTGTCGCCGGCGTTGCCGTCGACTCGCGCGATCACGTGTGGATCACCCATCGCCCGTCGACGCTGCAGCCGAACGAAACGCGATCGATCTGGAAAGCGGCGCCGCCGGTGCTGGAGTTCGATGCTGACGGCACCCTCGTGTCCTCATGGGGCGGGCCGCGGCGCGCGAGCGGCTACGACTGGCCACAGCTCGAGCACGGCATCTACGTCGACGACAAAGACAACGTGTGGCTCGGTGCCGGCGGCGAGAAAGACGCGCACATTCTGAAGTTCACGCGCGCGGGTAAGTTCCTGATGCAGATCGGGAAGCCGGGACAGGGCAAGGGGAGCAACGACACCGCGAATCTCGGCGCGCCTGCGAACATGGTCGTCGACGCGTCAGCCAACGAGCTGTACGTGGCGGATGGCTACGTCAATCACCGCGTCATCGTCTTCGACGCGACGACCGGTGCGTACAAACGCCACTGGGGCGCATACGGCAACGCGCCGGACGATGGGTTCTTCACGCGCGCGGGGGAGACGCTGCCGGGACCGTTTCGCGGCGTCGTCCAGAACGAAAACCGCCCCAGCCAGTACGATCCGAACGGTCCGCCGTCTCCGCAATTCCGCATCGTCCATGCAGTGCGCATCTCGAAAGACGGCCTGGTCTACGTGTGCGACCGCACGAACGATCGCCTGCAGGTCTTCACGAAAGCCGGCAAATTCCTGCGCGAGGTCGTCATCAACAAAGACACGCTCGGAAGCGGATCGGTGTGGGACGTCGGCTTCTCAACGGATCCCGCGCAGACATTCCTCTATATAAATGACGGGACCAACCAGTTGATCTACGTCCTCCATCGAGAGACGCTGCAGGTCGTCAGCACCTTCGGCGGCGCCGGCCATCAGGTCGGACAGTTCTACGGCGCGCATGTGTTGGCCGTGAACTCAAAAGGGGATTTGTTTATCGGCGAGACCTACGAGGGAAAGCGATTGCAGAAATTCACTTACACGGGTCTCGGCGCGCCGTCTAAATCGCCGTAGCACAGACCTCGGCCTGCATTAGCGCGAGTCTCAGCTACCAGCGCCACTGCACTTGATAAATGAAGTCACGCTTCAGATCCTCTGGCCCCCAGAAGAGGACCAATCCGTTTTCACTCACGTAAGACCTGTGCCTTCCCCGAAAAGGCTCTGGTTGGACACCTTTCTCGTACTGAAGAAACTGTACGACCTGACTGGTTTGTCCTCTGGGAAGAGCACCACCATGGCGACCTCTTCTTGTTGAACGCGGTGCATCGCAGCCCAATCAGTCTCGTCGCCGGCAAAGGCATTCCAGTAGGTCATCTCATTGATGACAAGAAATTCCTGGCCTACCCGCTCGTTGCTGATATCAATCTTCAGCACCGTTGGCTTCACTTGCGCGCTGCCATGGAAATGGGGTTGCTTCGTTGTGATGAGCTCTGTACTTGTGAGTCAGAGAGCGGGCGTCTATTCCCGCGCCGGTCGTCGCAGATTCGAACTCGACAAAATTCCTTTCTTTCAATTTCTTGATATGGATGTAGCGGACCCAGGTAGCCGAGCTGATCCTGTCGGACGTCTTCTTTTCGGGTGGAACTGGAACCCGCCCACGCAAGTCGATGATCCTCACGTCCTTCAAGATTTCAACGCCGTCGTATTCGGGATCGGCCAAGGTCGGCACAATCGTGGCTGGCTTCTACCGGCGTCAGCCGGACATCTCTTCCCTCGGCGAACCCGGTGTCGGTGACGTATGCCGCGCCGACGGTGGCAAGGGCCCCGGAGAGCGCGGTGACTATGGGAACCAGGACGTATCTTGCTGACTCGAGCTTCATCGGCGGTCCCTCCCAGCGTTGAGAAGCCCTTCTACTGCAAGGCATAACGAAGAGGGGCCGTGAGTTGAACAGCAAGGCGGCCTCACTCAGCGGAAGTTTTTCGGCGTATAGTGCCCATCTGTGACTCGACGAACACTGTTCCTGATCCTGGCCGCGCTGAGCGTCGTGAGCCCGTTCGCCGCGGGTCAAGGCGCCAAGCCCGCCGCCCGTCCTAACTTCGACGGCATCTGGAACTCCGCCACCGCCACGCCACTCGAACGGCCTCTGCAGTTGAAGGACAAAGCCTTCTTCACGCCCGAGGAGGCCGCGGAGTGGGAGCGCCAGGTCGGCAACCGCAATCAGGACCTTTCGCCAGAGGCCGCCGCGAAGAGCACGAGCACTGGCACCTACAACGTATTCTTCCGCGAGTTCGGCACCCGCATCGTCAAGACGCTCCGCACCTCCATCGTCACCGACCCTCCCGATGGCCGCATTCCCGCGCTGACACCGGCGGCTGCCGAAGTGAAGCGCCGCCGTCTCGACGGCTTGAAGAATCCCGGGAGCGCACAGGAGACGGGTCTTCAGGATCGATGTATCGCGATGGTGACCACCGGGCCGCCCATGCTTCCGTATTCCTACAACAGCAACTACCAGATCGTGCAGACCAGGGATGCACTCGTCGTGCACGTGGAGATGATCCACGACACCAGAATCATTCATATGGACGGGCGTCCGCATCTTCCACCGAGTATCAGGCTCTGGAAGGGTGATTCGGTTGGCCGCTGGGAAGGCGCCACGCTCGTGGTGGACACAACGAACTTCAATGACGGCGGCGGCTTCTATGGGGACGCGGGCGGCAACTTCGGTTGGGACCGCAATCTTCACCTGATAGAGCGCTTCAGCCTTCTCGACGCCGATACGCTGCTCTACCGCTTCGAGATCGACAACCCCACCGCCTTCACGCAACCGTGGAAGGGCGAGCTGACCATGACGCGGTCGCCCGGACCCATCTACGAATTCGCCTGCCACGAAGGCAACTACGCGCTGCCGAACATGCTGAACGGATTCCGCGTCAGCGAACGCCCGGCGCCGTAGCAGGCTCCGATGCGCACGTAGCGCCCCGGACGCGCTCGAGCGAGACAGGCGTGCTGAGGAAGACGACTGCATCGGCGAGCCAACTCGACGATGCGGAAAACCGAATCTAACGCCTAGAGACGGCGCGCTCAGTCGCGCGCCGCTCCGCCCAGCTCGCAGCCGTCCCGCGGGAAACGTACGCGAGTTTCCATGCGCACGTAGTACGCCCACCGGACGCGCTCGAGCGGGCGAGACAGGCGTGCTGAGCCGCGAACCATCGCGAGCGGATGAGCGTACTAGGAACGTAAGGAAAACGTTTCTCTGCTCGACGTTTCGTCGGCGACAGGCCGCCGAGAGAGATGCCCTCCGCGGGAAACGTCACGCAGTGACGTTTCCATGCGCACTTAGCGCCCAAGGACCCGACGCTCGAGCTGAGCGGGCGACGACAGGCGTGCTGAGGCGACCATCGCGAGCGACGCGACGCATTGCGCAACTGGAAAACGAAACGCTACTAGGGAGGCGCTGGGATCCGCGTGGCGCGGTTGCGACGTTTCGACTCCTCGACCGTCGGCGACAGGCCGCCGAGAGATGCGTTTCCCGCGTCGTCGAGCTGGTCGCAGCAGCACGCGTGTTTCGCCCGCTCGAAGGCGACGCGGCGCCGCGCTAAGTGCGAAGCGGAAGTGGAGCCCTCCGCGTCGTCGATGAGCGAGCCCTATTGTTTTCTGCCCGTCAGCGATGTTACCGTCGTGCCCGCCTCTGCTTATGACACCACTCAAAGCACTCGTCCCTGTTGCCGCTGTGTTCGTGACGATCGCAGTTGGGCCGATCGCTGGACAGGGGCGCAGTCCGAGCGACGTTGAAATCAGACAGGCCGCGAGCGCGATCGAGCAGGCGGATAGCTACGACGAGATTGTCGCGGCGACCGAGCGGTACGCCAGCGTCATCAGCAGCCCGCGAGTGGTTGAGATGGTGGACCAGCTCCTCCAGAATCCTTCGCTCAACGAGACGCAGCGCGGTTTGCTTATCCTCGAACGTCAGCTGTCGCTCGACACACGCGCTGTCGGAGCGGTGACGGCTGCGAAGTTGCTCGCCATTCGCGCCATTGCTGGAAGCGCGATGTCGGCGGACACGCCGCAGCAGCTCGCGGCGGCACTCGACAAGTTTTCGCCGCTCGCCGGCACGATCACCGTCGCGCTCGTGCGGCAGGCGCTCGATACACCCGGAAATAATTGGCCGAAGCCGCTCCTTCCTTTGATGGAACAGCTGGCTCGCGACTGGCCCACGGTTGGTTCGCTGGGCGCCGCGACCAGGATGGCCGAAGCCGCAAACAAAGGTGCCACGCCCGCTCCGCAGCCGGTTCCGAGCCGGGCGCCGACGCTGGTCGGACATTGGCGCAGCACGACGATCTCCTTCGGGAGCCCGCGCGATGAGCATCTCGTCGTGCGCGAAGATGGCTCTGCTGAAACGTGGCAAGTCACCGCGTCGAGCCGCACGCCCGTCACGCGCGGGCGCTGGAGCGCGAAGGGGACAATGCTGAGCGTCGACTGGGAAGATGGACGCCGGTGGGGCCAGCCGTTCACGTTCCATGAAGGTCAGCTCATATTCCCGAACGTGCCCAACCAGCGGCAGTTCTGGGAAGCGATGAGATAGGAAAGGACAATCACGTGCGCAGTATTCATGTATCGGTGTGTCTAGCGCTGGCGCTGGCCCCGTTCGTCCAGGCCCAGAGCGGAATTACGTCCGCCTTCGCACAGGGCTCCGGCGCGACAAGCCCAGCTGCGCATTTCGGGTTCGAGCTGGCATCCGATGGCAAGTACGCGATGTGGGATCAGGAGGTCGCCTACTACGAGAAGCTTGCTAAAGAATCGGATCGCATCGACCTGCAGGTGCTCGGCAAAAGCACGCTGGGCCGGCCGTTCATCATGCTGACGATGTCGTCACCGCAGAATCTGGCGAAATTAGATCGCTATAAAGAAATCTCCAGGCAGATGGCCGATCCGCGCGGCCTCACCCCGCAGCAGATCGACGCGCTGTCGGCCGAAGGACGGGCGGTCGTGCTCGTCACACTCGGTCAGCATTCCACCGAAGTGTCGTCGGCGCAGATGGGACCGCGCCTCGTGCATCGCTTAGCGACGCGCAACGACGATCAGACTCGCACGATTCTCGATAACACGATCTTCCTGCTCATCCCCAGCTTCAACCCTGACGGCCACGACATCGTCGGCGACTGGCTGAAGAAGTCGGCGGGCACGCCGTACGAAGGTGCGGGACCTCCGGAGTTGTACGGCGCGTATATCGGTCACGACAACAATCGTGACGGCTACATGCTTTCGCAGGTCGAGTCGCAGCACTGGGCGAAGGTCGTGTATCACGACTGGTTCCCGCAGGTTTATAAAGACACGCATCAGATGGGAAGCTATGGCTCGCGCATCATGATCCCGCCCAAGTACGACCCCGTCAATCCGCACGTCGATCCGCTGATCTGGCGCACGTCGCAGTTGCTTGGCGGCGCGATGGGGACCGCGCTCGAAGCCGAAGGGGTGACCGGCGTCGAATCGCAGGTTCATTTCGATGCGTGGTTCATGGCGTCGTTCCATGGCGTCGCGAATCTGTCGAACATCACCAGCTTTCATACCGAGAGCGCCAGCGCCCGATTGATCTGGCCGCTGTATATCCATCCGCAGCAGATTCAGCCGGGCTCTCGCGGCCGTCCGGAGAACAAGGCGCAGATCACGTTCCCGCATCCCTGGCCGGGCGGCTGGTGGCGCATGTCCGACATCGCGCGCCAGCAGGAGATCGAAACGCTGGCGCTGGTCGAAACGATGGGGCGCTATCGTCAGAATTTTCTGAAGAACCGGGCGCTCGCGGCGTCGCGCCAGATCGAACGAGGTGCGGCCGAGTTCGGCCATGTGATTCCGATGAACCAGCACGACCCGGGCACGGCGGTGAAATTCGTCTCGACAATGATGATGAACGGCGTCGAGGTGCATCGCGCGCCGGAACGATTCACGTCGGGGTCGCGCGTCGTGGAGGCCGGCGATCTGATCATCAGGCTGGATCAACCGTCGCGTGCCTTCATCAAGACGATGATCGAGCCGATGGTGTATCCGGATAACGAATGGACGCGGCGCCGCGATGGCTTGCCGCTGCCGCCGTACGATATGGCGTCGTTCACGCTTGCCGATCACATGGGCGTCGAGTCGTTTCCATTATCAGAAAAGATCACTGCGAAGCTCGAGAAACTGACGGCAGCGCCGAAGCCGGCGGGGAAGATCGCGGGCAGCTGGATCTGCGGGCTGGTTGTTGACGCCGACATGGAATTACAGCTTTCGCGCCGTCAATCGCGTGCTCAAGAACGGCGGCGCGGTTTACCGGCTTCCGAATCCGCCGCAGCCGTGGGCTCCCGGCACGTTCTGGATTCCCGCCGGCGGTTCGATCGACACCGCAGCCGTTCAGGCGCTTGCGACAGAGTTTGGGCTGCCGTTCACGGCGGTGGCATCTGCGCCCAATGGCAGCATGTCACGACTGAAGCCGCTGCGTGTCGCGCTCTATCGCCGCTATGCGGGCGGCAATATGGACGAAGGGTGGACGCGCTTCCTCTTCGACCAGTGGGAGTTCCCGTATACGCGCGTCGATGCGGATGAGATCAAGAAGGGCGGCTTGAACGCGAACTACGATGCGGTGCTGATCGCCGACGACACCGTGCGCGCGATCGTCGGCGCGAGCGGGTCCGAGGCGCCTGCCAGTCCTTTCGCCGCGGCGGCGCTTCCGGCTGAATACACGAAGGCGCTTGGAAATGCCGGCGTGGACGCTTTGAAGGAATTCGTGCGCGCGGGCGGGTCTTTGGTTTTGTTGGACAATTCGACGAGCCTCGCCACGGAGCGATTTGGCGTTCCTGTGAGAAATCCGATTGCCGGTGTATCCGAGAAGGAATTTTTTGCGCCCGGCTCGAGCCTGCGCGTGCACGTGGATCCCACGCAGCCGCTGGGTTACGGCATGCCGAAGGAAACCACTGTCGTGTTTTTCGAGAGCACTGCGTTCGACATCAACAACTCGAACGCGAACGATCGCATCTCGGTCGTCGCGCGCTATCACGATCGCGATCTGCTGCGCGGCGGCTGGCTCGACGGCGAGAAGTACCTGGTTGGGATGCCGGCGCTCATGGACGTCGGCTACGGCAAGGGACGCATCGCGATGATCGGCTTCCGCGCGCAGAACCGCGCTCAGGCGTACGGCACGTTCAAGGTTCTGTTCAATGCGCTGTATCAGGCCGGCGCTGTGAATGCGCCTTGACGGCTGCGCGTTTTCGAGTATCCAGACGGCCACCCCAACGCGGTTGCCGCTGGAGAGACAGGCTTCCTGCCGCGAGCCAGCTCGCCGACGCGGGAGAGGCTCCACTTTGCGTTTAGCCGAGCGTTTGCCAGCGAAGGCTAAACGCTATGAAAACGCGCCAGTGGCGCGTTTTCCGTGGAGGGCTCCGCTTCGCACTTAGCGCCGCGCCGATCGTCTTCGAACGGGCGAGACACGCATGCTGATACGACCAGCTCGACGACGCGGGAAACGCATCTCTCGGCGACCTGTCGCCGACGGTCGAGGAGAGGAAACGAAAAACGAAAAAGGAAAACCGATCTCCTTACAGTTTTCTTAGTGCGTCACGTCGCTCGCGATGGTCGACTCAGCACGCCTGTCTCGCCCCCTCGAAGACGTCCGGTGGGCGCTAAGTGCGCATGGAAACGTTACGGCGTGACGTGTCCCGCGGAGGGCATCTCCCGGCGAGGTGTCGGCCAAAGGTCCACCTTCAGGCGGACCCTTAGCCAGCTATTTCTTGATCTCGACCCAGACCGTGTAGACGCTCCCATCGAAGAGAGTGCCTTTGAGCAGCCAGATGCCCTGGCTCATGCCGCCCTTTGTGCTCAGGTTGAAGTGCCACTCGGTACCCGTCAGCCGGAACTGATTTCCCGTTGTCGCAGCGTCCGTCGGCGTAGCGTCGATAGGAAGGTCAAACGACGTCGAGTTGCTGAATTTGGTCGCCTGGAGCGTGTGGGTGCCGGTCGTCAATGGCGCACCGAAGCAGGTCGCATTGAATTTCACCGGGATGGTGCTGTTCAGCTTGAATGCCCTGACCGGATTGTCGAAGCTGCCGCCAGTGTTGTTGTTGTGCTCAACAGCACCACCGATGGGTGAGAGGAAGCCGTTGAATGTGCTGCACGCAGTGAGGATCGTCAGCGATGCGTTGGTGGTGGATGACGCATTCGTGTAATTCCCGTTCGTCGACGTGAACGACGCAGAGGCCGTGTAAATCCCGACAAAGGTCGGGGTTCCGACAAACGGTGGCAGTGCCGCATCTTTCGTGTAGGTGATCGCGGTCGTGCCGTTGGCAGGCGTCGCGAGCGGCCCGTTCACGCCCGTCACGGTCACCGCCGCTGGATGGGGGTTGCCGTCAAAAGTGATCGGGCTCGCTCCGAAGCTCACCGTCACGATCGGTGTTGCCGGGTTGATGACGATCGTGGCCGTGCCGTTTGCGTTGTTGTAGTTGCCAGTCACGTCCGTGAAGCTCCAGTTGGCCGTGCCACCAGGCACGTTCGTGAAGCTCACGCCCGGATTCAGCCCCGCGAGCGTTTCGCCCAACACACCTGTGACTGTCCCTGTTGCACCGTGGGCAAGACCATCGTAGATGCCTGTGTAGCCGCTGACGTCGATCGTGGCGTTCGCTTTACTGATGACGATTGCCACGGTGTTGCTTGCGTCGTTATAGTTTCCGGTCACATCCGTGAAGGTCCAGTTGGCCGTGCCGCCGGGCACATTCGTGAAGCTTGCCCCGAGATTCAGCCCCGCGAGCGTTTCGCCCAACACGCCCGTAGCAGTCCCTGCTGCACCGTGCGCCGCGCCATCGTAGTCGCCGGTGTAGCCGGTGACATTGATAGTCGCGTTCGTTTTACTGATGACAATTGTCGCGGTGCCGCTCGCGTTGTTGTAGTTGCCGGTAACGTCCGTGAAAGTCCAGTTGGCCGTGCCGCCCGGCACGTTCGTGAAGCTCGCGCCGAGATTCAGCCCTGCGAGCGCTTCGCCCAGCACGCCGGTGGCGGTACCGGTTGCACCGTGTGCGAGCCCATCGTAGATGCCCGTGTAGTTGCTGACGCTAATCGTGGCGTTCGCTTTGTTGATGACGATCGCCGCGGTGCCGGACGCATTGTTGTAGTTCCCGGTCGCATCGGTGAAGGTCCAGTTGGCCATCCCGCCGGGCACGTTTGTGAAGCTGTCGCCCAGATCCAGTCCCGCGAGCGTTTCGCCCAACACGCCGGTCGCCGACCCCGTCGCGCCATGCGCTGCACCGTCATAATTGTCCGTGTAGCCATCGACAACAATCGTCGCGTCGGCCTTGCCAATCGTAAAGTTCGCGGAATCGCTGCTGCCGAGGTAGTTGGTGGACTCCGCAAAGGTTGCGCTCGCGGACGCGCTGCCCGCGTTGATGTTGTCCGTGTAATTCACGGTGAGCGACTCGTTCAATCCGCCTGGCCCGATCGCGCTCGCCGTGCATGGCGTCTGCGCCTCGCCGTTATACGTGAAAGGCCCGGCTTCGCACGTCACCGTCGTCGTCGTAAGCGCTTTGCTGACGGTCAATGTCGGCGAAGGGCTTTGCACCGCATTGGTGCTGGCATTGAAGCCGGTGCCCCCGCTGTAAGCCGCTTCGATGGTGTAGGTGTTGGCGTCGACTTCCGACAGCGGGAAGTTCGCACTGGCGGAGCCGGCGGTGACGGTTCCGGAACTGACAGAACCAACTGTCATCGAGCCGTTTTTGATCATGAATACGACGGTTCCCACTCCGGCCGCCGGGCTTACCGTGGCGTTCAGCACGACTGAAGCGTCGCCATAGGTCGCCGCAGCGCTCGAGACTGTTGTTGTTGTGTCGACTGTGGGAGGCGCGACGATCAGTCTGATTAAGCCCGAAACTCTTTGCGCGGGCCCCTGGCAGCCGCCTGCACCGATCGTCTCAGCCACCTGAAACGTGAACGTTCCGGTCGGCGTGGACGATGTCGTCGTAACACTGAACGACGTACTAACGTCCGCAGTGGTCATGGTCAGTGGATTCGTCCCAAACACCGGCACAGCGCCCGCCGGTAGACCAGTACCAATCCCTTGAATCGCGCTGAGGGTGATAGTGCAAGGGTTGTTGTTTCCGCCCACCACCACGGTCACATTACCGAAAACCGCCGTTCCTCCCGGTGCGACCGTCACGCTGGTAGGCGCGGCAACTGTGACAGACTGAGGATTGCTGTCCGTAAACGCCATGTGCGCCTGCGACACCCCATCAGCTGCCGTCAGCAGGAAGTGCACGCCGAGATGGTGCTCTTCGACGAGAAACAAATCCGTCCACTCGATGTTCCCGCTGCCGTCCGCGTCGATGGTGAAGAGACGCGCGTAGTGCTCGGCTGGGAGCTCGCGCAGGTAAAACGTCACCGATTGATTCGGTTGCCAGCCGCTGCCCGATACTCGCACCGTCATGCCTGGCGAGTAGTCGTCCTTGTCGGTCTTCACCGTCGCGAACCCGTAAAGCTCTGCGCTCGATGCGCCGTCGCCGCCGGCAACCAGCACGAGTCCGTCGGCCGGTCCGCTGCGATTGGTTGCGCTGGCTGCGAAGCTGAGCGCACTGCCCGCGCTCCAGTTGCGCGCCGCATGCGATGATCCCGTCGAAACAAAGATTCCGCCGTCCTGCCACGCGCGGTACAGCTCGGCCGTCGCCGACGCGGCTCCGTCCGACGATCCGCCGGCGATGAGGACGCTGTTGTTGTGCGGAAGGAGTATGGCGATGTGGTTGCGGCGCACGGTGCTCATGGCATTCGCCGTTGCGACGAATCCGCCCGCAACCGCGTCGAATACTTCTGCGGTCCGCAGGTCGCCGCCCTCCGTGTTCATCCCTCCGGCCACGAGCACGTTGCCGCTCAACAGCGTTGTCGCCGTATGCTCGGCGCGGGCGTCGAGCATCGCGGGTCCCACTGCGACTGAATCTGTCGCCGGATCGTAGACGTCGACGGATGCAAGCGCGGCCGCGCCATCCCATCCACCCATTAACAGGACACGTTCACCCGCGAGCGCGGCAGCATGCCTCATGCGCGCGGTGGTCATCGGCGTGGCGACGAGCACGAACTCTTCGAAAACCGGCAAATAGACTTCCATTGTCGCCAGCGCGCCGTCACCGTTTTCACCGCCCGCTACGAGCACTCTGCCATCGGGAAGCAGCGTCGCCGTGTGTGCTGCGCGCGCGTGAATCAGCGTTCCTGCAGGCGCCCACGCATTCGTGGCTGGATCGTAAATCTCCGCCCCGCTGATGACGACGCCATCGGCGCCAAATCCGCCGATCACCAGTACGCGCCCGTCATTCAACGAGATGGCCGTGTGATTCGCTCTGGCAGCGTGCATCGACGCGGTTGGGATGAATGTGCCACCCGCCGCGCTGTATCGCTCGGCTGACGCACTCCGTCCGTCTGGTCCAGAGCCGCCCGTGATCAGGACGACCCCATCAGAGAGGAGTACCGCAGCGGAGCCAGCTCTCGTCTCTGCGAGATCGCCAGTGGGTGCCCATGTTCCGCTCGGCACCACCACAGAGGAGGCACTCAGGAACAGAGAGGACGCGCCGATGGCCAGCAGCAACGCAACGCTCGATGCGAAAACACGTTTCATATCGTCAACCTTCCAGGCAGACACACGAATCCAGACACGCCGCATGCGAACAAAAAGACGAAGAGTTGTTCAGGGACGAGAAACGAAGCCCGCCGGCGTGATGTGATCAGCGCCTCCGGGTACCGCTATGTGGGGCAAGAGTGGTGCCTGATCGGACTTAGTACGAGGCGGGGGCTGAACTCCCACATTTACCGGAACTTGCATGCTCCGGACGGAGTTTGTGAATAGCTGCGGTTCAGGAAGGTCTCGATGCGGAAGACTTTGACCTGTCCCCGGCCATCCAAGTGCCTGAGCCGTCGCTGATGCTCAAAATGCCATAATTTGCCGGCCATGAAAAAACCTCGACCCGGATGTCGATTCAAGCCGTCGCCGACGACTATCTGGTGTCACGTCGCTTTGACATCTCATTTGAGGAGGCGGTTATGAAGTATCTGTGTTTGATTTACGACGAGGAAAAGACGTATGCCGGCATGTCCAAGGCCGAGGGGGACGCCTTCATGGGCGAGTACTTCGCGTTCACCGAGGGCATCAAGAAGTCCGGCCACTACCTGGGTGGCGAGGCGCTGAAACCGGTGCACACGGCCACCACGGTTCGTATCCGGAACGGCAAGATGTCGACAACCGACGGCCCGTTCGCCGAGACGAAGGAGCAACTCGGCGGGTACTATTTAATCGAGGCTAAAGATCTGAACGAGGCCATTCAGATCGCGGCGAAGATTCCGTCGGCACGGGTCGGCAGCGTCGAAGTGCGGCCCATTGAGGTGTTTGGCTAATAGGGCAGTGAGCGATATTACGGGCGAGCGCGCGCGGGAGATGGTGGATGCCGTCTACCGCGCCGACTCGCGGCGCGTGCTTGCGACGCTCATCCGCCTGCTCGGCGATTTCGATCGCGCCGAAGAGGCGATGCACGACGCCTTCACGGCGGCTATCGAGCAATGGCCCCGTGACGGCGTGCCCGCCAATCCTCGCGCGTGGCTCGTCTCGACTGGCCGGTTCAAGGCCATCGACAGCATGCGCCGGCAAGCGCGCCATGATGCGTCGCTGGCGGAGCTTGCCGAGCGAATCACCGCGGGCGCCGTGGACGCGGCAGAAGCCGGCGAAGACGACGTCGACGACGATCGGCTGCGGCTGATTTTCACCTGTTGCCATCCTGCGCTGACACTGGATGCGCAGGTGGCACTCACGCTACGCGAAGTGTGCGCCTTGACGACGGAGGAGATCGGCCGCGCGTTTCTGATGAATCCCTCAACCGTCGCCCAGCGCATCGTCCGGGCGAAGGCGAAGATTCGCGACGCCCGCATACCGTATCAAGTGCCGTCGCGCGACGAGCTGCCCGGCCGCCTCGACGCCGTTTTTCATGTCGTCTATCTGGTATTCAACGAAGGGTACTCGGCGTCTTCCGGATCGTCTCTCACTCGTTGCGACGTCTCGGCTGAAGCGATTCGACTGGGGCGCCTGCTGGTGGAGCTCTTGCCCGAGCCGGAAGCCGTCGGTCTGCTCGCCCTGATGCTGCTGCACGAGTCGAGGCGCGCCGCCCGCTCGACGTCAGATGGGGAGCTGGTGCTCCTCGCCGATCAGGATCGACAGTTATGGGATCGTGCGCTGATTGCCGAAGGCGTGTCACTGGTCGAGCGCGCAATCTCGTCGCGGCGTTTCGGGCCCTACACGTTGCAGGCGGCGATTGCGGCGGTTCACGCAGAAGCTGTCACCGCAGACGCGACCGACTGGGCGCAGATTGTCGGCCTGTACGACGTGCTCGCGCGCGCAGACCCCTCTCCCGTAATCGAGCTGAACCGCGCGGCCGCCATTGCGATGCACGACGGCCCTGCGGCGGGCCTTGCGATCGTCGACGCGATCATGGCGCGCGGCGACCTCGACGGATATCACCTCGCGCACTCCGCACGGGCCGATCTGTGCCGGCGTCTGGGACGAGTCGCCGATGCGCGCGCCGCATACCAGCGCGCGCTGGAGCTCGTTCAGCAGGAACCGGCAAGGAGGTTCTTGGAGAAGAGGTTGAGGGAGTTGTAGGCTGGTTGATGCACTTGGGCGCCCGCGCCGATAAAACTTAATGTGACGAGCCTGCTGTCATTTCTTTTTGCCTTGTACACCTCAGTCTCACCGGGTGGGACGCGGGTCAAGGTCCAGCCGGAGCTGATGTCCCAGCAGGAAATGGAGGTGCGTGTGCGGATCGATGCTGCGCGCAGGCTTCGCGTCGCATTCGAGAACGTGCGTGTGATTCAGGTGGCTGAGCAGACGTGGCCGGACGAACGCCTCGGCTGCAGCGCGCGCAAACTCACCGTCGATCCCGTGCCGACGCCCGGATTCCGCATGGTCGCCAGGGCGAAAACCAGCCGCCTTACCTATCACACCGATCGCCGCGCCGGCCGCGTGCTTCGGTGCGCGGTATCCGCCAAAAGATCCCAGCCCATCGTTCGGGCACGCTGATCGCCTTTCCGCACCACCCCGATTCAGACGCTAACGCTACCGCGCCGCGGAAGTTCGACCTGGCCGCGGGTTCCGCGGAGGGCTCCGCTTCGCACTTAGCGCGTGCCGGTCGCCTTCGAGGCGGGCGAGACACGCATGCTGAGGCGACCAGCTCGACGACGCGGGAAACGCATCTCTCGGCGGCCTGTCGCCGACGGTCGAGGAGTCTGTGTCACTTCGCACCAGCCACGCGGATCGCACGCCTTCCGATGCGTTTCCGGCTGCGCGGTACGTCGCGTCGCTCGCGATGGTCGCCTCAGCACGCCTGTCTCGCCCGCTCGAAGACGATCGGTGGCCGCTAAGTGCGCATGGAGACGTCACGGCATGACGTGTCCCGCGGAGGGCATCTCTCGGCGGCGTGTGGCCGACGGTCGAGGAGAGGAAACGAAAAACGAAAAAAGAAAACCGAATAGAGACGGAGACGGCGCGCCGACTGAGCGCGCCGTCTCTATTCGTTATTCGTTGTTCGTTTTTCCTTTTTCGTTATTCCTTACAGTTTTCTATCTGCGCTAGGTTACGGATTTAGTACGACGAGGGCGCTGAGGACCGTCAGGTAGCTCGTGACCGTGTATACCGTCAACACCAGAATTCGCCACGACGCAGGGAGCACTCGCCATGCCGCAAGCGGATGAACGCATGCTGCGGCCGTGCGGCCAACGACGATTTCTGGTGGTTGACGGAATGCGTCGCGCAGTGAGCGAGAAGCGGTTGGCCGCATGTCGGATGACTAGGCAAGAGATATGCCTGGGAGAACGTTCGACAGGCTGGCGTTTTCAGCGTCGTTCTCTGCCGGTGGGTGGACTTTAATCTTTGGAACACGCGGCCGACGGATTTTCACACTACCGGTACCGCAGCCATGCCACCGGTGAGCTCGCTGACACGCGTAAACCCGGCGCACTGCAGGAGGCTGGCCGCCATCGATGACCGGTAGCCTCCGGCACACATCGCAACGACTGGACGGTTGCGGGGAATCTCATTGAGGTGGTCACGCAGCCGGTTCAGCGGAATATTCGTACTGCCTTCGATGTGGCGCACCTGCCACTCGCTCTGCGTGCGCACGTCGAGCACGAACGGCGCGTCGGGCTCGCCGATCCATCGCGTCACCGCTGCTCCAGAAGTCTGAGGAGTGTGCGTGAGCAACTCTTCGCGATCTTTCAACGCCCGGAGACCGTTGTCCAGATAGCCGGCTACGTTATCGAAGCCGATGCGGCCGAGCCGGAGGGCCGCCTCCGCTTCCATCCCGGGCGCCGAGATGATGATGATCGGGCGCTCGTGGTCGAGGAGCGTGCCTGCCCAGGTGGCGTACTGGCCGACGAGGCCGATGTTGATGCTGCCTCTCAGGTGCCCAGGAGCGAAGTCGCGCGCCTCGCGCACGTCGAGTGCCTGCGCACCGTCGCCCATCATCGCAAGGACCGCCTCGAGCGACAGCGGCTTCAGTTCTGTTTCGAGAACGTTCTCGAGCGTGGCGCGCTCTTTGGAGTTGAGTACGGCGTCGTAGGTGAAGTACGCAGGCGCGTCAGGCTGATCGGCAGTCACCAGTGCGATGAAGTCGTCCTCGGTCATGGGCTGCAATGCGTAGTTGGTCGCCCGCTGCTCTCCGATCGTCGTCACTGTGTCTTTGCTGATCTTTTTACCGCACAGCGATCCCGCTCCGTGCGCCGGATACACCAGCGTCCCGTCGGGCAGCGCCATCAGCTCGTCGCGCAGCGAACGATAGAGCATCCGCCCGAGATCCGCCGCAGCCCAACCGAGCGAGGCGCGCAAATCGGGTCGCCCCACGTCGCCGACGAACAACGCATCGCCCGTCAGCACCGCCCACGGCTGCGCGGCATCGCGATCGTAGTCGTGAATCAGCATCGAGATCGACTCGGGCGTATGTCCCGGTGTCTCGCGTGCCTCGAGAGCCACGCGGCCGAGGTCAATCCTGTCGCCAGACTTCATCGGGATGAACGGATACTCCGCCTTTGCCTGCGCCCCCAGATGAATTGCGGCCCCCACTTCGTCGCGCAGCTCGAGATGGCCGGCGAGGAAGTCTGCATGCAGGTGGGTGAGGATGACGTGACGAATCTCCACGCCGTGCGCTTTGGCTTCGTCGAGATATTGCTGCACGTCGCGCTGCGGGTCGACGACGGCCGCGGTCCCGCTGACGCTGTCACCGATGAGATACGAGGCATGGGCGAGGCAGTTGAGGTAGAACTGCTTGAAGATCAGCATGGGAGCGACCTCAATATAGCTGATATCGTCTTGGTGGAGCTCACGCTGCCACTTAAGGAGAGTCAGCCGCTTCATCTCATCTGCGGCGCGACCAACCGGCAACGCTATTCGCCTGCACATGCCCGCCGACGGGCCGTGCCGCTTCCGCAAACGCGAAGCTCGGCGTGGCAAAACGCGTCACCGGCGTTGTTGTTCAGTGTCATGGCGCTCAGTCCAGGCTTGGCCTTCGCGGAGGTGGCCGGTTCAGCGTTTTGTCCGCTGGCGCCGTCACGCCGACTTCGATCGTTTGCCGAACCGGCACGGCCCGTCGGCGGGCTCGAGCGGGCGAAACATGCGTGCTGATGCGACCATCGCGAGCGAAGAACTGACTCCTCGACCGTCGGCGACAGGCCGCCGAGAGATGCCCTCCGCGGGCAACGTCACGCGGTGACCTTTCCATGCGCACTTAGCGCAACGGTCCCGTTCAAGCCGATGAGACAGGCCTGCGGCGGCGAACCATCGCGAGCGACGCGACGTACCGCGCAGCCGGAAACGCATCGGAAGGCAACGCGGGACGCAAGGAAACGGGCGGCCGTAGGGCGATCCGCGTCTGCGCGCCGCTGGCACGCGTCCTACAGAACCCACTCCTCGACCGTCGGCGACACGCCGCCGAGAGATGCGTTTCCCGCGTCGTCGAGCTGGTTCGCCGCCGCAGGCCTGTCTCACCGGCTTGCGCGGGCCTGCGCTAAGTGCGAAGCGGAGCCTCTCGCGCACTCACGCCCCGTAGTCGAGCAGCACCATCACGATCGCCGCCATCAGCAAAATCGCCCCGACGAATCGCCACACGAGCACGCGCGCGCCGAGATGCTGTTCGCGATTCGTGAACCAGTGGCCGATGCCCCAGACGGCCACGACGCTCCAGAGTCCGCGTGAGCTGTAGAGAACATTCGCGCTGGTCGCTTGCCGCCAGATGGAGATTGATGTGATGAACATCAGCCCCTGCACCGCGAAACATGCGGCGCCGGCAGCAAGCCAGGGAGTGTAAGGGTGCGATGCGGGGCGGATGGGGCCGACCTGAAGGGCGGCACTACGTACACGCCGCAGCGCTATTGAATACGCGCCCGCACTGGCCATGGCGATCGGTACGATGCGACCTGCTCCCCATGCAGGCGACCACTTCTGAACCAGCACGTCGAAGCACGCATACGCGGCGGCGCCGAGCGCGGCGAGCATGATCGTGGTGCCGACGCGCGCGTGCGGATGCCCGCGATCGATGTTCAGTAGTGCGATGGCGGCTGTGCTCAATGCCGCCGCCGTCCAGAGCCGCGCGCCGATGGGATCGCCCATAAGCACGACGCTGAGCAGCGCGACGAGCAGAATCTTCACACCCAGGACGGGCGTCGCGACAGACACGTCTCCCTTGCTCAACGCCAGAAGAGTGAAGATTTGTCCGGCGAAGAAGAGCACGCCGGCAACCGGTGGCTGCCACCACAGCGAAGGCGCCGGAATGGTTCCGCCGAGCAGCCACAACGGCACAGCCACCAGCGCTGTCGTGTAATTGATGATGCGTGTCGTGCGCCACACGTCGGCGCCGAGGTCCGACGCACGCTTGAGGAGCAGCGCGCCAATGACATAGCCGATGGCGGAGGTGAGGGGTAGGAAGAGGTGCACGGGGAATGAAAGGAAAAACGAAAAAGGAAAAACGAAAAGAGCCGTTCTTCCTTATCTCGGTCCGCTCGGGCTGGCGGCGACAATGCGGCGAATCATTCCGTCGCTCTTGCTGTAGACATACATCTCGCCGGCCTCGTCGACCGCAAGCCGGACGTCCGCACGCTCGCCAGAGACTCGGCCTTTGCCGTTCATATTCTCCGCTTTGCTGCCACGCTGACGGAATGTCGTCCGGACGATTGGCATCATCGTCTCGTAGACGTCCTTGTTCCACAGGATCTTCACTTCGTGCATTCTCGCCATCGTGCTGGGATTGCCATCATCAGCCGCGAGCATGTCCTTGTACTCGGAATACCAGATGCGGCCGGTCGTGATGTCGTTGTAGACGAACTTGCCGCGGAGAGCAGGGACGGCCTTGCCGTTGTAGAGGTAGCCGCTGCCGGCGCAGTCGCCGCCACGCAAGTCGTGGCCCCAGATGATGACGGGATACGTCGGCGCGACCGTGCCCGCAGTCCTCGTCGCGTCGATCATCACGGGAAGCCGGTCGTCGGCCGGCAACGCGGTTGTCCCGTTGTCCAGCGTCACCGCCTCGTTCCCCTCGCGCAGCGGGAACCCGTAGTTGGCGCCCTTGTGGATGATCGAAATCATCTCCCAGGTGTTCAGGCCGCAGATGCTGGCGATGAGACGGTTGTTCGCCGCGTTTGCGGGATCCACGGCAAACGTCAGTCTGTGCGGATTGCGCAGGCCGTAGGCCCAGATCTCCTTGCGCGCTCCCGGCGTCTTCGCAAACGGGTTGTCGTTCGGAATGCGATAGCGGCCGTTTTCGCTCACCGTGCTGGTGCTCGTGTGCTCGTTCAAATCGGGAATGATGCGCACGATCTTGCCGACCATGGTGTCGAGCCGCTGCGGGTTCGGTCGTATCTCCACAATTCTCGACTCGCCGGACGCGCCATCGCCGACGTCGACATAGAGCACTCGCCAGTCGGGGTCGCCGCGCCGCGCCGCCGGATTGAACACCACCTCGCCGAGCTGATGACTGCGCGTGTTGAGCCACACGCGGAAAATCTCGCGCGCGGTGCCTTCGAACGTGCTGTTCGACGGATTCGAATCGGTCCACTCGATCAACACGCCCTGATGCATCACCGGCCCCGGCGTCGTAATCGGTGCGGTCGTCTCGTAGCCCTTCGTCTGCAGACCGGGGAACATCGCGTTCTGCGGCACGCCCGACGCCTCGATGCTGGGATCTTCCATGTGCGTCGTATAGAACTTGCCGTTGTTGGCGTAGTCGGGATCGAGGTTGAACCCGTTGATCCCGTTGCCGAAGCCCGACAACGTGTAGAACTTCTTGAAGAGCCCCCGGTTCTCCCCGTAGCCGTTGAAGTCGAGGTAGGTCGTGAAAGCCTTGGTCTTCTTGTCGTAGATAAAGACGGGTCCGGAGACGACGGGCAGGAACCACCGATGCGATCCGCCAGTCTCTTCCCGGATGGCATTGACCCTCGAGAGCGCCGACTCGTTGGGCGTCTCTGCGCCTTCGAGCTTGCCGGTAATCGGCATCGCGATGAAGTCCTCGATCTCGATTGTGAGGCCCGGAAACGTCTCCGGAGTCTGCGCGGCCGTGCGGACGGTCCACAGGGCACAGACACTCAGCAGTAAAGCCATTGATGGACGGACGATGTTCGCGAGATGCATTTGAACGGAAATATTAGCACTTGGCTAGTGGTTTACCGTTCGAGGCGGTGACACATGTCTGCTGCCGCGAACCAAGCTCGACGACGCGACCTACACCGCTAGGCGGAACTCCCGCCCGCCGACGGGCCGTGGCAGTTCCGCAAACGCGAATGGCCACCCCAACGCGGCTGCCGCGTTGGGGGCCCCGGCGGTTGGCGTGGCAAAACACGTCACCGGCATTGTTCTTTACTGTCATGGCGCTCAGGCCAGGCTTGGCCTTCGCGGAGTGTCGGCCGGTTCCGCCCCTCGGCCGGCGACACGCTCGAGCGGGCGTGACATGCCTGCTGATGCGACCATCGCGAGCGATGCGACGTACGCCGTGGATTGTAAGGAAAAACGACAAACGAATAACGAATAGAGACGGCGCGCTCAGTCGGCGCGTCGTCTCCGTCTCTATTCGGTTTTCCTTTTTCGTTTTTCGTTTCCTCTAGCGGATCTTCAATACACGATTGCGCCGGTCGCCTTGATCTGCCAGTTAGTCGGGCTATCGGTCTTGGCGCGTCCCTCGTGCTCTGCATGCTCGCGGGCCGCTTCCTGGCCTTCCGAGTCGGTGCCGACGCGTTCGACCACACCCTGCGCCGTCGCGCGCTTGCCGCGAGCGCTCGTCGGAAACACGATCACCCCGTCATCGACTTTGATCAGGATTGCCGGCCCCTTCGGCGCGTCGGTTGGCGCAAGCGCCATCCAGCAGCCCATCATCGTGCACACTCCCGTCACGATACCTTCGACGCGAACGGTCTTGCCCTGGAAATCTGCCGGCTTGGCAAGCAGCTGGGCGATCGGTGTTGCGTCGGTCACGGTCGGGGCCGTGCCGAATGTTTCAGCGCCCCTGGTCGCAACCGACATGGACACGATCAGCAGGGTGGTGGCAGCGAAAAGAGTGCGTGTCATGAACCAACAATGCGCCGGACATATCTCGCATGTCAACATCCTTTGTCAGTCCTCTTTGTATTTCCTCAGTTCGCGTCTCTGCCTCTGTGGTAAGAGACAGCCAACTGCCGCAGGCGTAGAATGTCGGCCAACCTAAGGAGGCAGCTCATGCGAATCACCACGCGCACCATGCTGGTCGTTGCGGCGTGTCTCGTCCCGTTCGCCATCTCATCAGAGGTGCTCGGCCAGTCCGGATCCTCCAAGGCCGCAACCTACATCACCAAAGAAGAAATCGACATCGTCAACAAGCAGCCCGGCGGCGATCGCCAGATCAAAGTCGTGGATATCGGGCACGAGAACTTCGCGGTCGGCATCGTGCATCGCGGCGCGACGGGCGCGGCAGCGGGAGGGGCAGGCGGCGGTGGGGCAGCGCGCGCGACGACGCCGGCGCCAGAACCATGCGGCGAGAAGAGCGCGACGCCGCCTCCTGCCGGCACACCGAACGGTCTGACGCACGACCAGCAGACCGAGGGCTACTACATCGTTTCCGGAGGCGGGACGATGGTCACCGGCGGTCGCATTGTCAATGGCCGGCGTTCGGCGCCTGACTCGGCGGTGACGCGAGAGCTCAACGGCCCATCATGCAGCGGCCCGGTGGTTGGACCGGATATGGTGACGCGCGACGTGAAAGCCGGCGACATCATCATCATTCCGCCGAACACGGTGCATGGCTGGGTGAACATTCCGGATCACGTCGACTATCTGAGCTTCAGGCCGTCGACAGGTGTCTTGACCGCGGGGTATGTGCATCCGTCTATCAAAAAATAGGTGGTGGGTGGTAGGTGGTAGGTGGCCGGTAGCTGAGAGCTACCGTGCCGGATTCTCGTACCACACGACGCCAAGACCAGCTTTGCCATCGCGTGCGTTGTCGTTCTCTTCGCTGTTGATGACGTCGAGATCCCCGTCCGCATCCACATCAAGAAGAAGATTCAGATCGAACTTGATGCCTTCGGGGCCGCTCACGTCGAACACATCCCAGTCGGCTTGCAACGGAGAGCCCCGGAAGCGGAGCCACACGATGCCGCGCTTGCCGTTGCTCGCCTGCTCGCACGACAGGACGAGATCGGGTTTGCCGTCGAGGTCGATGTCGCCAATCGCCACCGCTTTCGGTCGTCCGGCGATTGCCGGATACCGAATCTCGTGCTCGACCCACGCGTCCGCGGAATTCGGCCTCGACCTTTTGAGGATGCTGAGCCGAAAGTCATCCTTCAGGTAGTGCGGTACAACGATTTCGTCCACGCCGTCGCCGTCGAGGTCGGCGGCATCGATCAACATCGGCGCGCGCTCCCGGATGCCGATCCAGTGATTCCTCCACGGCCCGTTCAGAGCCGCCGATGACGGCCCTGGATTTTCGAGCCAGCGGACGCCGGCCATCGCGCCAAAACGGTCGCTTAACAGCACGTCAGGAAGTCCGTCGCCGTTCATGTCCTTGACGATGAGCGACATGATCCAACCTGCGTCAGACAGACGGTGATATTTCCAGTCGCCGGCGCCTCGCGGGTCGGCCGGCGATTCGAGCCAGCCGATCGAGGCCCGCTCGTTCTTTCCGCCGACGATGAGATCGGGGCCGCGCCGCCGATCGACGTCCATGGGAACGGCGAACATCCATTGAGATCCGTCTGCGTAGAGCGTTTCGGTGCGCCATTCGCTTTCGCGCGTGTAAGTGCCGGCCGGCGGCGCCCAATGCACCTGGATCCTGCGCGAGCTGCCTTCTGCGGAGCTGACGATATCGAGGTCGCCGTCGCCATCGGCATCGAAGAAAACCGCATCTTCGCCGTCGGGAGATTTACCGGCCGTAACGGACTTCCACGCCGGGTTGCCGGCAGTGCTGCGATCGGCGAGGTACACGCGTGTGAGGCCGCCTTGCTCCCAGCTGGTGACGAGATCCAATGCGCCGTCCCCGTTGGCGTCGGCCGCACGAACGCCATCCGCGCCAAGCGATGACGAATCGATCGTGTGCCGCGTCCAGGGCTCAGAGCGCTGAGCGATTGAGTCGCCGCCAAAACAGACACAAATCCCAATTCCAATAAGCGCTAGGCGCATGGCGCTGCTGGCGAGTGTTGTCCGGAAGTCGCCGATCATATTTCGGGCGAAAGGTGTCACTGCGAAGGCCGGCTACCTTTTACCATCCCAAGAATAGCGCAGGTTTCCCGCTCATCTTCGAGCCAGTGGGACAGGCCTGCTGCAGCGAACCAGCTCGACGACGCTGGAGAGGCTCCGCTTCGCACTTAGCGCGGTGCCGATCGCCTTTCGAGCGGCCGAGACACGCATGCTGAGGCGACCAGCTCGACGACGCGGGAAACGCATCTCTCGGCGACCTGTCGCCTACGGTCGAGGAGAGGAAACGAATAACGAAAAAGGAAAACCGAATAGAGACGAAAACTGCGCCGACTGTGCTCGCCGTACTTGCGTTTTTCGTTTTTCGTTACAGTTTCGTATCTGCGTCGCTCGCGATGGTCGCCTCAGCACGCCTGTCTCGCCGGCTCGAGTGTTTCCGGTGGGCCTTGTGCGCATGGAAACGTTACCGCGTGACATCTGTTGCCTCGCACGGTCGCTTGGCACGGCCCGTCGGCGGGCTCGAGCTACCGCGACGCAGGGGGGCTTAGAGCTGCTCCAGTCGTTGGGCTGTGCTAAAACAGGCCATTCGTCCAGGATACAATTCGTGATCTTCAAAACAGGAGCCCATATGAAATATCTGCTCGCGATTGTTGCGTCCTTTATTGCCGGTGTGCTGGTGACTGCTGCGGGCGTTCCGATGAAGGTCCATTACGTTGGCCACGATCAGGTAGCGTCGACGATGGTCAAGGGCGGGCAGATCATCGGCGACAACGGCCTGATCGTGCTCGCGAACCGCGCCACGCAGCGCGGCGCGGAGATGCACGACAAGACCAACCACATCTTCATCATCGTCGAGGGTGAGGCGACATTCGTCACTGGCGGGAAGCTGACGAACGCAAAAGAAATCTCGCCAGGCCAGACGCGCGCCGATGGCATCGAAGGCGGCCAGTCGCATCACCTCAGCAAAGGCGATGTGATCGCCATTCCAGCGAACACGCCGCACTGGTGGAAGGACACGTCGAAGACCGGCTCGGTTGGATACTACGCGGTGAATATCGAGCAGTGACCAAGGTGTTCTCTTTGGCTGCGATCGCAACGCTTTTGGCGTCTGCGGTATCGAGCGCGCAGTCGCGGCCTGAGTTGCTTCGCCTGCTCGGTCAGACGATTTCAGGAACGATCGTCTCGGTTGCCGACGGTGATACGGTGCGAGCGCGGCTCGACAGCGGTCCAACGATCAGAATCCGCCTCGAAGGGATCGACGCTCCCGAGCGCGGCGAACCATTCAGCACACAGGCGCGGAACGCTACGCGCGTGATGCTGTTCAACAAGAAGGTTCAACTGAAAGCCACGGACGTCGATCGCTACGACCGCCTGGTCGCGCGGATTGTCCTCGAGGGCAAAGACTCGAGCATCGAGCTCATCCAGGCGGGTCTTGCCTGCCACTTCACACGCTTTGTGAACGATCCGCTACTGGCAAAGGCGCAGGTCAGCGCGCGAGCTGCAGGTCGGGGATTCTGGGCCGCAGGCGCAGCGAAGCCGGCGTGCGTGAAGTTTACCGGTGCTTCCGGCCGATGACGGAGAAGGCAGAGGCGGGGCACAAATCGCGACGCCCGCCGACAGATTTGGTCGCGCCGCTATCGCCACCATTCGTGATGACCACGGAAAACCGGTGTGGTGTGTCTGGTATCAGGTTTGCCCTATCGACGTGTAGTTGTACTCATGCACATTTCTGCACGACAGCGCCGGCGCGCGATCGCTCTCTGCCTCGTCCCCCTCATCGTTGCTGCCTGCGCCTCTGACGTGCCGAGCGACAGCGGCTGCCGGAATCTCACCTATAAAGAGCAGGGGTTAACGCGCTCCGAGTACCTGCCTTGTGCGGGCGAGATCGTCGCGGCGCTCGACGAGCTGGAGCGGCAGAGCGAGGCGGCTCATGGCGGCGATCGGCAGGCGCGTTCCGAAGGAAGGGCCACACTGGCGCGAGTCAAGGCGTTGATGAGAGCCGCAGGCGGACGCAATCTGCTCGAGCGGTGGGAGGATCGTGCACTGACCGACCTCAACCTCAAGATCAACAACGCCGTCACTCACTACGAGGCGTTTTATATGTCGCGGATCCTGGAGGAGCCCAACCAGTTCGCTAAGCAGACTCGTGAGGCCGCCCAGGTCGAGCTTAGCGCCGCGGTACGGAGACATGAAGAGGCGCGCGGATACTACCGGCGCCTGCGATAGTGATGCGCGCAGCTGCGATCGTCGCGTTCGCGGGGTTGGCCCTTTCGGCGTGCGATGGCACGACGCAGTCCGCCATCGGCGAGGCCATCGAGATGGGGCCCTATACGTTCTCGGTGATTTCGGCGACGCAAGGCAAGCAGTGGGAATCGGCAGAGGGGACATATCGCGAGATCGTCGTGCGTCTTCGCCTGCACCGCGATGACACCGCGCCGTTTACCGAGAACTTTTCATCCTCCTTCATCGACAGCATGTCGATCGTCGACTCCGCCGGAAACTCGGTTCGGACCGGACCGGCGCCAGTTTCTCCTGTTTACACGGGCGGCCGGTACCGTTCGGAGTACTACCAGTGCGTGTTCCGTTACAGCCGATCATCAGAGGGCGTCCGCGATTTCGCCAGCATAGGAACTCGGCCGCAGGACTTCAGGCTCCTGATTGCCAATCCCGCACGCGAAGGCGACCAACCGCGCCGCGTCGCCATCCAGCTCGGCTAGGTCCTGTAGGATCCTCACCAATATGAATAAGCGAATGGTGTGCGCGCTTGTGGCGCTGTTATGGGTGATTGCCGGGTTGGCCGGCTCATCGCAGTCGCAGCTCAGCTACGAAGTCCGCCAACTAACCTCCGGGCCCGCGCATCATTTCTACGGCTACATCGGCCATGTTGGCAACTCGCCGTACAGCGCCGATGGCCGGCACTTGGTCGCGCTGCGCACGACATTTCAGGACCGCATGCCCGGCCCACAGGACGCTGCGGACATCGTCCTGCTCGATGCCGAAAAGAAATACGCCGAAACAAAAGTAGAAGAGACGCGCGGCTGGAATCCGCAGCAGGGCGCGATGATCTACTGGAACCCCGAACAGCCGTCGAGGCAGTTCTTCTTCAACGACCGCGATCCGAAAACAGGCAAGGTCTTCACGGCCCTCTACGACATCGTCGACAGAAAACGCGTGAAGGAGTTCCGCTTCGACGCGACGCCGGCCGCGAATGGCGGCGTCAAGCAGGATGGCGGATTATTCTCGGCCATCAACTACGCCCGAATGGCGCGGCTCCGCCCGGTGACGGGCTATCCCGGCGCATGGGACTGGACCGAAGGGGTGAACCATCCCAGCGACGACGGGCTGTTCGTCGTCGATGTGAAGACTGGAACGCGGAAGCTGATTGTGTCGTTCCGGCAGATGCGCGACGCGCTCATCGCGAAATATCCGCACATCGACGACCGGGCACTGTTCCTGAACCACACGCTCTGGAATCGCGAAGGCGACCGCATCTTCTTCTTCGTGCGAGCGGACTTCAACGACCCGAAGCGCCGCGTCAACGTTCCGATGACGGTGAAGCCCGACGGGACGGAGCTGGTCGAGCAGCGCATCTTCATCGGCGGACATCCTGAATGGGACTTCCGCTCGCGGATGATTGGGAGAGTGGAAGACAAGCTGGTCCTCTACGACACGCTGAAGCAGGAGATTGTTGAGACTATTGGCGGACCCGAGATGTTTCGCGATCCCGAAGGGGACACCGCGCTTTCGCGCGACGGCAGATGGATCGTGAACGGCGCGCCGACTGGCGCGACGATGCACTACACGATCCTGAGGCGGGCAGACCGCGTCTATTTCAAAACAGAGGATTTCAGCCGGGCCGGCTATACCGGCGGCGACCTGCGCATCGACCCTGCTCCGTGCTGGAATCGCGAGGGCGATCGATTCGCCTTCCCGGCACTGGCGAAAGACGGCACGCGGCAAATGTTCGAAGTGCACGTCGTCGCTAAGAAATAGGCCGGCGAATTACCTCGCAGTTGCGTGCGCCGGCCCGCCGACGGGCCGTGAGCGAGGCAGGTCTGCTGCCGTGAACCAGCTCGACGACGCGGGAAACGCATCTCCCGGCGAGGTGTTGCCGCCGGTCGAGGAGTCAGGGTCTTCGCACCAGCCACGCGGATCTCACGCCTTCCGATGCGTTTCCAGCTGCGCCGCGCGTCGCGTCGCTCGCGATGGTTCACGGCACCAGCGCTGCCTCGCCCACGGCCCGTCGGCAGGCCGGCAGACTATGCAACGCCACGCGTGTCGCCGTGATGTTTGCCTGCGCACTTAGCGCTGCCACTTGAACAGCGCGCCAGGTGAGACACGCTTCCTGAAGCGAGCCATCGCGAGCCGATGCGACGTACTAAGAAAACTGTAACGAATAACACAAACAAATAGAGACGGCGCGCTCAGTTGGCACGCCGTTTCCGTCTCTATTCGGTTTTCCTTTTTCGTTTTTCGTTTCCTCTCCTCGACCGTCGGCGACGACAGGTCGCCGAGAGATGCCCTCCGCGGGACACGTCACGCGGTGACGTTTCCATGCGCACTTAGCGCAACCGTCCCGTTCAAGCCGATGAGACAGGCCTGCGGCGGCGAACCATCGCGAGCGACGCGACGTACCGCGCAGCCGGAAACGCATCGGAAGGCGGGCGATCCGCGTGGCCGGTGCGAAGAACCCACTCCTCGACCGTCGGCGACACGCCGCCGAGAGATGCCCTCCGCGGGAAACGTCACGCGTGACGTTTCCATGCGCACTTAGCGCTGCCGTCGCATCTCGAGTCGGTGAGACACGCCTCCTGAAGCGAGCCATCGCGAGCGACGCGCGTCACGGCGCAGCCGGAAACGCATCGGGAGGCGTGCGATCCGCGTGGCGATGCGAAGAACGGACTCCTCGACCGTCGGCGACACGTCGCCGGAAGATGCGTTTCCCGCGTCGTCGAGCTGGTTCGCCGCAGCCGGCCTGTCTCACGGGCTTGAGCAGCACGTTTGCGGAACCGGCACGGCCCGTGGCGGCTAAGTGTTCCGGCCGCGCGTCCCACGTGGAGCTGGTTCGGAAGGCAGGCCTGTCGCTACGCCGGCTGCGCTATGGACGATAAACGTCTGGTGAGGGTATTCTCGCTCACCATGCGTTTGGTCGTCCTCGTTCTTTGTGCCGTCATCGCCGGGCTCGGTGGTCCTGCGCTTGCGGCTCCTCCAGCGGAGGCGCCCCAAGCCGGATCGGTTGCCGACGCGCCGGCGGCCGGCTCGGTTGCCGCCGAGGCTGCGGCTGCCCAGACAGTGCCCGTCATCGACGGCGGCGTGATCGACGACAAGGCGTGGGCGACAGCTAAAATCATCACAGGGTTCTGGCAAACGACGCCGGATGAAGGGCAGCCGGCATCGGAGAACACCGAAGTCCGCGTGCTCTATACGGAGACGGCGCTCTATATCGGGGTCGTCAACTACGACCGTGAGCCCGAGCTCATCATCAGCTCCGAAAGCCGCCGCGACGCCTCGCTCACCAACACGGACAGCTTTCTCGTCATCCTTGATACCTTCCGCGATCGCCAGAATGGTTTTGTATTCGGCACCAGCCCGGCTGGTATCGAGTACGACGGACAGGTTATCGGCGAAGGACAAGGCGGGGGTGGCGGTGGTGGGGGGGGCGGCGGCGGTGGTGGTGGGGGTGGCGGAGGGGCGGAGGCGGGGGCGGTGGCGGGGGCGGGGGTGGTGGACAATCCAGCGGCTCGGGCGGCGGGTTCAACATCAATTGGGATGGTTCCTGGCAGGTTGAGTCGCAGACGTTTGCCGGCGGCTGGAGCGCAGAGTTTGTCATTCCGTTCCGCACGCTTCGCTATCCAGCGCGCGATGTGCAGGAATGGGGCATCAACTTTCAGCGGAACATCCGGCGGCGCAACGAGACCGCGTACTGGGCGCCGCTTCCGCGGCAGTACGACCTGAACCGCGTCTCGCTGGCCGGAACGTTGTCGGGCCTCGCGATTCCGGCGCAGCGCAACCTGCAGTTGACGCCGTATCTCCTCGGAACGAGCAAACAGGACGGCAATTTTTCAGAGGGGAGCTCGAAAGAAAACGGGGAGTTCGGCATAGACGTGAAGTACAGCCTCACGCCCAGCCTGACTCTCGACGGGACCTACAACACCGACTTCGCGCAGGTCGAGGTGGATACGCAACAGATCAATCTCGATCGCTTCAACCTGTTCTTTCCAGAGAAGCGCCCGTTCTTCCTCGAAAACGCGGGGCTGTTCTCTGTCGGTATCGGCGGGGAGGCCGAAGTATTTTTCAGCAGGGCGATCGGAATCGGCCCTGACGGTCTTGCGATCCCCATCGTTGGCGGCGGCCGGCTGTCGGGCCGCGTCTCGCAACGGACTAGCGTCGGCATCATCAACATGCAGACTGCCGAGCAGGACGGCCGCGGCATTCCGGCCAATAACTTCAGCGTCGCACGTGTTCAGCACGAGCTGCCCAACCGATCAGCTGTCGGCGCCATCTTCGTGAACCGCAAGGCCACCGGCGACCTCGCAGGCGACAGCGATTACAACAGCAGCTATGCCTTCGATGGACGCGTGGGCTTCGGCCAGAACGGGCTCGTCAACGGATTCGTCGCGCGCTCGCAGACACCCGGCCTTTCGGGCGACCAGTACGCGTTCAACATCGGCGCGTCTCACAACACCGAGAAGTGGCGGCTGGGCGCCGGCTACGCCGAGGTCGCCGACGACTTCAACCCTGAGGTTGGGTTCCTGGCGCGCGAAAACGGTTTTCGCAAGGCAGAATTTTCGGTGAACCGGAACATCCGGCTGCAGCCCGGCACTTTCTGGAAATTCCACGAGCTGCGGCCGCATGTCGGCTACGACTGGTACTGGAACTTCGACGGTCTGGTCGAATCGGCTCGACTGCACGTCGATCAGCACTGGCAGTTGCGCGCGGGCCACGAGTTTCACACCGGCATGAATGTGACTCGCGAAGGAGTCGTCACGCCGTTCGAAATCTACCCCGGCGTCATCGTCCCGATCGGAAACTATGAGAGCACCGAAGCGCAGCTGGTTGCATTTACGAACCAGGGCGCGCCGGTGTCTGCCCGCATGAGGCTGACGTTCGGCGGGTTTTTCGGTGGCTCGCGCGTCGTGACCGCGCCTCAGGTGCTGATCAGGGTCAGCGACGTCTTCAACACCGAGGTCATCTGGACGCGCAACGACGTCGACCTGAGCGGCGGCGCCTTTGTGACCAATCTCATGAGCTCGCGGGTGTCGTACTCATTCACCCCGCGCATCTACGTTCAGGCATTGCTGCAGTACAACGACCGGGCCAATCTCTGGTCGAGCAACGTCCGCTTCGGCTGGCTCAATCAGGCGAACACCGGCCTCTTCGTCGTCTACAACGATACGCAGGGGCTCGCCGATTCGACCCTGATGCGCCCGGATCGGAGCCTGACGATCAAGTTCAGCCGCCTGGTCGATTTGCTGAATTGATTACCGCGCGCCGGTGAGACACACTTCCTTCCGCGAGCCAGCTCGCCGACGCGGGAGAGGCTCGGCTTGGCACTTAGCGCCTGATGGGCTCTTGTCGAGCAGTGGGACCGGCCTGCTGCAGCGAACCAGCGCGAGCGACGCGACGCACGGCGCAGCAAGGAAACGCATCCGGCGTGCGATGTCGCCGACGGTCGAGGAGTCGATTCTTCGCAGCGGCCACGCGGATCCCACGCCTTCCGATGCGTTTCCTTGCTGCGCCGTGCGTCGCGTCGTCGCGATGGTTCGCTGCAGCGGCCGGTCCCACAGCTCGACAAGAGCCCATCAGGCGCTAAGTGCGAAGCGGAGCCTCTCCCGCGTCGCGATTTGCTGAATTGATTCAGTTGACATCCCTTTCTGCAGGCGCTAACGTCCCCCCCAACTTCCCATAGTCGCATCAGCCGGAAATCGCATCGAGGAGGGACTCCCATGCGCAGGATATTCGACGGGATCTTCGCGCTCAGCCTGTTGCTTGCATCGGCATTGCCGTCGTCTGCTCAGACCTTCGGACAGATCACCGGGCAGGTGACCGACGCGAGCGGCGCCATTCTCGTGGGGGCCAGCGTCACCGTCACGAATACCCAAACCAACCCGGTGCGCGAGGCGGAGACCAACACATCAGGCAGCTACGCGTTCCCCAACCTGCTCCCGGGTGTGTACAACGTCAAAGTGGACTTGCAGGGTTTTCAGAGCAAAGTCCGCAACGGAGTTGAGCTGCAGGTACAGCAGACGGCCCGACTGGATTTCTCTCTGGAGCTTGGCTCGGTGGAGGTGGCGGTCGAGGTCACCGGCAGCGCTCCGATGATCAACGCCACGGACGCGACGGTCGGGACTGTCATCGAGAATAAGCAGATCCTGGAGTTGCCGCTCAACGGCCGCAACTTCATCAATCTCGTGTCGCTGAGTCCGAACGTGAGCTCGGACTGGGCGGGCGGCGGCGGCGGCGGCGCGTCCACACGGCAGGGTGGTGACCGATCCACGCAGAATTTCGCGGTCGCCGGTCAGCGCCGCGAATACAACCAGTACACGCTCGACGGGATCGTCAATCAGGACGTCAACTTCAATACGTATGCCTTCCTGCCCTCGATCGACAGCGTCGAGGAATTCAAGGTGCAGACCGGCGTCTACTCGGCCGAATTCGGGCGCGAGGTGGCACAGGTCAACGTCTCCACCAAGAGCGGCACGAACGCGTATCACGGGACGATCTTCGAGTTCATCCGCAACGACGCGTTCGACGCCGCGCCCTATCGTTCACGACTGTGACAGCCCACAAACATCGCCGTTCAAGTGGAATCAGTACGGCTTCACGCTGGGAGGGCCGATCCAGATTCCCGGGTTGTTCAACGGCGCGAACAAGTTGTTCTTCATGTCCAACTTCGAAGGGTTCCGGCTCCGCAACCAGCAGGAGGTCGTGTTCAGCACGCCGAGTGTGGCGATGCGCAACGGAGACTTCTCTCGGGCCGGCGTGACGATCCGCGATCCCCAGACCGGTCAGCCGTTCCCCGGCAACATGATTCCGAGGAACCGGTTGGACCCCATCGCCATCAAGCTGCTGGAGTGGTATCCCGAGCCGAATATTCCCGGCGCCGCATTGTCCAGAAACTACCTCGCGCTGCAGCACCACGTGACCGACAAGGATCAGTTCACGCAGCGCATCGATTTCGTCGAAAGCTCGAAGTCGTTCTGGTTCGGCCGCTTCAGCTGGACCGATGAGTACGTGCTCGCGCCGAACCTCAAAGACAACGGCAGCAAGTCGTCGAGACGAACGTCAAGCAGGGGATGATCTCCAACACGCGAACGCTGTCGCCCAGCGTGGTCAACGAACTCCGCTTCGGCGCGACGAAGTTCTACAACAATCTGGCGCAGGAGCTGCAGTACAAGCGCAACGTCCACCAGGAGGTCGGGCTCGGTTTGTTCATCCCGCCGCCGATTAGCTGGGGTCTTCCCAGCATGAGCATCTCCGGGTTCAGTGGTTTCGGCGACAATTCCTCGCTGCCATTCACCGGCAACAATTCCGTGTTTCAGTTCATCGACAACGTCTCCTGGATTCGCGGCAACCATTCCATGAGGATGGGAGCCGAGATTCGTCGCGATCACTACAACATGATCGGCACACAGGAAATCCGCGGTACGCTGAACATCGACAGACCTGCCACCGGTTACAGCTTCGCCGACTATATGCTCGGCATGATCTCAGGAACGCGGAGCGCCGGCGCGCTCGGTGAAGGGTGGTACCGGGCGACCAGCCAGGCGTACTTCATTCAGGATACATGGAGGATGCGGCCGAATGTCACGCTCGATCTGGGACTGCGTTACGAATACACGCCGCCCTGGCTGGACGTGAAGGGCGAAATGATGAACATCTGGGTGCCTCCCGGTTTTGGAACGCCTTCCCAGCAGGGCAAACCCTGCTTCATACGGGTCGGCAGCGGCGATCCGTACGAAGGCGTGGCGACCCGGTTCGATCCGGCGATTTGCGTCGCCCGTGATGGCCGCCTGGGAGATCGATTGATTGCAGCCGACAAGACGAACTTTGCGCCCCGCATCGGCGTGGTGTGGAGCCCATCGCCGAAGACGACCGTGCGAACCGGCTACGGCATTTTCTACGCGCAGGATTCGACCAACCCGGTCTTCGACATGAGCCGAAACATCCAGGGGCGCATTACGGCGCAGAGTTCAGGGTTGACGCTCGCGCAGCCCTACGACGGCGGCGCAACGAACCCTTGCGGTGTTCAGATGCCGCCGCAGGTGTGTGTCACGGCGCCGCAGGTCCTGGGCAATCAATACGACCGCCGCACGCCCTACGTCGAACAGTACCTCCTCAACTTCCAGCGGGAAGTCGGCGCCAGCACGGCCGTGGAGGTCGGGTACTTTGGCAGCCGGGGGCATCGCTTGCAGCGGTTCATCACGCTGAACCAGCCGGTGCCTGGCACGAGCCTTCCCATCCTTGCCCGTGCTCCCGCACCCGAGCTGGGGAACTGGCAGATGATAGATGGCGTGGGCCATTCAAACTACAACGCGCTGGCCGCGAAGCTCACGCGCCGGTTGTCGAACGGGTTCTCTGGTTTGGTGTCCTACACCTATTCGAAATCCATGGACAACGGCAGCGGGCTTCGCAGCCCGGGCAGCGACCAGCTGAAGCCACAGCAGGGTGATTGCTGGGAGTGCGAAAACGGGCGGTCCGTCTTCGACGTTCGGCACCGGCTGACCACGTCGTTCATCTATGAGCTGCCGTTCGGCGCCGGGCGCAAGTATTTGTCGCAGGGCGGCGTGCTCGACGTCCTCGCGGGTGGGTGGCAGCTTGGTGGCATGCTGAGGGCGTCGTCGGGGTTCCCGCTCACCGTGACAAGCGGTGTCGATCGATCGAATACGGCGCACGGCTACGATCGTCCCAGCGCAGTCGCCGGGGT
The DNA here is from genome assembly GCA_963787755.1 of Vicinamibacterales bacterium. Lineage (GTDB taxonomy): Bacteria > Acidobacteriota > Vicinamibacteria > Vicinamibacterales > JAMQPK01 > JAMQPK01. The sequence continues at coordinate 238,046 of CAWBEG010000002.1, forward strand.
CAGCCCGGACCTGGACAACCCCAGCCCCAGCGCCTGGTTCAACGTCGCCGCGTTTCAAATGCCCCCGTTCGGAACCTTTGGCAACCTTGGGCGCGCCACGCTCACCGGGCCTGGAGTGTTTACGATCGATTTCTCGGCGCTGAAGAACTTCAACTTTGGCAGCAATTACATTCAGCTTCGGATCGAAGCGTTCAACCTGTTGAACACTCCGAATTTTGCCGATCCCAACACCAACCTGGCTCAAAGCAATTGGGCCGCCGCCGGGAACAACTCGATACCGACTGCCGGCAGCGGCGCGTTCGGCACGATCAATTCGATCAGAGGCACGATACCGATGCGGCAGTTGCAGTTTGCGTTGAAGTTCGTGTTCTGACGGCGCGGGCATCGACGCAGTCGGCAGTCAGTGGTCAGTGGTCAGTAGTCGGTAGTCTCAGTCGGTAGTCGGCAGACGATGAAGCAGGGCTCAAGCCTTGCGCAACATCCGCTCCTTTGGTTGCGGCTCGAGATATAGCTGGCCGGCGAGGTAAGAGACGTCGCACACCCTGACATGGTGCCGGAGCAGCGTGATCGGCACGATGAGCGGCACGAGCGCGCTGCGATAGTCCTCGATCGCGGTGAGAAGCTCGGCCTTCGATCCGCGATCGAGATGGTTCTTGAAATACCCGACCATGTGCTGAAGCACGTTCGTGTGTTGGCTCGCCGTGGCGCTCGTGGTGAGCGCAGCCATGAACGCTTCGGTGTAACGGCTCTCGAGGTCCTTCGCCGGAACGCCCTGCGCGCGAGCCACCATCCGTCCGAGGCTCTGATATGCATTGGGCGAGTGCGCCATGAGGATCAGTTTGTGCACGGTATGAAAGCTGACGAGCGCGCCGACGTTCCAATTGCCCCGGAACAGATTACGGAGCCCCGAATACGCGAAGACACACTCGACGAAGTTCTCCCGCAGCCGCGGGTCTGACAACCGACCTTCTTCTTCTACAGGGAGACTGGGGAAGCGCTCCACCAGCCGGGTGGCAAAGATGCCTCGCCCGGATTTCATGGGCACGCCGTGGGTGCCGTACACCTTGACGCGCTCCAGCCCGCAGCTCGGCGAATCTTTCTTCAGCACGTAGCCGCACAGCTCCTCGGACGCAAGCTCATCGACGCGCCGGCGGGAATATTGCGTCATCCGATCGGTATGGTCGACGTGCGTCTTGCCGGTCAGCAGCCGCACACCGTCGCTCGTACCGGCCAGCCGCATCGATTCTCGCGGCGTTCCTATCCGCATTCAACTTCGGGGCAGACTGGTACCCACTCTACGAAATGCCCGAACGTCTCGGTGAGATACGTGTCGCGTTTGTGCCCGCCGTCGAAGCGCACGCGTTCGACGAGGAGGCAGGAGGAGATGCCGATTCGCATCACTGCCGTCATATCTTCCGGCTGTCGTACGCCCAATGCAGCAGCGCCTGTCGTTGTCTATGGCGGCAATCGAGATCGCCCTGCTCGCAATGCTTCCGGACCGCCGCCGCGTGGCGCGCGATCGCTCGCCATCGCGTGATCTGCCGCGAGTCGTCTGCAGTACGGCGGCCCATGTAGTACCGGCAATACCACTGAAACCACCCGCGCGGATCCTGAGGACGAATCCAGCCGTTTCGCCGCCACATCGCGAGGGACTGCGAGGCGTTGACGCCGAAATAGTTCAGCCTCGCATCGTGGCGCTCCGCAGACAGCTTCGCACCATCAAACCAGCTCGTAGGAAATTCGCCACGGCAGTCGGTCATGTACTTCCCGCCGAACACGCCAAGGCGCAGCATGGCTTTCGGCGACAGCTCGGGCGTGAATGTTGGCGCGAAGTGCCGTCCGACGGGTTCCGTCAGCCAATAGACGTAACCGTTCTGCATCTTGTCGTGCACGATGACTTTCTGTTTCATCGACTGATCGGCAGCGGCCGGCCGAAGAATTGACCGTTAGGACCGCCGAACGCGACGACGAGCACCGCATCGAATGGATGTCGAGGAGTCATGGCGCCGCGACGCTCGCATTGACGATATCGTGACGCCGCGCGAACGACCTCGCGAGAAGAGGCGTAAGCAGTCGCGCCGCCAGCCGCTGCACCCATCGTCCGCCAGGGAGTGCGTATTCAATCCGATCTTCATACAGGCTCTGGTTCGCGCCGATCGCCTCGACCCGATGCATGTGCCTCCAGATTTTGAACGGTCCTCGCACCTGCTCGTCGCAGAACTGCCTTCCGCGGAGATAGCCGTAATGGCGCGCCTCCCACAATACGCGCAGCGGCCCAGCGCCGATCGAAAACGTGACGCATCCGTCGTCGCGTAAGCCGCCCCTCTGGCTTTCGATCCGGATCCAGCGTCGCAACGGGATGAGGTCCAGAATCGCCTCCGGGCGTTCGTGCCACCGAAACACGGCGTCGGCGCTGCCGTTGACGACAGAACGGTGCGTGAAGACCGAGACGCCTGATGGTCGATCGCCGCGCTCGGCATGCTCGGCGATCCGTCGGAGCATGCCGCGAAACATCAGCCCGTGGATCGGAAGAACGGCATACCAGTACGCTCGGCCCAGGATACCGCGCGGATCGAATGTGGCGGTCTGCCGGATCATCGCTCGCCGCCCGCCGTCGATTGGCGTCACCTCGAACTCGAGCCACCCTCGCCCCGGCAGTTTGAGGCCGGCGGAGAGACGGAGCCGACGATCGGCCTTCCATGCTTCAACCGTCCATCCGTCGATGACATCTTGTTCGACGCAGTGCTCGGGATCGCGCCGCCCGCGCCGCGTGCCGGCGCCCCCGAACAGGCGGTCGACCGCACCGCGGGCGCTCCAGATCCACGTGCCGAAATACCAGCCGGTAGCGCCGCCGATGCGCCGTATCGGCGCGAATGCCTGCGCGGGCGGTGCGTCGACCTCGGTGATGCGCGTATCTACCTTCTGCCGATGTCGCGCGCCCTCTTCGATCGCGCGGTTCAAAGCCTCGCGTAATGGGATGGGCTCCACGCGAAAGACATCGCGTGCCGTCTTCGATCGGACAACGGTGGAATTCTTCAGACCTTCGACAAGCGCGCGTCCGACGCGAGCCTGCGCCGGCGTGACAAGGGCCAGCCACAGTCCGGAGAGATGCGGCGTCAGGAGCGGTACGGGCAGCAGCAGGCGGCGCAGTCCGCGCAGCCGCGCGTATTCGCGCATCATGCCACCGTATGAGACAGCCTCGGGTCCGCCGATCTCGAAGATCGGACTTTCACCATCCGCGGGCAGATCGAGCGCAGCTTCGAGATAGGCCAGCACGTCTGCGATGGCGATGGGCTGTGTGAGCGTCGCGACCCAGCGAGGACAGATCATCACGGGCAGCCGCTCGACGAGCGCCTGAATCATTTCAAACGACAGGCTTCCGGCGCCAATGACGATGGACGCCCGAAACTCGATGACGGGGACACCACTCGCGCGGAGTACGTCGCCGGTTTCCACACGACTTTTGAGATGGGTTGAGAGCGAGCCCGCGCTTCCGGTCAACCCGCCGAGATAGATGATGCGGCGCACGCCTGCACGTGCCGCCGCGCGCCCGAAATTCTCGGCGGCGTGTCGATCGATATCGGCGAAGTCCGATCGACCGCCCATAGAGTGCACAAGGTAATAAGCGGTGCGCACGCCGGCGAGAGCGCGGTCAAGCGACGCTTCGTCGAGGCAGTCGCCCTCCACCACCTCAGTGTTCGCGCCAGTCGCAGAGAGATGCGGCGGATGCCGAACAAGGCACCGCACGCCGCGGCCGCCCTCTTCGAGACGTTGAAGAAGACGGCCGCCAATGTATCCAGTCGCTCCGGTGAGCAGAATTTCAGCCACTATTTGAATTTAATGCACTTTGAATTGCGTGCAAGTAAAATCCGCCTGGTTGCAAAACTCGTGTGAGCGTCACGACAAGAACAGCCCGGAATGTGACTCTCAGGAAAAAATCGGAGGCATGATGCTGTCAGCGACGTTACAGAAGGGACTGAGCGAGTACGCGATCGGCGCCAAAATTCGCGCTCTGCGCCTAAAGAAAAAGATGGGGCTCGTCGAGCTCGGCAAGCACAGCGGACTGTCCCCAGCGCTGCTCTCGAAGATCGAGCGCGACCGGCTGTTCCCCACGCTGCCGACGCTGCTGCGCATCGCGCTGGTCTTCAGCGTCGACCTCGAATTCTTCTTCGCCGGCGCCCGCGAGAAGCCTGTCATGGCCGTCGTTCGCAAGGCGCATCGTGTGCGGCTTCCCGAGCGGGAAAGGGGCGACAGCGCCTACAAATTCGAGTCGCTCGACTATCCGGCGACCGAGCGCCGGTTCAATTGGTACTACGCTGATTTTCTGCCTGTCGCCCGCGCGGCGTTGCGGCTGCACGATCATCCGGGTGTTGAGCTCATCTATGCGCTGCGGGGCACCCTGAGCGTGCAAATCGGCGGGGAAGAGCACACGCTCGAGGCCGGCGATTCGATGTATTTCGATGCCAGCGTGCCGCACGGCTACAGGCGCAGCGGCGGACGAGTGTGCAGCGCCATCATCGTCACGGGGTGACGCGCTTCGAACGGGCGTCGGTATTACACACCTTGAACGGCCGGAGGAACCGCTGACGGCCAGCGCCGGAAACGGGGTCGGGAGGGGTTTTCGCATGAACGAACCGAAAACCCCTCCCGACCCCGTTTTTAGACCCCGTTTCCGTCATCGCTGGGCCAATTCGAGCAGCACGATGTCGGAATGCTCCTGAACTTGCTCCAGGACGAGCTCACGCCCGTCTGGTGAGATGTCGAAGTCTCGCATCTCGAAGTCTCGACCGAGATTGGTCAGCTGATGCTCGGCGCCGGTTTCCAGATCGATCAGCCACAGATCTTTGTGCTGGATGTCTCCTCGTGCCACCACCAGCGCCCGGCGTCCTGGCATGAATGCGATGTGACTGGCGCCGCGAGTCAATGTGAGTTTCGGCAGAGGGCGCACGCTGCCGTCGACGTCCAGTGCCTTGATTGGGAATGTCGTCCCGATGTCGGGCCCCGAGAACAGGACGATTCCCCCGTCGGGCGCCCATACGGGATCCGCAGAATGTTCTTCCACCAATCGTACCGGTGAGCGGCCATCGATAGGAACGTTGAAGAGGTGTGGAACACCGTCGTTGACGGCGGCGATCGTAATCGATTGCCCATCTGGCGCCCACGCCGGACTGCCATGCAGCTCGAGCGACCGCGTGACGATGCGAGCGTCGGTTCCGTCGACATTTGCGACGCACAACAACGTCTGGCCGTTTTGCCTGATCGAGAATGCAATGCGACGTCCGTCGCGCGCGATGGTGGGCCCTCCGATGATCCGGGCATCCGGCGCGCTCCACACCTCGGTGGCCGCATCGCCTCGCAGCTTCCAGATACTGTCGCTCGCGCCCTTGGAAGAGACGTACAGCAGGTAATCGGCGCCCAGCCGTGGAGAGGATCCGCTGCCGGTCGTCAGCGGGATGCGACGGGCGGCCGACGACTCGGCGCGTGAACCGGTGATCGGCATGCGCCAGAGCGTGCTCTCCGGACGTGCGATGGTCGCAACGAGACGGCTGCCGTTGACGCTCGCCGCGAGCGAGGTGTACTTGTCGATGCCGACGCTGACCCGGCGAGAAATGAGCCGCTTCACATCGAGGCTGTAGATGAATGGGCCGAACCCGTCCGAGTCGCTGGCGAGATAGAGCAGCGTGCGCGGATTCAGGAAGACCGGATGGGTGACGACCGAGCCGTGATTCGTGATCCGCTCAGGAGTTCCGCCCGTCGCACTGATGCGCCAGACGTCCATGCGATCGGGTAGCGAACCCTGAACAAAGTAGATGAACCCTTGATCCAGCGACCAGATTGGGAAGTGGCTGTGAAGGCCAGGCGGTGCGGTAAAGATCGCGCGTGCTTCTGACGCCTGGGCGGAATCGCGCACGAACATCGGATCACCCGGTCCGGTCGTGTGGTAGACGAGACGAGCGCCGTCGCTGGACCAATCGTATTCGGCGACGCCATCCAGGTAGGGTCGTGGCGGTCCTCCAAGAACCGGCGCTCCCCACACGCTGATATTCGATTGACCGGTGCCCGCGGGGCTGCGCGCCCAGAACGTGACGAGTGTTCCATCGGGTGAGAATCCCAGCGTCCGAAGCGACGGATTCACGAGCTCGCGCACAGCGTCCCGAGTGAGGTTGTAGAACTGACCGCTGCCAACCTGCGAGACCCAGACGTCCACTCGACCGTCGCGATCTGAGAGAAAGGCCACAAATCTCCCGTCGCGCGACAGCGCGGCCGCTTGTTCGGTGCCGGGGAAGTCAGTCAGCTGCAGAAAGCGGGCATCCGTCAGTGGATTCGCCACTGCGTCGATGGGTTGTCGAATCTGCCAGACCAGCAGGGCGGCGGCGAGAATCGCTCCGGTCGCAGCCATCAGCCACAGGCCCAGCCACCAGCGCGGTGCTGCGCGGATGGCAGGGGCGCTCTCTACTACCTCAGGTGGCTGAACGTTTTCGGCGATCAGGCCGAGATTGCGGCTCTGCGCCCAGGCGTCGAGATCGGCCCGGAAGGCGTAGACCGATCCCATCTTGTCGTGCACGTGACGGTGCACGGGCATTCCCTCGCGCTTCTCCCAGCGCTGCACCGTCGTTACGTCGCGCTTCATGTACGCGGCGATTTCCTTCCACGAGTCGAGCCGGTCGCCTGGTGGGCGCTCGGAGAAAGGCGGCGAGCCTGGCGGAGGAAGGTCGTTCATCGAAGAAGCGCGGATTGTAGCCCGCCCTGTGGGTCGCGGCAATCAACGGCATCTTGCGGCAACCCCCGAAATCACGAGTGTTGCGGCCTATTGCAGCTTGTCCACGCCGATTCCGACTCCTATCGTGCCCGTGCGGCTCCAATTCTGGGGTTGACAGCGAAGGAGAGTGAAATGCGACGAAAGCTGAACTGGTTGCTGGCTGTGAGTACGGTGATTCTGGGGGCGGCCGCGTACGTCGGGAACATCCAGGCAACGTCGGCGTTGGGGTTCTCCGCCAGCACGATCTCCGTTGGACGCCTGCCAGAGTTCGACGTCAACCACCATCTGGTGTCAGAGAAGCCCGCCGATGGCTCCAGGAGGAACGTGTGGCTGTCAATGCAGGGGACCAAGGGGCCCTCAGACCTCTATGTGCAGAGCAACGTGTGGCTGGTTGGCGGGTACACGGGCTGGCACACCCACCCGGGACACAGTCTCGTCACGGTAACCGCCGGCACTTTGACCAACTATGACGGAGATGATCCGACCTGCACCGGAAAGGTGTACACCGCCGGCATGACCTTCGTCGACGAGGGTGGAGACCATGCCCACATGGTGCGGAACGAGGGCTTTATCGAGGCGCGAACGACCGCTGTTCAGCTGATTCCGGCGGGCGCGACGAGGCGAATTGACGCCGAGGGCAACCCAGCCTGCCCGTTCTGATATTTGGCCAATTTTCGATAAGGAGTTTCATCATGCGTAGATTAGCCACGCTGCTTCTTGTCTGCTTGTGTGCCTTGCTGCCTGACATGACTGTCGCTCAGGGATTGACGGGAACTCTCATCGGAACCGTTAAGGACGAACAAGGTGGCGTGCTCGCGGGCGCATCGGTCCGTGTCAGTTCCCCTGCGCTGATCGGCGGCCCGGTGATTGCGAGCACGGACGACGAGGACGTTTGCGCTTTCCCGTTCTGGCGCCTGGACTGTACGCGCTCGATATCGAGCTGCAGGGGTTCAAGTCCTATCACGAAGCCGACATCCGCATCGGCATTGGGGCGACGATCGAAAGAACGGCTGTTCTCAAGGTGAGAGGTATCGAGGAATCCCTGGTGGTCGAGGGGGCGGGGTCGCGAATCGAAGCGCGAGGCAGCGGATTCCTGATCGGCCTTGTCGAGCTGGTGGGCAGGCCTGCTGCGGCGAACCATCGCGAGCGACGCGACGTACTAAGAAAACTGTAAGGAATAACGAAAAACGAAGAACGAATGGAGACGGCGCGCCCAGCCGGTGCGCCGTTTCCGCACCTATTCGGTTTTCCTTTTTCGTTTTTCGTTTCCACTCCTCGACCGTCGGGCTAAGTGCGGAAAGTGAGCGGAACCGGCGCTGCCGGACGGCGAAGCTGGTCTTTTCGACTAGGGCACCTCGAGCATCCACCGTTGCGGACGAGCGTGTCGCCATCATCGTGACGGTGTGACGCCGGGCAGGCGTCGGAATTGCAACTTGAACAGCCGGAGGATTCTCATGGCCGAAATGGACAAGCTTTTTGAACACATCGACGACATCGAGATCGCAATGCTGACAACTCGGCGGCCCGACGGGCATCTGTGCTCGCGTGCGATGGCCACGCAGAAACGCGCGGCGGGCGCCGATCTGTGGTTCGTCACGCTCGAAGATTCGGGCAAGCTGGACGGAGATCGCGTTCGACCCGCACGTCAACCTCTCCTACTACAAAGATCGCACGCGCGAATGGGTGTCGATGTCGGGCATCGCGACGTATCAGCCGCGATCGCGAAAAGATTCGCGAGCTGTGGGCGCCAGACTGGCAGGTGTGGTTTCCGAAGGGAGACGACCCGCGGCACGGCACCGCCGACGATCCGCGAATGGTGCTGATCGGCGTCGATGTGCACGCTGCGGTGTTTCTCGAAGTGAACAAGCCGCAGCCGGTCGTCATCTTCGAGCTCGTCAAGGGTTGGATGACCGGTTCGACGCCTGAGCTCGGCGAGATGCACCACGTTCGGCGGGAACGTGAGTGAAGTTTCTGGTGATCCCGGTGTCCCGTTCGTACCATTCCGTGAACGCGTGTGCCGCGATGGCACACGCGTTCAGCGCTTTTCAGATTACCTCGCGCACCCTAACATGCTACGCAACAACGAATTAACAATCGACACGGATTCGGTCTCTTGCCTTGCTTTGCACATTCGGTGTTATCCCGTCGATCCTCCTTAATCGCCATCACTGCGGCAGCGATCGGCGCCGGGTTCCTGCTCGGGTTGGCGGGCTGGCTTGAGCCCAACCGGCCGCTGGAGTTCTGCGCGCTCATCCTGGCGGGCATTCTCATCTCTGCGTTTGCGGCGCAGCCGGCAGCGTCGGACGACCGCGCGACGATGGCGCCGTCTTTCGTCATCGAGTTCACCTCGCTGCTCATCTTCGGTGCCCACGCGGCCATGCTCGTCGCGATCGCGGGCGCACTCGCGCGAGGCTTCGCCGATTCGCAGCGCCCGCACAAGTACATCCGGACGCTGATGAACGTCGTCACGGTCGCGGCGGCAACACAGGCCGCGGGCTTCGTGCATCAGGCGCTTGGCGGCACGCTCGGCCACTTCGACTGGCCGTTTCAGGCGGCGCCGCTCGCAGCGGCGATCGTCGCGTACTGCGTCGTCAAGGTGCTGTCGGCGGAAGTGGTGCGGCCGCTCCTCACGAAACAGCCGATCCGCCGATCGTGGCCCGAGCGGATCCTCGTCGATTGTCCGATCTATTTCAGCGGCGCCGCCATTGCGGTGGGTGCTGTCGAGCTGATCGGCCACCGGATGTGGGAAGTGCTGCCGGTCGTCGCCGTGCCGCTCTACTTCACGCTTCGCACCTACCGCGACTATGTGAGCCGGCTCGACGACGAGCATCGCCGGAGCGAAGTCATCGAATCGCTGGACCAGGGCATGTGCGTTGTCGACGGCGGCGGCCGGGTCACACTGTGGAACGATGCGCTCGAACGCATTGCGGGCGTGTCCCGTCACAAGGCGCTCGGCGACTCACTCGTTGGCGCCGTGCCCATCCTCGCCAACACCGAGTTGCCGCGAGCCATCACGCGAGACGCTGAAAGATCGAACGGCTCGAACGATCGCGCATCTGCCGCTGACGCGTGCTGCAGGCGCGCGGGTTTTGGATGTCAAGGTGCTTCCGGTGTCGGAGGGCTTGACGCTCCTGTGGCGCGACATCACCGAGCGAACGCAGGCCGAACGCGCGTCGAAGCGCAGCGAAGAGCGGCTCGCGCTCGCGGCCGAGGGCGCGAACGACGGATGGTGGGAGTGGGACCTCCGCACGAAGGAGTTCTACTTCTCGGCGCGGTGGCGGGAGATCGTCGGATTACCCGCAGAGCCGGGTGTCGGCCGTCCCGAGGATTGGCTCGACCGCGTGCATCCAGAAGAATGAATGCGCTGAAGGCCGCGCTGAAAGCGCATCTCTCGGGCAAGACGCCGCACTTTCAGCACGAGCACCGCATCAAGCATGAAGACGGGACGTACCGATGGTTCCTGTGCCGCGGGATCGCCGGGCGCGGTACAGGCCGAACCGCCGCGCGCATTGCAGGATCGCTGACCGATACGACGGACTACGCGCTCGCCCAGCAGCAGCTTCGCAGCGCGGGCTTCCGCGATCCGTTGACGGGGCTGCGCAATCGCGCGGACTTCGTGGACGGGCTCGGACGCCGACTCGAGGAATTCAAGCGGCCGCATCGCGGCGGCGGGCGATTCGCGATTCTCTATCTCGACCTCGACCGCTTCAAGGTGGTGAACGACAGCCTTGGCCATCTGGTTGGCGACGAAATGCTGATCGCCGTGTCGCGGCGCCTCGAGTCGTGCCTGCGTGAGGGCGACTCGCTGGCGCGCCTCGGCGGCGACGAGTTCGCGATTCTGCTGCAGACGGTCGGCGACGAACAGCAGTCGCAAACGTCATCGCCTTCCGCATTCAGGAAGCGCTGAGCAAACCGATTATGGTCGCGGGCCGCGAAGTGTTCACGACCGCGAGCATCGGCATCGCCTTCGGCACCAGCGAGCACAGCAATCCCGACGAGATCATGCGGGACGCCGATACGGCGATGTACCACGCGAAGTCGCGCGGCAAGGCGCGTCACGAGATGTTCGACGCCGACATGCACGCGCGCACGCGCGACCGTCTCGACCTGGAGAACGACCTGCGCCACGCGGTGGGCAGCAAAGACTTCGAAGTGGTCTATCAGCCCATCGTGCTGCTCGGTTCGGGCATGTGCGTCGGGTTCGAGTCGCTGGTTCGATGGACGCGTGGCGGGAAAGCGGTCTCGCCGGTCACCTTCATTCCGATGGCCGAAGAGCTGGGGCTCATCGAGCCGCTCGGCGCATGGATCCTGCAGCAGGCCTGTCGAGACGTTCGCCCAGTGGCAGCGGCAGTATCCCGACGCGGGCCTCGACTACATCACCGTGAACGTCTCGAGCCGGCAGCTGATGCAGCAGAACTTCCTGCGGATCGTCGAGCAGGCGGTCGAGAAGACGGGGCTGAAGCCGCGCGACCTGCGGCTTGAAATTACGGAAACGGCGTTGATGGACAGCCCGGCGACCGCCGCGGAGGTGCTGCGCCAGTTGCGCGAGTTCGGCGCGAAAATTTATCTCGACGACTTCGGCACTGGCTATTCGTCGCTGAGCCACCTGCACAAGCTTCCGGTCGATGCGCTCAAGATCGACCGCTCGTTCGTGAAGAGCCTTGCGATCGCCAGAGCGGCCGGCCATCGTCGAGAGCATCCTGGCGCTGGCCCGGACGATGAATACGAGCGTGGTTGCGGAAGGTATCGAGACCGAGGTGCAGGCGCGCGAGCTCGAGCGCCTCGGGTGCACACACGCGCAGGGATACCTCTTCTCGCGTCCGTTGTCGGCCAAGGCGGCGGAGGAACTGATCGCGGCCCATAAGCCGCTCGGCCCGAAGGGAGTCCAGCTGCCGCCCGTAAATGCGGACGCGGACCGGTACTACTCGTCAAAGCCCTTCAAATGGCCGGAGACTATCTCGACGCAGTAATTACGCGTTAGACTCTCCGGTCGGCATGGATCTCCTCAACCTCGACGGAAAAACGGCGGTCGTCACCGGCGGTGCGAAAGGCATTGGCGCGGCCACGGCACGCGTGCTCGAGCGCGCGGGTGCACAAGTGGCGGTGTTCGACCTCGATCCAGTCAGCAATCTGGGCTTCGGGATCTGGCCTTCGGGGGTTTCCCGGTCGATGTGACCAGCGAGTCTGCCGCGAAAGAGGCGTTTTCGCGCGTTGCCGAGCGATTCGGCGGCGTTGACATCCTCGTGAACAATGCCGGGCGTGTGGCGCGCAAAGCCGGCCGTCGAGTTGGGCCTCGACGATTGGCAGGCAGTCATCGACGTGAACCTGAAGGCCACGTTCCTCTGTTCGAGAATCGCCCATCCCTATATGAGATCGCGCGGCGGCGGCGCCATCGTCAATGTCGCGTCGGTTATGGGTTTATCCGGCGGTCTCTTTCCCAACGCGTCCTATCAAGCCGCAAAGGGCGGTGTCGTGAATCTGACGCGTGCCCTTGCGCTCGAATGGGCGGGAGACGGTATCCGTGTGAACGCGGTGGCGCCGACATACGTGGACACCGACATGACGAAGGCGATTTTCTCGAACCCGGACCTGTTGAATACGGTGATGCAGCACACGCCGCTCGGCCGCCTTCCTGACCCAGACGATGTGGCCGCGGCGATCCTGTTCCTTTGCAGCGGCGCGGCGCGCTGCATCACGGGCAGCGTTCTACCAATAGATTCCGGCTATCTCGCGCGATGAGCGCAAAGACGCTCCTCGCCTCCTGTTGAATCAGGCCGCGATGCACTATAAGAAATGGGCTATTCTCGGCGCGGACGCTTGAAAAGCGCGCCGGCGAGCCGCTCCAGGGCGCGGACGGTCGCTTGTCGTCTATCGCTCGAACGGTCAGAGCGTTCGTCTGCCTGGACACGCCGGGCGATCATGAACCGCTCCTTCCAATAGGGCTCCTCGACGTTATCGCGCCGAACCCGCCCATAGCGCTTGCTTGCCTGGATCATCATGCCGTTGCCCTCGTACAGTCCGACGTGGGTGACGAGCGACTGGCCTAAGTCGGTCGAGAAGAAGAGAAGGTCGCCCGGCTGCAATCGCCTCACGCGGTCGCCGAACTTCGATTGGTCGACGGCCCGCCGAGGAAGATCGATGCCGAACTTCTGATAGACGTATTGTGTGAGTCCCGAGCAATCGAATGCCTTTGGACCTTCCGCGCCCCACGCGTACGGGCGCCCAATCAACGTGGCGGCGAGATCGACGACATCCTCGGCGAATGCGCCTGAAACAGAGACAAGGAAGCACACGGGTACCGCATACGCAATTGTGCGAATCACGGGATCACCTGTTATTGATGCGGCAGGCTTGCATCGCGGCGTGGGGCAAAAGCTGCGCCAAGAGTTATAGTCAGGTTTCTTCAGCGTTCTCGCAGGATGTCGATGTCAGGGCGTGGCTGAATGTCGTTCAGCGGAGACGGCTGCAATCCGGTGAGTACAACTCAAGCTTACGGTAAGCTACACGGTGAGGAAATCATGAGCTTCTGTGACCATTGTGACGGGCAGCGGTTCGACCGCGCGCAGGTGCTGCGTGCGCTTCGCTCCGTGCGGCAGCAGTTGCGCGATACGGACGCGTCCCGCGACGCCGAGCAGATCATCGCGCTTGCCATCGAGACGGTGCGCACACTGGCGATTCCGCATTTCGACACCATCGACGACGAGGTCGTCGATGGGGAAGTGATTCACTGAACGCGACAGGCGAAGTTCATCGCGTCGTCTGTGCTGCCAGCCCCTTTGTACACAGCCACCTGCGGGTAAGGACACAGTGGCCGTGATCGATCCAGCATCGCCGTCGGCCGCGTAATCGACGCCGCGATCTGATCCGGCGCGATGCCTCCCTCGACCCACCGCTCGATCGCGGTGACCATGTCAAAAGTATTCGGCCCTTCGCCTCCGCTGCAATGTCCCATGCCGGGTGCCATGAACAGCCGATAGGACTTGTGCACGTTGTCGCTGCCGCCCGAAGCCTCGACCACGCGATCGAAGTACTGCGTCGTGCCGGCAGGCGAGATCTGCGGATCGCTCCAGCCGTGATACGAAATCAGCCTGCCGCCGCGGCTGATGAACGGCTTGAGGTTCGGGTCGAGCGCGTTGATGGCGTCGTTCCGTTCTTCCGCGAGGGCGACGTCTGACTCCCAGTTGAATTTCTGAATATTCCACGTCGGGTCGCCGAACACGAGAAAGCGGAACTGGTCGAGCCCCGTCGCGCGAGCCGATGCGGTCCATCCCAGGTCGGTCCAGCCGAGCTCGCTGCCCGGTGCGAGACCGTTGATGGCGCGTTTGGTCTTCGGGTTCACGGCGGCCGAATAAATCATCCGCGCCGTCTCGACTTGTGGCGGCGTCAGACACGACGCGGTATCAGCGCCTTTGCATTCGAGCACGCCTGGATCGAATTTGCAGCGCTTCGGATTTTCAAGCACGCCATCCTTCACGCCGTCCATCAGATCGCACGATGCGAGGACAGCTGTGTGAAGAAGCTGGCGCTGTGTCTCTCCCAAACGGGCAGCTTCGTTCTGCTCGAGCCTTTTCGCGATGCGGACCGCCTGCGCCGCACGTCCGGTCCAGTCGAGACCTGGCGCTCCCGCGATGATGCCGTTGAAATCGGCAGGGAAGCGCTGGGCGGCGCTCATTGCCTGCCGTCCGCCCGCGGAACAACCATTGAAGTACCGACATCTTCGGACCGTTGCCGTAGAAGCTCTCGATGATCTTCTTCGACGCGACGGACGTCTCGTGGACTGCGCGCCATCCGAAATCGATCACTTTTTCGGGATGCCCGAGAGCCCATTCTGCGCCGCCACCCGTGTGGCCGGTGTCGGTTGAGCTCGCCGCGTAACCGCGCGCCATCGCCGTCGTGATCGCCCCAACGTTGATGTTGCCGTTGAACGCACCGTTGCCGACCGCCTGATATCTCCCATTCCAGTTCGATGTCGGCATCCAGAGCTCCATCTTGATCTCGGAGTCGGATGACGGTGTCAGCGTGGCCGCAACGCGGCATGCCTCAGGAACAGCGACCGAGCGACCAGGGCCGGTTGCGAGTTTGACTCCGCCCGCGGAAGCCGGCTCCACTTTCGCCATCGTGATCGTCGTCGACGGCAGCTTCAGCGACATGAGGCCTTCGCAGGAGCCCGCCGCGGCAACAGGGACCGCGACTCGCGCGCTCGCGAAAAACCACAGAAGGGCCGCGCAGACGAGACCGGAAGAGATGCGTGTGATCCAAGACGTGTAGTCATGGTGCTCCTCTGTTGCGACTACTTTGCCCGAACCGCCTGGCCTGGGGCAACTCCTTCAACAACTTGTCCCTTTGCGACAACCGGCACGCCATTGACGATGACGTGCTGAATACCGAGGGGCGGAAGGCCGGGTTCGCGATATGTTGATCTGTCGATAATCTGCGCGGCGTCAAAAACCGTGACGTCGGCGTCGGCGCCAACGCGCAATCTTCCTTTCGTCCTCATCGCCGGCACACGGGCCTGCAGACGCTCTGCAGGCATGAGCGTCATCTTTCGAATCGCGTCCATCAGCGTGAGAGATCGGCTCTCGCGCACGTAGCGACCCAGCACTTTGGAATAGGTGCCGGTGGTACGTGGATGGCCGGTGCCGTTTTCCCAATATGCATCGCTCGCAATCATGGTGAGCGGATTGGTGATGGCCATGTTCACCATTTCCTCCGTGTTCGTGTGGAGGACGACTGGGCCTCCCATTTTGCGGTATTTCTGAAATGTCTCGCGGCTCAATCTCTCTCCGGTTCTCGGCCATTCCAGCTGCGCGACACGCTCCTCGGGCGCATCCTGGTACTCGTCGAGATTCGCGGATTGGATTTCGGTCATGCCCGCCGTGTACGGATACGCCTCTGTTGTGACGTCTAGTCCCTGACTACGCGCGTCCGCGATCATTTTCAGCATCTCGGCGGTCGCGGTGGTGCCGGCGCTGTTGATGTGGACCACGTGCAGCGACGCTTTCGTCTGGCTGGTGAGCTTCAGCGCTTCATCCAGTCCAGACACGCCGCGCCGGATGTGGACATGAACCGGCACGCGATTCCTGCTTGCGACGCGGAAGACTTCGAGGAGCTCCTCCTGCGTGGCGGCCGGCGTATAGGGGAAACCTGCGCCCATGCTGACGGCGCCCTGTTTCAGTCCATCCTCGAGACGCCGCACCATGTCCTTGATTTGTTCCGCCGACGCCGCCTTGTGGGCGCCAACACCTGTCGGTAGAAAACTTCCCGGATCGTGCATAACCGCCATTCGCACTGGGATGTGTCCAATGCTGATGCCGTAGTTGATGAGTCGTCCTGCCTTTCGCTCGGCGTACCAGCGGTCGATATCCGCGGTGCCCACTTCGAGTTCGAGCGCCGTCGTGACACCATCACGGGCCTGATACCGATAGGTCTCTGGTGTCTGGCCGTGGGCGTGAAGATCGATAAAGCCGGGCGCGACGACGAGGCCTGCGGCGTCGATGATGGCGCGACCCGCAAGTGGATCAGCAGAAATCGCGGCGATGGTCCCGCCGCTGATGCCGATATTCCGGACCTGGTCCAGGCCGGACTCTGGGTCGACGACGCGGCCGTTCGCGATCACCAGGTCGAAGTTCTGGGCGTGGATCAGCGTCGTGAGGCCGATCGCAACTCCGATGATCAGCGCGCGTGCCAGGATACGCATGGGAACAACTCGCTATGTATGCCGAGTAATCTACCCGATCCCGAACGGGTCTCCCACACGTTACTTTGGCCTGCCGACGGGCAGTGGCGGCTCCGCAAACGCGAAAGGTCGGCGTGGCTTCGCACTTAGCGCCGTGCCGATCGCCTTCGAGCGGGCGAGACAAGCATGCTGAGGCGAACTAGCTCGCGAACGAACTGTAAGAGAGCGCTTCCGCTTCGCGACTCTATCGGCCTGATCGGGCTCTTGCTCGAGCAGATGGGACCGGCTGCCGCGAGCGAACCGGCTCGACGACGCGGGTGAGGTTGCCACTGCGCACTTAGCGCCTGATTGGCTTGTCAAGCTGGTGGGACGGACTGCTGGGCGAACCATCGCGAGCGACGCGACGCACGGCGTAGCCGGAAACGCATCGGAAGGGCGTGCGATCCGCGTGGCTGGTGCGAAGAACCGACTCCTCGACCGTCGGCGACAGGCCGCCGAGAGATGCCCTCCGCGGGCAACGTCACGCGTGACGTTTCCA
Source organism: Vicinamibacterales bacterium (assembly GCA_963787755.1). GTDB lineage: Bacteria > Acidobacteriota > Vicinamibacteria > Vicinamibacterales > JAMQPK01 > JAMQPK01. Next base: position 255,020 of record CAWBEG010000002.1, read on the forward strand.
TGCGCACTTAGCGCCTGATGGGCTCTTGTCGCGCTGGTGGGACAGGCCTGCTGCGGCGAACCATCGCGAGCGACGCGACGCATGGCGCAGCAAGGAAACGCATCGGAAGGCGTGGGATCCGCGTGGCCGCTGCGAAGAATCGACTCCTCGACCGTCGGCGACAGGCCGCCGAGAGATGCGTTTCCCGCGTCGCGAGCTGGTTCGCTGCAGCAGACTTGTCCCACTTGCTCGACGAGAGCCCATCAGGCGCTAAGTGCGAAGCGGAGAAAGAGTTGCGGCATGGGTTCATCTCCCCGGCACAACCAACTCCGTCACGCGGAACGGCTCGAGCGTGTCCAGCGCCACCTCAGGCTGTCCAAGTTTCCACCTGAAGTAACGGATCGTCACGCGTTCGGGCGTGAAGTCAAAGATGCTGAAGCCATTTTCCTCCAGGGCCGGCAGCCCCTCCTCGACGTCGAGTCCCTCCGGCGGGAGTCCGCGCAGCCCTCGCACGAGCGATGGCCATCCAGGGCGTCCGGTGCCCACAGGCCCGGGCAGCACGGCAACGACAGGGTTGCTCCGCAAATCGATGCCGGACGTTCGGAAGATGCGCTCCTCCGCGATCGAGTGAAGATCGCCGCTGATGAAGAGCGGCACTCGTCCGCGCATCGCAGAAGCGGCCTGCAGAAGGCGATCGTGTTGCAGCCGCCAGCCCGACTGCCAATATGGCTTCGGGATGCTGGTCGTCAGCTGCTGGTTGCCGCCATCCATGTCGGCGTACCACTCGCCCCATTTGCCGGCGCTCCAGCCCGGCGGGATCGAAGGCATGTTGACGACATGGATCGCATCCGAGTTGGCCATCCGCGCCTTCAGCCAATCCTCGATCAACGGCGGGACGAATGTTGCACTGGGGCCGGTCAGCGTCACGTACCGGCGGCAGTCGTACATCAGCATCTCGAGCAGCCTGCCATACCGCAACGTGCCAAAGCTCTCTGAAACGCCCGCCGGGCGATCGGCCGGTGACCCGGAGGGCAGGCCCAGCCCGCGATGCGCATCGGGGAGAAACTCGGGGTAGTACATCAGTTGCGATGCGCGGGCGAGGTTCAGCATGAACGGGTCCGGCGGCAGCGTCACCAGCGTATCGTCGGCTTCATCCGTCTCGAAATAATCGTGGTCGTCCTGCAGAAAGAACACCGGGGTCGAGCGCATTGTCGTGCCGTAGAGTTCCGCAATTTGCGGCCCTACCGCTTTGTTCAGAACATCTTCGTTCGGCGTGCCCAGGACCGGCTGTGCGCGATCGAAGACGCCGGCGTATGCTCGCGCAGCCGGCGACATGCCGAGGAGATCGGCGCGCTCGGAACGCAGGTCCCAGTAGATGTGGTCTCCATTCGCAACGACCGCATCCGGAGCAAACGACATGGCGCGCGCGAGCATCCGCCGCCGCACGGCAAGCGTGAGAAAGCGGTGCGTGCTGACATCGGTCGGTTTGTGGTCGGGCAGGACATCGTGTCCGCCGGCGCAGGAATAGATCAGCAGACGGAGCCGCGCCGGACTGTCGGTCGGAGACGGGAACGTCGCAAGCGGCCATGGATCGCACACGGCGCGCTCTCGCGCGTCGAGGATTTGCAGCTCGTATCGGCGACCCGGCTCCAGGTCTGTCACGTCGAACGTCCAGAATAGACCGCGGGTGTCGGACGCGCGTGCTGCCACCTTCCGCCGATCGACAAGCAGCGCCGGGGCCGCCTGGTGCGGGCGTCTGAACGATGCTTTGATGAGAAATCTCTGATGGTTGACAGTTGGCAGCACGTGCGCGACATCGCCGCTGTTCCACTGCGTGGTTTGTGCGCTCCCGGCAGACTCGCGCGATGCGATCATTGTCGCGAGCGACGCGGCGCCGATCAGAAAGTCTCGCCGGGTCTGCATGCGAGTAGTTTAGCTGGTAGGTGGTAGGTGGTAGGTGGTTGGTGGTTGGTAGTAGGTGGTAGCAAGGTAGAGGTTCCTCTTGCAGCTTGGCCGCGGTGACGTCCCGCAACTGAATATCGAGGCGCCCGAGGAGCTCGCAGCCGCTCGTACCCGCCTCGAGTCGTTCGACACGAGCCGGCTTGGCGGTGTGATGCGGCTCGTTGGGCTCGACGTAGCGGGGGAGCCAATACGCGTAGTGCTTGCGCCCGAGGGCTCGATGCTGGCGAAGCAAGTGCCACCGCCGATCGCCGGATTCGCAGCCGCCGACGAGAGTCTCATCGTTCTATTTCCCGCCCGCTCTCCGGCGTATCCCGACGATACGCTCGAAGATGTCCTGCACCACGAGGTGGCGCACGTGCTGATGGGGCGCGCCGCGCGCGGGGCGCCGCTGCCGTTGTGGTTCCACGAAGGGCTGGCCGTGCTCGCCGAGCGAACCTGGCGGCTCGAAGATCAGGCGCGCCTGCTTCGCGAACTGCTGCTTGTCTCGCGCACGCCGCTCGATCGCGTCGACGCGCTCTTCGCCGCAGACGCGGGCTCGCGCGCCCGCGCCTATAATCTCGCAGCGGCGTTCGTGCGCGATCTGATGCGGCGCTACGGAGGAGACGCGCCAGGCAACATCCTTCGCCGCGTCGGCGGCGGCGAGCCCTTCGAACGCGCGTTCGCGCAGGTGACCGGCGAGCCGGTGTCGGCCGCCGAGGTGGCCTTCTGGAACGGCCATCGCTTCTGGACGACGATCGGCCCGTTCCTGACAACTGAGACCGCGCTGTGGATGATCGTGACGATGGTCGGCCTTTACGCGATTATCAGACGCCGCCAACAACGCGCCGCGCAGCGCAAGCGCTGGGAGGAACAAGGGTTCGATTGATGGTCCGTGCAGGCAGCGACTACGTGGATTCTTGAGCGCGAGACAGCTGCGCTACTGCGTGAGCAGGTCTGTCCAGTCACCTAATGCGACTATTCGCTCGTCGTTTCAAGTATGACTCGACGCTCGAGGTGCCGTCGGCGGGCTGAACATGCGGCTGCGCATTGCGTCGCGGCTTGTTTAAAGAGTTCGTAATGCCGCGGACGGGCAAGCGGTGCGGAGGAACAAGGATTCGATTGATGCCCGGTTGTTTTTTGACGTAAGTTGCCGGAGGTCTATGCGTCGACTGAACACCGAATTCCTTCGCGCGGCTGCTGTCGCCGCAATGCTGCTGGGCGCGGCCTGCTCCGGGACGTCGACCGATCGGGCGCCGGCGCCAGCCGCGTCAACCGCGACCGTGTTTGAAGGGGCGCGCGTCATCGTCGGCGATGGGTCTGCGCCGATTGAAGATGCGGTATTCGTCGTCGATGCTGGCCGCTTTGGGCAAATCGGCCGGCGTGCTGAGGTGCAGGTGCCCGCAGGCGCGGCTCGCGTGGACCTGACCGGCAAGACGGTGATGCCGGCGATCGTCGACACGCATACGCACATGCCGACGACCCGCGAAGAGCTCGTCGATCGGTTACAGCAGAAGGCGTACTACGGAGTCGGCGCCGTCGCCAGCCTGGGGCAGGACACTGGCGATGTCGCATTCCAGGTGCGAGAGGAAGTCGTGCCCGGCCGAGCGTTGCTTCGCACGGCGGGTCGCGGAATCACGATGCCCGAGCCGGGGCGCACCGAAGCACCTTACTGGGTCACGAACGAAGCCGAAGCCAGGAAGGCGGTGCAGGAACTGGCCGCGCGAAAGGTGGATTTCGTCAAGATCTGGGTGGACGATCGCGATGGCAAGTACAAGAAGCTCGGCCCCAATCTCTACGGCGCGATCATCGACGAAGCCCACAAGAACGGACTCCGTGTCACGGCTCATATCTTCACACTCGAAGACGCGAAGGGACTATTGCGCGCGGGGCTCGACGCGTTTGCGCACAGCGTGCGAGATCGCGATATCGACGAGGAGGGATTGGCGCTGTTCAAGCAGCGTGCAAATCTCGTCGTCGCGCCCAACCTGCCTGACCGCGGCGTGGCGACCGACATGAGCTGGCTCGGCGACAGCGTCCCGGCGGACGAGCTGAAGAAACTGCAGGAGGGCGCGACCGACCGGCCGGAGTGCGCAGAAGGCTTTCGGGATTCAGGCCCGCAACCTGGCGAAGATCCACGCTGCGGGAATCAAGATTGTGCTGGGCACTGACGGCGGCATTCCGTGGAGCCATCACGTCGAAATGGCCGACATGGTAGCGGCGGGGATGACCCCGTCGGACGTGATTGTCGCCGCGACGAAAAACTCCGCCGAGTTCCTTCGGCTGGATGATGCCGGCACCGTTGCCGCGGGAAAGAGCGCCGACTTCCTCGTGCTCGATGCCAATCCGCTCGACGACATCACCAACACGCGGAAGATGTCCGGCGTGCTACCTGCGAGGCGCCGCGATGGATCGCGCCGCCACGAGAGCGCGCATGACGCGCATGAAATGAGCCTTACTGGTCGTCGTGCCGGGGCGGATGCGTCAGACCCAACGCGACCACCACCTCCTGAAGCTTTTCTTCAACCGTCTTCAGATGCTGGATGATGCTCTGAGTCGTGGACACCGCGACGCGCGGAAATGGCGGATGTTCGTTGACCCTCGCCTTCGCAATCGTGTCATGAAAGGCTCGCAGGTCGTCTGCGGACCTGCCGACGACCAATAAGAGCGCGTCGAGCGCAGCACGGACAATCTCAGGTTCGGTCGGTTCGGTATTCATATTGTTCTTAAATCGTATACCCTGAACGCAATGAGATGCCTCACCGCCACTCGTCGCTAGTCTGATTTCTTCTGGCACACCGCCTCTGCTGCGGATGCTCAATCAGGCGCCGTCTATGTCAACACGACAAGGTGAATGCCGCCCTCGCGAAGGGTGGGGCGCTTGTCGACGCGCCGCAGGTGCGTGTCGCAGGCGCGCATCGCGACAAGCCGGGCGCGCTCGAGACGCAAAAGGGCACCACCATCATTTATGTGACGGATGGCGAAGGAGTGTTTGCCGCGGGTGCGCAATCGCAGCGACTCACGAAAGGAGATGTGCTCGTCGTCCCTGCGGGCACACCACAGTCGTTCACAGCGTGTCGTCATCGATCGAGCTATTTGCTGGTGATTGTTCCGGTCATTGCAACCGACGCGAAAGCGGAAGTTGTCTACGCGGCGAACGACAAAGTGGCAGCGACGATGAAGAAAGCGGGGCCGCTCGCGGATGGACCGAATCTCCGCGTGTCGGGTGGCTATCGCCCCGCCAACCGTGCAGACGCCAGTCCCGTTTCGGAGGTCCACGCGAACGAAGCAGACCTCTTCTATGTCGTGGAGGGACGCGCAACGCAAGTGCTGGGCGGTAGCGTTGTCGGTGGGAAGCAGACGGCGCCCGGACAGATTCGCGGCGCAAAAACCGAAGGCGGACAGACGTACCAACTAGGCAAGGGCGACGTCATGTGGGTTCCTGCCGGCATGCCGCACTGGTTTCCCGAAATCCCAGAGGCTCTGAGTTATCTGCTCGTGAAAGTGTTTTACTGAATCGGGTCCGCCTACCGCCTACCACCTACCACCCACCACCCAGCGAAGGAGGGGCCGGCGCGACCGGTTTCGGCCGTACGGTCGCGCTGGCAAACGTTTAGTGCACGGGAGGGAAACTGTAGTGCGGTAACGTCAACGGCAAACATAACCGTGCGCGCAGTGCGTGCGCTGTGCTGAACAGCACACGCAAAGAGCACGAGTTGACGACCTTGGCCTCCACGTTGCAAAAAGTTGTGGCGGAGGAAACGACATGATTCGGATCGCTACGCTTTGCGCAATTGTCGCGTCGGCATCGCTCTCTGCGCAGACACCCCCCGCGACAACTCCCTCGGTTACTGTGACCGGCTGTGTGGCCGATGTTCAGCGTGATGGCTCTCTGGGTGTGAAGGCAACAGGCCCCCAGGCCACTCCAGAGACCGCCGCGACCGAAGCGAACAACCCGGCTCCGACCGATCGCTATCAATTAATGGACGCGACGCCCGCCGCCGGCGGCACTCAGCCCGCGAAGACGACATACGCCCTCCGCGGTCAGGAAAAGGAGCTGGCGAAACACCTGGGCCATCGCGTGGAGATTTCAGGGGCGCTGTTGGCGCCGCTCGCGGCAAAGCTGCCGGCAAAAGCCGCGGCAACGGCCGATGCCATCAGGACGGTGCAGGTGGCGACCGTGAAGATGCTCGGAACGGATTGCTCCGCGCGCCCGCAGGCGCCAAAGAGTTAAGCTAGCGCGTGGCTTCAACTGTACCGATGCGATCGGGGAATCCCGCGCTTCACGCCGACACGTTCTCGCGCGCGCCGGCCATGCCCGGCGCCGAACAGATGACGCTCGGCGGCACTGTCAACAAAACTGGGCTGTCTCTGTTCATCCTGTTGATAGCCGCCAGCTACATCTGGAATCGCGGCGCAGCCGATCCCGCTCTGCCGGTGTGGATTTTCGGCTCTGTGATTGGCGGGTTCATCGTCGCGATCGCGACGACGTTCAAGAAGACGTGGGCGCCCATCACGACGCCGGTCTATGCCGCGCTCGAAGGGGTCGCGCTTGGCGGCATCTCCGTGATCTTCGAATCGCAGTATCCGGGCATCGTCAGCCAGGCGGTGTTCCTGACGTTCGGCACGCTCGCCGCGCTATTGCTCGCGTATCGCAGCGGCCTCGTGAGGGCGACCGAGAACTTCAAGCTCGGGATTTTTGCAGCCACCGGCGGCATCGCGCTGCTCTATCTCGCGAGCTTCGTGCTCGGCTTCTTCGGGATGAGCGTGCCGCTGATTCATTCGAGCGGGACATGGGGCATCCTGTTCAGCCTGTTCGTCGTCGTGATCGCCGCGCTGAACCTCGTGCTCGATTTCGACTTCATCGAGACGGGAGTGGAGCGCGGCGCGCCGAAGTACATGGAGTGGTACGGGGCGTTCGGATTGCTGGTGACGCTCGTCTGGTTGTACCTGGAGATACTGCGCCTGCTCGCGAAGCTGCAAAGCCGGCGTGACTAAGAGTCACTGCGTCTCGCCTAGCGTTTCGATCCCGTCCAGCGCCGCGTTACCGTCCGTTCTTCGCTCGGCGGTCCCCAGATCAACGTCTCGGTGGCGTCGAACCTTGAATGGTCGGCCGAAAAATAGCCCGACAATCTCCCTCCGCGCAGTTCGCAGAAGAAATCCAGATACTCGCTGCCCGTGGCGTAAGACCCAGTGAAATCGAGACCCGTCGACGTGCCCGCATATCTCATGTGATCGATGGGGTAGTTGGCCATGTCGACTTCCAACAGGATCGCCGGGTCCTCGGTCGTGATGCGCCACTCGATATCGTTTGTCGTCGCGCCGATCAGCGTCGCCCCGCCGCACACATTGCCCTCATCGGATGTCACGACCAACGAATTCGCCTTCCAATTCGACACCACAGCAATGGGTTGCGCTGGCGGCGGCACTGGAGGGGCCGGCGCTGTGGGTGTCGGTGTAGGGGCACCGGCGCAATTTGCAAGAATGAGCAACGAGAAGGCTGCGCCGAGGTTGCGGCTGATCACGCAACCAACACTAGCGGAAGCGCGGGTGACGCGATGTGCTTAAGGGGACACTACGCCGGGAACTCAGTCCGTTCCCATTGAGGGTCGGCGAGCAGGGCCTCGTACTCGTGCGGGAAGATTCTCTGCTTGGGATACTTGCAGGACAGCACGAACTTCTGTTTTTCCTCGTGCCAGTCGGCTCTGCCTATCTCGCACTCGAAGGCCATCTCTGAGCCGATGCTGAGCGCGATCTTCGAGCCCGGCGGCGGGAAGGCCGGCACCTGGATGACTTTCCGAAACCGCACGAGCGAGTTGTCGATGCGCTGGGTCTTGTCTTCATCTAGCTTGATCGTCAACGTAGGAATACGCAGCTCGATTTCAACGTCCATCATCGTGTAGTCGAAGCCTCACAGTTTGAAGTCCATCAAGTATAGATCGTTGGCCAGCACACCGGGTGCGTCGCAAACACTTAGCCAACCCGACGACTCACCTTCGAGCCGGTGAGCCACGCCTGCTACCGCGAACCAGCTTCACGACCCGGGGGAGGCTCCGCTTGGCACTTCGCGCGGTGCCGATTGTCTTCGAGGGGGCGAGACACGCATGCTGCTGCGACCAGCTCGCGACGCGGGAGAGGCTCCGCTTCGCACTTAGCGCAGGTGCTCGCTCGCCTTGTCGAGCTGTGGGAAACAGGCCTGCTGCAGCGAACCAGCTCGCGAGCTGGTTCGCTACAGTAGGCTTGTCCCACTGGCTCGCAGATGAGCGAGTTCTGCGCTAAGTGCGAAGCGGAGCCCCTGCCGCGTCGAGCTGGCCGTCGCTATTAGAGCGTGTAACAAAACCTCAAGACTTGATCCGCGTCGCCGAGGTAGCGTGAACAGGAATGGCCGCGCGCTGCTGGCCCCTTTCTCGACGCGGATCGTCAAGGTCGTCGCCTTCCTGGGCAATCGCGGTCCGCGCCGCTACTCGGGAACTTCCGTGGGTCGGAATCCGGATTATTAGACCCTACGGCGTCACCGGGGAGTAATCCCGCCAGCAGTGCCGTCCCGCCCTATAATCCACGACAGTTGGCGCTCGTCCCCGGCACCCGTCTCGGCGTCTACGAAGTTACCGCGCAAATCGGCGAAGGTGGGATGGGGCAGGTGTATCGGGCCCGCGATACGACGCTCAATCGCGATGTGGCGCTGAAGATTCTGCCGGACGCCTTCGCCGGCGACCCGGATCGCCTGGCGCGGTTCACACGCGAAGCGCAGACGCTCGCGTCACTGAACCATCCGAACATCGCGCACATCCACGGCCTGGAAGAATCGGGCGGTGTGCGCGCGCTCGTGATGGAACTGGTCGAGGGCGAGGATCTGTCGCAGCGCATCTCGCGTGGGGCGATCCCCCTCGAAGAAGCGTTGCCGATCGCCAAGCAGATCGTGGAGGCGCTCGAAGCGGCACACGAGCAGGGGATCATCCATCGCGATCTGAAGCCCGCGAACATCAAAGTGCGGCCGACGGCACGGTGAAGGTGCTGGACTTCGGATTGGCGAAAGCGACTGGAGCCGGGCGGCCGAGGCGTCGGAGCCATCGCCGCCGACCATGCACATCACCCGCGATGACGCAGGCGGGGATGATTCTCGGCACGGCCGCGTACATGAGTCCCGAGCAGGCTCGTGGAAAGACGGTCGACAAGCGTGCCGACATTTGGGCGTTTGGGTGCGTGCTCCACGAAATGCTGACAGGCACGCGCCTCTTCGCGGCCGACTCGGTCCCCGAAACGCTGGGACTGATCTTCTCGCGCGAGCCCGATCTGACGACGTTGCCGACCGCGACACCCGCACGTGTCCGCACGCTGATCGCGCGGTGTCTCGTCAAGGATCCCCGTCAGCGCATGCGCGACATCGGCGAGGCGCGGCTGGCGCTGGACGATGCGCGCGATGGACCAGGCGCCGTTCAGCCATCCCCGGTGCCCACGCTTTGGCGTTGGGCGCCGTGGGGCGTCGCCGCGGCCGTGGCGCTCGTTGCCGCATGGGCGCTGTGGGGCCAGCCAAGGGCCGCCACAACCGCCCCTCAGGTGACGTATCTCGAGATCGGCTACCCACGCGACGTGGAACCCTTTCTTCCGCGAACACTGGCGCATGCCATCTCTCCCGACGGCCGGACCGTGGCGATGATCGGCATGAAAGACGGCGTGCGCCGTGTCTTCCTTCGCCGACTCGATCGCGCGGTGGCGACTGAATTACCAGACACCGTGGGCGCCAGTGGCGCGGTGTTCTCGCCCGACAGCCGGAGCCTGGCGGTGGTGTTCGGGTCGGGGCTCATCACCCGCGTTGCCCTGGCGGACCAGCAGCGCAAGGTCCTGGTGTCTGGGGCCGACATCGGCTTCTCGATCACCTGGAGTCAGGCCGGCATCATTTTCAGCCGCGGGGGTGCGCTCTGGATCATCCCGCCGGAGGGCGGCGCACCGCGCACGCTCACCGTGCTCGAGGCCGCCCGCCACGAGGTGGCGCACGAAAGCGCGGTGGTTCTGCCCGGGGAGCGCCTCGTGTTGTTTTCGAGCCAGACCACCGACCGAGGCGACGATCGCATCGAATCCGTGTCGATCGACGGGGGACCGCGCACGGTGGTGGTCGAGCGGGCGAGGACCCCCGTGTGGTCGCCCACTGGCCATCTGCTCTTCGCGAGGGACGACGCGATACTGGCGGTGGCGTTCGACCAGGGCACGGGGATGCCGCGCGGCACGGCCACCCCGATCATGCCATCCGGCGCAATTGAGTCGCGCGCCTGCGGTCAAATGGGACTCATGCTGGCGTCCACAGGGACACTGCTGGCCATGCCGGCCGGCTTCACGGACACGCGCGTGGTCTCAGTGGGCCGTGACGGTTCGGCTCGGGCCCTCGATCTCCCATCGGGCCGCTTCCGGAGTCCTCGGATTTCGCCCGACGGGCGCCGGCTGCTCGTCGAAAACGGTGAACACATCGAAGCGCTCGACCTGGCGCGGGGCACGCTGGCCCAGCTCACACGGCACGGTTCTCTCCTTCTTCTCCACGTGGAGCGCCGACGGGAAGCGCGTCGTGTTCTGGCGGTTCAGCTCGCCGTTCTGGGTCGCCGGCGACGGCAGCGGCGGCAGCGGCTCGGTGCCCGGAGGGATCCTGACCGACATGCCCTCGTCGCCGGGGCCCGATCCGGACTCCTTTTTCGCCACCCGCATCAGGCCGGAGACGTCGGGGGACATCTTTTTGATGTCGATCAGTGGTGCCTTCGAGCCCAAACCACTGATCGCCACACCCGCCTATGAGGGCGGCGCGCAGTTGTCTCCTGATGGACGCTGGCTGCTGTACCAGTCGGACGCGTCGGGTCGGCCGGAGATCTACGTGCGGCGCTATCCGAGCCTGGATCGCCAGTGGCAGGTGTCGGACGGCGGCGGCATTCAGGCACGGTGGGGCGGCAACACGCGGGAGATCTACTACCGCAGTGGCCGGCGCATGGTCGCGGCGGCCCTCGACACTTCAGGCGCCGAGCCGGCGTTCGGCAAACCCGTTGCGCTCTTCGCGGACGACTACGACTTCGGCGTTGCCAGCAGCAACGCGAACTACGACGTCACAGCCGACGGCCGGTTCATCATGATTCGGCGCGGTGTGAACGGCGGCAAGCTGCGCGTTGTCATCAACTGGACGGAAGAGCTGAAGCAGATCCTCGCGTCGGGTGGCGTGCAATGAACCCCGGCAGTATCAGAGCCGCTGGCTGACCTGAGCGAGTTCCTGCATTGGAATCGCTCTATGCGTCTCGAATCAAGTGCGGCCTCCTGGCTGGGAGCTTTCGCCCCAATAAGTCGCTCTTGGGGACAGTAAGGAGTTCGCGAGCTGACGCCGGCTCCTTTAGTTGGCCAGTTATATTGGCTGAGAGAACGGCGCGCTCAGCCACCATTCAGTGTTTCCATATCCGCCGGTGGATGCGCCCTAGTCCGGCCTGGGGTTTTGTTACAGGCTCTTAGCCACCTCGCACTGTCCGTAGTACTGCTCGGGCCTCGACGTCCAGCCTGTCAGCCGCGTCGGCGTAAATTCGTGGCGAGTGTGCACTGCTTTGAAATTCTTACCGGCGCGGCTGTCCCTGTCGGCGAACACCGTCGTCAGGTAGACCGACCCTGAGATGTTCATCGCCAGAAAATGGAGATTGTCGGCGAGCACCCGAACGGTAATGTGGGGTGCCCCCGCATCGGGAGCCGTCACATCCACCACATTCGCGGTGCCATCCTGCGTGTCGATGGCGTCGAACACCATCGAGAGTTTTGCCGGCAACATCTCAATGGCGGGCACCAGATCCTTGTCCCACGTGCCGAGTGCCTTGTGTGTGAACGAGCATTTCAGGCGCTCCACGTTTGCCAGCGCCGCCGGCGCAATCGCTTGCGCGTGCATTGCCTGAACACCGAGCGCAACGAAACCCACCAGGATTGGCGTCCGAAGGTGTCGAGCCATGCGATGCATGATAACCGCTTCGCCCGGCGCGCACCCGGGAAGCCCGACCGAGAGAGTGGGTACGTTCCGTGCACAAGAACGGCTGGAGGAATTTATGTCGTTCAAAATCACTACGCTTGTGCTGCCGGCAGCTGTCCTGGCCGCCGCCATGGCCGTGCCGGTGATGCTCGACGCCCAGCGCGGGCAACAGAATACGCAGATGCGCTTCGCAGCGATGGACACGAACCGCGACGGCGTCATCTCGAGGGCCGAATGGCGCGGAAACGATCGGTCGTTCGCGAACAACGACTGGAACGGCGACGGACAGCTTTCTGGGGACGAGGTCAGAGTGGGTGCACAGCGCAACGCGAACTGGGAAGAGGCGGACCACGTACCGAACCGGTACGAACGGTATGTCGCATGGACCCAGGCTGGCTTCAATAACCTGGACCACAACCGCGATCGCAGAATCACGGCGAACGAATGGCACTTCGACATCGAAACGTTCCGCCGCGTCGATGGCAACCGCGACGGAGCGCTCGATCAGACCGAGTTTCTCGGCGGCGAGGTTGACGACGCGCGCGCCGACAGCTTCGACGATCTCGACTTCAACAACAACGGACGCGTCGAGCGGTCGGAATGGTACGGGAGTCCCACGGTATTCACGGATCTCGATCGCAACCGCGACGGCGTGCTCAGCCGCTTCGAAGTCGTCGGCGGCGTGGATACGCCGAACGATACGTGGGACCAGTTCGCATCGCTGGATTACAACCGCAACGGATCGCTTGCACGCGACGAATGGCACTGGTCTGCCACGTCGTTCAATCGGCGAGACACGAATCGCGACGGCATGCTCTCGCGGCAGGAATTTGCGGCCGGCGGCGGTTCGCCGGGCGCGGTCGGCACGGCGGGGACGCAACAGCAGCGGACGGTGCGCGTGATCGGACAGCAGCGCTGGACCGACTCGGGCATCACCGTGCGCGCTGGCGACACGCTCACGCTCGACGCAGGCGGCAGCATCCAGCTGAGCGACGATGCGCAGGACATGGCCAGCCCGGCTGGCTCGACAAAGAACCGCCGCGCGCCTGATGCGCCCATGCTGAATCAGCTCGCCGGCAGTTTGCTCGCGCGTATCGACGACTACGGTCCGATCTTCATCGGCGGCCGTCGCACGTTTACGGCGCCGGTCAGCGGACGGTTGTACTTCGGCGTCAACGATGATCACCTTCCCGACAACAGAGGCGAGTTCGTCGTCAACGTCAGCGTTGCGCCGCGGTAGATTTCACGTCGACGCACGGCGGTCGCGTTTTTGGGCGATAATCCCGACCGTCGTGCGTACTGGTTTTCTCGTTTCCACGCTGATTGTCGGAACGCTCTCCACGCTGACCGCGGGTCAGTCGGCAGGAGCGGTCGATGCGAAACTGCAGGGACAGCTGAAACAGCTGTTTCCCGCCGCGACCTTTTCACCGAAGATTCCCGATCCACCGCATTACAAAGCGTTCGCGCCGAATCCCGCGACCGTCGCCGGGCTGACGTTCTGGACGACCGAGATCGAGCCGCTCGAACGTGGATACGACGGCCCGATCAAAATCCTCGTCGGTATGGACACCAAAGGGGTTCTCACCGGGGTCGTGGTGGCCGCCCACAACGAGCCGTACGGCGATTTCTCGGTTGACCGGCCCGAATTCGCGGCGCAGTTCAAAGGGAAGAGCATCCGCGATCCGTTCCGCGTGGGCGCCGACATCGACGCGGTGTCGAGAGCCACGATCACCATTACCAGCGCGGCACGCGCCATCCGAATCAGCGCGCGGCGGATGGCCACGCAGCTGCTGGCGCCGCCTTCGGCCAAATGAAAACCCGTCAGAGCAAAGAGCAAAGAGCAGAGGGCAGACGGCTTGCGCAGATCGCGCTGATCGTTGCGCTCCTATTCGGTCCGCATCTGCTTGACCATAGCGTCGATCGCGCCGCCCTGAGCCGGCAGAACGCTGCTTCCGCGAACCAGCTCGACGAGCTGGTTCGCGGAAGCACTGTTGTGGCGCGCCAGCAGCAGCCGTCATCAGACGATCCGTGGAACTTCGAAGACGAGGAAGAACCGGTCGAGACGTGGCAGCAGATCGTTCGCGGCCAGGCGGCCGACCTTACGTTGTTTGCCGCCTTCGCGGCGCTGGCGCTGACGAGCTTCTTTCGGAAAAGCGTTGCGCTGAAATACGTGACGCTGGTGGCCGCGGTCGCGTATCTCGGCGTCTACAAGAGCCAGCTGCTGTCGATCGTGAACATCTTCGGCGTGATGGGCGGGAACCTGCCGATCTTCAAATACAACCTGGGCTGGTATTTCTTTGCGCTGTTCGGGGTCGTGACGACGGTGTTGTTCGGGAGGCTGTATTGCGGGCGCGTCTGCGCCTACGGCGCGCTGACGCAGCTGCTCGATCCGATCGTGCCGGCGCGATTCCGCTACGACGTGCCGTTGCGCATCGAGCGCCAGGCGTCGAAGATCAAGTACGGGATCCTCGCCGCGGTGGTGATCTACTTCCTGGCCACCCGCGACATGTCGATCTATCGCTACGTCGAGCCGTTCTGGATGTTCACGGGCCACGAAACGATGGCGATGTGGATCGCGCTGGGCGTGCTGCTGGTCGCGACGGTGGTCGTGCGAAATCTCTATTGCCGCTTCCTGTGTCCGCTCGGCGCGGCGCTCGGCCTGCTCTCGAAGCTCACGATCTTCGGCATCAAACGGTGGTCCGAGTGCAACAGTTGCAAGCTGTGCGAGAAAACCTGCCAGTGGGGCGCGATCGAAGGGCCGAAGATCATCATGACGGAGTGCGTGCGCTGCGACGACTGCGAGCGCCTCTACATGGATCAGCAGAAGTGCCCGCACTGGATCATCATCCGCCGCAAGAGCGATTTACTGGCGCGTCAGCCGCCCGTGCCGCAACTGTAACTGGATAACCGCGCTCCCGTCCGCTTCGCACTAGCTCAGAACCGCGCAACGCGAGAGTGACCGCTACTGCATCGCGAACCAGCTCGCGACGCGGGACAGGCTCCGCTTCGCACTTAGCGCAGAACTCCGCTCGTCTGCGAGCCAGTGGGAGCAGGCCTGCTGCAGCGAACCAGCTCGCGACGCGGGAAACGCATCTCTCGGCGGTGTGTCGCCGACGGTCGAGGAGAGTCGCGTGCTTCGCGGACCGGCCAGCGCGGATCGCCACGCCTTCCGATGCGTTTCCGGCGACGCGGTGCCGTCGCGTCGCTCGCGATGGTTCGCCGCAGCAGGTCTGTCCCACCGACGCGAGATGAGTGAGACCTGCGCTAAGTGCGCATGGACACGCCACGGCGTGGCGTGTCCCGCGGAGGGCATCTCTCGGCGGTGTGTCGCCGACCGTCGAGGAGTCGGTTCTTCGCACCGGCCACGCGGATCCTACGCCTTCCGATGGACAAAACGCGGAACCGGCCACTTCCGCGAAGGCCAAGCCTGGCCTGAGCGCCATGACAGTAAACAAACAACGCCGGTGACGCGTTTTGCCACGCCGAGCTTCGCGTTTGCGAACCGGCACGGCCCGTGGGCGGGTGAACATGCGGATCCGCGGTGCGTCGCGTCGTCGAGCTGGTTCGCCGCACCCGGCCTGTCTCATTGGGCATGAGGAGCACGGTTGCGCTAAGTGCGCACGGACACGCCACGGCGTGACGTTTCCCGCGGAGGGCATCTCTCGGCGGTGTGTCGCCGACGGTCGAGGAGAGGAAGCGAAAAACGAAAAAGGAAAAACCGAATAGAAACGGAAACGGCGCGCCGCCTGAGCGCGCCGTCTCTATTCGCTTTTCGTTGTTCCTTACAGTTTTCTTATCTGCACATCTCACAGCTCGGATTCATCTGGATCGATGTCCGGATCGTCCGCGTCGTCCAGTTCATCCGCATCTGCATCATCATCGAGAATCGGGAACTCCTCGGTTTCGAACTCGACATCCTCGTCCACTTCAGGCTCAACGTCGTCGTCGTGCTCGTTCATTGCATCCTCCAGGCGCGCGCGTTTCGCTATATTCGGTTTTCGTTCTTCGTTTTTCGTTACGGCGCGTCAGTTGGCGGCGCCACGATCCTGACTTTGTCTCGCAGTCCCGACGATATCAGCACCGCGTTGCTGTCCGTCACGATCACCCCTTCGACGTCTGGCAACCGCTCGATGAGTGCCATGCCGGCCTCGGGGCCCATGATGAAGACGCCTGTCGACAGACCGTCGGCGAGCACAGCGAGGTTCGACACGATCGTGACGCTGCGCGCGCCTCGCGCGGGCTCGCCGGTCGCGGGATCGAGAATATGGTGATAGCGCCGGCCATTCTTCACGAAAGACCGCTCGTAGTCGCCTGATGTGCTGAATGTCCCGTCCGTGAGATCGAGCTCGGCAAACGTGCGATTCGCAGGGCCGCGAGGATCCTGGATGCCGAGCCGCCACGGACGGCCATCCTTCAGGCCGGCCACGTAGATGTCGCCGCCGCTCTGGACCATGAAGGCACGAAGGCCTCCGTCGCGAAGGATTCTGGCGCCGCGATCGACCGCGTAGCCTTTGCCGATGCCGCCGAGGTGTATCGACATCCCTTTTTGCGCAAGGAAGACCGTGCCCGCCGCGTCATCGATGTGAATCGCGCGATGGTCGATGAGCGGAAGGCGCCGGCGCACCTCGCGCATGTCGGGGATGACATTGTCCTGATCATGGTCGAACTTCCACAGGCCGGACAACACGCCGAACGTCACGTCGAATTTCCCGCCCGTCCACTCGCTCATCTGCCGCGCGGTCTTCAGTACCTCGCGCACCTCCGCGCTCACCGGCACCGGCCGCACACCTGCATCGCGATTCGCGCGCGAGATGTCGCTGTCCGGAATCCACGTGCTCATCAACCGTTCTAAACGCGTGAACTCGGCGAACACCTCGTCGAATGCGCGCTTCGCAACGGTTTCGTCGGCGGTCCATGCTGTGAGGGTGACGGTGGAGCCCATTGAGAGGCGCGACGCTGAGACCAACCTGGCAGGACTCTGCGCGGACGAAGACGGCTCGCTCCGCGCGCAGCCGAGCGCGGTCGTGCATGTCAGCGCTACAGAAATCAAAATAAAAACAATGTTCACTGTTCACCATCTTGCATCCGATTTTGATTCGCTTCATAGTGATCCTTTGAGCCAACAAGGAGGTGTCATGGCGAAAGCAGCGAAGCCCGTTCCCAATGGTTTTCACACTGTGACTGCTCACCTGATGCTGGACGATGCGGCACAGGCAATCGAGTGGTACAAGAAAGCATTCGGCGCCGAGGAAATTGGCCGCCACCTTGGTCCGGACGGCAAGATCATGCACGCCGAGGTGAAGATCGGCGACTCGCGCATCATCATGAACGATGTGATGCACGGCATGAAAGGACCGAAGGGATACGGCGGGTCTCCCGCGTCACTCTGGCTGTATGTCGACAACTCTGACGCGCTGTTCGATCGCGCGGTCCGCGCCGGCGCGAACGTGCAGGTACCGCTGGGAGATCAGTTCTGGGGCGATCGGGGCGGCGCGGTGACCGATCCCGCGGGTTACACATGGTGGATCGCCACGCGCAAGGAAGATCTGACGAATGCGGAGCTCGAGCGTCGCGCGTCGGACTTCTTCAAGCAGATGGCGCCGGCAGCCACACGCTGACGCCCATTGCACCGCGCGGGAAACATTTTTGCCCGCGCGGTGTCTCCTTTTTCGGGGATCTCTCATCCAAAGACCATGATCTACATCGATTCGGTCATCCTGAACATGATCGAACGCGCGTGCCGTTGGTTTCAGCGGCTCACGGGGCGAACCAACGTCTGGCTGGCCGTTCAGCTGACCAACCTCAGCATCATCATCTATTTCCTGTGGGCGGCTGCGGCGTTCTGGACGGCCGATGCGCAGTTGCGGATCCTCGTGGGCGTTTTCTGCGCTGGGCTGATGTACGTGCTCCTCAAAACGCTGTTTCGAGAATCGATTGAGGCCTATGAGAACAGTGCGTATCAGCGCGTGGCGAACGGCCTGAGGAATCCGAGACGCGTCCGTGACGCGCTGCTGCGCATCTCGTTTCTCACCCTCGCGGTGGTGTTCGGGTATGCCGGCGTCGTTGTGTACATGAGCCTGCACCTCCAGATTCTCCTTCTGACCTTGCCTCTCATCTTCCTGACGACGGCCGTGTTGTACCTGCTGGCGTGCGATCCGCTGCCGCCGTGCCCGGGGAGATTGAGAGAAAAGCACCGGGCGCCGGCGACGGTCCGGCCCGACCCCGCCGTTTCATGGACAATCGTGAACGAAACGCCGGCCGCCGCATACGCGTCATACAGGATCGTTATAGTTGACGTATGAGCCCGACAACATCGCCGCTCGCGGCGGGAATCCAGGCGCCGGACTTTGCCCTGCCTTCAACGCCTGATCAGAAGGTATCGCTCAGCGAATTTCGCGGGCGGCCGGTCATCCTCGCGTTCTATCCGGCGGACTGGAGTCCGGTCTGCGGCGATCAGATGGGGCTTTACAACGAAATCCTTCCAGAATTTTCGCGATTCAACGCCGAGCTGATCGGCATTTCGGTCGACGGCGTGTGGTGTCACATCGCATTCGCGCACGATCGAAAGCTGCGCTTTCCGCTGCTCGCCGACTTCGAGCCCAAGGGAGATGTCGCGAGGAAGTACGGCGTGTACCGTGAACACGACGGCACGAGCGAACGGGCGCTGTTCGTCATCGATGCCGACGGCGTCATCCGGTGGAGCTACGTGTCGCCGGTCGGCATCAATCCCGGCGCCGACGGCATTCTGCGCGCCCTCGAACACCTCTCGCCTGGAGATGACCGTGACCGTCAACAATGAGGTCGCGCGACTGAGCAGTCCGGTGACGGCACGCGATCATGCGCAAGGCCTGCCGGATGCCGCGGTGACGCTCGTCGAGTACGGTGACTATGAATGTCCGCATTGCGGACGGGCGTATCCGATCGTCAAGGAAATACAGAAGCGTCTTGGTTCACGGCTGCGATTCGTGTTCCGTAATTTCCCGCTCAAGGAGATCCATCCGCACGCCGAGCATGCAGCGGAGGCGGCAGAGGCGGCCGCCGTGCAGGGGAAGTTCTGGGAGATGCACGACACGATCTTCGAGCACCAGCGCGCGCTCGACGATCGTCATTTGCTCGAATACGCCACGGCGCTCGCGTTGGACGAGGCGCGCGTCCAGCGCGAGCTCGCGTCGCACATGCACGCGGCCCGTGTGCGCGAGGACTTCCTGAGCGGGATCAGAAGCGGCGTAAACGGCACGCCGACGTTCTTCATCAACGGCATCCGGCACGATGATGCGTGGGATGTCGACACGCTCGAGCAGGCGCTGCGGGCCAACGCCCGCTAGTTGCTTTTCTTCGTCCTCGGATCGTCCGCCGGATTCAAGTACGTGATGGCGAACGGTCCGATGCCATGCACCTGAATCGTCGCGGCGGTTTTCGACATGAAAAAGTGCCGCATCTCAGCGGGCACCGACGCAAATCCGCCGGCCGCAACATCCTGCATCGCCGACTCGTCGAACTTCTCACCCATGCCCAGCGCAACCGTGCCCGACAACACCGTGATGTTTTCCATCGTCGGGTGCCAGTGCGGCGGGATGCGGTAGTTAGCCGGGAGCTGCGCGCGCAGGACATACGGCTGCGCCTGGCTCGGATCGCCGGACACGACCGCAGCGCGCATGCCGGGGGGCATGCCTGGGGGCGCGTCTCCCCATTTGAGCGCGTTCGCCGCCACCATCGCGTGCGTGCCCGCGGGTGCTTTGGGCGCTTCGTCGGCGTTGAAGATGTCTTCGGTCACTTTCCACGCGCCGTCGGCCTGCTTCTTCCATGTGGTGACGTACTTACCCTTTTCGCTGACGCCACCCATGGTCGACTGGTAAGTGCCCGTCGTATAGCCGATGTCGCCGGCTGCGCCCACTTCGGCTTTCGTCGCCGTCCATGAGAGCGTAAACCCAGGCGCCGCCATCATCTGGGTGA
Source organism: Vicinamibacterales bacterium (assembly GCA_963787755.1). Lineage (GTDB taxonomy): Bacteria > Acidobacteriota > Vicinamibacteria > Vicinamibacterales > JAMQPK01 > JAMQPK01. The sequence continues at coordinate 274,866 of CAWBEG010000002.1, forward strand.
ACATTTTCCTGATTGCCTCGCCGCCTGTGACGATCGGCATTCCCGGCGGGTAGACCGAGCCCCCGTCGGCAATGTACGCGGCCATTTTCTCGGGATCTTTCGTCGTCTCCGACCAGGCACGGTCGGCGGCCATCAAGGCCGTCCGTTCCTGCTCAACATTGGCGGTGGGCGCGCACCCGCCGGCGAACGCGAAAAGGGCAATAAACAGCCATGTACAGCGACTCATACAGACTCCTTGCTCAGGGCGGGTTGATATTAGCCGTTTCGGCCCCTTTGCGCGAGAGGCGGCAGCGACAAAACGCGACAAGAAAGTACGCCCGGGCATAGTAAAATAAAGTTCGTAAAGAGGTCATGAATATGCGGCTTAGCCCCAAAGCCGGACTGTCACTTGCGGCCATGGTCGTCGCAGCCGGTCTGGGTGTCAGTGCGCAGACGAACAGCAGCGCAACCGGCGCGCCCGCGAGCCCGGCTCGCGACGCGGCACGTGTCCCTGCTACTCCAGTTGTGAAACCGGCGCCGGCAAAGGACTCGCCGCTCGCCGACGCGGCAAAGCGCGGCGACAAGCAGGCCCTACAGGCGCTCCTGAAAAAAAAGGCCGACGTCAATGCGCCGCAGCCTGATGGCACCACCGCGCTGCACTGGGCCAGCTATCTGAACGACGCGGATACTGTGTCGCAACTCATCCGCGCAGGCGCGAACGTCAACGCCGCGAACAACTACGGCGTGACGCCAATGGCGATTGCCGCGAAGCAGGCGAGTGCGAGCATCATCGACCAGTTGATGAAAGCGGGCGCCGATCCGAACGACTCCGCGAACTTCGTCAACGCCGCAGAAACGCCTTTGATGCACGCCGCGCGCGCGGGCAACGTCGACGCCGTGAAACTGATGCTGGTCGCGGGCGCGAAAGTGAACGCGCAGGAAAGCTGGAACGGACAATCGGCGCTCATGTGGGCGGCCGCGGAAGCGCACGCCGACGTCGTGGAAGCACTCATCGAGGGAGGCGCCTACGTCCGCCAGCGATCGAACGCCGGGACGACACCGTTCATGTTCGCCGTGCGCAAGGGCGATATGCGCACGGTGCAGGCGCTGCTCGCGGCAGGCGCGGACGTCAACGAAAAGCGCGTCGACCTTGCGACGCCGCTGCTCGTCGCCATCATCAACGGCCATGAAGATCTCGTCGACCTGCTGCTCGACAAGGGCGCCGATCCGAACGCCGAGGGCGGATCGACCGACCTGTCGGTGCAGGGCTCGAAAGCCCGCCCGATCAAGATCGTGCTCAAGACGCCGTCGTATCGCGAGCAGCTCCGCGACGTCGGTACCGAAGGCGGCAATGGCGCGAACAACAGCTGGGGCCGGCCGCTGCAGGCAGCGGTGCACGTCGCCAACTGGCACATCAGCGATGAATTCGTCTCGGTCAACATCGACAGATTGCGCGTGATCAAGTCGCTCCTCAAGCACGGCGCTGACGTCAACGCGCGCAATACCGACATGGAGCCGCGATGGTCGGGGGCGCGGTATCGCCGGCGGCAGGTTGGCTTGACGCCGTTCCTGGCCGCCGCAAGGCAGGCAGACATCGAGGTGATGCGGTTGCTGCTCGAGAACGGCGCCGATCCCAAGATGAACACCCCGCTCAACATCACTCCGCTGATGTTGGCTGCGGGCATCGCGTGGGCGTCGAATCAGGACCGGGCCAGCGAGGAACAAGTGCTGGAAGTGGTCAAGATGTTGGTCGAAGAGCTCGGCGCCGACGTCAACTTCGTCGCCGACACCGGCGAAACGGCGATGCACGCAGCTGCCTATCGCGGTGCCAACAGCGTCGTCCAGTATTTGTTCGACAAGGGCGCGAAGCTCGACGTGCAGGACAAGAGCGGACGCACGCCCCTGCAGGTCGCCGAAGGTGTTGAGTACGGAAATTCATTCGCGGCGAACCCCCAGACCGCGGTGCTGCTGCGCAAGCTCGGGGCGAAGGAAATTCCGTGTCCCGGTCTTTGCCCGAACGTGATTCCGGAGGAAGCATTGCCACCTGAGGAACCCGTCCAATGAAATACACAATGTGGATCGCTGCGACGTGTTTCATCGCGTCCGCCTTTGCAGTCAGCTCGCAGACCGCTTCGGCGAGACAAGCCCAGGCGCCCGCCTCCGCTCAGGCTGCGCAGATCGCTTCGGCGGGGCAAGCCGGAGATGCTGTCGCTGCCAATCAGGCGACGGTCCAGAAGTACTGCGCGAGCTGCCACAACGAGAAAGTGAAATCGGGTGGGCTCGCGCTCACGCACGTTGGATCTGGCGCAGCGCCGCGAAGAATGCCGAGGCCTGGGAACACGTGATTCGCAAGGTTCGGACCGGTGCCATGCCGCCGGCGGGACGGCCCCGACCCGACAAGGCACGCCGCGGGGAATCTGGTCTCGTATCTCGAGACAGAGCTCGACAAGGCTGCGTTCGCAAGCCCGAATCCTGGCCGTCTCGCGCTGCGCGCGACTCAACCGCGCGGAATATCGCAACGCGATCCGCGATCTGCTCGCGCTCGAGATCGACGCCACGTCGATGCTGCCGAACGACGTCGCCGGGTACGGATTCGACAACAACGCCGATGCGCTTACGCTCTCGCCGATGCTGACGGAGCGATATCTGGGAGCGGCGGCGAAAATCAGTCAGATGGCGCTCGCGCGGCCGCGCGGCGTGCCGATGCCGGAAACCTTCTTCGTGCCGACCGATCGCGATCAGAGGGTACGGATCAGCGACGATCTGCCTCTGGGATCTCGCGGTGGTGTCGCGCTGCGCTATTACTTTCCTGCAGACGGCGAGTACCTCTTCGAGATGCGGCCAAAAGAGGGCGGCGCCGGCGGCGGGTTCGAGGGCATTACTGGCGAGCCGCATCAACTCGATATCGCCATCGATAACGTCAAAGTCGGGACCGTCACGTTGGGCGGGCCGGAGTTTGCCCGCGGCGCGGAGGCGGCGGCGCCGCAGGCGCGGTCGCAGGTGTGGCCCCACCAGACTATCCGCGCGAGGATCGCACCAAGAAGATCCTCGAGCTGCTGAAGTTCCGCGTGCCGGTCAAAGCCGGGCTCTCATCTGGTGCAGGCATACTTCGCGGCGAAGACGACGGCGTTTGTCGAAGATCTGTTCGACCCGTCCTTGCGTCGCGAGCCCTACCGCGACGGCAGCGGCGATCCCAGAATTTCCAGTGTGACGATCACCGGTCCTCAGCCAGAGACGGCGACGGTTGGTGATACGGAGAGCCGCCGGCGCATCCTGACCTGTAGCCCAAGCCTTCGCGGCTCCGGCGCTTCGGCGCGGCAAGCCGCTGATGAGGGCGAGGCGTGCGCGAGAAAGATCATCTCGACGCTGGCGCGTCGCGCGTACCGCCGCCCAGTTACCGAAGAGGATCTTCAGGCGCCGCTGACGGCCTATCGCGGCAGTGCGGCCAGCGGCGGCTTCGAAGCGGGCATTGAGATGGCGCATTCGCAGCATCCTGATGAGCCCGAAGTTCCTGTTCCGCCTGGAGAGCCAGCCGCCGGTGGCCACAGGCGAATGCGCCCTATCGCATCAGCGACATCGATCTGGCGTCGCGACTGTCGTTCTTCCTCTGGAGCAGTATTCCAGACGACCAGTTGGTGGACCTGGCGGTGAAGAAGACGCTGAGCAGGCCCGACGTGCTGCAGCAGCAGGTGAAGCGGATGCTCGCCGACCCGCGCTCGCAGGCGCTCGTGGACAACTTCGCGGGCCAGTGGCTGCACATCCGCAATGTGGCCATGCACCAGCCCAGCCCGGAGACGCTGTTCCACTTCGACGACAATCTGCGCAAGGCCTTCGAGAAGGAGACGCAGCTGTTCTTCGAGAGCATCATGCGCGAGAACCGCAGCGTCCTCGACCTGCTCGACGCCGACTACACGTTCCTGAACGAGCGCCTGGCGCGGCACTACGGCATCGATGGAGTGCGCGGCGAGCGGTTCAGAAAGGTGTCGCTGCCGGCCGGAAGCCCGCGCGGCGGGCTGATCGGACAGGGCTCGATTCTGATGGCAACCTCGTATCCGAATCGGACGTCTCCCGTCATCCGCGGCAAGTGGATTCTCGAGAATGTGTTCGGCGCGCCGCCGCCGCCGCCGCCGCCGAACGTGCCCGAGTTGAAGGACGAGCGAGACCCGCGGAAGGTCCTGCCGATGCGCGAGCGGCTGGCCGCGCACCGCGCCAATCCCGCGTGCGCGGCGTGCCATGCGCAGATGGACCAGCTCGGGTTCGCGCTCGAAAACTTCGACGCGATCGGCGAGTGGAGAGACATCTACACGTCGGGCGCCAAGGTCGACGCGTCGGCCCAGCTGCCCGACGGCACCGAAGTTCAACGGGCCGGCGGAGCTTCGAAAGGTGCTGCTGTCGCACTCGGACGAATTCCTCACGACCATGACGGAAAAGCTCATGGTTTACGCGCTGGGCAGAGGGCTGGAGGCGATCGACGCGCCGGCGGTGCGCAAAATCAAGCGTGACGCGACACGCGACAATTACCGGTTCGAGGCGCTGATTCAGGGTATTGTGACGAGCACACCGTTTACAATGAGAGTGGCTCAGGACGAAGCGAATTAACGAGGAGGCTGTCTGAGATGGTGATCACAAAACTAGCGTTGCCACGGCGGACGTTCATCCGCGGCATCGGCGCAACAGTGGCGCTCCCGTTCCTCGACGCGATGGTGCCGGCGATGAAGGCGCAGTCGAAGTCGGCGCCCCGGTTCACCGCCATCTACTGCGGGAACGGCGCGAACATGTTCGACTGGACGCCCTCCACCGAAGGTGTGGGCTTCACGATGTCGCCCAGCCTGATGCCGCTCGAGCCGTTCCGGGATCGGCTTGCCGTCTTTACGGGACTGGATAACTTCCAGGCGACGGACCAGGGGGACGTCGGCGGGCAGCATCCACGCGCCGCGCCGGCCTTCATGAGCTGCGCGCACCCGAAGCAGACCGAAGGCGCCGACGTGCAGGCCGGGACGACGATCGATCAGATGATCGCCGATCGGATCTGCCGCGACACGAAGCTGCCGTCGCTCGAAGTTTCCGTCGATCGCAACGACGTCGTCGGTGCGTGCGACCACGGATACGCCTGCGCCTACATGAATTCGATGTCGTGGAAGACCCCGACGACCCCGCTGCCGTCGGAGACCAACCCGCGCTTCGTCTTCGAGCGGATGTTCGGCATCGGCGCCACCGCCGAAGAGCGCCTGGCCCGCGCCAGGGAGGATCGCAGCATCCTCGACGCGCTCACAGAGGAGATCGCAGGCCTGCGCCGGAAGGCTCGGCTCGAGCGACCGCACGAAGCTGGCTCAGTATTTCGACGCGGTCCGCGACGTCGAGCAGAGAATCCTGAAGGCCGAGTCGACCAACAGCGATTTCTCGGTGCCCGAGCAGCCGGTCGGCGTGCCCGAGACGTTCAAGGAATACATCGAGCTGATGTTCGACCTCCAGGTGCTCGCGTTCCAGGCCGACATCACGCGCGTCAGTTCACTGATGATGGCGCGCGAGAACGTCAACCGCTCGTATCCCGAGATTGGCCTGCCCGAGGCGCATCACTCGATATCGCACCACGGCAACAATCCGGAAAAGATGAAGGCGTACACGAAGCTGAACACCTATCACGTCGAAACGCTCACGTACTACTTGAACAAGCTGAAGGCGATTCCCGACGGGGACAGCAACCTGCTCGACAACACCGTCGTGCTCTTCGGCAGCGGCATGAGCGACGGCAACGTCCACAACAACTACAACGTGCCTGTGATTGTCGTGGGCGGGCAAGCGCTGCAGGTGAAGGGCAACCGCCACACGAAATACCCGAAGGGCACTCCGCTGGCGAACCTGATGCTCGGCGTGATGGACAGGTTCGGCGTGCAGTCGGAGAAATTCGGCGACAGCACGTCGGAAATCGACCTTCTGACGCTCTAGCCAGTAGCTGGTAGCCGGTAGTTCGTAGGAAATACCAAGGACGTTGTGGATGCCGAGAGGCGCTCACAACGTCCTTTTTCTTTGCGGGGGCTGCAAGCCCGCCAAGGGCGGAGGGCTCCGCTTCGCACACTTAGCACCGCGCCGAACGTCTTCGAGCGGGCGAGACAGGCATGCTGAGGCGACCAGCTCGACGACGCGGGAAACGCATCTCTCGGCGGCCTGTCGCCGACGGTCGAGGAGTCCGTGTCTTCGCACCAGCCTCGCGGATCTCACGCCTTCCGATGCGTTTCCGGCTCCGCCGTGCGTCGCGTCGCTCGCGATGGTCGCCTCAGCACGCCTGTCTCACCTGCTCGAGCGTGTTCGTGGGGGCGCTAAGAGCGAAGCGGAGCCTCTCCCACGTCGGCGAGCTGGCTCGCGGAAGGAAGTGTGTCTCACTGGCGCGAGATGCGCCCTGACCTGCGCTAAGTGCGAAGCGGATGGAACGTGACTAGGGCAGAGCACTATAATGCGGCCGTGTCCGAGATACCTTTGCGACACATCGACGCCGGCCACGCGGCCCTCGCGCGCGGGGATTGGGAACAGGCAAGGCGCGCATTCGACGCCGCCCTGGCGACCGAAGAGACCGGCGAAGCCCTCGAAGGCCTCGGGCTCGCCGCATGGTGGCTGGATCTCGCCGACATCGTCTTCGATGCGCGCGAACGGGCCTATCGCATCTATCACGAACAGAGCAATCGAACGGCCGCCGCTCGCGTCGCGGTGTGGCTCGCATGGGATACGTCTGCGTTTCGCGGCGAGCACGCGATTGCGACCGGCTGGCTCCAGCGAGCTCGCCGGCTGCTCGACGATCAGCCTCCCACGTCTGAACACGCATGGCTCGCGCTGCGCTCGGGGGTTTCGGCGCTGGTGCACGATGGAAATCCCGAGGAAGCGGCGGTGCTTGCGGTAAAGGCCATCAGCGTGGGCGACGCGATCGGCTCATCAGATTACGCAGTAGCGGGACGCGCGCTTCACGGATACGCCGAGATCACCGCGGGTCGCGTCGCCGAAGGGCTGCGCACGCTCGACGAAGTGAGCGCGTCGGTGCTCGCGGGCGAAGTGAAGGATTACGTGCTGACGGGGCTCGCGTGCTGCTACCTGATTGCGGCGTGCGATCGCATCCGCGACTACGATCGCGCGACGCAGTGGTGCGATCGGTTGAAGGAATCCTGCAAGAAGTGGGGACTGCGTCCCCTCTTCGCCGTGTGCCGCACGCAATACGCGTCCGTGTGTATGTGGCGCGGCGCGTGGGATGAAGCGGAGCGCGAGCTGTCGGCCGCTACCGACGAGCTTGCGGCTTGCCGGCCGGCGATGACGGGCGAAGGGTTCGCGCGCCTCGGCGAGCTGCGGCGCCGGCAAGGAAAGCTCGACGAGGCGATGACGCTCTTCGATCGCGCCGGTGCCCATCCTTTGGCATCGCTTGGACGCGCGATGGTCGCGTTCGATCGCGGCGACCACAAGGCGGCCGCCGAGCTGGTCGATCGCTACCTGAGAAAACTGCCGCTGCAGAATAGAACCGAGCGGGCCGCGGGGCTCGAGCTACTGAGCCGCGCGCAGATCGAGCTCGGGGACGGTGTCGACGCGCAGAAGGCGCTCGAAGAGCTGCGCGACATTGCGGCGCGGGCGCAGACAGATCCGCTGCGCGCATCCGCGAGCCTCGCAGCCGGGGTCGTATTCGCCCGCTCTGGCGATCCGGCATCGGCGCGGCGCCACCTGGAAGACGCCGTCGATCTGTTTCAAAAAGGCGGCGCGCCTTTCGAGACGGCGCGCGCGCGCGTGGAGCTCGCGCGCGTGCTCGGGCGGCTCGGGCGTCTCGAACCGGCGGTTGAGGAAGCGCAGCACGCGATCGATGATTTCGTGCAGCTGCACGCAGACCTGGAGCTTTCGCGCGCCAGGGACGTGTTGGAGAACCTGAGAACGGAGAAGACCACCGCGCCACAACCTGAGCCGGGGAACCAGCGCGGAGGCCTGACGGTACGAGAGCTCGAAGTGCTTCGCCTCATCTCCATCGGCCTCGGCAACCACGCCATCGCCCAGCGCCTCTTCATCAGCGAACATACCGTCCATCGCCACGTCGCCAATATGCTGACGAAATTGAACGTCTCGTCACGCTCAGCGGCAGTGGCGCAAGTCGCACGCCAGGGAATCCTGTAGCTAAAGATCTATAGATCCATAGATGTGAATGGCCTTTTCCGGCCATTTTCGCGCGCCACCTCAAAATGACCTGTTCCGGCGAAGCCAGGGCGCCGCCCGCGCGGCTACATTCAAGGGCAAAGGAGACAGACATGTCCACACACCTCAGAATGATCGTGCTCGGCGTTGTTGCAACGGTAACCGTCCTCGGCGCAGCTGCTACAGGCCAGACACCGCACGTGATGGCAACTCTCAACGATGCGAAGTGGGGGCCAGCGCCTCCGATGCTCCCTCCAGGGGCGCAAATCGCCGTGCTGTCAGGCGATCCGTCGAAAGCGGCGCCGTACGCCGTCCGCCTGAAATTTCCCGCGAACTACGAGATCCCTGCGCACTCCCATCCTGGCGACGAGAACGTCACGGTCGTGTCCGGCGAGCTCTCGATGGGAATGGGCACAAAGCTCGACCGGAAGTCGGCAACGGCGCTGAGTCCGGCAGCTACGCGCTGATGCCCGCCGGGATGACTCACTTCGCGTTCACGAAGTCCGAGACCACGATTCTGCTGTTCGGAATCGGGCCGGTGGGCTTCACGTACTGAATCCTGCGGACGACCCGAGAAACCCCAACTAGAATCTGACCGTGGAGCTTCGGCTGATGTGCGTGCTGGCCCATCCCGACGATGAGTCGCTTGGGACGGGAGGGATCCTCGCGAAGTACTCGAGGGAGGGCGTCGACACCTTCGTTGTCACGGCGACCCGCGGAGAGCGCGGACGATTCGACGACAAAGGCACATCGCCGGGGCCGGCCGTCGTCGGGCAGGCGCGCGAGGCCGAGCTGCGGGCGGCGGCTCGAGAGCTCGGCGTGCGCGAAGTCAGCCTGCTCGACTACCTCGACGGCGAGCTGGACCAGGTCGATGTGACCGAGGCGAGCGAAAAGATCGCCGGTCACATACGGCGGGTCCGGCCGCAGGTCGTCGTCACGTTCGATCCGTTCGGCGCGTACGGGCATCCCGACCACATCGCGATCTCACAGTTGACGGCCGCGGCGATCGTGCGCGCGGCGGACATGCACCGCGTGTCGAAGTTCTACTACTTCGTCAACGGCGAACGGAAATGGGCGGCGTATCAAGCGGCGTTCAAGACGCTGACGTCGAACGTGGATGGCCACGTGCGTGCCGCTATCGCGTGGCCCGACTGGTCGATTACGACCAAAGTCGACGCGCGGGACGTGTGGCAGCACGTGTGGCGCGCCGTCCAGTGTCACAAGACGCAGATGAGCATCTACAAGAACATCGCGAGCCTGACAGAGGACGATCAGAAAGTGATCTGGGGCACGGGGGAGTTCTATAGGGTGTTCAGCCTGGTAAACGGAGGGCGGAGAACGGAGCAGGATTTGTTTGAGGGCCTTCGGTAGACGCAGAAACGAAAAACGAAGAACGAAAAACGAATAGAGATCAAGGAATAAGGACAATGTCGCGCAGAACCGGCCCGGATATGGCGCCCGAGGAATTTCGCGCGCTCGGGCATCAGCTCGTCGATCGGATCGCCGCTCACATGGCGCGGATGCCGGAAGGGCCCGTGAAGCCGGACGAAACCAGCGCGGCCGTGCGCGGTGCGTTGAACGCGGAGCGCGGCCTGCCGGAAATCGGAGCCGACGCCGGCGCGGTGCTCGAGACCGCCGCCAGTCTGCTCTTCGACCACTCGCTCTTCAATGGCCATCCGAGGTTTTTCGGCTACATCACGTCGAGCCCCGCGCCGATTGGGGCGCTCGGCGATCTGCTGGCGAGCGCCGTCAATCAGAACTGCGGCTCGTGGACCCTGTCGCCGATGGCGACGGAGATCGAAGCGCAGACCGTGCGATGGATTGCCGAGCTGATCGGATTCACTGACGTGCCTCGCCGAAGCGGCGACCTGACAGGCGGGACTGCTCGTCAGCGGCGGCAACATGGCGAACTTCGTGTGCTTTCTGGCAGCGCGAACGGCCAGGGCCGGATGGGATGTGCGCAAAACCGGCATCAGCGGCAGCCATCCAAGATTGTTGGTGTACGCCTCGGCCGAAACGCACACGTGGATTCAGAAAGCCGCGGATCTCTTCGGATTCGGAACCGATGCGATTCGATGGATTGCCGTGGACGAGCACCAGAGGATGAAGACCGCCGACCTGCGGCGGCAGATCGAAGCAGACCGTTCACTCGGCGATCAACCGTTCCTCGTCGTTGGAACGGCAGGTTCGGTCAGCACGGGTGCGGTCGATCCGCTGCCTGAGATCGGAGCGATCTGCCGGGAGCACGATCTCTGGTTCCACGTCGACGGCGCATATGGGGCGTTTGCCGCCGCTGTTCCTGGTGCGCCTTCGGATCTTCGCGGGCTGGCTGAGGCCGATTCGGTGGCCGTCGATCCGCACAAATGGCTGTACGCGCCGCTCGAAGCAGGGTGCGTGCTCGTGAAGCGGCCGGAGGATTTGCGGAATGCATTCTCGTATCACCCGCCGTACTACCGCTTCGGCGGAGAGGTGCTGAATTTTGTGGACTACGGCCTGCAGAACTCGCGCGGGTTCCGAGCCTTGAAAGTCTGGCTCGCGCTGCAGCAGATCGGCCGGGCGGGCTATCTGGAATCGATTGCCGAAGACATGCGCCTGTCGCGAAAGCTGTTCGACCTGCTGCAGAAGCACGCCGAGTTCGAGGCGCTGACGCAGAACCTGAGCATCACGACCTTCCGTTACGTGCCGCCGGACCTCCGTTCGAGGCTGGGAGACCCGGCGGTCGAAGCGTCGCTCAACGAGCTGAACGAAGCGCTGCTCGCGCGCGTCGAGCAGAGCGGCAAGGCGTTCTTCTCGAACGCGGTGATCGGCGGAAGGTTTGCGTTGCGCGCCTGCATCGTGAACTTCCGCACATCGGACGCAGACATCGAAGCGGTGCCCGAGATCGTCGCGGCATTGGGAAGGAAGAGCGGTGGTTGAATCACGAAGACACGAAGAGCACGAAGACACGATGAAATTCTCAACACAGAGGCACGGGCAGCCGTCGACGCCGTTGGCCGCGAAGCGGCCAACGCGCGAGAACACAAGAGCGGAAATACAAGAGGTTCATCATCCCCGGCCCTCTTGTATTTCCGCTCTTGTGTTCTCGCGGCGCGTCGGCGGGGCGTCAACGGCTGCCACGGAGCCCTCTAACGCGGCCCACAGAGAAAATGCATTTCTCAGTGCGTATCTCTGTGTCTCCGTGTCTCTGTGTCGAGACAGCAAAACCGCGCGCTAGCGCCCGACCAGAATCAGAATCCCGGCAACGAGCGCCAGGAGGCCCATGATCAGTGGTGGCAGTGGAAGCACGATCAACGAATTCAGGCCGGCGAGGATCAGCCAGATGGCGAGCGCCATCATGCCCGCGCTCTTGTTGAAGGTGTACGGCATTTTACTTGTCTTCCTGCGCGGCCTTTCTCCTGCACGCGCGCGCCGCTGAGAAGGTTGACCATCCCGTAATTGCCCTCGTGGCAGGCGTACTCGAAAATCTGGTCGTCGGTCTTTGCCATGGGAATCGCGGCCGTCCATTTCTTCGTGAACGTCGCCGGGTCGTCGATCGTGAATTCGTACCTGACGGTGCCGGCATCGGTGCGCGTGAAGCGCTCGATCAGGTGCAGGCCTTCGGTCGATCCTCTGTAACTGACCTTGTCGGTGAAGTTCGTCGTGTCGACGATGAGCGTCGCCCCTTCCCAGCGGCCGCGCGAATCACCGAACCACTGGCGGACGTTCTGGCCGACATGCGGACGGCCGTCGAGCGGAATGATGCGGGCGTCGTGAATCATCTCGTGGAGAATCACGACATATCCAGGCGTCTGGAGAATCTGATAATTGTTGTTGTACGGGCCGGGAACCATCGGCAGCCCGAGCGTAATGCAGCGCTCCCAGAGGCTCCGGTCTTCCCATGAATCGTAGCCGCGTCTGGCTCGGGCGGTCGCTCGCGTCTGTCCGTCCGGCGTGAGGGGCGGCACTCGTCCGTCCGGCGGATCGACCACCAGGGACGTCTGACGCGTCGATACCACTTTCGTTCCTCGATCCCACCAGAAGTCGTTGTAGGCGCGAGCGACGTCGGCGTCGGTTCCGGCTCCATCGCGCCGATCCTGGTTGCCGGTTGTCCGCCTCTCGTTTTCTCAGTTCAGCCGCTTCCTGCTCGGTCAGCACCTGTTTGTCCGCAAGCGTACTCGGCCGTTCGAGAGGCGTAATCGTCGCAATCGACCACACACCCTGCAGGTCTGGATCGCCCCACGGCGTACGCGGGGGCGTTCGTGTGGTGGTGGTCGCGGATTGCCCCACGACCGTCACGGCCGCCAGCGCCACCATGGCGACGAGCAGAAGCGCCGTGCTTACTTCTTCTTTCGTAGATGGCCATACATCAACTCTTCCACAAACTCTACGCACTTGTATTCGAGGAGCTGCGCGTTCTTCTCGACGCGGCGATAGAGCGGCATGCTCATCTTCCAGGGTCGCGTAAACACTTTCGGATCTTCGATCGTGACGTCGTACTGAAGGACATCGCGGCTGACGGGCGTATAGCGCTCGACGACGTGCAGCGCGTCGCTGTGGAAATTGCCGGCGCGGTCGAACCATGTCTGGCCGTTGAACGCGTTGACATCGACCACCAGCGTATCGCCCTCCCATCGTCCGCGCGACCAGCCCATCCATGTGTCGGCGGGGCTTTCGTCTTTGCTGTTCATGTAGATCGTGCGGCTCGCGCTCGCGAATTCATACGCCATCAGGATGTGCGTCGGCGTCTGCACGATCTGAAACGGATAGGGCATGTAGTTGGCGCGCGGCACGCCAGGCATGTAGCACTTGATCTCGGGATCGAGCTTCAGCCAGTTCGCCGCGTTCTCTTTCTTCTTCGCCGCGGCCCATGGCTGGTAGGGAATTTCGTCGCCCTCCACGACGCCGAGGCCGGCAGGCACGCTGAAGGCGGCGCCGAGCTCGAGAACCGGTCCCTGTCGCGCCGCGTGGCCTTGAATATCCCAGTTGGCCGTGTTGTTGGCCTGCCAAATCCCGTTCAGATCGGGTTTGCCGTCTTTGAATGGCGAACGCGGCGCCTTGTAGGTTGCCGGGGCCTGGCGCCGCTGCGGGACTGACAGCGAGCGGGACGCCGCAAGCCCGACCGCCACGCAAGCGACCGCCAATGCGCACAGCTGATCGGCTGCGCCGATCGCGTATCTCGACCGGATTGTCGCATGTCACGTCTCCGACGCTGGACGATGGACGATGACGACCGATCACTTCGGTGTTGGCTGCGGATCGCCCGGCGCGCCGGTGCCGGTCGAACCGATGAACAGCTTGCGCCCATCCGGAAAGGTGATATCCCTGCCGTTTCCCTTCAGCGTTCCGTCTTTCGCCTGATAGCCATCGACGATGATCACGGTTCCCTCGGGCAGTGAATTCTTGTTCACGCCGCGCCGGAACAGCGTGTTCGGCGTGCCGCCTTCGATCATCCACTGTTCGACAGTGCCGTTCGGCCGCTTCACGTCGATATGGATCCAGGCGTGCGGATTGATCCATTCGACCTTCGTCACCGTTCCCTGCAGCTTGATCGGCTTCTTCGCGTCGAACTCCGCCGCAAAGGCGTGATGCGCCCGCACGCGGAACGTCGGCGCACAGCAGGCTGACAGCGGCAAGCAGACACACATGTGCGCTTGTTCGCATCCGGGTACCGCTCTATTTTGATTTTTCTTCTGCGCGCGCGCCGCTCAGGAGGTTCGTCATGCCGTAATTCCCCTCGTGACACGCGTACTCGAAGATCGGGCCTTCAGTCTTCGTCATCGGGATCGCTGCCGTCCACGGTCTCGGAAACGACGCCGGGTCGTCGATCGTGAACTCGTAATTGATCGTGCCGGCGTCGACGCGCGTGAACCGCTCGACCAGACGCAGGTTCTCGCTCGCTCCCCGGAAGTTCGTCTTGCCGGTGAAATTCGTCGTGGTCACGACGAGCGTATTGCCGTCCCATCGGCCGCGCGAGTCGCCCATCCACTGCCGGATGCTCGAGGGCGCATGCGCACGGCCGTCCAGCGGAATGATGCGGACGTCGTGGATCATCTCGATGAGAATCACGACATAGCCGGGCGTCTGTAGAATCTGATAGTTGTTGTTGTAGCCGCCGGGAATCATGGGCGGCCCTGCGACCGGCCAGAGGATGCAGCGCTCTACAAGACTTCGATCCTCAGGACCGTCGGCAGGGCTGCTTCGTCTGGCTGCGAGCCTCGCGTCCGCTCGCTGTTGCGCAGCCGGTATCAGCGAAGGCACTCGTCCGTCGGGCGGATCGACGACAAGCGACGTCCGCCTGGTCCCGACGACCTTGGTTCCCCGGTCGTACCAGAACTGGTTGTATGCACGGCCGAGATCGGCGTCGGTTCCTCCAGCCGCGACTGTCGGCATCGCGGGCTCGAAGCGTCTGCCTTTTCAAACTCGGCAGCTTCCTGCTCGGTGAGAACCGGCTTCCCACTCAACGTGGCCGGCCGCTCGAACGGGGTGATGGTGGCGTTCGTCCAGAGCCCCTGCAAATCGGGATCGCCCCATGGTGTGCGTAGTGGGGCACGATGCGCCGGCGTCTGGCCAATGAGCGGTCGCAGCCGCCAGCAAAACACCGGCGGCGGTCATCGTCAGTCGTGGGAACCAGTAGACGCATTCTGATCCTACCGAGCGGAAGATAGACCCTTCAAATCCGCGTGTCAATTCATTCGGCAGGGTTTAGACTGCCCCACATATGAGACATGCTGGTGCCGCTGCAATAGCGTTCGCATTGGTGATGAGCGTCGCCCTGGCCGCACAAGACCGACCGCAAGCGGCCGAGAACGTCTTCAAGAACATCCAGGTCCTGAAAGGGATACCCGTGGACGACTTCATGGACACCATGGGCATCATGTCGGCCGCGCTGGGCTTCGATTGCTCGGAGTGTCACACCGGCGCGGGCACGGACACCGGTGAAGTGGGAAGCCGACACCGACGAAGAAGCGGACGGCGCGGCGGATGACGCTTGATGGTCGGCGGCGATCAATCGCACCAACTTCGGCGGACGTCAGGTCGTGACGTGCTGGACCTGTCATCGCGGCCGCGATATTCCTCCTGTCATGCCGGCGATCGACACGGTGTATGGCACTCCGCTCCTCGAGGCGGACGACATCGTCACGCAGTCGTTTCCGGGAGAGCCGTCCGCCGAGCAGATTCTCGACAAATACCTGCAGGCGCTTGGCGGCGCCGAGCGGCTGGCGAGCGTCACCAGCTTCATCGCGACGGGCACGAGCCAGGGCTTCCGTGGATTTGGCGGCGGCGGGCACGGTTCAGATCTTCGCGAAAGCGCCGGATCAGCGCGCCACGATCATCAAGTTTGCGGAGAGCATCGGCGCCAGGATGCCATCCGCGCCTTCGACGGCCGCAGCGGGTGGGTGTCGGCACCGCTCGCCGTCGTGCCGGAGTATGCGCTTGGAGGAAGTGAACTGGATGGCGCCAGAATCGATGCGCAGCTGTCCTTCCCCGCGCAGATCAAGAAAGCCCTCACTCAGCTTCGCGTCGGTCCGCCCGACAACATCGAGGGTCGCGACGTGCACGTGGTACAGGGAAACGGATCCCGCGGTCTTGTCGCCACGCTGTATTTCGACAAGGCGTCAGGTCTGCTCGTGCGGATGGTGCGTTTTGGCAGCTCGCCGATCGGGCGCGCGCCGACGCAGGTCGATTTCGCCGACTATCGTGAGGTCGGCGGCGCCGGAATCAAGATGCCGTTCCGCTGGACGTTCGGGTGGCTCGACGGACGAGACAGCTTCGAGCTGAAGGAAATCCGGCTGAACGCGCCGATCGATGCGGGGGTCTTCGCTCTAAGTAAAAAGTAGAAAGTAAAAAGTAGAAAGTGAAGTGGAAAGTGGAAAGTAGAAAGTTTCTGGCCTCACTCGGCGTCCTGGCCGTCGTGATGGCGCCATCTGAGCGCCGCGGGTCAAGTGAAAGCGTGGACGCCGCCGCTGACGTCCGACGGCAGGCCGGATCTGCAGGGGGTCTGGCTGAACCAGAGCGCAACGCCGCTGGAACGTCCGAAGGAGTTAGCCGGACGGCAGTTTTTGACCGATGAAGAAGTCGCCGAGTTCAAACGGCGGGCGGCGCGGCTCTTCGACACGCAAAACCGATAGCGACTTTCCCGGCGCGGACAATTTCTTTCACGCGCTGCTCGCCAACCCCGAGCGCTTCGAGAACCCGAACGCGACCGGCAATGCCACGGTGATGATCGAACGGACCATCGACAATCGAACGTCGCTGATAGTGGATCCCGCTGATGGCAAAATTCCTCCGATGACGGCAGAAGGGCAGAGGAGACTCGCGAGCACGCCGCCGCCAAACGCGGCCGGGGGGAAGCCTGTTGCTGGTCCAGAAGAGCTCAGCAATGCGATGCGCTGCATCACGTACGGCACGCCGAGGCTCGGCGTGCAGAACATCAATGCGGCGGGACCGATGGGGTATTACCAGATTCTGCAGACGCCGGGCTACGTGACGTTGACCCTCGAGGCGATCCACGAAACCCGCATCATTCCGCTGGACGGACGACCACATCTGCCCGAGAGTCTGCGACAGTGGAGCGGAGACTCGCGGGGCCGATGGGAGGGAAATACGCTGGTCGTCGACACGACGAATTTCTCGCCGAAGAGCAACTTCATGGGAGCCGCCGAGAACCTCCACGTCGATCGAGCGGTTTACGCGCGTCGCCGCTGATATGCTCCAGTACGAAATTACAGTGGACGATCCGACCACGTGGACCAAACCCTGGACGGTGATGATTCGCTTGAAGCGGACTCAGGACGCGATCTACGAGTACGCCTGTCACGAGGGCAATGTTCAAACGATGGAAGGCATCCTTGGCGCGTCTCGCGCTGATGAGGCGGCGGGTACGTAAGACTAAGTAAGTCGACAGTCCACAGTCGTCATCGCGTTGGATACGCGAAGTCCACCGTACTCGTCGAACCTGCCGTTACGCGACACGGTCTGCGTGACTACGCCGAACTGCTCGTGCCAGGCCTGAATCGTGTGGGTGCCCGCAGGCACGTTGCTGATGGTGAAGGTGCCGCCGCCGTCGGTCGTCGCGAAATACGGGTGATTGACGACGCCGACAAAGGCGGTCATCCACCTGTGCACGTCGCAGGTGACGCGCAGCATCATCTCAGCGTTTTTCAGTGGAAGCTCCCGAACGATGCCGGCCTTTGGTTGGCTGACGTTGAAGTCATTGCCTTGCGCCGAGACGCCATGCACGTTGTGAAGCAGCTCGTCGCTGTTTCGCACCTGCAGCGTCTGTCCAACGCGCGCCCCGACCACGCGAGGCACGTACACGCAGGCGCGCTGATCGATGGTCACTGGCTCCGCGGGAACAGGTGTCGCTGGAAACGATCCCTGAAGGCTCACAAAAACATTGGCCAGGCTGCCGTCGGCCGTGGCGGCCACGATCTCCTGAATCGGGCGCTTCCCGGCGTTGAGCGTTGCGCACATCGGATCCATTCCCATCCTGATGACCGGATTGCCCGGCACCTTTCCGTTCACTCGAATGTGACCCTTGATCGCGCCACTCTTTATCGCCTGCGCGCTCGCAGGGTTTGCGTTGGCGCCGAGCGCTGTCGATTCACGGTCGACCGTCGGCGTCTCCTTCTTCCACGCCGCTGCGTGAGCCGGCGGATACCAATACTGCTGGTGACAGGCCTCACAGGCGTGCTCCATGTGCTCGCCGGCGTCGAAGAGACCTGCCGCGTTCTTTGCGTCGATCGCCTTCAACGCCGGCACAGCGGCATCGTGCAACTGATTGACCAGCTTCGACCAGGTTGCGGGGTCTTCGGCGATCAACTTTTGAATCGTTTCGGGCTCGAGCTCGATGCGGGGGTTCTCCGATTTCTCTCCATGCCGCGCAACCAGACGGCCGGGGATGCGCAACAGATTCGTGGCTTCCACAAGTTGAATCGCGCTACGCCGAACCGTCGCCCACTCTTCGTCGGTCCTGGGCGCTCTCTCTTCGGTTCCCGTCAGGCTGACGATAGTCGCGACCGAGTTCCAGAGCACGTCGGATTCGGGATCGATGATCGAGACCATGATGTCTTTGACCGTCGCAGTGGGCCTGAAGTCCGATTGCGGCTGGGGCTCCTCCCGAGCTGAGCACCGGCTCAGCATCAGAATGGGGGCACTCAAGGCGAGCAGGTAAACGAGCTGTCGTCGCATTCTTTCGCTGGAGTCTGCCCCGACGTATAGAGCGTGTCAAGCGTACCCATCACCTGGACAGCCCTCGCGATGAGCGCGTCGGCGATACTCGGAGGCACGCGTTTCGCACGCTTGACCCCGCGTACTTCGAACGCGAACGTCCTCAAAAGGGTCCGCGCCCTCGACCTTTGCCCCTCTTGGGCGGCCTCCTGGGCCGCACGCAGGGTGAGCGTGAGTGCGTGCTCGACTCGGGCCGGCAGCCCCAGCGCGGCGCTCTCTTGAATGAGCGCCGCGATTTGGATGTGAGCTGGCTCCTGCGGTGCGAGCCCGGCCAACGGCTGCGCCGTCGCAACGCCCATCGCCGCCAGCAGCAGTAAGACGGCAACGAAGATCCTGCGTATCATCACTCTTCATAACGTCCCCGCCCGGGCGATCGAACGTTACGGACAAAGGGCACCGCTCCGCTTCGGCACTTAGCGCCTGATGGGCTCTCGTCGAGCATGGATACTGGTCGCCTCAGCATGCCTGTCTCACCCGCTCGAAGACGATTGGCGTGCCGCTAAGTGCAAGCAGGAGAACGTCACGCGTTGACGAGCTCATTCCGGCAGGAGGCATCTCGATCGGCGGCATGACGCGACGGTGCTACTTGAATCGCAGCCCGAACAGAATCGTGAACGCCTGCTTCTTAATCTCCGTGAAATCGCTGAAGATGTTGTTGATGCGGCGCAGCCCTTTTTCATAGCGCGCCTCGACGATGATGCGCACGACCTCGAAGCCGCCGCCAAACACCAGGCTGACGTCCGCCCCCTCGAACCCGTCATCCAGAGTGATGCCTTCGATCTCGTCGGCGATTTTCAGTTCGACGGCGGGCCCGACGATGCCGTAGACGGCGAATCCATTTGCAGAGCTGGAGCCGGCGTTCAGCCGCAGCAGGACCGGAATCTGGAGGTAGTCGATTCTGATCTGCTGTCCCGCTTCGGTCTCTGTATTTTTTCGCAGCCAGTTGAACTCTGTCTGGAGGCCGACAACCCTGTCGCGGCTGCCCCCCACGAACAGGCCTGCGTGGATGCCTGTGCGGTTGTCGAAGTCCAGTGCGTCGCTGCTGAAAGTGGCAAACGTGGGCCCGAATTTGATGCCGACCCCCTGCGCTGCGGCCGTCGATGAAGAGGCGATAAACGCGAGTACAGCAAGAGCCACAAGACGAGTGATCGATCGAATCATTGAGTCTCCTCAGGAGCCGGAGGTCCGTGGTGGGCGCTGGCAGTAAGAATAGTACCACTGTAGCCTTACTCATATGAATCCGTTCGACTCTGACGATCCTCGCTTGTTCGATGTGTCCACCTGCGCCGCCGGACCCGCGGGTGCGCTTCCGCTGACGGCGCAAATGCTGCGCGAGCGGCCGTCGGGCGATCTGTTCGGCTGGACGCAGAACGCCGGCATGGGATGGAATCCCGCCGCGCTCGGCGGCAAGGAATTTCTGATGCTCTCGACGCACGGCGGCATTCGGGCGGCCGATGGGACGCCGATCGCGCTCGGCTATCACACCGGTCACTGGGAGGTCGGACTGCTTCTCGAGGCGGCGGCCGGCGTGTTCAAGACGGCCGGAGCGATTCCATTCGCCGCGGCGTGCACCGATCCATGCGACGGGCGATCGCAAGGCACGACGGCGATGTTCGACAGCCTGCCGTTCCGGAACGATGCGGCGACGGTATTCCGCCGACTGATTCGTTCGCTTCCGACGCGGAGCGGTGTGCTCGGCGTGGCGACGTGCGATAAGGGACTGCCTGCCATGATGATGGCGCTCGCAGCCAGCCACGATCTGCCCGCGGTACTCGTGCCGGGTGGCGTCACGTTGATGCCGGAGCAAGGCGAGGATGCGGGAAAGGTTCAGACGCTCGGCGTGCGTTTCGTCCACGGTACCGTGACCCTCGAGGAGGCCGCCGATCTCGGATGCCGCGCGTGCGGTTCGCCCGGTGGTGGATGCCAGTTCCTCGGCACCGCCGCAACATCGCAGGTCGTCGGCGAAGCGCTCGGCATGTCGCTGGGACATTCAGCGCTGGCGCCGTCGGGGCATCCGATCTGGATCGACATGGCGCGCCGCTCGGCCACGGCGCTGATGGCGCTCGAGCAACAGCAAACAACGATGCGCCACATCGTCACCGACGCGGCCGTCCGCAACGCGATGGTTGTGTTCGCGGCGTTCGGGGGATCGACGAATCTCATTCTGCATGTGCCGGCCATCGCGCATGCCGCCGGGCTGCGCCGGCCCGTCGCGGCAGAATGGGTCGACGTGAATCGCCTCGTGCCGCGGATTGTCGATGCGTTGCCCAATGGCCCGCGCAATCATCCGACCGTCCAGGTGTTCATGGCCGGAGGCGTGCCGGAAGTGATGCTGCACCTGCGCCGCCTGAAGTTGCTCGATACGAGCGTGAAGACTGCGTCGGGCAGCTCGCTCGATGCGCAACTCGACGCGTGGGAGGCTTCCGAGCGGCGCACCCGGTTGCGGGCGCAACTGCAGAAGGAAGGTGTCGATCCGGACGATGTGATTGTCGCGCCGGAACAGGCACGACGTCGCGGGCTGACGTCGACTGTCTGCTTTCCCCAGGGTAATCTGGCGCCGGAAGGGTCGGTGATCAAGAGCACCGCGATTGATCCATCAGTCGTCGGTGCGGATGGCGTGTATCGGCTGACCGGCCCCGCGAAGGTGTTTCTGTCGGAGCGCGCCGCGATGGCGGCGATCAAAGCCAATCAGATTTCGGTGGGCGATGTGCTCGTGCTGATCGGCCGCGGGCCGATGGGCGCCGGCATGGAGGAAACCTACCAGATTACGAGCGCGCTGCGGCACTTGCCGTTCGGCAAACACGTTGCGGTCATCACCGACGCGCGGTTCAGCGGCGTGTCGACTGGTGCGTGTGTCGGCCACATCTCGCCCGAAGCCCTGGCGGGCGGGCCGGTCGGCAAGCTGCGCGACGGCGACATGATCGAGATCGTGGTCGATCGAACAACGCTAGAGGGGTCGATCAACTTCGTCGGCGAAAACGCGGCGGCGGCCGGCGTCGAAGAAGGATCGCGGATCCTCGACGCGCGCCCGTCGCGCGCGGATCTCGCGCCCGATCCGTCACTACCTGACGACACGCGCATCTGGGCGGCATTGCAGGACGTGAGCGGCGGAACGTGGGGTGGGGCAGTGTACGATGCAGCGCTGATACTTCGCACACTCGCCGCAGGTAAGAAGGCGCTCGCAAGATAGGGATTAGGGACTAGGGATTAGGGATTAGGAGGAAAAAATGCGAGTCATTGCTTGGTTTGTGCTCGTCCTGAGCGTCGCGGCGTCGTGGATGGCTTACGCTCAGCAGACGCCAAACTTTGTGGGCAAAACAGACGTGCTTGACGCGAAGGACATCTCCGCCGGGCGCCGCTTCTTCGAGGCGGGCGCGCGATCGAACTGGCATGCGCACCCTAACGGGCAGTTGATACTGAACGAGAAGGGCGTTGGCCTGCATCAAATCGAGGGAAAGCCAATAGTGCGCCTGGCTCCCGGCGACACTGCCTACGTCGGGCCGGGGGTCGTCCACTGGCACGGCGCGGCGCCCGACGCGGGCCTCACGCAGGTGAACATCGGCTTCGGCGGGACGACGAAGTGGGGCGAACCTGTTTCGGACGCGGTCTATCGATCGGCAAAATAGCGACTAGGATGCTGGGGATTAGGGATTGGGGTCTTCAACACGGAGTCGCGGAGCCACGGAGCACCACATCGACTTCGCGCCTCGGGTGGGCCGCGACGCGGCCCACGAAGTCGATGCCCGTCCACGGAGGCTGTCACGCTGCCTTCGTTGTATTCTCTGTGCGTTCTCTGTGCCTCTGTGCCTCCGTGTCGAGACACGCAAACACGCAGATCTAAAACTCCAGGGATAACCCCGCTGACGGAATCAGTGGAAACATCGAGTCGAATATCCCGAACACCTCATGGGTGATGCCGTTGATGCCAGGCCGGCTTGCGCGCACGTTCTCGCGGGCGTACAAGTTGAGCACTTCCGCAAAAAGCGTCAGCCTCGTTGCGCGCCACCAGAACGTGCGGTTCGCGCGGAGGTCGAGGCGCGAATAGGCCGGCACTCGCACGTCGTTGCGGGTTGCACCGAGGAAATACGCCGGCGACTGTCCTGAGCTTGTCGTGCGCGATTCGTAGTAGCCGGGCACCGGAAAGTTGCTGCCGGCTCGAAAGCGCGAGCTGAAGCTCATGCGATCGCTGAAGCGGTAGACGCCGTAGATGTTCAGCGTATGGCGCTGATCGTAATCGCCCGCGAACTCTTCATCGGTGAGTCTGTTGCGATATCGCGTCGATGCAAGGTTGTACGCCACCCAACCGGAGAGGCCGTTCGGGCTGCGGCGCTGCACGACCAGGTCGACGCCGCGCGAGTGTCCATCGAGCGCGTTCTGGTATCGCGTCGTGAATGATGGCAGAACGAGTCGGCCATCGGCGACCCGGAATTCGGCGTCAGGCAGCCAGAGGTAATCGCGGTCTTCGCGGTTGTAGACGGACACCTGCCACGTCAGCGAGCGGACAAGCGGCCCCTCGATGGCCACGTCGGCGTGATACGACCGCAGGGCATCCAGATTCGATCCGCGCAACCCCCGCACCTCGCCAAACTCGGGCTCCTGGCGATAGACGCCGCCACCTGCGCGGAGCACAAACGACGAAGACAGCGGAAAGCGTGTTTCGATCCATGGTGAGCCGGACGTACGTCCGGTCAGCGTCGAGTGATCGACACGTACGCCGGGCGCGACGACGGCCCGCCCCTTGCTGATGCGCGTCAGCACATACGAGGAAGCGGCGACGGCCGACGCGTTGAATTGTTCGCGCACCACAAACTCGGGCCGAAGCAGCTCGAGCCCCTGCTCGAAGCGAGATTCGGTCGAGCGGCGAACCTCGCCGCCGCCCTCGAATGTCACACGCGACGAGCGTGCGTAGGTCCAATCGGCGCGATATATGAAATCGCGGCGGCGCGCGCGGTGCAACTCGATGCCGTCACGGCTCACGTTGCGGAACGTGTTGGCGTCCGCTGCGAGCTTCTGAGTAAGGATGAATCGCGGCGACTTGAGATAGCGCCAGGTGACAACGGCGACGGCCGCGTCGTTGACGCCATCCTTGACTTCATCGCGGCCGGTGAATTCGGGATCCTGGTCCAGACGAGAGCGGCCGACGGTGAGCGCGAACTGCAGTTGATGCGCCGGCGTGACGTCGCGCACGAGCTTCACTTGCGCGTCGTAAAACCCGAAGGCGAATGTGTTTTCCGGATCGATCCGCCTGATCACCGAGCCGAGATAACTCTTTCGCGCGGAGATGAGCCACGAGCCGCTCTTTGACGATCCAAGCGGCCCTTCCAGCACCAGCGACGTATCCGTGATGCTCGGGCGGAACTGCCCGCGCAGCCGGTCGCGCGAGCCTTCGCGCATCAGGAAGTTCAGCTCCGCGCCTGTGTGATCGCCATACCGCTGCGGATACGAGCCCGCGGCGAGCCCAATTTCGTTCAGCACGTCGCCATTGATCATTGCGATGGATCCGGTGTCCTGGACCCCTTGCACGGTGTGAACGAGCAGAGGAGTGGCGACCCCCTCGAACGTGAAGTTCATATTGCCCACGGGCAGGCCGCGCACGCTGAACTCGCTGCGCAGGTCGTCGCCGGTGGCGACTCCCGGCAGCACTTGGATCGCGCGCATCGGATCGTTCGTGATGACGCCGCGAAGCTGCTGCAGCTCGTTGCTGCGGAGAACCTGTTGAGAGGGCGCGTTGCTCCCTTCTGAATCGCCGCTCACATTGACCGTTTCCGAATACGTACCGGTTCCGGAGGCAATCGGTATGGTAATGACGAGCACATCGCCGGCAGGCACCTCGACAAAACGGCGCACGAGAATGTAATCGACCGAAGAGACGTACAACTCGCGACGGCCGGCGGGGACGCCGTCGAGCTGAAAGCGTCCGTCACTGGCGGTGAGCGCGGCGAGCTTCGTATCGTGGACGCGCACCGAGACTTTCTCGAGCGGCGTGCCGTCGCGCGCGTCGACGACCGTGCCGCTGATAGTGCCCGTTTGGGCGAGCAAAGTCTCCCTGGACGCCAGAAACAAGAAAGCGAATAAGACAGAGCGCGCCACGTGTGTGGCCATTGTGCACTTGATGTGCCGTCAGAAACAGGCGTGCTTCTTGCAATTCGGGCGGGCAGTGGACTGAATTGAGGACGGTTGAGTGGAGGGGGATGCCCCCCGAGCCGATACCGTTGAGAGAGGGACACATGGACCCACTGGGCGAACTGCTGACGAGCGATCATCGGCGCACGCTGGAGTTCTTCGTGATGAACCTGAAAGACGTGTCGGAGCCCACTGTCGATCAACAGGAGCTCCTGTACAACGCCAGCGTGCTCGCACACTACGCGCAGATTTCAGTAGATACCGACGTAACCGATCGCTGCTCCCGCCGATCTCACCTCGGTGTTCGACCATTTCGTTGCCGACATGAACGTCCTCACCGATCCGCTGATGCTGGAAACGGCGGGCGCACAGTGTCTGCTCCTTGCGGGATTCTTCGAAGATCAAATGCGCCGCCGGCACAACATTCACTGGTATGCCGAGCTCGGCGCCGGCTTTTTCCGGCGCGCCGCCGCTGCCGAGCAGTCCGCTGCGAAAGCGAAACTGCTCGACACCATTGGAAGACATTTCGAGGCGTGGCGCCGGCGTCATGCACGTCTCAGCCACGAGCTGCGCGACTCGCCGTATCTGATTTCGTGGCCGCGCTCCGGCCGCAACTGAGCGTGACCTCTATCGTTTTAGATTTTCACCGACCTTTTTCGCGCCGTCCTGTAGTGCTTCGGCAAGTGAGGCATCGAACGAGGGGCCTTCCTGCGCGCCGCCACCGGATCCGCCAGCCATCGCCTGGTCCATGATGAACATCGCCGCGCCCGCTGTGCGGTCGATGCCGCCTCCGCCCATACCCAGTCCGCCCATGCCTCCGGCCCCACCCTGCATCTGCATGAGCATCGGATTGCTCGATTAAGCCGCCCATGCCGCCCATGTTCATCATCTGCATGGAGTTGAGCGCGCCGAGCGGACTCGCATATCGCAGGTAGAGCATTCCGGCGGTACGCGCGAGCCGCAGGCCTGTCTTGAAGCCGATGCCGCCGTCGTTTCCGCTCGTGTTCGTCGAGAATCGCGGCTTCGCAGCGCCGACCGGCATGAGCTGCAGCGTGAGCTTTGCTTCGGTGATGTCTTTGTTCGTCGCCTCGCCGGCCGTGGACTTGATCATCCGTCCAATCCGGCCCGGCTTCGATGCTTTCAACTCCGTGATGTTCGCGATCAGCAGGTATTCGCAGCCAAGCTCTTTCGCGTAGGCATTCAACTCTTCCTGAGCGGCAGCGGCGAGCGGCACGCCTTCCATTTTCTGTTCAGCCAGCTCGGCGATGAGCTGTGTGCGCAGCGCCCGCGTATCGACATTCTGCGTGGTCTTGTTGGCAACCTCGGGCACGCCAACGCGAATGGCGCCTGCTTTCTTGGCCGGTGGTGCGACCGCCGGCGCGCGCGCGGCAAGCTTGGTTTCGTTGGCATCGCTGACGGCTTTTGCCAGCTCGCGTCCGGTAGCCGCAGCGGTCATCCCCTCGGGAATTTCAAACAGCGCGGCGTCGAGGTTCGTCACCTCGAACTCGGTGACTTCCATCTGCATGACGACGACCGGCTTGCCGTCGGCGCCTGGAGTCGTCGTCGTGTACGCAATGGGAAAACCGAGCAGGCCCGCGTCGCCGACCAATGTGGCCTTGATGTCGTCGCGGCATGCCGCGGCGCTCGACGCGGGAGCGCTCACAGGCTGTGCGGCTACCGTTTTCGGCGCGTCGATGTACCACGCATCCGTTTCCATCCGCTGCTTCGATCTGATCACACGAGCCCGCCTGAGGCTTGCGGTCGATCACCGTGATCACGTGGCGCGCCTGTTGCCCGAACATCGTCTTTGCGCTCGCCAACGTCGGCTATCGACGTTTCGACGTTCACGACGCCGGGCGGCTTCGGGATCGACATATCTGCGGCAGGGGCCGCCTCGACGGCGGCATCTGGCGCAATCAGATAGGTGTTGGACGCGCGGCTGATCTGCACGGTGCGCTTCAAGTCGTGCTGGCGAAGCAGAATCATGTCGCCGAGCTCGTACCGCTCGCGGCTGCCGCGCATGTACGTCACGCTCTCGGTGATCTGATCGCCGGTCGTATATCGCGACTTGAATCGAACGTCGGTGGGCGGCGGAGGCGGCGCAGGTTTGACCGCGGGCGCAGGCTTCGCAGGTGCAGGCTTGGCTGTTGCTGGTTTTCTCGTCGATGGCGCCGGTTTTTGCCCGGCGGGCTTCTGCCCGGTTTGTGCCAGGACGAGCGAGGCGAGCAGAGCAGCGCGACGAGCACGACGGCTACCGTATTTTTCATGGCGTATCCTGGAAAGTAGGTCTGGCGGAGTCTACTCCAAGGATAACGAACGCTGCGAAATGTTCGAACAGCGACGATGAGGCGGGGAAGGGCCTCTAGGCCGGCATCTGCAGGTCGGGCATCGGTTTCCCGATGAACAGCATGCGGCAAGGCTTGGCGAGGAGCCTGGCCATGCGCTCGGACTTGGCGTGGCGCGCGCTGTCGGTGGCGATGCCGGTGTTCGCATACATCTGGCGGTAGAGTTTCGAGCACAGCACGAAGCCGATGCGGTTTTTCAGCGACTTCACCGCGCGCGATCGGCGCCAGACGTGTGGGAGGCTGTAGAACTGGTCCCACACACCCTGTGTACGCTCGCGGATTTCGTCGGCCGAAAGCGTCGGGTGCGGCGTGTAGACCTTCGGGCGGCGCGCCTGCGGGATGAGCCAGTGGCGCGTGATCGGGATCCCGTCGACGGCCTCCGCATCCTTTTTCTTCGACTCGCCGAGCTCCCACTTCGCAAAATCGACCGTGCCGGGGAACGGCGTGAGCATGACGAACTGCGCAAACGTAACGTCGGCCTTCAAGCGCAAGCGCCGCAGTCGCGTTGAACGTCTCGGCGCGATCGCTCGGCAATCCGAAAATAAATGATCCGAGCACGTGGATGCCGTGCGCCTTGAACTGCTGCAGCCGCTGGACGAGCGCCTCGCCGTACAGGTTGAATCCCTTGTAGACGTCCTTCAACCCTTCGGCGGTCACCGACTCGACTCCTACGAGTGCGCCCTTGATGCGGGCCTTGCGCATCGCGTCGAGAAACTCGGGGTCTTCGGCCGCTTCCATGGTGATCTGCGTGAAGAAATTCATGTCGCTCGGCAGCTTCGACGAGCTTCTCCATCAGCTCGAACCGCTCGGCGCGCAGCGCCTTCAGCTCGTTCAGACGCGCGTGATCGGCGCGGCGCGATGCCTGCTCGAGATCTTCGAGCGTGACCGGGTAGAAATTGTCGTCAGCTAGCGCGATGAAGCGGAAGCCGAGGCGCCGCAACTGGACGACCTCGTGCACTACTGCCTCGACGCCGCGCTGACGCGGTTCCTGGCCGTCGGTCTTCCACACCGAACAGAACGAGCAATGCTTCGGGCAGCCGCGAACGGTCTGCACCGATGCCCACATGTAGCGATTCGGCGGGAGCAAATCCCACCGCGCGCGCAGGAAATGTTCCGCGTCGATCTTGCCGCCCTCGTGCACTTTGTCGAGGTCGCCGTTGAGGCAGCCTTTGATGGCCTGGCCCCACGCGATGTCGCCATCGCCTTTGACGATGGCGTGGCCGCGGCCGAGGTCCAGGGCTTCGTCCGGGTACAGCGTGGCATGAATGCCGCCATAGACGACAAACGCACCGCGATCGCGGGCGATCCGGCCCACCTCGTAACCGCGCAGGGCATTTCCCGTGTGGATGCCGATGCCGACGACATCCCCCGCCGCAATCGTGGACGGGTCGAACTGCTCGAGGGTCTCGTCGGTAATGAGCGGGTCGCCGTACTCAGACGGGGTGGCTGCCGCTAAAACGATAGAGCCAGCGGGGAGTTATGACGGCCACGCCAAAAGACACGTGGGAAGGATTGATCAAATGTATGCGTATGCTCATCAACTAATTAATTAAGTATAGCGCGGAAGGGTACGATTTTGTACAAACTTTTATGGGAATTCAGAGGGGCAGTCAGTGGGTCCGGTACTCGATGATGAGGCCCGCCTGCTCTCCCTGAGGAATGTGGGTGATGAGCAATCCGAGACCGCGGAGTTGGTCAAGCAGCACTTCCTGCTTGATGGGCTTGGTCATGAAGATGAGCGCGCGCAGTGCCGAGGCGCGCATGTGGTGCACCTCCTCGGTGGAGACACTCATCATGATGACGGGCACGCTGCCGAGCGGCGCTGGCTGGTCGCGCAGCCAGTGCAGAAAATCGAGGCCCGATTCTCCCGGCAGGTGAATGTCCGAGATGATCAGCGCGGGCATCCTGCGCTTGACATATGTCTTCGCGGCGGCAACCGTCGTCGCCACGTCGATGTCGTTGATCAGGTGCACCTGCTCGAGCGTGTCGCGCACGAGGATCGCGTCGTTCGGGTCGTCTTCCACGAGCAGAATCGGGCGCATGGCGAGGGGGGATTCTACCGTGAATCGCGATTTGACGTGTCTTTCCGTTGACTGTCCGACTTTCGCTCTGTACGATCAGCCCACAGTCCTAAAGTGATGAGAACACGCCTGTTCCCGATGCTGGTTGGCGGTGCGGCGTTGATGTTCTCGACGTCAGTCCATCCACAGCAGGCGCCTGATGCCGCGTCGGCTGCGGCATCGCAGCAGGCGGTCGTCACACGGTACTGCGTAACCTGCCACAACGAGGGCGCAAAAACGGGTGGGCTTTCGCTCGAAACATTGACCGTCTCGCGCGTCGCCGAGCGGACCGACATCTGGGAGAAAGTCGTCCAGAAACTGCACGCCAATCTGATGCCGCCCCCCGATCGTCCACGTCCGGATCAGACCACTCTGAAGAACCTGCTGTCGTACCTCGAAACCTCGCTCGATCGGGCGGCCGACGCGAAGCCCGATCCGGGCCGCACTGAAGCGCTGCATCGACTGAACCGCGCAGAGTATCGGAATTCCATACGCGACCTCCTCGCGCTCGATATCGACGTCAGTGCGATGCTGCCGGCCGATGATGTCAGCTACGGGTTCGACAACATTGCAGGCGTACAGAGGATGTCGCCGACGCTGATGGAGCGGTACCTCGCTGCGGCGCAGAAGATCAGTTCGGTGGCGGTCGGCGCGTCGCCGCGCGCCGCGACCACCGAGACGATCCTGGTTCCGCCTGAGCTGCAGCAGAACTCCCGTGTCGAAGGACTGCCGTTCGGCACGCGGGGCGGCACGGTGGTTCGGCACACATTTCCGAGGGACGGCGTCTACAGCATTCGGGTGCAGCTCACGCGTTACGCCGGCGCGAGCTTCGACGAGGTTCCCGTGTTCGACGAACCGCAGCGCCTCGAGCTGAGCGTTGACGGAACGCCGGTCCACGTGTTCGAGCTTTTACCCGCGGCGCATACCGAAGGCCGCGGGTACAGCGGAGCGAATCGCAGAGGCCTCGATGCCGACTGGTTTGTGCGCTTCCCGGCGAAGGCGGGACCTCGAGACCTCGCGCTCACGTTTCTCAACCGGACGCCTGCGCTGCTCGAGAATTTGCTGGAGCCATTTCAGAGGCCGGCTCCAGGTGGACCAAACGGCTACTACACGACCCAGAAGGGCGCCTTCCTTCGCAGTGTAGAGATTAGCGGTCCGTATGGCGCGACCGGCGCTGGCAACACGCCAAGCCGCCAGCATATCTTCGTGTGCCGGCCGTCAAAGGTCGGTCGACGAGAGTGCATGCGCAAAAGAGATTCTCTCCTCGCTGGCGCGTCGCGCGTTCAGGCGGCCTGTCGCCGACGCGGATCTGCAGACTGTGCTCACGCTGTATAAGGAGGGTCGAGCGGAACGGGACTTCGAGCTGGGAATCGAGCGCGCGGTCGAAGGCCTTCTCGTCAGCCCAGAATTTCTCTACCGTATCGAGCGCGAGCCGGCGTCGGGTGCAATCGGTGCGAAGGGTGCAACGGGTGCAATCGGTGCGGTGTATCGCATTAGCGATCTCGAGCTCGCCTCGCGGCTGTCGTTCTTTCTCTGGAGCAGCATCCCGGATGACGCACTGCTCGACGCGGCGATCGCGGGCAAGCTTCAGAATCCGGCAGGACTCGAGCAGCAGGCGCGGCGGATGCTCGCCGATTCGCGGGCCGAGGCGCTCGTCACGAATTTCGTGGGGCAGTGGCTGTTTCTGAGAAACCTATCGACCATTCTTCCGGATCCCAAACGCGAGAGCGACTTCGATGAAGACCTCCGCCAGGGGCTCCGCCGCGAAACGGAGCTGTTCGCCGGCAGCATCCTGCGCGAAGATCGCAGCGTGCTCGATCTCCTGACGGCGAATCACACGTTCGTCAACGAGCGGCTGGCGAAACACTACGGCATTCCGCACATTCGCGGCCCGCACTTCCGCCGCATCGAGCGCAGCGACGATCGCCGCCGCGGGCTTCTTGGCCAGGGGAGCGTGCTCGCCGTTACGTCGTTTCCGCATCGCACGTCACCGGTTGTGCGGGGAAAGTGGATTCTCGAGAATCTCCTCGGCACGCCGCTGCCTCCGCCGCCGCCGGATGTGCCGGCGCTCGAGGAAAAACCGAACCCGGGGGACGAAGAGAAATCGATGCGTCTGCGCATTGCTCAGCATCGCGCGAACCCGAAATGTGCCAGTTGTCACGCGACGATGGACCCGCTGGGCTTGTCGCTCGAAAATTTCGATATGGTGGGGCGGTGGCGCGAGGTTGATGAGGCGCTCGCCCCCATCGACGCATCGGGCACGCTGCCAGACGGCACGAAATTCAACGGACCGGCCGGGCTGCGGGCCGTGCTGACGAGCGATCCCGATCGATTCGTCAGGACCGTGACGGAGAAAATGCTGACCTACGCGCTCGGCCGCGGACTCGAGCACTACGACATGCCGGCCGTGCGCAAAATTGTCCGCGACGCGGCGAAGAGCAACTACCGTGCGTCTTCGTTGATTGTGGGCGTCGTCAACAGTCGTCCCTTTCTGATGCGGAGGCGGCAGTCATGATCATCACGAAGATGGCCTTACCGCGGCGGACATTCCTGAGAGGCATGGGGGCGGCGTTCGCCCTTCCGCTGCTCGATGCGATGGTGCCCGCGTTGTCGGCGGCGCAAAAAAGCGCGGCCAGGCCCGTAACCCGCATGGGATTCGTCTACGTGCCGAACGGCGTGGCGATGAACGATGCCCACAACTACTGGACGCCGAAGGGGACGGGTGCTGGGTTCGATTTCTCGCCGATTCTGGCGCCGCTTGCGCCCTATCGAGATCGGCTGACGATTGTCAGCGGCCTCGCGCAGAAGCAGGGGGAGTCGCTGGGCGATGGCAACGGTGAACACACGCGCGCGTGCGCCACGTGGCTCGCCGGCGTTCATCCCAGGAAGACGGAAGGCGCCGACATCCGGCTTACGACGACCGCCGATCAGATCGCTGCGGCCCAGCTCGGCAGGGATACGGTGCTGCCGTCGATGGAGATGATTGCATCCGAGATCGATCTTGTGCTCGGCGGCCAGTGCGAGGCCGGATACAGCTGCGCGTACATGAACACCGTGTCGTGGCAATCGCCGACGACCCCTCTCCCAGTCGAGAACAACCCGAGCGTCGTCTTCGATCGGTTGTTCGGCGAAGGGGGCACGCCGGAAGAGCGCCTCGACCGCATGAAGAAGCGGCGCAGCCTTCTCGATCGCGTCAACGACGATCTCGGGCGCCTTCAACGATCCCTGGGAGCCGGCGACCGCGCGAGGATTACCGAATATTTCGATGCCGTGCGAGAGGTCGAGCGCCGGATTCAAATGGCAGAAGAGCAGAACAGCAGCTCGACGCTGCCTGTTCCCGATCGGCCGATCGGTATTCCAACGAGGTTCGACGATCACCTGAAGCTGCTCTACGACTTGCAGTGGCTCGCGTATCAGGGCGATCTGACGCGCGTCTTCACGTTGATGTACGGACGCGAGCTGAACAGCCGCGCGTATCCGGAGATCGGCATCTCGGAACCGCATCATGGCCTGTCGCATCACGGCGACAGACCGGAACAGATCGAGAAGTTCTCGAAGCTGAACACGTACCAGGTCGAGTTGTTTGCCTACTTCCTCGAGAAACTACGCTCGACTCCGGATGGTGATGGCAACCTGCTCGATCACACGATCCTGCTCTACGGCGGCGCGATGAGTAATCCGAACGTCCACCTGCACGTGAATCTGCCGCTCGTGGTCGCAGGTGGGGGCGCCGGGCGCCTGAAAGGCGGGCGCCATCTCTCGTTTGCACCCGCGGACAACGTGCCGATGACGAATCTGCTGGTGAGCCTGCTCGACAAAGCCGGCGTCGCGGTGGACAAGATTGGCGACAGCACTGGAAAGATCGATCTGGATACGCTGACGGGGCTATAACACTCATGTCTGTCTGTTTTGACGCAGAGCCGCAGAGCCGCCTCGGCGCCTCTGCGTCGTATCAGTGTCTTGTCGTCCTTGTGATGTCCGTGCTCAGCATGGGTGCGGCGGTGCACCCCCGGTGGTCGAGGCGGTGAAGAACGGGAAGGTTGAGACCGTCCGGGCGTTGCTCGCCAAACGTGTCGATCCGAACACGGCGGAGGCTGACGGCACGACGGCGCTGCATTGGGCGGCCCACCACGACAATCTCGCCGTGGCCGACCTGCTTCTCAAGGCCGGCGCGAACGCGAGGGCAGCAAATCGCTACGGCGCTACGCCGCTGTTGCTCGCGTGCGTGAACGGCAGCGCACCGATGGTCGAGCGGCTGCTGATTGCAGGGGCCGATGCGAATACGACGATGCCCGAGGGGGACACGGCGCTCATGACCGCCGCGCGTACCGGGAATGTCGCGGCTGTGCGCGCTCTACTCACGCACGGCGCACACGTCAATGCCCAGGAACGCTGGAAAGGGCAAACGGCGCTGATGTGGGCCGCGGCGGCCAACAACGCGTCAACCATCGAAGCGCTCGTCGAAGCTGGCGCGGACATTCATGCGCGCACGAAATACCGCACGGTGCCTCAGTTCCAGACGGGTGGATTCGGCCGGCGCGCAGAGCGCAATTCCGACGCGACGAAGCAATCAGGATTCGAAGCGCTGCATTTTGCTGTGCGGGCAGGTGCGCTCGACGCCGTCAAACTGTTGTTGAAATCGGGCGCCACCGTCCATGACACCACGTCGGACGGTACCGGCGTTCTGGTGATGGCGATTGCGAGTACCCATTTTGCGCTTGCGGATTTTCTGCTGGAGCAGGGCGCGGATCCGAATGGCAAAGCGCAGGGGTGGACGCCGCTGCATCAGATCGCCTACACGCGAAGGCCGAATACCGGCGTCAACAATCCAGGGCTCGTGCCTCGCGACCCGCTCGACAGCCTGACGCTGGCGCGCAAGCTGATTGCGCGCGGCGCCGATCCGAATCTTGCCGCGACGAAGAACCCGGATGTCACCAGCGTCGGACGAAAGCGGCTCACGGAAGAAGGCGCCACGGCATTCTGGGTTGCCGCACAAACCCTCGACCTGACATACATGCGCCTGCTGGCCGAGCACGGCGCCGATCCCCTGCGCGCCAACACAACGGGCGACACGCCCCTTCTCGCGGCCTCAGGGCTCGTCATCGAAAAACCTGGTGAAAGTCCCGGCACTCCTGAGGAATGCGCGGCTGCCATTGAGTTCCTTCTCGATCGCGGCGCCGACGCCACAACAGTCGACAACGACGGGAATACCGCACTGCACGGTGTCGCGATATGGGGATCGAATACTGCGGTGGAGATGCTCGTCGCCGCAGGGGCGAAGCTCGATGTGAAGAACAAGAGAGGATTGACGCCCTGGCGCATCGCTGAGGGCGCTGTCTTTGAGGACGCTGTGCTGGCTCAGCCTCAAACCGCTGCGCTGTTGCGCCGGTTGATGGAAGAGCGCGGGCTGAAGGTGGAATAGTGCGTGTCATGACCTCAGCGCTGATCGCGATGCTGATGCTGGCGGCTCCCGCGCAGGCGCAGAGGCTGGGTGCGGACGGCATTCCGGGCGAGCCGGCGCCTCCCGATCCGCCGCCGCGTTTTTCGATTGCCCGGCACGCGGGAGCGCTCGCGCCCATCGGATTGCCCCTCCCCCAGAATGGGTTGCAGCCCCGAGCGGGGCGGCCCGAACCCGGGCAACGCTTTCGACACGGGCCGTTCACTTTCTGGCCGATGATGGTGTTCTACGTGCCGCAGCCGGTCCTGGCTGCGCCGCCTCCCGAGCCCGCTCCCAAACTGGCAGAGAGGGTGCGCGCCACGGGGCGGCTGACTCTCGACGTCGAACCGGCCACGGCGCAGGTCTTTGCTGATGGCTACTACGTCGGACTCCCAGACGATTTCAGCGCTGCGCGCGGAGGCGGGCTGCTGGAGGCAGGACCGCACCGCATCGACGTGAGCGCTGCCGGCTACGAGCCGATGACGCTGGATCTCATGGTGACCGCCGGTCAGCCGGTCACGGTCCGGGCCCTGCTGAAAGCCCTTCCGCCCCCCACGACCGTGCCGCCGACGACGTTCTACCTGATTCCAGGATGCTATATGGGTAACATCCCGCCGAAGGACGCGCATCTCCCGGCGACCTGCGACCCAGGCCGCGCGACCACCTGGCTGCCCTAGATTACAAATCTGTCCACCGGCAGAACGTTGGTGCCAGCGTAGGGTTCTGCTACATTCGATTTACCCCCCATGAGGCACCTTCCAGATCAGGAGAGCTGTATGAGTCTGAAGCGCGGAAGCGTGCTTGGTGTATTCGCATTGAGTCTGATATTGGTCCCGACTGTCGACGCCCAGTCGCAGGGTGTGTCGGGGCAGGTGGCGGTCATTGAGGTGAAGCTCGAACAGGCCCTCGCGACGATCGCCCAACTGCAGGCGGCGCTCGCGAGAGAAGCCAGCGCGAGGCGGGCGGCGGATACTTCGCTGGAGACCAGGATCCAGGCCCTGACGGGTGGAGGAGTCACCCAGGCTGCCCTGGACGCGGCAATCACCGCGGAAGCCGCCGCACGGTCCACTGCCGATGCGGCTCTCCAGGGACAGATCGACAACGAAGCGGCCGCACGCGGCGTCCTCGGCGCCACCCTGGCGCCGCTGACGTCGCTCGCGGCCTACGTAACGGTTGACACCGGCACCATCAACGACCTCGCCGGCCCGCACATCATCTTCACCGGCGCGAACCTCCACATCCGCAGCGGCCACTTCTCAGGCAACTCGTACACGCAGAATGGCCGCGGCAATCTCGTAATGGGCTACAACGAGCCATCGGATTCGACCTTCCCCGCGGAGCGCGGCGGATCGCATAACCTCGTCGTCGGGCCGAATCACCGCTACAACTTCGGCGTCGGGTTGATCGTTGGCGGCTCGAGCCGGCTGGGCAGCGATGGCGCGAGTGTGAGCGGCGGGTTTTTGAACAGCGCAGGCGGCCTGTTCTCGAGCGTGGGCGCGGGGCTCAGGAACGACGCGAGTGGGGATTTTTCGAGCGTGGCGGGAGGCGCCGATAACATCGCCAGCGGAAACACCGGAGCAATCAGCGCCGGGCAACTGAATCAGGCGACTGGCGATCTGTCGTCGGTCTCGGGCGGATTCAACAACACGGCGAGCGGCGCCTTCTCAACCGTCGGAGGCGGGTCGAACATCATCAACCTAACCGGCTTTACTTTTGTGCCATAAGGGGTGAGGGGTAAGGGGTAGTCACCCCTTACCCCTTTCTGGATCTACTTGATGAACGTGCCAGCTCGCAGCTCTGCGTAAGCCTGCTGCAGCTCCCAGTTCGAGTTCATGACGATCGGGCCGCGCCACGCGACTGGCTCTTCGAGCGGCTTGCCCGACACGAGCAGGAAGCGGATGCCTTCGTCGCCGGCCTGGACGACGATCTCGTCGCCGCGGTCGAAGAGCACCAGAGAGCGGTTGCTGACGAGGTCGAACGTCCCGTCGTCGGCGTCCTCCAACCAATTCGGTTGCGACGGCCTGAGGATCCGACGCGTCACGGAACGTGCCCGATCCCGCGAACACGTATGCAAACGCATTGTTTGCGCGATCGACGGCGAGCCTCTTCGTCTTTCCTGGCGGCACAGACACATCGAGATATCGCGGATCTGCCGCCACGCCCTCTACCGGACCCGCCTTACCCCAGAAGTCGCCGATGATGATGCGCACGCGCGTTCCGTCATCATCCGTCACTTCCGGGATGTCGTTCGCTGAGATGTCCTGATAGCGCGGCTTGGTCATCTTCAACGAAGACGGGAGATTCGACCACAGCTGGAAGCCGTGCATCCGCCCGTCAGGATCCCCTTTCGGCATTTCCTGATGAAGGATGCCGCTGCCTGCCGTCATCCACTGCACG
This sequence comes from Vicinamibacterales bacterium, assembly GCA_963787755.1. Classification (GTDB taxonomy): domain Bacteria; phylum Acidobacteriota; class Vicinamibacteria; order Vicinamibacterales; family JAMQPK01; genus JAMQPK01. The sequence goes on from CAWBEG010000002.1 coordinate 311,570, forward strand.
TCGCCGGCGCCCATCTGGCCCCGGTTGCCCAGGCTGTCGCCATGCTCGACGGTGCCCGCAAGCACATAGGTGATCGTTTCAATGCCGCGATGCGGATGCCACGGAAAGCCCGCGAGATACGCGTCGGGATTGTCGTTGCGGAAGTCGTCGAGGAGCAGGAACGGGTCGAATTCGCTCGTATTGCCAAAGCCGAATGCCCGGCGGAGCGACACCCCGGCGCCTTCCATTGTCGGAACTGACTGCCGTACGTCTTTTACTGGTCGAAGGGACATGGGAACCTCTCAATCGCTGTTAAGACGGTCTAGCCGGCGTGCTGGATCCATTCCACGATGGTGTCCTGAATCTCGGCGTAGACCGCTGCCTGCCGTGTCCTGGCGTCGCGGCCCGCGATTTTGAACGAGTGGTCACCGCCCTCGACGTGATGCAGCGTCGGCAGCGGCGAGAGGCTGGCGAGAATCGGCTTCAATTCTGACGGCGTGCCGAAGGTGTCGCGCGTGCCCTGCACGAACAGCATCGGGCGCCCGACGCTGGGCAAATGCGCATCGCGAAGTTGATCGGGCCGCCCGGGCGGATGCAGCGGATATCCCAGCAGCACGATCCCGGCGACTGGCAGCGCGGCGTCCTCTGCGGCGACGTGCGTCGCGGCGCGGCCGCCCATCGACTTGCCGCCGATGAACAGACGCTCACGCGCGCTCGCGACTTCGCCGCGCGCAGCGTCGATCGCCGCGCGATAGCAGGTGATGAGCTGCGGCATGCGATCGGGAATCTTCCGCCGCTGTTCCGTGTAGAGAAAGTTGAACGTCAGGACGTCGAGTCCCGCGCTCGCTCAGCGCGCGCGCGAAGCCAACCATGAACGGATGCTGCTGCGGCGCGCCTGCGCCGTGGGCGAGGATGAGCGTGGACGGCCGCTGCGTCGCGGTTTGCGCAAGGTAGAGCAGGGCAGTGGTGCGCTGACCAGTCGTGACATCTACTTCGATCTGTCGCGGCTCCGAAGCCTATCGCACCCGAATCATCCGCTGTGATCGCGGCCGGTCAGGCGGTCGAGAAAATTCACGATCGTCGAAAATCCTTCGGGCTTGAAAAACACGAAACCGCGCAGCTTGGCGATGGCGGCCATCTCTGCTTCCGTGAGGATACTGCCGGTGACGATCAGCACTGGAATTTCGCGGAACTCAGGAACCTGGCGGATATCGGTCAGCACGTCGAGCCCCGTGCGTCCACACGGCAGGCGCATGTCGAGCATCGCTGCGATAACGGGTGTCGTGTGCAGCAACTCGATCGCGCCCTCAACTGTCTCCGACTCGACGCACCCGTACCCTGACCCTTTGAGAAATCGTCGCGCTGCGTGCCGGACGAATGGCTCATCATCGAGGATCAGAACGGTCGGCATCGCCGATGGGTTCGAGTCTGAATGCACGTGGCGTACACGTAAGTTAACATCCCTGCAGCACAACCGATTTCGTAAGTCGAGGGTCGAAATTGCAGCTCTGCAGGGGCCTCCGCACAGTACCAACGTCCTACCGACATAAGCTAAGACACGCTCAGTCAACAGCTTACGCCCCTGTGCCTATCGGAGGGCATACGGCCCCCGCCTTGCTCCCTCCATGGGCTGGCAACCCCTCAGGAGGCAGAAATGTTTATTTGGATTGTGATTCTCGCAATGGCTCTCGTTGGCGGTTACTGGGTGAAAACCCGTCGGCAGCGCAAAACCAAGGCGGCCGTGTATGCGGGCAACTAGCAACGACATGTCCGGTGGGCCGGGAGCGGGGGGCCGCGGCCCCGCGCGCTCGGCTCGACCCGACGGTTCCTTCGTGGGCGCTGCTTTCGACGGCCTCTCCTCGAGAACCGCGTTCAGGTAGGGCGCCCCGATGTCGATGCGGCAGTTCAACTTGCCGCCGAAATTGCGCTCTCTGAACCGCGAAAGTTCCGGTACAATCGCGGCGAGTAAATGCGCCGTCGAAGCGTTGCCGCCCTCATCGCCGCGCTGCTGTTCGCTCTGCGTGCCTGCGCAAGCGCAGGTCATCGTTTACGAAGTCTTCGGCGCCTATCTCGATTCTCTGCGCGACCAGGCCGGCATCCCCGGCCTGGCCGCCGCCATCGTCGATGCCCAGAGCATCGTGTGGGAGCGCGCCTACGGACGGCAGGACGTTGGCCGCGCGCTGGCGACCCGCACGGACACCCCTTTCAACGCCGATGGCCTGACGCAGACGATTACCGCGGCAATGGTGCTGCGGTGCGCCGAGGAGCGGCGGCTCTCGCTCGACGATAGCGTCGGCACGTTCGGCGTCGCTACGACAGAGCCCGACGCGACGATTCGCCAGCTCCTGACCCACACATCGGGCGCCCCCGACCAGCTCACGTTCCTGCATCGACCCGAACGGCTCGCGCCGCTCTGGCCGGTCGTGCGCGCATGCGCGGTCGACTCGTACCGCGAGACGTTTGCAAACCTGCTGCACCGTCTCGCCATGTTCGATTCGGTTCCGGGTCCAAACATCGTCAGCATTGCCTCGCCCGGCGGAAGGTGTGCCCGCATCCCGTCGACGTCGAGAGATACGCTGCACTCCTGCAGCGGCGCGCGACACCGTATGTGGTGGACGATCGCGCGCGCGCGCGGCCGTCTTCCTATCCTGATTCTTCGTCTGCGCTGACGCCGTCGACGGGCCTCGTGACGACGGTGCGCGATCTTGCGAAGTTCGATCTCGCGTTGAAGCAGGGAATTCTGCTCGAAGATGGTACGCTCGAACAGGCGTGGAGCGCGCCGAGTACGAACGGCGTGCCGCTGCCGCACGGCATCGGGTGGTTCGTGCAGACCTACAACGGCGAGAAGGTCGTCTGGCAGTTCGGGATGGCCGAGAACGCGTCTTCGTCGTTGATGATCACGCTGCCGGATCGCGGGCTCACGTTGATCTTGATGGCGAACAGCGACGGCCTCGTGAAGCTGTACTCGCCGGCAAACGGGGACGTCACGCTGTCGCCGTTCGCGAGGCTGTTCTTGAACCTGTTCGTCCGGTAATGCGGACGCGGTGGCTGGTAGTTGCGATGTGGCTGCTATCGCCTGCTGCCAGCGGCGGCCGACTGGCAGGTGCGGCCGTTCATCGGGTTTACGTTCGGGGGAGCGACGACGTTCGTTGATCCCGAGAAAGCGATAGAGACACAGAACGCGGTCATCGGCGTCTCGGGTGGGTGGCTCGGAGAAATCTTCGGCTTCGAAGCGGATTTGGCCGCGCGCCGGGGTTCTTTCAGACGGATCGAGCCTCCGGCGGACTCAAGCGGCTTTGGAGCCTGTTCGTGCTGACGAGCGCCGTGACCACGCTGACGGGCAACGTCGTGATTGCGCTGCCGGCGCGGCTGGCAGGATACGGACTGCGGCCGTATTTCTCGGGCGGTGCCGGGTTGATGCACATCGATGCGGTGGGGCAGCTCCAGGCATTCGATCTCCACCGTACGCTGCCTACGCTCAGCCTCGGCGGCGGCGTTACAGGGTTTCTGACCAATCGGGTCGGGTTGAACTGGGACGTCAGACGACTGAGCACCCTTCGCGGCGAAGGAGAGACGATTGGCAACAGTGTTGGACGAGAGCAGCTTTCATTCTGGCGTGCGACAATGGCCGTCGCGCTGAGGTATTAGGGTGAACATGAAATCTGGAATCTGGAATCTGGAATCTAGAGTCTGGTGGTGCGCGTTGGCCCTCATTGCGCTCGGTGGTGTCATGCATGCCGAGGGCACGCTGCGCATCGTGCCGCTCGTGCGCGCCGAGCAGGTGATCGTGTCGGTCGAGCTCGACAACGGTTACACCGAGGAAGTGCGCGAGGTCATCAACGGCGGCGTGCGGACCACTTTCACCTACAACGTCGATCTGAAGATGATCGTGCCCGCCTGGGTCGATCGCACGATCGCAACGGCCGTCGTCACGACCACCGACCACTACGACACGCTGACGCGCCTGCACAACCTATCGCGCAGCGTCGATGGCCGCGTCGTCGAGGCAGTGGTGACGGAGAACGAGGCAACCGCGAAGAAATGGCTGACGTCGTTGAACGGTCTCGTGCTGTGCCGCACGTCGCGGCTGGATCCGCATCGCGAGTACTACGTGCGCATCAGCGCGCACGTGCGTCCGCCCGGCGCGACGCTGCTCGGATGGGCGACCGGCGTGACGAACCTGGCAAAATTTACGTTCGTGCCCTGATTTGCTGTTTCGACACAGAGACACGGAGACGCAGAGATCACGAGAATTATTTTTCGAAGAGAACTCTGCGAGTCTCTGCGCCTCTGCGTAAGAGATATGCAACTACTGCTGCACGTCGAGCAGTTCCATTTCAAAGATCAGCGTCGCGTTCGGCGGGATGATGCCGCCGCCGGCGCCGTCGACACCATACGCGAGGGCGGGCGGGATGATGAGCCGTCGCCGGCCGCCGACCTTCATGCCGTCGAATCCCTGATCCCATCCTGGAATCACCTGACCCGCGCCGAGCACGAAGTCGAACGGTCCGCGCTCCCTCGACGAGTCGAACATGCGCCCTTTCATATCCGGCTGTGCGGGGTCGTAGAGCCAGCCGGTGTAGTGGACGCTCAGGCGCCTTGCCTTTCTGCGCCTCGCGGCCGGTCCCGACCTGAAGATCCGTGCGCGTGTAAGCGGGTTTGGCAGGTGCACTTGGTGCAACAGGTGCAGCAGGTGCCTTGGGCTTGTCCACCCTAGCGGTTTTCGCAGGCGGCGCGGATGTGGATGCGCTGGGTGCCGTCTTCTCCGCGGCAGCTCCGCCGGCAGGAGGGGCGGGAGGTGGCGTTCCTGCCGGCCCTATGGTGTTCGGTGGTGCAGCCGGCATGTCCGCCTGCGCCGGTGCTTTCTGATCCGAGTTCTTGCTCTCCGGCGCTCCGCTCTGCGGAGTGGAGGCGGGGCCGCCGCAATTGGCGACAAGCATGGCCGAGACGAGGGCAATTCCTGCTGACCTTTTCATGCCCCCAGTATAGTAATTTGCCCGTTCTACTGGACGCTCGTCAGCTCGGCTTCAAAGACCAATCGACGCGTTCGGTGGGATCTCGGGAGCGCTCGTCCCGGTGAACCGTAAGCCATGCTTGGCGGCATATATATCCGGCGCTTGCCGCCTTGACGCATGCCGCGCACGCCTTGGTCAACGCCGGGAATGATTCCGCCGGCGCCGATAGTGAATGGATACGGACCACCGCTTGCGGGCGGGGTCGCTCGAGCCCCCGATTCTGGTGCCCTTACTCGCGGTGCCAGCAGGGTTGTACAGCCAAAGCTCGTAATTCATGATTACGCGGCTGCCGGCGCCAGCCTCTGCGCCTGTCCCGACGACGAGATCCGTCGTGCTGAACTCGACGTTCACCTGCGATGGATCTGTCGGGCTGCCGCCGCCATCGTCGCTGTTACATCCCACGGCAAGAAGAGCAACCGCCAGACCCACCAGTAACTTCTTCACGATCCGCCTCCAGAGTTCAGCGCCTTCTGAACCATTCCCCGAATTTTTGTGATGTTGCCGTCGCGGACCGGACAGGTCATATCGGTAGCCACGCACTGCGCGAGCGCCATGCCGCATCCGCACGTGCAGCGGTCGGCATTCGCCTCGACCAGCGCGGCTCGTTTCTGTTCCGCATTCAACGACGTGAAATCGACGTCCGTGAGGTCGCGCTCGTTGTACGCGATGCTCGGCGAAATGGCGAGTCCATAGATGATGCCGCCGATGACGGCAAGCACGCCCACCGTGATGGCGAAGGTCTTCAGGCGCCGCAGCAACCGATTGCGCGCGCCGTGCCTCGGCCTCGTCTTGGGCTTGACCATCCGCTGATATTGTACGGCGAAAGAAGCCGCGAGCGGCGCATCTGCATCCATCTCGCCGTTATACTGAATCCATGCTCGAAGAAAGCTCGGTCTTGTCGCTGGTATGTCTCGTACTGGTGGCCATCGGGCTCGCCGCGGCGGGATTCCGGCTCGAGCGCGGCGGCAGCGGCTGGCCCCGCTTTATTGCCCACTCGAACGATGACATCCTCGAGGCCGATCGCGCCCGGCAAAAATCCCTCGACTGCGCAGAGCTCGCCAGCCGCACGCGTGAGTCGAACCAACACCGGTTCCTGCGTCGAACACGACGCAGGAAGCCGTCGCACCCAACGCACCCCTCGCACCCATTGCACCCAACGCACCCATTGCACCCATTGCACCCGGTTCCACCTGGTCCGATTTCCGCGGCCCGAATCGCGACGGGCGCTACACCGCGACGCCGATTCGCACCAACTGGCCGCGAGAAGGGCTGCGGCGGCTGTGGAAGCAGCCCGTCGGCGCGGGCTATGCGTCGTTTGTGGTCGCCGATGGGCGCGCCTTCACGATCGAGCAGCGACGCAATCAGGAAGTGGTCGCCGCCTACGATATGCAGACAGGACGCGAGATCTGGACGAACGGGTGGAACGCAAGCTTCGAAGAATCGATGGGCGGAGACGGACCGCGCGCGACCCCGACATATCACGAGGGCAGGATCTACGCGCTTGGCGCCGAAGGCGAGCTGCGGGTGCTCGACGCGGCCAAGGGCACGCTCGTGTGGCGCCGGAACATCCTTTCCGATAACGGCGCGGACAACTTGAGCTGGGGCATGTCGGCGGCGCCGCTGATCGTCGACGATACGGTCGTCGTGCTGCCGGGCGGCACGCGGGGCAGCTCGGTCGTCGCCTACAGAAAGGGAACGGGCGATCCCGTGTGGAAAGCCTTGAACGACGAAGCGTCGTACACCTCGCCGATGCTCGTGACCCTCGGCGGCGTCCGACAGCTTCTCGTCGTCACCGCCACGCGGGTTGTCGGCCTCACGCCCGACAAGGGCACGCTCCTGTGGGAGTACCCGTGGAGCACGTTCAACGGCATCAACGTGGCGCAGCCGATTGTCTTTACGCACAACGGCCGCGATCGCATTTTCATGTCCGCCTCCTACGGCCATGGCGCTGCCGTATTCGAGTTGACGACGTGTCGGCGATCGCGTTTCAGGCGAAAACAGTCTGGGAAAACGAGCGGATGAAGAACAAGTTCACCAGCTCGGTGCTGCACAACGGGCACATTTACGGGCTCGACGAGTCGATTCTCGCGAGCGTCAATGCTGAGACGGGCGAGCAGAACTGGAAGGGCGGCCGCTATGGATACGGACAGCTCGTGCTTGCCGGCGACCATCTCGTCGTGCTCACTGAAGACGGCGATGTCGTGCTGGTGAACGCCACACCCGCACGGCATGAAGAGGTCGCCCGGTTTTCGGCCATTGAAGGGAAGACGTGGAACCATCCCGTCATCGCTGACGGAAAATTGCTCGTGCGGAACATCCAGGAGATGGCGGCGTTCGATATCCGCTAGAGACCTATTTCGGATTCCTGACAAATTTATAGCCCACACCCCTGACCGTCAGCACGTGCCGCGGCCGCGCCGGCTCCTTCTCGATGTATTTTCGCAGGCGCGCGATGAAATGATCGATGGCGCGGGTGTCGGTGTCTTCGCGCAGGTTCCACACATCCTCGAGCATGTTCTTGCGCGAAATCGCTTTGCCTTCGTGCTGCACGAGATACCGCAGCAGGTTGGCTTCCATCAGCGTCAGCGGATACGTCCTGGTGCCGACCAGCAGCTCCTGGGCGTCGAAGTCGACGGTCTTGTCCGCGAAGCTGAACACGTCTGGCGCGGCCGCCGCCTGCCGGGACGCCGGCGGGTGACGCGCGCCGCGGCTCGCCACGTGCCACGCATGACGCCGGAGCAGCGCGTTGATGCGGGCAATCAGGATCGACAGTTCGAACGGTTTCGGCAGATAGTCGTCGGCGCCCGCTTCGAATCCGCGAAGCACATCTTCCGCGCGCCCGCGCGCCGTGAGCATCAGAATCGGTGTCAGCCAGCCTCTGGCGCGCATGCGCGACGCGACGGTGAATCCGTCGATGCCAGGGAGCATCACGTCGAGCACGACGAGATCCACGCGCGATGGATCGGCTTCGAGCTCCGCCAGCGCGGCTTCGCCGTTGTCTGTCAACGTGACGTCGTGCCCGTCGGCTTCCAGGTTGTACCGGAGCCCGGAGGCGATGTGTGATTCGTCTTCGACGATGAGCAGCCTGGACATGGATAGTCGCGGGTCAGGGCAGTGAGTGCGCGTTAGGAGCGGCGGGCAACTCGAGCGTGAATGTCGCACCGCGGCCGACGCCGTCGCTCTGCGCAAACGCGCGGCCGCCATGCCGTTTCGCCGTCTGCGCGACGATGAAGAGGCCGAGGCCCGTGCCTTTGACGCGCTGGGTGAGCGCCCAGGGCGTTCGGTAGAAGCGGCCGAAGATGCGCTTGGTCTCGTTCGGGGGAATGCCGATGCCCTGATCGCGCACGCGGATGACGGCCAGGTCCTGCTCTCCCTTGCGGACTTCGACTTCGACCCGGATTTTCTCGCGCGAATATTTCACGGCGTTGTCCAGCAGGTTGAGGACGGCGCCTCGAAGATGATCGGGATCGCCCATCACTTCAATCGGGTGGTCCGACGGATTGATCATGCGCAGCGCCTCGACCGGCAGATGGCGCTGCGAGCGCGTCACCGTGACGCACTCGTCGGCCAGTGCGCCGAGGTCGATGCGTACCTGCTGAATCGGCACGCGCCCTTTCTGGCCGGCGGTGAGCACCTGCTCGATCAGATGCAGGAGCCGGTCGCTGTCCTTCAGCATCACGTCGTAGAACTCGTGGCGTTTCGCTTCGTCTACGGCCGGCCCGCGGGCCTTCAACGTTTCCAGGTGCAGCCGGATCGAGGTGACCGGCGTTTTCAGCTCGTGCGTGACCGCGTTCACGAATGCGTCGTGCTGTTCGTTGAGCCGGATTTCGCGGACAAGAAAAGTGGTGTTGAGGATGAGGCCGGTGATGATGGCGGCGAAGACAAGGCTGCCGAGCAGCAGCGGAACGATTTCGCGAAGGGTGAGCACCACCCAGCCGACGTTGAGCGCCACGGCCAACGCCACCAGGCACACGCAGAAGGTGACGAAGAACGCGATGACGCCTTGGCGGCCAGGGGCGACGGACATTCGGTGCTAACTATAGATCTAGCTACGAGATCTACTGAGATACTAGCTAGCTATCGCTCTAGTTACATCTGCGAAGCTACGCTAAGCTGCTTGTTCGAGGTCCTCGTCCACCGAGGCTCGGCGCACCTGTGTCGCAAGTCCGAGCATCTCGAGCGCACGAATGTGCAGGTAGGTGATGTCGATCTCGTACCACGCCAGGCCGTGGGCGGCCGACGTCGGGTGCGCGTGGTGGTTGTTGTGCCAGCCTTCGCCGAAGCTCAGGGCCGCCACCCACCAGCTGTTACGCGAATCATCGCGCGTGGCAAAGCGGCGCGATCCCCACATGTGCGTCGCGGAATTCACGAGCCACGTGGCGTGCAGCCCGACCGTCGTCCGCAGGAACATGCCCCACAGCACCCAGTTCCAGCCCGCCGAGCGCGAGCAGCACGATGCCCAGCGTCGTCAGAGGAATCCAGTGGTATTTGCTGATCCACACGTGGAACGGGTCCCGTCCAAGATCGGGCGCGTACTTCGCCGTAATCGTGTTGTCGTTGTGCATCGCGTCGCCGAACAGGATCCAGCCCATGTGGGCCCAGAACCCGCCGTGCTGCGGCGTATGCGGATCGTGGTCGGTGTCGGAATGCTGATGATGTTTGCGATGGGTCGCGACCCAGAACAGCGGGCCGCCTTCGAGCGCCAGCGTGGCGCAGATAGTCAGAAAATACTCGACCGCTTTCGGCGTCTTGTACGACCGGTGCGTGAGCAGCCGGTGGTACGCCATGCCGATGCCGAGCGAGAGCGAAATGTAATAGGTGACGAGGAATACCGCGAGCCCGGCCCAGGTGAACTGAAACAGCGCCCAGACCGCGCCGACGTGGAAAAGCCCCATGAAAAAGGCGGTCGACCACGACAATTTGCTGTAGCGCCCAAGCTGGGCAGCGGTTGAAGACAAATTTTTCTCCTGGGAAAGAGTGCGTTGCCGCCAAGCCTCGGGGAAGGCGGAGCGGTGCAATGACAATAGCAAGACCGGGCTGCGACGATTGTAAGACTTGTGTAAGGACACTAACTCGCGTGTTTCTAGACGTTTACCGTCTGGTAGCCACGGGCTTGAAGGTTGAAGAGCGTGGCGTAGATGCCCCCCTTTGCCAGCAGGTCCTGGTGCATTCCTGACTCCACGACCGTGCCTTCGTGAAGGACGATGATCGTTTCCGCCATGCGGACGGTCGAGAAGCGATGCGAAATCAGCAGCGTGATGCGGTCTTTCCCGTGCTCTCGCAGCCGATCGATCATCGCCGCCTCGGCGATCGCGTCGAGCGCGGCCGTCGGCTCGTCGAAAATCTGAACCGACGCGGGCCGGAAATACAGCCGGCCCAGTGCCAGCCGCTGCCATTGGCCGCCTGAAAGCTGACGTCCTCCCGGGAACAATCGCCCCAGCATCGTTTCGTACCGCTCGGGCAGATCGTTGACGACCTCGATCGCGCCGGATTTTTCGCTGGCGCGCTGAATGGCCGCGTCCTCGTGCAGTTTGTCCGTGCGGCTCAGGCCGATGTTCTCGCGCGCGGTCATCTGATACTGGCCGTAGTCCTGAAAGATGATGCTCATCTCGCACTGCACGCTGCGAGGGCTGAAGCGCGTCGCGTCGATGCCGTTCAGCAGAATGCGGCCGGCGGTCGGCTCGAACAGGCGGGTGACCAGCTTGACGATCGTCGTCTTGCCGGCGCCGTTTTCGCCGACGAGCGCGAGCGCCTGGCCTTTCGTGATGGTGAACGACACATCAGACAGCACATCGCGATCGGTCAGCGGATAACGGAAGCTGACGCGCTCGAACTCGATCGTCTCGATTGGTCCGCGCCACGTCTCCCCCTCGTCGAGATTGCGCGACGGCAGCTCGAGAAACTCGAACAGGTTGCGCATGTAGAGCAGGCTCTCGTAGATGCCGGTGACACCGTTGAGCAGTCCGGCGAACTGGCTCTGAATCTGCACGATGCCGCCGACGAAGAGCGAGAAATCGCCGACGGTGATGGCGGCGTTCGCCGCGCGGCGAAGCACCGACAGGGTGGCGAGCGCAATCAGCAGCGACGGATCCGAGCGTGGCCGCGAGACCCCACGCGCTGCGCCGCGCCAGCAGGCTGACGAACTGCGCGCGAAACTTCTTGTAATAGTCCTGCCAGCCTTCGAGCAGGTAGCGCTCGAAGCCGAACAGGCGGACCTCCTTCACCAGGCTGTCCGATGTGAGGATCGAACCGAGATAGTTCTGATGCCGCGCGTCGGTCGCGCGCCGCCGCATGACGCGATAGCCTTCGGCGCCGAAGCGGCTCGAGACGAGGACGCCGGGAATGCTGGCCAGCAGCACAAGGGGCAGAACTTCCCATCCCAGTCGGGACATCAAACCGCCGATCGACGTCAGCGTGATCAGCGCCTGGCCGATGCCGATGACCTGAAACATCACGCCGAGCGGCCGCGATCCGACTTCGTTGTACGCATTCCGCAGCGCGTCGTACGTTTCGGCGTTCTCGAAGCTTTCGACGTCGAGTGCCGCGGCCTTGTGGAGGATCCGCAGGCTGATGCGATTCTGCAGCGTGTCGCCGAGCAGCTCGCGCGCCGTGCCGTACACCGTCTGCACGAGCGACGCGCCGATGGCGATGCCGACCTGCAGCGCGAGCAGCGCCGCAAGCGTGCGATACGCGTCCTGTGCGTTCTGAAATTCACCGGCGATCGCTCGCGCGACTTCGTCGAGCAGCAGCTTTCCGACCCACAACGCCGCGGCGGGCACGAGCGCGAGCAGGATGCTGAGAACGAGAATCAGCGAGAGAAGGCCAGGGCTCGCGGACCACACGAGACGCGCCGTCGCCGAAAGGTCGGCCAGCATCTGCCGCGTGCGCACGCGGAGCGGAATGACCGGTTCGGGTTTCGGCGCCCGCGCCGCGGCGTGGTCTCTGGATGGCATCTTTCGCAATCGTACTTGAGCGTCCCAAAGTGAGCACGGCCGGTCGCGAAATGCCCTGTTTTGCCGTGATTTTTCACACTGGCGTGCGCGGCATGGAGGTTGCTCCTGGCGCCTCCATATGGTGAAGGGTGGATCGACGACGGCGCTGTGCTTGAGCGTGATTTCGTTCCTCTTCATGCCCGCGATAGAGACGGAGGAATCTTCCAAGCCTCCAGTCTTCCAATCTTCCAACGCGCGAAGCGCCACGCTCACGTGTGACCGCGGCGCGATCGATAGCGAAAGCTATGAGATGGCGACGATCGGTCAGGCGCGCGCGCTGCTGACCGACCGCACCGATTTCTGGGACGCGTTCCGTATCAACCGCCACATTGCGACGCTGCGCGAGCTGAACCTCGATGCGCAGGAGCTTGCCGAGCGCGCGCTCGCGCGCGACCCGCGCAACATGATGGCGCACAGTATTCTGGCGCGGCAGTACACGATTCTCGGATGGGATCGACCAGGCCGTCGAATCATGGGGGCGGGTCGTCAGCGATGGTGGGGTCGTCGTGTGGACCGCGACCCTCTACGACGTCGACTACAAGAGCTACTTCCTCATGTCGTTCGGCCGCGATGCCGTGCGCATTTATCGAATGGGACAGTTCACCGGGCCGATCGACCGCACGCTCGGGTATGCGAAATTTCCGGAACCGACAGAGGTCTCGTTTTACGAGGCGACGGCGGGCTGTCCGGATCCCTCGATCGCGCCGGCCGCCACGATTCGATGGAGCGACGTCAAGGAGCTGCGCTCGGGAAACTGGGTGTTGTGGTTCAAGCTCGCGGCGCCGGTGACGATCGAGTCGGATCGCGGGAACAAGAAAACGCTGCGCGAGATCAAAGTGAATCTGCACGGCGAAACCGGCGAGGTGACGATCCTGGCCGAGCGGAACCCCGACTACGATGGCCGCTCGGGATGACGAGGGTGAAGCCTTACAGGAACGTCCGCGGCATCGGGCTCGGACCGTGGGAGTACAACCGCCGCATGCGGGACAGGCTGCTGACGTTTGCTGAGCCATCCGGCCACATCAAAAGAACTCGGCCGGCAGAGGCGCGGGTGGTAGAACGCGTAGAAACGAAAAACGAAAAATGAATAGAGCATTTAGTCGAACGCTCGACGTGTCGCTCTATTCGTTCTGCGTTTTTCGCTTTTCGTTGCAACGGCTACTTTGCCGGTGGCGCTCCCGCGCGACCCTTCATGCCGCGCTCGGTCGACGGCGGCACCATGCCCTTGGTGCGCATGTAAACCGTCAGAATGCCGTACTCTTCATTGCCGTGGACGATGAGATTCGCCAGCACCGAGCCGCGCGCGACTTCGTTCTGTCCCTGCTTTACGAACTCGAGCGCGCTCTGGTCCGTCAGATTCGCGAACGCTGGATCGCAAAACGCGAACGAATCGGCGAGCGCCTGGATGATGTCGGCCCGGGTCGTCTTGGTCTTCTCGAGGTTCGAACCCTGATGCGGATTCGCTTCTCCCTTGGCGGCCGCGCAGGCATTGAACTGCGAGTTGGCCACGTGCGCGAGCTGCCCGCCGAAGCCTCGGATGTCCGGTGACGGCGTGTAGGAATAGGTGGCTTCGTCGAACTTCTGCGCCGATTCGGTGAGGTTCATCTTCAGCGTGGCGTACGACCGGCGGAGCCCCTCGCTGAACGGAATCTTCTGCCCACCTTGTGCCGCCGGCGCCGGCGCCTGCGCCTGGGCGGTTGATGCCATCGAACACGCACGCAAACATCAGACAGATCACAGTTTTCATAGACACTCCTTCGAGAATTTTCGAAGCGGTCACTCTACCACCGAACGGGAATCCAGAAATCTGAAATCTGGAATCTAGAATCTGCAAACCTCTATAATGACGGCCTCCCTGGAGGACAACCATGATTAGTGAGACTGCGGTTTCGCGGCGCGAGCTCCTCAAGCGGCTGAGTATGGCGGGTGCCGCCGCGTTGGCGCTGCCCGAATTCGACCGTGTTCTCGCATTTCAGCGAGAGGTCCTCAAGGCCACTCCCGGCAGGTGTGTTGAGCGCTCCCGATGCCGCGACCCTTGCCGCCATCTGTGCGCGCATCATCCCGACCGACGAGAGCGGCCCCGGCGCCGCCGAGGCGCGCGCGGCTGACTACATCGATCGCGCGCTCGGCGGATGGCTTGCGCCATCGCGCGACGCATACACTGCCGGTCTCGCCGCAATGGACGCCGCCGCACGGCGCGAGAGCCGGCCGGCGATTTGTCGAGCTGAGCGCGGCCGAGCAGGACGCCGTGCTTGCGCACGCTCGACCAGACACCGTTTTTCGCGCTCGTGCGCGCGCACACGATACAAGGCACGTTCTGCGATCCGGCATACGGCGGCAACGCGAATTTCGTTGGCTGGGATCTGATCGGCTATCCGGGCGTCCGCCTCAACGTGACGGCCGCCGATCAGCGGATGGCCGCGCCGGCAAAACCGATTCGTCGATCGGCCTACGACTACGCGATGTTCGCGGCAGGGAGCGTCACATGCCCACTAACCTGAAACCGACCGACGTCGTCATCGTCGGCATGGGCGCCGCGGGCGGCGTGGCGGCGCTTCCCCTCGCGCAGGCGGGACTCAAGGTGATCGGCCTCGAGGCCGGCACGTGGCTCACCTCGAAGGATTTCGCGCCAGACGAACTGCGAAACAACTATCGCGCCTGGCCGCAGTCGGTGCAGAAAGCGAACCGGGAAGTGCCGACGCACCGCCCGAACGCCTCCGCGCCGTATTCGCCGCGCCCAACGTTTCATCCGATGATGAACGGCGTTGGCGGAACGTCGCTTCATTACTGGGCGCAGAGCTGGCGGCTGAGCGCGTGGGACTTCAAGGTCGTCAGCGAAACCACGAAACGTTACGGCGCCGTCGCGCATTCCGGCCGGATCGACGGTGGAAGACTGGCCGTTCGGCATCGACGAGATCGAGCGCTACTACGACATCGCGGAGCGCGAGCTCGGTGTGTCGGGCAAGGCAGGCAACGTCGACGGAAAGATCGATCGCCGCGGAAACATTTTCGAGGCGGCGCGCCGCCGCGAGTACCCGATGCCGCCGCTGCGGTGGAGCGACTGGCACGAGAAGATGGCCGCGGCTGCCCGCACGCTCGGCTGGAACCCGTTTCCAGGTCCGGCCGCCATCAATACGCGGACCTACGACAATCGGCCCGGATGCGCGTACCACGGGTTCTGCGCCCGCGGCGGCTGTCACGTCAATGCCAAAGGCTCGACCGCCGTCACGACCATTCCGAAAGCACAGAAAACCGGCAATCTTGCCGTCGTCACCGAAGCGCACGTCACCCAGGTGAACGTCGACGGCAACGGGCGTGTCACGGGCGTTACGTATCTGAAGGGCAGCGAGGAGTTTTTTCAGCCCGCGAGCGTGGTGCTGCTCGCGACCTACACGTATGAAAACGTGCGGACGCTGCTGCTGTCGAAGTCGAAGGCGTTTCCAAATGGACTCGCGAACAATCGCGGCCAGGTGGGCCGGCACTACATGACGCACGCAACAGGCGGCAGCGTGCAGGCGCTGTTCTCTGAGAATCTCAACAACTGGTACGGTCTTCCCGCGCAAGGCGTGGCAGTCGACGATTTCGCCGCCGACAACTTCGATCACTCGAACGTTGACTTCATCGGCGGCGGAAACCTGTTCGTGTATTCGGATCGGCGGCCCATCGGAGCCGCCAGCATGAACACGTTCAACAAAGCACCGCAGTGGGGCTCGGCGTGGAAGGCGTTCGTCAAGCAGAACGCCGACCGCTGGCACGCGGCGTACATCCAGAAGACGACGCTGCCGTACGAGGACAACTATCTCGATCTCGATCCGACCGTCAAGGATCCGCTCGGTCTTCCGGTGTGCCGCATCACCGCCGACTTCAAGGACAACGAGCGAAAAGCCGCGGCGTACGCCGCCGACAAAATGGAGCAGTGGTATCGCGCCGCGGGCGCGATCGAGATTGTCCGCAATCCGTTGGGCACGATGGGTCCGTCGACGCACGCGTATGGCGGCACCCGCATGGGCGACAACCCGGAAACGAATGTCGTCAACCGCTGGGGCTTCGCGCACGAATCCCCAAACCTCGGCGTGCTGGGCGCGTCGGTGATGGGTACGAGCGGCTCGCACAATCCGACGCTTACCGTGCAGGCGTTGGCCTGGCGAACGGCGGAGTATCTGATCAAGAACTGGAAGGCGATCGCTAGCTGAGTCGTACAGTCCTGCGGCGGGATCTCTCTCCCGTGCACATCAGGCTCTGGGCCCGAGTCAGACTTGCCGTCCAGCTCGACCCTTTGATTTGAAATCGTCCGCGCCGGAGCTCTGCCCAGGAGGGCAGTCGGCATTGACGTCGCCGCGAGACCCTCGCGCCGGCTTTTTTTCAGACGGATTCGGTTCTTCTGTGTTCTGAGTCATGCCGCGTACCGTGCAAGCGGATGTACCATCTCTTGTGCGGTTGTTGCTGCTGGCGGCGCTTACATTCACCCCTGCGACAGTGCTCGCGCAATCGTCAGTCCCGTACACGGTTGTGTTCGATTCATACATGACGCCTGCAGCCGGTGCGCAGGGGCTTCTCACGGTTCAGCACCTCCTCGCCACCGCAGAAGATCGATGGCTGCCGCTCAAGATCGGCGAAGAGCGCAGCCGCCCCGCACTCGCGGTCGGCATCCTTTATCGCGCAGGCAAGTTCTTCGCGCTCGATATGCCGCAGGATCATTTCTTACTGGTCGTGGCGCACGAAGTGTTCGGACATGGCGCGCGTTTTCGAGAGCTTGGCGACGGGCAAATCCGCTACGGTTTTGACGCGCCCATACCATACGGGTCGGGCGATGCGTTTACGAGATTCAACGGCCTGTTTCCAGTCTCGCCGCTCGCCCAACTGAATGTCTCGGCTGCCGGCATCGACGCGCAGCACGCGCTCGCCGATGCGATCGCCGAACGCGCCGTCGCGCGAGGACGTTTGCACTATCGTGAAGCATGGCTCTACTTCGAATCGCGCATGGCCGCCGTCAGCTATATCCTGAGTGCATCTCCGACATCGTCTGAAGGGCACGACATTGCCGATTTTCTCGAGACCTTCGAGAAGGCGTGCACCGCGCCATGCTCGCCGCTTACGCGCAACGACGTTCAACGCCGGTCACTGCTCGCGCTTGCCGATCCGCTGCTGTTCTATTCGATGTACGGACTGGCCGTCTCTTACATCGGCAACGGAAGCACGACCGGTCCGATGCCGCTGATTCCGGTGGGCGGCGGAGTCCGCCTGATGCCGTCGTTGGGGTACGCGCTCGCACCTTACGGCGGCAGAATGGACCGTTCGCACGTCCATTCACCAGGAGCAGAGAGCCCAGAGCAGAGAGCGACGAATCACCGGAATCACGCTGCGTGTAGGAAACACAGGCGCCTCGTCGACATGGGGCTTCAGCACGCGTGCGGCGGATGTACTGCGCGTGCGGGGCCTTCATATCGGGCTGGCAGTCGATGTCTGGAGGCAGCCGGAGCTGCTCGCCGATCAAACATCTGACCCTCAGCACATGGGGGCAGGCGCTGTCGCAACGGTCGTCGTGCCGATGCCGCGAATCCTGCGATCCCGATGGACGGAAGGAATTCAGATTTCGGCCGGCTACAAATCACAAGGCTTCGTGCCGGGCGAACAGCTCTCGGGCGGCGGGGTCGTACGCGCGGGCATCACGCTCGGTGACGCGTGCCACGCGCATACAATGTCGGCGCGATGAGCGAGCCCGTTCTCGAGTTATCCAATGCCAGCGTGAAGAAAGGCGATGCCACGGTCCTCCACGGACTGTCGCTGAAAATCTGCGCAGGCGAGCACACGGCGATCCTCGGGCCCAACGGCGCGGGTAAGTCCGTTCTGGTCCGGCTGCTCACCCACGAAGAGCGCGCGCTTCCGTTGCCGGATGACTCGTCGCCGGTGCGCGTCTTCGGCAGCGACAACTGGAACGTCTTCGAGCTCCGGCCGCAACTGGGCATTGTCTCTGCCGACCTGCATCAGCGATTCGTCAGCGGCAACAGCGAGGGACGCATCACGGGGCTCGCTGCAGTGCTCTCGGGCTTCGTCGCCTCGCAGGGCATCCTGCGATACAGCACGATCACCGACGAGATGCGCCGGAGTGGGATGGAGGCGCTCGAGAAAATGGGCGCCGGCCATCTCGCGCGCCGGCTGATGAACGAGATGTCGAGCGGCGAAGCGCGCCGCGTCTTGCTGGCGCGGGCGCTCGTCACCAATCCGCGCGCGCTGGTACTCGACGAGCCCACGACCGGCCTCGACGTCGTCGGGCGGCATCACTTCATGGAGCGCGTCAGGACCATCGCGAGAGACGGCACGACGCTCATCCTGATTACCCATCACGTCGAGGAAATCATTCCCGAGATTGACAGGGTCATCCTGCTGAGGAGTGGCCGCATCGCTGGAGATGGCGCAAAACGCGACATGTTGACCGAGCGACACCTCAGCGACACCTTCGACGGCACGATGCTCGTGGACCGAGCGGGAAGGGTACTTCAGCGCACGGTCCGGCTAAAGCCGGACACCACAACAAGGGAAGATGAGTAAAATGAGGGGACGGAGGAGTCATGCTGAAGAATTCATTAGTGCCGCTGGCCATGGCGGCGTTCCTGGCATCGGCGGCACCGGCCGCAGCGCAGGCATTCCCGGACGGACCTGGTAAGGAAATCCTCGAGAAGAAGTGCAGCACGTGCCACGCTCCCGAACAGGTGACCACCTTCGGGCGCAGCGCCGAAGAGTGGCACGAAGTCGTCGTCAACATGATCGACCTTGGCGCCGAGGTGAACGAAGAAGAAGCCAAGGTGCTGGTCGAGTACCTTGCGAAGAACTGGCCGGTCAAAGGCTCGAAACCTGAAGACAAGCCCGCCGAAAAGCCTGCAGAGAAACCTGCTGCGCCGCAGGCCGCTCCCGGGGCGATCGCTCCGGCCTCGTCGCACGCACCGTCCGTGACGATTCGTGAGTGGGACGTGCCGACGCCGAAATCGCGTCCTCACGATCCGCTCGCCGCGTCTGACGGCACCATCTGGTACACGGGCCAGATGGTGAACGTGCTCGGACGGCTCGATCCGAAGACAGGACAGATCAAGGAATTCGCGCTCAAGACGCCGGCCTCCGGTCCTCACGGCCTTACCGAGGACAAGGCCGGCAATATCTGGTACACCGGCAACTCCAAAGCGCTCATCGGAAAACTCGATCCAAAAACGGGTGAGGTGACGGAGTATCCGATGCCCGATCCTGCGGCGAAAGATCCGCATTCGCTTGCCTTCGATCAGAAAGGCACGCTCTGGTTCACGGTGCAGGGCGCCAACATGGTCGGCCGGCTGAATCCGGTCAACGGCGAGCTCGCGCTGCGGAACTCGCCGACGACGAAGTCGCTGCCGTACGGCATCATGGTGAACTCGAAGGGCGTTCCGTTCTTCGTGGAGTTCGGCGCGAACAAAGTGGCGAGCATCGATCCCGCGACGATGATCATCCGCGAATGGACACTGCCGAGCGCGGACGCACGTCCGCGGCGGCTGGCGATCGATGCGCAGGACAACGTGTGGTATTCGGATTACTCGCGGGGATTTCTCGGCAAGCTCGATCCTGCAACGTCGCAGGTGAAAGAGTGGACGTCGCCGGGCGGCCCGAAGTCGCAGCCGTATGGCATTGCGGTGATCGACGGCAAGATCTGGTATAGCGAATCAGGCGTGCAGCCGAACACCATTGTCATGTTCGACCCGGCGACCGAAAAATTTCAGACGTGGCCGATCCCGTCTGGCGGGGGAGTTGTTCGGAACGTCAGCGTCACCAAGGACGGCAATCTGGCGCTCGCGTTGAGCGGCGTGAACAAGATCGGGCTGGTGGAGATTCGAAAATAGGAAGAAGCCCCCTTCCCTTAGTTCGTTAGTTTTGTTACAGTTACGCCATGCCCGCTCCCGTCAAAAAAAGCCCATCCGAGCTCCAAAACCAGGAAAACGAAGTCTACAAGGCCCTTCGGGCCTGGTACATGATTCCCGGCATCCAACGGGAACTCCGCCATAAAGAGAACGAAGCAGTACAGACCGTTCTCGAAGTTTTTGAAAGTCGCAAAAGAAACCGGAAGGCGAGCGAAACCTAGGCCTCGTTCGCCTCGTCGACATCGCCAATCACAGCGACGTCGTCATCGATAAGCATATCTTCCCGTGGGGGTTGCGGTCCCGGGACGATTCCAGCGATATCCGGGTCTTCGCCGGGTTGGCGCGGGCTCTTTGGATTGGTTTTGGCTTCCTGGCGGCGCTCGAACTTGATCTTCTGCTTCTCCTGCCGCGCTCGCTCTTTATGTCTTTTCTGCTGGGATGGTCGTGATCTGTTCGCCATGAATCACCTAAAGTCTCATATTTTAACCCAAATTCCTAGACTCAGTTGACGGCCTTGCTTCTCTATGCTACCTTGTCTTAGCAAGGTAGCTTGATGCAGACAACGCTCATCCAGGAGAAATTCGCGTCGATCCGAAAGGGACTCCTCGAGTTTCTGATTTTGAAGATCGTTGCCAGCGACAAAGTGTATGTGGCCGACATGCTGCGGCGCCTCAGCACCACGGAATTTGCGACGCAGGAGGGAACGCTCTATCCGCTTGTTGAGCAAGATGCGGCGCGAAGGCGCGGTCGATTACGACTGGCAGGAGTCGGAGGCCGGACCGCCACGCAAATACTACAAGCTCACAGCGAAAGGGAAGGCGCAGCTCGACGAGTTGACGGACTACTGGGCTTATATCAACCAGACGCTCGACAACCTCGGACAAGGCTAATCATGCAGAAAGTGATCACGATCAACCTCAACGGCAACTCGTATCAACTCGACGAGCTTGGCTACGAGGCGCTGCGTGCGTATCTCGAGCACGCGGAGGCACAGCTCGGCGGCAATCCCGATGCGTCCGAAATTCTTCGAGATGTCGAGCAGTCCGTCGCGGAGAAGTGCCAGCGCCTTCTCGGTCCCGGCAAGACCGTGGTGACGACGGCTCGAGATTGCCCAGATACTTCGTGAGATTGGTCCTGTTGAAAGTGGTGTGGCGCCCGAGTCCACGATCCCGCCATCTGGCGCGAACGCCGCCGAGACGCGTCTATCAGATTCGGGAAGGGGCGATCGTGAGCGGCGTCGCCAACGGGCTCGCCGCGTATTTCAACATCGACCCGACGATCGTTCGCGTTGCGTTCGTGGCGGCCGCGGTACTGGAGATGGCGAACTACGACCGGCCGCCGATAATGGCCATCGGGTTGTACGTGCTGCTCGTGTTTCTCGTGCCCTACGCGAAAACATCGGAGGAGCGCGCCGCGGCGCAAGGCTCTTCTGCGGGCCTCCCGTACAAGATGCAGAATGTAGTCGAAAAGGTGAAGGCCAAATTCGATGGCCTCCACCATAAGATGCATTGACCGCCGGCGCCGCCAACCCCCTATGATGACGCCAGTCGCCGATGGTAGTCTGTGGCTTAGTGACCGACACTACGGATGCCATAGCCCGGCGTCTGGCAGCTATCGTCGAATCCTCGGATGATGCGATCGTCAGTAAGGATCTGAACGGGAATGTGCTGTCGTGGAATGAGGCCGCCGAGCGCATGTTCGGGTACACGGCCGACGAGATGATCGGCTCGTCGATCCGCCGCATCATCCCCGACGATCGACAATCAGAAGAAGACACCGTGCTCGCCTCGATTCGGGCGGGGCGCCGTGTCGACCATTTCGAGACGGTGAGAAAGGGACGCGGCGGGCGGCTTGTTCCCATTTCACTGACCGTCTCACCCATTCTCGATGCGGGTGGAAAAGTCATCGGCGCGTCGAAGATTGCGCGGGATATCTCCGATCGGAAGCGCGCAGAGCAGCAGGCAGCGAGAGTGTCGCAACGCGACGCGTTCCTCGCGGAAGCGACGCTGACGTTGTCGCGATCGCTCGACTACGAACAGACGCTGCGAACGCTGGCCAGTCTCGCCGTACCGTACCTCGCCGATTACTGCGCCTTCGATGTGGTCGATCAGGACGGGGCCGTCCGGCGCGTGGCGATCGCCCACGTGCGTCCCGGAACAGGTGCAGATCGACGAGGTCCTCTGGGCCCATTCCGACGGTCTCGATGCACCGGCGGGGCCGGAGCGAGTCATCCGTACCAACACCAAGTCTTTTGTCCGCGAGATTACCGACGAGATGATTGTCGCGAGTGCCCAGGGCGACGAGGCATTTCTCTCGCGCGTCCGCTCGTTGAGCCTGGTGTCGTATCTGTGCGTGCCTATGGTCGCGCACGACCGCACGATGGGCGCCATGACGATCGCGACCGCCGAGTCAGGCCGCCACATGTCGGACGACGATCTCCGGATCGCGCACGACATCGCCACACGCTCGGCCCTCGCCATCGAGACCGCGCAGTCATATCAACAGCTTCAGAGCGCCAACCGTTTGAAGGATGAGTTTCTCGCGACCTTGTCGCATGAGCTCCGCACGCCGCTGAACGCCGTCCTGGGCTACGCGCGGATGCTGCAGTCGGGCGCCATAGATGAGGAGAAGATCCCGCAGGCGCTCGACGTGATCGATCGCAATGCGGCTGCGCTGGCGCAGATTGTGGAGGATGTGCTCGACGTCTCGCGCATCGTGCTTGGCAAGGCGCGGCTGAAGATGCAGCCGATAGACGTGGTCGCCGTTGTCGAGGATGCGGTCGCGACCGTGAAGCCGGCCGCCGACGCCAAGGGCCTGCACCTGAAATGCTCTCTCGGGCACGGAACGGCGGCCGTGTCCGGCGACCACAGCCGTCTTCAGCAAGTCGTGTGGAATCTCCTCTCCAACGCCGTCAAGTTCACGCCGCGTGACGGCCGCATCGACGTTCGCGTCGATGAACGCGATTCGCACGTCGAGATTGTCATCAGCGATACCGGCATCGGAATTCCGGCGTCGTTTCGGCCGCATCTGTTCGAGCGTTTCCGGCAGGCAGAAAGCGGGACGACCAGGGTGCATGGCGGCCTGGGACTGGGGCTCGCCATCGCGCAGCACATCGTCGAGATGCATGGAGGCACGATCGGGGCCGAAAGCGACGGGGAAGGGAAGGGCGCGACCTTCAGGGTTGCGCTGCCGCTGAGCACGCGAGGACCTCTTTCTCGGTCCTCGTCAACTGTTTGACCTCATACTCGCGCTTCAACGCCGCACTGCGCGAGGCGCACGGCTCCCGATAGACAAGCGACACGGGGAGACGTCGCGCGGTGTATTTCGCCCCGCGCCCCGTGTTGTGCACCTCGGTTCGCCGTTCCGGATCGCGGGCGTAGCCGGTGTACAGCGTTCCGTCCGAGCAGCGGACCATGTACACGAAGTGCATGCCGGTCATTCTAGTACATGCGATAATGGTTCTGTCACTCCTATGGGGGCGCTCCGGTTTCGACGGAGGTATGGACTCAAGGAATGCATGCCGAGCACCATTAACTCGTAAATCTGATGGAACATCCGTTAACTGCGGACAATCAGTACGCTCTCGCTGCTTAATTAAATAAGCATGTGAGCGTTCGCCCCGGCCTCGCCTGGTGGCTGGGGGTCGAACGTCATTAAACAGGCTGGTTTCCGAACGGCGGCTCGGCGTTCGGGAGTGAGACAATCCGAGTCTGGTATCTGGCGGTTTTGGCCGCTTCCTCACGCTGGATACGAGAACCCAGAAGCGGATACGCATGTAGATTTCTTTGATGATGTGCTTTCGGACGCGGGTTCGACTCCCGCCGCCTCCACCACTCTAACTTGCTTCTACCGAGAGGATTTAGCGATTTCGGTAGATCCCGTCTCCCCAATGTCTCCAAAAATTTCGCTCCCGTCGGGGATCATCCAGGAGGCGAATGGCCCCGTCGTCGCAGCCGGACTCAAGTGCATATACCGCTGCGTCGTCGCCAGATCCTTGTGCCCGGCGAGCTCCTGAATCGCCCTCGCCGGCGCCCCGCGCATCGACAGATGCGAACAGAACGTATGCCGCAGCACATGCACGCCCGTATTGCGCGAGATGGGCCCGCAGAGCCGCTCGACGCACTGCACACTGCACGATCTTCTGCGAGAGGGGACGTGCCGTCGCCTTCACACAGCACCCGCGCCCCCCGCAAGTGCCGATGCCCTTTGAACGCCGCCGCGAGCCGTTTCGTCAGCGGCACGTAACGGACCCGGCCGCCCTTCGTCGCCGTGATCTCGCCCTTCCAGTCCGATCGTTCGACCACCATTCGCCCGCGCGTGAGATCGATATCTCGCCACTCGAGCGCCATCATCTCGCCGCACCGCAGACCTGCCTCGCCGCCTAACAGCACGATGAGCGTGGTCCGCGAGTCGATCCCCTGTGGCCGCGGCCACCAACCGTTCATACTCCTCGAAGTCGTGGAACCCGGCGGAGTATTGCGGTGTCGGAAGCAAGCCGAATGGTGCAGGGCACAGTGAGAGTCAATTGCGGATCGCACTTGGCGTGCAGGACGCGTCGGTTGCTTACCGGAGCGTCGATAAAGGAGGCGGTATGCGACCTATCGCGTGGGCCATCGTTCTTGCCGGGCTGCTCGTCGCTGGTTGTGCCCATACGCGGCACACCAAACCGGCCATTGACCTGTCGATTTCGGCGGTCAGTTACACGGGCGACCTCCCCAATGAGCCCTGGGCCCCTGGGGTGCTGTCAACAAAAGGGGAGGACATGACGTTTACGGGCCCCGTGATCGTGGTCATCAATGACATCCGCCTAACAGCAACCTCGGCGACGTGGCACTCCAGATTGAATCGATTAGTGCTCGAGAACGGCGCCGTGCAAATCGATCTACCGAGCGAGCCAGCCATAACGGTGGGCACATATACCGTCAAGGATGGGCAAATCATCAAAGTTATTCCGTAGTTGGGGGCTGTTGAGGCTGTCGGCTTCACGTTATCCAAGGTTACCGTCTCCAAAATGTCTCCAAAACGCTGGTCGATTCGTGACAACTCGCGACGACGTGAGTAGAGAAGAAGGCGGTGAGAGAACAGAAATAGCTCAACGACTTAGACCAGAACTCGTGCGCCATCAGCCATTTACAGAAAACGTGTTTTTAGGGTTCGACTCTCGCCCCTGAAGTGACCGCTTGACTGAGCCCGCTAGGGAGCACTACACACCTCTGAGACGCCATCGGGACACCTTCCAAGCAGACGGTTGCACCTCGCTCATTAGGCTCGCTTCCGCCATCCGGGTCCGAGTTGGCTCGCCGGGAGGTCTACGACGAATGTTCTACTACCGTCCGATCGACGGGACGGCGGTGTTGAGAGCACTGAGACTAGAAATCGCCGCTAGCAGCCTCCAGCGGGACAATCCCCCTCAGCGTCGAGCAAACTTTCGCCCCATTTGAGGGCCTCGCTCGAATCAGGCCGTTCACGCGGGACAATCAGTTGCTTTTTGGACCTTGGCTGTTCGCGTCGATGCTCGGGCGGATCTGGGCGCCGCCCGAGCTGACCGGCGTGCGTGACCGGAGACCTGGGCGAAGAGAGGACGGGAGGCCGGCGAAGTGTCCGTAAGAATGTCGGAGGCGTTGTGCCGAGCGTCACAATTCGGGCCGTCGGCCGGGTTTTTCGATGCGAGATCCATACGGGGTGAATCCTGACCGAGGCGCGCTCTGGTTGGTGTAGGATGCGACCGATCAAAGCCAATCAAATCGGAAATGTTGGTTCATATCGTCTCTTGAAGGATCGGGTCGAACATAGCCGACGGCCTGACCGCGTTCGCGCTAGATTCCGCGACCGGTCGTGGCCCACTGCCCCCCGCACTCGGAGGACCCATGCGCACGCACATTGCAGCTCTTGCCGCGCTTCTCGCGCTCCTGCTCTCGATGACACCGGCCACTGCCGTCACGAGAGGTGGGGTGCCGGACGCCGGAGAGCACTCGATGGTCGGCCAGCTCGTCTTCTACGTCCCCGACGCGCTGCCGTCGCCCTACGGTGCGGACCAGCCGGGCGGCTGGTTCAGCTGCTCCGGGACGCTCCTGAGCGGGACGGTCGTCGTGACGGCCGGCCACTGCACGTTCGCGATCGGCCTCGACAGCGTGTCGACGACGACCGAGGAAAACCGCTTCACCGCCGAAGACGACAACGGCACCGGCGGCAACGACGTCTGGTTCAGCCTGAATGAGGACGACGCTCACTGGGACGGCTGGCCGCTGACGTTCGACGGCGACGGCAACCTCAACTTCCCAACCCAGCAGGCCCGCTACGAAGCCCGCCGCGACTTCCTTAACGGCAACCCGCTCTGGGTCCGCGCCACCTCGTTCCCGCATCCCGAGTACGACGACCGCGTGTTCTACATCCACGACGCCGGCGTCATCGAGCTCGACGAGGCCCAGCCCGGCCCGTACGCGACGATCCCGACGGCCGACTACCTCCAGATGTACGCGGGCCGCCGCAACGAGCACCGCTTCGAGGTCGTGGGGTACGGCCTGCAGCGGGCCCACCCGGTCTTCGAAATCGGAGGCGACACGAGGCTGAAGGCCGAGCCGCGGCTCCTCAACCTGGTTAGCAACCCGAGAAAGACGTACATCCAGCTGTCGAACAACCCGGTCACCGGCGGCACCTGCTTCGGCGACTCGGGCGGGCCGACGTTCGACGACACGAACTCGCGGCTCGTCGTCGCCGTGACGTCATTCGGCTACAGCCCGAACTGCACCGGCGTCGGCGGGGCGTATCGCCTCGATCAACCCGACGACCTGGAGTTCCTGGCGGACCACGGCATCACGCCGTAACCCGCCGTTAGTGGGCAAGCTTGCTGATTAGGTCGGCGTAGCGCGGATCTTTCCGCAACGCCGCGAGGGACGGCGACGATTCCACCCGTCGCCGTTCATAGCCATTGGCCAGCGCCTTCTCGAGCCAGCGCAGGGCGGGGGTCCGATCGCCGAGCTGTTCGTACGCGCCGGCCACCAGAAACTGGTCAACGGCGTCGCTCGTCTTCAGCCGCTCGAGGGTGCGGATGGCGTCGAGCGCGGCTTCACGGCGGCCCAGCATCGATGCTGAATCGGCAATCTCGGCGACCACCGATGGCTGGCGCGGATTGATCGCATGCTCCGCCTCGGCCAGTTGTAGCGCCTTCTCGTAGGCCGCGGCCGCTCTGGCGCGCTCACCGGGCGCATAGTGGAGCGCGGCACCCAGGTTCCGCCAGACGCGGCGATCGTTGGGCGCGAGTTCCACCGCGCGCTCGAATGCGCGAGCTGAATCGGAGTAGCGTCCGGCGCCAAAATAATGAGTGCCGAGGTTCGACGCCGCCGCGAAGGTCGGACGGATCTGCATCGACCGCTCCCACGTCGCCACCGCGTCCGCCTCGCGGGCACGGCGATACAGCACCGCGCCGAGGTTGTTGTAGCCTCTCGTGTTGTCGGGCGTCAGCTCGATCAGGCGACGGAAGCCGGCTTCGGCCTCGTCCAGGCGCGATCGGGTCAGGTGGAAAGTCGCAAGGGCGTTGACCGCGAGCCAGTCATCGGGCCGCGCCGCCACGGCGCGTCGATACGTCGCCTCCGCATCGTCGGTCTGCTTGAGCGCTTCATAGGCGCGTCCCAGTTCGCGATAACCCTCACTCGCGACCGGATCCAGCGCCACCGCGCTCTGCGCAACGGTCACCGCCTCTTCGTAACGGCCGCGGCCGCGCGCGATCATCGACAGGGTGACGTGCACGGCGGCCACGCGGCTGTCGATCGCCAGCGCGCGCTCGCAGTGCGCCACCGCCCGGTCGATCCACTCGGCGCGCTTGTCGATCTCGAACTTCCGCCAGTCCGCCTCGCCGAGCGCCGTCTGTGCCAGCGCGTAAACCGGATCGGCAGCCACGGCCGCCGAGAGTGCGTCGATCGCACGATCAACGTTCTCGACGCGATCGAACCGCTGCAATAATCCGCGTCCCTGCACGAAGAGCTCGAAGGCCCTGGCGTTTTGCGTGCCACCGGCCGACAGCGCCTTGCGCGCGTCGGGCTCGAGCTCGAGCGAGAGCAGCGCCGTCGCGGCGCCGATCACCACGTCCTGGGTCACCGCTTCGCGGCCCGCGCCGATGTCGATGGTCCGTGACGCCAACTGGGTCACGCGGGTCGCGTCCACGAGGTTGAGCGTGAGCCGCACCGCGGACGGCAGCCGCTGGATCGACCCGGTGATCGCGAGCGTTGCGCCGAACGCCTGCTGCGCCTCCTTCACCGTCGTGATGCGCCCCCCGCGCACCTCAGTCGCCGGCACGATGCGCAACATCTTCTGCAGCCGCTCCAATCCGCTCAGGCTGCTGGTGAGCGTTTCGACGAGGCCGTCGGCAAACACCTGGTCGGCAGCGTCGTTGGTCACGTTAGTGAATGGCAAGACGACAATGTGGCGAACGGTGGGCAGCGCCGCGGTGGGTGGTGGGGGCCGGCGATTCCACGACCAGACGCCCATCGTGACGATGACGCCGGCCGCCGCCGCTGCCATCAGCAGCTTGCGGCGCCCCGGCCGCCGCGCCAGCCGCCGTCCCTGCGGCAGGGTGCGCGTTTCGACCACGAGCACGCTCAAGGCCTCCCGCAAGTCGCGCGCGAGATCCGAGGTTGACGCGTAGCGATCGGTTGGGCGTTTTTCCAGGGAGCGGCGCACCGTGACGATAACCTCGGGCGGAACGCCCTGCCGCAGCTCGGCGATCGGGCGCGGCTCGTCGACCAGAATCGACGACAGCGTTTCCACTGTCGAGTCCCCGCGAAACGCGCGCGTGTTGGTCAGCAGCTCGTACAGGATGGCGCCGAGCGCGAACTGGTCCGATTGCGGGCCGGTCGGCAACCCGCGCACCTGCTCCGGCGACATATAGCCCGGGGTGCCGAGCACGGCCATCGCGCCCGTTAGCGCATCGCCGCTGATGGTCGCCGCCGACTGCGGCGCCGCGAACGCGCGGCTCAGGCCGAAGTCCACGACCTTGGCGCGCCCGCCGGATGTGACCATGACGTTCTGGGGCTTCAAATCGCGATGCATGATTCCGGCCTCGTGCGCGGCGGCCACCGCCTCTGCGATCTGCACGGCGAGATCGATTGCTTCGCGCACGCCGAGCGGACCGGCGGCGATCTGCTGCGACAGCGGCACGCCGTCGATCAACTCCATGACGACGTACGGATGACCCTCGTGCACGCCGACGTCGAACACCGTGACGATGCCGGGGTGATTCAGCGACGAGGCCAGCCGGGCTTCGCGCTCCAGCCGCGCGATGGCGGTCTCGTCGTGGCGCAGATCCCCGGCGACGAACTTGATCGCCACGAGGCGGCCCAACCGCGTATCGCGCGCGCGATACACCTCTCCCATACCGCCGGCACCGACGGCTTCCAGGATCTCGTAGGCTCCGACGCGGAGGCCTGGATGCGCGAACATGTTCGTGGAACGCGGAGGTGGAGCATAGGATATCTCAAGCTCGACTGTTCAAGCCGCGACTCTGTCACGTCCTCGCCTTCCTCGGCCACAGGCACCAGCTCCGTATTCTCCCGACAAGCCGCGGCGGTGGAGCGAGCAACTGTTGTCCTTCGGCTCTGGCCGCAGGATATGCACGCCGGGTTTGACCTTCGCCCGATGCGCGACACGTCGCACGATGGCCTGCACCATCTTCTGCGTCAGCGCCCTGCCCTCGCCGTCGCAAAGGATCCGCGGTGCACGCAAATGGCGCGCGGCGCGTATTTTCGGAGAAAATCACTCAACGATTCAGAGGTCAGTGCACTAACCTCCTGCGCGGCGTGCGCCTTCGCATAACTCATGTAGGTGACGAGCGTGCCTTTCGCGCGGCGGAAATTGCGACAGGCCCACTCGATAAACGCGGCGTACGCATCGAAGTGCGATCGCGCTTCAATGAGCTTCGCGCCGGCGGCGCAGACACCTTATCTCAACACTGCGTTCGGTAGGGCTCCACCGGCCGCGGCTTGCGCGACAACGCGGCATGTGAGCTTCCTCTCGCACAGAATCACGCCAATTTCACTCGCGATTCTGGCGTAGACTTCGCCGATGCAAAACCCTATCGACACGATCCTCGAGGTTTCGATGAGTTACGCCGTGCCGAGATGTTTGCATGTGCTCGCCGAGGCGGGCATTGCCGACGCACTCGGCGATCATCCACGCACGGCAGCAGATTTAGCCGCAAGCACCGGCACTGACGCTGGCGCCTTGGACCGCGCCCTTCGGTTGATTTCGGCATACGGTATCTTTGAACCGCGCAACGAGGGTTACGCCCACACGCCTGCCTCGCGGTTGCTACGCACTGATCACCCGCAGTCCATGCGATCCTTTGTGCGCTGGATCGGCTCTGAAATTGACTGGAAAAGCTTCGAGTTACTAGACCACTCCGTCCGTACCGGCAAACCGTCGGCGGAACTGGTTACGCCCGGAGGGACGTGGGCATATTTACAGCAGCACCCTGAACTGAGCCGCATCTTTGACGAGGCGATGACGGGGAAGGCCTTCGGCCAGATCGCCGGAATTTTATCCAGCTATGATTTCTCGACCTTCAACACGGTCGCCGATATAGGCGGTGGGCGCGGGCATCTGCTCCAGGCCGTGCTCGGCGCCGCACCCAACGCCACCGGTGTGCTTTTCGATCGGCCCCATGTCGTCGAGGATATGGCAGGCGCCGCGTCGGCCCGCTTCAAGCTTCAGGGGGGTGATTTCTTCAAAGACGCGCTGCCGGTCTGTGATGCCTACCTCGTCATGCAGGTCATTCACGACTGGAATGACCGCCAGTCTGTCGAGATCCTGAGCGCCATTCGACGGGCAGCCCCCGCGCACGCCAAACTCTTGCTCATCGAGGCGATTGTTCCAGAAGACTTGAACCCTAGTTGGATCAAAATGCTCGATCTCTTCATGCTTGTGCTGCTCACGGGTAAGGAGCGGACGCGCCGCGAGTTCGAGGGTCTGCTTGCCGCCTCCGGTTTCCGGTTAGACAGGGTGATCGATGTCGGACTGGGTACGTCGATTCTGGACGCGTCGGTGATCTAGTCGCCGCTAGCCGGAGTTGTCTTCGGCACGATCCAACAGCCGACGTCGCCGCTTGCGCGAACGGATACGATGCCGCGCCGCGCGGGCATACTTCAGACGGTTTGCATCCTGCGACCGCGCAGATGCCTACTACGGCTTGAAGTTAATCGTAACGGTCACAAGAACGGGCACAGGCTTGCCGTTCAGGAGGGGAGGCGTGTACTCCCACTGCTGCACGGCGTCAAGCGCGGCCTGATCGAGCAGCGGGATCGACTGCACTACCGTCGCGTCTATGACTTTCCCGTCGGGTCCAATCGTCGCTTCGATCGTGACGGCCCCGGCGACACGCGCCGATCGCGCAATGGCCGGGTACACTGGCTGGACGTCCTTGATCTTGGTTGGTGGCTTGATCTGACCCCCGATGCGGACCGCCGCCGCCTTGGCCTTCGCCCTGGCCTCGGTATCGGCCTTCGCTTTGGCCGCGATGGCATCGGCCTTCTCCTTGCCCGCGATAGCATCCGCTGCCGCCTTGTCGCCTGCCGCCTTCGTCGCGACTGCGAGTTCTTTGGTCTTGTCGTACGACTTAAACCACTTGCCTTCCTGAGCTTTCAGCTCGGCGTCGACGGCTGCCTGAGCATCCTGGGCAGCCTTTAGCGACTCGGGGGCATACTGACCCGCGCGTTCGGAGGCGGCCCTGTCGAGGGCGGCCTTGGCCGCATCCACGTCCGCGTTGGGCGGCGACGCGCAGCCCGTAACCGTGATCGCGAGGCCCAGGGCAATCGCCCGGAATCGGACAATGACACGCATGGTGTGTCTCCTCCTTCAAGCGTTCGGATCAACGGTATTGCTGTCCGGAACAGGCAGATAGTACACCCGTGCGCGGCTGCTGAGGCGAGTTCGTGCGACGCGGGCCGTCAGGCACATCGAAACCGGAAGCTGTTACAGGCTCAGCCCAGCGTGTGGAATCGACCGGAGACGGCTCGTTCCGCCGCGCGTCACAATTCAGGCCGCCGGTGAATCCTGACCCAAAGCGCGCTCTGGTTGGTGTAGGATGCGACCGATCAAAGCTCATCAAATCGGAAATGTCGGATCATTGGTGCGCACTCCGCCGCCGTCCCGGCGCGTGGAGTCTCGAGCGAGAGAGCAACATGCTGAGACACCTAAGGATGAGGCCGCACGCCGTCGCGCATGTCGCCGCAATTGTGCTGCTTGTCGCGGCGCTGGCGGTCCAAGGCGTCGTTGCCACCACGTTCATGTCCGTCGAGCCGATTCCCGGTGGACAGGTAGTCGGGGGACCGACGCTCGCCCTGATCGAGAGCGCAGGGTACGAGAACCTTGAGCTATGGAGCAATCTGCTGCTGAATGAGTGCGGGATCGTCCAGAGCACGATCGACGCGCTCAGCGCCGATGGCGCCATCAGCACCGTCAACGCCGGCAATACGAGTGTCCTCGTCGCCGCGGGAGGGTTCGAGGGGATAACGCATCCCTCATTTGTGTTCACCATTCGGGATTTCGGGCCCGATCCGGTGAGCGCGGCGGATGTCGATGTGCTCGACAACGCCCTGGGCTACGTGCTGAATCAGGAAGGGACCGCGCATTTCAGCCCGGACAACTTCAAGGCGTATGCGTTTGCGCTCGACTATGCGGTCGTGACGTTCGACGAATTGGCGGGCGTGGGCGCCCAGGCGTTCTTCGAATACCTTGGCACCATTGACGCCGCACTCTTCAGCGGTCAATTCGCGGGCTTCACGCAGATCGCCTTTCAGGGCTCGCCCCTGAACAACTCGATGCTGTTCCTGAAGCCCGCGGCGTCGAAGAACCGGTTCATTGCGGGGCTGTTCGCGGCATCCGACACGACGCCAGGTGCCAGCTACTTCCCGCTCAAGGACAATGGGCAGCCGACAACCCTCCGGGCGGGCATTTCCTTTCCCGGGAACGACTGGATCACGTTCCCCAAGGGTGAAGAGTATCTGTCACGGTTGGGAAACCCTTCGTCGCAGCTGCTGGCCGACTTGGTTGCGTTGCAGCAGGCGCATCTCGATGCGGTTGACGATCTGGTGCAAGCCATCCAGAATGGCAGGTTGTCGCACTACCTCGGCCCCAAATTCGCGTGCCCGACCGTCGAATGAAGCGCGATCGTCGACTAGGTGGCGAACGAGTGGCGTGAGGTCTAGAAGAACCTCACTGCCACTCGCTATCCGATCGATCAGGCGGTTCTAGCGGTCGGACGTTTTATATTCCGCGTCGTCGTCATTTTGCCAATCATCCTGGCCGTCTTCCTCGTCTTCCATCAGGTCAATGTCTTCAACGATGTCGAGCGTCCGCACGAAATCGAACTCGTCGCCTTCGAGAGAACGCAGGTAATACTTGTACGCCCACCGGGCCACACGCATAGCCCTCGATCGAGCCGTCGTGTCCGCGAACCGGAAATGAATTCCCATGTACATGCGCGCGTCAACAACTTCATCGGCAGCGTCGGAAAATGCCGTGAAGAAGCGGCTGGTGGTAGGGCCAATCATCGAGAAGTTCACCCGATCGGTCCGGAAGAACAGCCTCAACATTTCGGTGGCGGCGCCGGCCAGACTATTGGCCCCCGAGGTGTAGTCGGGGTAATTGGGGGAGGGGAACAGCGACCGCCAGGTGGGATCGCCCACTGTTGAGCGGTTGCCATCGCTCTCTCCCAGTTGAATGGCCGTGATCGGCCGCCAGACGTTGTACTGAATCTTCGCTTGCCACGCGGTCATGGCTGCGTCAGCCATCGCCATATTGACAAGCGCGAAGAGCCGGGCGCTATCGCCAACGTTGGTGGCATACCGGTCGGCAAGCGACCGGAGCGTCTGGTTCCATAACACCAGCGTATTGCCGGAATGAAACACGGCAATCTCGGTCTGCTCCGGCGTACGGCTCGAGCCCACGTCCCTTCCAAACGCTTTCACTTCGTTGTAGTCACGGGTGTAGCCGCTGCTCGTTAGGCGCGGTGGACCGGGCGCAAAAAACTGAGAGGAGTGCATCACCGTAAACGGCCTCGTTGTGGCCATCCACGAAACCCCCATCGGAGTGGGCTCGCCCGTGGCGGTCAAAACTGTGGGCCGCCATTGGCCCGGCTCGGTGCCCCCAAAAAAGGCCGGAGCGGGCACCGGGTAGGCTCCGTCATTGACGCGCCCCTGGATGATCGCGGCGGCAGCTTGCGCACCTGCGGCTATGCCCCCGTCGTTGCTCGCGATCTGATGATCCGCGAGGTAGGTCGAGTAGGCGGCATCGAGCGTGGCCGTCTGTGCCGGAAAGCGATTGACCAGAACATCGTGGGCTGCCTTGGCGGCCGCCGCAATCACAGAGCCAGATGTTGGCGTGATCCCCGGCGAATAGGTTTCAAAGCGTTGCTGAATCGCCTGGACGGCGTCATGCATCGCGATATGGACCATCGCGTACTCAATCAAACGGCCGGGGCCTGCCACAGGCGCTCCCGCACCGATGGTGCTGATAGTGATCGCGCTCCAATCGGTGACAACGTCAGCATCCGCAGGCGCCGTCGCACCTAAAACACACACGAATACGCCGATGAGCCGTCGCAATCCATCCATCGCCGATGCTCCTTTCTTTGCCGCAAGTTTAGCGCCGCCGCGGCTTGCGTTTGTTTTCAGGAAGGCGTGCACGTTATGCCGGAACTTGGCGTAAGACAAGAGGAAAGATGTGCCTCTCGCGCGGCCGCTTGCGGACTCTGCGCACGGTTCATTCCTCCTCGTGTAATTCATGGCCTGTCCCTCCCTACCCGTGACCGATGCCGCGCCGTTAGTGCGGCAAGACCTATCCCGAGCAGGCTCAATGTTGCCGGCTCGGGCACCGGAGTGGGCACCGGGCCGGCAGGCAGTTGCAGGTGATCCTGCGCGAACTGGGTCGGCGTTCCTTCGTCAAACGCCAGCGAGACATTCCGGGCGATGACGCTCATGCCTTCGTAGGTATTGGAGCAAAATCCGTCGCCGAGACAGGTATTAGCCGCAGCCAGAAACTGGCGAACGGAAAACCCATTCAGGTGCGAGAAGTCCTCAAGAACTCCGTCAACAATGAGGGTTGCGAAGTTGACCATCGCGAGGTCGCCGAATCGAATGGCGGCGGATCCTGCGAGGAAGCCGGCGTCGTTGAAGTCCACGTTGAACTGGTTCGCCAGCACGTTTCCACCAAACGCACCAGCTGACGTGGAGAGGGGATCTACGAGGTCGTTGTCCAGCGGCCCAGAAGTGCCGCTTGTCGGTATATAGTCCATGGCGTTTTCCGGTGAGTTGAAAAGCATTGAATTTCCACCTAACCCTGAAAT
This sequence comes from Vicinamibacterales bacterium, assembly GCA_963787755.1. Classification (GTDB taxonomy): domain Bacteria; phylum Acidobacteriota; class Vicinamibacteria; order Vicinamibacterales; family JAMQPK01; genus JAMQPK01. The sequence continues at coordinate 346,770 of CAWBEG010000002.1, forward strand.
ACCCACCTCAATTCCATTTGTGTAGACCACAAAGAACTTGTTGAGAAGCAGGTCCGACGCATCAGTCGAAAGCGAGCCCCAGCTGTCCTGCGAATAGGTGATGAATTCTCCGACCTGGAACGGGGCCGCGAGCGCGTCATCGCTGATGGTCGTGCAGAACAAAACGGTCGCGAGGACGGTCGCTAGAGCATCGCGTTGTAACCAGCGGAAGCCGTTCGAGCCCGCAAGCATGACGTCCGCGATCGCAGCGGCCCTCCCGACCAGATTCGTTCGCATGTCTGTCCTCCTGTCGCGCTGGCTCCGATTCGGAGGCGCAAGGCGCAAGATCGTCGATGGCGGTGGTTGCCGGCAAGCGGCAAGACGCGGCACCGCCCGCGTTCTGGTTCCTGCCGCGGAATGCCGTCGATTGCCGCTGGCTCGGGCGGGAAAGTAAGGTCGCTTGGTTGCCGTTGGAATCGACCCCTCCCTCAAAGGGACGTAACCCGGGTCAACGCCTGCGCCCTTCGCCGCATCGATCACATCGATCACGTCACCGTAGACACTGATCCGCTGTCTGCGTTCATTTGTGTCGATCCTGTCGTTGTTCCTAGTGTCTGTCGCTATGGTGGCCGCCAAGTTGCCCAGGGGGCGGCAGGCAGGAAGGAACGAGGCAATGAAACGCTATTTCGGCTTGGCGGTGGCGGCAGGTGTTCTCGCGGGCTCCATGCAGATGAGCGCTGACGAAGCGATTTCGATAACCGTACGACCTTCAGTGACGTCGTTTCGCGGCAACGCGTTGCTTCGAGTGCTCGTGTCGCGCAACGAGAACAACCGCATGCTCGTGTGGGAAGTCGATGGTCCGAATTACTACCGCAGCAGCTCGATGACGCTCGACGGCGCGGCGGCCGCGCGCAGCTACTTCTTCATGGTGAAGGAACTGCCAGCCGGCGAATTCGACGTTCGCGCCACGGTGAAGCGCAACGACAGCAGCACGGCCATGGATCGGAGCTCAATCAAGGTCGTCGGTGGACCAGGCTAAATATCAGACAGACCTTGACTTAGGCCGATCGGGCCCGGATAATCGAAGAAAGTGACATTCTTTGCCTTCCGGCACGCGCTCGCTGCTTCGAGCGTAGCGGGCGCGGTCTTGTTGACCCATTCGGCAGCGCCCCGGGCGAACGATGCTGCGGATGTGGCCGTGGCGACGCTTTCGCACACGGTTCATCCGCCCGTGGCTCGCAACGCGTCGCAGCTCTGGATGGCGCCGTCATCCTCCGATCGCACGACTGCGGCCGCGCACCCCGCGCTGGTGCATCTGAAAGCTGCGCTGCGGCTCTACGCTGACGAAAAATACGAGCAGGCGCTCGGCCGCTTCTCCGCAGCGGCGACTCCGAAGTCGCCGCTGCGCTGCGCACGCCGCCTACTACGCCGGCGTGTGCGAGCTGCGTCTGCGCCGATTCGAGGTCGCGAAACGCCGCTTTGCCGGCCTGAAAGGTACAGAAGGCTTTGTCGGCGAAGCCGCGGCACTGGGTGAGGCCGATGCCGCGCACTCGCTGGGCGAGTTCCGTGACGCTGCGAACATCTACGAAGACATCCTGGACGATGCCGCGGTCAACGTGCCCGCCATCTGGTTGAGTCTTGCCAATGCCGCCCAGGCGGCCGGCGATAGCAAGCGCGCGGCCGACGCATACCTGCATCTCTATTACGAGTTTCCGCTCAGCGAGCACGCGGTCCAGGCGGAAGGCCCGCTGCAGACGTTAGCCCGAGGTGCAGCAAATCGCTACGGGCAACACGCGCTACAAGCTCGAGATGGGACGCGGCGAGCGGCTCTTTGGGAGCCGGCAGTACGCTGACGCGCGCACCAGTTTTCTCCGCCTCAGGCCGCACGCGACGAGCGAAGAGGATGCCGAGCTCGTCTCACTCCGCCTCGCGGAAATCGAATATTTCCAGGGTCGTTACAGCAACGCGCGAGAATCGCTGCGGCCGTTCCTGACGAGCGGCGCCAGACAGGCGGAGGCGCGATTCTTCTACCTGATGTCGCAGCGCGGGCTTCACAATGACGACCTGTTCATCGAGCTCGTGCGCGCGCTCGAGCGCGATTTTCCCGAGAGCACGTGGACCGAAGAAGCACTGAACCATCTCGCGACCTTCTACATTCAGCGCGATCGCGATGACGAGGCGGATGCGGTGCTTCGCGAGATGTACGCGCGGTTTCCGCGCGGCCGCTATGCGGAGCGCGCAGCGTGGAAGGCCGGCTGGACGTCGTATCGTCAAGGCGAGATGCTCGAGGCGGCCCGGCACTTCGAGTCCGCGTCCGCGAGTTTTCCACGATCAGATTACCGTCCTGCATGGCTGTACTGGTCGGGCCGTGCGCGCGCTGCGGTGGGCGATACGTCCGGCGCACTCGCGCGCTACCAGTTGACGATCGCCGATTACCAGAATACGTACTACGGCCGCCTGGCCGAGAAGATCCTGCAAAAGCAGGGAACCTCGCTCGGGCCGAGCCGCCTCGTGTTCGCGCCTGCGACCGCGTCGCTCGGCGGTGAGGACGATGACTTTCCGCCGACTGAAGGCACGATTCGCATGCTGCTTGCGGCGGGATTGTACGAGCCCGCCGTGAAGGAGCTGGAGTTCGCGCGCGCGAAGTGGGGGGATTCGCCTGGCATCACCGCGACGATCGCGTGGGCGAACAAACAGATGGCATCGGCCGAGTCGGGCACCAGCCAATTCGCCCTTGCTCGCGGCTCGATTACGCTGATGAAGCGGGCGTATCCGCAGTTCATGGCCGCCGGGGGAGACCAGCTGCCTCGAGAGATATTGACGGCGATCTTTCCGCTCGAGTACTGGGATCTCATCAAGAAGAACGCGGCTCAAAACAAACTCGATCCGTATCTCGTTGCCGGGCTGATGGCGCAGGAGTCGACGTTCGTCGCCGACATCAAGTCGCATGCTGGCGCGTATGGACTGATGCAGATGAAGCCCTCGACCGCGCGCGGTTACGCGCGGAAGCTGAAGCTGCGCTACTCACTGCGTCTGCTCACGACGCCGGAGACCAATATCAGGATGGGCACGATGTACCTGGCGGACAAGATCCGCGAGTTCGGCGAGGTGCATCTGGCGCTGGCGAGCTACAACGCGGGCGAGACGCCGGTGCGGCGCTGGATGCGGAGAACGCGAACCTCCCGCAGGATGAGTTCATCGACAGCATTCCGTACCCGGAAACGCAGCAGTACGTAAAGCGGCTCCTGGGAACGGCCGAGGATTACCGCAGGCTGTACGGATCGAATTGATCGCGCTTTCGGGAAGTATAATCTCCGGACAATGAAACCACGCGGTTCGAAGAAAGCCACACAGTTTACCGAGTCGGTCATCCGCGAAATGACCCGGCTCGCGCAGGAGCACGACGCCGTCAACCTCTCGCAGGGGTTTCCCGATTTCGCGGCGCATCAGGTCATCAAGGACGCCGCGTGCCTGGCGATTCAGCGCGACATCAATCAGTACCCGATCACCTGGGGCGCCGAGAACCTCCGCGAAGCGATTTCCGCCGATTTCTCGCGGCGCTACGGCGTGCCCGTGAGCCCGACGCAGGTGACGGTGTGCTGCGGCTCGACCGAGGCGATGCTCTCGACGCTCCTCGCGGTGCTCGATCCGGGCGACGAAGTCGTCATCTTCGAGCCGTACTACGAGAATTACGGACCCGACAGCATCATCTCTGGCGCGGTTCCCCGCTTCGTGCGGTTGCGCGAGCCTGACTGGACGTTCGACGAGCAGGAACTGGCCGCGGCGTTCAACGATCGGACGCGCGCCATCATTATCAACACGCCGAACAACCCGACAGGGAAGGTGTTCACCAGGAGCGAGCTGCAGGTCATCGCAACGCTGTGTCAGAAGTGGGACGTGCTCGCGATTACCGACGAGATCTACGAGCACATCATTTATGACGGGCACAGGCATGTGCCGATCGCGTCAATTGACGGGATGGCCGATCGGACGGTGACGATCAACGGCTTGTCGAAGACCTTCAGCGTCACCGGCTGGCGTGTCGGCTGGGCGATCGCGCCGCACAATCTCGCCGGGCCGATTCGAAAGATGCACGACTTCCTCACGGTCGGCGCACCTTCGCCGCTGCAGGAAGCGGGCGTCACGGCACTGTCGATGCCGGAGAGCTACTACACCGAGATGGCGGCCGGGTACGCGCGCCGCCGCGCGATGATGTGCGACATCCTCGAGCGCCACGGCTTCAAGTTCAAGCCGCCACAGGGCGCGTACTACGTGATGACCGACATCGCGCACTTCGGATTCGACAACGACATCGAGTTTGCAAAGTATCTGGTGACCGAGGTGGGTGTGGCGGTGGTGCCGGGCAGCAGCTTCTTCAACGATCGCACGGCCGGGCGCACGAAAGTGCGATTCGTGTACAGCAAGAAAGACGAGACGCTGCTGGAAGCCGACAAGCGGCTCGCGAAGCTGCGCGCCAAGGTAGCTCGATAACGAAAAAGGCAGAACGAAGAACGAATAGAGATTCGCTCGGTGCGGTCTGCCTGCTTTATTCGTTTTTCGTTCTTCGTTTTTCGTTAGGTCCTAGTACCGCACCACTCCACCAAAGTAGATTCCCTTCGCCTTGAAGTCTCCGTGATCATCCTCGAAGACGTAGCCGAGGTTCAGGCTGCGGTAGCCGATCTGGGCGCCGACGTAGTCGTTGAAATTCACCGTGCCGTAGAGGTCGAAGTCGAAGTAGTGCGCCTGGTAGCGCTCATCGATGCCTGACGGAATCTTGAAGAGATCGAGCTCGCCCGTGATCGAGATGTTCGGCACCACGTAGACCCGCCCGATCCCGCCGATCGCAGGAATGGGCGCCTGCGCGCGTGCGAACTCGCGTTCCGAGCGACGCGGCCTGGAGGGTCGCCTGGATGTCGGTGGCTTTGGCCTGCAGCACGATCCCGACGAACCCCCGATCGCGGTAGATGAAGTCGTATTCGTAGCCGAGATGCCATGTCTTCCACGAGAGCTCGGTGGTTACCGGCAGATTGACGTCGTACCGGATGCCGTTGAAGACGAACTCGCGATGCACGGTCGAGACGGCGGTGTAGGTCATCGGGAGATAGTTGATGCGGAACTTGTGCTTGCGGCCGGGCCGCAGCACGATGCGCAGCTCGGGGATCTGCTTCTTTTCGATGCCGAGATCGGCGACGGCGTCGATTCTGGTGCCGAGCACGCCGAGCGATTCGCTCGCGATCTCGAACTCGGGCGGCGGATTCCACCAGCCGAACGAGGCTTCGATGTGATACCGCTCGCCGGTCGCAGGGTCTGAAAATGGCGTTGCGGTGAACTGCGCGTCTGCTTTCATCGGCATCAGAAGCACGGCGTACATGAGAAACAGGCCGATCACTGGCGTTCGAATCGACATCGTCACGCGTCCTTTGAATGAATAGTGCCCGGCGTAAGCCGGACCGCCCCGGTGTGAATTGAACGCCGCCGGAAAAACGGCGGCATGCGAGGCCTGCTGGGAGAAGGCACCTAAGAATAGCACGCTATACTGAAATGCCATAGTGACTCCGGTTCGCCGCCTCCTCCCTTATATCGGCCGCTACCGCCGGGAATACATACTTGGCTTCGCTTCCCTGGTGCTGTGCTCGACGATGTTCGCGGTGTCGCCGCTGGTGCTGCAGTTCGCCATCGACGATCTGTACGCGGGGGTCACCAGAACGAAGCTGGCGTTCTACGCGCGCGTGCTGCTGCTGATTGCCGGGCTCGCCGGGTACTTCCGGTACCAGATGCGGCGCATCATCATCAGCGCGTCGCGCGGCTTCGAGTACGACCTCCGCAACGACTTCTTCGCCCACCTCGAGCGCCTGCCGGTGTCGTTCTTTCAGCAGAACCGGACCGGCGATCTGATGTCGCGCGCGACAAATGACCTCAGCTCCGTCCGCATGATGGTGGGGCCGGCGGTGATGTACCTCGCCAATACGCTCATCACCGCGGTGGTCAGCCTGTCGCTGATGTTCTCGCTCGACGTGCGGCTGACGCTCATCGTGCTGCTGCCGCTGCCGATCGTATCGATCACCGTGAAGATGTTCGGCACCGCGATCCACAAGACATTCGAAGAAGTGCAGGAAAAGCTCTCCGACATGAGCGCGGTGGTGCAGGAGTCGCTGACCGGCGTGCGTGTCGTGCGCGCGTATCGTCAGGAGGAGGCCGAGATCGCCCGCTTCCGCGAGGCGAACATCGATTACCTGCGGCACAACAAGCGGCTGAGCCGGCTGCAGGGGGCATTCTTCCCGACGATGTCGCTGTTTCTCGGCATCAGCGCGCTGCTTGCGTTGTGGCTCGGCAGCCGCGACGTGATGAGCGGACGCCTGACCGTCGGCGAGCTCGTCGCGTTCAACGCGTATCTCGCGCAGCTGGCGTGGCCGATGATCGCGTTCGGATGGGTCACGAATCTGCTCGAGCGCGGCATGGCCTCATGGAAGCGCATGCTCACCGTCATGGAGACGGTGCCTGCGTCGGTGACGAGACGGATGAGACGGGATTGGAAGCAGTCACGGGTATCACGCGTGCGAGGGGCGATCGAATTCCGGAACCTGAGCTTCCTCTACGGCAATCGCGAAGTGCTGAGCAACGTCTCGTTCTCGGTAAGGCGGGCGAGACGGTCGCCATCGTCGGCGCCACGGGATCCGGCAAATCGACGCTGGTCAATTTGCTGCCGCGCCTGCAGAACCCTCCAAGGGGTACCGTGTTCATCGACGGACGTGATGTTCGCGACATTCCGCTCAGCGATCTGCGCGGCATCATCGGCTTTGTGCCACAGGAGCCGTTCCTGTTTTCCGATACGCTCGCCGACAACGTCGCGTTCGGCGTGCCGGGAGTGAAGCAGGACGCCGTCGCGCGCATCGAAGCCGCTGCATCGGTCGCCCAGCTCGACAAGGACGTTCGCGACTTCCCGCACGGCTACGAGACGATGGTCGGGGAGCGCGGCATCACGCTGTCGGGCGGGCAGAAGCAGCGCACCGCCATCGCGCGCGCCGTCGTCACCGATCCGCGCATTCTCATTCTGGATGATGCGCTGTCCGCGGTGGACACGTACACCGAGGAGGAGATCCTGACGCGCCTGCGCGGCGTGATGAAGGAGCGGACGGCCATCATCATTTCGCATCGCATTTCGACCGTTCGCGACGCCGATCAGATTGTCGTGCTGGACGCCGGACGCGTGGTCGAGAAGGGCACGCACGACCAGCTGATCCGCCGCGGCGGACACTATGCGGAGCTGTACAAGAAGCAGCTGCTGGAGGAGGAGCTCGCGGCCTCGCTGAATGTCGTTCCACGAAGAAGAAGTCCTCGGCAAGGCCTACGATGCGCGGCTGATGCGCCGCCTGCTGGCGTACCTGCGCCCGCACAAGTGGTACGTCGCCGGTGCGCTCCTGGCGCTCGTCGGCGACGCGGTCGTCCAGCTGGCGCCGCCGTATCTCGTCAAGATCGCCATCGATCAGTACATCGCGCAGGGGGACGTGCCGGGCTGAACAACATCGCGCTCGTATACCTCGCGGTGCTGGTCGCGTCGTTCACGCTCGAATACGCGCAGACCTACATGATGCAGATGATCGGCCAGCGCATCATGTTCGACATGCGCATGCAGATTTACACCCACCTGCAGCGGCTGGATCTGTCGTTCTACGACCGGAACCCCGTCGGGCGGCTGATGACGCGCGTGACGACCGACGTCGACGTCATCAACGATCTGTTCACGTCGGGCGTCGTCGCCGCGTTCGGCGATCTGTTCATGCTCGTCGGCATCATGGTGACGCTGCTGTGGATGGACTGGCGGCTTGCCTTGATTGCCTTCTCGGTGCTGCCGCTGATTCTTGTTCTCGCGCAGTGGTTCCGGCGGAACGTGCGCGAGTCGTACCGAAAAGTGCGCCTGAGGATCGCGCGCATCAACGCCTTTCTCAACGAGCACATCAACGGCATGGCGACGGTCCAGCTGTTCCGCCGTGAAGAGGTGAACTACGGGCGCTTCGAGCACATCAACCGGGAGCATCGCGACGCCAACGTCGAGCAGATTTTCTTCTACGCCGTGTTTCTGCCGGCGGTCGAGTTCGTCGCCGCGATCGCGACGGCGCTGATTCTCTGGTACGGCGGCGGCTTCGTGCTGAACAACACGCTGACGCTCGGATCGCTCGTGGCGTTCATTCTCTACGCCGGCCGGTTCTTCCGTCCGATCAGCGACATGTCGGAAAAGTTCAACACGCTCCAGGCCGCCATGGCGTCATCGGAGCGGATTTTTCAGCTGCTCGATACTGAGGTCGCGGTAAAAAATTCCCTGACAGGGCAGAGGCAGCAGAGGGCAAGAGGGCACATCGTCTTCGACAACGTGTCGTTTGCGTACAAGGACGACGACTACGTGCTTCGGAACGTCTCGTTCGAAGTGAAGCCAGGCGAGCGGGTAGGCATCGTCGGTGCCACGGGCGCGGGGAAGTCCACGCTCATCAGCCTGCTGCTGCGGTTTTACGACGTGACGAGCGGGCGCATCCTGATCGACGGCGTCGATATCCGCGCAATGGATCTCGGCACGCTGCGGAAGATGTTCGGTCTCGTTCTGCAGGACGTGCATCTGTTTTCAGGCACGATTGCCGGCAATATCCGGCTGGGCGACGACTCGATCGATGATGCGCGGGTGCGCGACGCGGCGCGAGCGGTCCACGCGCATCGGTTCATCGAATCGCTTCCCGGCGGTTACGACGCGCGGGTCGCGGAGCGCGGCGCGACGCTGTCGGTCGGGCAGAAACAGCTGCTGTCGTTTGCGCGCGCCCTCGCGTTCGATCCGTCCGTGCTGATTCTGGACGAAGCGACCTCGAGCGTCGACACGGAGACCGAGCTGCTGATTCGCGACGCACTGCGGGTGCTGATGTCCGGCCGCACCACGCTTGCGATCGCTCATCGTCTTTCGACGATCCAGGACATGGACAACATCCTCGTGTTCCACAAGGGCAAGCTGCGCGAGGCTGGCAGTCACCAGCGGCTGCTGGCGATGCGCGGGATTTACTACAAGCTGTTTCAGCTGCAGTACAAAGCGGCTACTCCGGCGGCGGCTCAGGACGGTCGGAGGTCGCGGTCCTCCAGGGTCTCTCAAACGTAGGATTCGGCAGCGGCGCGACGCTGCCGTCCGGGATGCGTTCGGGGCGCGGCTGGCGCGGCGGCGGCGGCTGCTGCGGTTCGTCGTCCGGTCTCACGTACGGGATCCGGCGATGAAAGAGCGTTTCCATCAGCGGCGTCGTGTCCTTGGGGTTCCATCCGAGACGAAGCACGACGAGATGCACGTCCTGCCGGCCGAAACGCAGCGCGTCGAAGCAGCTCCACATGTACACGTCGAGCTCGTTGCCCTGCACTTCGGGGCCCGTGTCCATGATCGTGTAGACGCCGTCGTACTGGTTGGATTCGAAATCGGCCTGAATGACCGATCCCACCGGAAGCATTTCCGCATCCGCGGCGGCGACGCCGCTGCGAGCCGCGACGCCCGACGCGGTCGTGTGCCCTTTGCAGTATGCCGTCGCTTTGAACTGCAGGCGCGCGCCCGGAATCGGGCGCAGCGTGCCCTTGAGCAGCTCAGCCTGGCGCGAGCCGTAGCGCGAATCCGAGACGGTCGCTTCGTACAGAAGCACGAAGGCCGCCACCAGCATCATGCTGGGGAAGATACGCCGCCAGAAATATTTCCTCATGCGAAATGTTCGAACCCCGCCGGCAGCTCTTCGGTGCTGCCGTTGCGGCTCACGACGCATCGCGCGATCTGTCGTCAGCCGCCCGATGCGGGTGACGGTGAGATCGCCGGCCAGCCGTCTCGCGTTCTTCAGACGCGAGCGCATCCTGGGCGATACCGCAAACAGGAGTTCGTAATCTTCCCCGCCACCGAGGGCATCGCGCAGTGTCGCGCCCTCCTCGATGGGCAATGCATCAACCTCGACGATCGCGCCAAGGCCGCTGGCCTCGCCGATTTGCCGTATCCCGTCGGCAAGGCCATCACTGAGATCGATGCACGCGCGTGCCGCGCGATTGCGGCCGAGCATCAACCCAAAACGCGTCCGAGGCTCGGGCCGCAGATACCGCATCGACGCGCGGGTCGTCGCAGCTTGTCGCGTCCGAAGCGGCGAAGCCGCGGCGGCGGACAGCATGCGTAACCCGCGGCAGCGCCCCCGAGCGTGCCCGTGACGTAAAGATCATCGCCGGCGCGACCGCCCGCACGTGTGAGGACGCGGCGCCTGTGAACCGATCCGGTAGCAGTCACGTCGACAATGAGCGGCCCGGGGGAGCGGGCGATGTTGCCGCCGACGATGGAAATGCGGGCTCGCGCGGCCAGGGCGGTCAGACCGTCGAGGAGCGCATCAACGCTCGCAACGGGCATCGCAGGCGGCAGCACGAGCGACAAAAGGGCGACGCGCGGCGCCGCGCCCATGGCCGCAAGATCGCTCAGATTGACGGCGAGCGCCTTGTGACCGATATCGGCCGCTCCGACGAACGTCTGGTCGAAGTGTACGCCCTCGACCTGGGAATCGGTAGTCAGAACCTCGAGCAGGTTTCGCTCGGGTTCGACGACCGCCGCGTCGTCGCCGATGCCGACAATGACGAAGGCCGGAGCAGGTGGGATTCGCTGGCGGATACGCTCGATGAGCGCATGCTCTCCGACATCGCCCACAGTCTGTGCCAATCCCTGATCCCCGATCCCTAATCCCTGGCGGGAGATCATTTCGCGTACTCGACGGCGCGCGTTTCCCGGATGACCGTCACCTTGATGTGCCCCGGGTATTCGAGCTCGTTCTCGATGCGCTTGGCGATGTCCTTCGACAACCATACTGCCTCTTCATCCGAGATCCGCTCGCTTTCGACCATGATGCGAATCTCGCGCCCGGCCTGCAGCGCGAACGCCTTCGATACGCCCTTGAACGAATCGGCGATCTCCTCGAGCTTTTCGAGCCGCTTCACGTACGACTCGAGAATGTCGCGGCGCGCGCCGGGCCGGGCCGCCGAGATCGCATCTGCCGCCTGCACGATCATCGCTTCGAGCGACGGCCAGTCGATGTCCATATGGTGCGCCGCCATCGCCATGACGACCGGCTCGCTCTCGCCGTATTTGCGCAGCAGGTCGATGCCAATCTGCAGATGCGTTCCCTCGAGCTCGCGGTTGACCGCCTTGCCGCAGTCGTGGAGAAACGCGGCGCGGACAGCGACGTTCGCATCGAGGCCCACTTCCTTCGCCATGATTCCGGCCAGATAGGCGACCTCCTTGGAGTGATTCAGCACGTTCTGGCCGTAACTGGTTCGGTACTTGAGCCGTCCCATCAGCTTCTGCAGCTCGGGGTGGAGGTCGTGCATGCCCAGCTCGAACGCCGCCGCTTCGCCGTCCTTCCGGACCGACTCTTCCATCTCCGCCTTCACCTTTTCCACGACTTCTTCGATGCGCGCCGGATGGATGCGACCGTCGGCGATGAGCCGCTCGATGGCCTGCTTGGCGATCTCGCGCCGATAGGGATCGAATCCCGACAGGATGATCGCGCCCGGCGTGTCATCGACGATGAGATCGACGCCCGTCGCCTGTTCGAGCGCGCGGATGTTGCGCCCCTCCCGGCCGATGATGCGTCCTTTCAAATCGTCGCTCGGCAAGTCGACCACCGAGACGGTGGTTTCAGTGGTGTGCTCGGCCGCGCTGCGCTGGATGGCCTCGGTGATGTACTGGCGGGCTTTAGCGCCGGCCTGCTCGCGGGCCTCGGCGTCGAGGCGCTTTACGAGATTCGCGGCGTCGCGCCGCGCGTCAGCCTCGATGTGTTTGAGCAGGAGGTCTTTGGCCTCCTCCGTCGTCAACCCCGACAACCGCTCGAGCTCGTGCTGCTGCGCGGCGACGAGCTGCTCATATTTGACGGCGGCAGCCGACGTGCTCTTCTCGCGATCGGCGATCGTCTGCGACTGCGCCTGGAGCTCGCGTTCCTTCCGTTCGGCTGAAGCCATCTTGTCGGTAAGGGTCGACTCCTTGCGGCGCAGCTGTTGTTCGGTGTCGGAGAGCTGCTGGGATTTGTCCCGCGCGACCCGCTCGGCTTCGGTGCGTAGCTCGTGGGCCTTTTCCTTGGCCTCGAGCAGCGCTTCCTTCTTGCGGCTCTCGGCGTCGCGATCGGCATCCTTCATGACGCGAATCGCCTGCTCTTCCGCGCGGCCGATGGTCTCGGCGGCGATGCGCTTGCGATTGGCGACCCAGTAGGCGAAGACGATGCCGGCGACGACCGCGGTGATGACGCCATTGATGAGATAGAACGGATACAGGCCCATTCGGGTCCTTAACTGGTTCCGGGTTCCGGTGTCCGGTTCCGGGGATTCTGGTTCTCGATTCTCGGTTCGCGGATCGGGCTCCGCGACTGGAACCCGGAACGGTGAACCAGAACTCAGAACCCGGAACGAACCCGGAACGTGGAACGCGGAACCTGGAGCCTAGAGGAGAGTATGCGAAAGGCCCCGCTTTGCCGTGTGGGGAGGTCGAATGGACCTGCGTAAGCAGGTGGAACCGCTCGGGAGCCGCGCTTTAGGCTTCCTCGCACCGAGGCATGCGCACCACGCGGCGTTGCGATTCTCTTAGGTTAAACGTTGGCCCAAACGAGCCTCCGAAACCATCACGCGCAAAGCAGGGAACTCAGTTTCCGATAGTGATCTTAGTCCCCTCCGGCCTAGGGGGCAAGCGCCGCGTCGACGAGGCGCTCGAGGGCTTCGGTGCGCTCGGCGAGGGCGCCGCGGCTCGCTTTCTGAACGTCCTGGCAGCGGAACAATTCGTCCGCGATGTTCAGCGCCGCCAGCACGGCAAGCCGTACCGAGTCGCCCGAGGGCGTCGATTCGGACGCTGCCCGTATTTTTTCGTCCACGTACGTGGCGAGCACGTTGACGTAGCGCGCGTCGAGCTCGCTGCGGATGGGATAACGCTGTCCGCGAATCTCCACCGACACGACGTGAGGCTCAGGCATTGGGGGTCCTACAGACTCAGTCCTTCGAGCTGTTCCAGCATGTCGGAGACGCGGCCGCGAATCGACTCGCGCTCCATTCTCAGCGCGGCGACTTCGGCGAGGCCAGTCTCCGATTCGGCGATTCTGGCTCTCGCCGACTCGAGGTCGCGAGACAGTCTCGCGATCTCTTCGGAGGCGCGCGCCTGGTCGGCCTTCAGCCGGCCGATCATCGCGACGAGCATTTTCACTTTCTCTTCCAGACGGTCGATGGGTTCCAGATCGACAGAACGGGCGGTTGCAGCACGGGACATTGGGGGACCTCCGAAGTTCAGGATCCGTGACCCTATCGTTGTATTGCGTCGTGCGCATTTTTCAGCGCAGTTAAAATCTCTTTCATCGCCGTCTCCACTTCCGCATCTGTCAGCGTCCGCTCGAGGGAACGGAACGTGAGGCGAAGCGAGAGACTGACGCGCCCTTCGGGCACGCCCTTGCCTTGATACCGATCGAACTCGCGCACCGAGACGAGCGTGTCCGGAGCAGCCGCACGGATAGTGCCACGAACTGTTTCCGCGGGCAAGGTCTCGTCGACCACGATCGAGATATCGCGCGCGCTAGAGGGATAGCGGGGAAGCGGCTTTACGGCCAGGGGCGCCTGCGATTGCGACGCGGTGATGGCATCGAGGTCGAGCTCGGCCACATATACGTCGTCGCTCGCCGACAATCCCGCCGCTGCGACGATGGCCGGCGTCAGCATGCCGACGCTGCCAATCGCACGCCCCTCGACAGAGATCGTGGCCGCACGGCCGCGGACGAGGTAGCGGGGCACCAACGCCCCATCGAAGGCCACCTCGGCCTGCAAAGCGCCCGCGATGGCTTCGACGATCCCCTTCGCGTCGAAGAAGTCCGTGGGACGGTGTCCGGCGCTCCAGTGCACTGTAACGCCGCTGCCGGTGAGCGCTGCGGCAACGCGGCGTGACTCGCCCGCTCGCGTCATAGTGGCTCCGAGCTCGAAAAGCCGCACATCGGCGCGTTCGCGGTGGCGATTGTGCGCGACTGACGCCAGCAGGCCGGGCAGCAACGACGGTCGAAGCACTGAGAATTGCGCAGACGAGCGGATTGCCGATTGGCACAATCGCCCGATCGTCAGCAAACTGGGCGGCTACCGCCGCGTCAATGAAGGAGAAGGTCAACGCTTCCGAGCAGCCGCTGGCGAGGAGTACTCTCCGCACGAGCCGATCGCGTCCTATCGCCGGGTCCGAGGGTGCAGGAGGGGCGCTGAGCGACGGAAAGGTCGACGGCAAACGGTCGTAGCCGTAGTGACGTGCGACATCCTCGATCAGATCGGCTTCCCGCAGGACGTCGACGCGAAATGTCGGCGCACCAACGTCCCATCCGGCGTTGTTCCGGCGAATCTGAAACCCCAGCCCCTTGAGGATGCGCTCGACGTCGGGATCGCCGATCTCCAGTCCGAGCACGCGCTGAATGCGCTCCCGGCGCAGTTCGATTTGTCTCGGGGTCACTGGGACGGGATATTCGTCGATCGCGCCGCCGCGCGCCGTTCCTGCGCCAATGTCCTCGAGAAGCGAGATGGCCCGCTCGATGCCTTGCACCGCCGCGTTGACGTCGGCACCCCGTTCGAACCGCGCCGATGCCTCCGTCTTGAGCCCCAGCTTCCTGCTCGTGCGGCGAACGCTCTTCGGATCGAAAAACGCGCTTTCGAGCACGATGGTTTTAGTTCTGTCGCTCACTTCCGACCCGCCGCCGCCCATCACGCCCGCAACCGCTTGCGCCTTGTCGCGGTCGGCTATCACCAGCATCTCAGGATCGAGCGCGCGATCGATGCCGTCGAGCGTTGTGATGCGCTCGCCGGGTGCCGCCCGGCGAATCCGGATTTCCTTTCCCGCGAGCCTCTCGAGGTCGAACGCATGCATCGGCTGTCCGAGCTCGAGCAGGACGTAGTTTGTGACGTCGACGACGTTGTTGATGGGACGCACACCGGCGGCCTGCAGTCGTGACGCCAGCCAGCCGGGCGAGGGCCCGATGGTGACATCCGCGACTGCCGCCGCATAGCGGGGGCACAGATCTGGCGCTTCCAGCTTTACCGCCACATCTTCAGTTGGCTTGGATGTGAGCGGCTTCGGGACCAGTGGCTTCACCGGCAGTGAGTACGCGGTGCCCACCTCGCGTGCGAAACCGATGACGCTGAGCGCATCGGGCCGGTTGGCCGTCACCTCGAAATCCAGGACAGCGTTGTCGGAATGGCTCCGGGAGCCTTTTTCGCGCGAGCCCTCGAAAAAGGCTCCCGGAGCTGTTTCGACCCGCTCGATACTCGAGAGCTCGAACCCCCGCGATGTCAGCATTTCGCCGAGTGCTTCCGCCGATACGTTCACGTCCACGAAATCGCGGAGCCAGGAGGCGACGATTTTCATTGTTTAGATGCGGCGATTAGCTGCTTAGTATTCAAACGGGAAACTGCTCCAGGAAACGGAGGTCGTTCTCATAGAACAGGCGGATGTCGTCGACGCCATATTTCAGAATCGCAATCCGCTCGATGCCCATACCGAACGCGAATCCCGAAATGCGGTCGGGATCGTACCCGACCGATTCGAACACCGCCGGATGCACCATACCGCTGCCGCCGATCTCGAGCCATCCCGTGCGCTTGCAGATCGGGCAGCCGCTACCGTGGCAGAACACGCAGCCGATGAACACCTCCGCACTCGGCTCGGTGTATGGGAAGAAGCTCGGCCGAATCTGCACTTTTGTGTCCGGCTCGAACAGCTCGTGCGCGAACGCTGTGAGCGTGCCCTTCAGATCGGCCATCGTGATGCCGTCGCCGACGACGAGTCCTTCGACCTGTTGAAACATCGGCGTGTGCGTCAGGTCGAGGTCGTCGCGGCGGTAGACCTTGCCGGGCACGATGATTCGCACCGGGGGCGGGTGGCTCTCCATGTAGCGGATCTGCATCGGCGAGGTGTGCGTCCGGAGCAGCGTCGCCGGACGGCCGAGGCCTGCAACCTCGCCCGAGAGATAGAACGTGTCCTGCATGTCGCGCGCAGGATGTTCGGCCGGCATGTTGAGCGCAGCGAAGTTGTGATAGTCGTCTTCGATTTCCGGTCCTTCGAGCACCTGGTAGCCGAGGCGCGTGAAGATCGCTTCAATCTCTTCGCGAACGATGGTCAGCGGATGGCGATGCCCAATCTGCGGCGCCCGGCCGGGCAGAGAGATGTCGACGGCGCCCACGGGCGCTTTCGCCGCATCCAGCGCGGCTTTGCGCTCGTTGAGCAGCTGCTCAATCTCCTGTTTGAGCTCGTTGGCGCCCTTGCCGAGCAACGGCTTGAGGTCGGGTGGCGCCGAAGCCACCGACTTCATCAGCGCGGTGACGAGGCCGTTTTTTCTTCCGAGGTATTTGTCGCGGAGCGACTGAAGGTCCGGCGCCGACGAAAGGCGCGCCAAGTCCTCCTGGAACTCGGCGCGCAGTCGGGTAATGTCGGCGTCGGTCGTCACATTAGGCGCGGGCTTCGCGGACCTTGACGGTCTTCGCGGGCCGCGCGGCCTTTTCGGCGCGCACCGGCCGCGGCGTGGCGAGCGGCTTGGCAGCCTTGGCCTGGGCCGCGATCGCGGCGAACGACGCCGGCTCGTTCACGGCGATGTCTGCCAGCACCTTGCGATCGAGCGTGACGCCCGCAGCCTTGAGGCCCGCCATGAACTGGCCGTAGGTCAGGCCATGCTCGCGAGCGGCGGCGTTGATGCGGACGATCCACAGCGTGCGGAAATCGCGCTTCTTGCGGCGGCGTCCGACGAACGCATACTTGAGCGCCGTGTCGACCGACTCTTTCGCCGCCCGATACAGCTTGCTCTTGTTCGCGTAATAACCTTTGGCACGCGCGAGCAGTTTCTTCCGCTTGGCTCTGCCGTACTGTTCCTCTCTTTACTCTCGGCATTCGTCCCGCTTCCTGCGCTTCAGCTACCAGCAGCTCTACTGAACCTACAGCTAACCAGCTATTTATACGGCAGCATCCGCGCGAGCTTCGCCGCGTCGGCTTTCGCCACGACCTGCGTGCCGCGCATGTGCCGCTTCCGCTTCGCCGACTTGCTCGTCAGAATGTGCTGCTTGAAGGCCTTGCTGCGCACGAACTTGCCGCCGGCCGTCTTCTTGAAGCGCTTCGCGGCGCCTCTGTGCGTTTTGAGTTTTGGCATCGTTTGCTCTTTGCTCTCTGCTCTTTGCTCTCAGCTGTCAGCTCTCTGCTCTCTGCTCTATTCCTCGGCCGCCTTCACAGCTGCCTGACGCGCCGGTGCGCGCCCACCGCCTCCAGAGGGCTTCTTCGCCAGGATCGTGTGCATCTGGTTGCCTTCCTGGCGCGGCATCGTCTCGGCAATCGCGACATCAGCGAGTTCATCGCAGAGTCGCTCGAGAATGCGCCGCCCGATCTCGGGATGCGCCATCTCGCGGCCGCGGAAGAAAATCGTGGCCTTGACCTTGTCGCCGTCAGCGAGGAAGCGCTCGATGTGCTTCTTCTTGAACTGATAGTCGTGCTCGTCGACCTTGGGCCTGAATTTGATTTCCTTGACGTCGATGACCTTCTGGTGCTTTTTCGCTTCGCGCGCCCGCTTCTGTTCCTGATACTGATACTTGCCGAAATCCATGATCCGGCAGACGGGCGGCACGGCGGTGGGGGAGATCTCCACCAGGTCCAGCCCTTTTGCCTTCGCGATGACGAGGGCCTGCGGCGGCGGCATGATGCCCAGCTGCTTCCCATCATCATCGATGACCCGAATTTCCCTGACGCGGATGCGCTCGTTTACCCGAACTCGGTCGTCACGCCGTGGTCCCGATCGATCGAATGCTATAAAACCTCCTGGCGCTGGTAGCGATCAGCTATCAGCTTTCAGCTATCAGCGTTGGCTGAGAGCCCTTCCTGTTCACTTCCTCGTGCGCAGACGCCACGAATGCGTCCAGCGGCTGCGATCCAAGATCGCCTCCGGAGCGGCTCCGCACGGACACGGCACCCTCAGCAGCTTCGCGATCGCCTACGACCAGCATGTAGGGAATCTTCTGAAGCTGCGCCTCACGGATCTTATATCCAATCTTCTCCTGGCGCTCGTCGACCTGCATCCGGAATCCGGCCTCGGCGAGGCGCTGGCTGACGGCGTGGGCGTACGACTGCATGCCTGTCGGCAATCGGCAGCACGATGGCCTGCACCGGCGCGAGCCACAACGGAAACGCGCCCGCATAGTGCTCGATGAGGATCGCGATGAACCGCTCGAAGCTGCCGAAGATGGCCCGATGGATCACGATGGGCAGATGCTCGGCGTTGTCTGCGCCGATGTACTTGAGGCCAAAGCGCGCCGGCATCTGATAATCGAGCTGAATCGTCGCGCACTGCCACTTTCGCCCGATCGCGTCGGTGACATCGAAGTCGATCTTCGGACCGTAAAACGCGCCGTCGCCTTCGTTGAGCGTGTAGGGCTGTGCCGCTTTCTCGAGTGCCGCCTTGAGCTGCGATTCCGCAGAGTCCCACGTCGCGGCCTCGCCGAGAAACTCGGGCGGTCGAGTGGCCAGCTTTGCTTCGAACTGCAGCCCGAAGTCGCCATAGATGCGCTGCACGAGACCCAGCAGCCGAACGACCTCTTCGGCAATCTGGTCCTGCGCGACAAAACAGTGCGCGTCGTCCTGACTGAGCTGCCGCACCCGCACGAGACCAGAAAGTGTCCCCGATACTTCGTTGCGATGCAGCGGCGTCTGCTCGTGAAAGCGGAGCGGAAGGTCGCGATAGCTTCGCACTTCGCTCGCGAACAGCAGCATGTGTCCGGGGCAGTTCATCGCCTTCAGCGCGAGCTGCTCGGCTTCGGGATTCGCCTTGCCCTGGTCGTCGTGATGCTCGATCAGAAACATGTTCTGACGGTAATGCGACCAGTGCCCCGACGTTTCCCAGAGCGCCTTATTGAACACGAGCGGCGTCTTCACTTCGACATAGCCCGACGGAAACAGGATGCCGCGCATGTAGTTCGCCAGCAGGTTGTACAGCGTCGTCCCCTTGTCGAGCCAGAACGTCGCACCCGGCGCCCACTGATGAAACATGAACAGGCCAAGGTCGCGGCCGAGCTTCCGGTGATCGCGCTTCTTGGCTTCTTCGATCTGCGTGAGGTACGCCTGCAGCTCTTTGTCGCTGAAGAACGCCGTGCCATAGACGCGCTGCATCGGCTGATTGCGCGCGTCGCCTTTCCAATACGCGTTCGACGTGTTCAGCAGCTTGAACGCCTTCAGCCTGCCGCTCGTCGGCACGTGCGGGCCTACACAGAAATCGACGAACAGGTCGCGATCCTTGATCGTGTAGACGGACACGTCCTTCTGGCCCTCGGTTTTTTCTTCGATGAGCTGCACCTTCAGTGGCTCGCCCCGCTCGCGGAAGAACCGGATGGCCTCGTCGCGCGGCCACATCTGACGCTCATAGATGAAGTCGCCGCTGGCAATCTCCTTCATCTTCTTCTCGATGGCTTCGAGGTCTTCGGGCACGAACGGCTGTGGAACGACGAAATCGTAGAAGAACCCCTCATCAGTTGGGGGGCCGATGCCGCACTGCACCGAGGGGAACAGCTGCGTCACCGCGGCCGCCAGCAGATGCGCCGTGCTGTGACGATAGACGGTCAAGGCTTCAGGATCCTTGTTCGTGAGAATCCGGACCTTCGCGTCCTCCTGCAGCGGATACGTCAGATCGACGACGCGGTCGTTGACCATTCCGGCGTATGCTGCCTGCGCGAGGCGAGGCGATATCGACGCGGCGATATCGCCGACGGTTGTCGCGCTCGGGACGCTGCGTGTCGACCCGTCGGGGAGGGTGATGGTGAGCTGGGACAAATGGAAGCTGGAATCTAAAATCTAGAATCTAAAATCTAAAACTACAATCTAAAAACTGGTAGGCGCGGGTGGAATCGAACCACTGACCTCCTGCGTGTCAAGCAGGCGCTCTAACCGCTGAGCTACGCGCCTATACGTCAACACATAGGCAACAACAGAACGAAAAATTATAACAGATTGCGCCGCTTGCGCCGCCTACGCCTGCGGCTTCGGCGCGGCAAGCCTACCTGACCGCGCCTTTGAGGGCTTTCCCTGCGGTGAAGCGCACTACGCGGCGCTTGGGAATCTTGATGGCGTCGCCCGTTCGCGGGTTCCTGGCCACCCGAGCACGCCGCTGGGTCGTCTTAAACGTGCCGAAGCCGACGAACGTGATCGCGTCGCCCTTCTTGAGTGCCTTCTTGATGGTCTCCAGCAGCGAATCGACCGCCGCCCCAGCGCTGCTCTTGGTCACACCCGTATCTCGGGCGATTTGTGCGATCAGATCGCGCTTGTTCATCAGATCTCCATGGTCCGGCTAAGCCGGACCTAGGCGGCTTTCTTGGTACTGAGTTTTTCGATGGCGCGCTGCAGAATCGTATCAGCGGGCGCGGGGCCACCGAAATCCCCTTCAGGCTGATCGACAACCACGTCGGGCTCGAGGCCCTTCGCCTGGAGCTGCGCGCCGGCAGGCGTGAGATAGCGAGTCGACGTTATCCAGAGCGCGCTGCCGTCCGGCAGCTTCACGAACTCCTGTACTCCGGTCCGGCCGACTGTTCGCTCGCCGATGAGCTCGGCGCGCTTGTTCCCGGCGAGCGCCGCGGCAAACACCTCCGCCGGACCAGAAGTGCCGGAGTCGACGAGCAGGCTCACAGGCACTGTGATCGAGCCGTCACCTTTCTCAGCGGCAATCTTCACCTGCCCGTTCGAGCGCGATTCCCGAACGGAGATGGTGCCCGAGCTGATGAACAACCGGGCCGCGGCGATGCCCTCGGCGAGATCGCCGCCCGCGCTGTTTCGCACGTCGATGATCAACCGGGTCGCTCCGCCCTTGGTGAGCGACGCGATCTGCGAGCGCACCTGCTCAGCGGTGCGACGGCCGAACGATGCGATGCGCACGTACCCGATACCGTCGCCCTGCTGACGGCTCTTCACGTCGACCGTCGGCGCCGCCTCGCGCGTGAGCTCGACGATGTGCGGTTCGGCTGTGCTGCCTCCGCGAATGATCGGTGAGCCTCGCCTTCGAGCCGGCTGAGCCGGCGAGCAGACGCTGTCCCTCGAGCGCCGACATATCGCGCGTGGGTCGCGAATCGAGCAGACGGACGAAGTCGCCTGGACGAATACCGGCCTTTGCGGCGGGTGAGTCGTCGCGGGTCGCGACGACACGCAGGTAGTACTGGTGTGTCAGCGTAATTCCAACGTCGGCTGAAGCCGCCTGTTCGCCGCTCTCGAATTGCCGGACCTGCGCCTGCGTCAGATAGGCGCTGTCCGAGTCGAGCCCCTCGGCGAGGCCGCGCATGGCGCCGCGCATGACGCCTTCCATGTTCGGCTGCTCGACGTAGTTGCTCATGATGAGCGAAACGACATCGTTGAACACCCGCAGGTTCGCGTAGGTTTCGTCGGCACGCGCCATCGCGTGCCCGAGGAGACCGCCGATGACGGTGAAGGCGATGACCGGCGCGGAGACGAGAATGGCGATGAAGCGCGTGCGTGAAGTCATGGTGTTTTCTTCAGCCATTCTAGCGGATCGACCGCCTTGCCGTCGACGCGCATCTCGAAATACATGCCTGGAATTCCGGCAAGGATGCGACCGGCGGTGCCCACCGCCTGTCCGCGTTCCACTCTCGCGCCGCCCTCGACCTGCGGCGCGCCCAGCTGTCCGTATAACGAAAATGTCTGCGCGCCGTGATCGACGATAACGAGGTTCCCGTACCCGGTAAAGGGCCCGGCAAACGCCACGGTACCGTCATGCACCGCGCGGACAGACGATCCTTCCTCGACCGCGAACTGGACGCCTGTCTGTGCCGGTGCGCGCGACACGCTGGCGCCGCCCTGCCCGAACGGCGTCAGCATTCGTCCGGCGACCGGCCAGTCGAGAACGCCGCGGAACGGGCGAATTGGCAGCGTCGATACATCCGCCGCCGCCCGCGGAGCGCCCGAATTCATGGCCGCGAGCGTCTGCTGCAATTTCAATTGGGCGGCCTGCAGCTCGCTGGCGAGCTCGGCGGTGAGATCGCGGCGGCGATCGATGTCGAGGATGAGCTGCGCGCGCGAGTGCGCGGCGCGCTCTGCAGCGATCCGCGCGGCGGCGGCGGCCTGCCGCAGTTTGGCCATTTCCGCCCGCCGCGCCTCGAGCGCGCCATACGCCGCGCGCAAGCGGACGAGATTCTGCCGATGCTGCTCGGCGCGATGACGATCAATCGCGGCAACGGCGGCAACCATGCGATACGCACGGCCGACCTCCTTGAGATCGGAGACATTGAAGAGCAGGCGTACGTAGCCGGCACTTCCCAGCTTGTACAGCTCGACCATGCGCGCTTCGAGGAGCGGACGTTCCGACTCGGTTTGTTCCTCGAGCTCCGCAATCTCATTGCCGGTATTGCCCAGCTCGCGGCCGACCTTCTGCGCGTCCGCTTCAATCCGTCTGAGCTGCTCCGTCCTCAGATCGCGCTCGACTTCGAAACGCCGAAGATCGCCGAGCAACGAGCGCTGCTGCCTCGCGAGCGCATCGGCCTCGCGTTGCAGTGCGATGAGCCGTTCGTTTGCTCGCCTGGCTTGCGACTCCGTCCGCGCGCGATCGGGCGTCTGCGCGGCGATCGTGGCTGCCGCGCCCACGATGACGAGCGCGCACGTCCATGGGCCATAGGCCGGGGGCCATCGGCGATGACCTGTCATGGTCGGTGCTTAGTCGCGATTGAAATATCCAAGGTCACCCATGATTGCGGCATGTCATTCTATCGGCTCTGACCGACCCTCGACCAGCAACTGGCGGCCATGACCGACCATCGACCTTGGACTATGGCCCGCCTGCGCGCTGCGCGCTTCGGCGCGGCGGGCCCGCGATGCTACTCTCGTGGAGTGCGCGTGGTTGGCATCGACTTCGGAGAGCGGCGCATCGGCGTGGCCGTGAGCGACGCGTCCGGCACACTTGCGCGCCCGCTCAAGACCATCGAGCGCGGGATATCCGATGCCGACGCGGTGGAGCGGCTCCACGCGATGATTGCGGACCTCACGGACGAGGACGAAGTCGGCTCGGTCGTCGTTGGCCTGCCGACGCGGCTCGACGGATCGCCCAATACGCAGACGGAGCGCATCGGCACGATGGTGGCGCTGCTCTCGGCCCGCCTCGCAGTGCCGGTATTCACGTACGATGAGCGGCTGTCGAGCCGTGAGGCCGAGGAGCGGTTATCGATCCGCGAGAAGGACTGGCGGAAGCGGAAGGCAAAGCTCGACGCGGCGGCCGCCGCGGTGATCCTGCAGGATTACCTCGATGCCCGACCGCCTGACGCGAGGGCAGAGGGCAGGAGAGCAGAGGGCAGGAAGACGGCGAAGGGGACACAGATGAAGCGCGCATTCCTGTTTCTGCTGGCGCTAACTGTCATCGCCGCTCTTGGCGTGGCCTGGACGCTCTACAAACGAACGAGCGAACCGTTCAAGGGATACGACGGAGCCGAGCAGTTCGTCACGATCGAGCCGGGCAGCGGCACGCGGACGATCGGTCAACGCCTCATTGACGCCGGCGTCATCCGCAACGACGCGACATTTCGTGCCGCGTTGTGGCGAAGCGGGCGCGCGCGCAGCCTGCAGGCCGGGGAATTTCGCTTCGACCGGCCAATGACGCCCATCGACGTCATCGACAAGATCGCGCGCGGCGACGTCTACAACCGGCGCATCACGTTTCCGGAGGGGCTCAACATCCGGGAGATGGCGCGCATCTACGAGCAGCAGGGGTTCGGCAAGGCGGCGGCCTTCGCGGAGGCGGCGCGCGACACGGGCGCGATTCGCGACATCGACTCCGCCGCGACCGATCTCGAAGGTTATCTCTTTCCGGAAACGTACTCTGTGCCGCGCGATACAACAGCCGCGACACTTGTCGGCCTCATGGTTGCGCGATTCCGGCAGCTGTTCACCGCACAAATGCAGCAGGCGGCGCAGGCGCTCGAGCTGACGCCGCGCCAGGCCGTGACGCTCGCGTCGCTCGTCGAGAAAGAAACGGCGCAGCCCGCCGAGCGCCCGATCGTTGCCGCGGTGTATCTGAACCGGCTGAAGATCGGCATGGGCATGCAAGCCGATCCAACGGTGATCTACGCGCTCCAACGCGCCGGGCGCTACGACGGCAATCTCCGCCGCGAGGATCTGTCCTTCGATTCGCCGTATAACACCTACCGGTACGCGGGGCTGCCTCCCGGGCCGATCGCCTCGCCGGGGCTCGCCTCGCTGCAGGCCGCGGTTGCACCGGCAGCAGTCGATTATCTGTACTTCGTCAGCCGCAACGACGGGTCGCATGTCTTCGCACGCACGCTCCCCGAGCACAACGAGAACGTCCGGCAATATCAGGTGCTGTATTTCCGGGAGCAGCGCGCCAAAGAGAAAGCCGGTAGGTAGCTGCTAGCTACCAGCTACCAGCTAGTGAAGGCGCGCGTCGGTCTTACGGGTGCGTTCAGTGCGGAACGGATGACTCGGCGTGTCGCGGCCGGGGCGAACCCAGCCGTCGAGCTTGAGCCAATGCTCGAGCGCGCGGCGGCGCCTCATGAGTTCGGACGCGTCATCGGATAGCTCGACGTGGATGCGGCCGTCGCTCGACGTCCACACGAGCTCGTAGCCAGAGCCCGAGGCCGCCTGCCGAATCTCACACTGAAGCCGTTCGCCGGGCCGCTCGAAGAACCAAATCATTTCGACCGTGCATATCGGCATGTCCTGAATGTCCTGCAGACCTTACAGATATTTTCCAACGAACCGTTCCGACAGATTCGCGGCGATGATGCCGAAGCCGAGGACCCACACCATCCAGGCGTCAACGGCGATTAGCCCCCACGCGCTGCAGGCGAGCATGGCAGCTGCCAAAAAGTAAACCGGCGCAGAAATGATCGAATGCGTACGATGCGATCGCACCGCGTTGGCAGTGAAGAAGCATGCCCACATGAGCAGAACAGCAACCGCCAGCCAGGCGCGCATGATTGGAAACAAGGAGAACGGGACCAGGGCACAGAGGGTAACTGCGATGGTGAGCCAGAACACGGAGGTGCCCACGAGGTCCAGCCCGCGTCCGCGCGCCACTGCCCGCCAGGGACGATGCGTTCCATCAGTGCGGATAACCTGCCTGCTTCTAAGGCACTTTTCAGATTTTGTGTAGCGATGTGGACAGGCTGCTGTAAAAACCGTACCCTGTGCGAACACTGTGCGGAAGAGCGTGAAGGCCGCAAACCGGAGTCCCTCGGCGTGAAATTGGGTAATCGCGACCTCCAGACGGTCGCACTGCTCCAGCGCGCGTGCGGCGGGAGGCGTTTGGGCCTCATTTTTCAGAGCCGAGCGCACAGCGCTCAGCTTGTCGAGAACAGCGGCTTTGTTGGCGTCATTTTTGTTAGTGATTGTCATGTCGGAAGCGGCGAAATCCTAGCACGTTGTGTTCGATTCCTGGGCAAGGGGTGACATGGGCATCAGAGAACGTCAAAGCCGAGAACGCGATACGGTTCGCCGGAAGATTCTAAACGCGGCGCGGACGCTCTTCCTCAATGAGAGCTACGCCAACGTATCGATGCGCAAAATTGCCGAACAGATTGAATATAGCCCGGGAGCCATTTACAGCTACTTCACCAGCAAGGAAGACATCTTCTTCGCGCTGGCCGAGGAGGGGCTGCAGGTTGTCCGCGCGCATTGCTCGGCCGCCTCGCATGCGAACTCGCCGCTCGACCGTGTTCGCGACGTCTTCTGGCGGTTTTACACCTTCAGCAAGGAACAGCCCGAGTATTTTTCGTTGATCTTCGTCGACAGCGCGGTCCCACGCATCAGCCGCGATTGGGAACGATTCAGCTCAATGCGCGAGCTTCGCCATGACATCGAGCACGATATTCAGCTGTGCATCGACGAGGGCGTGTTTCCCGGCGTCGAGGCGCCGGGCGCGGTGTTCAGGCTGCTCTGGACGGCGGCGTACGGCGTCGCCGTATTCCGTCTGAGCCATCGTCTTGCTCCAGGGGAAGACAGCGACGCGCTCGCGCACGATCTCCTCGATGCGACGATCGCCGGCTTGCGTCACGGCATCGATCTGCGCTTCTCCGCAGCATCAGATACACGCGAGCCGCTCCAAGAGGGAGAAGCGTTCGCGAATCTGGAAACTGGAACCTGAATCCAGCTGCTAGCTCGTAGAGGCGCGCTCGGTCACGCCTTTTGCGATTTCCTCCGCAACCTCGGTCTGCAGCAACAGCGCGTCGGTCATCACACGGTCGAACGTGCGTGCCCACAAGATGCGTTTCTTCCTCTGATTCTATGAGCTGTGCGGTGATGCGCACGCGATCCCCGTCGCGGCGCACATGCCCTTCGACGAGATAGGCGGCGCTGAGCGCCCGGCCGATTTCGGCTGCGCCTCCCATCCGTGAAGCCATCGGAGGGACCAAACGGCAGCACCGCGAGCCGCGCGCGACGAGACCGAGGCGCCGTTGAAGCGTGTTCCGCAAGCCTAGGAGCTGGTCGTCTGAATTAAGATAGGCCGGAGTCCCTATGATCCGTCACGATTGGACGACCGAACACGTCGAAGCCCTGTATCATCTTCCGCTCACCGAGCTGCTTTTTCGCGCCCAGACGGTTCATCGCCAGCATCACGATCCCACTTACGTTCAGCGCTGCACGTTGCTGAGCATCAAGACCGGCGGCTGTCCCGAAGATTGCGCGGTACTGTTCGCAGAGCGCCCACTATGAAACAGGAGTGGCGCGCACCGGGCTGATGGACCGCGAAGCCGGTACTAGCGGCCGCGCGCACTGCGAGAGACAACGGATCGACACGCTTCTGCATGGGTGCCGCGTGGCGTGACGTGCCTGACGGCGCCGCGTTCGACGCCGTGCTGGATATGGTGCAGGAAGTTGCGGCGCTTGGCATGGAGGTGTGCACGACGCTCGGCATGCTGACGCTCGAGCAGGCGCACCGGCTCAAATCGGCCGGCCTCACGGCCTACAACCACAATCTCGATACGTCAGCGGAGTTCTATCCCAGGATCATTACCACGCGCACGTATCAGGATCGCCTCGACACGCTTCAACATGTACAGGATGCGGGTCTCAGCGTCTGCTGCGGCGGCATCATCGGCATCGGCGAGTCGTCGCGCGATCGCTGCGCGATGCTCGCGCAGCTCGGCCGTCTCGATCCGCATCCCGAGAGCCTGCCGGTGAACGTGCTCGCGCGCGCTCCCGGGACGCCGCTCGCCGATGCGGAGGATCTCGATCCGATCGAGCTGGTCCGCACGATTGCGTCTGCGCGGCTGGTCGCACCGAAGGCGCGCGTGCGATTGTCGGCAGGGCGGCTCGCGTTGTCTGACGAAGCGCAGGCGTTGTGTTTCGTCGCGGGCGCCAATTCCATTTTCTCGGGCGAGAAGCTGCTGACTGCGCCAAACCCCGCGGTCGACGACGATCAGCAGCTGATGAACCGGCTGGGCCTCCGATTTCAGGCATGAATCCACGGCAGGAATTTGAAGATCGTCTTGCAGCCGCGCTCGCCGAGCTGCGAGGCGCGGGCCTGCTGCGACAAATGCGGCTCCCGATCGGGATCGATCTTGTCTCGAACGACTACCTCGGGCTTGCCGAACATCCGCATTTAAGAGAGAGAATGCGCGCCAGCGTCGCCGACCTTCCCGCCGGGTCCGGCGGTTCGCGCCTTCTGCGTGGTCATCATGAAATATTCGAGATCATCGAAGAGCGGCTCGCAGCGTTCACGGGTTCCGAGTCCGCGTTGCTCTTTGGATCCGGATACGCAGCCAATATCGGGCTGCTGCAGGCCGTCGTGTCGACAGACGATCTGATCGTGTCCGATGCGCGCAACCATGCGAGTCTCATCGACGGCATCCGTCTGACGAAGGCGGCGACCGCGATTTATCCGCACCAGGACTTGAACGCGCTCGAGGCGGTGCTTTCACAACCCCGCAGAGGGCGCGCGCTGGTCATCACCGAAAGCGTGTTCAGCATGGATGGCGATCTGACGCCACTGCGCGAGATCTGCGATATCGCCGAGCGCGCGCGTGCCGTCGTCATCGTCGACGAGGCGCACGCGACGGGGATGTACGGGTCGCGCGGATCGGGACGCGTCGAAGAGCTTGGCCTGCGCGATCGTGTCGTCGCCACGATGCACACAGGAGGGAAGGCGCTGGGCTCCGGCGGCGCGTGGGTGGCCGGATCGCGCGCGCTGCGCGATGTGATGGTGAATCGTGCGCGCTCGTTCATTTTTTCGACGGCGCCGCTGCCCGTCCTGGGTGCGGCGCTTGGCGCGGGGCTGCATCTCGTCGAGCGCGAGCCGGAGCGGCGGCGCGAGGCGCACCGGAAGGCGTGCGTATTGAGAGGTGCGCTTCGTGAAAATGGCGTGCAGGCCGACGGCGAGTCGATGATCGTGCCGATCATCGCGGGCGCGAACGAGGCGGCGACAGCTTTGCAGTCTGGTTTGTCGGCCGCCGGCTTCGATGTGCGCGCCATCCGACCGCCGTCGGTGCCTGCGGGCACCGCGCGGTTGCGTGTGACCGTCCGCTATCCTGTGGCCGATGCCGATCTGGTGCGATTCGCGTCCGAGGTCGCGCGACTTACGTATCACGTAAAAATGGGGTCTGACCCTCTTGCCACCAACCCCTGAGGATATTCGACGCTGGGATGCGGACCATGTCTGGCATCCGTTTACCCAGATGCGCGAATACCTCGCCACCGAGCCGCTGGTTGTCGTGCGCGCGGAGGGCAACTACCTCATAGACGATCGCGGCAGGCGCCTGCTCGACGGCACATCGGCGCTGTGGTGCAACCTTCTCGGACACCGCGTTCCAGAAATCGACGCTGCGGTTAGCTATCAGCTTGGACGATTTGCGCACACCACGCTGCTGGGTACGACCCATCCGGCAGTGGCCGAGCTTGCGCGGCGGCTCGTCGAGATCGCCCCGGGCGGGCTGAATCACGTGTTCTTCTCAGACAACGGCGCCACGGCCGTGGAAGCCGCGCTGAAGATGGCGTTCCAGTACCGGCTGCTCACGCAGGGCAGCGAGGCCGCAAAACACGCGGTCTATCTGAGCCTCGGCAACGCGTATCACGGCGACACGCTTGGCGCCGCGGCTGTCGGCGGCGTCGAGCTCTTCCACGACATCTTCAAGCCAATCCTGCTTCCGTCGCTGAAGACACCGTCTCCGGTACTGCTATCGATGTCCGGTTGGAAAGACGCCGTCGGACTGCTCGATCGATTGCGCCGATGAACTGGAGCAGGCGCTGCGCCGCGCGGAGGGTCGTGTGTGTGCCGTGATTCTCGAGCCTGGCGTCCAGGCCGCTGCTGGGATGCTGACGCTGCCGTCAGGTTTTCTGTCGCGCGCCGCCGAGGCGTGCCGCGCGCACGGCGCGCTGCTGATTCTCGATGAGGTCGCCACGGGATTCGGCCGCACGGGAACGATGTTCGCGTGTCAACGCGAGGGAGTGACGCCGGACCTGATGTGTGTCGCGAAAGGGCTGACGGGCGGCTATCTTCCTGTGGCAGCCACTCTGGCCACCGATCGGGTCTACGACGCGTTTCTCGGGCGTTACGATGAATACCGCCATTTTTTTCACGGCCACACTTACACGGGCAACGCGCTCGGGTGTGCCGCGGCGCTGGCGACGCTCGGGCTGCTGTCGGATGGTGTCATCGTCGGCGCGGTCGAGCAGAAGGCGGGAGTGCTGCGAGATGCCCTTGCGCCGCTTGCCGCGCATCGCCACGTCGGCGACATCCGGCAGGCCGGTCTCATGTGCGGCATCGAGATCGTCTCCAATCGCGAGACGAAAGCGTCGTTTGCGCCAGGCGAGCGCAATGGATACCACATCTGTCTCGCGCTTCGCGATCGAGGAATTTTCCTTCGGCCGCTCGGTGATGTGATCGTGCTGATGCCGCCCTTGTCGGTGACCGACGCTGAGCTCCGGCATCTCGCTGCATCAGTCCACGCAGTCGTCGTGGAGCGATTCGGTGCGTGACCTGCTTGTGACCGGAACCGATACCGGCGTCGGCAAGACGATGATTGCCGCTGCGCTCGTGACCGCCTTACGCGCCCGCGGGCTGCGCGCGTTGGGATTCAAACCTGCGGAAACGGGAGTGGGCGCTGACCACCGGACAGACTCGGACGTGCTGGCGGACGCCTCGGGAGAGCAGAACGTGCTGGCGCGCCCACTTCTGCAACTCGCTGAGGCGCTCGCGCCGGCAATCGCCGCCGAGCGTGCCGGGGTAACCCTCGATCGCGACGACATCGAAGCGCGAATCAGACGGTTGCGGAACGACGGCTACACGCTGGTCGTCGAGGGGGCAGGGGGAGTCATGGTGCCGCTGAGTTGGGGCTATACCGTCCTCGACCTTGCTCAGGCGTGCGACCTCGATGCCGTCGTCGTCGCCCGCGCCGGCCTCGGCACGCTGAATCACGTCGTCATGACAGTAATGATGCTGCGGTCACACCAGATACCCATCCGCGGCATTGTCTTGAACGGGCGAAATGCAGAGCCCGACGTGGCGGAAGCGACGAACCCTTACGCTCTGAGCCGGATGCTCCAAGGCGTCCGCATCCTTGAAATCCCGTATGACGCGTCAGGCGCGCCTATTACGGTCGCAGCAGGGCTCGTCGATGGACTTCTCTAGTCCCAAAGTGCACCTTTGAGGTTCAAAACAGCACACACAGGTAATTGCTAGTATTTCGGCGCAAATTCGCGCCTTCTGCCAGATAGACCAGGAATGGGCCATATTGAGTGTTCAGTAATGCTCTAATGTCATTTCAGTGTCTAAAGAGTCATCTTTACATGTCTTGCCTATAACTCATGTTTATACAATGAGTTATAAGGCATATGTATTCACTATGGTCACGTTGGCAGCCCGATTGCTCTTCAAGCTGCCGTATGGATACTCGAATCGCTCGTTTGAGACAAATAGTGATGGTTCTTGGGGTGACAGCGTTGGCTGTTCCCGGCGCTGCATACGCGCAAGCGGCACCCGATGCGAAGCTCGACGAGTCGCTTCGGGAGTCCGTCGAACGTGGGTGCGTCGGAACCCAGCCGGTCATCATCAGGACTAAACGCGGCTATCGCCAGGCAGTTCGGGATTCGCTGACAGCCCACGGCGATGTCATCAAAGGGGAGTTTCCCTCGCTCGATGCGATCGCGGCCGTCGTCCACTGCGACGACCTCTCGACGCTTCCGGCGTTCGACTTAGTCTTGTCCGTTTCGCTGAACGGCCCCGTAGCCGTCCAGGGGCTGACCGTGCCGATCTTGACCAGCACGGCGCAGCCAGCCGTCACGACCGCGCGTGCGACCCTCGTGGCAGCAAAGGCCAGCGCGCTCGAGGCGCAAAAGGCTGTGGGCGAGGCGGAGAAGGCCGCAGCGCTTGCCAACTCGCAGGTCACCGCGGCGAAGGAGGCGTTGATCGTCGCCAACCGCCTGACGGGCGATGCGAAAATCACGGTGATTGCGACGGCGCAGGCAAAGCTGGTGCAGGCAGAGGCCGTTCAGGACGCTGCACAGAATACGCTGGAGACGGTGCGCAGGACCGCAACCGGTTTGCAGGCGTCGGCGCTCAACGCGCAGAAGGCATTCGTCGATGCACAGGAACAGTCTCTGGGAGGAGTATTGTCGATCCGCGAGCGCGAAGGCAAAGCAG
This sequence comes from Vicinamibacterales bacterium, assembly GCA_963787755.1. Classification (GTDB taxonomy): domain Bacteria; phylum Acidobacteriota; class Vicinamibacteria; order Vicinamibacterales; family JAMQPK01; genus JAMQPK01. Next base: position 378,389 of record CAWBEG010000002.1, read on the forward strand.
CGCGTTCGCTGAAGAAGAAGTTTTTCGCGACGATGCCCGTCCGGGCATCGCAATTCCACACCGATGCCGAGTTCGATAACGAGACCGTCGACTACACCTCGCTCGAGGCGTACACGCAGACCGGTGGCGGCGCCGGCGTTGGCGTGGCCGTTGTCGACTCGGGTATCGAGCCGGGCACCGACTTCGACAGTCGGATTGCGGCGTTCTACGACTTCACGCACGGCGACATCCGCGCAGTGACACCCATGGATCCGTACGGCCATGGCTCGCACGTCGCGGGGTTGATCGCGAGTGAGTTCGTTGGCGTCGCACCCAACGCGCGGCTGATTGGCCTGCGCGTGCTCAATGAGGAGGGGCAGGGCGACACGGCGAACGTCGTGCGCGCCATCGAGTTCGCGATTGCGAACAAGGACCTGCTCGGCATCGACGTCTTGAATCTCTCGCTCGGCCATCCGATTTATGAGCCGGCAGCGAGCGACCCGCTCGTGCAGGCCGTCGAGCACGCGACGCGTGAGGGCATCGTCGTCGTGGTTTCGGCCGGCAACTTCGGTTTGAACAGGAAGACGGGTGTTGCGGGCTACGGCGGCATCACATCGCCCGGCAACGCTCCATCGGCGCTGACGGCAGGCGCCGTGCGCACGTTCAATACCGTGACTCGCGTCGACGACCGCGTTGCGCCCTACAGCTCGCGCGGGCCTTCGTGGTACGACGGCTTCGCAAAGCCCGACTTCGTCGCGCCCGGCGATAACCTGCTTTCTATCGCAGCCGCCGGCAGCGCACTTCGCCTGGCACAGGAACAGCGCGGTAATACCGGGAATTACATGCGCCTCTCGGGCACCAGCATGGCGGCTGGCGTCGCGAGCGGCGTCGTGGCGCTCGTGCTGCAAGCCAACGGCGATCTGACACCGAACGCGGTGAAAGCCGTGCTCGAGTACACCTCGATTCCGGTGCTCGACGACGACGGCAGCCGGTTCGATCCGCTCGCGCAGGGCGCCGGCCAGATTGAAGTGACTGGATCGGTGGCGCTGGCGCGCGCCATCAATCCGCAGGCGCCCGTCGGAACGCCTTGGTTGTCAACGACGCTGACACCCTCGACCATCATCGGTAACCAGTCGTATGCCTGGTCGCAGTCGATCATCTGGGGCGCCCGTCGCGTCGTGGGCGAGCAGCTGATGACCGAGCAGCGTCCCGCATGGGGTCTCAACATCATCTGGGGCGAGGGCCTCGGTAATGAAGACGACAACATCGTCTGGGGGAATAACTTCGGCGATGACGACAACATCGTCTGGGGCAATTCGTTCGACGATGACGACAACATCGTCTGGGGCAACAACCTCGTCTGGGGTGAGTCGCTCGGCGACGACGACAACATCGTGTGGGGTAATAAGTTCGACGACGATGACAACATCGTGTGGGGCAATAGGTTCGACGACGACGACAACATCGTGTGGGGCAACAACATTGTATGGGGCTCGAGCCTCCTCGGCCTTAGCCTCGACGACGACAACATCGTCTGGGGCAACAGCGACGATGACAACATCGTGTGGGGGAACCTCGACGACGACAACATCGTGTGGGGCAATCTCTACGACGACAACATTGTGTGGGGCAACAGCGACGACGACAACATCGTCTGGGGTAACGACCTGGGTGATGACGACAATATCGTGTGGGGCAACACCTCGCAGCTCGGCAGTGTGTTCAAGTGGAGCGGCGGGTTTGTCTCAAGTAAAGCGTCGGACGCACGCGCTCGGCGTACCGTCCGCAGGGGAGGGGTGAACTAGTGGCCACCCACATGCCGTCCACCTCCTCCTACGCGGAAATGCCCGTGTCCATGGTCAACACGAGCGTCACAGCGGCAGTCAGTTCGGATTGGAAGGCGCAGCTGCCAGTTCTTCAGGCGAAGGGCATCACGCTGCGCGAGCTTCGCGTGAGTGATGCGTCCGCTCTGCTCTCACTGCTGACGACCGAAGAAGTGACCCGCTTCATCTCGCCGCCTCCGACGACGGTTGATGGCTTCGAGCGGTTCATCCAGTGGGCGCAGCGCGAACGCGAAGCGGGACGATATATCTGCTTCGCGGTCGTGCCCGCCGGCTGCGACACGGCAGTGGGACTCTTTCAGATTCGGCAGTTGGATTCGACGTTCGGTACCGCCGAATGGGGCTTTGCGCTCGGCTCGGCATTCTGGGGGTCCGGCCTGTTCGTGTCCGGTGCGGAGCTCATGATTGATTTCGCGTTCGATGTAGTTGGCGTGCATCGGTTGGAAGCTCGGGCTGCGGTCGAGAACGGCCGAGGCAATGGCGCGCTACGCAAGATTGGCGCAGTGCAGGAGGGTGTTTTGAGAAAGTCATTCCTTCGTAACGGTCGATTCCTGGATCAAGCCCTGTGGGCGATTCTTCCCGAAGACCGCTATCGTCCGAAAGCGGTCTGGGGCTCGAAGGTTAACTAGCTATCAGTCGTTTTTCCGGTCGCTCCCCCTCACGCGACAGCAGAGCTCGGACTCGCGCCCAAAACGCGGGTCCGACTGTTTCCGTCGACGTGTTCGCCGTTCCAAAGAGACAACTCGTGCGCCGGACGGCACACGCTCCAAGAGCCTCGAAATCCCAGCAAAATCGAAAGTTTCTCCATTGATCGCAGATTTTTCGATCGCGGCGTTTTCAAAATTACATAGAAGGCATGCGGCGCTGCCCGAGGTTCTGTTGCCGTTAATCACCCTAATATCCACGGCTGCCACAATTTAGCGAATACCAGTCCCAGCCCATAACGACGTGGTCACCGCCTTGCTCTATGGCGGGCATGGATCAGAGATACCTATCGCACGCCTTGGTGGCAATCGCGATCGCGGTTGCTCCGGGCAAAGCTGTTTGGGGAAAGGAACGCCCGATCCCCAACGGCAAACTCGATAAGCACCTTCAGGCGGTGGTCACGGATGGCTGCTCTGGAGGATCGAGGCGAGTCATCATCAGCGTCAAGAGTGGTTACCGCAAAGGAATGGGGGACGCGCTCAAGGCCCATGGCGATAAGGTAAAGGGAGAGTTCAAATCGATTGATGCCGTCGCGGCAGAGGTTCACTGCGATGACCTCGGCGCGCTCGCGAACATGTCGGAGACCACGTCGATCTCGATCGATGGGCCGATGGACACTCACGCCGTCGCTCGAGGGAAGAAGACGCCCACGCTTACGCAGGCTCAAGCGGCTGCCGCGCTTCAGGCTCCGGTTTTCCAGTCGACGCTGTCCTGGCCCCAGCTTCGCGCGGCCAGCTATCTCGGCTCGCCGTACACCTCGACGGATAACTCACTTAGAAACACCGTTAACGCGCTCCTTGACGCCGGCATAACCGGGGCCGCGGGCGGTATCGGCATTGCGGTTATCGATTCTGGCATTGCTCCGGGGCCCGAATTCGAGAATCGCATCACGGCATTCTACGACTTCACCAAAGGCGACATTCAGGCGGTCGCTCCTCTCGACTCGTACGGACATGGCACACACGTCGCCGGACTCATTACCGGCACCAACGTCGGTGTGGCGCCCGGGGCACGCGTTATCGGATTACGAGTGCTGGACGCCAATGGTAAGGGGACAACGAGCGACGTGCTTCGCGCCCTCGAATTCGCGGTCGAGAACAAGGCGGCTCTGAATCTGCACATCATCAACCTGTCTCTCGGCCATCCGATTTATGAGTCCGCCGGCACCGATCCGTTGGTGCAGGCTGTCGAAAACGCGGTGCGACACGGTTTGATTGTCAGCGTGTCGGCCGGCAACTTCGGCATCAACAAGAAGACTGGCGAGCCAGGTTACGCAGGCATTGCGTCACCTGGGAATGCGCCTTCGGCGATCACGAGCGGCTCGACCAACATGTTCGACACGATCAGGCGAGTCGACGATCGCGTTTCAGCGTTCAGCTCGCGCGGGCCGACGTGGTACGACGGTTTCCTGAAGCCGGATGTCGTTGCTCCTGGCCAGAACGTCCTCTCCGTCGCAGCGGTTGGGAGCCGCCTGCGGATGATGCAGGAGCTCCGCGGCAATACGGGCGAGTACATGCGCCTGAGCGGAACGAGCATGGCGGCGGCTGTTACAAGCGGTGTCATCGCGCTCACGATCGACATCAACCCGAAGCTGACGGCGAACGCTCTCAGGGCCGTTCTTCAATATTCCGCCATCCCAGTGCTGAGCAGCACCGGTGCAACAGCCGACGCGCTGACACAGGGCGCCGGCCAGATCAACGGGGGCGGCGCGATCGCGCTTGCGTGGGTGATTACCGCCGATGCGCCGATGGGTTCGAAGTGGCTGACAGCCGGCCATCAGACGATCACACCGACGACGGACATCGGTGACAGCAAATACACCTGGTCGCAGTCGATCCTTTGGGGTGCACGGAGGCTGTCGGGCGCGAATCTGATGACCGAGCAGCGGCCCGCGTGGGGCGCGGGGATTGTGTGGGGCGAGGGCCTTGGCAGCGAAGACGACAACATCGTGTGGGGCAACAGCTTCGCTGACGACGACAACATCGTCTGGGGAAATGCCCTCGACACCGATGACAACATCGTCTGGGGTAACAACGACGATGACAATATCGTCTGGGGCAACAGTCTTCTCACGACGTCGTCAGGAAAGGGTGGCAAACAATAATGGCCACCCAAATGGTCGAGACGTTTTCATCGCCGATCACCCGAACGACGACAGTTGTTGACGCACATTGGCGGAAAGCGCTGCCGGTTCTGCACGGCAAAGGTTTCACGCTTCGTGAACTGCGCGTTACCGACGCCACCACGCTACTCTCACTGCTGACGACTGAGGAAGTGACGCGGTTCATCTCGCCGCCCCCGACGACAGTCGCCGGTTTCGAGCGGTTCATCCAGTGGGCCCAACGCGAGCGTGAGGCAGGACGCTATGTCTGCTTCGCGGTCGTGCCCGCCGGCTGCGACACGGCAGTGGGACTCTTTCAGATTCGGCAGATGGATTCGACGTTCGGGTACCGCCGAATGGGGTTTTGCGCTTGGCTCGGCATTCTGGGGGTCCGGCCTGTTCGTGTCCGGTGCAGAGCTCATGATTGATTTCGCGTTCGATGTAGTTGGCGTGCATCGGTTGGAAGCTCGGGCTGCGGTCGAGAACGGCCGAGGCAATGGCGCGCTACGCAAGATTGGCGCAGTGCAGGAGGGTGTTTTGAGAAAGTCATTCCTTCGTAATGGTCGATTCCTGGATCAGGCGCTGTGGGCGATTCTTCCCGAAGACCGCTATCGTCCGAAAGCCGTCTGGGGCTCGAAGGTCAACTAGGAGTCACCAGGTTTGACGCTGCGCGAGCTACGGGCCGGCGACGCGGGCTCGCTCATCTCGCTTCTCACGACGGAAGAAATGGCATGTTTCATTTTGCCTCTCCCGACGACGTTGGAAGGCGAGGAAGGCATCTTGAGACAGTCATTTCCTGGGAGCGGGCGGCATCATCAATCGCTCTGGTCGATTCTTCGGGAAGACTGGTATCGGTCGAAGGCCGTTTGGGGATCGAAGGCGAGCTAGCAGATAATCGTGGGCGCGTGTCGCGTCCGCTGCTCGTTATCTTCCTCACGGTCTTCGTCAATCTCGTCGGCTTCGGCATCATCATTCCGCTACTGCCGTTCTACGCGGAGACATTTGGTGCGTCTCCGGTTGTCATCGGCCTGCTGTTCGCGGCTTTCTCTCTTGCCCAGCTCGTCGCCGCACCCGTCCTCGGCGCGCTCTCGGATCGATTCGGCAGGCGCCCGGTGCTGATTTTCAGCCTCCTTGGGACGGTCATCAGCTTCGCCATGCTCGCGGTCGCGCACAGCCTCGCGATGCTTTTTGCGGCGCGTGTGATCGACGGGTTATCGGGCGGCAACATCACGATCGCTCGGGCGTATATCGCGGATGTTACCGAGCCGCACGAGCGAGCGAAGGCATTCGGCTTTCTCGGGGCCGCCTTCGGCCTGGGCTTCATTGTCGGACCAGGGCTCGCCGGGCTGTTCGCTCATATCAGCTACACCGCACCCATCTGGGCCGCCGCTGCGGTGACGGCCGCCGCCGCGGCAATGGCCTGGCTGTGGCTTCCCGAGACCGTCCATCGCGGCAGCGCGGTCTCCGTGTCGCCACTCCGCGCGCTGCCGGAAGTGCTCAGCCGCGCGCATCTGCGTCCCCTGTTGATCGCCGATTTCGTGTACTGGTGTTCGTTTGCCGTGTGCACCACGACATTCGCGCTCTTCGCATCGCGGCGCTTCGGATTCGACGTCGTTCGCACCGGATACGTGCTCGCGGCATTCGGACTGCTCGGCGTCATCGTGCAGGCTGGCATCGTGGGCCTCGTGGCGCGCAAGATCGGCGCCCGCCGAACGCTGCTGACCGGACTCGTCATTGCCGCGGCGGGATGGGCGCTCGTCGCGGCTTCGAGCACGGTGCCGATGTTTTTGCTTTCACTGATTCCGGCGGGCATCGGCGTCGGATTGTGCAATGCGACCATCGTGACGCTCGTGAGCCACAGCGGATCGAAGGACGAGCAGGGCACCGTGCAGGGCGCTGCCGGAGCACTCGAGAGCCTCGGCCGCGCGATCGGACCGATGTGGGGACACGGCGCACTGCAGCGTTTTGGTGAGGGCAGCGCATACGCCACTGCCGCGGTTGCGTTTTTCGCCACCACGTTTCTCGTGTTCAGCTACCACGCTCCACCCGAAAGCCCGAACGATCTGCCATAGGATGGCCGCCATGCGCTGACGTTGCCTCGCGGCATTCCTGCTGTGCCTGCTGTCGATCGCTGGTGCGCCGTACGGGCCGCTGCCGACGCGCAGACTGGCGCGACGATCACGATTCTCCATATCAACGACGTGTACGAGATAGGTGCGATCGACGGTGGCCGCTACGGCGGTCTCAGCCGCGTGGCGACAGTGCTGCAGAGATAAACACGCGTCGCTGCCTTATTTCGCGTCCTTTGGCCGTCTGCCGGACACAAGACGCGCGATCTGCGACTGCTCCTGACGGGGAAGGTCGCGCAGATAACATTCCACGGATTCCACGATGAGCCGCCACTGTGGCTGCTTGCGTACCTTGCTCAGCGCCACGAGTTTGTCTCGCGATGCCTTGGGAAGGCGAAAACTGACCTGCGGATAATCCTTCACACGCTCTCCGCGATCGCCCGCCGGAGGACGCCCGACTTTCCCAGCCCTGGGTTGACGCTTCAATGGAGTAGACATGCGCATTTATGGTTTGTGCTAGCAACAACTTCCGATAAAATGGAAATCAGATGGCCACGCGCGCCACACGCCGCACAGTCGCTCGGCCACGCGCCAAGCGCGGCCGTCCGCGGACCCACCGGGAAGCATGGACGAAGGTCTCGGTCGTCATGTTCGAGCGGCAAGTGGTCGAAATCGATCACCTGACCGCCGCGATTCGCGCCAAGACCGGCGCAAACCTGACGCGCGCCGAAATCATCCGCGCACTATTGGACGCGTTAAACGAAAGCCGCCTCGATGTGACCACCGTCGTTTCAGGCGCTCAGCTGAAGCGGTTGCTCTCGCAGAAGCTGTCGGCCTGACGCTGCGGCAATTCGGTATATAAGTATCTCATAATTCGCGCAGCGGTATACTACGCCTCCACCCTTTCCTGGAGGTCGATGTGTCCAACACTCGCCTGCGTACGGCGTGTCTCGTCACACTCGCAGCGGCGGCGATGCTCGTGCGCACGCACTCCCTTGGCGCGCAGTTGTTCCCGCCGGCCGATGCCGGCATGACCATGGGGCACGTGCTGCTGAATGTGAGCGACGTCGCCGCCCATCGCGAGTTCTGGACCAAACAGTTCGACGCGAAGCCGGTGACTGTCGGCAAGCTCGAGGGGGTCACCATCCCAGGCGCCGTCATTCTGTTTCGCCTTCAGGCGCGCACCGGGCCGAGCGAAGGCACGACGATCAATCACATGGGTCTGAAGCTGAACAAGCTGGCGGACTTCACGGCACGGTTCGACAAGGCGGGCTTGAAATACGATCCGCCGCGCATCGGGCGCGAGACAACGCCGCAGACCTACGTGACAGGACCGGACACGTTCCGCATGGAGCTTGTCGAAGATCCACGCATCCCCGCACCGGTGGTCAGCCATCATCTGCATTACTGGCTCGAGCAGCCGCTCGAGGTGAAGAAGTTCTACGTGCAGAAGCTGTTGCATCAAGCCGACCATGCGCGGGCCGTATGAATCGGCAGACGTGCCGGGCATGAATCTCACACTCGCGCCGCTGGGCAGTCAGAAGGTTCCCGGCGTGCCGATGAAGGGTCGGCTGATGGACAGCATCGGGTTCGATGTGCCGAATCTCAAGATCGTATGTCGACAAGATCGCGGCAAACGGCGTGAGATTCGATGTGCCATATGGGCGCAATGCCGAGCTCGGGTTGATGTCGGCGACATTGACCGATCCGTGGGGCGTGACGATTCAACTGACGGAAGGACTGAATAAGGTCGCGGGCGTGACGCCGTACAGCTATATCGACGGCTATGTCGTCGTGCGGCCGATTGAGTGATGCCAAGGCTTCCTTTCTGGGTCCGCGCGTTCGTGCTGCCGGTGGGCGCATGTGCGCTGGCGACGCTCATTACGTGGAAGCTGTGGCCGTTCATCCAGCCGTCGGCGTCGCCGTTGTATTTTCTGGCGGTCATGATTTCCGCGCTCTATGGCGGCGTCGTAGCGGGGCTGGTCGCCACCGTCCTGTCGGCGTGCGACGACCGCGTACTTGTTCATGACGCCGCAGTTTTCCATGGCGATCGATCATAGCGACGTCTTCCGGCTGGTCGTCTTCGCCGCCGCGTCGCTGCTGACCAGCTGGATCGCGTTTCAGCGAAACCGCATCGACGAGGAACAGCACCGGCTCATGGCGGAGCTGCAGACGGCGAACACGCGCATCAGAACGCTGAGCGACATGTTGCCGATCTGCCCGGACTGCAGGCGCGTGAGGGTGGGGGGAAGCACACCGGAATGGAAAACCGTCGAGATGTATCTGGCCGAGACGCCGGAGCTCCAGTTGAGCCACGCGCTCTGTCCCGAATGTTCAGTGCGCCACTTTCCGGAATTTCACGCGCCGACTAGTTGAGTCGGATGCTTTTTCTTGATCGCTTCGATTTTCGGTTTGGGCAGCGGCGCAACCTTCGCGTCCGACCCTCTCCAGATGCTGTTTGGCAGCACCATGAAAATGGCGACGATACCTGCACACGTAGCCTTACCCGGCCTGATGGGAAACCGCATCAGCGCTCCTTGTCCGTTCGGTTGAGTAGGGTTGGCGGCCGCGAGGGAGAACTGGCCGCGAAACTGCCGGAGAGTATAACACCGGAGCGGGATTTCTTGACTAGGAATCAGTCAGGCGCTACAGTCCTCCCAGTTCCCGCCAACACCAATATCAAGGAGGACGGCATGCGCTTCTGCCTATTCGTCGCGCTGGCCCTGCTCGCCGGCGGCTGCTCCGAACAGGGAGCCGCACAGGACGCGAACGCGCCGGTGAAAATCCTGACCACGCAAATGTACGTCACCCTCCGCAACGATTCCGGAGCGCCACTGAACGAGGTTTCGGTCGCCATCATTCCGATTGGCCGCCAAACCGTCTACAACAAGTTCATCGGGCGCCTGGAAAACTCCGAGTCGCGCAATGTGATGCTCGGAGAATTCCTCGGGCGCGACGGAACGCCGTTCAGCCTTCGCGTTGTCAAACCGCGATCGGTGGAAGTGAAGGGCAAAGATGTGAAAGGAAAGGACTACAGCACCGAAGTCGCCTGGCGGTAGCCGCCTTCGCGCTGCGCCCTGTTTTTGGGGCTTTGCCCTGGGGTGGTATGATCTCCACCCCTGATGCAAGCCAGCACACTCCGCACGGGTCGATGGATTGTGGGCGGCGTGGTGTTCCTCGCCGCTGCGACGGTGCTTTTCGAGGCGGCCGGCCAGTCATCGCCGCGCCCGGCCGCCGTTCGCCCCAACGCCTATCGCGCGGTGGCGATCGACGACCGCGATGTCCGGACTGCGCTCAACTTTGCGATGGGCGATCAGAGAAAGAAGAACCGCAGCGACAGCGCCGTCACCCTGCTCAGCGTCCTCTCCGCCGAACGCCAGGCTTCGAAGGGAGACAACTTCAGGTTGTGCCTCTCTCTCGATCGCCGCGGCCGCACCGACACCGCCCGCACCGTCGTCCACCGCAACCAGAAGCAGCAATGGTCGGTTGCGTTGTGGGCGTGGGGTGCGTGCGGGAAAACTAACGAATAAGAAAACGAAAAAGGAATATCGCGAGAGCAGCGTCTCTACTGCTCTCGTTCTCGCCTGTCTTCGATCGGATTTACGCGAACTCCCTTTCCCCGGTTCGGATGTTATATGCCAGCTCCACCGGGCAGATGAACACGCGGCCGTCACCGATCTCGCCCGTGCGGGCTGCCTCGCGAATCGCCTGAAGCGCGGGCTCCACGAGCTCGTCCGGCACCACGGTTTCGACCTGCATCTTCGGCAGCAGCGTCACTTCGTACTCTCGGCCCCGATAGACGGCCGTGTGTCCTTTCTGGCGGCCGTGGCCCCGGACTTCGGTGACGGTCATGCCGGCGATCTGAATTTTTGCGAACGCTTCCTTCAGATCGTCGACCTTGTTCGGGCGAATGATGGCTTTGATGAGTTTCATGCGAGCTCCGATCGCAGTGCCGGGGCCGGCTTCTTCATCCCGGCGGGGGAGAGCATCTGGCTGCTGGCCTCGCCGTGCACGTAGGCCTCTTCGCCGTGGTTGCTGATGTCGAGACCGACCGCTTCCTCATCGGCCGAGGCGCGCAGCGGAATCACGAGCCCGATGAGCTTCAGCAGGATGAAGCTGACGACGCCGCTGTAGACGATCGTCGCCGCAACCGCCGTCGCCTGAATGCCGATCTGCGCGGGGTTGCCGAACAGCGCGCCGTCGGCGAGTCCGTTCAGCGCTTTCTGCGCAAACACACCGGTCAGCAGCGCGCCGACCGTGCCGCCGACGCCGTGCGCGGCCACCACGTCGAGCGAGTCGTCGAGCGACGTCTTCGCGCGCCACACCAGGCCGAAGTAGCTCGGTATCGCCGCGATCGCGCCAAGCGCGATGGCGCTCATCGGGCCGACGAATCCGGCCGCCGGCGTAATGGCGACGAGGCCGACGACGATCGCCGTTGCGGCGCCGACCGCGGTCGGTCTGCCCTGGCGCGCATAGTCGAGGATCGTCCAGACGGCGAGCGTGCCCATCGGCGCCAGGAACGTCGTGACGAACGCGAGGGCCGGCGATGGGGCTTGCCGCGAGCGCGCTGCCCGCATTGAAGCCGAACCAGCCGAACCAGAGCAGTCCTGCACCGAGCAGCGTGAACGGCACGTTGTGCGGCAGCAGCGACGAGCTTGGATAATCGCGGCGCTTGCCGACGACGATCGCCGCGACGAGCGCGGCAACGCCGGCGTTCACGTGGACGACCGTGCCGCCTGCGAAATCGAGCGCGCCCATGTCGGCGAGCCAGCCGCCGCCCCACACCCAGTGCGCCACCGGCGTGTAGACGAAGAGCGCCCACAGGACGATGAAAATGAGATACGCCGAGAAGCGCATCCGCTCGACGATCGCGCCGGAGATGAGCGCGGCCGTGATGATGCAGAACGTGCCCTGATAGGCCATGAACAGGTAATGCGGGATGGTGCCCTGCGCCTCGAGCCCGACGCCTCGCAGGAACAGCCGCGAGAGATCGCCGATGTAGTTATTCCCGGCCGAAAACGCCAGCGAATACCCGACGACCGCCCAGAGGACGCCGACGAATCCGAGCGAGATAAAGCTCATCATCATCGTGTTCAGGGCGTTCTTCGATCGCACGAGGCCGCCGTAGAAAAATGCGAGCGCCGGCGTCATCAACAGGACCAATGCGGTCGAGACCAGCATCCACGCAGTGTCTGCTTGATTCATCACACACCTTTGAGAAAGAAGGAGTGAACAGGAACGTTGATGATGGCGATGCAATCAAGATTGGCGCCAATCGCCAGCGCGGTGCGCGCGCCGACTGAACGAACGTTTTGCCGAGGAAAAGCGCGTGATTGTGCCTGAATTCCGCGGGGTTTGGTGGGTGACCTTAATCACACGCGAATGTTGTTCGGGCGATGAAATTCAAACAAGTTTGTTGGATCTGCGAAGGCCCCGATCCTGCCCCGACGACCTCGATCAGCTGAAACGTCGGCAAATCTTACAAGCGTTGTCCGTTTCTCAGAAACCTCGACAAGGATGTATCTCGCGGGCGCGAGCGCATGACCTGAGAACAGTTCTCAGGTTTCTGGACTTCCGAACTCGCGTGCTACCGTCGCCGGTCGATGGCCGTCGTCGTCGCGATCGTCGCGCTTCTCGTGCTCAACGTTTCTCTCGATGCGCAGTCGGTCGATCGGTCCGCGCTCAACGGGCAGCAGTTGTATGAGGCCGCGTGCGCTGCGTGTCATGGAAGCGACGGCCGCGGCCAGCCCATCGCCGTTCGCGGCTTCGAGATCGAGCTGCCGGATTTCACCGACTGCAGCCTTACCACTCCCGAAGCCGATCTCGATTGGCTGTCCGTGGTGCACCAGGGCGGCCCGGCGCGCGCGTTCGATCGCATGATGCCCGCGTTCGGCGACGAGCTGACCGAGGCGACAGATCGGCCTGGTCGTCGATCATGTCCGCACGTTCTGCGCTGAGCCCGGATGGCCGCGCGGCGATCTGAATCTGCCGAGACCGTTCGTCACCGAGAAGGCGTTTCCCGAGAACGAAGCGGTCCTCACCACGACGTTTGTTCCAAGCCACGAGCGTTCGTTCAGCAATCAGTTTCTGTACGAGCATCGCGTCGGCCGGCGCGGCCAATACGAAGTGTTCGTGCCGTTCGACGTGCGCCAGTCGGCAGTCGGGCTCATGGCAGGCGGGTGTGGGGACATCGGCGCTGCGTACAAGCACGTGCTGTACGACAGCCTGTCGCGCGGGTCGATCCTGTCCGCGGGCGGGGAGTTCACGCTCCCGACCGGCAGCGAGTCGAAAGGTCTCGGCAAAGGGGTTGCGATGATCGAGGCATTCGGCACCTTCAGCCAGGCGCTTCCGCGCGACGGATTTCTGCACGCACACACCGGCGTCGAAGTGCCGGCCGACGCAGAGACGGGCGGCAAAGGAGACATTCTGGCGGTTCGCGTCGGGAAGAGCTTCATGGAGCAGCGCTGGGGCCGCGCATGGTCGCCGATGGTCGAGATCCTCGGCGCGCGCGAGCTCGAAGACGGCAGCGAAGCAGAGTGGGACGTGCTGCCGCAGGTGCAGGTGAGCCTCAGCAACGCGTCAGCACGTGCTGATGAATATCGGCGTGCGCACGCCGCTCTCGCAGCGGCGCGAGCGGCGCACGAGCGTGCTCGTGTATCTGCTGTGGGACTGGTTCGACGGAGGGTTCTTCTCGGGATGGTGATGCGTACTCTGTTTGTCCTGTCGTGCGTGGCGTTCGGCGTGTCGGCGATGTACGCGCAGCGGAATCCGCACACGGAGATCTTCGCCACGTCGGATCAGTGCATGGCGTGTCATAACGGTTTGCGCACGCCTTCGGGCGAAGATGTCTCGATCGGTGCGGCGCTGGCGCGCGTCGATGATGGCCAATTCGTCGCGCGATCCGTACTGGCAGGCGGCGGTGCGGAGAGAAGTGCTCGATCACCCGGCCGCGGCCGACGCGATTCAGGATGAATGCGCGACCTGCCATATGCCGATGTCGCGCACCGAGGCGCGGCTCAATGGTGCACGAAGGCGCAGGTGTTCGATCACCTGCCCGTCACAGACGAAAGCGATCGCTCCGATCGGCTTGCGCACGACGGCGTCGCCTGTTCGCTGTGCCATCAGATTACCGATCGGAATCTCGGCACGCCGGCGAGCTTCACCGGGGGGTATGCCGTCTCGCCCCGGTACACCGGCGCCGCGCCCGATGTTCGGACCTTTCAAGATCGAACGCGGCATGACGACGATCATGCGAGTCGGCGACCGGCTTCGAGCCGACCGAGGCGGTGCACATTCGCCAGTCGGAGCTGTGCGCGACGTGCCACACCCTGGTCACGAAAGCGCGGGGGCCCAAAGGAGAAATCATCGGCGAACTTCCGGAGCAGATGCCGTTTCAGGAATGGAAGCACAGCGCCTACGCAGGCGAGCAGCGCAGCTGCCAGTCCTGCCATATGCCCGGCGTCGAGGAGGACACGCCGATCGCGTCCGTGCTCGGCGCGCCGCGCAAAGGATTCGCGCGCCACACCTTCATCGGCGGGAATGTCTTCATGCAGCGTATGCTCAACCGGTATCGCGGCGACCTGGGTGTCGTCGCGACGAAGGTCGAGATGGAGGCGTCGATCGGCGCGACGGTCGCCAATCTCCAGAAATCGACGGCCGAACTGGCGATCGATCGAGCCGAACGATCTGGCGGCCGGCTCATCGCAGACGTCCGCGTGCAGAACCTGACTGGCCACAAGCTGCCCACGGGATATCCATCGCGGCGCGCATGGCTGCACTTCACCGTGACCGATCGCAACGGGCGCACGGTATTCGAATCGGGAGCTATCGCGTCGAACGGCGCGATAGCCGGCAACGACAACGACGCCGATGCGGCAGGCGTCGAGCCTCATCACACCGAGATCCACACCGCGGATCAGGTGCAGATCTACGAGTCGGTGATGAGCGACTCGAACGGCCGACCGACTACAGGTCTTCTGACGGCGGTGCGATACCTCAAGGACAATCGTCTGGTGCCGAGAGGCTTTGACAAGGTGACTGCCGATCCACAGATCGCCGTCGTCGGAGCGGCGGGCGAGGATGCGGACTTTGTTAGCGGTGGCGATCGTGTTCGCTACGCGATTGGGATCAACGAGACGGATGGCCCCTTCCAGATCGACGTCGAGCTGCGGTTTCAGGTGATCGGCTTCAGGTGGGCGGAGAATCTCCGCGCGTACAAAGCAAAGGAAACCAGTCGATTCGTCGGCTACTACGAATCGATGGCTTCCTCCTCTTCAGAAGTGCTTGCTGCGAGTCACGAAGTCGTCAAATAGGCCTGGGCGCTCAGGGACTTCGAGCGGCGCCGGCGGTTTTGCCGTCGCTGGAGCAGCCGGCTTTGCAGTCGACGGCGCAGATGGCTTTGCCGTCGACCCGGGTTTGTCCTGCGGGGGTACGGGTTTCACAGGAGGCGCCGCGGGCACCGACGGAGCGGCTTTGTTGTCGACCGAGCGCCGCGTGATGACTCCGGAATCCACAGTCTTGCTCTGGTCGCTGATGGTCTGGAAGTGCATCTGATCGCCGTCGATCTCGAAGATCATGAAATGGAAGCCCGTATCGAAGGCCTTCTCCGTAAACTCACCACCGACGTCACCTTTGCGAATCTTGCCGGCGCCGCCGGAGATGAAATAGTGGATGCCTTTCTGCGGCTTCAGCCGTTCGTAGAAGTGCTCGTGCCCTGCGAGCACCACGTCGACGCCGTATTTCAGGAAGAGCGGCTCGAGCTGATCGCGTAGTGCGGTATCTGAACCGTGCGCGCCACCAGACGAGTAAATCGGGTGGTGGAAGTACATGATCTTCCAGTCCGAGCCGCTCGCCGCCAACTCTTTCTCCAGCCACTGCAGCTGCGTGCGATCCATGTAATTGCTGTCGAGCGCGAACAACCGGATGCCGGGCTTGGGCCTGAAGGTGTAGAACCGCTCGCCGTTCATGTTGAACAGCTTGTACATGCGCTGATTCGGACTGTCGTGATTGCCCAGCGCAGCGTAGAACTTGATGTTCTTGTCGAGCACTGGCTTATAGGGAATCTCGAACTTTTTCTGAAAATCGCGCGTGCTTTCGCCGCCGTACATGTTGTCGCCCATCATCAGCACGAACTCGTACGGAAAACGCTGATACAGGTCGGTGAACACTTTGGCGAGCCGATACTGATTCGAATCGCCCGTTCCGCTGTCGCCGATGACCGCAAATTTAAGCGTGTCCTTCGGCTTGTTTGGAACGGTGAGATCCTGCGCGGCCACACCGGCAACAAGGACTGCGGTCAGCGCGAGAACGGCGGAAAGTGATGGATGTGTCCGCATGAGATCCTCAGTTACGGCATTGCGTTCAACATGAAGTCGATGATGAGGTTCGCCTTGGCATCGAACAGAATGAGGTGTTTGCCGGCGAACCGGTACTGAATGTCTTCGGGCAATTGCGGCAGAGCCGCGAGCACGTCTGGCGGCACGGTGGACAGCGGCACGTCTTTCGGGTACTCCGCGTTCACCTTGAACGGAACATCTTTCGCCTCGGGGGCATCGTCTTTGATGATCGCCTTGTTGTCGGCGGCGTCAGACCCCTTTGTCAGGGGCGGCCGCAGCAGCCGTCGGAACATCGCCTGCGTTGCCGGCGTGAACACGTCGCCGCGCTTTGCAGTGGCGCGGGCGGTGCGCACATGGTGCGCAATCGATTTTTCCGCAGTCGTAATTTCTGCCGGCTGAGATTTCTTTTCCAGATCCGGCGACGCGTTCTCTGCCTTGTCACGCAGCTTCACGTAATCGTCGACCCGCTTCTTGAAGTCCGCCATCAGCCCCGCGTCGGGGTTCGTGTTGTTCCCCTTTGGCATTTGCTGGGCCTGGGCAGGTTGCGCCGGTGTACCCGGGGACTTCAATGGCGATGCCGCCTGCTGCGCAGAAGACGAGCACGCCCCGAGCAAACAGACCGTGACCGCATAGGGGTACAGCGATTTCGTCATAACTCCGATACAAGCAGTTTTCGTACCGGTGACAGTTGGGGAGTGCGCGTTTGCAGCTGTAGCGATTCGTTACAGAAAGGATCGCGTGAAGAGGTCTTCGATCGCCTTCTTCGCCGGCTCCTGCAGCTGCCGCGTGCCTGTGCCGGTGAAGTGCGGGTGCATGATGCGCGGCCCATCCTTGCTGTCTGGCGCCTGCCAATCTTCGCCGGTCCACCAGAACCAGCCCTTGCGCTCCTGATCGAACACGTGAAGTTTCTTGTTACATAGCTTGGCGAACTCCGCACCCCATCCCGTGCCGCCCCGGACAGTCTTGTCCTCGAGGATTGTTCCGATGACCCAAATCTCCTGACCGCTATTGACCTGGTACCACATCGTCTGCAGCACTTTTCGTATGGTGGGGGCGTCGGAGTAGCGGCGCTGCATCAGACCGGCTGACGTACTCGAGGCTGATGTCGCCGTTCTGCAGCTCTTCGTGGTTGAGCACACGCACGCCGCGGTGGCGGACGATCTTGTGGCCGTCGAATGTGAAGTTTACTTCCTCGACGCCGTGGCGCTCGGCGCAGGCGCCGAACTCGGCTTCGGCGCCCGGGGCGCCCCCGCTGAACAGGATGCAGTCGGTTGCCTTCATGCGGGGATCATAGCATCGCGTAGAATCTAGGCATGCTCAAGGGCAGCCGCCAGGCCATCCTCAAGCGCATCCAACCTATCAGCATTCACGGCCAGGCGTCATGGGAGATTGTGTTCACGCACGTCGACGATTCGACCGAGCAGCTGAACGCGGCGCGTGTCGGCAACGAGGCGATTTCCGCGCAATCGCTCGAGCCTGGCGATCGCATCGACGTCGAGTACCTGTTCAACCAGGTCGTGAAGGTCACGCGCCTTCCTTCGTAACGCGTCAGTCCCGCCATAACCACCGCAGCGCATCCGGCAGAATCGCGCGCATGTGGCCGTTGCTGTGGAAGCCCTGCCCCTGCTCGAACTTGTAATCGTATCCGGCAAAGGCCAGCGATCGTGCGAGCGTCTGGTTCGCGAGCCACCAGCTGCCGTGCTGGTTGTCCAGATCGTTGGCGCCGTCCTGCATGAAGACGCGGATCGGTTTCCGCGGCGCTTTCCGAATCATCGCCGCGTAGTTGTGCCCTCCTTCGCGGAGCGTCTTGCCCGACTGGATGTTCGTGAAGCTGCCGATCCCGGAGAGAACTTTGCTGAACTCACTGGGCCGTTCCCACGCGACGGTGAACGCGGCAATCGCGCCGCTGCTCTGGCCGGCAATCGCGCGGCCCGCGGCATCGCGACGCAGTCTGACGGTCTTTTCGACTTCGGGGAGGATCTCCTCGAGCAGAAAGCGCGCGTACTGATCGGAGAGCGTGTCGTATTCGAAACTGCGATTGTCGCGGGGTGTTTTGATGCCGCCGGGCTCGATGAAGATCCCGACGGTGATGGGAATGTTTCCCTTCGCGATCAGGTTGTCGAACACCGGGACGACGTATTGCCGCGCCCCGGCGCCATCCTGAAACACCATAACCGCCGCCGGGTTCGCCGCGTTGTACTGAGCAGGCACGTAGACCCACCAGTCGCGCGTGGTGGCCGGGAAGATCCTGCTGCTCCACGACGGCATCTGCGTGAGAGTGCCTTTCGGCACGCCGGCGCGCTCGCGCGCGTCCGGATGTGTTTCGTACACCTCCAGTTGCCCGCCGCCGAATCGCGCGCCGCCCGCTTCGTAGTGCCACGTAAACGCGGCGCCGTGGGTGAGATGCGCAACGCCGGCATACAGGCCGCCCGTTCCAACTTTGGTGAGTGCCAGATTGAACATCCCGTGATCCGCGACGGCTCGCGGCGCCGGGCTGGTTGCCGGCAGGTTTGGCGCCTCGATCGCGAAGGCGACGCTCAGTTCGTCCGCGCGGGCAGGCGCGCCTCTCAGGAGTACGTCGCGGCCGCCGAAGTAGGCGCGGATGCGATCGGCGAGACGCTCGGCCTCGGGACCGGCGGGGTTGTCGGCGAGCGCGGCCGACAGCGATTTGGGATCGAGTGCGGGCCCTTCCTGGGCGAGCACAGGCGACCCGCACAGCACGGTTGCGGCGACCAGAACGGCGGCGAATTTCATGATTCAGCTCCTCCCGCTTCGCGCTTCGCTCGCCTTCGCTGGGCTTCGGCGCGGACGCTATGGCGGGCAAGGTGCAAATGTTATATTCATTCTTCGCGAAATCGATACGGCGCGACATGTTGTTGAGGGGTCTCATGACCGTGTACCGGCACGTCCTTGTCGGCGCGTTTCTGACGGTCGTGGCTGCCGGCCCGGCCCGCGCGCAACAGGTCACCAACGAATTCTTCGAGGCGAAGATCCGCCCGGTGCTCGCGGCCAAGTGCTATGCGTGCCACAACAGCAAGATGAAAGAGCCGAAGGGCTACCTCATGCTCGACAGCCGTGAAGGCGTCATGAAGGGGGGCACGCTCGGCCCCGCGCTGGTGTCCGGAAAACCCGCCGACAGCAAACTGATTCACGCGATGAAGTACGTGGATCCTCATCTGCAGATGCCGCCGAGCGGCAAGCTCGCCGATGAGGTGATTGCCGATTTCGAGATGTGGATTGCGGGTGGTGCACCGGATCCGCGCGTCGATACCGCCGCCACGGCCACGGCGAAACGCCGCGTCGTCGATGAAGCGGAGCTCGCGAAGGGGCGGCAGTGGTGGGCGTTCCAGGCAGTGAAGGCGCTCCCTCAGCCGGTGTCTGCGCATGCCTCGACGGCGCGCACGAAGCTCGATCATTTCGTGTATGCGAAGCTGGCCGAGAAGGAGCTGACGCCGTCGCCACAGGCCGACGATCGGACGCTCGTTCGCCGCGCGTACATCGATTTGATCGGTCTCAAGCCGACCTACGAGCAGGTTGAGGCGTACGTCAACGACGCCTCGCCGGACAAATACGAGAAGCTTCTCGACTCACTTCTGGCAATGCCGCAGTACGGCGAGCGCTGGGGGCGTCACTGGCTCGACGTCGTCAGGTACGGCGAAGACAATCCCGGCAACATCACGAACCCGCCCTATCCGCACGCGTGGCGGTACCGCGACTGGGTCATCGAGGCGATCAATAAGGATGTGCCCTACGACCGCTTCGTCAAGCTGCAGCTGGCGGCCGACCTCATGCCCGGCACGTCGCGCCCGGACATGCGGGCGCTCGGCCCCATCGCACTCGGCCCGCAGGATCACAAAGACGTGCGGCTTTCGATCGACGTCATCGGCACGCTTCAATTGAATGACTGGGACGAGCGCCTCGATACCATGACGCGCGGGCTTCTCGGGACTGTCGGTGTCGTGCGCGCGCTGCCACGACCACAAGTTCGATCCGATCCGGCAGTTGGACTACGCGAGGTTGACCAGCGTATTCGCCTCGACGTCGCGTGCACTGCGTCCGTTCTTCGAGATCGATCCGAAGACCGAAACGCGATTCATGTGGGTGTACCAGCGGATGTTCGACCTGCACTACACGGCGAACCTGCTGGAAGGCGATCCGGGATCGAAGCCCGAGCAGGCCGAGCGGCAGGTGAAGACGTTCCGCCAGGAACTCAAGGAGTTGCAGGCCGAGATCGACGCGATGTCGAAGGAGTACCCGCAGATCGCGGAGTACATCAAGACCGTCCCCTATCCGGGCGAGCGACCAGCCGACCAGCGCAACCCCGACGGCACGCTCAAGAAACGCGAGCCGGTGCCCGATGAGAAGCGCGCGCGCCCGGTCGATCAGATTCCGAATCCCGAACGCGTGCAGAACCAGGGCGACGGCGGCGGACCGCGCAAGCGGATCGATCCCACGGCGCCGTTCCTGAATTCGATTTACGACGCAGGCGTGTGGTGGAACACGTCGGAGCCCGATCTCACGTTCTTCGATGTCACGCCGGGCAAGCCGCGCGATCTGCCGCTGTATCGCGGCGGAAATCTCGGGACACCGACTGATCTCGCGCCGCGCGGGTTCCCGCTCGTGCTCGCCAAAGACAGCGGCAACTTCCACAACGGATCCGGGCGGCTCGAACTTGGCGAGAAAATCTTCACGGATGCCGCACCGCTGAGCGCGCGCGTGATGGTGAATCGCGTGTGGGGCTGGCATTTCGACAAGCATCTCGTCGGCACGCCCAGCGATTTCGGCATCCAGGGCCTGCAGCCGACGCATCCTGAATTACTGGAAGATTTGTCTGCGCGGTTCATCGCGAGCGGGTGGTCGCTCAAGTGGCTGCACAAGGAGATCATGCTGTCGGCCACCTATCGGCAGTCGAGCAAGCCGCGCACGCGTGAGATGGACGTGGATCCCACGAACCAGTTGATGTGGCGCATGAATCCGCGGCGTATGGACATCGAGTCGTACCGCGACTCGCTGCTGCAGGCGTCGGGAAGGCTGGATCTCACGATGTACGGGCCGTCCCAACCCGACGTCGACGCCGGCGTTCGGCGCACGATGTATGCGTCGATCAGCCGCGGCCGCAGCAACGACGTGATGAAGCTCTACGACGTGCCGGCGCCGCTTGCCCATATTCCAATGCGGCAGCCGACGCTCAACCCGCTGCAGGCGCTTGTTCGTCATGAACAGCAGTTTCGTGCAGGAACAGGCGAAGGCGCTTGCCGAGCAAGTGGCCGCAGAACCGACTGCCGAAGCAAGGATTCAGTCGTTGTATCGAAAAGTCTTCTCGAGAAACGCGACGCCGGATGAAATGGCGCTCGGCGTGAAATATCTTGCCGCCGCCAGACGCCGCACGGTACGCGCAGGCCCTGCTCTCGACCAACGAGGTGATCTTTTGGCCATAGAAAAATTCTCGCGGCGTGAGGCGCTGAAGTGCATGTGCGGCGGCATCGGCATGCTCGGCCTCGCCGATCTCCTTGCCGATGACGCGCTCGCGGCCGGCACGCACATCGTCGGCCCGCACTTCGCGCCCGAAGCGAAGCACGTGATCCTGCTGTTCATGACCGGCGGGCCGTCGCAGGTTGACCTGTGGGATCCCAAACCCGCCCTCATGAAATACGCCGGTCAGCGGCCCGCAACAGCCGATCTCCGCACGGAGCGGACGACGGCCGGGCTGATGCCCACGAAATTCTCGTTCGCGAAGCACGGGAAAGCCGGCATCGAGATGAGCGAGCTGCTGCCGAACCTTGCGACGGTCGCCGATGAGCTCTGCGTCATCCGCTCGATGTTCACAACGAACCCGAATCACGAGCAGGCGCGCAGCATGTTTCATCAGGGCAGCATGATCCTGTCGCGCCCGTCGATGGGATCGTGGATCTCGTACGGCCTCGGAACCGAGAACAAGAACCTGCCGGCTTTCATGGTGCTCGCGCCGGACGGCGGCGGCTTCACCACGTCGGGATTCCTGCCCGCCGAATTCCAGGGCAGTTCCTTCAACACGTTCGAGATGGCGCCCGACAAGATGATCCGGTTCCTGCGCAACACCGACCTGAACGCCGATGCGCAGCGCGCGCAACTCGATCTTGCGCAGGCACTCAACCAGAAGCACCAGGAAGGCTTCGGGCAGGACGCGTTTCTCGAAGGGCGCATCGCATCGATGGAGTCCGCGTTCAAGATGCAGTTCGCCGCGATGGACACGCTCGACGTCATGAAGGAGCCCGAGTCGGTTCGGGAAGAGTACGGCGCGACACCCTACGCGCAGGGCTGTCTGATGGCGCGCCGCCTGGTCGAGAGCGGCGTTCGCTTCGTCGTCGTGCACTACGGGCCCGGACAGCCGTGGGACGACCACAAGGAAATCGACAAGAACCTCCGCGAGCGATGCCCGAACATGGACAAGGCGTCGGCGGCGCTCATCCGCGATCTCAGGCGCCGCGGGCTGCTCGACGAAACGCTGGTCGTATGGGGTGGGGAGTTCGGCCGCACGCCGGTGTCAGAGAGCGGCGACGGGCGCGATCACAACCCGTACGGCTTCTCGATGTTCATGGCCGGCGGTGGCGTGAAGGGTGGCATGACGTACGGCGCATCCGACGACTTCGGATTCCGCGCGGTGGAGAACCGCGTGTCGATTCACGACTTGCACGCAACGATCCTTCATCAGCTCGGCATCGACCACGAGAAGCTGACGTATCGCTATGCGGGCAGGGACTTCCGGCTGACCGACGTCTTCGGGAACGTCGTGAAGGACGTCTTGGTGTAACGGTCAGAGCCGAGAGCCGAGAGCCGAGAGCCGAGAGCAGAGGGCAGAGAGTGCCATCTGCTCTCTGCCCTGACAGGCGCTGTTTACTTGGCGGGAGGCGTGGCTGAGTAGCCGGCGCCTTCGCCGCCCTTGGTCATTGGGTTCCCTTTTTCGTCTTCCTCTACCTGCACCGTCGTCACAGGTCCATATCCCTGGATCTGGACGATGGTTTCACCGCCGTCCTGATTGCCATCGTAATGGATGAAGTACGCCGGGTGAAACATCACGCTGCCGGCCGGCATCGGCTTCATTTCCTTCGCGCGGAAGACCTTGCCGGTACCGCCATACCACGTACCCTTGATGACGGTGACCCAGCGATCCATGGTGTGATAGTGCGGGCGGCTCGTCGTGTTGTTGCGGAAGACATTCCGTGTGATGTAGAAACCGGTCGAGTTCGCCGAGCCGAACACGGGGCCGCCATTCGCCGCGACCTCGGCGTCCGGCAGCATGATGAGATTTCCCGCATGCAGCAGCGGTGGTCGCGGCGGCTGCGCAGGCTTCTGAGTTTGAGGGGCGGGTGCCTGTCCATTGCCGACCGAGAGACCGGCGAGCATGAACGCAGCAAAGGCGCACGCGGACACCGAAAGACGGGAAAGCCTCATAGATCTCCTCCTGTGGAAGGAGAGAGTAGCGCCGCTACAGCATCGGGCGCAAGTGGGGCCAGATAGTGTCGGCGATAACCTTGTGCCCCGCGGCGTTCGGATGAAGGGTGTCGTCGAGGTCTACGTCGTCGTTCCCGACAATTCCCAGCAGGAAGAAAGGCACGAGCGGCACCTTATGACGATCGGCCAGCCGCGTGAAGATCCGATGGAACTCGATGGTGTAATTGAGCCCTCCAAGAGGCGGCGCCTCCATCTGACACAGCAGCACATGGATGCCGCGCGTCTGCGCACGCTCGACGAGCGTCGAGATGTTGCGTTCGACCGTTGCGACCGGGACCCGGCGCAATCCATCGTTACCGCCGATCGCGAGAATGACGATCC
Organism: Vicinamibacterales bacterium; assembly: GCA_963787755.1. Lineage (GTDB taxonomy): Bacteria > Acidobacteriota > Vicinamibacteria > Vicinamibacterales > JAMQPK01 > JAMQPK01. The sequence continues at coordinate 402,231 of CAWBEG010000002.1, forward strand.
GCGTATCGGGAACCAGGGACCCGTCGAAGCGATGCAGAGCTTCGGAGGATGTGTCTCCAGTCAGGCCGGCGTTGATCACGTGGTAATCGCGCCCCTCGGCTGCGATTCGTTGCTGAAGCAGGGCAGGGTAGGCCTGTTCGGGACGAAGACCGGGACCCGAGGTCAGGCTGTCGCCGAACGCCACGATGACGGGTGTCCCGTGACCGGGAGATGACGGGCTCTCTCCATTGCATCCGATTGCTGCACCGGCGATGAGCAACGTGACGGCAAGCGACCGCATACTAAGATATTCGCAAGGCCGATGCCTGTCGGGCTTGGTACACATGATGCACGGAAAGTTGTGATGCCATTGAGATGGTGGGCTATAGCGTTGCTCCTCGCAGTTCCTTTCGCAGCTGGCGCTCAGACACCAGCGAACCCCGACCCGACGCAACCTGATTTCACGATGATCGTTGAGGGGACCTTCGACCCAGAGACCCTCGCCGAATTCAATCGCAGGGTCCAGGACTACGCCGCCTTACGCAGCCGCCTCGAGGCGGGATTGCCACCCCTCGTGGTGACGACCAACCCTGACGACATCGAGACGTTCGAACAGAAGCTTGCTGAGCGGATTCGTCACGACGCGCGGGTCGCGGCGCGGGCAGCTGTTTGTGCCTGCGATGGAAGGGCAGCTGAAACGCATGATGGCGGCTCGCGCCGATGCGGTCACCGTCTCGGCAATCATGGACGACAATCCGGGCGAATTCGACGTCGACGTGAACGACACGTACAAGAAGAAATACGCGCTGGCGACGATGCCCCCGAAACTTCTCTTGCTCCTGCCAGACCTGGCGCCAGATCTCCAGTATCGCTTCGTTGGACGTCACTTGATTCTCTATGACGGCCGCGCGAACATCATCGTCGATGAAATTCCATACGCGCTGCAGTGCCGCGATTGCGTGCCCGCGCCGGAAGAAGACCACGAAGACGACGATCCCGAACACCCAGCCGCCCGCTAAATTAGCCGTCCGCTCGTGGTATGCTCTCGCCTTCCGATTCATCAGGTAGTGTCCGGCTTTAGCCGGACCTGTCGAGCGAAGGAGTTGCCATGGAGCGAAAGCAGGCGTCCGACTTTCCGCAGGAGCTTCTCGACCTTTTCCATCTGTACGTGCACGGCGACATCGATCGGCGCGCGTTCTTCGACCGCTCGGCGAAGTTCGCGGTCGGCGGGCTCACGGTGGCGGGCTTGTTTGAAGCGCTGCGGCCAAATTACGCATGGGCGCAGCAGGTCGCGAAGGATGACGCACGAATCCGAACCGAGTACGCGACAGTTCCGTCACCGGAAGGCAACGGTTCGATCAAAGGCTACCTGGCGCGGCCGGCGGCCGCAGGGAAGTATCCGGCCGTACTCGTCGTGCACGAGAACCGCGGCCTCAATCCCTACGTCGAAGATGTGGCGCGGCGCCTCGCGACCTCCGATTTCATCGCATTCGCGCCTGACGGCCTGACGTCGGTTGGCGGCTATCCCGGCGACGATGAGCGCGGCGGCCAGCTGTTCGGCAAGGTCGATCGCGAGAAGATGACGGTCGATTTCATCGCGGCGATCAACTGGCTGAAGGCGCGCCCGGAGAGCACGGGCCGGCTCGGTGTCGTTGGATTCTGTTTCGGCGGCGGGATCTCGAACACGCTCGCTGTGCGGATGCCCGATCTCGGCGCGGCGGTTCCGTTCTACGGCGGCGCGCCGGCGGCGGAAGACGTCCCGAAGATCAAAGCGGCAGTGCTGGTCCACCATGGCGAGCTCGACACGCGCCTCGTTCAAGCATGGCCCGCGTACGAGGCCGCGCTGAAGGCGAACAACATCCGTCACGAAGGGTACGTGTACCCGAAGGCAAACCACGGCTTCCACAACGACACGACGCCCCGCTACGACGAGGCGGCAGCGAAGCTCGCGTGGCAGCGTACGCTCGGGTGGTTCAATAAGCACTTACGTTCCTAAGTGGTCGATGCTAGGTGGTAGCTCGTAGCTAGCAGGGACGAAACTGTGAACGCAGAAAGGGCCGCCGGGCAATCGGCGGCCCTTTTTCTTTACAGATTTGCGCGACCAACGGGATGTCAGACAAATGCTGGCAACGTTGCACTCAAACATGAATGGCGCGCGTGCCGAAAGCGCCAAAGCCGAACGTTGAGGTGTACACTCGCTTCAGCTATGAGCATGGGCTTCGGTGCGGCTTCGGAGCCTGACCTCTCGGCCCTTTACGATCGCCACTTCACGGTGGTTCCCGCGGACACTCCTGAATTACTGGACGCCGCACACGCGCTGCGATACCAGGTGTACTGCGTTGAGCATCAGTTTGAGGATCCCGCTCTTCAGCAAGGTGAGAGGGAACGCGATCGGTACGATGAGCATTCCGTTCAGTCCGTACTCATCGCCAGGTCGACTGGGAAGGTGGTCGGCTGCGTGCGTCTTATCATTCCGCAGGGCGACGCCTCTTCGATGCCCCTGTGGGATCTTCTAGGCGATAAGGACCGCGCGCGTCTCGACGCGTTCGGCAGGCATCGAACTGCGGAGATCTCGCGCTACGCAATCGCAAAGGCGTATCGCCGGCGCGAGGGTGAAAGCCTGTACCCTGACGTGGCAGAGCCCTTGGCAAATGAACTGCGCCGGCTTGTGCCCCATATGAGCATCGGGCTCTTGCGCGGTGTCGGCCTGTTAGCGTCGCGGAATGGTATGGAGACCGTGTGCGCGGCAATGGCGCCTGCGCTCATGCGCTTGCTCGAGCGGTTCGGACTTGTCTTTGAAAAGCTGGGGCCACCGCTCGACCTTCACGGCATCCGGCAGCCTTGCTTAGGCGAATGCGAGCAACTGCTGGCCGGAATGGCTGAGCGCAACGAAGAGTATCACCGGCTGGTAGCGCAGGCGTACCACGCGCGGCACCCGTAGCCGGCGCGTGGGTGTTCCTCTCCACCTCGACAGACTTACTTCAGAAGAAGGATCCCGACTTCGGGCGATCCGCCTGCGCGCATTGCTGGAAGCGCCAGATGCATTTGGCAGCACATTCGAAGAGACTGCAGCGCGGCCGATGGAATCATGGTTGACCCAACTCAAGGAGATGCCGACATTTGTTGGAGTCAACAGCGGTGTAGATGTCGGTATGGTGCGATGCGCGCGGGACGAAACGCAGGCCGAGACGGCATGGGTGTTGTCGATGTGGGTCGCACCTGATGCACGACGGACCGGTGTCGGCGCGGCTCTGGTCGACGCTGCAATTGCGTGGGCACGATCGAGCGGCATACGGCGACTGCTTCTGGATGTCGCGGACAGCAATGCATCCGCCATCGCGCGCGTGTGATCTCGTATTGGCGGCCCGATCCTGGGTCCGACGCTCGGCCCTGTCAAACCTTAGTCGCCTTCGGCGCCGGCAATCTTCATCTCAACGTGACCGGTTGATTTTTCTCACGAATGCCGTGAGCATCTCCGAATACCTGACGGTCAGTTCAATGCCATAGCACTGCACTTCACGGATCAAGTCGGAGGCGTGCGAGATGGGATACTCACGCACCCTTGGAATCGGTGTGGGAGGCTGGAGCAGCGGCACTTGCCAGTTAGGACATCAGTGATCAAGGATTCAGGCGCGCGGTCTCAACCGGCATTATTGAAGGTCGCGAAATTCTGATCCGCCAGACGGATTCGATCTGCGAAAGATCCAAAAGGGAGTTCGACGCTCCGCGAGAGACGGTGCGCGGCACTACATCTGTATTGTATCGGCAAACGAAACGAATCTGGGTTATCGTAGGAAGACACAACGGCGACTTCGACCCTCTCCTTAACGCGATGGCGCGTCGTCATACTTCGCTAGACGGATGGATCGATCAAACACCGTGCGTGCATTGCAAGCGCGACGGGCTCGTTCGGTTAGAAGTGATCGTGAAGGGACTCAACACGTCACTCACGTTCTATTGCGGGCATTCGAACAAACGTGGCAAGAGTCTGACAAACGGCTATCGCAGACTACCAGCAACGAGCGCCCGATCGTGCCGGCACGATGCGCGGACGCCCACGATGATGCGCCGCTCTCTCGAGGGATTTGTTAAGGAATTTGGAGCCGGCGACCGGACTTGAACGGGTGACCTGCTGATTACGAATCAGCTGCTCTACCAACTGAGCTACGCCGGCCTTGGCGGGACCTCAATCTTACCACCGCTTGCCCGCGCGCGACTCTTTCGACTCGTGGACTCTGGACTGTGGACTCTCGACTCTGGACTGCCGACTCTTCGACTCTCGACTCCGTGACTCCTCGACTCCCGTATTCGCTCACCCCTGCGCAGACTGCTGCTGCCGCCGCTCGCCGTCCTCCCGGCGTCTCTCGCGACGGCGATCAGGGCGCGACCGCATCTCGAGGCGGGCGCACCCTTCGACAATCAGAAGGCTGGCGATCTCTCGCGAGACGTCGTACGTTTCCCCGACTCTCCATGCGGTGAAGTGCATTCCTGGAATCGTGGAGAACGGTCGTTTGATGATGGTAACCCGCATGAAAATCGTGAGGGCCATCGGTGCGCACAGCGGCGCGCACCGACAACCGCGTAATTAGATACTATCGTCGTCATCATGACGTTGCCAATCCGATTTTCGTGCGAACCGTAATTTGTGGGAGCAATAATTGCCATAGCTGCCTTTCGGAGCGTCTCGGATCTAGTCACACACCGTTCAATGTAGCGATCAGGTACTTAGTCTCGACGAGCTCTTTGACGTGCGCCACCACTTCGTCGATGTTCTGATAGGCCGACTGAATGACGTCGAGCCGACATTCGGTTTCCGCGATCGGGTATAAGGAAAGTGGAGGCATACATGGTGCTGATCAGAGAGATTTTTTTCTGCAAGCCTGGACAGGTGCGGCCGATGGTCGAGAAGTTCAAGTCGATGAATGCGCTTACCGAGAAACTGGGGTTGGGCAAGAGCAAGATCATGACGGACCTCAGCGCGGAGCGCTACTGGATGGTCGTCTCGGAGTGGGAAGCAAGAAGCCTTGGCGACTTTGAAGAGATGATGAAGGGCAGCGCGATGCAGGGCAAAGAATTCGAAGACATCATGAAGGACTATCACAACCTCGTGGAGTCCGGCAGGCGCGAAATCTACACGGTCGAAGGTTAAAGGAGATTCAGCGCCCGCTCCGGCGGCGAGCACGCTGGTACTGATCGAAGGAGAATACGGAAATCAGCGGAACATCAAGATCGCGCGGCACTGCCTCTCCACTTCGTCGCCGGCCGGCATACTTGACGTATGCCGGCCTCTCGCGATCCATCAGACGGCGATCGGTGCGCGTAAACATCGCCGGCCGGTTCTGAAGCACGTACCACTTGAACCGGCGTGTCTCTGCGTCCACAGTGTGTGCGCGTAACTTCCCCCTGTCGCGCAAGTGGCCCAGGTTGAACACGGGAGAGAAGGCGATGGCTTCGTCGGCGCCGGTACGCTCATCGAGCCACTTGAGCACGTCGTTGTCGAGCGCATCCCACCAATACGCCGGTTCCATGCCCTTGTCGGCCGCACCTCGAAGACCGCCCGCGATGAGACTGTAGTGCGACAGCGTTTGGGGATAGTAGCGAGCGAGGTTGACGGCGCTCGCCAGAAGAGCGCCTGAAAGCGCCAGGCGCAGAGCTATTCTCCACGAGACGGCGCGGACCGTGCCGATGAGATCGAAAACCCGTTGGGCGCCAATGCCTGCGAACACGCACCAGAATCCAAATGCCGGCAGAAACAGCCGGATGCCATCGTGTGGCGGTGCGCCAGGCAGCGCGCGTACGACCATCAGAGGTGATCCAATGAAGCATCAGCGTCACTGAGAACGCCGTCGGCCTGGCGAGGCAATGCCAGAGGCCCACAATTCCGAGCGCCAATGTCGGCAGCGGCGTGGCGAAGGCGAGCCACACGAGCGTGTTGTACCAAGGGAGGGGATTCGTAACGCTATAAGAGCGCCCCAGGAACTGAGTCGAGATATTCAATGCATTGGCGCGATTGAGACTGCGGTGGAAGTGGTCTCTGAGCCCGTCCAGCGGCTCGTACCAAATGGGCGGATTGAGAATATAGAAGGTCAGAAGTGCGACAGGAAGGATGACGAGCAGCCGGCGGATGGCAGCGGTATTTCTGTGAACGACTTGCGACATGACAGTCGGTAACCAGGCCAGCCATCCCGTGAATTTCGTGGCCGTCGTGAATCCCAGCACAACGCCCAGTCCAATGGTTACGCCCCAGCCGCGTGCAGGCGCCGATTGAATCACCCACAGCAAGAGCCACCACGCGGTGAGTTGTCCATCCTGCGTCGCGAAATGCGCCTCGGAAAACAATCGCGGAAATGTCAGCAGTGCGACGGGCGCCACGATCGCTGCAGCCGTCCCATAGGTATTTCTCAGACGCACCGCGACACCTGCGCAGGCAATGCTGAACAAGGTGATCGGCCCCAATCGTGCGGCTGTCAGCGGATCGAGAAATCCCGAAAAAAGCCACTGACCAAGCGCAATCGGTAAGGCGAAACCGGCGGGATGCCCTTCAGCGTAATGGATGAAGAGCCAGTATGTCTGGATCTCTTCCTTCGAAAGAGCGTTCGGTATGACCCGGAACCACTCGACGATGTTTTTCGCTCGGACGAAGTACTCGGCTTCGTCCCATACCATCGGGATGCCTGGAGCGGTAGCGGCCAGAATAGTCCAGCAGCACACGAACGCCGCGGCCGCTATCTGAACGTTTCGGTCACTGATCGCTCGGCGCGCAAGCACGATACTCAGCACACAGCTGCGTTACCGTAGCGCTTGCGCGATGGCCGCTTCCGCGAGCGGCGCCATCACCTTGTAGCCTGCGGCGTTGGGATGGAGATCGTCCTCGCTGAATTCCGACTTCAACATGCCGGTGCTGTCGATCATCGCGGAGTAGTAATCGAGGTACACATGCTTGTTCGCGGCGGCGTACGACTTCATCCAGTCGTTGACCGCTTTGATGCGGTCGACCGGGCGGCGTGCTGTCTGCGCGATGGCGTTCGGCGCCACGTGGTAGGCGCTGACGGGCGTGACGCTCGCGAGCACAACCCGGATGTTGTTCGCTTTCGCGAGCTCGGCCATCGATGCCAGGTTGTTCTGAATCTCTTCGTTGGTCATCGGGCCCGTGTTGCCCGCGATATCGTTCGTGCCCGCGAGAATGACGACCACCCGCGGCTTCAGTGCGACGACGTCGGGCCGGAACCTGATGAGCATCTGCGGCGTCGTCTGGGCGCTGATGCCGCGATCGACGTAGCTCTTGCCCGGAAAGAACCCGCCGAATCTGCGGCTGCTGCCAGAAATCGGTAATCGAATCCCCCATGAAGACCGCGTCCGCGCGCGTCACGGTTTTGTTCGCGTCGCGATAACGCGCAAGGTTCGCCCAGTCTCGAAGACGCGAGTCCTGATTGGTCACGGCTGTCAGCGCTGCCGCGACATCGGCGCATTGAAGCAGGGAAGCGGGCAGCGCCTGTCCGGCGCCGCCAAGGCCTTGCTGCGCTGAAAGCGCCCCCGATTGAACGAGCAGTGCGACGGCGACGATCGAGACAAGGAACGGTTTCATGCGACCTCCATGCGTTGATGACGAAAACGGCACGTTTGATGCTTGAGCGTGACCGGAGAGTGACATGAGCTTACTGCTGATACTGATTATTCTGCTTGTCGTGTTGGGTGGTGGAGGATTTTACGCAGGTGGGCCGAGGTTTGGCGGCGGCGCCGTTGGGCTTATCCTGATCATCATCATCATCCTGGCGCTCACCGGGCGGTTGTAGCGTTTTACGGCGCTTTCGCGGCGCCGCGGCTATCGAATCTGCCGCATGACGTGCTCGAGCACGCGATTGACGCGCTCGTCGAGGCTGACCTGCTCGCCGAGCGTCACTTCTGGATGCTCCGGCGGCTCGTATTGCGAGCTCGAGTCGTTCGCGGTGCTCAGATACGTTTCGATGAACGGGATGCTGGGGCCGTCGTCGATATCCATGGCCCGCCGCGCGCGCTCGCGCTCGGCCCGAGTGGGCGACGTGAAGCTGACGATGCACACTGAGCCGGCTTCGGCGAACAGCTTCGCGACTTCAGCCACGCGCCGCATGTTTTCTTCTCGATCGGATCCCGATACGCCGAGATCCGAGCTCAAGCCGGGACGGATGTTGTCGCCGTCGAGCACGAACACCTGAATGTGCCGCTCGAACAGGTGGCGCTCGAGCGACTTCGCAAATGTGGTCTTGCCGCTGCCAGGCACTCCCGTCAGCCACACAACCGCGCCGCGATGACCATGCCGCAGGTGCCGCTCGCCGCGCGCGACCTGCGAAACGTCAGCATTGACGCCGGCGTCCGCGACGACGTTCGCCGCGGCGAAGCGTTCGGGAATGTCGACCACGATGCCGCCGCCGGCCACGTCGAATCCGTCGACGAGCACGAGGCGGCCCAGCGTCGGCACCCGCTCGAACAGATCGATCGCGACCGGGCGCCGCGTGTGGATGATGACTTTGGCGGCGTCGTTCGTGCGCACCGAATCGGCGCCGGGAATGGTCTGCACCGTCGATGCATCGACCACTTCTTCCAGCGTCTTGATCTCGCACTCGACTTCCTGGGTCACGAGCTTCAGCTTGTAACGCTTGCCGGCCGCCAGCGGCGTTCGACCGAGCCAGAAGATTCTCGCCGTGAACTCCGTCGCGAGGCTGGGCGCATCGTCCGCGTGCACGGCGACCGATCCGCGCTCCACGAACAATTGATCCGAGAGCGTCACGCCGGCGGGATCGCCGGCGCGTCAGCGACTCGACGTGCGGCGAGTTCCAGCGTCTCGATGGATCGCACGACGCTCGTGCGGCCGGAGGGCAGGAACAGCAGCTGATCGCCGGTGCGCAGCGTCCCGGCTTCGATTCGCCCTGCAAGAATGCGGCGATGATCGAAGCGATACACATCCTGAATGGGAAAGCGAAGCGGCTGGTTCTTGATCTCGGCCGCATCAGGGATCGAATCGAGCGCTTCGAGGACAGCCGGCCCGCTGAACCACTTCAGGTTCTCTCCGCGCGCGGCGATGTTGTCGCCCTGCCGTGCCGAAACCGGGATGAAAATCTGCGCCTCGACGCCGATGCTCGCCAGAAATTCCCGGTACTCGGTCGAAACCGCGTCGAACACCTTTTGCGAGTAGTCGACGAGATCCATTTTGTTCACGACGATGACGACCTGGCGCACGCCGATCAGCCGCAGCAGATACCCGTGGCGGCGGGTCTGTTCCTGCACGCCTTCGGACGCGTCGATGATGATGAGCGCCGCATCGGCCCGCGCGGCGCCGGTCACCATGTTCTTGACGAACTCCTTGTGGCCGGGCGCGTCGATGATGACGTATTCGCGCTTCTGGGTGCGGAACCAGATCTGGCTCGTGTCGATCGTGATGTTCTGGTCGCGCTCGGCCTGCAGCGCGTCCATGAGGTTGGCGAACTCGAACGGCACACCGCGGCGCTGCGCGATCGCGACGAGCTGCTCGTATTTGCCCTCGGGCAGCGAGCCGGTGTCGTAGAACAGCCGGCCGATGAGCGTTGATTTGCCGTGGTCGACGTGCCCCACGACGACGAGGCTGAGCTGGTTCCGCGCGTAGGCCATCACATGTAGCCGTCGCGCCTGAGCTTCTCAAACGCGTCTTCGCTCTCCTGATCCTGCGCGCGCCCCGCGCGCTCGGGCACGTTCGTCCCTTTCAGCTCCTCGACGATCTCGGCGACGGTCTTCGCCGTCGACTTGAATCGAGCCAGTGCAGGGCGCGCAGCCGAGCGACCGATACCGATGTCCCGTTCCGTCGTCGAAGTACAGCGGGATGACCGGAATGTTCTCACGCTGGATGTACTCCCACACGTTGAGCTCGGTCCAGTGCAGAAGCGGATGAATGCGGATGTGCGTGCCGGGCGCGAAGTCGGTCTTGAACTGATTCCAGAATTCAGGCGGCTGATCCGACGCGTTCCACTCCATGTTGGCGTTGCGCGGCGAGAAGTACCGCTCCTTCGCGCGCGTGGGATCTTCGTCGCGCCTCACGCCGACGATGATGCCGGTGTAGCCGTAATGCTCGATCACCTGCTGCAGGCCGTCTTTCTTGAGCATGCCGCAGCATTCGACGCGCGTGGCGCGTCCGTTGGGATAGGTGTTGCCGGCTTCGAGCACCGGCCTTGTTCATGCCGACGACGAGCTGCAGGTTCCACTCGCGCACCAGGCGGTCGCGGTACTCGATCATCGACGGAATCTTGTAGCTCGTGTCGATGTGGACGAGCGGAAACGGCACGTGGCCAAAAAATGCCTTCCGCGCGAGCCACAACAGGGCCGTCGAATCTTTGCCAATGCTCCAGAGCATCGCCATGTTGTCGAACTTGGCGAATGCTTCGCGCATGATGAAAATCGATTCGCTCTCGAGAGCGTCCAGGTGATCGTGCTGCATGTGTATGGATAAAACGCGTGTGCCGAACCTTCCTATTGTATCGAGTTGTTGAAGATCCTGCCAGCGTGCGCTAACATTTCAAGTTTACGGATTCGGCGAAATTCCCCACAGTATGCCTGAAACTCCTGTCGCGAGGGCCGCTACCGAGATCGTCGTCCGCGGCGCGCGCACGCACAATTTGAAGAACGTCGATCTGGCGCTGCCGCTGGGCCAGCTGATCATCGTCACCGGCGTCAGCGGCTCGGGCAAGTCGTCGCTCGCGTTCGATACGATTTACGCCGAGGGGCAGCGCCGATACGTCAGCTCGCTGTCGGCCTACGCGCGGCAGTTTCTCGAGCGGATGGAGAAGCCCGACGTCGATCGCATCGAAGGGATCTGTCCCGCCATCGCGATTCGCCAGAAGAACAGCATCAGAAACCCTCGATCGACGGTCGGCACGACCACCGAGATCCACGATTACCTGCGGCTGCTGTTTGCCAGAGTCGGGCGCACGTTCTGCCGGCAGTGCGGCCAGGAGGTCGTGCGCGACACGGCCGAGATCGTCGCGCGGCACCTTGGCGGCTTGCCCGAAGGCACCCGGCTGCTCATCGGCTTCGACATGCCGGTCATGGATCCTGGCGGTGTCCATGAGGGTACTGACGCTGAACCTGACGAAGAGGATTCAGAACTGCAGGGATTAGGGATTTGGCCGCCTCCGCCGAAGGCTTCGGCGCACCGAGTCCCGCTTCGCTGACGTTTACGCTCAACGAGCTTCGCAGGAAGGGATTTCATCGTCTGTACGTGAACGGGCGCACGGTCACGCTGGACGACGTCGCGCCGGCAGAGCTGCGCGATCAGTCGACGCTGAAGGTCATCGTCGATCGCGTAAAGCTCGAAGGCGACATGCGAGGCCGGCTCACCGATTCGATCGAGATGGCGTACCGCGAAGCGGGCGGAACGGCATTCGCGATTGAAGATCCGGGGGCTGTCCGCGAAGCGAACAGCGCAAGGTGGATGCGAAGACGCACATCTTCAGCGAGCGGTTCGAGTGTCAGAACTGCAACCTCACCTACGAAGCGCCGCAGCCGCGGCTGTTTTCGTTCAACAACCCGTTCGGCGCGTGCCCGACGTGCCATGGGTTCGGCAACATCATCGAGCTCGATCTCGATCTGGTCGTTCCCGATCCCGCCAAGTCGATCCAGCAGGGCGCCATCGAGCCGTGGACGAAGACGCATTATCGCGCGCAGCTGGCCGAGCTGAAGCGGGCGGCGAAGCCGGCGGGCGTGTCGATGGACATCCCGTGGAGAGATCTGAACGACGACGAGAAGCGCTTCATCGTCGAAGGGGACGGGAAAGGGTACGACGGCATCCGCGGGTTCTTCCGCTGGCTCGAGCGCAAGAAATACAAGGTTCACGTCCGAGTGTTCCTCAGCCGGTATCGGGGTTATCTGACGTGTCCCGACTGCGGCGGCGCGCGCCTGCGCCGCGAGGCGCGCGACGTCAAGGTCGGCGGCCGCACGATCGATCGGGTGTCGTCCGACACTGTCCGCGAGGCGCAGCAATTCCTCGACGCCCTGCAGCTCACCGAAAAAGAAACGGCCATCGGCGACAAGGTGCTGAAGGAGATTCACAAGCGGCTGAAGTTCCTCAGCGACGTGGGATTGGACTATCTGACGCTCGACCGCCTGTCATCGACGCTGTCGGGCGGCGAGTCGCAGCGCATCAATCTCGCGACGTCGCTGGGATCGTCGCTGGTCGATACGCTGTACGTGCTCGACGAGCCGTCGATCGGCCTGCACTCGCGCGACAATCTGCGGCTCATCAACATCCTTCGGCAGCTTCGCGATCAGGGCAACACGGTGCTCGTCGTCGAGCACGACGAAGACATGATTCGCGTCGGCGACACCATCATCGACCTCGGACTCGGAGCGGGCGAGCAGGGGGGGCGCGTGGTATTTTCCGGATCGCTCGAGAACCTGCTGCACGATCAGCGATCGCTGACGGCGAAGTACCTGCGCGGCGACCTGGCGATTCCAGTGCCGTCGACGCGGCGCCGCGGCAGCGGGCAGAAGCTCCGGCTGCTCGGAGCGACCGAGCACAACCTGAAGAACGTCGACATCGAGATTCCGCTGAACACGCTCACATGCATCACGGGTGTCAGCGGGTCTGGCAAGTCGACGCTCGTCCACGACGTGCTGTATGCCGCCGTGAAGCGGGCGAAGGGCGGATCGGAAAAACGCGTCGGCGCCTTCCGCAAGCTCGAAGGCACCGAGTTCGTCACCGACGTCGTGCTCGTCGACCAGACGCCGATCGGGCGCACGCCGCGGTCGAATCCAGTGACGTACCTGAAGGCGTTCGATCCGATCCGCGAGATTTTCGCCGCGACGAAGGATGCAAAATCGCGCGGGCTCACCGCGAGCCATTTCTCGTTCAACGTCCCCGGAGGCCGCTGTGAAGCCTGCCAGGGCGAAGGCGAAGTGCGCGTCGAGATGCAGTTTCTGGCCGACGTGTTCGTGCCGTGCGATCAATGCGACGGCCGCCGGTTCAAGCCGCAGGTGCTCGAGGTGAAATACCGCGCGAAGAACATCAACCAGGTGCTCGATCTCACCGTCCGCGAGGCGCTCACGTTTTTCAGCACATCGCCGAAAGTGCTGCGCCGGCTCCTGGTGCTCGACGAAATCGGTCTGGGCTATCTGCGCCTCGGGCAGCCGGCGACCACGCTGTCTGGGGGCGAGGCGCAGCGCATCAAGATCGCGTCGCACCTGTCATCGAGAACCGGCGATCGGATCCTGTACGTGCTCGACGAGCCGACCACCGGGCTGCACTTCGACGACATCGCGAAGCTGCTGACGGCATTCAAGAAGCTCATCGAAGCGGGCCACACGCTGGTCGTCATCGAGCACAACCTGGATGTCCTGAAGACGGCGGATTACATCATCGACCTCGGACCCGAAGGGGGGCACGAGGGCGGCAGGGTTGTGGCAACCGGCACGCCCGAACAGATTGCCAAGGCGCCGGGTTCTCACACAGGTGAATTTCTCGCGCCGGTGCTCGCCGTCGGCCGATCACATGCGTATGCGCTCGAATAAGAAACAGGGATTGGGGATCCGGGGTGGCGGCGCTCGTGGTTGCGTTGCTGGTAGTTGCGTTGTTGGTAGTGTCCGGCTTCAGCCGGACCGTGGCAGGCCAGCAGTACACGTTCGAGGAGGTCGCGTCCGGCCTGAAGCACCAGGACGCCGCCACGCGGCTGCGCGCCATTGAGATCCTCAAGGACGCGGACTATGCCGAGGCCGCCGACGCCCATTGCGGCGGCGCTTGCGGACCCGGACGATCGCGTGCAGCTTGCGGCCATCGATGCCGAACGCTCGCTCTTCACGACGCGCGCTGTTCCGCGGCGCAGGAAAATCGGGTTCGTCGTGGAGGTCAGAACTGTCGCCGGCGGCGACGCGGCAGCGGCGGGGCAGCTGGCGCTGAAGCCTCGCGCCGTGCCGCCGCAGGTGCTGACGCAGCTCGCGGTCGCGCTGCGCGACAACAATCCGCGCGTGCGCGCCGAGGCCATCAACCTGGCCTCGCTTCTGGGACCGTGCCGCCTGCGCGCGCGAAGCCGGACACAACCGCGTGCGCCGACGTCGGCAACGCGCTCATCGACAACATCAACTCGCGCGATGCGCTCGTGCGCCGCGCCGCCATGCACGCGCTCGGGCAGATGCGATATCCGAATGCGGTGCAGGCATTGTCGGATCAGTTGAGCTACTACCAGAGAGGGCCCGATGCGATGGCGGCACTCGAGGGCCTGGCCGGCATCGGGCATCCGACGTCCGTGTCGATCTTCGAAGAGCAACTCACGAGCTCGAACGACGACATGCGCCGCCTCGCCGTCGAAGGACTCGCGCGCATCGGCGAATCGCGAGGCGCTGCCGACGCTGCAGCAGATGGGGCAGAGCGAGCGATCCGAGCAGCGTGCTGCTCGCGCTCCACTACGCGAACGTGAAGCTCGGCGCGGTCGACGGCAGCCTTCAGCAGCTCGTCGCTTCGCTTGGCGATTCGTCGCAGCGCTCCTCGTGCTCGGGTATCTGCTCGACGTTGCGCCGTGCCGTCGCTCCGCTCCTCGCCGAATCGCTGCTGAAGGATGAAAGCGCAGATGTGCGCCGCCTCGTCGCCGACGTGCTCGGCTTTTCGCGCAACATGGCCGTCTTTCCTGCGCTCGCGGCGGCGGCAACAGATGCCGATCCCGATGTTGCCGCAGCGGCCCAGCAGGCATTGGAGCGGTTGAAACTGTAGTGCCGCTTCGGCGCGCGTTCTACGCCCGGCCAACGCTTGTGGTCGCGGCCGATCTGCTCGGCAAGGTCCTCGTGCACCGCATCGCGCGCCGGCGTCACCTCGGGCATCATCGTCGAAGTCGAAGCGTACATCGGCGAATCCGATCCCGCCTGCCACGCCGCTCCCGGTCCCACCAAGCGCAACGCGCCGATGTACGGGCCGCCGGGACATGCGTACGTCTATCTGAACTACGGCGTGCATCCACTTGTGAATGTCGTGACCGAGCCCGAGCAATCGCCGGCGGCGGTGTTGATTCGCGCGCTCGAGCCGCTCGACGGCATCCCGTTGATGCGCAGGCGCCGCATGCGCTCGCGCACGGTCCGCCGCAGGAAGCCGGCGCCGATTCCCGATCACGCCCTATGCCGGGGTCCGGGCAACGTGACGCACGCGATGGGGATTACCTTGAAGCACACCGGCATCGATCTGCTCGGAGACACGCTGTACATCGAAGATCGCGGGCATCGCATCGAGAAGATTGCCTGGGGGCCGCGCATCGGTATCAGTGTGGCGACGGAGCGTCCGTGGCGCTGTTATGCTGCCGGGCATGTGCGCGTGTCGGGACTAGTCCGCAATCAGAATTGGTCGTTGGAGTTACGTCTGCGCGCTGGAGGACGGGAATCTTGAGAGTCACCTGCTGGCCGTCGCGAGTGACGACCACGAATGTGCGGTGCTGCCGATGCGGGCGTCCGAGACGAGCTGGATGAAGTGGCTGGGATCGATCACGGTCTGCGCCGTTGAAGGACACGATGATGTCGCCGGGCTCGAGACCGGCCTGATACGCAGGGGAGCGGCGCTCGATTTCGTTGACGAACGCGCCCGTCGTCGTCGCGCACGCCGAGCTGCGCCGCCACCTGCGTCGTCAGCGGATACAGAATCATTCGGCCGAGCGAGCCGCGCCGCACGACGCCGTGCTCGATGATCTCGCCGATGATGCTGCGCGCGAGGTTGCTGGGAATCGCGAAGCCGATGCCCTCGGAGCCGCCGTTCTGTCCGAGCTGAAGATGCCGGTGTTGATGCCGATGAGCTCGCCGCGCGCGTTCACGAGCGCGCCGCCGGAGTTGCCGCGGTTGATCGCGGCATCGGTCTGAATGAAATCCTCGTACTCGGAGAACCCGAGATTCTTCCGGCCGAGCGCGCTGATGATGCCGAGCGAGACGCTGTGGCTCAGCTGGTACGGGCTGCCGATGGCCAGCACCCATTCGGCGACCTTGGCCTGCGACGAATCGCCCCACTTCAGCGGCGGCTGCGCGGACTTGTCCACCTTGACGAGCGCCAGGTCGGTCGCTTTGTCGATGCCGATGATGCGCGCCGGCGCTTCGTGCTTGTCGGAGAAGATGACGGTGACGTCGGCCTTGTCGCTGCCGATGACGTGGCTGTTGGTCACGACGTAGCCGTCTTCGGAAATCAGCACGCCCGATCCGAGGCTTCGCGCGAGCTGATCGCGGGATCCGAACATGTCTTCGCGGCCGCCGAAGAAATATTCGAAGAACGGATCGTTGTCGAACGGGGAATTCGGCCGGCGAACCACCTGCACGGACGAGATGTTGACGACGCCTTTGACGGCCTGCGCGGCGACGCCGGTGAGGTCGGGAAGGCCGGCGGGCGTTGTCGCAGACGCAGGAATCGGCGACGGCCTGGCCCGGGCGCTGCGCGGTTTGCGCGGTCGACTCGTCTGCCGAACGCAGACGACCGGTCAGCACGAGGCCGGCCAGAAAACCTGAAACGAGGAGCGCAATGCCGATCGAGGCCCGTTTCATCGAGCGTTTTTCATCGTAGCATGGTTTGACGCGCCTTCGCGAAGTTGGGTACGATCGTCGGCTATGGCGTCCATTCAAGCGACACGGCTGCGGAAGGGCAATCTCATCAAGGTCGGCGACGATCTGTTGCGGATCCTCGAGCTGCATCACCTCACGCCCGGCAACAAGCGCGGCTTCGTGCAGTGCAAGGCGCGGAATATCAGAACGAACACGCTCATCGATCACAAGTTCCGCGCGGAAGAGGACATCGAGCGCGCCATTCTCGACGAGCACGACATGCAGTATCTCTACACCGACGGCGACTCGTTTCATTTCATGAACACCGAATCGTTCGAGCAGCTGCACATCGATCGCGAAGTGCTCGGCGACGCGGTGAACTACATCCTGCCCGACTCGATCATCAAGGTGGAGTTCTACGGCGACGAGCCGGTCGGCATCGATCTGCCGGTCACGGTCGATCTGCGCGTCGACGACACGGTGCCGGGCATCAAGGGCGCGACGGCGAGCGCGCAGGTGAAGCCCGCGCGCACCGAAACCGGCCTTGTCGTGCAGGTGCCGCCGTTCATCAACGTCGGCGACCGGATTCGCGTCAGTACCGAAACCGGCGAATACCAGTCTCGTGCCTGAGTAGGGATTAGGGATTTGGGATTGGGGAATGAGGCCGTGACTGCACTAATCCCAAATCCCTGATCCCCAATCCCTGTAACAATCATGGATGTACCGCACCGAAATCCGGCCCACGGCTGGATCGAAGTCATCACCGGCAGCATGTTCAGCGGAAAGAGCGAAGAGCTGATCCGCCGGCTGCGGCGCGCGCAAATCGCCCGCCAGCGAGTGCAGATCTTCAAGCCGGCGTTCGACAACCGTTTCGCCGAGTCCGAAATCGTGTCGCACAGCGAGATGCGGATACAGGGGGTCAACGTCGGCAGCTCGGCGGAGCTGCTGCGGCTCGTCAACGACGACACCGAGGTCGTCGGCATCGACGAAGCGCAGTTCTTCGACAAGGATCTGCCGGCCGCGTGCACGCAGCTGGCCGGCAGCGGCAAGCGCGTGGTCGTCGCCGGTCTCGACACCGATTATCTCGGCCGCCCGTTCGAGCCGATGCCGGTGATGATGGCGATTGCGGAATACGTCACCAAGACGCACGCGATCTGCATGGTGTGCGGCAATCCGGCGAGCCACACGCAGCGGCTCGTCGTCAGCGACGAGCGGCTGCTGCTCGGCGCCACCGGCACCTACGAGGCCCGCTGCCGCAAGTGCTTCGACCCGACGCTCGCGTCTGTGCCGTCGGCGAAAGTCGAAAGTCGCAAAAGTCAGAAGTAAAGAAAGTCATGGCTACCGATTGGACCCCGCAGCTGCTTCTTCTGCTGGGCGTCGGGTTTCTCGTCGCCAACGTGCGCGTTGGCATCGACGCGCTGAGATTTCTTCGCCGCCGATCGTCGGCCCTGCTCACCTGGCGCGGCCCGCGGCCGCGCTACTACGGTCTGCAGCTCGCGCTCGGAGTGGTGCTCGGCGGGCTGCTGGCGTATCACACCATCAATGTCATGCGCATCGCGCCTCAGCTGCGCGGCCGCTTTGCGCCGCAGCTGTTCGGCATCAGCATGATGTTCGTCTACTACGGCTACCTCGTTCCGCTGAGCCGGCGCATCGGCCGTGGCTTTTACGCCGACGGCATCTGGTCGGAGACCGGCTTCGTCCCGTACTGGCGGATTGGCGCGGTGTCGTGGCGCGAAGGTGAGGAGATCGCGCTCGTCATCGTCTCGCGGCTGCAGGAACCTGGCCCGCCGGCTGGTCGTGCCGGGGGTGCATTACGGGGCCGCGCGCCGCCTGCTGCGGGAGAAAATCGCCGCCCACGATATACAGTTGATACATACGGGGCTGGAGCTAGGGGCGCACGACGAGAGAGACGATGTGTAATGAGGATCGCCTGGGGACTAGGTCATAGGCCATAATCGACGTGTGTCAGGGTATCGGTAAACCGTTAACGCGTAAACGTACTCGTACCGATATAGGAACCATATGGCTGCAAGAGCGACGTGGAAGGGATTCTTGAAGGTCAGCCTGGTGAACATCCCCATCAAGGTGTTCCCGGCGACCGAGTCGAGCGGCACGATCTCGTTCAACCAGCTCCATGGCGAGTGCCAGACGCGCATCCAGCAGAAGCGATGGTGCCCGACCTGCAACAAGGAGGTCGCCAACACCGAGCTGGTGAAGGGCTACGAGTTCGAAAAGGGGCGGTACGTCGTGATGTCCGAAGAGGACATCGAGAAGGTGCGCCCGAGCTCGACGCGCGTCATCGACCTCGTGCAGTTCGACGATGCGGGCGCGCTCGATCCCGATGTACGTGGATCGCACCTACTATCTCGCGCCCGACGGCCAGGTGGCGGCGGACGCGTTCGCGGTGTTCAGCGAAGGCATGAAAGGAAAGATCGGCGTCGGCAAGCTGGCGCTCTACGGGCGCGAGTACCTCGTCGCCGTGAAGCCGCACGAGAAGGGGCTCGTGATGTACACGCTGCATCACGCGGCGGAGATTCGCGGCACGGAGGGCATCGAAGAGCTCGCGACGATTCCCACCAAGGTGAAGCCGCAGGAAGTGCAGCTCGCCAAGCAGGTCATCGCCACGTTCGAGAAGAAGCTCGACCTGAACGAGTACCGCGACGAGTATCGCGAAGGGCTGCAGAAGATCATCGACGCGAAGATTGCCGGCGAAGAGATCGTCGCGCCGGCCGTCGAGATGCCGCCGAAGGTCGTGAACCTGATGGAAGCGCTGAAAAAGAGCCTCGATACCGTCAGCGCGAACAAGAAACCTGCGGCCAAGGCCGACTTGAAGGTCGTCAAGAAGGCGTCGCGCGCGGAACCGAAGCGAAGACGCGCGTAGAAACGAAAAACGCAAAGCGAAGAACGAATAGAGATCGCAGCTCTCGGCGAGCGTCTTTATTCGGTTTTCGCTGTTCGCTTCGTTATCATCATCCTCATGCGCTTCGTCGTCCTCGGCGCCGGTGCGATCGGTGGAGTTGTCGGCGGGCGGCTCGCGCAGCATGGTCACGACGTCGCTGCTCGATCGCACGGGGCGCGCACTACGAAGCCATTCGCGATCACGGGCTGCGCATCGAATCGCCAGACGAAGCCGTCACGCTGCGCATTCCGGTCGTCGACGGCCCTCCGGGAATCTCCTGGAGCGGCGATGACGTCCTGCTGCTGGCAACCAAGACACAAGACACCGAAGCGGCGCTCGACGCCCTCGCATCGGTCGCGCCGTCCGACGCTGCCCATCTTCTGCGCTCAGAACAGCGTCGCGAACGAGCGCATGGCGGCGGCGCGGTTCGCCAAGGTGTACGGCGTGTTCGTCTGGTGCCCGGCCGATTACCTGACGCCCGGCAACGTTCAGGTCTGGTGCGCGCCAAAGAGCGGGATTCTTCACGTCGGCTGTTATCCGTCGGGCTCGGACGCGCTGGCAGAGGCTGTGGCGGCCGCGTTTCGCGACGCGACGTTCTACGCCGAGGCGAAGCCCGACATCATGCGATGGAAGTATCGCAAGCTGCTGTCGAATCTGGGCAACGCCGTCGACGCGCTGTGCGGTGCGGCGGCGCGAGGCAGCGGCATCGCGCAGCGCGCGCGGCGCGAAGGGGTCGCGTGCCTCGAGGCCGCGGGCATCTCGTTCATCGCAGACGACGAGGAGGATGCCGCGCGTCTCGAGCGCGAGGTGCATCCTCGAACGATCGGCGGCGCGGAGCGGCGCGGCGGGTCGTCGTGGCAGAGCCTCGAGCGCCGGCTGGGGACGATCGAGACGGACTACCTCAACGGAGAAATTGTGCGGTTGGGACAGCAGCATGGCGTGCCGACGCCTGTGAACGCGCTGCTGCAGTATCTTGTCGCAGCGCGTCGCGCGCGAGCGGCGTCCGCCTGGCAGCGTCAATCCCGACAAGATTTTGATCGCGCTAGATCTTCGACAGAATCCACTGCAGTAGCCCGGGCTGGCCGGCTGCGACGGGATCGTTCAGCCAGTCGGGCGGCGTCAGCCACACGAACGCCAGAATCGCAATCACCCACAAATCGTAGGGAATCGTCGTCCGTTCGTCGCGCCAGAAGAACGCGCGGTTGAAGACTGCCGCGCAGTCCGGTCGTCGAGGGCATCGGCCGCTTGTTCAGCGCGAGATACGTGTAGTGGATGCGGTTGGCGACCGACAGCACCGACAGCACGAGAATCACCCACAGCACGGCCGCCATCCGGTTCGTGAACGCGCCGATCATGAACAGCACGATCCGCTCGGGCCGCTCCATGAAGCCGACCTTGCACTTCTCGATCAGGCATTCGGCGCGCGCGCGCGCGTAGCTCGTCATGATCGCGAAGATCAGCGTCAGCGTCGTGATCAGCACGTAGTCGGTCCGGCCGAGCTTCGAGTACAGCCAGATGAGGCCGGTGAACAGCGCGAGGTCGGAGAAGCGATCGAGCGTGGAGTCCCAGAACGCGCCGAACTCCGACTGCGTGCCGGTGATGAACGCCACCTTGCCGTCGATGAAATCGAAAATATTCGCGCAGATCATGATGAAGCCGGCCAGCACGAAGCGGTCCTGCGCGAGCGCCCAGCCGGCCGCGCAATTGATCAGGACGCCGATCAGCGTGAGCGTGTTCGGAGAGATACCAAGCGCCACGCTGATGCGGATGATGGCGCGCAGCGGGAACATGGAGAGCTTCCCGATAGTGCCTGTAAATGTCATTTTGCGAGGAGTATAATGAAAGGTTCGATGAGTCACGTAAAGAGCGCGCCATAGTACCGTATGCCCGTCCAGAATCTCAAGAGCCAGATCGCCCACCTGCCCGAGCAGCCAGGGGTGTATCTGTTCGCGAACGAGCACGGCGAGACGATCTACATCGGCAAGGCGCGGTCGCTGCGCGATCGCGTGCGCAGCTATCTGGGCGCGCGCGGCCTCCATCCGAAGACCGACGCGCTGCTCGACGAAGCCGCGGGCCTCGAGGTGATCGTCACCGACTCGGTCGTCGAGGCGCTCGCGCTCGAGAACAACCTCGTCAAGGAGCGCGCGCCGCGCTACAACGTCCGGCTGCGCGACGACAAGAACTATCCGTACCTGCAGTTGACGACGAACGAGGCATTTCCGCGCGTGCTGGTCGCGCGCAACGTGGAGCGCGACGGCACGTACTACGCCGGGCCGTTCATGCCGGCGTCGCTCGCGCGCCGGACGATGGGGCTGACGCACAGGTTGTTCGGCATCCGATCGTGCAACGAGGTGATTACCGGACAACCGCGAGCGGCCGTGCCTCGAGTACGACATCAAGCGCTGCATCGCGCCGTGCGTCGCCGCGATCTGCTCGAAGGAGCAGTACGACGAGGCGGTGCAGCACACGCAGCTGTTCTTCGAAGGGAAGAACGACGAGCTGATCGATCGGCTGACGAGCTCGATGACGGAGGCCGCCGCGGCCGAGCGGTTCGAGGAGGCGGCGCATCTGCGCGACGCCGCGCGAACCGTTCAGACGCTGCGCGATCGCCAGCAGAAGATCGCCACCGTCCGCATGGGCGATCGCGACGCGTTCGGCCTGCACATGGGACCGGCCGGCGCGGTCGTCCACGTGTTCGTGATGCGGAGCGGCAAAGTGCTCGAGCGCGTGGAGCTCGCCGCGAACGAGGGCATTTCAGGATCGGCGGCGGAAATTCTGCAGGCCTCGGTCGAGCAGTTCTACGAAGATCGGCCGGCTCCCGCCGAGGTGCATCTGTCGAGCGACGCCGAAGACGCGGAGCTGCTCGAGGCGTGGCTCTCGGCGCGCGCGGGTCGCCGCGTGCAGGTGATCGTGCCGAAGCGCGGCGACAAGCGCGGCCTCGTCGATCTCGCCGTGCGCAACGCGCGCATCGCCTATCAGGCGAGGCTGATCGACACGGGCTTGTCGCAGTACGACGCGCTCGAGACGCTGCGCTCGACGCTGGCGCTTGCCGGCCATTCCGCGACGCATCGAGTGCTTCGACATCTCGACGATTCAGGGCAGCGAGACCGTGGCGTCGATGGTCGTGTGCGAAGACGGCAAGATGCGGAAGAGCGACTATCGCAAGTACCGCATTTCGCCGGCGAATCACGCCGGGTCGGACGACTTCGCCGCGATGAACGAGGTCGTGACGCGGCGGTATCGCAAGCTGCTCGAGCAGGGCGGGCCGTTTCCCGATCTCATCCTGATCGACGGCGGCAAGGGGCAGCTGTCGGCGGCCTACGACGCGCTGCGCGCAGCTCGGGCTCGCGAATCTCGTCGCGGTCGGCATCGCCAAGAAGGAAGAGCTCATCTACACGCGCGATCGCGAAGAGCCGATCGTCGTTCGAGAAAGACGATCCGGCGCTGCGGCTCGTGCAGCAGATTCGCGACGAGGCGCACCGGTTCGCCGTCACGTTCCACCGCAAGGCGCGATCGATGCGCGATCTGCGATCCGAGCTCGACAGCGTGCCCGGCATCGGTCCGCGGCGGCGGAAGGCGCTGCTCGTGGCGTTCGGCAGCCTGGCGGGCGTGCGGCGCGCGTCTCGCGAAGAGCTGACGGCGTGGTCGGCGCGAAAACCGCCGATGCCGTGCTCGGATACTTCGCCGGCAAGGGACGGTAACCGGTTATACTCTCTACCCGTTGGCCGGACATCAACGTTACCGAATCTCATCATCTCCCTCCTGGTTCTGATCTTTTCGCTGAGTGTTCACGAGGCGGCGCACGCGTGGTCGGCAAGCCAGCTCGGCGACGACACGGCGAAGCGCCTGGGACGCGTCACGCTGAACCCGATCGTGCACATCGATCCGATCGGCACGTTGCTGCTGCCGCTGATCGCGATGGCTGTCGGGCGCGCCGCTCATCGGCTGGGCGAAGCCGACGCCGGTCAACACGCGAAATCTGCGACATCCGAGGCGCGATCACATTCTCGTGACGGCGGCAGGTCCGGCGAGCAATCTGCTGATCGCCATCGCAGCCGCGGCGGCGATGCGCGTCGGCGACGTCGCGAGGCGGCGACTGGCTCGACTTGTTGCTGTTCGAGGCGCTGACGCTGAACGTGCTGCTCGCCGTCTTCAACATGCTGCCGATTCCGCCGCTCGACGGCGGCCAGATTCTGATGGCGCTGCTGCCGCCGCGCGTGGCGGTGCAGCTCGGCTTCCTGTATCAGTACGGATTTCTGATCCTGATGGGGCTGCTGGTGGCCGGCGATCTTGGGCTCCTCATCGGCCCGCCGTATTATCTGATTCTCTCGTGGCTGCATGTGACTCCACGAAAACGCGTCGTCTCCGGCATGCGGCCGACAGGGAAGCTGCACCTCGGCCACCTCGTCGGCGCGCTGCAGAACTGGGTGGCGCTGCAGGAGCAGTACGACTGCTTCTACTTCGTGGCCGACTGGCACGCGCTGACGACCGACTACGCCGACACGAGCCAGCTGACGCAGTACGCCTACGACAACGCCATCGACTGGATCGCCGCCGGCCTCGATCCCGAACGCAGCACGTTCTTCGTGCAGTCGATGGTGCCCGAGCACGCCGAGCTGTATCTGCTGCTCGCGATGACGACCCCGGTGTCGTGGCTCGAGCGCGTGCCGACCTACAAGGAACAGCAGGACGCGCTGAGCGACAAGGATCTGTCGTCGATCGGGTTCCTCGAGTTATCCGCTGCTGCAGACGGCCGACGTCGCGATCTACGACGCCAATCTCGTTCCTGTCGGCGACGATCAGGTCGCGCATCTCGAGCTGGCGCGCGAGGTGGTCCGCCGGTTCAACCGGTTTTACGGCAACGTGCTCGTCGAGCCGCAGCCGCTGCTGACGAAAGTGTCGCGGCTGCCGGGACTCGACGGCGGCAAGAAGATGAGCAAGAGCCTCGGGAACACGATTCTGCTGTCCGAGGACGCCGACAGCGTGAAGAAGAAAGTGCGCTCGATGTACACCGATCCGAAGCGGATCCGGCCCGACATGCCGGGCACGGTCGAGGGCAACCCGGTCTTCCTGTATCACGACGTGTTCAACCCGGATATCGCCGAGGTCGACGACCTGAAGGCGCGCTATCGCGCCGGCAAGGTCGGCGACGTCGAGGTGAAGGACAAGCTGGCGAAGGCGCTGAACGCGGCGCTCGAGCCGATGCGCGAGCGGCGGCGCGAACTTGCTTCGCGGCCGGAGCGGATCCATGAGATCCTCGTCGAGGGGTCGAGGCGCGCGCGCAGGACCGCGCGTGGAGACGATGGCGCGCGTCCGCGACGCCCTGAAGATTTCCTATACATGAGCGAATTTCCTCCCTCGTCTTCCGACTTCGAGTCCTCGCCCGACGCGTATTCGGTGAAGCTCGATTCGTTCGAAGGGCCCGCTCGATCTCCTGATTCACCTCATCAAGAAACACGAGGTGAACATCTACGACATTCCCATCGCGCTCATCACGCAGCAGTATCTCGAATACATCGAGATGATGAAGGAGCTGAACCTCGATACCGTCGGCGAGTTCCTGGTGATGGCGGCGACGCTGATTCACATCAAGTCGAAGATGCTGCTGCCGCGGCCGGAAACCGCGGACGACGGCGAGCCCGAAGAGGATCCGCGCGAGGCGCTCGTGCGCCGGCTGCTCGAGCATCAGAAGTTCAAGGCGGCGGCCGAGCTGCTGCACGAGCGGGCGGTGCTGCGCGGCGCGCAGTGGATTCGCCCCGACGGCCGGATCGCGGAGATTGCCGGCGACGACTACGCGTACGAGCCCGAGGTCGAGGTCGATCTCTTCAGCCTGCTCGCGGCCTTTCGCGGCGTGCTCGAGCGCGCGAAGCAGCGGCCGAAAATGCTGCTGCCGCCCGAGGAAGTGCCGGTCGAAGTCCGCATCGATCAGCTGCTGGCGATGCTGTCGGAGACCGAAGCCTGCGGCTTCGAGGATCTGTTCGCGAAGGACGACACCCGCGGCGCGATGATCGTGACATTCCTTGCGCTGCTCGAGATGATTCGCCTTAAGCTGATTCGCGTGTTTCAGACGGCGGCGTTCGGGCCGATTCGGGTCTACAAACGCGCACGGCCGGCTGACGCGCCGACGCCGATAGGCGACCCTGAAGCAGCCAAAAACGAATAACGAACAACGAAAACGAATAAAACCTATGACTGACGAGCTGAAGCCGGTTATCGAAGCCCTGATTTTTGCGTCGCCCGATCCGCTGACGCCGAAGATGCTCTTCAAGCTGCTCGAGAGCGAGCCGAAGGAAGACGTCGAGGCGGCGCTCGAGGCGCTGAAGCGCGACTACGAACGGCCGGGCGGGCTGCAGCTCGTCGAAGTGGCCGGCGGATATCAGATCGTCACCAAGCCCGAGCTGCACGAGTGGGTGCGCCGGCTGTTCCACGAGCGGACGACGCAGCGGTTGTCGGTGCAGGCGCTCGAGACGCTGGCGGTCATCGCATACAAGCAGCCGATTACGGCGCCTGAGATCACGGAGATTCGCGGCGTGAACACCGCCGGGGTGATCAACACGCTGATCGAGCGCCAGCTCGTGAAGATCGTCGGACGCAAGCAGGTCGTCGGGCGCCCGTTCATGTACGCGACGACCCGAGAGTTCCTGATCCGATTCGGCCTGCGCGATCTGTCGGACCTCCCGAAGATCGAAGAGATGGCCGAAGCGCTCGGCTTCGACGTGCCCGCGGGTCTGACGCAGACCGCGCCGCCGCAGGCGCAGCTGGATCTGCTAGGCGGTGCGGCGGTTATCGACGAGATCGACACGATGTCGACGGACGTCGAGCCGGGCGAGAAGATCCACTAAATACTGAAAAGAATCTTGAACAGGAGGCCAGGCGACGATCGGTTGCGACTCGTGCGACGAAGCACGTCGCAACGACAGCATTGGCCGGCGAACCAGGCCGTTCCACGCGGAATCTTCAACATAGCGGACGTCGCTATCATACTGGGCGTTCGCGGTCCTGATATTCGAGCGCCGCTGGATGCGCTTACCTCCAATCTCACAATGAAATAAACGCTAAAGAGAGAGGCTGCATGATCATCAAGCGAGTCGGTCCACTCTCATGCGCGCGACTCAGCGGGTTGCTGTATGCCGTCATCGGCCTCATCTTGGGCGGCATCTTCTCGTTGGTCGCGATGGTTGGTGGGTTTTCCTCAGAGACGGCAGGAGACGCAGGGATCGGCGCGATGATCGGCGTAGGTGCTGTCCTCGTCTTTCCGATCTTGTACGGCTTGATGGGATTTGTGGCCACGCTCATCGCCGCATGGTTGTACAACGTCGCGGCCGGGATCGTTGGCGGCGTCGAGGTGGACATGCAATAAAGTGGACATGCAATAAACACGAAGGGCGCGAAGAAGTTCAGCTCGTTCTGGAACGAGTTCGGGCCACTACGACGTCGTTATCGATGACCGGAACTGGCGACGACGCGACGGCCCGGAAACGCGATGCGATGCAGCGCGTCTCAGTTATCCCAGGAGATCTTGAGGCGATGGGATCCGATCGGCGGTCGGCTGGTACCCGCCGACGAATACGACAGCTACGCGCCGCACATCGTGTCGATGGTCGCGCAGGGATGTTCGCTTGACGAGCTGTGCACTCACCTGGAAAGTATTCGCGTTAAGACGATCGGCGTTGGACCAGATCTAAGTCGAGATCGGGAAATAACCAATGAGATCCTTTTGATCTCCTAAGCTCCTGATCTCCTGTTCGTTTTTCCATTTGTTCTTGCGTTCGTCTTTTGTGTTTGTTCTTACGCGCGGCGAGGTTGCCGCTTTCGAAGGTTTCCCGGACCTCTTCAACCTTTGCACTTCTTCCGGCGTCAGCTCCCGGAAAGCCCCGACTCGCAACGCCTTGTCCCAGATCGGACCGATGCGTACGCGCTTCAGTGTGCGCACTGGATGCCC
Organism: Vicinamibacterales bacterium; assembly: GCA_963787755.1. Taxonomy (GTDB): domain Bacteria; phylum Acidobacteriota; class Vicinamibacteria; order Vicinamibacterales; family JAMQPK01; genus JAMQPK01. Next base: position 429,545 of record CAWBEG010000002.1, read on the forward strand.
GATGGCGTCGGCCATCTTGCGCACCTGGCGCGAGCGCCCCTCGTGGATCGTGATGCGCAACACTGATGTATCGCCTTCGGTGCGCCGCTCGCGGAGCAGCTCGACTTGCGCGGCGGCCGTGCGGCGGCCTTCGAGCATGATGCCGCGCGAAAGACGATCGATGTCGTGCGCATCGGGCACGCCGAGCACCTGCGCTTCGTATACGCGTTCGACCTCGTGCCTGGGATGCGTCAACGTCGCGGCGAGGTCGCCGTCGTTGGTGAGAATGAGCAGCCCTTCCGAATCGAAATCGAGCCGGCCGACCGGATAGACGTACTCGCGCACGCCTTTGAGAAGATCGAGAACGGTGGGCCTGTGCTCGGGGTCCGATCGCGTGGTCACATATCCGCGCGGCTTGTTGAGAAGAAAATAGCGATGCTGCTGCGGCCGTTTCACTCGCCGCTCGTCGACGCGAATGTCGTCGACGTCGAGGTCGGCCTTCGTGCCGAGCTCGGTGATCGTCGTCCCGTTGACCGTGACGCGTCCCTGCTCGATGAGCTTTTCCGCCGCCCGCCGCGACGCGATACCTGCGGCGGAGATGATTTTCTGCAAACGCACTTCCATGAGCGAATTCGCTATTTCAGATGCGGTTGCAGCATCTTCGTCCACGCCTTGTAGCCTTCCGGCGTCATGTGCAGGCCGTCTTCCACGAAGAACTCCGGCTTCGGCGTGCCGTCCTTTCCGATCATCGACGGCCAGGGATCGACATAGGTGCATTGACGGTCTGCAGCGCAGCGCGTGCGGATGAGCTTGTTCGTCTGATGCATCCCGTCGCGCAGCTTCCAGCGCAGGAGCGACGGTTTCAGTCCGATGACGACGATTCGCGTGGCGGGCAGCGATGTGTGGATCAGCTGGGAGAATTTGTCGAAGTCAGACGCGATGACGTCGGGCGTAACGCCGCGGTTCAGATCGTTCTCGCCGGCATACAGCACGACGATGCGCGGGGCATGCGGCACAACGACGCGGCTCGCATATTTGACGGACTCGGCGAGTTCCGATCCGCCGAACCCGCGATTCACCACTTTGAGATCGGGGAATGACTCGGCGAGGTTGCTCCATCGTACGATGCTCGACGCTCCGATGAACAGGACGCCGCCCTTTGCGGGTGGGGTGGCTTTGTCCTCCGCCTCGAACTTCTGAATGACCGGCTCCCAGCGATTGGGATCGACGGGCTGCTGCGCCGTCAACCCAAGGGTGGCGCTGAATACCGTCGCGAGCACAAGCATCATCACACGGCGCATACATCGATCCTCCTGATAGGTCGAATAATAGCGGTTCTTGAACCGCCAACGTAGAACCAGAACCCGGCACCCAGCACCGAGAACCCAGAACCGCTCGGATATACTGCCCGACGTGTCCACGCGTCGTTTGATTATCGCCATTGACGGTCCGTCCGGGGCCGGCAAAGGCACAGTGGCGCGCGAGATCGCGCGGCGGCTCAACTACAGACATCTCGACACCGGCGCGATGTATCGCGCCGTGGCGTGGAAGGCACTCCACGATCAATTACCGCTCGACAACGAAGACGCCGTGGCCACTCTCGCGCGGCGCGCGGCGCTCGACGTAGGCCCCTCGTCTGTCGTCATCGACGGTCATGATGTCACGAACGCCATCCGCACACCCGAGATCGATCGCGCGGCGGCTGCGACGGCCCGGCTTCCCAAGGTGCGCGCGGTGCTCGTCGAGCGCCAGCGGAAAGAAGGGGAGAGCGGTGGCATTGTCATGGAAGGACGCGACATCGGCTCGGTGGTGTTTCCGAACGCGGACGTGAAGATTTACCTCGACGCGTCTCCCGAGGAGCGCGCGCGCCGGCGCGCCGCCGATCCGGCGCACGGCGTCAGCCGTGCGACTGCGGCCGTCGATGTCGCCATCGAGATGGCCGCGCGCGACCAATCGGACCGTACGCGCGCAACTTCGCCGTTGACGATTCCCAAGGACGCGATCGAGCTCAACACCACCGGGCTCTCGGTGGCGGAGACCGTCGATCAGGTGCTGGCCATCGTGAATCGGGCCCTTACCGCCCCAGGGTGATGACAGGCTCGGGACTGCCGCGCCACGTGAAGCGGTATGTTTTCCCTCGTCTCACATTCGCGACCAGCGCAGGCCTGAAGCAGGCGACGCATGTGCCGCCCGCGTGACGGACGCTTGGATAGATCACTCCGAGAGAATCCGCCTCCAGAAGATGTTCGGCCAGCGCCTGAGATTCGACATACGTATCCGGATCGAGAGCGGTGCGCATCCCAGGCGGCGGCGATCGAAGGTCATGAAAATCTGCGGTGAAGTCGGCCATGTAATCGTCGTAGGTGACCGTGTCCTCGAAGCGGCCGATCTCGGCAAGCTGGATCGACTTGTGAAAACCCACTTCCGCCTGCGAAGTCTCGATCGCGAATGCGGCATACCACGCGCCGCGGCTCGGCCCGTTGAAACGGCTGCCCAGCGGATGGGGATGACAGAACGCGGCGTTGATGACGGCGGCGTGCGGAACCGCGAACACGAGCTCCTCGACTCCGATCCCGGGCAGCAGCTGTTGTCCGGCAAGCAGACGATCGTTCGTGGCGGTGTCCAGCTCGAAAATGGCCTGCAGATGCGCATCGTCGTCGCTGATGGCGACGAGCACGCTGTCGCCCTGCGGCAAATGCCGCGCCAGCACGAGACGATGCGTGTCGAATTCCCGGACGAGGGCGACGGGCGGAAGCATTACCCCGCGCGGCGAGCGTCGAGCAGGCGGCGCACGGTCTGCATGGCGGGCAGCCCGCCGCGGATCATATAGGCGAGCGGCGTCTCGCCGTTGAAAATCGGATTGCTGTTCGGCAGGTGTATCCACTCGTCGGCGAGTTTTCGCGAGTGGAGGATGTGCAGCGCCTTGAAGATGCCGATGAGATATGAAATCCGCGTCAGGCGATCGGTGTCGAGCATCCGATCGGGCTTGCGCTTCATCTCGTAGAACGGGCCGTTGGTGACGCCGCCGAGCAGGGCGCGGGCATCCTCGTCGCGCACTTTCCAGCGTGCCGAGATGTTGAAGAAGGCCTTCAGGCCCGGGCCCGACAGGCGCTCGCGCGCCGCACGAGTACCGAGATCCGGCGGTGCGTCGGTGCGGTAGCGGCTGGCGGGGTATCGCAGCGCATGGGCCATCGGTAACTCCTATTCAGGAGTATATTTCCTCCGGCTAGGCGCCGTCAAGCCAGAGGCGCCTCAGTCGTCGCGGCGATTTCGGTCCTTGTAGTCTTCGGCGCTCGCCGGGTCGAACTCCCATCGGTTACGGTCGCGGCTCTCGATTTTCTCGGCGCCTTTCAGCTCTTCTGCGTCCTCGTACTCGACACCGAGCGCGCGGCCGATCTCTTCGACGACATCCTGGTCGGGCGTGGACATGTCGCCGCCCGGCGTTTCCTCACCGCTGGCGTACGCGTCGTTCCAATCCGAATCGACGTCGCCGCCGGTCAGCGCCTGGCCCCCTTCGGTGTGCTCCTTGGCGCGCTGGTGATACATCTGGTGTCCCGATTCGGCCGCCGATGCCTTGACCGCGAAGTTCAGGGTCGATGGTGCGCCCGGTATCCCCTCGTCCTCACGGAGCTGGCGGCGTTCGCGGGAAAGCGCGACCGGTTTCGGTCGCGATGGTGACACGCGCGACTGCTTGTTCGCCGTCTTGCGCGACTTCGACGCTGCCTTCCGAGATGCCGCCTGCCTGGCTGACTTGTTCGCCGTAGCGCGGCGCGCGGAGGCGCCTGAGGCGCGAAGGCGCGCGCGCGCTTTCGGCCGTGCTGTCCGACGTCGCCCGCTGGATTTTCCCGAGCGTTGGCGCGACTTCGCTTTCCGCGCCGAGGCGTTACGCGCGGGTCGAGACGTCTTGCGGGCCGCCTTTTTGCTGGTTTTGCGTCCGGCCTTTCGCGTGCCTGCCTTCACTCTGCGTTTCGCCATCGCCAACGTCCTTTCAGCCTCACACGCCCTGTCCCCAGAAGACCCGAGGCATCCTTGACAGTTTATCCATAAACTCTCTACACTCTAATGCTTATCGCAACATCAACGGCCGCAGCATAACGCCAGCCGACGATGAAATTCGGGGCGCCGGTCCCCTCAAACACGGCAATCGATTCGATCGATCAGGAGAACTTCAAGGCATGGTGAACGTGGACGACGAGCGCACTCAGAAAGAATCCGCCCCGGAGGTCGCACCGGCGACAACCCGAGCGGGCGGGAAACCCCAGGGGAAGGGCGTGCTCACCCCCTTCAAGGATGACGACGCGGACCCTCAGGAATTTTCCCGGATGCTCGACATCTACGATAACAGCTTCCGCAACATCGCGGAAGGCGAGGTGATGAAGGGGACAGTCCTCAAAGTCACCCCGTCTGAAGTCATCGTCGACATCGGCTACAAATCCGAAGGCATCATCGGCGTCGACGAGTTTCTCGACGAGCGCGGCGAAGTGACCGTGCAGCCGGGCGATACGGTCGACGTGCTGCTCGAGCGCACGGAAGATCGCGACGGCTACGTCGTGCTCTCGCGCGAAAAAGCCGAGAAGATGAAGATCTGGGACGAGGTCGAGAAGGCCTATGCCGAGCGCAAGGTCGTCATCGGCCGTGTCATCGAGCGCATCAAGGGCGGGCTCGCCGTGGACATCGGCGTCCGCGCGTTCCTGCCGGGCTCGCAGATCGACGTGCGTCCCGTCCGCAACCTCGACGCGCTGCGCGGCCAGGAGCTGCGGATGCGCGTCATCAAGGTGAACAAGAAGCGCGGCAACATCGTGCTCTCCCGCAAGGTTCTCCTCGAGGAGGAAAACGCGGAGAAGAAGAAGCACACGCTGCACACGCTCGCCGAAGGCAAGGTACTGAAGGGTACGGTCAAGAACATCACCGACTACGGCGCGTTCATCGACCTGGGCGGCATCGACGGCCTGCTGCACATCACCGACATGTCGTGGGGCCGCGTCGGTCATCCGTCTGAGCTCTTCAAAGTCAACGACGAGATCGACGTCATCGTCCTCAAGTACGATCCCGCGACCGAGCGCGTCTCGCTCGGCCACAAGCAGCTCGTCAACGATCCGTGGTCGAACGTGTCCGATCGCTACCCGGTCGGCGCGCGAATGTCGGGCAAGGTCGTCAGCCTCACCGACTACGGCGCATTCATCGAGCTCGAGCCGGGCGTCGAAGGGCTCATCCACGTCTCCGAGATGTCGTGGAGCAAGCGCGTCAAGCACCCGTCGAAGATCCTGAACGTCGGCGACAGCGTCGACGCAATGGTGCTCGGCGTCGATGCGACGGCTCGCCGCATTTCGCTCGGCCTCAAGCAGGTCGAAACGAATCCGTGGCACGAGCTCGCCGAGAAGTACCCGGTTGGCGCGAAGATCGTCGGCAAGGTTCGGAACCTCACCGAGTTCGGCGCGTTCGTCGAGGTCGAGGACGACATCGACGGCCTGATTCACATCTCCGACATGTCGTGGAGCAAGCGCATCAAGCATCCGTCAGAAGTGCTGAAGAAGGGCGACAAGGTCGAGGCGATGGTTCTCAACATCGACGCCGAGAATCAGCGCCTGTCACTGGGGCTGAAGCAGCTTGCCACCGATATCTGGGACGACTTCTTCTCGCGCCACCAGGTGGGACAGACCATCGAGGGCAAGGTGGTACGCGTGACCAACTTCGGCGCCTTCGTGGAGCTGGACGAGGGCATCGAGGGGCTCATCCACGTGTCCGAACTGGACGATACGAAGGGTGCCGAGAAGATCGAGCTGAACGTCGACCAGAACTACCCGATGAAGATCATCAAGCTCGTCCCCGCGGAACGGAAAATCGGCCTCAGCATCCGGGCGCTGAAGTCGGACGAGTTCCGCACCGACTGGGAAGAGTACTCGGAGAAGGCCGGCACCGGCGAAGCGACCCTCGGCGATCACTTCAAAGCCAAGGCGTAGGCCGACTCGGGCCAGCCCGAAAGGAAATATGGACGATCAGGAAGTTGCCACGGCTCTCGGCGGAAGCATGACGAAGGCCGAGCTCGTTGAAGAAGTGTCGCGCGTCTCGGACCTCACCAAGAAGCATTCCGAGGTGATCGTCGACACGGTCTTTCGCAGCATCATCACCGCGCTCCATCGCGGGGAGAAGATCGAGTTGAGAGGGTTCGGCAGTTTCCGCCTCCGCCGCCGCGAGCCGCGTAAAGGGCGCAACCCGAAGACCGGCGACAAGGTGGACGTGCCGCCGAAGAAAGTGCCGTACTTCAAGCCCGGTAAAGAACTGAAGGAACTCATCAATCAGGAGCCTGGCGGCACACCGCCAGCAGGTGCTGTAGCTACGGATCGGCCCTAGTCACCGTCGATGGATCGCCTTTGGGCTCCATGGCGACTCGCTTACGTGACCGCTGCTCAGGTTCCGGCAACAGAGTGCATTTTCTGTGACCCCAGCGCGGGCCGCGACGTCGACCTCGTCGTCCTTCGCGGCCGCCACGCGTACGTCATCCTCAATCTCTATCCTTATAACAACGGACATCTGATGGTGGTGCCTGTACGGCACCTCGCTGCGCTCGAGGCGCTGACGCCCGACGAACAGGTGGAGCTGATGCAGCTGGCGCGCCTCTCGGAGATGGCGCTGAACGAGGCGTATCGGCCGCAAGGCATCAACGTCGGCATCAACCTGGGCAAGGCGGCGGGCGCGGGCATCGAGAATCATCTGCACGTCCATCTGGTGCCTCGCTGGTCGGGTGATACGAACTTCATGACTGCAGTGGGTCAGACGCGTGTGCTGGCGGAGGAGTTGGGTGCGACCGCGGCTCGCCTTCGTCCAATCTTTGAGAGGCTCGCTCAATAGGTGCGCTGGGTGCGAGCCTTCGTGCTGCTTCTGAGCGCCGCAGCGGTTGTCCTCGCCCAGGACGCGCCAAAGCGCCGCAACGCGATTGTCTTCGTCGCCGACGGCCTGCGCCACGGTTCGGTCAATGCGATAGATACCCCGGCGCTCTATAGAATCCGCACCGAAGGCGTGTACTTCGCCAACAGCCACGCGGTGTTTCCAACGCAGACGATGCCGAACGCGGCGGCGATCGCGACGGGACACTACCCGGGCGATACCGGGCAGTTCGCCAACCAGATCCTCATCAGGGATCCGCTGTTCATGAGCGGCACGCTCGGGCAGCATCCGGGCACGATAGTGCCCGATGTCGAGGATCCGCTGGTGCTCGCGGACATCAACCGGCAGTTCGGCGGCAACTACCTCCGCGAGGCATCGCTCGTCGCATTTGCGCGGTCATACGGCTACAACACCGCGGTCATTGGAAAGACCGGACCAGCCGCTTCGCAGGATCTGTCAGAGGTCTCGGCGCTGCGCGGGCAGATGCGCGAGCCGGTCACCATCATCCTCGATGGTGCGACGGGAACACCACGCGCGGTTCCGATCAGCGCAGCCACGCTCGCGCTGCTGAAAGCGGCCGGCCTGCCGCCGGCGCCGCCGCTGCGACACCAATCCGCCGGGACGAACACGGTGCCCGGCACGCGTGCGGCGAACATCGACGATCAGCAGTGGTTTGCCGACGCGGCCACCAAGGCGATACTGCCGGCGTTTGCGAAAAGCGCCGAGCCGTTCGTGCTCGTCTACTGGTCGGGCGATCCGGATTACACACAGCACGCACAGGGTGACAGCCTGAATCAGCTGGCACCCGGCATCAACGGCGCGACGTCGAAGGCCGCCATTCAGAACGCCGATCGAAATCTGAAGCAGATTCTCGACTACCTCGACGCGAACCCCGAGGTGCGCGGCGCCACGAATCTGTTCGTCACTTCCGATCATGGGTTTTCGACTGTAAGCCGGCGCGACGTCGATGCATCGGGCCTGGCGACGCGCAGCTACTCGGCGAGCATCCGATACAAGGACGCCGAAGGGCGGCAGGACGTCAACGATGGGTTCCTCCCGCCAGGATTTCTCGCGATCGATCTCGCGCGCGACCTCAACCTGCCGTTGTACGACCCCGAGCAGCAGACCGTCGACGATCGGGGCGTCAGGCACTACGCGAGAGTCGATCCCCTGCTCGCGCAGTCGACGCCAGACGTGCGTCAGCACCCCACGGGCGCCGCTGCGTTGATCGGCGGCACTGGCAGCGTCGGGGCGCCGATCGATGCGAAGGTCATCATCGCGCAAACGTCCATTTACGTGACTGGCAACGATCGCAGTCTGGGTCAGCGGATCGTGAGGTTTCTCTCCACGCAGGACTACATCGGCGGGTTGTTCGTCAACGATCGGCTTGGGCATCAGCCAGGAGCGCTCCGCATGAGCGACGTCGGCCTCATGGGAGGCGCCACGACGTCGAAGCCGACGATCGTTGTCAGTTTCAAGAGCTTTCCACTGGATCGGAACAATCCGCACATGAGCGGCATCATCATCGGCGGGGTGCGACAGCACGGACAGGGGGATCACGGATCGCTCGCGCGCGCCAACACGTTCAACAACATGGCGGCCATCGGCCCCGATTTCAAGGCGCGGTTCGTCAGCCGCTCCCCGGTGAGCAACGCTGACGTGCAGCCGACGCTGGCGCACGTCATGAAGATGAATATTCCGAGCATCGGCGCGCTGCGAGGGCGCGTGATCACGGAAGCGCTGGCCGGCGGTCCCGCGGCCACGAGATTTGCCCCAGGAGTCGTGCGCTCGCGCCCGTCTGCGGGCGGCTATTCGACCGTGTTGATGTATCAGGTCGCCGAACGGCGGATGTACCTCGATGAGGCGTGCTTCACCAAAGCCGGCAAGTGCGACTGAGCAGGCTCGGCGGCGCGTCCGCGCTTGTCGTGCTGTGGTGCGGCGCAACATCGGCTGAGGGGCCATCCATCAAACCCGTCCGCATCCTCACGCCACCAGCCATCAACCACCAACCGGATTAACCCAGTATCTGTTTCGCGATCGTCTGCAGCTGCAGGTTCGACGTGCCCTCGTAGATCTGTCCGATCTTGGCGTCGCGATAGAGTTTCTCGACAGGGTAGTCCTTTACGTAGCCATATCCCCCGAACAGCTGAACGGCGAGCGAGGTGATGCGTTCGGCGGCGTTGGCGGAAAACAGCTTACACATGGCTGCGGCGGTCAGGAACGGCTCCCCGGCGTCGCGCAGACGCGCGGCGTTGTAGACCAGCAGACGTGCCGCTTCCAGTTCGGTCGCCGCGTGGGCGAGCTGGAACTGCACGCCCTGAAAGTCGGCGATCGCTTTGCCAAATTGTTTCCGCTCTTTGGTGTACGCGATGGCGTGATCGAGCGCACCCTGCGCGAGGCCGATCATCTGCGCGCCGATGCCGATGCGCCCTTCGTTGAGCGTTTCGATCGCGAGCTTGTAGCCGCGGCCGGCCTCGCCCAGCACGTTCGCGCGCGGCACGCGGCAGTCTTCCAGCAGCAACTCGCACGTGCTGCTCGCGCGAATCCCGAGCTTGTCCTCTTTCTTTCCGACAGAGAATCCGGCAAAGCCGCGCTCGACGAGAAACGCGGTGATGCCGCGATAGCCTGCCTCGGGATTCAGGGTCGCAAAGACGACGAACAGATCCGCTTCGTTGGCGTTGGTGATCCAGAGCTTGCGGCCGGTCAGGCGGAACTCGCCATCCGATTCGACCGCGCGCGTAGTCAGCGCGAACGCGTCGCTCCCCGAGCCGGCCTCCGAGAGGGCGTACGCACCCACGGCTCGCGCCGCAAGCTGCGGCAGGTATTGCGATTGTTGTGCCTCGGAACCCCAGCGCAGCAGCGCGTTGATGACCAGGGTGTTCTGCACGTCGACGAGGACGCCGACCGACGGATCGACAGCCGACAGTGCCTCGACCGCGAGCACAGCATGGAAGAAGGTGCCGCCGGCTCCGCCGTGCGCGTCGGGGATTTCGATGCCCATCACGCCCAGCTCGAACATCCGGTCGATGAGGCTGCGCGGCATCTTGGCCTGATCGTCCATTTCGCGGACATGCGGCCTGATTTCCCGCGCCGCAAACTCCCGGACGCTGTCCCGGAACAGGGTTTCGTCCTCCGTCAGGCGGGTCAACGGCGTCGGACTTCCGGCTTTTTCCACGGCGCGGGAATGTTATCATTCGAAGGTCATGACCAAGGGGCGTCTTCGCCTCGCCTACTGCGTGCTGGCTGCCGTGCTTGCGGCCCCGCTGGCGCTCGGGGTGAAAGCGCAGGACGCGCCTGCTCAACAACCCGCGCCGCCGGCCGCCACGCCTGACGCCCCGCCGGCCGATCAGACTCCGATCTTCCGCACCGACATCAACTTCGTTCGCGTCGACGTCATCGTCAACGATCGGCAAGGCAATCCTGTGCAGCGATCTGAAGCAGGAGGACTTCGAAGTCACCGAGGACGGGAAGCCGCAGTCGGTCCAGACGTTCAAACTGATCAATGTCAGCGAGGATACCGGCGTCGGCAACGATCCGCCGCGCGAAGTGCGCAACGTCATCGAAGAACAGATGGAGGCGGCGCGAGACGATGTGCGGCTGTTCGCGATTTTTCTCGACGACTACCACGTGCGGCTCGAGAACAGCATGCGCGCCCGCGAGGTGCTCGCGCGGTTTGTCGAGAACCAGTTTAAGGCGAAAGATCTCGCGGGCATCATGTACCCGCTGTGGTCGATCAACGACGTGTTGCTGTCGCGGAACCGCAGGCAGGTCGCGAGCGCGCTTCGAGAGTTCACGGGGCGGAAATACGACTACACGCCGCGCAATGCCTTCGAAGAGCGGTACGTGCACTACGTGTCGACGATCGAAGCGGAGCGCATCCGCAACCAGGTGACGCTGACGGCGATCAAAGGTCTGATCATCAAGCTCGGAGGGCTGCGAGAGGGCCGCAAGGCCATCGTGCTGGTCAGCGAGGGGTTCACCAACGTGCTGCCCGCGCAGGTGAACGATCAGGTCGCCACGTGCAACGGCGCCGCGTGCGGCAACCAGCCGCGGGCGCGTCCCGATCCTGTCGGGGGGGCGAACTCGCCGATGCAGCAGCGGATGGAATCGCAGGAATTTTTCCTGCAGACCGATCTGCTGTCCGACTTGAGGATGGTCTACGAGCTGGCGAATCGATACAACACGGCCATCTACGCAGTCGATCCCCGCGGCCTCGCGCCGTTCGAGTTCGACTTGAGCACGGCAGGACAGGCGGCAGTCAGCCTGACAAAGAACCAGCAGATGCTCGACAAGACGATGGACACGCTGCGCATCCTCGCCGACGAAACGGACGGCCGCGCCATCCTGAATACGAACGATCTCGACAGAGGGCTGCGCCAGATCGTGCGCGACACGAGCGCGTATTACCTGCTGGGCTACACCTCTGCGGTCACGACTGACGGCAAGTTCCACAAGATTAATGTGCGCGTGAAGCGGCCGGGGCTGCAGGTGCGCGCGCGCCCCGGCTACCTCGCGTTGAGCGCGGTCGAAGCAGAGCGCGCACTGGCGCCGAAGAAGGCGGGTCCGCCGCCAGCCATTACCCAGGCGCTGGGAACGCTCGCCGCCACCGCTCAGCAGCGGCGCAATCTGATCCGCAGCTGGATCGGGATGTCCCCGGGTGCCGATGGGAAGACGAAGGTCAGCTTCGTGTGGAATCCGACGCCGGCGGTGCCGGGTGTACGCCGCGAGGCCGTCGCCGACGGTGTCGTTGCTCGCCGGAGGCGCTGATTCCGTTCTGCACTATCGCGGCAAAGCGCTGGCGCCGGGCCGTGTGGAGTTCGAAGTGCCGCCAGGACCGATCGAGCTCGAGATCGCCGTCGAGGATGCGTCCGGCGAAGTCCTCGATCGCGAAACACGAAAGATCATCGTGCCGGGCCTCGGTCTCGGAGTGACATTGAGCACGCCGGAGGTGTTCCGCGGGCGCACCCTGCCCGAGTGGCAGTCGCTCGCCAGCCGATGCCAGGGCACTTCCGGTGATCGAGCGGGAATTCCGCCGCACCGATCGCCTCCTCATTCGCGTCGGCGCGCAAAGCGCCGGCGGCACGCCCGTGCTGACTGCGCGTATGCTGAACCGTGAGGGCGGCGAGATGTCCGCCCTGCCGGTGACGCCCGCCGGGTTCGGTGGGTTGAGTCACATCGACGTACCGCTCTCCGCGCTTCCAGCCGGCGAATTCCTCATCGAAGTGATCGCCAAGGACGGCCCGGACCAGGCGTCCGCGCTCGTCGCTTTCCGAGTAACACCGTGAGCCTCGCCCGCGGCCAGCTTCGACGCGGCGTGAAGGCTCTCCTGATCGCCGGGTTCGCGCTCGTCTGTGTTGCCGCCGCAGACGCGCAGTGGCGCGGCCGCTATCGAGAAGGATCGTTCGCGCCTCGCTACGCGCCCGAGAAGATGCCGGACGGCGATTTCACCGTCTGCCGGCTTGAATACACGCGGGTCGTCGTCGAGGACATGGGCGTCGGATGGCAGACCGATTATCCATTTTCGGAGCGCAACCTCATGACGCGGCTCTCCGAACTGACCAAGACGCGCATCAGCCGCGACTCGCGCAACGAACCGAACACCTGGGTCGTCCGCGCAACGGATCCACAACTCTTCAATTGCCCGTACGTCGTCGCTTCCGATGCCGGAACGATCGGGCTGAAGCCGGAGGAAGTGTTTGGGTTGCGCGACTACCTGCTGAAGGGTGGCTTCCTGTGGGTTGACGATTTCTGGGGAACGGCGGCATGGGAGCAGTGGTCGACCGAAATCGGCCGTGTACTGCCCGCCTCGGAGTTTCCCATCAAGGACGTGCCCCTTGACGATCCGCTGCTTCGGACCCTGTTCCCGGTGACGGCGATTCCGCAGATCACGAACATCCAGTTCTGGCGGAGCTTTCAGGGGCGCGTGACGTCCGAACGCGGCTCCGATAGCGAGGAGGCCCACCTTCGCGCCATTCGCGATCGGCACGGCCGCATCATGGTGCTGATGACGCACAACACCGACGTTGCCGACTCGTGGGAGCGCGAAGGGGAAGACCCGGGCTTCTTTTTTCAGTTCTCACCGAACGGCTACGCCCTCGGCGTCGATGTGCTGCTGCACGCGATGACGCACTGACGGAAGCTGGAAACTGAAATCTAGGTGTCGGATGAAGGTGAGGCGCATTGTTGGCACCATCATGGTCATTGGCGGCCTGTTGATTGCGCCGCCACTCTGGGACGAGATGGCCGCTGGTGGATTCCAGCCCAGGATCTTCTTCGCGGCGGCCATTGTGTCAATCGCGGCAGGCGCTAAGCTTTTAGCCCTACGCCCTATCGTGTAGACTGAAGGCACCGCTCCATTCCGATAGAGAGCGTGTGAAAAGACCGCTAAGCCATAGCCTGAGGAGTCTCGTCCGAAGCCCACGATGCGGGCGAAGGCGGACGGAAGGGCGCGAAATGACTAGGCCGCGGTCGGGAGGTGCTCAAACGCATGGCTAAATCTACGGTGATTCGCAAGTAGCAAGTCTTCAGCAGCCCGTCGCACGATTGTGCGGCGGGCTGTTGTCGTTTTCAGCCCATGAAAGCCGCCACCGCACCGCCCCGCGAGCGCAGCGCTACATTCCACACAATTTCAGGCCGGCCGGTCGAGCGTCTGCACACGCCCGACAGCATTCCGCAATTCGATTACGACACCGAGCTCGGAGACCCCGGCACGTATCCGTACACGCGCGGCATTCATCCGTCCGGCTATCGCGGCAAGCTCTGGACCATGCGGCAGTTTGCCGGGTTCGGGACGCCGGAAGACACGAACCGCCGGTACCGCGAGCTGCTCGCCGCCGGGGCGACGGGGTTGAGCGTCGCGTTCGATCTGCCGACGCTGATGGGGCGAGACCCCGACCATCCGTTGTCCCTCGGTGAAACAGGGAAGTGCGGAGTCAACGTCACGTCGCTCGCCGACATGGAGACGCTGTTCGACGGCATCGCGCTCGGCGACATCACGACGTCGATGACGATCAACGCGCCGGCGCCGATGATTTTCGCAATGTACCTCGTGCTCGCTGAACGGCAGTCGGTCGACTGGAAGACCATCTCGGGCACGATTCAGAACGACATCCTCAAGGAATTCATCGCGCAGAAGGAGTACATCTACCCGCCGCGCCCGTCGATGCGGCTCATTACCGACATCTTCGCGTTCTCGGCTGCGCACGTGCCGCGGTGGAACACGATATCAGTCAGCGGCTACCACATCAGGGAGGCGGGCGCGACCGCGTCGCAGGAGCTGGCGTTCACGCTGCGCGACGGCATCGAGTACGTGCAGGCCGGCGTTGATGCGGGGCTCGACGTCGACGAGTTCGTGCCGCGCATCTCGTTCTTCTTCAACGCGCACAGCGACTTCTTCGAAGAGATCGCCAAGTATCGCGCCGCGCGCCGCATCTGGGCGCGCGTGATGCGCGAGCGGTTCGGCGCGAAAGACGAGCGGTCGCTGAAGCTGCGCTTCCATGCGCAGACGGCCGGCGTGTCGCTGACCGCGCAGCAGCCCATGAACAACGTGATGCGAACGACGCTGCAGGCGCTCTCTGCGGTGCTGGGCGGTACCAACTCGCTGCACACGAATTCGCTCGACGAAGCGCTCGCGCTGCCTACCGCGGAAGCGGCGACGCTTGCGCTCCGCACACAGCAGATTCTCGCGCACGAGACCGGCGTGGCACGCACCGTCGATCCGTTCGGCGGTTCATACTTCGTCGAGCGGCTGACGCGCGATCTCGAGGCCGAGGCCGAGCAATACTTCCGGACGATCGACGGCATGGGTGGCATGATCGCGGCGATCGAGCGCGGGTTTCCACAGCGCGAGGTCGCCGAGAGTGCGTATCGCTTTCAGCAGGACGTCGAGCGGAAGCGGCAGATTATCGTCGGCGTGAACGAATTTGCGTCGGAGAATGACGCCGGCGTGCCGATCCTGCAGATCGATGAACGCGCCGCGCAGCAGCAGCTTGCCAAGGTCGATCGCCTTCGCCGCACGCGCAACAAAGTCGTCGTCACGCGGGCACTCGACAGGCTGCGTAAGGCTGCCGCCGGAACGGGCAACACGATGCCGGCGTTGCTGGACGCCGTTCGCGGGTATGCGACGGTCGGGGAAATGTGTGATGCCCTCAGAGATGTCTGGGGCGAGTACCAGGAGCAGGCGATAATCTAGAATCAGATCTGGATAGTCGATCGAATTTCAGATTTTAGATTTCAGATTGTAGTTTCCGATGAAAAAGATCAGAGTGGTCATCGCCAAGCCGGGGCTCGACGGGCACGACCGGGGGGCCAAGGTCATCGCGCGCGCGTTGCGGGACGCGGGGATGGAAGTGATCTATACCGGCCTCCGCCAGACCCCCGAGCAGATTGTCGCGGCGGCACTGCAGGAAGATGCCGATGTCATCGGCCTGTCGATTCTGTCGGGCGCGCATAACTCGATTTGCCCGCGGCTGATGGACCTGCTTCGCGAAAAGGGACTGAACGACGTTCTTGTCGTGCTGGGAGGCATCATCCCCGATGCCGATTTGCCGGCATTGAAGGCCATGGGCGTCGCCGCTGTGTTCCGCCCGGGCACCTCCATGCAGGAAATCGTCGATTTCATCACTGCACGCCTTGGCGCAGGGGCCCCCGGCTCCGGCGTCGTGTCCGACGCTAAGGCTGCGGGCACCTCCGGCCGATAGAAACATACGACTGGTTTGATTGTGGATGGCGCATAAGCTTCTCTTGGCCGACGACAGCGTCACGATCCAACGTGTCATCGAGCTCACGTTTGCCGACGAAGACGTCGAGGTGACGGCGGTCGGGGATGGGCAACAGGCGATCGATCGGCTCGACACCGATCCGCCGGATATCATCCTGGCCGACGTCGACATGCCCAAGCGCGATGGCTACGAAGTTGCCGCGTATGTGAAAAGCCGCCCTAAGCTCGCCCACATTCCCGTGGTGCTGCTGACGGGCGCATTCGAGCCGATCGATCAGGCCCGCGCCACGGCGGCGGGGTCGAGCGACGTGCTCGCGAAACCATTCGAGCCTCAAATGGTGATTAACCGCGTGAAAGAGCTTCTCGGAAGAAAACGGCCGGACGAGGTGACGTATGCCTCTCCAGAGGGGGGCTATCGCACGGTACCCAGCCGCAGATGGGCGACCCCCAGCCGGCTGGCCGCGAGCCGGCCGGCGACGGTGCTCAATCCGTGTCGCTCGATGACTATTTCGACCAAC
>CAWBEG010000003.1:0-42709 GCA_963787755.1 Vicinamibacterales bacterium
CTTTACCTGCACGAGCAGTTCGACGCGGAGGTGTTCGAGCAGCGGCTCGAGGATGCCATAGGGCAGCCGAATGCGGTCGGCCAGGTCCATCCCGCTCGCTTCGCCGCCATGCAGCGCCTTGACGATCAGCGATGGATGGAGTCGCGCGACAGCCCGCAGTCCTGCATCGTGCTCGGCTGTTCCGGCGCCAGGACCTCGGCCGTCTCGAATTCCTGCGCGATCGCGATGCTCATCGATGAGGGTCTCCTGTTACCGGATGTTGTTGGTGACGGGCACGAGTACCTTCATGAACTTGATCGCCGCGGGACCGATTGTGACGATCCAGATGGCGGGGAAGATGCACAGCACGAGCGGAAACACCATCTTCACGCCCGTTTTCGCCGCGGCTTCTTCGGCGCGCTGGCGGCGCTTCGTCCGCAACACTTCGGAGAACACGCGGAGCGAGTTGGCAACGCTGGTGCCGAACTTGTCCGTCTGGATGAGCATGGCAACCAGCGCGCTCAGGTCGTCGACGCCTGTTCGATCTGCGAGATTCCGCAGCGCGTCCGAGCGGCCGGTGCCGGCAAGCAGCTCGAGATTGACGAGGCGAAGCTCGCTGGCCAGGTCCTTATACGCGAACTCGAGCTCCTGCGCCACGCGCGCCATCGCCTGATCGAGCCCGAGACCGGCCTCGACACTGACGACCATCAGGTCGAGCGCATCCGCCAGCGACATCCGGATCCGGTGCTGGCGCTTCTTCGCCTTGCGCGCGAGGATGAAGCCCGGAATCACGTATCCGATGCCCATCGCCGGCAGGGCCGTCAGCAGATTCGGGCGGACGATCAGCGGGGTCATGAACACGGCAAAGCATCCAGGGCGAACGCGACGCGAATGCCGAGGAACACGAAGAGCGCCTCGCCTCCGCGGTACCCCGCCTGGATGAGGCGGAGCCTCAGCTTGCCCAGTTCTTTCGGGTTCTGCGGCGCGCGCTCGCCGATCCGCTTGAAGAAGGCGATCGCCTGCTCATTCGACGGGTCAGGGAGCGCCGCTTCGGCCGCGGCGTTGCCGCCGACCACGTCGCGCAGGCGGGCGTTGAGTCCGGTCGATCGTGTGGTCAGTGCATAGGTCACTGCGGTGACCAGCAGCGACCCGAACACGAACGCCAGTAGAGGCAGCAGCATCGTCACCGTTACACCTCGATCTTCACGATTTGTTTGATCCAGATGAAGCCGCATGCCTGCATGAAGATGCAGCCGACGATCATCATCTGGCCGATCTGCTCTTCGAAGAGCAGCTTCATGTGCTCGGGGTTGATGAACATCAACGCCACCGCGAGGAACGCCGGCAGCGCCATCAGCACGTATCCGGTGAACCGGCCGTGCGCCGTATGGACCCGCACCTGGCGCCGGATCTTGAAGCGCTCGCGAACGACGTGTGCGAGGTTGTCGAGAATCTCAGCGAGGTTGCCGCCGGTCTCGCGCTGGATGAGCACCGCCGTCGCGAAGAACTTGACGTCGAGTATGGGAATGCGCTCGGCGAGCCCGTTCAGCGATTCCTTCAGCGGCAGACCGTAGTTCTGCTCGTCGAACGACTTGCGGAACTCGGGGCCGACCGGGTCGCCAAGCTCGTCGGCGACCATCTTCATGCCGGCGCTGAACGCATGGCCCGCGCGGACCGCGCGGGACAGCAGATCCAGAGCCTCAGGGAAATGTTCCTCGAACTTGTAGATGCGCTGCGTCCTTTTGTGCTTCAGGATCATCGGCTGGATGGCAAGCCCGACGACGAATGCCACGGCGGCCGCCCACCACAAGTGCGTGAACATGAACACGGCAATCGCGGCGAGCGCCCCGAAGAGCAACGTGATCAGGATGACGGCGCTGATCGTCATCGCCGTGCCGGACTGCTGAAGCCACCGCTCGACGCCGGAGCCCTTCAGCGCTTCGGTGGCGACGCGATCCATGTTCGGCATCGGGCCGACGATTTCCTTCAGCAGCAGCGTGCTGCCGCCGTCGGCTGCCGCGCCTTCTGCGGAGCCACTGGGCCGCCGCTGACTTCCTGAAGCCGGTTCTGGATCGCTTTCTCACGCTTGCACCTGCGACTTGCCGGACATCAGCATGGAGATGCCGACGACCGCGGCAGTCACGGCGACGAACACGAGCAGGACGAGGACTTGGATCGTCATCACTGCACCTCGACAACGCCTTCGAACATGTCCGGCGGCAGTATGACGCCCGCCGTTTTCAGGCGTTCGCACACTTTCGGCCGCACGCCGGTCGCCATGAATCGGCCCAGGACTTTGCCATCTGGTCCGACGCCCGATCTTTTCGAACTTGAAGATCTCCTGCATCGTGATGATGTCGCCTTCCATGCCGGTGATCTCCGAGATGCTGGTCACCTTACGGGTGCCGTCGCTCATGCGCGCCTGCTGCACGACGATCTGAATCGCCGAAACGATCTGCTGCCGCATCGCCTTGTCGGGCAGGTTCACGTTCGCCATGGCGATCATCGTTTCGAGACGGCCCAGCGCATCGCGGGGCGTGTTCGCGTGGATGGTCGTCAGCGAACCGTCGTGGCCCGTGTTCATCGCCTGCAGCATGTCGAGCGCTTCTTCGCCGCGGACCTCACCGACGATGATGCGGTCGGGGCGCATACGCAGACAGTTGACGACGAGCTGCCGCTGGCGGACCGCGCCTTTGCCTTCGACGTTGGCCGGCCGCGTTTCGAGCCGCGCCACGTGCGGCTGCTGGAGCTGAAGCTCGGCCGCGTCTTCGACCGTGACGATACGCTCGTCGGTCGGAGATGAACGACGACAGCACGTTGAGCAGCGTCGTCTTACCGGCGCCGGTACCGCCGCTGACGAGGACGTTCAGCTTCAGGTTCACGCAGTGGCGCAGGAACTCGAGCATGTTCGTCGTGATCGCCTTGTACCCGACGAGGTCTTCGGCTTTCAGGCGGTCGGACGGAAATCGGCGAATCGAGAGCAGGGGACCGTCAACCGCGAGCGGCGGAATGATCGCGTTGACGCGCGAGCCGTCGGGCAGGCGCGCATCGACCATCGGCGAGCTGTCGTCGATGCGGCGGCCCACTCCGCTCGACGATGCGATCGATGACCCGCAGCAGGTGCTGGTCGTCCTGAAACGCCGCCGGCACGGCTTCGAGCTTTCCGCGGCGCTCGACGAACACCTGCTTGTACGTGTTGACCAGAATGTCGCTGACCGTCTTGTCGCGGAGCAGCGGCTCGAGCGGGCCGAATCCGAACACCTCGTCGAGGACGTCGCCGAGAATCGCGTCGCGCTCGCCGACCGAGAGCGGCATGCCCGTTTCGGCGATCAGCGCGGAGACGAGCGAGCGAATCTCGCCTTCGACGGTCTTGCGCTCTGACGTCGCGAGCTTTTCGAGGTTCAGCCGCGTCAGCAGCTTCCGGTGCACGGTGCCGCGCACTTCGAGGTACTGCGCGCGCCGCGCGTCGGTCGGCGGCCGTGCGTGGCGCCGCCGGCAGTGTGGGTGTGCGGGGTGATGACAGGAGCGGCCATAAGTTTTTAGAAGAGTCCCATGAACGGCGCGCGCGCCCGCGGCTGATCCGAGCCGGCGCTGGTTTGATCGGGAGACACGATTTGTCTGGTGAACGCGGCGAACTGCGCGGCGAGATCCGAGTGATTGCTCAACGTCAGCGGCACGCCCGAGTTCAGCGCCGCGGACACGGTGCTGTAGTCGCTCGGAAACACCGAGAACAGGCTGACGCCGAGCGTGCTCTCGATCTGCTTCGGCCCGATATCGTGCTGGTCGGACATGCGGTTGAGCAGCATGCGAAGCCGTTCTTTGCCGGCGCCGAGCTGGCCCAGCCGATCGATGACCCGATGCGCGTTGCGCACCGACGCGATGTCGGGGTTCGCGACGAGATAGATCGAGTCGGCGGCAAACACGGCGACGTCCGCGCACGGCCCGGTGACCAGGCCGGCGTCGATGATGATGTAGTCGTAGCTCCGGCTCAGCGTCTGCAGCAGCTGTTCGAAGAGCGGAGCGTCCTGTGGGCCCGGACGGTCGGCCTGCTCGCCGCCCGCGAGGATGTCGAGCCCGGTCTTGTGCTTCACGACGAGCTCGCGCAGGAACTCGGCGTCGATGCGATGGAGGTTGTCGAGCGCGTCGGCGAGCGTGAACCGCGGCCGCACGCCCAGGAACAGCGCGACCTCGCCGGTGAATTGATGCAGATCGATGATGAGCGTCGGCTTCTTCGACATCCGCGCGATCTCGATCGCGCTGTTCACGGCGATGGTCGTCGTGCCGGCGCCCCCTTTGACGCCGAAGAACGACAGCACGCTGCTCGAGCGCGTGCCGTCCTTCGGCCTCGACGCGTTCGGCCGCCCGGTGGATAGCCGCCGTGAATGAATCGTCGAGCGGCCAGGCCAGGTATTCGTTGGCGCCCGCGCGCATCGCGTGCAGAATCTGCTCGGGCTGCGCGGACGAGGCAATCGCGAAGATCGTGGCCGACGGCCACGATGCGCGGAGGCGCTCGATGGCGTCCGTTCTCGCGCCCTGGCGGATGTCGGCGATCGCCAGCGACGGCGGGTTCGCCGTCGCGTGACGCTCGTCGACGAGCGCGACCGAGGTGCCGGACGCGCGCAGACATTTCGTGACATGCGCACGAAAGTCCGTGTCGGTCGTGGAGATGAGAGCCGTCAGTTGTGCCATGGGCTCCGCCGTTACTTAACGAGAACGATTGCGATAGGAAACGCACCGACCGGTGCCGGGCCTTCGCTGGCCGACAGGATTCCCGCGATCGGCGTGATGCGTCCGAGGACGTTGTTGCCCTGCATCTCTTCGATGAAGAACCCCATGTAGTTGACGACCTTGAGGTCGGCGTTGCGGCCGTTCTGCTTGCCGGTGTCGTAGTAGACGGGATCGAACAGCGGGATCGCGATCACGCGCGGGCTCGGGTGCATCGTCGAGACGACTTTGTTGTTGTACGTGTCCCAGTACGCCGACGGATCGCGCGTCGATGAGTGCTTCCAAGCCGCTGGTCTGTCGGGCCAGTCATGGTTGCCTGGCTCGGCCAGGATCAACTCGTTGTAACCCATGATGAGCGTATTGCAGTTGCCGATGTTCCAGTCGTATTCAGCCGCACCGGTGATGTCGCCCATCGAATACGGGAAGTAGAAGCTCGGCGAGATGTTGGTGCCGTTCGCGGCCTTCAGCGTGATCAGGGTTCCCTTATCCGTCACGGCGTTGTAACCGGTGTATCCCGTCTGGCCGATCGGGATGTAGATGTCGGGATTGGCCAGGGGTTTCTTCTTGTTGTCGACGACGTCGAACGTGTCGTCCGGATCCCACGGCGGCGTCTGACATCTCGATCCATTTGTCGGGCACGGTAAACGGCTTGACGCACGTCATCGCGTTCGCCGGCGACGACCTCGGCAGTCGCCACAGCGCCGATGTCGACGGTGTCGATGCCGAACATCGGTGCGATGAACGTCGACACCGGATTGCCTCGCACGCCGCTGCGCTGGACGCGCACGCGCACTTGAGTCGGTTGTCGGAAACGTGACGTCCTCCGGCAATGACCGACGCTCGCCGCGTTCATGACGCTGTTGTCGGCCGCCGTGGCGGCTGCGATGGCGTTGCGGACAGCCGGCCCGGTGGGCGTGCGGTTCGTCAGGATCGTCGTACGCCAAGAGCCACGGCGCCTGCGAGCGCGCCGGCGTCGGCCGCGTTCTGCGATTCCGTGCGCGCGACCATCAACATGCCGACATCGACCGCGAGCATCGTCGCGCTGAGAAACGCGACCATGCCCGTTGCGACCATGACCAGCGTCATGCCGCGCTCGTCGCGAAGTCTGGTCTGAAGGCGTGTCATGGTTGCTCTCCTGTGAGCCGCTTGTACTGGGTGATCAGCTTCTCGAGCTCGCCGTTGCGGCTCGCCTGCTCACGAGCGAGCTTGTCCTGTGCTTTCTGGTGCTTCTCCGCAACCCTGCGTTCTTCCTCGAGACGCGCGTTTTCGATCTTCTGCTGCTCGGCGTCGCGGCGCGCCTGCTCTTTCGCGAGCTTGTCGGCCACGACCTTGGCCTTGGCCGCCTGCTCCTGCTGTTCGATCCAGCGCTTGCGGTCGATCGCGGCCTGCTCTTCGAGGCGCTTCTCCTCGAGCTTCTTCTCGCGCTGCTTGGCGCACCAGGTCGGCCTTGCGCGCGATCTCGAGCTCTTTCTTCTGCTTCTGCTCTTCCTCGGCCGCGCGCGCGGCCTCGATTTCGGCAGCCTTGCGGTCTCGCTCCGCCTGCTCGCGCTCGAGCCTGGCGATTTCGTTCTTCGCGCGTTCCGCCGCTTTGCGATTCGGCGGAGCTCAGTCCGGGTCGACAGATGCGCTGGCTGCGAAGCTGCGCTGGGTGCGATTGCGGTCTGCGACCGGCGTGCGACCGTGGCGATCTGCGAAGCCGGTGCGGAGGCGGAGGTGTTGCTCACGACCGTGCGCGCGGGCCCGCCGGTGAATCCGGTGTCAGGCCCGTGAACGCGGGGCGGTGGCATCGGTATCGTGCGGGTCGGCGCCGGCAGGAACGGCTCCACGAGTCCGGGCAGATTCGGCGTCACGCCTGGCGAGTCGCGGCGCAGGATGTGCGGCGTGATCATCACGACGAGCTCGGTGGTGTTCTTCTTGTACGCCTGGCTTCGGAACAGGTAGCCGAGAATCGGAATATCGCCGATGCCGGGCACGCGGCGAAGCGTCTCGTCCATGTTGCGATCGAGCAGTCCTGAAATCGCGAACGTCTGGCCGTCGCGCAGCTCGACTTCCGTTTCCGTGCGGCGCGTCGACGAGCGCCGGCACGCGGAATCCCTCGAGCGTGACGCCGTTGGCGAAGTCGAGCGTGCTGACTTCGGGCGCCACCTTCAGATGGACGTACCCTCCGCCGGTGATCGTCGGCGTGAACCGCAGACGGACGCCGAACTCCTTGAACACGATCGTGACCGACTGGTTGGCGCCGCCGCCCTGGACGACGGGATACGGAAACTCACCGCCGGCGAGGAAGCTCGCTTCTTTCCCGTCCTGCGTAATGAGGTTCGGCTCCGCGAGGCTTTCGAAGAGCCCCTTGCCCTTGAGCGCCGTCACGGTCATGCCGAGCTGGTCTTTCGATCTGAAACGCGAACAGGTTGAGGAAGTCCGGAATGACCAGCATCTTCTTCTCGCCGTCGTACGTAGGCGCGGGATACTGCTGCGTGGTGCTGCGGCCCATGCCAACCGTCGGCGCCCGTTCGGCCCGCCGAAGAAATTCGACGCCGAGCTCCTGCATCGCGCTGCGGCTCACTTCGGCGAACCGCACCTGCAGCATCACCTGATTGGTGACCGGGCTCTCGGTCTGCCGCAGCATGTTGACGATGTTCTCCGGCTTGTCGACGTAGCCGGCGGCCAGCGCCTTCGCGCGGTCGATGACATGCTTCGCCGACACGACGCCCGACAGCACGACGTCCTTGCCGTTGACGGCGACGGCGATCGGCTCGTTCGGGAACTGCCGCCGGATTTGCCCTTCGAGCGGCGTCAGGTCGCGGCGGACGATCACTTCGTAGTTCGTGATGCGGCCGTTGTCGCTCCAGACGAGCAGCGAGATCGTTCCCGGCGCCTTGCCGTGCACGAGCAGCTCGCGCGGCGCGGTGACCATCGCATCGGCAATGTCCGGCGTTGAGAGCGACACCCTCTGGATCGCCCGATCGGTATGGATGACGGCCGATCGGCCGACCAGCAGGAGAATCTGCTCCGTGCCGGTCGATGACGGGTTCACCTGCGGCGACGACGCGGCCGGAACTGAACGCCGGCGGCATCACCATGAGAACGAATATCGCGAGTCTTCGAAGGGTTTTCATCATCAGCTCCTATCCGACGGTGACGTGCTGCCGCTTGTCGCCGCGGATGATTTCGACGGTTGGCGCCGGCTGTGCGAAGGCCGGTGCGGACGCGGGAGCCGGCGACGACGCGCGACGCGCGACCGGCGCCGGTCTCTGTTGAACGGTTCCCATCAGCATGCCGGGCCTTACGCCCGCGGTTTCGGGGGACTCGAGGTCGAGCGGATTGCGCAGCGCCAGCTGAATCTTTCCTTCGGTGCTGGCGAGCGTCAGGCGCTCGGCCTGGTCGGGCGTCACGACGAGCGTGACGACCGTCACTTGCATCGGCTTGCCGTCCTTGCTGTCGTGCTCGAGGCGCGTGCCGGCGGTGAGCACTTCGACGTTCGACAACACGACTTTCGACGTCATGTCCTCGTTGCGGTTGGTCGGGCTCTGCGTGGCGACGACGTCGACGCGCGTGCCGGGAAGCACGTACCCCGCGACGCCGATGACTTCGTTGACTCGTACCGACACGGCGCGCTTGCCGGTCGGGATGATTGGCGGCAGGCCGCTGCCGGCTTCTTTCGACGCGAGCTTGCCAGGCAGAATCGGCTCGTGCCGCACGACCGACGCGATCAGGCCGCGGCCGAGCAGCTCGCGCGGGTCCTCGAACGCGCCTTCGGGCACCGCGCCCGCCGGCCAGTCGATCGCCTTCAGGTCGTCGCGGCGCAGCTCGCTGCCGAGCGAGAGATCGGTGTTCGCGACGACGACCCGCTTGGTCGGCACCGTCACCGTCTTGACCGGCACGTTCTGCAGGTAGTCATACGTGCCGTATGCGAGCCCGCCTCCCGCGACGAGGGCGATGAGAAACACAGAGAAGATGCGTGACGCGATTCATAAGGTCCTCGTTTTCCTATTGAGCTTCGTTGCGCATGATCGCCGTGGCGCGCATGGTGATGCGGCCCGCCGACCGTTGCGCCTGGCGCGACCAGCCGGACCACCGGCTGCAGCATGATGAACTCGAACGGGTAGTCGACGGTCACGGCCGACGCGCTGACGGGGGTGCCGTTCACGTCGATCGACGCGCCCTTGTTGACGACGACCGCGGCGGTCGCGAACTTGGTGAGCTGGCCGTTCAGCCATGTACTGGCGAATCAGGGCGGTCGTCATCGCCTGCGATGCTGCTCGGCGTCACCGCCATGCGCGCGCCTTCGCGCGCGGCGTTGGTCAGCACCTGCCACGTCTCGTACGCGCGGCCGACCTCGAAGATGCCGACCATCAGCACGAGCAGGATCGGAATCGCGATTGCCGTCTCGACCATTGCGTTGTCCGCGTTCGCGTTTGCGAGTGTCAGGCTTCATAATGAATCTCCGATCAGCATGGCGATGACGCATCCGATGGCGATGGCGGGGCCGTAAGAAAATCTGTTGTGCTCGGCCGGCGATTCGATCTCCGTTTTCAACTTGCCCGGCCGTCCAAGCAGTCGCGCTGTCAGTCCCATCGTCCGTCCGAGCCGTCCCCGCCGAATCGCGATGACCACCGCGAGAATCCCGCCGGCGATAGCGACGAACAGAAACGCCGTGACGATCCGTCCGCTTCCGAGCAACGTGCCCGCCGCCGCGAACAACTTCACGTCTCCCGCGCCGGTCGCGCCAAACACATGTCCCGGCAGCATCATCAGAAAGCCGATCGCGAGCCCTGCGAGCGCCGACGTCACCGTGATGCTGCTGATGCCGAACATCGACGAACGTCAGACCGGCAGCCGCCGTCGCGACGCAGACGACGTTCGGAATGCGCCGGCTGCCGGATGTCGATGACTGCCGCGGTGCCGAGCCCCGCGCACATCGCCGCGAGAACGACGACGTTAGATGCTTGGACCAATGGCCTGCCAGAAAACTCTGTTCAAATGATCGCCGAGCAACCCACCGCGCCGAGCGCGACGAGGGCAATCAGCGCCGCGAGCATCCGTACTCGAGCAAGTCCTGGCCCTTCTTCGCAGCCGCAACCATCGCTGCAGTAATCGCATGTGACCCTCCGTGAGAGGCGGAGGGGCGCTGCCACATTGGCAGCGCCCACAGCCTGTAGCCTTCGCTCGAACGCGTGCTTACGCCGCCGCCGGCAGCGGAATCGCCGCTCACGATCGCCGTGAAGATGTCCTTCACTCTGACGCCCGCGGCCGTCACGCCCGCGACCGCGACAAGCGCGATCAACGCGACGAGCAGTGCGTACTCGAGCAGGTCCTGTCCATCTTCATCACGCCAAAACGAGCCGACGATGTGTGCAAGCTGCTTCATTTCGTTTCTCCTTGTGTGCGTGCCGCCCAAACGGCCCGCGATGCCGGAGATATCGCAACGGCCGTACCACGCGAGAAAATGTGCTGCCGCGCGATTGCGCCCAAGTGCGTCTGTCGAGAGAGGCTTAGCGGCGCGCGATGGTGTCGCGCGCGCGTGCACGCCGTGACCCATGTGCAGCACACACCCTTCTCGACAAAATTGGTGTCCGAACGACCGAGTTGTGATTCGCCGAGCGCGTCGGCGCCCGCGTTTGCGGTTTCGTAAGTACGATGCGCGAATTGTTCGCGCGCGCGACGCGGCGCTGGTGCGCCAATCCGGGACACGGAGCCCGCAATGCGCGTAATCGCGTCACTTAGTGGCGTACCGCCGGACAGGGCATGGCGCTTGCGATGCGTATAAAAGTTGTGTGGAAGAAAGTACGGGAGCTCGCCGTGACGCTCGCCGTCCTGGCGGTGTTGTTCGGCATGCTCATGGCGATCAACCCGCGGGTGCGCGAGCAGCTTCGCAGAGATGACGAGCGAGCGTGCAGGGCGGCGAGATGAACTCGTCGCTCGGGCCCGTGGGCAACGCCGCGTATGCGGCGATGTCGATCGGATCTGATTACGCGTCGGACAATCCGTTTCTGTTCTCGTTTCTCGTCGTGGCGGTCGTCCTGTTCATGCTGATGCTGAGAAGCTGATGATGAGCACCGTCCTGGTCGTGCAGCCAGACGAGGTGCAGGCTGATGTCCTGCGCCACATCTTTGCCAAGCGCGTGGGCGCCGAGCTCGTCATGGTGGACTCCACCATGGAGGCCGTCGACGAGATCGCCGCGCGCATGCCCGATCTCATTCTCCTGAGCGCGCTGCTCTCGCCGAGAGACGAGGACGCGCTCATCGCGCATCTGCGATCGCTCGACGGCGCCTCGCATCTGCAGACGATTACGATTCCGCAGTTCCGCACGGGCCCGGCGAAGGCGCCGGAAAAAAAAGGCGGGCTGTTCAGGAAGAAAACAAAGGCGCCTGCGCCGATCGGATGCGATCCGATGGCGTTTGCCGAGGAAGTCGTGGCGCATCTCAAGGACGCCTGCGAAATCCGTAATCGGCCTCAGGCGCCGAAGGCCAGCCATAAATGTAATCGCGCCGTCCCTGCGCCGCATCCTCTCATAGAGGATGGAGGTCGAGCCGCGTCCGCATCGGCGTTCGACACCACACCCTTCCAATCGCAGTACGTGGCGCCCGAGCCTGAGCCCTACATGTCCGGAGCCGCTGCATGCGCTGAGCCGGTGATGCAGGCGCCGATCGAGCCAGATCGCGGAACCGTTCTCGATCCGCGACCTGGAACCGTGAACTGGAGCCGCCGATTCACCGAAGCGGCGCCGTTACATCGAAGAGGTCGTACGACCGCGCCGGCCCGCGTGGCGCCGCGATCGATCGAGATCGATGAGATCGATCGGCTTGCGCGCGAGCTCGGGCTCAACTTGAAGTACGTGGAGACCGACGGCAAGCAGGCGTCGCCATCGCTCGCGCCGGTCGACGAAGGGGACGTGTTCGACTTCGGCGCGGCACTCGATCGCGCGCGCAACGCAGCCGGGACCCGGCGCTCGGTCGACATGCTGCAGCCAGGCGCTCGATGCCGAAGCGATTCGAGAGGCCGCCATCGCCGAGGCGCGCGCCGCCGCAGAACGAGAGGCGCGCGAAGCGGTCGCCGCCGACCTGGCGCGCGTGCAGGCCGAGGCCGAAGCGATGCGCGAGGCGGCGATTGCCGAATCCCGCGCGGCTGAAGCGATGCGCGAGGCCGCGGTGGCCGAAGCCCGCGAGGCCGCCGTACGCGAGGCGCGCGAAAAGCTCGACGCCGAGCTGGCGCGCATGCGCTCGGAAACCGAAGTCACCGTTGCGCGACGCGCTGAACAAGGTGAAGCTCGAGACCGAAGAGGCCGAGCGCCTGCGCGCCGAGGAGGCCCGCCTGCGCGCCGAAGAGGCCGAGCGCCTGCG
The DNA here is from genome assembly GCA_963787755.1 of Vicinamibacterales bacterium. GTDB lineage: Bacteria > Acidobacteriota > Vicinamibacteria > Vicinamibacterales > JAMQPK01 > JAMQPK01. The sequence continues at coordinate 12,045 of CAWBEG010000003.1, forward strand.
CGCGGAGGAAATCCGGCTGCGCGCCGAGGAAGCGGAGCGTGTGCGCGCCGAAGCCGAGATGCCCGAGCCGAGGCGGAGCGCGTGCGCATCGAGGCGCAGCAGGCGCAGGAGGCATTCGCCGCCGAGCTCGCGCGCGTGCGCGCCGAGGTCGAAAGCTCGCTGACGGCTCAGCTCGACGCCGCCCGCGCGGAATCCGAACGGATGCGCGCCGCCGAAGCGGCGGCAGCGCACGCGAGCGTGCCGGCGCCGAGGCACAGCTGAAGGCCGAGCTCGATCGCCTCAAGTTCGTCGCGACGCAGACGCGCAAGGCCGACGAGTCGGAGACGCGCCGCGCCGACGGATCAGATCAAGCAGCTCGAAGGCGAGCTCGCGCGCGTGCACGCGCAGGCGGAAGAGCGCCAGGCTGCGCAGCTCGAGGAGCTGCGTGCGCAGATGGCGGACATGCGCGAAGCGGCGGCACAGCAGGCGCGCACGGCAGCGGCCGAAGCCGTCGCATCGGAAGTGGCGCGCGCGGCAGCGCAGTCGAACGCGCCGCGCCGCGCAAGCCGAACGTCGTCAGGATGCAGCCGCGAGCCGGCGCGCAGCAGCTGCCGGCCAGTGAAGGTCGCCGCGCGCGAGGTCGAAGAGTTCTGCAGAGGCTCCGCACGCTGCCGAGAGCGGTCGTCGCCATCCGGGCGATTACTACAGCCTCTTTCAGCCGACGACCGCGCGCTGCCCAGGAGCCGGTCGAAGAACGAACGGAAGCGGCGGGTGCCGGCATCGATTACAGGCGGCACGCAAAGTGGGCGCTTCCGGTCGCCGCGTGCCTTCTGCTCGTCACCAACACCGGTACGGCGATCAGCACGGTCACGCGATTCGTGACGCCCGCCGAGAAGCCGGCGCTTGATCGTTCAACCGCGTCAACCCTGAGCCGTTCATCGAGGTGGTCGAGCAGCGGGTCGGGTCGTTGAAGGTCGAATCGACGCCTGATGGCGCGGAAGCGATCGTCGACGGACAAGCAGCTACGGCAAAACGCCGGTGACGATTCCCGATCTCGAAGTGGGCGTGCACACGCTGGTGCTGAAGAGCGCCTCAGGGACGATCACACGACGCGTCACGATAAAGAGCAACCAGACGACGCATGCTGTCGGAAGCGATTTTCTCCGGCTGGCTCGCGATCTTCTCGCCGATTCCGGTCACGGTTGCCATCGACGGCAAGCCGGTCAATCTCACCGAGGACGGACGGGTGATGACGACCCCGGGCAAGCACGTCGTCGAGCTGGTCAGCGAGCGCTTCAACTATCGCGCGAAAGAGACGCTCGACGTGCGGCCGGGCGAGACGACCGCCGCACACGCTGACCCTGCCGATGGGAAGCGTGCGCGTCACCGCTCCGGAAGGCGCAGAAATCAAGGTCGATGGCGCGCCGGCCAGCCGGCGCCCCGGGCGAAGGGCTGTCGATGTCCATCGGATCTCACGAGATCAGCGCCACGCATCCCTCGCTCGGGGAGCGGCGCGCGTCGGTCGACGTGCGTCACGGCGACCCGACGGACGTCACACTCCAGTTCGAGCCATGACACAACACTTTGTCGCGCGCGATGCCGAAACCGGCACGATCGTGGCGGACCGCGTGACCGTCGCGTCGCGCCGCCTCGAGCGCGCCGTTGGACTGCTCGGCCGCAGGCATCTCGAGGCGGGCGAGGCGCTCTGGATTACGCCGTGCCGATCGACATCATTGCAATGGATGCCGACGGCGTCGTCGTGGACTGCCTGCAGGAACGCTCCTGACTTCGCCGGTGAAAGTCGGCGACCGGATTCAGATTCAGTAAAACAACCCGATCTGTTCCATGTCCCGCCGCCAAGGCACGGGGACGCCGCTCCACGAATCAAAGCGGAAGACAAACACGAAGACACGAAGAGCTCGAAGGCACGACGATACCGAAACGAGGCGGTCACGGCCAAATCCGAGCAGCGACCTCCGGATCACGGCTGCTCTGAATATTGGCATGTTTCGTTCGGCTTCGAAGGGCCTCTGGACTAGTCAGATCGGCATCGGTGCGATCCGAACGAGATCAACAGGTTGTCGCAGAGCAGAACCTGCGGAGAGTACCCTGGAACGCGTAGGAAGGGCTACAGCCTGTTCCAACGAGGTGCCATCGGCCCGACGGCCAGCGGTCCGGCCGTGCGTGCGGCATTGATTGCTCTACTCGATAGGCAGAATCAGACTGTATAGTTGTGCGTGCGCATTCGGAAGATGCGGGAGATCCGAGTCTCATGCTGAGTGCAACATGGTGGCTGAAGCTCGGGAACCGCTGCGCACGGTCTCTTGCATCGTGTCTTCGACGCCCATCGCGCGCTTCGTGGTGATTGCGCCGTTCGGCGTCTAGCTGTCCTGCGGTGGTCGGCGAAGTACATCAGCTGGAAATCGCCACCACTTAGCCTCAGCGCCGAAGTTCGCATACTGAGATGATGTCGAAAGGGCCCCGGTGTCAAATAAGAACAGAAGTTCAGAAGACGCCGAAGAATTCTTCTGCTTTTCGATCTTCTGATCTTCTGTTGATTGTGCGGCTGAAGCTGAACGCTGCGCACGGTCTTTCATCGTGTCTTCGCGCCCATCGCGCCTTCGTGGTGACTGCGCCCTCAGCGTCTTAGCTTCTGCGGTGAAGTACTCAGCTGGAAATCGCCACCACTTCCTCAGCGCCGAAGTTCCACGGAAGTGATTAGGCTCCGGTGTCAAATAAAACAGAAGTTCAGAAGACCAGAAGAATTCTTTTGCTTTTGATCTTCTGATCTTCTGTTTAATCACTAACGAAACTCTGCGCCATAGCGTCTTTGCGGTGAGATACAGGAAATCAGTTTCCGAACCAGCGAACCAGGCTCAGCGGGTTCGAGAAGTCGTCGGTCCAGGCCATGGGCACGGACCGCGCGGGCACTGGCTGCCAGCGAGCATCATGCGCGAGAGGGCCGAGTGCGTCGATAGACCTTGCCATCACGGCCCACCGGGACGTCGCCTTGCCGAGTGATATGGCCGCGGCGTCGGCGAGCAGATCGTGCTGCACCAGAACCACGAGTCCTGCGTCGTCCGCGAGGTCGGCGATGAGCGGAGTCAAGTTCAGGTAGCTGTTGGTGATGTTGAAGGCGAGCACACCGCCCGCGTCGAGCTTCTGCAGATACAGTTGCAGCGCTTCGCGGGTCAGCAGATGGACGGGCACGGCATCCGAGCTGAACGCGTCGACCACGAGCACGTCGAATGCATTCGCCGGCTCTTTCGTCAGGGCGATGCGCGCGTCGCCGAGTACGATTCGGGTCTGTGCTGGACTGTCCGACAGGTATGTGAACTGCTTCGGATTGCTCGCCATGTCGGCAATCGCCGGATCGATCTCGAAGAACGTCCACTGTTGGCCTGCCTCGCTGTACGCCGCAAGCGTGCCGATGCCGAGGCCGATGATGCCAACACGGCTCTTATCCTGGCCGTCCCTGAAACGCTTTGAACACCTGGCCGATCGGCCCTGTTTTGTGAAAATAGGTCGACGGCTCCCGGCGCTTGCCTGCATCCAGATGCTGAATGCCGTGTACGACGCCACCGTGGATCAGGTAGCGGAGATTCCGCTCGGGCAGATCGAACACCCGGTGCACGCCAAAGAAACTGCGGCCGCGATGACTCGCATGTTCCTGCGCAGCCGCAAACGAACCGCCAGCCAGCATGAGCGCGCCGACGGTCAGGGCAAACCGCAACGGTCGAGCCGAGAAACTGAAACAGAGAACCGCCGGTACGATGAAGACCAGGAGAAGCGTGTGCGGCGCTTTTGATTGCGACGTATTGAGCAGAAACATCATGCCGAGCGCGAACGCGCCGACAATGACGGGGAGCGCGAAATCGAGCCGCCGCGCCAGCCGTGTCTCCGATCCACCTGATCGCGCCGGTCGCAGCGCGCACGCGAGAACCAACGCAAGCGGATACTCGAGAACGGTCGAAAACAGCACCGGCGCGACGAGCGCGTTGAACAATCCTCCGAGCACCCCTCCGACCGACATGCTCAGGTAGAACTCGGTGAGGTAGCGGCCGTCGGGGCGCCGCTTCGCCAGCTCGCCGTGGCACACCATCGCCGCGAAAAAGAACGTCAGCAGGTGAATCGGGGCCTGAATGGCGACAGGCAGATTCGTGTCGAACGCGATCAGCCACGCGAGCGGCAGCACCCACAGCGGCAGCATGCGCATCATCAGCGTATGCGGTACGAGCGTGCGCCGCGCGAAGACCAGCACGAAGGTCAGCAGGTAGATGACGAGCGGCACGATCCAGAGAAGCGGCACCGCGGCCACATCGGTCGTGAGAAACGTCGTGACCCCGAGCAGGAGGCTTGAGGGCACGAACGATAGCGCGATCCAGTGAAGACGCGCTCTCCAGCCTGGCGCGGCGACGTGCGCGTCAGTAGTCGGGTTTGCCGCAGGGGCGCCGGTGACCGCGCGATGGGCGCTCGACTGGCGGTACGCGAGGTAGAAACAGGCGGTCGTCAGCAGTACGAGCGCGACGTATCCGCCGGTCCAGATCGAGCTTTGCTCGGCGAGTCTCAGCGACGGTTCGAGGAGCGCCGGGTACGCGAGCAGCGCGAAGATGCTGCCGACATTGCCTGCAACCGAAAGGAAGTACGGATCGCGCGCGCGCGGATGATCGGTGCGCCCGAACCATCGCTGCAGCAAAGGTCCGCTCGACGACACGAGAAAGAACGGAATGCCGACGGTGGCGAGCAGCACGCGCAACAGCCATCCGATCGGCATCCCCGTGGCCGGCGGCTCGCTGTGCTGCGCCGCGACGACAATCGGCAGCGCCAGGAACGACACCGACAGCAGCATGATGTGCAGAATCGCCTGGTGCTGGACTCGAAGCCACCGCGTCGACGCGTGCGCGTAGAGATAGCCGGCCAGCAGCATCGCCTGGAAAAACACCATACAGGTGTTCCAGACCGCCGGAGTGCCCCCGAGGAGCGGAAGCACCATCTTGGCAATCATCGGCTGGACGACGAACAGCAGTGACGAGCTGAGGAAAAGCGTGATGGCGAAGACGAGAACCATGCCCGGGCAGGCGCAAACGCTGTGCCCGCGGAGCCGCCACATACGCTCGGAAACACGCGTAAAACATGGTGTTTTACGTGCGTCGCTCAGTCTCGCACTCGATTTTGGTATGCCGATTACCGTTCTGAATGTCGTGTAATTCCGCGGGCGCGCGAGCGCACGCCCAGGTAGAGCAGCCACCCGGCGGGACCAAACAGGAACGTGAGGATGAGACACGGCACGACGAACAGATGACTGATGCCGCGCTCGCGGGCGTCACGCGCTTCCCAGCTGCCGACAAGCAGGTCGAAAGCCAGGTAGTGAATCCATCCTGCGAGCAGCAGCCACGGATTGCTGAAGAGGAGTGCCACATCCGGCAGCGACGAGAATCCGCCCGCGCTGCCGAAAAAATGAACGGCGATGATGCCGGTGTAGAGAACGGCAAACGCGGCGGGCACCGCCACACCCGCGAGATCGCGGTTCACCCACTTCCTGCCTGGGAGCACTATCAACAGCAGCCAGCAGCAGAGCGCTACGGCGTTCGCAATGGAGAAGATTTGATTAGGAGACATGTTCGAGCTCCTTAATACACGATGGCGTGGACGCGCGTAGACTCCCGCCGCAAGCCCGCGATCCCGACCGCCAGCGCGGTCAGCACCGCCCATAACGCCATCGCCGTCAACGTCGTCGGAATCTGGTGCGGTTACCGACTGGCCGCGCAGCGCCTGCCACAACAGCAACGCGAACAGCGACACGTAACTCGCAGAGATGGCCCACACCATTCGGACTCGGCGCATGTCCTGCCAGCCGCGACTGGCCAACAGGAGTGCGAAGAGCGAAAGCATCTGGATCGCATGGAGGCCCAGGAAATGCGCGACGCGAAGATCGCCATGCTCGCGGCTCCACCCAGTGCCGGGGAGGCCCGGGCCGCCGTCAGCCGCGCCCACCGTGTGTGCGCCCGCCACTGTCATGCGATGGCCGGCCCGCGCGTTGTCCAGCTGCTCGCGCGTCGGCCGCGTCATCAGCCCCCCTGTCATGGCGCCGATGATCGTAATGGTCATGCCGAAGCGCAGGGCCCATCCGAGCGCGCGGTCGGAGAAGCGCTGCCTCCACGACGGCGACCGCGACCGTGATGGCGGTCAGCGTTTGAATCAGAATCGCGAGGCCCATGATAGTGAAGAGCACTCCGTCCATGACTGTGCCGACGTTGAAGTGGCTGGTCGTGCCGCGCCACGCCTGCACGTCGATGATGACGATTTCGAGTAACAGCGTCACTGCGGTCACCCAGCTCACCACGCCGCGTGTCCTTCTCCACTCGGGCAGGTAGGTAAAGACCCACGCGAGCGTCAGCGTGTAGATCGCGATGGATGCGGCGAACTTCGCCGGCTTCATCCACGCCGGCGCGCCCAGCACTTCGCGGGGATCGACAAGGAGCGCCACACCAGTCGCGGCCAGCAGGGCCAGCATCGCGAACCCCACGGCGGTAAGCCTGGCGTCGGTCTGCCACAGTGTCGTGATCGTCTTCTTCATGCGTGCCTCACCTCGTCTTGCGGCCGGTCCTGCGTCACCGCCCGGCCAATGTTGCCACTGTCAACATCAATATACCCGCTCATGTTGACATTGTCAACATACCGCCGTACCATGCCGAAGATGGCCAGAAAACGCGCCAAACGCTATCATCATGGCGACCTGTCGCGGGCCCTCCTCCAGGAGGCGCTTCGCACGATCGAGAAGGGCGGGGTCGCTGCGCTCACCATGCGTGCCGTCGGCACGAAGCTCGGCGTGTCGCGGACGGCGCTCTACCGCCATTTCGCCGACAAATCCGCGCTCCTGGCAGCCGTCGCCACCGAAGGATTTCGGACCTTGCGCCTTCAAACGCATGACGCGTGGAAGAGACACGGCGGCGGCCGCGAAGGGATGGAAGCGATGGGGGAGGCCTACGTGCGGTTTGCCGTCGCCCACCCCTCGCACTACCGCGTGATGTTCGGCGGATATGTGCGGGATGCGTCACCGGATTCGGACCTGGCGAAGGAAGGTGCGGGGGCCTTTCAGGTGCTCGTCGATGCGCTGATCTCGCAGCAGCGAGCAAGGGCTGGTCAGGCGTGACAACCCGCTCGCGCTCGCGCAATACATCTGGGCGAACGTGCACGGCATCGCCATGCTCGCGATCGACGGGCAGCTGAAGCAGCCGACAGAAGATGTCATCCGTTTCGCGAACGAACGCATGCGAACTGGTATAGAGTCCACAATCCAAAGAGTCGATGAGTCCAGGAGTCCAAAGTCCAGAGTCCAAAGTCGAGACAGTCAGCGAGTGGACAAACGATGAGTCTTGAAACGCGAACCGGCCTCGATCCATGGGTCCAGGCGGAGTTGCCCGACGCGCCCGTGCCGACCGGCTTCGAGTGGCTGAAGGTCGTCGGCCCCGGCGTCATCGTCCTCGGGTTATCGCTCGGCGGCGGGGAATTTCTGCTCGGGCCAACCGCGTTCGTCCGCTACGGCCTGTCGCTTCTCTGGATCACGCTCGTTGCGGTGTTCTTTCAGACCATCTTCAACACCGAGCTGATGCGCTACACGCTGGCGACCGGCGAGCCGGTCTTCACCGGCTTCATGCGCACGCGCCCGGCGCGCAGCTTCTGGGCGTGGCTGTATGTCGCGATGTACCTGCTGCAGGTCGGATGGCCGTATTCGGCAGGACTCTCGGCCGGCGCGATTTTCTTTCTCGTCACGCGCCGCATTGCGGGACCGGCCGATGCGACGACGATTTATCAGCTCGGCGTCGGCACGTTTCTCGTCTGCATCGCGCTGTTGATGCTCGGCCGCCGCATCGAGCGGACGCTCGAGCTGCTCAACTGGGTGATGGTCGTCTGCATCCTCGGTGGATTCCTCGCGCTCGCGCTGTACTTCGTTCCCGCGTCAACGTGGGCCGCTGCGGGCGTCGGGTTCTTCGGGTTCGATCTGCCGCGTGGCACGTTCAGCTTCCTGCCTGGCAACGACTTCCTGCTGCTGGCCGCGCTGGCCGGTTACTCCGGAGCCGGCGGCATGGTGAACATCGCGCTGTCCAGCTGGGCGCGCGACAAGGGATACGGCATGGGACAGCGCGCGGGGTACATTCCCGCCGCTGTCGGTGGGCACAAAGTGAACCTGGCACATACGGGTTTCATCTTCACTCCCACCGCCGAGAACATGCGCCGATGGCGCGGCTGGTGGCGCATTGTGAGCGCCGATCAGTGGGGCGTGTTCTTCGCCGGAGCCATGCTGGGGATGGTTTTGCCCGCGGTGCTGTACGTGACGCTTCTGCCGAGCGGCAGCAATATCCAGGGGCTCGGCATGGCCGCGGCGCTCGCGTCGGCAGTCGGCACGCGCTCCGGAGCGGCCGCCGGCGCCGTCGTGGCGATGCTGGCGGCGTGGATCCTGTTCAAGACGCAGCTCGACATCATCGAAAGCATGGTGCGCTCGATCACCGACATCGTCTGGACCGGCAGCCATCGGGCGCGGGCGTTGAGCCGAGGTGACGTCCGCGTCGTGTACTACGGAGCGTTGGCGCTCGTGTGTCTCTGGGGGATGATCGCGCTGCGCCTGGCGCAGCCCATCATGCTGCTCATGCTGGCGGCGAATATCGCCGGCCTCGTCTTCACCATTGCCTCGCTGCATCTCCTGTATCTGAATACGCGCCTGCTGCCGCCCGCGCTTCGGCCGCCGCTCTGGCGCCGCATCGCGCTCGTCGGCATGTCGATGTTCTACGGGCTTTTCACCATCCTGTCGATCCGCGCGCTGATGTAAACACGAAGGCACGAAGAGCGCGAAGACACGACGAAATTCCAACACGGAGTCACGGAGCCCGACTGACGCCGCCACAGAGGAATGCATGCATTTCTCCGTGCGTGTCTCTGTGCTCCGTGCCTCTGTGTCGAGACAGCAAACCCCGCCACGAAGTAAGATGTAGGGCTCATGAAGCTGGCGACATTCGAGATACCGACAGCCGCGGGACCGCTGCGGCGCATCGGCGCCGCGGTCGACGGCAGGTTGATTGATCTCGCAGCCGGCTACGCCGCTCATCTCGAACGGGCCGATCCCGGATGCGACGCGCAACGTCTCGCCGGCACGCTGTTTCCTTCCGACATGGTCGCATTTCTCGGCGCCGGCGACATCGGGCGGCGGGCCGCCGATCAGGCGATCGAGGCGGCATCGACACATCCGGAGGCGTTCGGCGGCCGCACGAGCTACGCGGCGAACGAAGTGCGCCTGCTGGCTCCTGTGCCGCGCCCGCGCGTGATTCGCGATTTCCTCACCTTCGAAGGGCACATGCTGACGGCGGGCAAAGCGCTCGGGCGGCCGTCGATTCCGCCGGTGTGGTACGAAGTGCCGGCGTACTACAAAGGCGATCCCGACACGGTGTCCGGTCCGGACGACGTGATCGAGTGGCCGAAGTACTGCGAGAAGTTCGACTTCGAGCTCGAGATGGCGGTCGTCATCGGGCGCCGCGGCAAGAACATCAAGAAGGCTGACGCCGCCCGTTACATCGCGGGCTACACGATCTGGAACGACTGGAGCGCGCGCGATCAACAGATGAAAGAGGGCCCGCTCGGCATGGGCCCCAGCAAGGGCAAGGATTTCGATACGGGCAATACCATCGGACCGTATCTGGTCACCGCCGACGAGCTCGACGTCAGCAACCTGCGGATGACGGCGAAGGTGAACGGCGAGACCTGGACCGACTCCCGCAGCAGCGGCCGTCAGTTTTCGTTCGAGGATCTGATCGTGCACGTCTCGCAGAACGAGACGATCTATCCGGGCGAGCTCTGGGGATCGGGTACGACGACCGGCGGGAGCGGGCTCGAGCTCGATCGCTGGCTCAAGCCGGGAGATGTGGTGGAGTTCGAAATCGAAGGCATTGGCGTGTTACGCAACCGTATAGAGAGGAGATAAGCAAATGTACGTCGTCGCTGCGGAGTACAAAGTCAAGGAAGGCAAGGAGAAGGAGGTCATCGACATCCTGAAGAAGATGATCCCGTTGTCGCGCGCCGAGCCGGGCTGCAAGCTGTACATGGTCAACCAGTCCCCGGAGGATCCACGCAAGCTGCTGTTGTACGAGCAGTACGTCGACGAAAACGGATACAAGGCGCATCAGGCCACCGACGCATTCAAGGAGAACATCCTCGGCAAGGTGGTTCCGATGCTCGAGAGCCGCGTCCGCAACTTCTACGAGGTTGTCGAGCCGTGATGAAGCTCCTGCAGGTGCTGGCCGTTGTCGTCGTGACCGTATCCGCAGGGTTCGCGCAAGCGCCGCCGCAGGGAGCGCCGCCGCCGCACTGCGCCTGGAGCGCCAGCTCAGCCGGCGCGCGGGCGCCAGGGCCCGCCGCCGCTCGGGCCGAATGGCACGCGGGATCCGTTTCCGAGTCCGATTCCAGCCATTGCAGGTGCCATCAAGGTGAACTTCGTCGAGTTCGCGACGCTGCCCGATGTCGAGGGGAATGCCGCGCGCCCGATGCTGATGAGCTACGAGCCGGGCACGCAGGCGCATGTTCGTCAACGACATGCACGGCGCGCTCTACTCGGTGAGCATGGACGGAAAATCGGTGACGCCGTACCTCGACCATCAGGATCCGCGCTGGAACATGCAGGTGCAGTTCCAGAATTTCGAGCGCGGATTCCAGAGCTTCGCGTTTCATCCGGACTTCAATCGGCGCGGCGCGCGCGGCTACGGAAAGATCTACACCTACGTCGACACCAGCAACGTCACGCCGACGCCGGATTGGGCGCCGCACTCGGCGGGCGCGAAGGTGGCGCACCATGCGGTGCTCCTCGAGTGGACGGCGAAGAATCCGGCAGCCGCACACCTACGACGGTGACGCCCCGCGCGAGCTGATGCGATGGCAGCGTCCGTTCGTGAATCACAACGGCGGACAGCTCGGCTTCGATCCGACGGCGCGGCGCGGCAGCGCCGAGTACGGTCTGCTGTATGCCGGGAACGCCGATGGCGGCAGCGGCGGCGATCCGATGAACATGGCGCAGAATCTCGGCTTCGCACGTTCGGCAAGATTCTCCGCATCGATCCGCTCGGCAAGAACAGCGCGAACGGCAAGTACGGCATTCCGAAGGACAACCCGTTCGTCAACGACAACGATCCGAACACGCTCGGCGAGATCTACGCGTACGGCGCGCGCAATCCGCAGCGCTTCGCGTGGGACTCGAAGACCCGGACGATGTACATGGCCGACATCGGCCAGGGTATAGACGAGGAAGTGACGACGGTGCCCAAGGGCGCGAACCTTGGCTGGCGAGTGTGGGAAGGCAGCCACAGATTCGTCAACGGTTCGGAAGTGAGCCTGGACAGCGCCGCGCAGCGATCCGAAGGTGACCTATCCGGTCGTCGAGTTCGCGCAGCTCGATCCGCTGCTGCAGAACAGCTCGGCGGTGACGATGGGGTATGTGTATCGGCACAACCGGTTGAAGGCGCTGAGGAACCTGCTCCTGTTCGGCGACAACCCGTCAGGCGAGATGTTCTACGTGAACGCCGACAAGCTGCCGCCCAATGGCGGGCAGGATGCGATTCGCCGCATCGTGTTCAACGACAAAGGGCAGACGAAGACGCTGCTGGAGCTGGTGAAGGCGAAGGCAGAGGAGAAGGGCAAAAAGCCGCCGACTCGCGCCGACCTTCGGTACGGCGAAGGCCCTGACGGACGGCTCTTCATCCTCAACAAGTGGGACGGAGTGATTCGGGAGATCGTGAATTAGAGCGCGTAACGCGAAGAGACGTAATGATCCGTATATGACCTCCATTCGAATCTTCGTCTGCGATGCTGCTGGCCGCGGCCTCGGCTGTTCGCCCAGACGCCGACCGATCCGTTTCCCGCGCCCATCAACGCCACCGACGGCGTCATCAAAGTGAATTTCGTCGAGTTCGCGACGCTCCCCGACCTCGGCGGCCCGATGCCCGCCCGGCCGATGCTGCTCGTCGACGAGCCTGGCACGCGCCGGCTGTTCGTCAACGACATGCGCGGACCTCTGTATACGATTCCGCGCGAGGGAAAGACCGTCGCGCTGTATCTCGACATCAACGACCCGAAGTGGGGCGTCAACGTGAACTCGCAGGGCAACGAGCGCGGATTTCAGAGCTTCGCGTTTCATCCGCAGTTCAGCCGCGCAGGGTACGCCCGGCTTCGGCAAGTTCTACACCTACACCGATACGGCGAACATGCCGCCGGTTGTCGATTTCAAGCCGAACGGCGGCACGCACACTCATGACGCGGTCCTGTTGGAATGGACGGCGAAAAATCCGGCAGCGGCGGCCTACGACGGCGGCGCGCCGCGCGAGCTGATGCGGTTCGAGCATCCCTTCGGCAATCACAACGGCGGCCAGTTGAGCTTCAATCCGCTCGCCGCGCCGAACAGCGCCGAGTTCGGGCTGCTCTACATGGGCATCGCCGATGGCGGAAGCGGCGGCGATCCGCTGAACATCGCGCAGAACCTCAGCTCGGCGTTCGGCAAGATGCTGCGCATCGATCCGCTCGGCAAGAACAGCGCGAACGGCAAGTACGGCATCCCGAAAGACAATCCGTTCGTCAACGACAACGATCCGAACACGCTCGGCGAGATCTACGCAGTCGGCGTCCGCAATCCGCAGCGCTTCGCGTGGGACTCGCGCAACGGCAACCTGTTCGTCGCCGACATCGGCCAGAACATCGTCGAAGAGGTGAGTCAGGTGACCAAGGGCGCGAATCTCGGCTGGAACAAGTGGGAAGGCAGCTACGGCTTCATCAGCCGGCAGGCCGTCCGCCTTGAGAACCCGCGCGGCGATTCGAAGATGACGTTCCCGATCGTCGAGTACGGCCAGCTCGACCCGCTGCTGCAGCCGCAATCCGCGGTGACGATGGGGGTCGTGTACCGGCAGAAGGAGATTCCGCAGCTTTCGAACCTGTTGATCTTCGGGGACAATCCGAGCGGCGAGGTGTTCTACGTCAGCGCCGACAAGCTTCCGAACGGCGGCCAGGACCCGATCCGCAGGATTCTCTTCAACGATAAAGGCGAAACGAAGACGCTGCTGCAGCTGATCAAGGAGAAGAACGTCGCGCAGGGCAAGACGCCCTCGACGCGCGCGGATCTTCGCTTCGGCGAAGGCCCGAACGGAGAGATCTTCATTCTGAACAAGCGCGACGGTGTGATTCGGCAGATCGATGCCATAGCCGGCGCTCGACCGACACAGATTTGACGCAAGCGATCGCAGAGCTTTGCGAAGAATCTCTGCGTTGATCTCTGTCGTCGCCGAAGAGCTGCTATTTCGTCGCTTGCGCTGCCCGCAATTTTCCCGCTCTCGCGCAGTGCTCCGCGATCGTGAAGTAGTTCTGCACGCTCTTCGCGCCGACGACATAAGGATGTGGCTCGCCGGCTTTGCGCGCGGCGAGCCGCGCCATCTTCTCGTTCGAGCCATCCCAGCTCGGATGATTCGAGAGAAACACGTCGGCCCCCGCCTTCGCCGCGGCCTCACGGAACCTTCGGGCTGACGCGATGTACGCGTCGAACCAATGCGCTGCCGGCCGCTCCGGCGTGATCGTGAAGTTGAATCCCGTTCCGCCCCACAACGCCGCAACGTGCCGCTGCGCCGTTGTCCCTCACCGGAACAATCGTCGACATTGTCCCGGGCGTGTGGCCGAAGGTGTGCACGAACGTCAATGTCGTGTCGCCCAGCGTGAGCTGCTGACCGTCGGTGACCACCATGTCGCGCTTGGGCTTCGGCCAGTTCTGTTTGTTGCGCTCGAGCATCTCCCAGTCGGGCGCCGTGAGCAGCACGCGCGCGCCGAAGCGCTCCTGCAGGTACCACGCGCCGCCCGCATGATCGCGGTGCGCATGACTGACGACGACGTACTTGATTTGCGCGGGATCGAGCCCCAGCTTCTTCAACCCGCCGACCACCTGCTCTTCAACTGAATAGTCGTAGATCGGGTCGATGATGATGATGCCCGCCGACGTCGTAATCGCCCACGACGAGTATTCGCGCTCACCCACGTAATAGAGGTTGTCGAACACCTTCATCGGCTCGCGCGCCCAGCGGGATCGATCGGGGGGGCCGGCCGGCGTTTGCGTGGCGCCCGGCTGACCACCGCGCCGCGGCTGAGGCGTGGCGCGCGATGCCTGCTCGGGCGTGCAGAGGTTGATCAGAGCAGTTGGAGTCCGTGGCGTTGAGAGCCTGTGCCGCCGCGACATGAGACTCAACGGTGTCGGCGGATTGTGCTGATACTGCAGCACCCAGCAACAGAGCGAGCATGCACTGCTTCATATCAATCTCCTGATGAGAACCGCCATTTTCTAGGTCTATTCGTTTTTCGATCTTCCTTTTTCGTTGCGCGCTCTCCATATTTTCTCAGGCGTGAGCGGCAGATCGCGCATGGTCACGCCGGCGGCGTGATTGATGGCTGCGCCGATCGCAGCCGCAACGGCAAGCGTGCCGCCTTCGCCTGCGCCCTTTGCGCCGTAGGGCCCAGGTCCGTCCGCGTTCTCGATGAGGTGCGATTCCAGCTCGAGCGGCACGTCTTTGATCGATGGAATGCGATAGTCGAGCGATCCGAGATTGAGGATCCGCCCGTCGGCACCGAGGACGATCTGTTCCATCAGCGTGTGACCGAGCCCCATCACCGCGGCGCCCTCGTCCTGAGCCTCAACCTGATGCGGGTTCAGCGCCTTGCCGACGTCGCTGACGAGCACCAGCTTGTGAATCGTTGTCTCGCCGGTTTCGGGATCCACTTCGACCTCACACGCAGCACACATCAGTTCCCAGAACGCGGCGCGGCCTCCGAGCGGATGGCCGGGCTCGTACGCATTGCCCGCCTCGCCGATGCCGATCACTTCGCCGCGAGTCGGTCCAAAGTGCGCTTTCAGCAAATCGGTCGTTGGCATCCCGTCGGGCTGCGGGAATGGCCTCGGCCATCTTCCGCAGCTGCTTCTTGACGCTGTCGCACGCGTTCGATAACCGCGTTGCCCATGAACACAGTCGATCGGCTCGCAGAAGTGGACGAGTCGAATGGCACGACCGACGTGTCGCCCATCACGATCGCGATGCGATCCGGCGCAAGGCCGAGCTCCTGTGCGGCAATCTGCATCATCACCGTGCGCGCACCCTGGCCCATGTCGGACGTGCCGCACAGGACGGACGCGCTGCCGTCGAAATGCAGCCGCACGATCGCAACCGAGCGCGATGCGGTCGAGGAGCTCTTCAAGCCGAGAGAGATGCCCCGCCCGCGATTGGGCGCAAGCGGGGCGTTCCAGTCAATCGCCGCGGCCGCTTTGGCGAGCGCCATGTTCCACTCACCATCAGCCGGAGTGTCATTGGGGTTGAAAGCTTCTCCTCTTGCCGCGAAGGTTGCGGCGTCGAATATCGACGGGGTCGATGCCCAGCGCGGCGGCCGCCTCATTCAGCTGCGATTCGACGGCCCATGACGCCTGCGGCGTGCCGAATCCTCTGAACGCCGTGCTGGGCGCAGTGTGTGAGAGCAGTGCTCGTGCGGAAATACGCGCATGCGCGGCGCGGTACGGCCCGCATGCGGAATAGCTGGCCTTGCTGACGACGCGTGTGCCGATGTCGGCGTACGCGCCGAGCAGAAAGTCCGCCTGAATGTCCTGGAAGATGATGCGCCCGTCTCTGGCAAATCCGGTCCGCGCGTGAATGCGGGCAGACGTGCGGCGTGCCGCCTGAAACGTTTCTTCGAGCGTCAGTACCAGCCGCACCGGCTGGCTGAGCCTGAGCGCCAGCCATGCCATCAGCGGTTCGACCTTCGGCCATCCCTTGCCGCCGAAGCCGCCGCCGGGGTCGGGAGCAATGATCCGCACTCTCGCGATGGGCCATTGGAGGGCGGCTGCCACGACACGCTGAAGCACGTAGGGATGCTGCGTCGGGCTCCAGATCGTGACGCCGTTTGCATCGGGCGCGGCGAGAAACGCGTGCGGCTCGATGGCAAAGTGCGTGACCATCGGAAACGCATAGTCGTTCTCGACGACGAGATCGGCCGCCGCCTCGTCGACGTTGCCCCAGCCGAACTGCCACTGCTGCAGCGTATTCGTGCTCGCGAGCGGATCGCTCGCGCGCAGCGCTGTATCCTGCACGAGCGGCGCGTGCGCGTCGAGTGCCGCATCCACGGACAATACCGCCGGCAACTCCTCGAATTCAATACGAACGAGGCTTGCAGCGCGCTTCGCGGCGTCCTCGGTGTCTGCGACGACGACGGCGATGGGCTCTCCCGAGAATTTCGTCTCACCGACGGCAAGCATCGGACGATCCGCATAAACGGGGCCGTAACGGGGAACCGGTTGAGGCAAATCACCTGCCGCGAAGATGCCGCGCACGCCGGATATGAGCAAGGCATCATGCGTATGAATTGCGTTGATGCGCGCGTGCGCGCAGGCCAAGGAAATCAGCTTCACGTGCAGCGCATTTTCGACGCGGATGTCGGCCGCGTACTGCTGCGCGCCGGTGGCGCGCTCGACGGCACCGAGCCGCGGGATTGATGATCCGATGATGGCCATGCCTTACCGGGCTTTGTCCTGTCCTCTCGCAGCCAGTTCCACCGCATCGATGATGCGGCTGTAGCCGGCGCAGCGGCACAGGTTTCCGGCGAGTCCTTCCTTGATTTCATCCTCACTCGGATGCGGGTTGGACGACAGCAGATATCGGGCGGCGACGATCATTCCTGGAATGCAGAACCCACACTGAACGGCGCCGGTCTCGACGAACGCCTGCTGCACCGGATCGAGTTGACCGTTAGCGCTCAGCCCTTCGATCGTCACGACCTCCTCACCGTCGCATTCCACGGCGAGCACGAGACACGCGTTGACCGCACGGCCGTTCAGCAACACGGTGCACGCGCCGCACTCGCCTTCGGCGCAGCATTCTTTCGTGCCGGTGAGATTCAACTGGTCGCGCAGCGACTGGAGCAGCGTGTGGTGCGTCTGCACATCGAATGTTCGTGGCGTTCCGTTGATCGTGATCGATACGGTCATGTTTAGTCGCGGGGGCCCCCTGTCCCGCTCCGGCCGCTCGCTTGCGGGGGCCCCGACGCCCCGCGCCGCTCGCGGCTCTCCTGCAGCCGCATCTTCGCAGCGTTCAACGTTCGTCGTGCGATGACGGCGAGCATCGCCTGACGGTAGTCTGCGCTCGCCCTCAAGTCCGAGATAGGGCTGGCGTCCTTCACCATATCGTCCAGCGGAGCGTCCAGCCGTGTGCTGACGACGAACGGTCTCGGGCCGACGGCGCCGAACGCACATCGAACCTCGCCTGATGCACGAACGACACAACACACGCTGACGATCGCCAGGTCGACGCCGTGCCGGCGGGTCAGCCGACCGAAGGCGTCGCCCGTAGGCTCGATCGGTAGTGGCAGATCGATCGACTCGACAATCTCGCCTGGCGCCAGCATCGTGCGTCCTGGGCCGGCAAAGAAATCATCCAGCGGCAGTCGCCGCGAACCGCTGGCACTGACGAGATTCAGGATCGCGCCGTGGGCGAGGAGCGGCGGCGCCGTGTCTGCGGCGGGCGACGCGTTACACAGGTTGCCAGCCAGAGTCGCGCGATTGCGAATCTGCACGGATCCGACGACCCGCGCAGCTTCAATCAGCGCTGGAAAAAGCTCCCGGAGCCGTTTGTTGTCGATGAGGTCCGTCATGACGGCGCGCGCGCCGATGCGAACCCGCCCGGCGCCTTCGCTTATGCCGGCGTCCAGCCCCGAGACTCGCTTGAGGTCGATGACGACGAGCGGGTTGTCGCGTGCCTCGCCGAGGCTGTAGGCAAAGGCGGGATGTTTCTTCATGCGTACGAGAAGATCGGTTCCACCCGAGAGCAGACGCGCGTTTCTGCCGTGCGCACGCAAGAGGGCGAACAACTCGTCGAGCGACTCAGGGCGCGCGTACTCGAAACCCGTCACACGGCACCAAGCCGCGCTTTGGCGTGTTCCCACAGCGGACGCGCCAGGTCTTTGGCGGCCGGCACCTGGATGCGCTCGTACATCTGGTCGAACTTGAACGCGATGTCGTCCCTGGAGTACTTGCCCGCTGTCGCGAATCCCACCATCAGGTCGATGTTGGTTTCGAGAAAGCTGACGCTGTCGGCGGCCTGCACCAGATTCGCGTCGGGGGAGCCGCCCCATTCGTGCACGCGAATCAGCGCCTCGACGTTGCGGATGAGCTCGGGCTGGGCGCCGTTCGCACGAAGCCACTCCCCGACGATTCTGGCGCTGCGATTCGAATGGGCTTCTTCGTACGCGCGGTCGCTCATCTTGATTGGGATCGCGTCGGGACCTCCGAATGCGCGCTCCATGTCGTGCGTCAGCGTCGCCAGCCGGACAGCCTCTGCGGCGTCTGGCGCGAGCCGATCGAGCCATTCGAGCGACTTCAGCAGGTGCGTGCTGTTGTAGGGATAGTTGTCGATCACCCAGCGGCGCCCGAGCTCGATGAGCGGTGATTCGGCGTTTCGCGCCGAGCGTCGTGATGGGCCGGCTCTGCAGCAGCATCAACGATCCGCCGCGAATGCACCATTCCACGTCCTGCGGAGATCCGAAGAAGGCTTCCAGCCGCAAGCCGAGGCCCCGCAGTCCGTTCAATTCAGCGTCGGTCAGCACGCGGCCGCGCTCGTCATCCGGAATAAACATGTGCACGAGGGCGGCATCATCGCGAGAGATCACGTAGTGATCCGGAGTGACTTCGCCAGATACGATCGCTTCCCCCAACCCCGGTGCGCCTTCGATGACCATGCAGTCGCGCCGGTTGCGAACAGGATCGACCGTAAACATCACGCCGCTCTTGTCGGCCTGCACCATTTCCTGCACGACAACCGCCATACGCGTGTCGGCCAGCACCGCTTTCTGCGCGCGGTAGAACAGCGCGCGCGGCGAGAAGAACGATGCCCAGCACTCCTGAACCCTGCGGAGGACGGCGTCGCCACCGCAAACGTTCAGATAGCTCTCCTGCTGGCCGGCAAAGCTTGCCGTATGTCCGTCTTCTGCAACCGCGCTCGAACGCACCGCCACGAGATCGCCGTGGGCGAGCTCCGCGTGCGCTGCCAGAATCGCCTGACTGAGCGTTCCCGGCAGGGGGGTGGACACTATCAGATCGCGGATTGTGTCTGCTGCCTGCTCCATCGCTCGCAGATCCTCAACGTCGAGGTCCTTCGTGAGGCGAGTGATGAGCGGCGGTGCCGCCACAGGACTCGAGGAATTCGCGAAACGCATCGGCGGCCACAACGAACCCTGGCGGCACCGGAAGTCCCGCATTCGCCATGCGGCCGAGGCTCGCACCTTTGCCGCCCGCGATCGCAGACGCGTCGGACGGCAAATCGCCGAAGCCGATGACCGTTTCACCCAAGGATTTCAACAAGCCCCGATGATCCGTTGAGCCGCACGCGCTGCCCCGTCTTTATCGTATGGGTTCCCGTTCGCGTGCCCACGACGGCCGGAATGCCGAATTCGCGGGACACGACTGCCGGGTGCGAGAGCGCGCCACCAGAATCGGTGACCAGCCCGCCGATCTTCGTGAAGAGCACGACCCATGCGGGGCTTGTCATTTTGCAGACGAGCACCTCGCCTTTCTTGACCTGGTCGAACTGCTCGGCAGACTCGACGACACGCGCCGGGCCTTCATAGACGCCTGCGGATGCGCCAAGCCCGCTCACGGATCCGGTGGGCTGCGCCGCGGCACTCTTCGAGCGCTCGTAAATCCCCGGCCAGTCCCAGAGGACCTGCTTGTACGGCTCGCCGTACATCGACCAGTCGGTGATGGTGCCGGCCCAGAGCCTCGGGCGAATCGCGAACGCCTTCTCGCGCGCATGGCGCCGCTCCTTGACGAGCGATTGGGCGTCGACCGCCGGGGCCCCCAACGCGGCAGCCGGTTGGAGCGGCCGATCGACAGATTTGCGCTGAGCTTCCGAAGCTCGTCGTATTTCAGGAACATGATGTCGTCGGGCTGCGCCAGCCCGCCGAGCTCGACCAGCTTTCGTCCCACGCCCATCAGCACCAGGCGCATGCGCGCGTACGTGCCCTGGTCCATATAGAAATGATGGTCCGGCGTCAGCGGCGTCATCTTCAACGCAAGATCGAAGGCGGTCTTCAGCTTGTCCTTGTCTTCCTGAGACGTGCCTCCAGGGACGAGCGACCACATCTCCTTGATGGCGGCGTCGCGGTTCGCGCGTAGCTGGCGGACATCCTTCTCGTAGTCGTAATCGGACAACAGGTAGCCGCGAAGCGCTTCGACGATCGGCGTCGGGTTCTCGCGCCAGGTGGTGTAGAGGTACTCGTGCGCGTACATCGACTTGTTGCCGTATTCGTTCCTGTATTTGTCGATCTCCTGCAGCAGCGCGCGGCCGGCTTCTGAGGCGTCGAGGGCGCGCATCACGCCGTCGGCCGTGTCGTTGTCGTCGAATGCGCGCTTCAGCGCGTCACTCTTCTTCACTTTCTCTTTCAGCGTCCAGAGCTCCCGCACCGAGTCCCAGTTCTTATCCTCGTCCGAGATGAGAATCCGCCCGACCAGCGGCTTGTGCTGCTCGCCAATCAGCGGAATGAGGACGCTTTCGAAGGTGATCGACGCCTGGAACTGCGCCAGATTGAGCATCCAGTGCAGCCGCCAGTGGCGCTCCTGGATGTCGATGGCCTCTTCGAGCAGAATCATGAGCTCGGGCAGCGAAGAGGACTCCATGGGAAACGTGTCGAGGTATTCGAAGTTGCGGAGGATCTCGGGGAGATAACGGCGCTTCCACCAGTCGAGGAACTTGTCGGCGTAGACCGGCATCACCATGTTGTAGTACGACCACAACTCGGCTTCCTCTTCGGCCGGCCTCGGCACAACGGCGCTCATCAGATAGCCGCTGACAGTCTTCGCGACCCAGTCCTTGCCGAACGGCACGCCGAAGCGCCGATACATGTAGCCGCAGGTCAGCCACCAGCCGCCGATGTCGAACCACATCGGCGAAATCGGCTGCGGGCAGTGCAAGTCGTCGAGCCAGAAGTGCAGCTTCTTCTCGTCCTCGTCCTTCCAGTCTATAGGGGTCGTCGCGTCGCCGAAAAATTCATCGATGATCTTGTCTCGGTCTGGCATCTAAACCTCGCAGAAACGAAGAACGAAAACCGAAGAACGAAGAGAGCGCGCGTGACACGCGTGCATTATTCGTTTTACCTTTTTCGATATTCGTTAAGGGCCTCCATACTAAAAGTGCTCACCTGTGCTGCCAACAGTCCGCCTCGCGTCACGTACGCATCCGCCCCGCGGTACGGTTCCTTCAGGAAATCCGCATCGACTCTCCACTGCAGGTTGACCGTATCGCCAATCGTGAACACGTGTTCCGCCGTAAACGTGACGCCCAGTAACCCGCCGTCCTTGAACGGCTTCACCATGCCCGCGAAGGCGTCGCCCACTCCCTGTCGCCCGCGAATGACGACGCCCCCCGGCAGGAAAATCTCCACATCGTCCGGATACTGCGCCATCAGCCGATTCCAGTCGCCGCGGTTCAGCGCGTCGAGATGTTCATCGACCACAGCCTTCGGTGTCGACTGCGATTTGAGCTCAGGCATCGTCGCCATCGAATCTCCAAACAGAAACACGAAAGGCGCCGGAATCCTAATCCAGCGCCTTCGTGTGATTGTGATCTCTATTCGTTTTTCGTTCTTCGGTTCTCGTTACAGCGTCAGTTCAGTCCGTCGTCGCCGTCACAGCCCCGATGCCTTTGTAGTTGAATTTCTGCAGGCGCTTGCCTTCGTACGTCTCCACCGTGTAGACGTTGCCCTTCGAATCGAGCGAGATGTTGTGCACGGCGTAGAACTGGCCGGGATACCGCCCGCCGCTGCCGAAATGGCTGATGACCTGGAGCGGATCGCGCAGCAGCGTCCACACGCGATGGTTCGCGCCGTCGGCGACGAACGCATGGCGCTGCGCGGTATCGCGCGAGAACGCGATGTCGAAGATGACGCCATCGCCGAGCGTGTCCTTCGCAATCTGCTTTTCCTTGACGAAGGTGCCGTCTTTCCTGAATACCTGGATTCGGTCGTTGGCGCGGTCGCACACGTAGACCAGGCCGTCGTTGGCGATCTGCGCGCAATGCACGGTACGAAACACCTGAGGGATGGGGGATGACGGATTGTACGGGCCCGGATCGGTGTCGTCCGGCTTCTTGCCGTACGCGCCCCAGTGACGCTTGTATGCGCCCGTGTCGGCATCGAACACGATGACGCGGCGGTTGCCGTAGCCGTCGGCGACGTACACCTCGTTCGCGGCGAGATCGACTTCCGCTTCAGCGGCCCGATTGAGATTCGCCGTGTCGGTGTTGCCCTTGCTCTGACCCTCGCGACCGATCTGCAGCAGGAACTTTCCCTGCCGCGTGAACTTCAACATCTGGTGCCCCTGGTTGGTGGGGAGCCACACGTTGTCTTTGCCATCGACGGTAATGCCGTGCATCGACGCCGGCCATTGGTAGCCTTCGCCCGGCCCGCCCCACGACGAGACGAGATTACCGGCCATGTCGAATTCGAGAACCGGGGGCGCGACGGCGCAGCAGATCGACGAGATCGGGCGCTTATCGCCGGGCTCGAGCGGGGGAGATCCGCCCGGCTGCTGCATACCGTTCGTGCCCGCCACCATGCCGGCTTCCTTCGGCGCGACGTTGCCGCGGTGGGTGACCCAGATGTGATCGCGCGAGTCGACGCTGAGGCCGACCACCGATCCGAACACCCAGTTGTTCGGGAGCGGCTTCGGCCACATCGGATCGACCTGATACATCGGCGCCTGCACGGTCGCGCGCGCCTGCGCCGAGCTCGACCGTCTGCAGCGCCCACTGCGCGATGGCCAGCACCGCGATTACCGCGAGAATCGATGCGCCGGTTCTGTAGTTGCGAGTTTGCTTCATAGTTACTCCCTCCGAAAAAGGGGTCGGGAGGGGTTTTCGACGGTCGCGAACGAAAACCCCTCCCGACCCCTCACTTGATGATGGCCACGGCACGCACCGGAGCCGCTGACGCGCCGCGCCATTTCACAGGCAGAACGCTGACAGTAAACGAGTGATACGGGGCCGGGATCTCGTGCAGGTTGCACATGTTCTCGAGATGATAGTACTCCCGCTCGCGCATCACGCGATGCGCCTCCCAGAATTTCTTCCGTTCGAACATCTTGGCTACCGGCGGATCGAAGCCGATGGCATCGATCCCCATGACCTTCACGCCGCGGTCGAGGATGTAGTGCACCGATTCCTTCGTCATCCCCGGATGGTTGGTGAGATAGGCCTTGTCGAGCCGCTCCTTGGCCGCATCGGTTCGCAGCAGGACGATGTCCAGCGCTTTGATGGTGTACCCGCCAAGCTTCTTCTCGGCTTCTTCGATGTCGGGCACCGTGATCTCGTCGCCGGCCGCCTTGTGCGTAAGGTCGAGGACGACGCCATCGCCGTAGCAATACTCGATCGGGATCCCCTCGGCGCGCGGCGCGGTGGGGTTGACGTGTCCCCACGAGTCGATATGCGTGCCGATGTGATCGCCGGTCACGATCATGCAGTGGTTGGTGATCTCGTTGACGCCGAACTTGTCGGTGCCGACGCTCTGCGCCATCTGACTGTAGGTTTCCATCTCGACGATGACCGGCTTCGCCACATTGGGATAGGTCATCATCCCCTGGAACACTTCCATACTTAAATCAATCAACCGTGGCATTTGTCTTTTCGTAATCTCCCAATCCACCAATCTTCCAATCTACCAATGCGTGCATCACTATTTGCCTTCCCAGCCGCCGTCGACGTGGATGGACTGCCCCGTGAGATAGCTCGCCTCGTCGGACGCGAAGAACGCGACGACGCGCCCGATTTCGCGCGGCTCGCCGGCGCGGCCGAGCGAGATCTGCTGCAGCACGAGCGGAAGGATGTCGGGACTCTTCATCACCCACGCGGTCATGTCCGTGTCGATCAACCCGGGATGAACGCAGTTGACGCGGATGCCCTGAGGCGTCACTTCGGCCGACATGTTGCGCGTGAGCGCTTCGAGGCCGAGCTTCGTGGGCGCGTAATGCGTGCGGCCGGGCAGCACCTTCGCCGCCTGAATCGATCCGATGTGCACGATGCTGCCTTTGCGCTTCTCGGCGATCGCCTTGCGGCAGAACACCTGCGAGCATAGCCATGCGCCGCGCAGGTTGACGTCGACCAGGCGCGTCCATTGCTCGTCGGTCAGCTCGAGGAACGGGATGATCGTCTCGATGCCCGCGTTGTTGACGAGGATGTCGAGCCCTCCAAACTCCTTCCACGTCTTGTCGATCATGGCCTCGACGTCGGCGCGCTTCGCGACATCGCCTTTGACGGCGATCGCCTTGCGGCCCGTCGCCTGGATGCCCTTGACGACCTCCTCGGCCGGCTTGGCGCTTTCGATGTAATTCACAGCCACGTCCGCGCCTTCTTCGGCGAAGATTTCGGCGATACCGCGGCCGATACCGCGGCTCGCACCGGTGATGAGCGCTTTTTTACCTTTTAGTCGCATAAATGATCTCGGCAGGTTGAAGACTGTGTACGGTGACTGGCCGCGCGTCAACGCCATGGCGTCGAAGTAGCGCGGCCAGCATGACGAACGTGCAGGGTGCTCGCCTTACGTGCGGAACGAGTAGCCGAGCGACTGCAGGTACTTCTTACTGATCTCCGCCGTCTGGCGCGGCGTGTACGGCATGTTGGCCGAGCCGTCCAGCTCGTGCATGATGTTCGCGTTCGGATTCGCTTTCTCCATCGTCTCGAGCACCGACTTGAGGTCGACTTTACCCTCGCCGAGCGGCGTGTAGCCGCCCATGTGCTCCCAGCCACTGAAGTCCTTCAAGTGCATGTGGTCGATGACCTTCGCGAAGTCCTTCACGAGCTGCGCCGCGTCGGTGCCGCCCTTTTGCGCCTGGCCGATATCGGGCGCGAAGTGCATGTAACGCGTGTCGACCGCGTTCATCACCTCGTAGGTCTCTTCACGCGTTTCCACCACAGTGCCAGTGTGCTGGTGCAGGCCGGTGCCAAGGCCTACGTCGTTCACCGCCTTGCCGTAGTCGTTCAGCGCCGCAATGATGTTCGCCTTGTGCTCGGAGAACACGTAGCCCTTGCGCGGACCATTGGGCGACTGCACAAGGTAGCTGCCGCCGTGCTTCTTCAGGACCTTCGCATAGCGCTGCAGCATGTCGATCTGCTCCTTGCGCTGTGAAGGATCGGTCAGGTTCACCGACACGAACGCCGACTTCAGCGGAATCGGGTATTTGGCCAGCAGCGCCCCGAGCGCGTCCTTCTTGTCGTAATCCTCGAGGATCGACGCGAAGGTCTCGAAGCTGTGGTAGCCGAGCTCACTCGCGTCCTTCAGCGCCGGCTCGAGATTTTCCGGCGTTCGCGGAACGGCGCCCCAAATCAGCATCGTAATGCCGATCTTCAGACTCTTCGTGGATGCCTGCGCGAACGCAAACTCCGGAAGAGCCGCGGCGCCGACGCCCGCGAGGATGGTCTTGGTGAAGGTACGACGATTCATAGGCACACACGTCCTTTCAGAGTGGATACGCGCGATTCTAGAAAGCCTCCGCGGTGGAGTCAAGGCCCGTTACCGGTAAAACAAGTTTACTTTAACGGTAAAGTTAAGGTATATCACTGTCCACAATCCTGGGCGGCCAGGCAGCCGACCCCTTAATATGGGGAGTGATCAGCCATGAAGTGCGCACGATTTTGCGTCCTGGATCGTCTTGGTCTTTTTCGCCGGCGTCGGCACATCGGAGCCCAGCCCAGGCCCTTTACGGGTCGATCGTCGGAACCGTCACCGACGCAACAGAGGCGGCGGTGCCGGGCGCCGCGGTCACGGTCGTGCACACGCAAACCAACCAGACCCGAACCGCCACGACGAGCGACGTCCGGCACGTACGTTCCCGACCGTGCCCAGCGGGACCTACACCGTGCGCGTCAGCATGGCGGGATTCCGCACGTTCACGCGCGAGACGTCGCGTGCAGCATCAGCGACATGCTGCGCGTCGACGCGCGGCTGCAGGTCGACACGGTGACCGAGCGCGTCGACGGTGAGCGCGCAGACGGTCGTCGCTGCAGACCGATCGCGCCGAGGTCCAGAGCAAGCTGACCACCACGTCGCTCGAGGAAATGCCGGTGCCGGCGAACCGCAACTATCAGAATCTCCTCGTCACCATTCCGGGCTTCACGCCGCCCTCGAACGCGCACTCGATTTCGGCGAACCCATCGCGCGCGCTGAACTTCAACGTGAACGGCGCCTCGCGCAACTCGAACGTGATCCGCATCGAGGGCGCGGCGGCGCCCAACGTCTGGCTGCCGCACGTGTCGGCGTACGTGCCGGGGCTCGAAGCGATCGAAACGGTCAGCGTCGTCGACGAGCAGCTTCGACGCCGACCAGGGACTGGCGGGCGGATCGGCGATCAACCTGCAGATGAAGAGCGGCACGAACAACCTGCACGGCTCCGTGTTCTACGTTCCATCGAACGAAGCGATGAAGTCGCGGCCGTATTTCCTGCCCGCCGGGCGAGGAGAAGCCGAAGGCAGGGACAACCAGTTCGGCGGCACGGTCGGCGGCCCTATCGTCCGCAACAAGCTATTCTACTTCATCTCGTATGACGGCCAGTTCGACGGCGCGTCGGGCACGAGCTTCTGACGGTGCCGACAGCGGCGATGCGCAACGGAGACTTCTCAGGGTCGGCGACGCCGATTTACGACCCGCGACCGGCAACGCCGACGGGACCGGCCGCACGCCATTCACCGGCAATCGGATTCCGCAGGCGCGGATTCGATCCGATCGCGCTGAAGATTCTCGCGAACATTCCGCTGCCGACCTTCCGGCGATCGCTGACGGACAACTATTTCGCGAAGGGGGACTTCAGCGTCACGCGCAACAAGTACGACGGCAAGATGACGTGGCACGCAACTCGACAAGCTCATCGTGAACGGCCGCCTCGGGCTGCTCGAGTACGACATGCAGAACCCGGCGGCGTTCGGCGACGTGGGCCCGGCCGTCCACAGCGCAGGCGGCCGCGAAGGGCACGGCTTCGGGACGCATCCTCAACGGGACGATCTCGGCGAACTACATCTGTCAGCCCGAAATTCGTCGTCGACACGCATTTCGGCTTCACGCGGCTCGACACGGCGGCCGAACCGCCGCGAATGGACGAAAACGTCGGCCGCGAGATTCTCGGGCATTCCGGCACGAACGGCGCCCAGGGAGAGCGCGTCTACGGCGGCTATCCGAGCTTCAGCGTCAACAACTACGCGAACTTCGGCAAGGCGAACTCGCCAATCTATTACCTCGATCCGGCGTACCAGTACGTCGCCAACGCCAGCTGGATCAAGGGGGCGCACAACGTGCGCTTCGGCGTGCAACGTCGGCCGGCAGATGATGGACAACTTCGAGGTCCAGGGCGCCGGCGGCGTTCTCGTTCAACGGCGGCTCGACCGACGCTTCGCGGCGGGCCCGGCTCCGAATCAGTTCAACAGCTTCGCCGACTTCCTGCTCGGGTACGTCTCCGCCGGCAGCCGCAGCATTCTGCTCGACGATCGCGCGACGAGCCGCACATGGCAGTTCAGCCTGTTCGCGCGCGACCAGTGGCAGGCGTCGCGGAAGCTGACGATGTCGTACGGCGTGCGATGGGACTACTTCCCGATGGGCGTCGCGAAGGACCGCGGGTTCCAGAAGTACGACTGGGAAAACAACAAGATGATCCTCTGCGGCGTCGGCGGCGTCCCGCGGGACTGCGGCGTGGAGGTGCCGCACGACAATTTCAGCCCGCGGCTGGGCGTGGCGTATCGCGCCACCGATACGTTCGTCATCCGCGGCGGATACGGCATCAACTACGATCCGCAGCCGCTCGCGTTCATCCGGAATCTCCTGGGCGTCTATCCGCAGTCGCTCGGGTACGGCGCTGGCCGCGCCGCCGAACACGAACGTGCCGGCCGGCCGCCTGCGCCACCGGGCTGCCGGCGGAACCGCGTCGCCGACCTCGAGACCGGCGTGATCGCCATCGATCCGACGACCGGCTTCTTCTCGCCGCCCGACGAGTACGAGATGGGTTACATCGAGTCGTTCAACGTCACGTTCGAAAAGCAGATGCCCTGGAACTTGATCGGGCAGGCGGGCTACGTCGGCAGCCGGCAGCGGGACATCCTGCAGACGCGAGGATCGCAACGCCGGTCAGATCATCGGCGCCGGCCGCGACGGGCAGCCGCTGTTCCTGAAGTTCGGCACGCACCGCCGGACTCGAACACCATCGGCAACTTCGGCGAGAACAGGTACGACTCGCTTCAGGCGACGCTGACGCGCGGATTCGCCAACGGCATGCAGATCAACGTCGCTTACACGCTGGTCGAAAGCGATGGGCCACTGCTGCGACGATCTGAGCGACAAGAACCAGGCGATTCAGATCCCGGAGTTCCAGCATCTGAACAAGGCGCTGAAGGGGCACGATCGGACGCACGTGTTCACGCTCGCGACCGTTGCGGAGCTGCCGTTCGGCGAGGGCAAGCCGTTCCTGAGCTCAGGCGTGGCCGCGAAGATTCTCGGCGGCTGGCAGGTGAATGCATTGTTCGGCTCGTACAGCGGCACGCCGTTCAGCGTGCATCGGCCGAGCACGTCTCTCGAACGCGCCGGGCAATACGCAGCGCGCCGATCAGGTGAAGTCGGACGTCGAGATTCTCGGCGGCACCGGACGCGGGCAGTCGTATTTCGATCCGTTCGCGTTCGCGCCCGGTGACCGAGGCGCGCTTCGGCACCGCCGCCTTCAACGCTGTGCGCGGGCCCGGCCACGCCAATCTCGACCTTGCGGTCGTCCGGCAACTTCCGCCTCGGCGACCGCATGACAGATCCAAGTTCGGGCTGGAAGCGCTGAACGCGACAAACACGCCGCACTTCAGCAACCCGGGCGGCAATCGCTCGAACCTGCATCTTGAATCCGGACGGCACGATCCGCAGCCTCGGCGGTTACACGGAGATCACATCGACCACCGGCACCGGACGCGAAGGCGTCGACGAAAGAGTGTTCCGGATCGGGCTTGCGATTGCGCTTCTAATTGGAAGATTGGAAGATCGGAGGATTGTGAGATTACAAAGACGCAGAGCATATGTATTGCATCGGTGCGGCCGTGCTGGTCGAGCGCGGCCGCGCTCGAGCGCGCAAGGCACATCGAAGTGGGTGTATCCCGACGCAAAGGGGCGGCTCCAGTACACGGCCGACGCGCGCGGCAATCGCATCATGGACTTCTCGCACGCCGGCTACAAGGGCGGCGGCGTGCGGATTCCCGATGTGCGCGTTGCGCGGACGGTGAAGCCCGCTGCCGGCGATAACACGGCGCAGATTCAAGCGGCCATCGACGAGGTGTCGAAGCGTGCGCCCGACGCAAACGGGTTTCGCGGCGCGGTGCTGCTCGAACAGGGCACGTACGATGTCGCCGCCAATCTTCGAATCGCGGCCAGCGGCGTTGTGCTGCGGGGCAGCGGCTCCGGCGTCAACGGAACGGTACTGCGCGTCACCGGCGCGCCGCATCGCGTGTTTACGGTGGGGGGCGCCGGCACATGGCAGCCGGACGCGAGTGCGCGCGGCTGTCACCGATGCTTACGTGCCTGCTGGGGCGATGACTGTGACGGTTGATTCGGCCGCGCCGTTTCGCGTCGGCGATCCCGTTGTTATTCAGCGCGCGGCGACCGAAGCGTGGATTCGCTTCATGAACATGGACACGCTCGTGCGCGATGGAAAGCCTCAGACGTGGCTCAAGGCCGGAACGATCCTCACCCACGACGACGATCGCATCAGTTGAGCCTTCGAAGCTCAGGCCAATCCGCATCACGTTCGACGTGCCGTTGTCTGATTCGTTCGACGGCGCGTACCTGAACCCGCCAGGCGCATGGTCGCGAAGTACGTGTTCCCCGGCCGCATCGAACAGGTTGGCATCGAGGCGCTGCGCGTAACCGTTCCCGCGCAGGACAAGCCGATCAGCGAGGCGCAATACACACTGCTCTCGATGAACGCCGTCGTCGACGGATGGGTGCGCGACATCGTGTCGGTCGAACGCAGAACAGCACGACGTTCGGATCGACGGTGCGCAGGGTCACGATCGATCGCGTCAGCATTCAGCACACTGTTCCATTTACGGCGGCGGCGGCGCCGGCAGACTTCGCCATTTCCGGCACGCAGATTCTGCTCGATCGATCGAGTGTCACCGGCGAAGGCGTGTGGCCGGTCGTCACCCAGGTCGGCGTGACCGGTCCGAACGTCGTACTGAATTTCAGAAGCACCACGGCAGGCATCGCGCCGCATCAGCGATGGGCGACGGGGCTGCTGGTCGACAGCAGCGAGTTCACCGGGGGCTCCGATCGCCGGCCGAACATCGCGTTCTCGAACCGCGAGTACGCGGGATCGGGTCATGGGTGGAGCGTCGGCTGGGCGGTCGCCTGGAATGTGAAGGCTGACGTGCTCCTTGTTCAACAGCCGCCGGGCTCGAAAAACTGGTGCATCGGCTGCACCGGCCGGTTCACGCCGATCCTGTGGCACGGCAACCAGATCCCCGTTCCGGCAAGCCCGTCAGAGACCCACGAATCTCCGGGAGTGCCCGTGACGCCAGCGAGCCTGTACCTGGCACAGCTGCGCGATCGATTGGGTGAACAGGCGCTGCGAAATATCGGGCGCT
>CAWBEG010000004.1:0-295759 GCA_963787755.1 Vicinamibacterales bacterium
AAAAGTCCGCCGCCGGGATGATGGCAGCGGGCTTTTACCACTTTCCACGGGAGGCACAACCCGGCCGCCGTCGTGATAGTCGCGCGCATCGGTGTATGGAACGTTAAAGCTGCTAGCAGCTTCATCCCGCTGTCACAGATTAAGCAGGGCTAGCGGCGACCCGATTGCCGCGATCAGAAGGCAAAGCGCGCATGATGGGGCTTTGAAAGGTTCGAGGGGTTCATCCAGCGACCAGCTCATTACCATCGCTCGCAAGGCTGCGTGCAATGGCGACCATCCCATCGCGAGACTGGACCAGGACTCCGGGCACTCGACCAATCTTCGAAAAGTGTCCTTCATTGCCGACGCAGATCGATCCGGCTGGTGACCACGCTTTTCCCGGTTGAGGCATCAGTATCGACAGTGGTCAGGCGCATCCCTGCTTGCCCACTTTCTCGATGCTCATTTGCGCGCTGCGGTCGCCATTCACTTCCTTTGCCCAACGGATGACCAGGTCGATCGTATTGCCCTTGCGCATGCCGCTCAAGCCTTGCCGTCCCCGTCCAGCTCCCACATAGGAACCCGAGTACGCTTGGCCCTTCGTCTTGAGATTGGCGCTGATGGCCCGGGACACAATTACCATTCCACGGCAATTGCCGTCGAGCGCTAGCGATATTTCCGTCGTGTCCGATTTGAACTTGCATGTCACGTTTATCGGCGAAGAGTTTGTCCTGACCTTGACTGTGCCCTTGCCGGCCCAGTTTCCATCCAGACTTTCCAGAAAGGCCGCCTCATCACTGACGGCAGCCGAAGTGGAAGAAGATAGAACGACGAACGCAAACAATCCTGAAAGATATTTCTTCATGTATCTCAAAACCTTTGGTGAGTGTTGAAAGCCCTATTAGGGAACTTCTAGACAGTCTTATGGTTGCATTAAATTCTGCCACGCGCTGCACTCCGAGGGGTCCCCAATCGCCTCGGCTCAGTCACCGCATAGTCCCTAGCGTGCAGCTCGTTGTTAACTATCTGATGTGTGACGACGCCATCTTCGGTCAAGAAGACTATCCATTGCCCATCGGTATATTCCATCCTGATGCCATTCACTTCCCGGGACGCGTCGCTGCTCTTGCATAACAGCCCAGCGATCTCCTCGGACCCTGCGATGGTGTGTTCTTCCCGAATAACGCCATCGCTCTTGTGAAAAACGACTTGAGCAAGCCTGCCATCAGCCAGTTCCTGTTTTGCGAGGGCTGTTGCTTCCCGTTCGGATTCGCTTTGTAACTCGTGAAGCGACAAAGCCTCGTTTTCTAGCATGACCGCCCATCCATCCTTGGTAAGGATAGAATGGAAGACGCTCCGCTTATTCGCCTGCTTGGCCATGACGCCCTCCTGTTGGCGTCCCAACTGGCGTGAGGGTCCGGTGTTCCACCCGGCCGCACGAAAACTCAACCATCCTCTCCTTTCGAGCGCTCAGGAGATCCACACCATCCAGCACTCCCGAAAACCAGCTCCAGGAATGCGCGGCTTTTGCCAACGGCGCGTTACGGCAATGACCGCCTCGATTTCGTCCGACGACCAATATTCGAGGCTAACCCTGGCTTCATGGATTTTTGGCGGGCGGGAATTTGTTCGGTTTCGAATAAATGCGTGCCGTTCGCTTTGCGTCCAGTCTTTTCCTTCTCCGGAAACAGCATCGCTAGGCAAGCGCGCCTTCTAGCGCCGGTGGTCGAGATCGCGCCGGGCGTCCCGGCAGTGTGCCTGATATGGTGGAGATAGGGCATCCACCAAACTGCCGGGAGCACCGACCAAGACCGGCGCGCGCCTGGGAGGTTCACGCGTGCCAGCCATCGGAGGCCGGAATTTGGGCCTCACGATAACATCCAAGCACCTTCCGCCGTCCCCAGACCGCGCCAATGAAGGCTAGAGTGCGCGCTCTCGGCGGCTAATGCGTCAGGAAATTTGCCGGCGTCAACATTTCAAGGTGGGCGGTTGGGCAAATTCCAGAAGGTCCATCGCCGCTTGGATATGATAACCTGGACGAGGCGGCGCCAGCGTCGCCATCGATAGAACGCCGGCATCGGTCGGCCCGTCCTCGCGACAGCCTACGCCTTTGACCTGACCAGCCGAAGGACGGTTCGTCCCCGCCGTCGAGTAGCCAGAGGGAACCAAAGCCGATCACCACAGTAAGGCGCACATTCCCAAGGAGAATGTAGTGGATTGTCCATGCGCCCCGGAAACAATCCAGCTGAAGGGTCTGGTAATGCGGCCGAGCGTCAACTCGACGGAGAATCGACCAATCGCGGGGAGGACGGAAAACAGGTCCGTCAGCATGCGATCGATGCAGCACGAGACGGTCGACGGAGGCTCCCGAACAGATCAGGTTGTCTATTGAGGACGACGGGCCTGGGCCTGGCCTCAGCTCTCGTGCGAGGGCGAAGATGCGCGGCCAGGCGGCGGAACCGCCCATGAAGCATCCAATCCGCACTTTTCTTGTCGACGATCATCCTGTGGTCATTGCCGGCGCGCGCGCGATGATCGAAGCGTCGGACGACATAATCTGCGTCGGAGAGGCTTACACCGGGGCCGACGCACTCGCCAAAATCGAAGAAACTGCGCCCGATGTTGTCGTCCTGGAGGTCCGGCTTCCAGATATGGACGGTCTCGACCTCGCCGAACAACTCATCGAGAGAGGATTCCGTGGGCACATCGTGGTGATGACACTTTATGAAAACCGAAGCTATGTCGAGCGGGCTCTTCAAGTCGGCGCAAAAGGCTTCGTGCAGAAACGTTCAGCCTGCATGAACCTGCTGCTCGCGATCAGAACGGCAGTGCTCGGCGGATTGTTTTTCGATCCCCCCACGGCCTCCGAGATGCTGACCCCGCCCAAACCCGAAACGGCTGACCGCAGCTCAGCGGACGGGTCGGGACTGACAACGCGCGAACAAGAGGTACTGCGTCTCATTGCGCTGGGATATGGCAACAAGGAAATCGCCTACCGTATGACCGTCAGCGTCAAATCGGTGGAAACATACAAGTTGCGCGCGACCCAGAAACTGAATTTGCATTCGCGCGCGCAGATCGTCCATTTCGCCGTAACGCAAGGATGGATGCAGGCTTCGAACGCGGAAGGCGAGGACTTGACCTGCAGGCCAAGAACTGGCCTCACAAATTCCGATCCGCAGGAGGAAACAAATATTTCGCTAAAGACACTGACCGCCGTCGGGATCGCATCGACGCTATTGGCGCAGCGGCGATTGCCCAGACCGAGCCGACAACGCCACTCGCTTCGCCGCCGGCGCAAAACGAGGACATGTCTCCGTCTCCCGGCGACACCGGGGAGGGC
The DNA here is from genome assembly GCA_963787755.1 of Vicinamibacterales bacterium. Lineage (GTDB taxonomy): Bacteria > Acidobacteriota > Vicinamibacteria > Vicinamibacterales > JAMQPK01 > JAMQPK01. Next base: position 3,323 of record CAWBEG010000004.1, read on the forward strand.
TCGGACACTATGCGCCAGATGATGCGCGAAATGATGATCGAGATGATGCAGGGCGACTCCCGGGACGATGGCCGACGTGAAGGTCGCGGTGAATGGAGGAAGGGGGACAGAAGGCATTACGCGAACAGAGGGGGCGGAGCCCGCATGCGCGATGGTGAACATCGACGTGGAGGTCCCGATGGCATGAGATTCGGAATGATGCATGGGACCAGAATGCGATTGATCTTCGCGATCGTAGACGCCGATGGAGATGGCGCGCTGTCTCTGACCGAGGTGCAGGACTTCCATGGCCGCATTTTCAAGGCCATTGACCAGAACAAGGATGGCAAGGTCGAGCTGACCGAAATCGAGTCTTTCTTCCATCGCCCGAGAGGTCAGGTGGAGCGCGATGAGGAGAATTGAAGCGCGGAGTAGGGGCGTCCGCCTGTGCAAGCCGTCCGACTGCCTCTGCAAGAAAGGTCCAGGCGAGGTCGAGAGCCAATTCCTGCTCCCGTCGCTGGAGCGTTTCGCCGCGCCCTCGGCTCGGAAGAAAACAATCGCTCGTCCATAGTCTTGAGGGTGTCGACACCGCCGGCTTGACATCCATCTGGCCGAGGACATCGCGCCGCGGATCGATACCCGGAGCGGTCTCGATCAGCTCCAGTTCCACAATAAATGCTCCACTAGTTTCCGAAGGATCAAACTAAGCAAGCCGGCTGTCGCTCCGGCTGAGGCGCGCGTACCTGCCGTCAATCCAAAGAAATCGGTGTTTCCCGAATACATTGTGTGCCTGGAATACGGGAAGAGCTTCAAGTCGATGCGACCTCACCATTGCTAAGCTCGGAATGACACCCCGAGAGTATCGCACGAAATGGGGCTTACCGGCCGACTATCCGATCGAGGCGCCGAACTATACAGCCGTCAGGTCTGAGGTGGCCAAGAACCGGATTTGGCGGAACGCCAGTGAAGGCTAAGGCGACGCGGGCGACGAGAAAGGCGTAAAGCCGGTCTTAGACATGCACTAATTCACGTCATCTATTCCGCTCGCCTGTCTCTACCAGACGCGCCCAAACGCCAAGCTTGTCCTGCCGGCCATCACCTGGGAATCCGTCGCGGAAAAATCCAGACTATGTTGGAAATCGCCGGCGAAGCCATTGAGCCACTGCCTTGCGACGGCATGACACTTCGGGATCGAGGCCTGGTAGAGTCGGCATATCGGACCGTGTCTTGATGAAAAGGCATGAGTTTTTTGCAGTTGCCTGCTCCTGATCCGGAGCAGAGATAATCAAGTAAAAAGCCAGCCTGTGCTATTTCCCCTATTGGGTGCTTTTAGGTGCACTTTTCCGCGCTGGCTGGAGAACCTACTTGGGCGTCATATCGGGATGTTGCCACCCGCATAAGCGAACCAGCAATTGCTCCATCTGACCCTTAGCCATATTCGAGTTCACCGATTGTTGTCCTCATTTCCGATCGAAGTGTCCCATGGATCGTCCCCAGAGAAAACCGACCAGCCGGCTTCTTCATACTCCCGTCGGCGAGCGTCCAAATCAACGGGATGGTGGCGTTTCAAAATTCGGTTGACTGCAGCAACCTCATGTTCATGTGCCCTGACCGTAACCAGCGCACCTCCGCGCTTCACTCCTTCTGCGAAAACGGGAGCATCGTTCTCATCGATTCCGGCTTCGATCGGGCGGCAACTATCCCGCCTGCTACGCCGCCCGCCGCAGCTCCAACCAACGTGGTCGCCAGCCAACCGGCTCCTACCAATGGTCCAATGCCGGGAATTGCGAAACCTGCCATTCCGGCCAGCAAACCTCCGACCCCACCGAGTGTCGCGCCAACCCCAGCGCCTGTCGAAGTCAGGTCAATTTCGCTTGGGTCGGCCGACGCTTTCGAAATAAGCGTGATGTCATCGCTGGGAATGCCTGCATCTTCCAGGTCGTAGACCGTAAGCCGCGCTTCTTCATAGCTATCAAACAGGCCGCTCAAGATCCTGTTGTCAGACATTTGCATTTCCTTCCAAGCGATCCGCCTAAAACAGCGCAAGTGCCCTTGTTTCCGCTACACGACGGACATGGCCTGTCTTGCAATCCGAGAAGCACAGCAAAACCGACGGCGATGATATTTCCTTTCCCGCTCCATTTTTAGCAAGCCTGCTACCGCCCGGACCGCGTTGAGGCCATCGGTATTCGACTGGACGTGCCTGTCGGAACTCTCACGGGAGCAAACCGTTCTTCCCATACGGGTCGATAGATCAAGGAAAGTGAATTCCATGTCCACACGCTTAGCAACGATCACCGCTGTCGCGTTTCTGGTTGCCTCGCCGGCGCTCGCAGACTGCAAACAGGACCTTGCCATGCTCGAACAGCCGGCCGTTTCCGCCAGACGGGGGCAAGCACCGACAAGTCGGGCATGCCGGTCACCGAGCACCAGGAGCAGGTTATGCCTGGGAACCAGACCACCAGCGGAGAAACCACCGGATCGACTTCCAACACAGTGGAAGCCATCTCGCCTCATCAGGAGCAGGTCACGGGCTTGGCTACCGGTCATGACCAGATCGCGCAGATGATGACCGAGGCCCGCAAGCTGGCCGATGCCGGCGACGAGGCAGGCTGCATGCGCAAGGTGACGGAATCAAGGGCCTGCTTGGAAAGAATTGAACAATCCGCTGGCACGAGACCACAGCTGGCAACGGTACCAGGCTTGCGCGAGGAATGACATGAGCTTCCAAGGTCTGGATTTCATCCGCGGATGGGTAAAGGAGCATATCTACAAGCCACGCATCAAGGGCTCTTCACCCAGGTCTGCCCCGATCCTTGCTCGAAACCCTCGAGGGCAGGACGCTAAGACCGCGCCCGTGAACTCGAAGAAATTGAAGAGGAAGTTGGCCCGGTCGAAAATGCAAATAGAAAGGGCACTCGACGGACGCTCTATCGAAAAGCGAAAATGAAACCATCAGCGGAGTTTAGGGCTTTGGCGCAATTGCCGCGTCAGCAGGCAGATCTCTGCGCGTCCTCCAATTCGATCTTCGGGGATTCCATGCTCGCTTCAAATCGCCTTCTCAGGTCGCCGTCGCCGCTGCCAGTGGTCTCGCGCGGTCGCTAGAGTGGTCGGCGCCATATCGATAGTGGGACCTTGGCGCTACTAGCGACGGGTTTCGGGTGAGCCCTGGACCGCCGAGGGAGCGGTCGGTTCGCCGAACACCATCGCCAACGGTAAGGCAGCGGCCGAAGAACTGCTTCAGGCGTGCGTGAAGCTGATTCGCTTTCTCGTACAAAGATTACGGGGGTGCGACAGGGATCGAACCTGTGACCCGCTGATTGAGTAGGCTGAACTGAATTACCCATACCTTCGAATGTGATCCCATAGGCGCGACGCTTGCCAATCATCTCGTGCATCGACACCCGGCCCGCTGACCCAGTCTAGCGATGAGTCGTAGGACTTAGTAGCGAGCGTCGCGACGACACCCGCGACGGCATTGGCAAGATCATCGTGTCCGCCTGGTGCATGGTCGATGCTGTCGCGGCCGGCGCTTGACACCCGCCGCTCGAGCCCGACGATTTGGTTGATGAGCCGGTCATGTCGGGCAAGATGATGTGGCCAGCGTTGAGCAACGCCGACCCCAGTACGACGAACGCGGATAGCCGCTGCTATGTAGAAGGTGCCGGCCTCGATAAGCGCAGGCGCAGCCACATTGACGTCGTGCATCTTGCCATTTTGACATCTGCGCACATGCGCTGGCGCCCCGAACACACACGGGGTCATCTCTAACCATACCTTGCGATGTGCTGCATGAGCTGCACGTAGTACCAACTGTCAACGCCGGGAATGTTGTCGCCAGCGAACGCCGCAAAATTGTAAGTTGGAAAGCGCAAGCTCATGGCCACGCCCGCAACACAGTTCGCCACGTCGTCGTGACCGTGGTCAGGATGCGTGATCGAGTCCTTGCCGGCGCGGGTGACGCGGCGCTCCAGCCCAACGATCTGGGCGATCAGCCGATCGTTGCGCGGCAGCGTAATGCTGCCCGAGTTCAACATCGGCAGCAGGTCGCGAAACAAATCGCTTTTGGGCGTTTTGCACAATTTGTAGCGAATCCCGTGCTTATGGAACAGTTCGCGCGGAAATTCACCGGCGTAGTGGTCGCCCAGCACCTCGCTGCAGCGAAAGGACTTGACCGTATGGACGAGATACTCGACGGCAGCAGCTGGCGAGAAGTGCGGGCGCACTTCGCGCACGCAATCGATAATGATCTGGTCCCTGAGCTTATGCGCGATGGCGAGCGTGAACGAATCTTCGCCCGAGCCCGAGGCCGGATCAACGAAAGCATGGTAGACCGCATCTCTTGCCGGCATCATCTCGCGGAAATCGCCAACACAGCCCTCGACCACGTCGAGCGACACGAAACTTTCGACGTCGCTTCGCCAGATGCTGAGATACTCGGCCTCATTGCGCGGGCGATCCTCAGCCAGGGCGCGATCGATCTCGACCTGCGGCAGGCTCGGATTGAAATCTCTCGAGGTGCCGTAGGCCACCAGCGTGTCGGGATCGCCGTGGGGGCCGTAGTGCCGGCGCCACATGTCGTATAATGCACCTGACTTGGCGTAGGCGCTGCTCGCCAGAATGAGCGGGCCACGCGTGGTGAGCAGGCCGGGGCGCACCGCGGCGAGCACTTCAACATCGGGATTGGCATAACTGGAATCCTGATACCAGAACGCCAGCTCGTCGCAGATCACGCCGACGTAGGTCGGCCCGCGCAGTTTGCGGAATGATGCCGGCCTCACCTCGACGGAGATTCCGTTGGTGAGCTCGATCGTGTCCTGGGTGCGATTGGCGATCAGCTGGCGCAAGATCGGGCTATTCTCGAACGCCGCCGCGCAGTGATCACGCACGATGCCCGCAACTCGCATGTCGGGTGCGACGCAAAGCAAGACCCCCTTCTCGCCCTTCACCAGCACATCACGGTGATCGCAAAGTCCAGAAATATAGGCGGCATTGGTGGCCATTGCTTTCGACTTGCCGCCGCGGCGGCCAACCACCGCCTCCAGTGTGTGCACACGCTGCAGCGGCTCGCGTTCGCGGCCCGACAGTTGTTGGAATAGCTTGCGCTCGTCATCAGTCAGCTTTTCGCCATTAGCCGCGATCAGTATCGTCCGCCACGACTTCCAGCTGTCACCGGGCAGTGCGTTGCCAAGCAGCTTGGGATCCGTGAGCGCCTTGCGCATGGTGACGCGCGGTTTCATTCGGCCGCCTCACTGACGAGATATTGGTCCAGTGTTGGTGTGATGTTGCGCGGAATCCGGTTCACTCCAATCTGGCGCGCGACCCGCACCATCGATGAAACAAGCAGAGCATGTTCGGCAATGTCGATTTCTTCGCCATTGGCCAGCCGCGCTTCCATCCGTTCAGCCAAAACGGCGGCGGCGGCAAAACGCCTGATCAGTTGTTTGCGTGATTCGGAGCAAGCATCGAACCCGCCCTGGTCGACGAGGATGGCAGACGTGATGGCGCGATAGCGCCGGGCGATGACGCTGCGCCCATCAGTGCCAGGCAAGATGTCATTGCCATTGCTCACGCTGTCGCGGCCGTACTCCTTTCGACCCGCAATACCACCGCTACTTCGAAGCTTCTGAGTGCTGTTAGAATGTGCAACCATTAGGCTCTGATATTTTCGCTCTCGCTCTGATTGCATAGCTTCCTGAAGTTTGCTGGGCCGAATTCTCCACCGCTTATTGGCCGATCGTGGGACACGATAAACCAATCGGCCGGAGAATGCTCTATTTGTTCATGTATATTGGTGTCCGCGGGTGTGTTGTTTTCGCCTTGCTAAGGCGACATGTGCCAGTTTTACCGGTTGGGTCGGGCGCAGTTTGGTGATGAACCGAACAATACAAACACAACCTGAAATTGGTGCGCAACAAGTGGAGGGCAAGTATTAGGTTTAAATCGGAGTAAGCGTGCCGCCCGGCCTCGCGCAAGCGTGAGCGCCTGTAGAAGGAGTGCGAGGGTTCGTGCAGTCCGTAGAGCCGAGGTTCTCGATGGCGGCTTGGGCGCGGCCCCCGAACTCTGATGAGATGATGTCCGTTGCCGTCTCCTCGTCCGTCAGCCGTTCAGCCCCCGTCAGGGCGCGCGTGGTGGCGCGGCCCCATCATCGCGGCGGCCTCCTCGTCGCGTCCGGGCCTAGTCTGGCCCGCGCCCGCCGCGTCGCCTCGGCAAGGACCTCCGGGGGCGCGGTGATCGCGTGCGTGGCTTGATCAAGCCAGCCGCGTCGCTGCAAGGCGTCGGCAACCGTTTGCTCCAGCCCCCGAGCTGCCAGCCGGGCCAATTCGCCGATGATGGCGTCCTGCAGGAGCTGCGCCCGGCGTTCGTGATAGCGCTCTTCGAAGCGGCTAAGCCTGTCCAACGCGGCGCGGCGCAGTTCTTCTCCGCGCCACGCCGGAAAAGGCGCGGGCGGCTGCCTGCCGCAGTTGTTCCTCCGGCGTGTCGAGCGCGGCCTGTTCAAGCCACTGTACAAGGCGGTTGTGATCGGCGGCGGTATTCATGGCGCTTCTCCTCGGGCGGGTCGCCGGGGAGGAGGCTGGCCCCGAGGCCGACCCTTTGGCCAGACTGGCAGATAGCTGGGCCTTGCGACGCGGCGCAGCACTGTAGTGCGAGCCTCTACGACGGTATCGGACGGTGCTCTCCAGTTTAGTGTGCCCGAGTGGTCTCTGCACCGCGCGGATGTTCCCCTGCTTCTTATAAATTTGCGGGCGTTGGCTCTCCTTATCGAATGAGGGTGTCAGGGGCTCACAAGCTCCGCCTTCACGAGGGGCGTCGGCGGCTGTCCAAAGGGCGTCGACACTTCGGCTTCCCCCTATACACTCGAAGTGTCGACGCTGAAGTGTCGACGCTAGTGTACTGATTTTGCTCAGCAGCCGTCGGTTGAACAGGGCGTCGACAGTTGGCGTCGACACTTCGAATGCACACAGCAGCCAATTCCAGCCCGCCCGTGCGGTTTCTCGTGCAATATCCGTGAGTTGCTGGGCGTCGACACTTGGCGTAGACACTTCGACCCCTATAGGGGGAGCCCAAGTGTCGACGCCCAAATGTCGACGCTTCAGCATTGCTCGTCCTCCTCCCGGTCGGGCCGGCTCAGCCGCAGGTAGGTAACGTCGTTGATCTCCTCGATGCCGATCAGCTGCTGATCCTCGGCCCACCCAAGCGCCCGCTTGAATTGCAGGTACCGGAGTTGCCGCTTTTGCTTCGGAGTGCCCTCCACCGGCGTGTGGCTATAGAACTGCTCCCGCACGATCTCCTGATCGACCATGCGCACCGTCGGCCCGTCCGGCGGGATCGGCAGATCGACGCCCCGGTCGGCCAGGATGTCCATCAGCACCCGCTTGAGCCGCAGTATCGCGGTGCGTTGATCCTGCGCCGTCTACGGCCCAGGGATCCGGCTCCCGGCCGATTTCCGCCTGGCGTATTCGGCAGCCAATCCACCACCATCGTGGTGATCGGCTCCCCGTCCTCGTCCGGCTCCGGAGCCTCCACGACGCGCAAGGCGAAGGGGTATTCCTGGCCCTGCTGGCCGCCCCGGTTCTTCCGCACGGCCAGCCTTGTGTTCGTGACGCTGCCATTGAGCTCCTTGTCGCCGAGGCAGGCCAGTACCAGATCGCTGGCGCTCTCCTTGGCGCCGGAGCCACGGGTGCCGGATTCCACGTTCTTGCCGAAGTGATCGACGCCGAGCACGAAACAGCCGAGCGTCTCGGCAATCGCCTTCAGCACATTCATGACGGTCTGGGCGGCTGCCGAGTCGTTCTCGTCGCCGGCCCGCGGGTAGCCGGCACAGGCCGCGATCGTGTCGATGACGACGAGTCCGAGCGGCAGCCCGAATTCCTGCTGCAGCGAATCGTCGGCTTGCCGCGCCATCGCGATCAGCGTCTCGACCGCGCCCTTCTGCAGCAGCAGCGGGGTGGTCTCGTACCAGCGAAACGGAGCCCGCTCCATGTTGCCGCACTTGTTGCGGACCACCGCGTCAAGCCGCGGCCGCACCTCGCTGGCGCCCTCGGCCGCGATCAGCAGCACACCGCATTGCCGCTTCACCGCATGTCCCAGGAACGGCTGCCCGGTCCAGAGCGCCGCCGCCAGATCGAACACGACGAAGGTCTTGCCGGCACCCCACTGGCCCGACAGCAGGCCATGCCCGACCGTCGACATCAGATGTTTGATCAGCCACGGCTTGAGCGGCCGCGGGTCTGCGTCCCCGTGCGCGTATAGCGGCGGCAGCTTCGGATCCGCCTGTGACTCCCCGGGCTCGTCGTCCTCCAGCTCGGGATCGTCGTCTTCCAGCTCGGGATCGTCACCGGGATCCGGAGTCTCCGGCTTAGGCGACACTGGCTTGGGCTCGTCGAGCTCGTCAGGATCGTCGTCAAGATCTTCGTCCGGATCCGGCGTCTCGGGCAACGCCGGCTTGATCTCGGGAGGATCGTCGGCGTCCCCGAGATCCGGTGTTACCGGTGCAGGCGACGGCTCAGGATGATCTGTCCCTTGGGACGGCGTCTGCCGCGCCTCGATAACTCGGCGCCTTCCAGCCGTCGAGCAGCGGCAACACACGAGCGTTGTATTTACTGGCGCTCCTGGCGATCTCACGGGACAGCCGGCCCTCGCCGAGGTAGCGGCCGGCAATGCCGTCGGGAAATTGCTGCAGGTGTTCGTGGATCTGCTCGACGCTCCAGCCGCAGCCGAGGTAATGGCCGACAACCATGTGAAACTTGTCACTGCGGTTGGCGCCGCCCGCGCCTTCGCGCACGATCTGCTCGATGTGCTCGATGTCGTGGCCGGGCCCGCCACCGTTGAAGCCTTGGCCGTTGATCTGTGTTGCAGCCGCTTCTGCTGCGGCAGCTTTGCGGCGCTCCCCCAGACGATGGCCCAAGTGAAAGCTTGATCGATATTGGTGAGCTCCCGGATGGAGTCGAGCCGATACCCGGTAATGGTGAGAGCTTTCGGGGTGCGCCGGAACAGCTCTGCGGCAATCTGCTTGCCGTCGATCTCCAGCGAGAATTTTCTATTGACCGGAGCGGTATTGTCGCCGGTTAAACCCCAGATGCGGCAGCCCTCGCCCGACGGGGTTACTTCGGCATAGGTGTGGCGAGCCGCATCGAGGAAATTCTGCGCCCAGACGTCGATCGAGCCAGTGTCCGGATGCCGGCAATGATCCAGATCGATCGCGGCAAACGGATCCGCTTCGGTGAGCACGTAAGAGATGCCGTCGGCGTGCCCGGCCTGCACCGCCGCCAGCGCCGTGGCGTAGTCGCTCCAGGTGTCGGGATCCTTGGTGCTGGCATGGCGCTGCGGATCGAGCGCCTGATACGGCGGCTTCTGCCAGCGGCCGTTTTACTGCTGCGTCCACCGCCACACCACCCATTGCGGCCGCTCGACCAACGGCGCCAAAGCCCGCGGCAGCTTTGCCAGATCGCCCTGGTGCGTGGTAGGTTTGGTTTCTTGCACGACACGCCCCCTGAAAGAAAAGGCGGCGAGCTGATCACAGCAGCCCGCCGCCCCCGGCCGTTCAGAACGCGACCTCGTCGTCCAGATCCTCACCGATCGGCTTCACCGGATCAGGCTCAAGCTCCGGATCCACCACAGCCGGCGCCGCTACGGCAGCAGCGGCTCGCGGCAGCTGCGGCGCTGCTGCCGCACCATGGCGCCGCCGGAGCGGTGCTGCTGCACCGTTGCCTGCGGCGCCGTGCAGGCTGCTGCGGTGCAGCTGCTGCCTGCTTCGGCGGCGGGATGCGCACCCGCAGGCCGGGGCCATCTTCGCGAGTCGGTCATCATCGGAAAGATGACGATGATCTTGCCGTTCCATTTGCGGTGTCGTCGCCAAAGGCCCCTTGAAGGGTCCTGAGGTTCGTCTTGTTGAGGAGCAGCCCCTGTCACTGTTGGTGAACCACACGACCGGCTTCTTTTCGGCTTTGCCCGTCCTGTCCTCGAGCTCTTCCGAGGTCACGTCTTTGATGCGAAACTTTTTCGTGCCCTCGCCGTAGATCTTCAGCCCTCAGGAACTTCGACTGATCGAAATCAGAAGCTAACAGCACCATGTGGTGCCTCCTGTGTTTAGTGTTGCAGTTGCAGTTGCGGCAGCTCGGTTGTCAGCCGGCATGGACGGCAGCGTCTCCTTTCATTTGCAGTAGCGCGGCCCGGTCCAGGCACTGGCTGCGATCGGCAGCTCCAGCGCCCAGGCCGGCTTGCGCGTCATGAGACGGGTGAATTCTTCGGTGCTGCCGAAACCGATCGGCACCTCGCACACGATCTCGTCGTGCACGTGCAGCACGATCGGATAGCCGGCGGCTTCGACGCGCAGCATCGCCTCGGCCAGCAGATCGCGCGCGATGGCCTGCACAACGTTTTCGGTCCACAGGCCGCCATAGGCGCCTTGGCCGAAGCGGCAATCGACGAACTTCCCACTGGCGTTGTCGGCGAACACGACACGGTGCTTGCCGCGTTTGTCTTCGATGATCCGCGGCTGCGGGTAGCTAATCTTGCGGCCGCTCGGCAGCTTCATCTGCAGAAAGGCGCCGGTGCATTTCAGATCGATACGGCCGCAGCGGACGATCTGGCCGCGCTCGCGCACCGCAAGCACGGCGGCACGATCGATGTTGTGCCAGAACTTGACGGTCGCGGGATGCGCGGCGCGCCATTCGCGTTTGAACTGCTCGACTTGGTCGTCGGTGAATTTGTCCGGCTCGAATTTCCGAAAAGCATTCAAGCCGCCCATGTAGCCGAACGCGAGATCGCAGGTCTTGCCGACACGCGCGTTGGTCCTTTGTGATAGTTGCTGGCGGGACGCCGAGGATCTTGGCTGCGGTCTGGACGTAAGGCTCGTCAACCGGATCACGTGTCGCATCAAAGCGGCGGTAGGCTGTCGAGCTTCCATTCTTCGCCGGCCACCCACGCCAGGCACGCGGCTTTCGATCGCGCTGAAATCGCCGCCGATCAGCACGTGCCCGGGCGCCGCGCTGATCATTGATCGGCTGCAGTCGCCCACGACGGAGAGCGGCTGCGGATAAAGCTTCTTCACATGCGCGTAGTCGCCGGTCGCAACCGCCTCGATTGCGGCATTAAGATCCTCGACAGTGGGGCGCTTCAAATTCTGTGGCTGAAAGCCTTCTCCGGACCAGCGGCCAGTGGCGGCGCCGTGGTATTGAAGCCGCCACGCACGCGATCGTCGTCACCGGCGCGGGCAAGGAGCGCGTTGAGTTTTTTGGCGGCAGCCTGGGCACCGCCGAGCCGGAGCTCCAGCACGCGGCGCACAGCCGCGGGCAGATCTTCCTTGTCGAGCAGGCGCTCGATGGTTCCGCGGTCGAGCTTGCTCAGCATCTATAGCCCCTGCGCTTGCAGCCACTTCAGCAGCCGCGAGACCTGGTTGATTCCGGTGACGGCGCCAGCCGGTGAGCTCGGCGAGCTCGGCGTCGATCTCGGGTGCCGCGGCCTGTGCAATCCGGCGCGCGGCTTCGGCAAATTGCCGATCGACGTGAAAGCCGCGCTCGTTGATCCGGCGGCTGAGCACCCACACCGCCTGTTCTGCAGGCGACAGCGGGGGCAGCCGGTAATACAGCTCGCGCAACACCTCGCAGTCTTGCACGCAGTATCCGCCGAGCCGATCGAGCCGCTCCTGATCGTCGAAATAGTATGTGCCCGCCGGATCCTCGCCCTGGCGCGGCTTCCGCGGCTTCGACATCTGGCGCATCAGCCGTTCGCCGGCGGCGTCTTTGCGGTGTGCCAACTCCAACACATCAGCTGCGGCGCCCAGCTTTGCCGGCAGCCCGAGCGCCAGGCACATCGCCATGGTGCAGCGGTGCCGCTCGAGCGGGACGATCGGCAAGCTGTGCCGCGGCGCCAACACATGCTGCTCAATGGCGCTTTCGAAAGCATCGTTGTGCGCAACGACAACCCAAGCTCGGATTCGCTGCAGCTTCGACGAATTCCGGCGGCACCGGATCGCCCGGGCGCCACAGCTGCACGGGGCCGTCGTCGACGGCATATGCCACGCACAAAACTTCCGTCGACGGGTCGGTCGCGTACTTGTCCGCGCCGACCTTCTTCAGACTGGCCTTGGCTCGGGTTTCGATGTCGCGACCCAGGATGTGCGCGACGGCGATGTCGGTCTGGACCGCGGTGCGGTGGGGCAGCGGCTCATGCATGGCGGGTACCGCCAGCTCTGCGGGGTATCGCTAAACAGGCCGGCGTCCGCGGGGACGATGTCCCTGTCGCTGGACGATCTTCGCCGCGTCGGCCGGTCGAACACGGCCGCCGCCCGGCACGACGTAAAATTCAGCACCGTGTGCGCCCATCGTCCGCGTCAATCGGGCGTCCGGCCGGCGCTGCAGAATGTCCAGGGCGGCCTCGGACGACAGTGGGCGCTTCATGACCGGCGCTTATTGACGTTGGGGGGAGGACTTGTTAGCTGACATGTGTCACCGTCTTTCGGATGACCCGCGCTTGCCGGCGCGGTTCGGTTGTTGAAAAAAAACAGAAGAGCCTGGGCCTCAACCGTCCGGGCTTTCTTTTTGCTTTAGGCGGCGTCGTTGAGATTTGGCTGTGTGGGCGTGGCGGCTTCGCGTGCGCGCCGCCAGTCGGCAGCGGCCTCGGCGCTGATCAGATTTTTGGTCCCGATCTTGATAAGACGCGGGCCGGTGCCTTCTGCGAACAACTTGTAAAGCATGCTGCGGCTTATGCGGTAAGCCTCGCAAAATTCGGCGATGGTGTATGCGGCGCGTTTCGCCTGCCGAGCCGGGCTGGGTTCAAGGGACATCATGCGTCTCCATGTGCGTTTGCACACGGGAGTACGCGCAAAAACGATGGATAAGGTCAAACACGTCAATCGCGGCGCTGAAAAGTTGCGCCGCGATTGGCGCCGTGATTGGCGCCGCAATTTAGTCGCGCTTCGGCAGCTTGTGGCCAGCCTTTCGCGGTGCCTGTCGCGCCGCCTCGCTGAAAATGTCATCCGTAATATGGTAGCGGCGAAATTCCGGCATATCGCGCACCGCTTTGCGCTGGTTGACTCGATTAAGATGGTCGAGTGTGCGCAGCGCCTTTACGAGGTCCGAGATTTTCCCTGGGGGAAGCGGTTTTCTCGCGGTAGGTTCATTAATCAGCAGCGCATCCAACTCTGATTGTAGCAGGAACAATGAGTAATTTGGTCGCGACTTATTCCAACGGGGTGGCTTGCCGAACGGCCAATAGGTGCCCGACTTCATCACGCCGTCGGCTTGCGCCGTGGCCCAATACTCCCGTGAAACTGTCTGACGGCTATTGTCGAACAGACCACCGAAATAAAAGGCCTTCAGCTGCTTGCCTTGGTGCAGATCATCGCGCAGCCGATGCACGGTCTGCACTGCGATGTCTACAAATTCCTGCCGCAACGCGTCGGGAAGCAAAGCCCGTGAGAGGGTTCGCACTAGCGTGTCAAGGCTAATGTCGGGTTTCGTTTCCGATTGCGGAGCTATAGCCCTTTTGAGCGCAGCAATCCTCTCCGCGAACCAGTATTCTAGGGCCCTGGCAATTGCCTCTTGTGTGGGCACGTAGCCGTCTGGAACATACCCGTTCACGACACTGCCTTTGACAAGGAAGCGATCTTCCGGTCAGGCTTGAAACCGAATCGAGGCGCATGGGCGCGGATGGCCTCCGCGAGGTAGCTCGGCGCCATGTGGCCGTAGTGCCGCTCGACCATTCGTGTATCGGCGTGCCCCAAGTTCTTCGCGACTACCAAAAGCGGCACGCCGGCCATGACGGCAAGCGAAGCCCACGTGTGCCGCAAAATGTGAAACGAGATGCGCGGCTTGATCCTCGCCCGCTCACACGCTTCAGCCATTGGACGGCTTTGGTGCGAGGCTTTCCAGGCTTCACCTTTCGCCCGGCACAACAACAGCTCGCCGCCGCTTCGCCCCGCCCCCAATTGCGTAAAAAGCGCAATACCTTCATCAGTAAGTACGACGTGGCGTGGCTTGCCGCTCTTCGAGCTACGAATCGCAACCGTGCCTGCGTCAGGGTTGAAGTCCTGCACCTCGAGCCGTGTGAGCTCGCCGTAACGGCAGCCGGTTTGCAGAGCCGCCTGGACGAGCAAACAGAACTCGCGATCGCAGGCGCTGATGAGTTGCGTCGCCTCGGAGATGGATAAATAGCGGATGCGCGCCGCGTCGACGGCTTTGAAAGGTTTGACCTTGCGCCAAGCAACGTCTGAGGCGGTCTTGCTGTCGTTGAAGGCATGGTTGAGCGCAGCCTTCAGGATCGTCAAGACGCGATTGGCGCTCGAACGGCGACGGCGCACGGCTTCCTCGTTGCCGTCGAATTCGCGGTACTGCTGCGCCTTGCCAGGCTGGGTCCGTACGCGCGGGGGCACCTTGACAAGGCCAGCGTGCCATTTGCGCAGCAGGTCCGTCGACAACGACGCGACCTCGACATTGCCGAGCGTGGGGTAGATGTGCGCCTTGGCACGGTGGCGCGCGTCAACCGCGCCCTTGCGGTTGGTTTCGAGAAACTCAAGATAGCTTTCGACGGCTGCTTGCACGGTCAGTGGTCCTGCCACACCGTTGGCGACATGCACGCGACGCACCATGTGCGCGCGCGCCTTGTCTTGTGCCTGCGCAAAATTGAGGATGGCTGTGCCATCAGCATCGCTGAAGTCGTCGGCGGTGCCGATCTTCTCGACTACGTAGCTCTGGCCTCCGATGTAGTGGCGCGCAACCCATGTCCCTGCCACAGCCGGTCTTCCCTTGCGGCCTTTGAGTCGACGATAGCCGATATGCAAACCCGGCTCGAGCAACCTGTAGTGCGGCTTGCCACGGCTGGCGAGCCGGCTTCGGCTTTCTCGGCTCTCAAGCTTTGCATCGGGAGTTCTGCGCGCCATCGTTCGTGTCCAACAAATGTCCAATAAACGGGCGAGAACACCCAAAAACCAGCATGTACAGATGTAGCCATTTTATAAGGATTTTCAAGTGGTTCTGAAACGCCAGTGAACGCGTAAAGACAGTTTTGTGTCTCTTTCACGGCGGTAACAGGGGTTCGATTCCCCTTGGGCGTACCAATGATTTCAAGCACCAAGTATTCGCTCGCAGAAAACCGTCAACATAACGGTTATCTGTTGCCACGCATGATCGCCTTGGCAACGCTCCATGGATGCAAGCAAGCCTGTGCAAGGGCAGGCGCGAGCTTTGGCTTGGCGCGGCTCTGAGCCGGTTGGACGAAACCATCATCGCGAGACGTTAGTATTTTGGCGGGGGCGTTTGAGGAGGTACTCAAATGCAATCCCGGTTGATGAAATTTGCGGCGATGGCGTTCCTGGCGATGCCGCTTCTCGCGGCGCCAGCCTTTTCCGCGGGTGGTGGCGGTGGTGGCGGCATGGGTGGTGGCGGTAGGGCGGCGGGCAGAAAACCCCCGATTGTCCGAAAGGCCAAGCCTGGAGCAAGAAGCAGAAGAAATGCGTCAATGCCCAGCGCGGCATGATCGACGACGACAGCATCTACGAAACCGGCCGCAAGCTGGCCATGGCCGGACGCTACGGCGAGGCGATCACGATACTCAGCCTTGCGGCGGACAAGACCGATCCGCGCATCCTGAACTATCTCGGCTACTCGCATCGCAAATCCGGCCGCGTGCTTGTCGGCCTCGGCTACTACCAGGAAGCGCTGCGGCACGACCCCAACTACACGCTGGTGCGCGAATATATGGGCGAAGCGTATCTGCAGAACGGCGACCTCGACGCGGCGCGCGCGCAGCTTGCCGAAATCGAAAAGCGCTGCGGCAAGGGCTGCAGGGAATATGCGCTGCTTGCCGAGCAGATCGACGCCTACGTCAAGGGCTGAGTTGAGCGGCGGGTACTGATCGTCACTGACGCCATGGATCCAGGCCATCGGATCGTCGAGGCGGCCGTTGCTTGATCTTGCGCGTCCGCCCGCTCCGTCACGCCCGTCCTCCACCAGCCTGGCGAGTTGCCCCGCGACGGTGTCCCACCCGTCGTAAGCCCATCTCCTCATGCATGTCTTTGTCGGCCTTGTTCTTGTGCATCACATGGGCGACATAGTCGGTGCCCATCGGATGGTCCTTCAGCCAAGGTCGGTTTGGTTGTCGATGCGCCCGGAGCAGTTTCCGCAAAACAGGTTTTCGCCACATGACCGCAACCGCCGCCAAAAAATCCACCGCACCGCAATGCCCGATCTGCGGCGGCACGGTTTTCGGTCCCGGCCCGAAGGGCCGCACCTGCGCCCAATGGCAGCCATGCCGCGCTGCGCCGGCTGCCAGTCGCTCGAACGCCACCGGATTTTCCGGATCATGTTCGAGAAACTCGGACCCAAAAATTTCGCCGGCTGGAAAGCGATTCAGTTCAGCCCCGATCCGACGGTCGATCCCTCATGGTTCGCGAGCCATGAGCTTTCGGTCTATGGCGAGCCCGGCGGCATCGACATCCAGGCGATCGACCGACCCGACGCAGCTTACGATTTCGTCATCTGCTCGCATGTGCTCGAGCATGTCGGCGACGATCGCGCAGCACTCCGCGAGCTGCTGCGCATCGCCAAGCCGGAGGGCCTGCTGTATCTGGCCTTTCCCGACCCGTTTCGCGAGGACGTGACGCGCGACTGGGGCTTTCCGAAGCCGGAGAAGCACGGCCATTGGCGTGTCTATGGCGCCGATGTCGTGGAGCGCTTCCGCGCCTATATCCCGTCGCAGCCGGTGCTCGCCTATCGTGGGCAGGACCCGGTCACCGGCGAATGGGAAGGCGCTTTCCTGCTGCCCCGATCGTCGGCGCGGCATCGCTGGATCGTCGACCAGCTCGGCGGCGCGGTGAAGCTATTCTCCGGCCCGCCGCTCGGCTGATCGCGCCGGCGCGGCCACCACGTCGGCCGACAGGCGCAGTTCCCGCAGCGGCCGGACATTCCTGGTCGCCTCGTCATAGATCGGATGCGCCTTGTAGGCGGCGAGCGCCGCCTCGTCGGGGAATTCGGCATAGACCACGATGTCGACTTCGTCGGAAAGCGGATCGACCTTGGTGTTCAGCGACACTTCGAAAACGCTTGAATGCGGGATGCCGCCGAGCGCCGAAAGCCCGGCGCGCACGGTCTCCACATCCTCGCGACGCTTCGCGCTGAAAAACACGATATGCCTGATCAATCCCGCCTCCAGGTGAACCTTGCGAGGCGTCTTTTGGGTCGGCGGCGCACGCACGTCAACCCGCGCTGCGATCAGTTTTCGAAGGCAGCCGAAGCAGTTGGTCCCTACGCGCCGACCATGGCGGTCAGGCGCTTCAACTCGTTGACCGTATAGCTGATGTAGCGGCCCTCGTTGTAGCCCGCGTCCCAGATCAGGAATCCGGCGACAATGCAAATTCCGATTACGTAGCGCATCGTTCCTACCCTTTGTGGCCGGAATGATCGGCCTTTTCCGTCCGGCAGGCAACGCCCAATCGACGGGCGCATCACCCTCACCGGCGGGGCCAAAACCCCGCCTCGCCGGCCGCTCTTGAAATCTCCGCTGATGATGTGGAAGATTGTGGCGGGAGTTCATCCGGGAAGGCGTTGGAACCGGCCGAGGGGCATACCAGTCAGTGGGGAAGAGCAGCAAAGAAACAGGCGAGGCGCTGCCGGACGAGGCGGTCCGGCTCAGCGCGCAGAATTTTGCCGGCATCGCCAGGGGGCTTCCGGCCAAGGCGAGAATGGTACTGTCGGCGGCAATGGGCCTCGAACGCGGTTCGCTCAAGGTCACCATGCCCGAAGGGCGAAAGATCCTCGTCGTCGGCAAGGCTCCGGGTCCCAATGCCGAAGTCACCCTGAAGAACTGGAAGCTGCCGGCCCGCGCCTTCGCCGGCGGCACGATCGGCGTTGCCGAATCCTATATGGACGGCGACTGGGAAAGCCCCGACGTGACCAGCTTCCTCGAACTCTTCGTGGTCAATGTCGAGGCCGGAGAGCGTGTCGCCGGCACGTCGAGCTGGGTCATGGCGGCGCTTCATCGCGTCCACCACTGGCTGAACCGGAACACACGCAAGGGTTCGCGAAAGAACATCTCTGCGCACTACGATCTCGGCAACGCCTTCTACCGTGAATGGCTCGATCCGACCATGACCTACTCGTCGGCGCTGTTTTCGACCGGCGCCAGCGATCTCGAAAGCGCCCAGACGGCGAAATACCGCGCGCTGGCCAAGGATCTCGGCGTCGGCGCGGATGATCATGTGCTTGAAATCGGTTGCGGCTGGGGCGGCTTCGCCGAATTCGCCGCGCGCGACATCGGCTGCCGGGTGACCGGACTGACGATCAGCCGCGAACAGCATGATTTCGCCGTCGAGCGCATGGCGAAGGCCGGGTTGTCGGACAAGGTCGAGATCAAGCTCCAGGACTATCGCGACGAGACCGGCAAATACGACCGCATTGCTTCGATCGAGATGTTCGAGGCGGTCGGCGAAAAATACTGGCCGGTGTTCTTCGGCAAGGTGAAGGACTGCCTCAAGGCCGGCGGCACGGCCGGCATGCAGATCATCACGATAAATGAGAGCGCCTACCCGACCTACCGCAAGCGGCCGGATTTCATCCAGCGCTACGTGTTTCCCGGCGGCATGCTGCCGACGCCCGAAATCCTGAAATCGCTCGGCGCAGAACAAGGGCTCTCCTACCTGCGCGAGCGCGTCTTTCCGCAGGATTACGCCCGCACGCTCGCCGAATGGCGCAAGCGTTTCTGGGGCTCGTGGGAGAAGATAAACCCGCTCGGCTTCGACGACCGCTTCAAGAAGCTGTGGGAGTTTTACCTGCACTACTGCGAGGCGGGGTTTCGGGCGGAGTATATCGACGTGCGCCAGGTGATCTACAAAGCCTGATTGCATTCAGCCTCCATGGAATATGCTTCAGCTTTGGCGCTTCGATTGACAGCGACCTGACGCGGGATCAGTCTGCCATTGCCGTCCGCGCGATTGCTTCCGGCGGCGCCGAGGTGCCGAAATGACGGAAAACGCTTCCGCAACGCCCCTCCGCTTCGTGGCCCGCCCTGCTCGCCCGCATCGGCCGCCCGGCCCCAGGGGCCTTCCCGTTCTCGGCAATCTGCTGCAGTTCGGGCGCGACCAGCTCGGTTTCGTGACGCAGACGGCGCTGAGCTTCGGCGACGTTGTCGGATACGATTTCGCCGGCTGGCCGTCGGTGTTGCTCAATGATTTCGATGACATCGAGCATGTCCTAGTCAAGGACCATCGCAATTTCATCAAGAACAGGATGATCTGGCGGCATGTCACCGCCCTGTTCGGACAGGGCATCCTCACCGCCGAGGGCGAGCACTGGCAGAAGGACCGGCGGCTCGCCGCGCCCGCCTTCGCCGGCCAGCAATTGCTGGGTTATGGGCCGGACATGGTCGGGCTGACGAACCGCATGCTCGACGGCTGGAAGGACGGCGAAATCCGCGACATCCATCACGAAATGATGGCGCTGACGCTGCGCATCGCAGCCAAGACGCTGATGGATTTCGAAGTCGAGCAGGACATCGCCGACATGGACCATGCCGTCAACGACCTGATTGAGGAGATGGCCTCGCGCTTCAAGCGCCCGTTCGTCATTCCCGATTGGGTGCCGCTGCCGGGCCACATCCGCTACCGCCGCGCTATTTCCACCGGCGAACGGGTCATCGCCCGCATGATCGCCGAGCGCCGCGCCAACGGCTACACGGACCGCACGGATTTTCTCTCCCGCCTGATGGCGGCGCGCGACGAGGACGGCAGCGGCATGCCGGACCGGCAGTTGCGCGACGAGACGCTCACCCTGCTGCTCGCAGGCCACGAGACGACCGCGCTTGCGCTCTCCTGGAGTTTTTTCCTGCTCGGCCAGCATCCCGATATCGGGATCCGCATGGCTGAGGAGATTGCAGAAATCGTCGGCGATCGCGGCGTCACGGTGGACGATTTGCCGAAGCTGAAATTTACCGAAAGCGTGATCCTGGAATCGATGCGGCTCTATCCGCCGGCCTGGATCATCGGCCGGGAATTGGTCGGCGCGTTCGAGATCAAGGGCTACAAATTCGGGCCTGGCACGACAATCTTCATCGCGCCCTGGGTGCTGCACCGCGATCCGCGCCACTTCGAGGAGCCCGAGGCCTTCCGGCCAGACCGGTGGATGGGCGGCCTCGCCCGCAGCCTGCCGCGATACGCCTACATGCCGTTCGGCGGCGGCCCGCGCATCTGCATCGGCCAGCGTTTCGCGATGATCGAGGCGGTGCTGCTCCTCGCTACCATCGCGCAGCGCTTTTCGTTTACCTGGCAGCGCGACCGGCCCGTAACGCCCTTCCCGTCGATCACGCTGCGGCCGAAAGGCGGCGTCTGGGTGCGGCTGAACGAGCGAGCCGCCGCGAACACCTTGCACTGACGCGCAGAAGGCCGCCATTTGCAGGCCAGCATCACTTGAAGAGAACACACCTTAGAGAGTGATGCGGTATTTGGCGAACCCTTCCGCGCCCTCGCCTGCTGGCTCGATCTTCACCGCCTTGAGGTCGACGATATGATCCTTCGCCTTCGGTCCGGTCTCGAAGATCACGGTTGTGCCTTCCAGCGGCGCAAAACTCCAGTTGGCGTCGGCCGAGGGATTGATCGTGCCTTGGTCGATGATATAGCGCACGATCACGTCGCGGTTGGTGTCCGGGGCCTGGAAAATCACCTTGGAGCCGTTGATTTCCGGGAAATTGCCGCCGCCGCCGGCACGGTAATTGTTCGACACCACCACGAACTTCTGCGCCGGATCGATGGGTTTTCCGTCATGCGTCAGGTCGACGATGCGGCTTGAGCCGGCGTTCTGCACCGCGCCCTTCGGTTCGTATTTCGGCGGCTGCGACAGGTCTATTTTGTAAGTCACGCCATCGATCACATCGAAGTTGTAGGACGGGAAATCGAGATTGATCAGCGGCTGGTCGGCCTTGCCCTTCTCGATCGCGTTGAAGATGCCGGCCGACATTTCCAGCCACTCCTTCACCTGCGCCCCCGTGATCTCCACGGCCTGCACGGTATTCGGATAGAGATAGAGGTCGGCGACGTTCTTGATCGCCACGTCGCCCGCCGGCACGTCGGTATAATATTCCGGCCCGCCGCGGCCGCCCGACTTGAAAGGAGCCGCCGCCGAGAGCACCGGCAGATCCTTGTACTTGGTCTCCTTTAGCATGTCCTTGATGTACCAGGTCTGCGCCTGGCTCACGATCTGCACCGACGGGTCGTCGGCGACGAGGGCGAAATAGGAATGTAGCGGCGCGGAGGTTTTTCCCACCGGCGTGCGCACATAGGTCAGCGTCGCCTCGTGATCTTCCTTCAACGCGTCGACAATGCGGTGGTCGTCGCCTACGGTCGCCTTGTTCTTGTTGTCGACACGCTCGAAGATCGGCCGCGCCTCGGAGGTCGCCGAGACGATCTTCCAATTCGAGCCGTCGCGTTCGAGCATCAGGTCGATCAGGCCCATATGCGAACCCCAGAAGCCGCCCATGACCGCCGGTTTACCCTGCAGGGTTCCCTTGGCCGCATCGACGCCGGCGAGTTCCTGGAAGTCCTTCTTGCCGGGGAAGACGAGATGCTGGTGGCCGGTGAAGACCGCGTCGATCCCCTCGACGCCGGCCACGAAGAATGACGCGTTCTCCATCATGTCGCCCTGCTTCACGTCGATGCCCGAATGCGACAGCGCGATCACGACGTCGGCGCCCTCCTCGCGGATCACAGGCACCCAGGCCTTCGCCGCCTCGACGATGTCGCGGGTGACGACGTTGCCGGTCAGGTTCTTGGCGTCCCAGATCATGATCTGCGGCGGCACGAAGCCGATTACGCCGATCTTGATCGGATGCTCGGCGCCCGACCCTTCCTTTATCTTCCTATCGAGGATCACATAGGGTTTCAGGTAGAGCTTGTCGTCGCGCGGGTTCGACGCGAGTTCCGTGCCGCGGATCAGGTTTGCGCAAACGAACGGGAAATTGGCGCCCGCGATCACCTTGTCCAGGAAGGACAGGCCATAGTTGAATTCGTGATTGCCCAGCGTCGAGCATTCATAGCCGAGCAGGTTCATGCCTTTCATTACCTGCGCCATAAAAGCGTGGCTTATCAATATTTTATCGATGAGATCGCCGGTTTGTACTGAGCACTTGTAATGCCGGCATACCAAAACGGCGCCAATTCCGTCTTGGTAGTGCGGCCGATCGAGCCTGGGGCAGCTGTCAGCTTCTGCCTTGCCTTCCAGCGTGATACCCATGCGGATTCGAGATCGATCATCTCGATGCCGGTTTACGGCGCGTCATATCGAACTACACCCATTGTTTGAAGGAGAACACGTGCAACAAAACGCGGATTGTTCATCAAGTATCGTCGCCACAACCGCCGGGGCTCGGTTCCAAGCCTGAACAGCCACTCCAAGCCGCTACGTTGCATCCACCGCGGCGCTTGTCGCTTCAATCCGGCGTGGAAATCGAAGGCGGCGCCTACGCCAATCAGCGTGGTGGCACCCAAATGGCCAACGTGCCTGGCCATCCATCGTTCCTGCTTCGGTGTGCTGAGGCCTACCCACACAATATCAGGGTTAAGAGCGTTGATTCGTTCAATCGTGCTCCGCTCCTCGGCTGGCGTGGTCTCCCCGAACGGTGGAGACCACGTTCCGGCCACCTCCAGTTCCGGAAAGCGCTCCTGGAGTCTCATCGCAAGACGCTCTGGAACACCTGCCGCGCCTCCGTAGAAGAAGTGCCGGTAGTGTTTGGACACAGAGACGGCGCAGAGGGCGAGCATGAGATCGGGGCCGTACACCCGCTCCACGTGTCGGTGTCCTCGCAGTCGGGAGAGCCACACAAGGGGCATTCCGTCCGGAGTAACGAGCCCGGCGCGATTGTGGATGTCGCGGAGCTCCGGATCTGCCTGGCTTTCCATCACGCCGTGCACGCCCGTGACGCAGACGTAGCGGTGAGTGCCGGTCGCAATCCAGCGATCTATCATCGCCAACGCGTCGGCCATTGTTATGGCGCTCACACCGACGCCGAGCACGTTCACCCGCTCTGGCGTGTCAATCTCAACCCGCGAGGGGGACTGGATCCCGGCCGTGGCTCGTGGGGTCCCTATCGGCTCCATGCCGCGGCGCCGGCGTGAGCAGCACCAGCCAACGTGCTCACAACCTGCTCTTCAATCCATGGATAGGTACGAGCCAGTCCCTCCTCCAGCGAAATCTCCGGCTCCCAGCCGAGTACCTCCCGCAGACGGGAGTTGTCCGAATTCCGGCCGCGAACACCCTGTGGTCCTGGCACGTGTTTCTTGACGATCGAGATGCCGGCCGCGTTGGCTACGAGATCGGCGAGTTCATTGATCGAGATCAAACGGTCCTGACCAAGGTTCAGCGGCTCGTGATAGTCAGATCGCATCAGACGGAAGATACCCTCGACGCAGTCGTCGATATAACAAAAGGATCGAGTCTGCTCACCGTCGCCCCAGATCTCGATTTCCGGATTACCTGTCGTTTTCGCTACGGCCACCTTCCGGCACAATGCGGCAGGAGCCTTTTCTCGACCGCCATCCCAAGTGCCCGACGGCCCAAAAATATTGTGGAACCGGACAGTACGGGTTTCCAGGCCGTAGTCTTCGCGGTAATGTGCGCAGAGTCGCTCGGTGACGAGTTTCTCCCATCCGTACGCGTCCTGAGGGGCGGCCGGGTAAGCCTCTTCCTCGCGAAGAGGTTCGACGTTCGTATTGATCTGTCGATACTCGGGATACACACACGCCGACGACGTATACAGATAGCGATTGACTCCATTTTCCCGCGCTGCTTCAAGCGTCTGCGTGCTGATCAGGATGTTATTGTGGAGGATTTGCGCATGATGGTTCGAGATGAAGCCCATCCCCCCCATGTCTGCGGCCAGAGCGTAGACTTCCTCGACTCCCCGTGTGGCTCGGAGGCAGTTCTCCCAGCGCCGCAGATCGAGAAGGTCGAATTCGTCCGCGTTCGTGGGGGCGTATTCCGGGTGCTTGATATCGACTCCGCGCACCCAATATCCCTGTCTCTTGAGAAAAGTCACAAGGTGGTGACCGATAAAACCACCGGCCCCGGTGACGAGCACTCGAACTCCTGAACGGTTTGAAGTAGACATGCAGCTCTCCATCAGATCCGAGGACCCGACTTCCTTACACTACGTGGCACCATGACCGCTCAACACAGCCGGAACGGTCATGACGAGAATCCGACAATCCAAATTCAGCGACCAGGTGTCGATGTATTTCAGATCGAGTTCCACCCAGCGCTCGAAATCAAGACTGGAGCGGCCCTGGACCTGCCAGAGACACGTTATACCGGGTCGCATGCTGAAACGCCGCATGTCCGAGGATCTTGTTATACGACGCACGTCTCGCCAAGGCAGGGGGCGGGGGCCCACCAGCGACATGTCGCCGCGCAGAACGTTCCAGAGTTGCGGTAGTTCGTCGAGAGACGTTTTCCGTAAGAACCGTCCAAGCGGCGTAATCCGGGGATCATTCTTTATCTTGAACACCGGCCCAGTCGCTTCGTTCAGATCCTCGAGTGAAGCCTGACGCTTGTCGGCATCGACGAACATCGACCGGAACTTGTACATGCGCAGGGGCCGCTTGTTGAGGCCGCACCGCTCCTGCGCGTAAATGATCGGACCCGGACTCGTGAGCTTGATCGCGATAGCCACGATCAGCATGAGCGGCGCGAAGATGACAAGGGCCGCGACTGCACCGGCCACGTCTATCGCGCGTTTGACGACGAGGCGGTAGCCGATGGGCGCGACGTCCATCGCCATGAACGCCCAGTCGCCATCGGCGTCGTATCTCTGCAGCGCAACGCTGCTCTCGAACAAATCCACTCCGTACTTCGCCTGCACCCCCGCGTACTCACACACGCGGATCGCAAATTGAATCTTCTCGTAGCAGGATTTGACAGGGAGCGCAATGACGACTTCGTCGATCACCTGGTGCATCAGGATCTGCTCGAGATCCCTGAGGGTGCCGATCGTTGGCCGTCCAACCCGGTCGAATTCCCGACCATGGTCGGCCGGTTCATCCACGAAGCCGACTAATTCGTAGCGATGCGCCCGGTCAGCCTGGAGGTCTCGAAGGGCGCGCCGGGCCAGGCGGCCCGTTCCAACGATGAGGGTCCGCCGGACGTGCCGTTGGCGCGTGCGCGCTACCGCCCGCCTGCCGGTTCGCACGAGCAGACACAGGCCGAGTGACGCCAACCAGAAATGCTTGAGATCGCCGAAAGTGATCGCACCACTCACGCTTGTCAGGGGAAACACGAGCGCCAGTCCGCAACCGGCAGAGGTGGCGGCGAGCAATCGCCAGGCCTCCGATCCAATCCGCCGAATATTGCGCGCGTCATAGAGCCCGAACAAATGGAATACGACCGGCCACGCCGTCGTCAGGAAGATGAGCAGCAGGACGTTCTTTGCCGTGATGCGTGCCGAGAGGAAGTCTTCGACCTGCACGGACGCCGTCGGGAGACTCACGCTAATCAGAACTGAGAGGATCGCGCCGACGGCGGCGAGACTATCAAGGCACGCAAGCAGGCCTGCGCCGCGTACGAGCATCGGCTGCCGGCGGTCTGCAGGCGCCGAGTGGCGCACACGAGAGGCTCCGGGATGCGGAATGCTACTGACGGAGAGGCTCTCGGGCATAGAATCATCCAAACCCAGCGAACTGGGCGTTTAACCTAGACAAGTCCCAAATAAAGTGGGATGAAATCCGTGTGAGCTCGATCCGCGTGACGCGATCGGCAGACGGTTGCAACTCCTGCAACAGACATTCCGCTGTGTTCATCGGTCGCGCGATGCGGATATTGAGCTTGTGTCGATGAGATATCCAACAGGTAACTAAGTGTTTACGGGCCTCTCGGCCCTCACCGTTTGTAGGACAAGTGCATTACGCATGTAGGACAAATACTGCGCAAAGTGCGCGTGCTTTCAGACTTTTGTCTACTTAGCAGTAGAAAGCGCCTAAGGCTCGCGAGAGGTTATGGCCGTTTTCAGTTGACGGCGCTGGCCCATTTCATGCTGTACAGCCACGCAAATGCTGTGGGCGAGCGGTTAAGTCGTTGCCAGTGGGATAGAAGGGGTATCAATACTTGTGCTCTCCGCGAAGCGTCATCGTGACGTGCATGGCAGGGTTCCTGCTGCAGTCAACTGTGGTGTATGGCCAAGTGAGCTCGATACCCGGAGAACCGCCGGAGTCGGTTTCCTTGCGGCTGGGGCCGCTCGCGCTGGCGCCCGCGGTCACGCTCAGCAATCTCGGCTGGGACTCCAATGTGTTTAACCGACGGGAGGATCAGAACCCAGTCGGCGATTTCGTTCTGACCGTCCGACCGGAGGTGCGCGGCTGGCTACAGCTCGGCCGCGCTCGCGTCACGGGACGTGGTGCATTCGCCTACTCATACTTCCTTAAGCATCCTCACGAACGCTCAATGGACCCGTCATATGAGGGTCGCGTTGATGTCCCGCTCGCGCGTCTGGTGCCGTACGCATCTGCGGGCTGGGTCGATGCCAGGGAGCGCTTCGGCTTTGAAATCGACGACCGGACGCGCCGCCATGAAGAGAATCTTGCGGCCGGAGCGGTGGTACGTCTGGGAAGCCGGACTAGTTTCGACGCTTCCGCGGGACGAAGCCGGTTGGAATTCACACAGACAGAGAGTGTTTTGGATCCCTTGATCACGAACTTTTACGATCACACGTCCGAGTGGATGTCCTTCACAGTGCGTCGTGAGCTCACGCCGCTCACATCCTTAGTCGTGACCGCTCACGGAAATCGGGACCGGTTCGATCTCGATAGCGTGCGCGACAATGACACTTTCGGGTTTTCCTCGGGCCTCGAATTCAGTCCCTTCGCTCTCATCAGTGGGAGAGCGTTCGTGGGGTGGAACCGCGTCGAGTTGGTAGCTCCCGGGGGAACATCATTTACGGGACTGGTGACGTCAGTCGATCTCGGATACACCCTCCTAGTGTCGACCAGGTTCACCATACAGGCCCAACGCGACTTGTCGTATTCAGCGATACGCGGACAACAGGCGTTTGTGCTCACAGGGGTGAAAGGATCGGTCGTTCGTCGCATGGGAGCCAATTGGGATATCGGCGTCCGCACCGGCAGGCACAGAGCGTCGTATGGCCTCTTCGATTATGTCTTCACGCAAGCAGGAGACGCCGCACAGTCGGTTGGTGTGGGCCAGGATGAGGAAATCATAACGGAGTACGGTGGTCAGCTGGGCTACCTTCTCGCGCCCGGCATGCGGGTCAATTTCGACGTTGCCCGTGCTAGTCGGCGTTCGACGATCGATGCGGGCCGGCAGTACAATGTGATGCGAGCCGGCCTGTCGGTCACATATCGGTTTTAGCTGTAAGAAGACACGATGATTATGTGGGAAAGGTTCGTTTGAGATGCGCCGGATACCCGACACACAACATACGCTGCCGGATTCGGCCACCAGCCAGGCTCCTCAGAGCGGCGGTGGAGTCGTTTCGGCCGATTATCTTCAGATTCGTGATTACCTCTTAATCCTCTACAGGCGTCGCTGGATCGTCGTTGCGATTATAGTGGCGGGACTGCTGGTCAGTGTCGTGTACAACGCGAGGGCCACCAGGATCTTCGAAGCCACCGCCACGCTGCAGATCGAGGCCGATCCAAACGTCCTGGGTCTGGAGCGTCCACTGGTGGACCAGCGCGATTGGATGAGGGAGTATCTTCCGACTCAGCTCGTCATCCTTCAGAGCCGCGAACTCGCTGGCATGGCACGGGAAGAGCTGATGCGCGTGCATGGCCCGGCCGGCGGGGCAAGCGAAGCTTCGGCAGGGACTGGATCGAGCGCACCGCGTGAGGGCGATGACAGAAAATGTAGCAAGCGTCGGCGAGATCTTGGGTGGACGCAGCGTTTCGCCGGTCTACAACACTCGTCTCGTCAATATCACTTTCAGGTCCCCGGACGCCGAAAAGGCGGCGGCGGTCGCAAATGCACTGGCGTCAGCTTTCGTGCGATGGAACTTTGAGTTCAAGAAAAGTACAACCGGTGCGGCGTCCGACTGGCTGGCCGAACAGGTGACGGTGCAGCGCAAGCGCGTTCAGGAGAGCGAGGCGGCCATGCAGCGCTATCGCGAGCAGTATGGAGCAGATGCACTGCGTACTCTCCCGACCATCAGCAACGCAGCAATCGGTGAACGACAGAACATCGTGGTCCAGAAACTCGTGGAGCTCCAATCGGCGACAACGTTCGCGCGGGCCCAGACAATCGATAAGGAGATGCAATACCAGATGTTGTCGACACTCCAGGCTCAAGGAGCGCCCGTCGACACGCTGCCCGTCATCGCCTCGAACCTGTTCATTCAGGGCTTGAAGGCGGAAGTGTCCGGGCTTCGGCAGCAGTTGGCGCAGGCCTCAGCGCAGCTGGGCGAACGACATCCAGAAATCATCCGCCTTCACGGAGCGGTCGAGGATGCCCAACAGAAACTGCAGCTCGAGATCTCGAAACTGGTCGCCGCAATTCGAAACGAATTCGAGGTCGCGCGCGCACGCGAGCGCGCGGCAGCTGCCGCCCTCGAGGGGCAGAAAGATGAAGTGTCGAGCCTGAACGCGAAAGCCGTCGAGTACACGGCGCTCGAAGGCGAGGCCAGAGCCAACCGTTTGCTCCTGGATAATCTCGTGCAGCGTTCAAGGCAAATTGCTCTTGCGCGAGACCTCCCTAGCGGAAACGCGACAGTCCTGGACGCGGCTGAGGTACCCGGCGACCCGATTCTGCCACGTGAAAGACGCAATACGATGTTCAGCCTCGCCGGGAGCGGAGCCTTGTCGCTGGCCCTCATCTTCTTGTTCGAAATCTTCGACACACGAATGACGTCGCCCCTCGATGTGAGGCGGCATCTTCGCATCCCGCTTCTCGGGGTAGTACCACAGGTGAAGCCGCTGAATGGACACCTGCATCTGCTGCTCGGCGATGGAGCACCGTCGCAGTTCGGTGAGTTGCTCCGCGGCGTCCGGACGAACCTGCTGGCGATTCCCGACCTGGCGATCGCGCCCACCCTGCTCGTGACGAGTGCGGAGCCGGGGGAGGGCAAGACGTTGACGGCCGCGAACCTTGCCACGTCGCTGGCCCGCTTAAAGCAACGCGTGCTGCTGATTGACGCCGATATGCGGCAACCGCGGCTCCATGAAGTCTTCGACGAGAATTTGGAGCCTGGACTGACGGATGTGATGAGGGGAACAAGCCCGAGCAGCGCGTTTCGCAGAACGAAGGTCCCCGGCATGTGGTTGTTGCCCGCCGGCAGCGCGTCGCGCAACCCTGCCGATCTGCTCGGCTCCGAGACCTTCAGCAAGTTCATCGACACGCTCCGAACGCAGTTCGACTGGGTCGCTGATCGATTCCCCGCCCGTTCTTGCAGTCACTGACGCGTGCCTCATCGCCCGGGTGACCTCAGGCGTCCTGTTGGTGGTGGGACGTGGACAGACACCGCGAGCGGTAGCCTGTGCGGCGGTAGAACGTCTCGATGCAGCAGGCGGCAACATTGTGGGAGCCTTGCTGAATCGAGTCGTGCTCAACAGGCGTGGCGGGCCAAATCTGCCGTACTATCATCGTGACTACGAGGCGTACTACCCGCAGCACGATGACAGCCCCCGGCCGCCGGACCGGCTGGATATTTCGACGAAGTTTGACTCGAGCCGTCCTAGTTAACGAATAAGCAGTGCGAAGATTCACGTCATGACTGCTACGGCCCTGGTATTGAAAAGGCGAACGATGCTCATTCTTCTCCTCCTGACGGCTTTACAGGCCGCTCCTGCAGACAGCAGTGATCTCGCTTTGTACATCGTCGGCCCTAACGATGTGCTCACTGTAACCGTGTTCAACCAGGCGCAGTTGTCGGGGAGCTTTACCGTCGAGGCTGACGGCACACTGGCATTCCCGTTGCTTGGTCGATTGCAGGTTGGGGGCTTGAATGTTCGGGCTGTCGAGAACGAAGTGTCCCGTCGGTTGGCCGCCGGGTATGTCAAGGATCCGCATGTCTCGGTGTCGGTGGCGCAGTATCGTAGCCAGCAGGTTTTTGTAATGGGGGAAGTGCAAAAACCTGGCAGCTTGCCGCTCACCGGGTCGATGACGTTGCTGGAAGCGCTGGCGCGGGTCGGCTCGACAACCGAACGTGCAGGCCCTGAGGCGATCGTCTTACGCGCGCCCACGACGGGAACATCGGAGGCGACCGTGGCCCCGAAGACTGGAGACACATCGACCGCCGAAACCATTCGGGTAAGTCTGGCGAGCCTCCAAACCGGAACGCTCTCGCAGAATGTCGCGCTTCGAGCGGGCGATACGATCTTCATTCCACGCGCGGAGACAGTGTTCGTGTCGGGCAATGTCCGCTCCCCGGGCGAGTTCGTGATCCGGAGCCGGTCGATGACCGTGCGACAGGCTCTGGCACTGGCGGGAGGCGTGACCGAACGAGGCTCGACGGGACGAATTCAGATCGTCCGTCAGATCGACGGCAAGGAGGTCACCGTGAAGGCTGACGTGCAGAGCACCGTGCAGTCTGGTGACACCATTGTCGTCGGTGACAGATTTTGGTAATGTCGCGAGCGCTCTCCAATGACGATCGGCGGTCGACCCCTGCGCGCATAACGTGAACCTACTCGTCGTCGGGCGCCGCCCCGCGCTCGTGCGGAACGCGCCCGAACCTGCTCGTCGTGGCCACTCAAAACGATTCGTTGCGCACCGCGCCGAAGGCACGCGAACATCACATTCTTTCAGGTGATTCGTACGCGCGCCCACCTGGAGGATTTTTGGGGATGCGACGCATTTTCTGGTTGGACATCGTCGTCTTTCTCCTCATTCTTGGCGTCGGCATCGCACACCTTCCAACACCCTTTGCTGGTGATCAGGCACTGAACCTCCTGATGGGACGGCTGATTTACGAAGGAGGCGCACCGTATCGAGACTTGTGGGATCTGAAGCACCCTGGAGTCTTCCTGTTCTTTGCGGCCGGAGGTGCCCTTTTCGGCTTCAACGAGATCGGAATTCATCTGTTCGAGCTGCTTTGGATGCTTGCGCTCGCTGTTCTGGTCCGCGTGGCTGCGGGCCGATGGCTGAACAATCGAGTCAGCGCCAGCTTGGCGCCGGCGCTCACCGTGGGGATCTATTATGCGGTGACGAGTGAGAAATATCTGACACAAACGGAGGCCCTTGTGGGGCTGCCGCTGCTGGCATCTTTGTGGTGTGCCGTCGAGGCGTTGCGTGACCGGAACCGAATGAAACCCTGGTTGATCGCTTCGGGCCTTGCCGCCGGCGTCGTGATGGTCTTCAAGATCCCATATGTTGCGATTCCGATCGCTGCTTGGCTGCTGGCGATTCGCCAGCTGAGAATGCGCCGCGGCGATGACCTGCGAGGGGGCGTCGCACGCATTACACCACTGGTGTTCGCTGGAGCGGTGCCTGCCGCGGCAACGGTCATGTACCTGATCCACAAGGGCGTCGTTGCTGAAGTCCTCTGGACGTTCTTAAAGCATCCAGGAGAGGCGTGGGCGGTCTCAATCATTGAACCACGACGGCTGATAAGGGCCGCACGGTGGTTCGTCGTCCTATTTGCGCCAGTACTCGCCCTCGCGACCATAGGTATAGGCCACGCCATGCATAGGCAAGCGGATCTGATGATTGCCGGGCTGTACGCCTGGTTGTCGCTGGGAATCCTCTTGATCGCGATGCAGGCGATCTCCTGGTGGGAGTATCACTTTTTCTTGTTCCTAGTGCCCGCAGGACTGCTGGCGGCGCGGGGAACGGAGGCACTTCAGGAAGCGCTCACGTCAAGGCTGGACCCCGGACACCGCCGTGTCGGTCGCCTTGTCGGGATCCTGGCTCTGTTACTCTTGTTCGCGCCACAACTTGACTCGGCAACTAACGTGACGCTGCACATGTGGAGCAGTCGGCCGCTTCCCGTGTCCGCAAAAGGAATGGCCGACTATCACGCCAGATATCATCCGAATTACGCAGTTATCCGGACGAGAACGGCTTTCTTGCGCGAGCCGGGAAGTCACCAGGGACCGGTCTACGTCATCGACACTCCGATTTACTACGTGCAAGCCGGCCGGCGACCGGCACTGTCGTTGTTGGCGCCGTGGTTTCACCCCACGGACAGGCTTTTGAAGCGAATGCTCGCGGAGCTGGAATTAGCCAAGCCGCCATACCTGCGCGTGTCCAATGCGGCGCTGCAGGCCATGATCCACTATCGCCCTTCGATAAGTGCCGAGGTTGCTCGGATTGTACCGTTCATCGAAAGGTCGTACGAAGTCCTCAGTCGCGATGAAGAAGGTACTTGGTACATTCGGCGCGATCTCGCAGCCATATCTTGAGCGAGTACATCACAGGAATTGCGGCACTCACGCTGATCGCTGCACCAATTGGGTGGGCGGCCGTTCGGCTGCGCAGCCGCTCGCTGGAGGGTTGGACCGGCGCGAGCGCGCTTCTTGCGGAGATCGTGATCGCCCAGTCGATGCTCCTGCTCATTGCACAGGTTCTTGGTGCCGCCGGGACGTTCCGTCGGATTCCAATTGTGCTCGCTTGCCTTGCGGTGGGAGGCGCGGTGGGCCTGGCGAGCACTCGGGTGTCGCGGCGCCCTGGCAGACCAGGCCCTTCGACTCAGAGCGCGGGGGAGGATCTCATCGCCCGGACTGTCGCCATCAGTGCCGCGGGCGGGGTGAGCGCGCTATGGTTATATCGAACCTCGCAGATCTTCTCTGGTGGTATTACCGAGTGGGATTCGCTGTGGTACCACCTCCCGTACGCTGCCCGGTGGGTTCAACTCGGCTCGCTCACGCAATTGCATAACATCGGCAATCCGGCCGGGACGTTCCTCCCTGTAAATGGCGAGGTCTTCCACGCGCTTGGCATGGCGGCTTTTGGTCACGATGCGCTCTCGCCGTTGCTCAACCTCCTATGGTTGGCGCTTCTCCTGCTGGCCGCCTGGTGTGTAGGGGAAGCCGTCGGAAGACCACAAACGGGACTTACCCTTGGGGCGTTGGTGATGGGCCTGCGGATCATGCAGGAAAGCCAGCCCGGAACGGCGAACGTCGACGTGGCGGGTTTGGCGCTGATGCTCGCCGCACTCGCTTTCGTCATTCACGAGCCGCGGCGGCCGTTCGGGTTCATTTTGAGCGGTGCGGCGATTGGACTGATCGCAGGCACCAAGCTCGGGCTCCTTCCCGTCGCCGCAGCGCTGGCTGGCGTGCTGATCATCAGGGTTCCGTCCGGGTCGCGCAGGGTCATCATACCGGCGTCCGCCGCAGCGGCACTCACCGGGACATTCTGGTTCGCTCGTAATTTCATGCACGTCGGGAATCCCCTACCTTGGATGCAGATGTCTATCGGCCCTATCGGGTTCAGGAGACTCAGACTGGAGCCGGTCGATTGTGGTGTCACAACGGTCCTAGACTATGCAGGTACTCCCGCTGTGTGGGTGACTTGGTTTGTGCCCGGGTTACGCTGGGCTTTTGGTCCTCTGTGGTGGGTCTTGCTGATGGTCGGTCTCGGTGCTGCGTTGCTCGCTCTGGTGCGCCCCTCCTCAAACTGGGTGAGGGCACTCGGCGGCGGCGCGCTGCTGGGTTGGATCGGCTACTTGGTCACGCCGGCGAGCGCCGGTGGTTTCAAAGTGCCGCACTGTTTCTCCTACAACCTGCGATTCTTTGTGCCGGCGCTGACGCTTTCACTCTTGGTTGCCTGTCTCGCAGTCCCTATCCGGTACTCCCGCCTGGTGACCATCGCTCTGGCAGTAGTCTTCGTGGCTACATCCGCCGGCGCGAATACCGGCGGTCAGGCTGCCGTACTCGTCGGATTGACGCTCGCCGCCGCCGTAGTCTGGTATGACCGCCACCCACACATGCTGAAGGCCTTGCCGCGAGGCCGGACGATTGCCGCCATCGGCCTGCTCCTCACTGTCCTCGCGGGTATCCCGGCGACGGACGCTTATCTTGCCCGTCGGTACAACCAGGTCAGCTTTCAGCAAGCCATTGGAAAGGCGTCAACCTGGGCGCGAGGCATCGATGGGGCCCGAATCGCCGTGGCCGGACTCGCCATGCACTACCCCTTATACGGCTTGCATGGGACAAATGTCGTTGAGTATGTCACGGCACCCATGGCAGGCGAGCGCTTCGCCCGCCCCGCCGACTGCGATGCCTGGCGTGAAGCGCTCACCGCCGGCGGCTTCGATTATGTAGTCACGGGCGCGACGATCGGCGAGGCAGAGCCGCCCGAAGCGGAATGGACCAGGAGAGATGACAGGGCTCGTGAAGTCCTGCGTGATGGTCCGACGACGGTGTTCGCGCTCGACCGAGCCAATGCTCCTGCACGGTGTGCGTCTCCATGATTCAGAAACCGATCACCGCGCGACATGTGTACTGGAGCATCACCGCGCTTCTATGTGTCGTTCAACTTGTGTTCACGCTTCATTCTCGGTCACAACTCCGCTACGAAGAACTCGCTGAATCGGTCCGCAACGTGCTTTGGCTGGAACACCGAACGATCTATGACGGCGTTTCGAGCAATGTCGGTTGGTACGGCACGCTCCTTATCGTATATAAGATCTTCGGGTTTCCGTTGCACGCGGTGAAATTCGTGCGGTTGGTTTGGCGCCAGCGTGGGGCATCGCCTTTCTTCAGCACTGGAGATCACCCATCGCAGTCGCTGGACGCGTATGTGCAGCAAGCGTTATCCGCGGATCTCAGGCTGGAATGCCGACACTGGGTTGGAGAATGCCGATATGCGGAGATCTACGCGGCAGTGGCTGGACGGTGTTTGTGGAACCGCCTTCCCTGTCACAAATTACTGGGATACGACGAGAAAACTGGGCAGTTCATTCCATTGAGCATTGCCCTTTGGGAAAATTACTATTGGAAACACTGATCTTCGGATCCGCGATCTATCTAAAGCCTGAATTCACTTGAGATACTGGCGCCATCGACCGGACTACGCGGAGAGGTCTTCCATCTCATTCAGTGCGCTCGCGATGGGGCTCGTAGTTTTGGCAGGTGGGTTGTGCCTGGCAATACCGTTCTGGGGCGATCAAGCCCTCTTCACGCTCTATGCTCGCGAACTCACTCAGGGCGCGGTGCTCTACCGGGACGTCTTCGACGTCAAACAGCCGGGCATCTTCCTTTTCTACGCCGCCGGCGGGCTGCTCTTTGGATTCAGTGAGGTCGGCATCCATCTGTTCGAACTGACCTACTGGATTGGCTTCTCCATCTTCGCGCTCGTCGCGCTTCGGCCATACTTCACGGCCCGCTGGGGCGCGCCGCTGGTGCCGGTGTTGACGGTGGTGGTCTATTACTTCTACGGAGGGACGCAGGATTTCACCCAGATCGAAATTCTGGTTGCCTTTCCGCTCCTCGTCGCCTGGTGGCTGATCGATCAAGCCGACCCATTGACCACCCGAGGGGTCAGACTGTGCGCGGTCGCGGGCCTTGCGGCCGCCGTCGTGGTCCTGCTCAAGCACCTTTACCTATTGATCATCCTGGCGTTCCTCGGATACGCCGTGCTCCGCGCCCGGCGGCGGGGCGTTGCTATCGGCGAGATGCGACGTTCCGTTGCGGTGTTCCTGATCACCCTGGTCGTTCCGCTCGTGCTCGTCGGCGCATACTTTGCTGTACACGGGCAACTCGGCCGGATCTGGTGGGCGTATTTCGAGCTCTCGCCGGCGGCACAACTGTTCACGCCGAGACCGTGGGATTATCTGAAACTTGGCGCCAGACGTTTCACCATCGGGCACGCGCCGATCGTGATCCTGGCCGCAATAGGTTGCGTCCACGCGCTCCGCCAGCCGGTTCGGCCAAAACTGGACTTGGTGATAGGAATGATGCTGTGGACCGCATCAGGAGCGGTCGCGTTCTTCGTTCTCCAGGGCTGGACGGAGTACAAGTGGCTGCTGTTCACCGTGCCCCTCGGAATCCTCGCCGTCGTGGGGATTGAGGCGCTTGTCGCATTCGCAAAGAGCGTCGATAAGAGGCCATCACGGATAACCTTCGCAGTGGGCATGTTACTCGCCGGCCTGGGGTTTATGGTCGGCGCGCCCGAGCCTCAGTTTCAGACACGCCTTCTCCTATCTGTGGTGATCGGAGCGACGGCAGGGATCGGAGCCGCGTTAGTCACTGGGCGCCCGCACACAAAGCGACTGATGCTGTGGGTGGTCGCCGCGGCGCTCGCGATTTCCATTGGCCTGGCTGCCATCGGCCCGGTGAATAAGCTTCGCGCGCTCGTCAACCACAATTTCGCGATGACCGTCGAGACACGCACCGCCTTCCAGCAATCGTGGAACGACTCCTACCGGGCCGCGGACAACGACCTCGAGGTTCTTCGGAGCGGCGACGTTCTGCCCGGCGCGTTCTACGTATTTGGCGATCCGGTGCTGCTTCTTCGCGCGAATCGACGACAAGCGATCTCGATTCTCGGATGGGGATGCGAGTTCTTGGACCGCAGGGCATGGCAGGAGCTTCATGCCGAACTCCGTATGGCCTTGCCTCCCTACATCATCGTCGAGGCCTACTCCGAGTCGGTCATCCGTCGTCGATATCCCGCGATTATGCAGCTAATCGAATCACAATATAAAGTCGCCTTCTTGGGAGCCAGCGGCACTTGGTACGTGCTGAAGTAACACCGGTTGCTCTGTTTCACATACCCGCATCGCGAGAACGAGAGACTGAGGTTTCCGATTTGAGATTTTCTCGTGTTTGGTTGAATGCGCTCGCAGTGGGACTCGTAGTGCTGGCGGGGGGGCTGTGCCTGGCGATGCCGTTCTGGGGCGATCAAGCCCTCTTCACGCTCTACGCTCGAGAACTCACTCAGGGCGCGGTGCTCTACCGGGACGTCTTCGACGTCAAACAGCCGGGCATCTTCCTCTTTTATGCCGCCGGCGGGTTGCTCTTTGGATTCAGTGAGGTCGGCATCCATCTGTTCGAACTGACCTACTGGATTGGCTTCTCCATCTTCGCGCTCGTCGCTCTTCGGCCATACTTCACGGCCCTCTGGGGCGCGCCGCTGGTGCCGGTGTTGACGGTGGTGGTCTATTACTTCTACGGAGCGACGCAGGATTTCACCCAGATCGAGATTCTCGTTGCCTTTCCGCTCCTTGTCGCCTGGTGGCTGATCGATCAAGCCGACCCATTGACCCGCCGAGGAGTAAGACGGTACGCGGTCGCGGGCCTGGCGGCCGCCGTCGTGGTCCTGCTCAAGCATCTCTATCTCCTGATCGTTCTGACGTTCCTCGCCTACAACTTGCGGCGTGCGCGGCGGGAGGGCGTCGCAATTCGCGATCTGCGGCGCTGCGTGTACGCGTTCCTCGTGACACTCGGCATCCCACTGCTCGTCACAACCGCGTACTTTGCAGTCCACGGGCAGCTGGGTCGAATCTGGTGGGTGTATTTCGAGCTCGCGCCCGGGACACAATTGACCATTGCGAAATCCTTCAGTGAACTCAAACTCGGCGCGAGACGTTTCATGATCGGGCACGGGCCGGTCCTAATCCTTGCCGTTCTTGGGTGCGTCCACGGGCTCCGCCAGCGAGACCGGCAGAAATTGGATTTGGTGGCAGGAATGATGTTGTGGACCGCATCAGGAGCGGTCGCGTTCTTCGTTCTCCAGGGCTGGCCGGAGTACAAGTGGCTGCTGTTCACCGTGCCCCTCGGAATCCTCGCTGTCGTGGGCATCGAGGCGTTCGTTGTCGTGAGGGGCGACAAGAAGCGACCGTGGGCTTTCGCCGCCGCAACGGCACTCGGCCTCGTCGGCTTTTTCCTGGGCGCATCGGATCCTCGGGTCACGACACGCCTACTCGTGTCAGTCGTCATTGGCGTCTGTGCGGCGCTCGGCGCTGAGTTGCTTGTGGGGATCCCACGCGTTCGTCGGAGGATGCAGCAGGTAGCCGCAGCTGCGCTTGCCGTCTCGGTCGGGCTGGCCGCCATCGTTCCGGTCAACAAGCTCCGAGTTCTCATGGCGCACGACTTCGCGCTCACTGACGAGACGCGTGCGGCCTTCCAGCGGTCCATGGGTCACTCGTACTGGGCCGCGGACAAAGACCTCGCGGTTCTTCGAAGCGGTGACGTTCTGCCCGGCGCGTTCTACGTGTTTGGCGATCCGGTGCTGCTCCTTCGTGCGCACCGCCGGCAAGCGTTTCCGATCGCCGGATGGGGGCCTGAATTTTACGACAGTCGGATGTGGCAGGAGCTGCACTCCGACCTGCGCTCGGGGCGGCCCCGCTACATCGTCGTCGACGGCTCCATTGGGCCGTTCATACGTCGCCGTTATCCAGCCATCATGGAATTGATCGAATCACGATATAGGGTCGCATTTGTGGGTGCCAGCGGCACTTGGTATGTACTCCTTTAGGACGACCATCTGCTCCGACGCAGTCGGCTCCGCACGCCGCGACCGATCACCGATGAGGGCACCCAGGTGATTGGGACCGATCGGCCCCTGGTCAGCGTGGTCGTGCCGACCAAGAATCGGTCACACCTGTTGGGGTCGACGCTGCAGACGATCCTCGGGCAACGGGACCTCACCTCAGAGATTATTGTCGTCGATGATGGCTCCGCCGAGCCTGTCGTCAAGACCGTTGCGGAGGCCAGCCACTCACGTGTCAGAGTAATCCGTCACGACCGTTCCCACGGAATGGCCGGTGCCCGGAACGCCGGGATTGCTGCGGCGAGTGGCCGATGGGTGGCATTCTGTGACGACGACGATTTATGGGCACCAAGCAAACTGGCTCAGCAGGTAGCGGCCCTGCACGAGAGTGGGTGCGCTTGGGCTTACGCCGGCGCTGTGCACGTAGATGATCACCTTCGCATCGTGTTCGGAGTGCCACCCCCCGATCCAGTGGCTGCAGTGGCCGACCTCGTCCACTGGGATACGATTCCCGCGGGTGCGTCCAACGTTGTGCTCAGCCGCGAGGTTCTGCAGGACCTCGGCGGATTCGATGCGGGATTCGCGCACATCGCCGACTGGGACCTGTGGCTTAGACTCGCAAGCAAAGCGCTGCCGGTTTGCGTGCCCGCGCCGCTCGTCGCGTATCGCCAGCATGCTGGCAACATGTCATTGCGCGCTACGGAATTGTTTGGTGAGATTGCGCGGCTCCAGCAACGTCACCCCGACCTCGCCGTGGACAGGGCGGCGTTCATGCGATGGGTCGCCGAGCAGCACCTGCGCGGCGGGGAAAGCCTCCGGGCGGTCGCATGGTTAGGCCGGTCGCTCGTGGTTGATGCCGCTCGTCCGAATCCCCTCGCTGTCGCCCGCTTAGTCGGCGGGCACTATCGGCATCGCATCGCCACTCGGCTCGACAGGCTGTTTGGCCGGTGCGCGGCCCGGACGCCTCCGGACTGGTGGCGCGAGGCCGAGGTGTGGCTGCATGAGGTGAAGCACTCGTGATTGCACGGCCGGAGGTGAGCGTAGTAATGCCGACGCATCGGCGGGCCGGACTGTTGATGACGAGCCTCGCCTGTGTCCTTCGGCAGCAAGATGTGGAACTCGAAGTCGTCGTCGTCGACGACGGCTCCGGCGATGAAACTGCGGCAATCCTGACTGGTCTGGATGACCGGCGGGTGCGCGTGATCACTCACGACACTCCCCGAGGCGTTGTGGCTGCCCGTAACACCGGCATCGCGGCCGTCCGTGGAAAATGGGTGGCATTTTGCGACGATGATGACCTTTGGGCGCCCCAGAAGCTTGCGCGCCAGCTTCACGCGGCTGACAAGTCCGGCCGCTCGTGGGTGTACGTGGGGTCGGTCGACATCGACCTCGAGAATCGCGTTCTAGGAGGCGCCCCCCCTGTGCCACCCGAAAAGCTGATGCATGCACTGCACGAGTACAACGCTGTACCCGGAGGAGGGTCCGGGGTAATGGCGCGCGCGACGCTACTGGAGCAGACGGGTGGATTCGATCGTGCGCACCAGGGCACACACATGGAGGACTGGGAGCTGTGGTTGCGTTTCACGGCTCACGGTGCTCCCGGCTGGGTGCTGTCCCCGCTCGTTGGTTACCGGGTGCATCCGGCAAACGCTTCTCTGGACGTCGACGGCCTGCGCGCTGGGTTGGCGCTATTGGAGCACCGGCATGCGCTCAGCGTCGATCGAGGCGCCTTCTTCCGGCATCTCTGCCGGGCGTGTTTGCGCAGTGGCCGCTACGCTGATGCGGCGTGCTGTATCTGGTGGGCGGCCAGGCGGGGCCGCATGGCGCCGCTGTTTCGGGAACTGGCCGGCACGACACGCGCCCAGTTGCGGCAGCGTCTTGGCACAAAGAGCCGGCACCCACACCGCCACGCCGCTTGGCACGCGGAAGCCGAGGAATGGCTCGACAACCTGACACCAGGCCGGCTCGTGCATGGCTCGTAGATCGCTCGGCTCCGCAAGAAATCATGTTGTTTGCGTTTTGTCTTGCCGACGTTATTCGGCACGACGCGACTCGATTCGTCTGACGTGGAAGCGAACCTTGGAACGGCAGTCGTCGAGATGCCGCGTCTTGTTCATTATTGGGCGGCCGGGTCAGGCGGCCGGCATCGAAGGGGATTGCCTGTATGTAGACTGCGAGGACAACTACGAGAGTTTGCCCGCGAAGACCCTGGAGGCCTCACGTTTGGCCGCGAATCTGGTTCGAATATCTTTTCAAAACTGACGACGACGTCTATGTCAATCCACGCAACTTCGCGCAACGCATTCCGATGGGGTATGACACTTCGGTCACCCGAGCGGCGCCTCTTCGGATATTGTCAGAGATTGGCATTTCGGCAAGACGGAGGGCGAGGCGAAATTTTACGAGGGAAAATATTGTGGTCCCTGGGCTTCAGGCGGCGGTTATTGGTTGAGCCATCGCGCCTGCGAATGGCTCGCGAAGAACGCACCGAGTGGATACGCCAGGTCCGAAGTATTCGAGGACAAAATGGTTGGGGACTTGATCAGAGGATCCGATTTGGTCGTGAAGCTCGAGCCAGGATTACTACATCTGACCATCGGGCAGTTCGCTCGATTTCGTCTGGGACCCGACCGACTCATGAGCGCCGAGAGCATCGAACTGAGACTGGAGGAATTAGACCGAAGTATCGCACTTCATCTCGGGAGCTTCGGTAGCGGCAAAGGAGCGGTGTACCATATCGACGAGCATCTGCTCGAGACGCTGTTCTTCCGAATCCATCGTTATGTAGATTCCTCGCCAGTGCAGAGGTTCATCTGGCGGGCGTGGTATTTGCCCAGGAGAATCTTTGCGGCAGTTCGCCGCAAACTGACCCGGCTGAAGCCCGTGCACCCAGCGCCGAACGAACGTGCCGCTTCGGCGGACTCTGCGACATCCGGAGTTCCCAGGATCCCGGACGCCTGAGTGCCCATTGACCACGGCGGCATGCGGGAGTCGTTGGTTCGGTGACGCCACCTCTGCTGGATGACGTGCGAACGCTGAGGGAAGGCACGTCGTCCAGGTGGCTGAGCGCTTCCGCGCTGGCTCTCGTCCTAGTGGCGGGCGCCCTCTGCCTCGCAATGCCATTCTGGGGTGATCAGGCACTCTTCACCCTTTACGCTCGGCAACTCACGGAAGGAGCGGTGCCTGTACCGGGACGTTTTTGACGTCAAGCAGCCGGGCGTTTTCTTGTTCTATGCCGTTGGCGGCTGGCTCTTGGGGTTTACTGAAGTGGGCATCCACCTGTTTGAGCTCGTCTACTGGCTGGGCTTCAGCATCTTCGCGTCTGAAGCGTTCTTCGGCCGTAATTTACGATGCGCTGGAGTGCGCCTCTGGTGGCAGTCTTCACTGTCGTCGTTTACTACTGCTACGCGCAAGTAATGGATCTTACGCAGCTGGAAATTCTGGTCGCGTTTCCGCTGTTGCTCGCGTGGTGGCTGATCGACCAAGCCGACCTGAAAACTGCTCCGCGGGCTCAGACAGTACGCCGGCGCGGGTCTGGCTGGCGGCGGCAGTCGTTCTGCTGAAGCATCTCTATATCCTGATCGTCCTTGCCTTCCTCGTCTATC
This sequence comes from Vicinamibacterales bacterium, assembly GCA_963787755.1. Taxonomy (GTDB): domain Bacteria; phylum Acidobacteriota; class Vicinamibacteria; order Vicinamibacterales; family JAMQPK01; genus JAMQPK01. Next base: position 45,261 of record CAWBEG010000004.1, read on the forward strand.
TCATTGCATACGTTCGCGGCGCGGTGGCTACGTCATTCGGCGACATCAGTCGCGGCGTCTGGGGGTTTTTTTCACTGCGCCCTCATTCCGTTGCTCGTCGTGGTGGGGCTACTTTGCTGTCTACGGGCAACTTGGACGAGTATGGTGGGCCTATTTCGACCTCGCGCCTACACGCACACCCCATTCGGAACGAAATCCTTCATCGATCTCAGCCCTGGGAGCGAGACGTTTCATGATCGGGCACGCGCCGATTCTGATCCTCGCTGTCATCGGTTGCGTCCACGGACTGCGGCGGAGAGTGCAGCTGGATCTGATTGCCGGAATGTTAGCGTGGATCGTTTTGGGCGCAGTCGCGTTTCTCATTCAGGGCTGGTGGGAATACAAGTGGCTGTTGTTTACAGTCCCCCTTGGAATCCTCGCCGTCACCGGCATTGAGTGGATCGTTGCCCGCGGCGGCTGTGAGATAAAGAGTCGAATTGGTCTTTTCATTGGAGTAACGACGCTCGCCATCCTGAGCGGCGTCATCTCGGCATCCGACCAGCGGATGCAGACGCGACTTCTCTGGTCTCGTCGTCATCGGCAGTTGTGCGGGGGTCGGAGCCGAGTTACTTGCCCGTGAGATCCAACGGGGAATGCTGTGTGTACTTCTGTTCGCTCTGTCGGTTTCGATCGGCTTGGCAGCGATCTGGCCGGTCCACAAACTTCGCGCGCTCATGGAGCACGACTTCACCTTAACGGCGGAGGCGCGCACGGAATTCCAGCGGTCCTGGAGCGAGTTCTACGAGTCAGCTGATGAGGACCTGACGATCATGGCTACCCGCATGCGCCCCGGACCGCTTCACGTGTTCGGCGACCCAGTGCTTCTCTTGCGAGCGAAGCGCGCACCAGCGATCCCGTTTCTGGGTCTCAGGCCAGAGTTCTACGACGACAGGGCATGGCGCGAGCTCGATGCCGCCCTCCGCTCGACACCGCCGCCCAATATCGTCGTCGATCGCTATATCGGGGAGGTCATTCGTCGCCTGAACCCCGCAATCATGGATTCTGTCGAGTCGAGATATCAGGTCGTGTTCCGCGGTGCAGCGGGAACATGGTAACGTCCTGCGGTAACGCAAGATCCCAGGTGCAAGATGCCTCCATTGAGCGATCGTCAAATCGCAGTTCGGCCGCAACGAGCGTTATCTCAAAAGTTCGTGGCTGTCGTCGCGCTCGTGATGTGCTCAGTCTCCCTACTGGCGAGCTTGGTCTTGAAGCTATGCCCCAGGAGAATCGCCCAGGCAGGGGAGCTTTGTTATTCGGATCTCGCGTCGTTTTTTATCACGAGAGGATCATCGATGCCGTTTCCCTACGTGCATGGAGGCATTCGGGGCGATGAGTGGCTGCCGGGCTTCATGGAGTATCCGGTCGTAACCGGGATTTTTGCATGGGTTACTGCGCAACCGGCCTGGAGCCCGCGTTCTTACTTAGCGGTCTCGGCGGCGTTCTTTTGGCCCCTCGCAATGTTCGTCTCTTACGTGCTCGCTCGCATGTCCGGCTGGCGTGCCCTTCTGTTTGCTGCCGCCCCCGCATTGGTTCTCTATGGCCTCCACAACTGGGACCTGCTCGCCGTAGCGGCGACCGTTGCTGGGTTGTGGTGTTGGTGGAGACGCTCGCCCGGCTGGGCCGCCTTTTTCTTCGCTGTGGGTGCGTGCGCGAAAGTCTATCCCGCGATGTTCGTCGCGCCGCTCGCGTTCGAAGCTTTGTTCGAACGCGAGCGTCGATCCGCAGCGCTTACGGTTGCAGTCGGAACCGGCACAGCCTTGCTGATCAATCTTCCGTTCGTCCTCGCGAACCCGACCGGCTGGTTTGCGACTTACCGCTGGCTCTCACGCCGCCCCCCCAACATCGACAGTATATGGGGCCTCTATCCGTCGTGGTCCTTCGTAGCCGCGTCGTGGCCAATTTCGACCCTCAATCTCCTGACAATGGGTCTGATCCTCCTGTCGTTTGTTGCGGTGTTCGGATTGGGTTGGCGCCGGGCAGTTGATGATGGAAACTACCCCTTCCTTCAGGTATGCGGTTCGATGCTCGCGGCCTTCCTCCTGTGGAACAAGCTCCACTCGCCGCAGGCCCTGCTCTGGGTGCTGCCGTTCTTCGCCCTCTTGCGATGCAGCGTTCTTTGGTGGGTGGGGTACGCGGTGCTAGACGGAGTGCTCTACCTCAGCGTGTTCTATCTGGGCAATACGACGCTCGCACTCGCGTCACCGTATCTGCAGGCTTCCGTATTCGGTCGCGCCATGCTGCTGGCAGCGCTGATCGGCGTTTTTCTCTATTCGGAGCCGGCATCCAAACGCGGTGTAGCGCGCGCGATCTGATGGTATGCGCGTTGATGCTATCGTGTCAGGGCTACGCCCATCTTTCAATCAGAGTGTTCATGAACGGTCTTCGCGAGGACGTTCGAGGGCTGAAGAAGAATCCAGGCTTGCCGTGGTAGCGGTGTTGACGCTTGCGTTTGGTACGGTATCGCTGGAGGACCGTGCTCTCGATTCTTGGTGGGCGGAGCATCACTTCGGTCCAGACGTTGCGAACGCACTGCGTGCCAACTACCGACCGGAGCAGTGGGTCGGCCGGTGTCTCGTGTATCGGCCGGTGCCATGAGCGCGCTCCGCGTCCTCGCGCGACGAGTGAGCTTCGTCAGCAGGCCGCTGAGAACCGTCGGAATGAAGCTCGCTCGGCGGCTGCTGATCACGCCGCTCCGTCGTCTTTTGACATGGGCACCCGGCGGCGACGGGCGCGTGGTGCTGCTCGCCGTCGTGGCAGTCTACCTTGCGACCATCGCAGCAGGCCGGCTGGCGTGGGGAGTTGATCTGTGGCCCCGCCTTGGCGTCCCTTCCGGTCCGTCAATCTTCTTCGACGCGCGCAACGTCACTGCCGCTTGGGAGTGCCAGCGCCTCGGTTATGACACGCTTTACGAGAATCCGTGCGACCCGTGGGGGCGGCCGCTTAACTACCTGCGGCCTTGGCTCCTGCTGGGCCTGCTCGGACTCGACCAATCACACACATTGGCATTCGCCGCTCTCCTTATTGCGGCGATGTTCGTGTCGTTCAGCTTTCTGATAGGGCGAGTTCCTGTCGGCACAGGTGTCGTGATGGCGTTTGCGGCCTGCTCGCCGGCGATCATGCTCGCCGTCGAGAGGGCGAATATGGACATCGCCATGGTCTCGCTCGTTGCGAGCTCGTTTCTCTGGTGGCAGACGTTTCCGGGCACCGCCCGCGTCGTCAGCCCTGTCCTGATATTGCTCGCGGCCCTGGCGAAGATCTATCCGGTGTTCGCGCTGCCAGCCTTTGTGATTACCCGCAGCCGGACTGCGCTCTTTGTCTCTCTGCTCGGCCTGGCCGGGGTCAGTGTGTACCTGGTTTACAGCATAAGTGACATTTTGCAGATCGCTCGGATCGCCCCTCAGGGAGATCACTACTCATTCGGCGCCCGCATCCTGTTAGCTCATCTTTACCACCAGACGGGCGCCGATCGTTGGGCCGGTCCCGCTATTCTCAAGCAGTTGATCGCCGTACTGCCGCTCGCCTTCGTGGTTACCGTCATCGGCATTCGTGTTCGACGGCGCCTCGCTTCAACCATCAACGATGCGACGGGCGCCCCGGTGCCTCTCCTCATGTCCTTGCATGCCGGCTCATTCGTCTACCTTGGCACTTTCGCGGTTGGTAAGAACTTTGACTACCGCCTGGTCTTTCTTCTGCTGACCCTCCCGCAATTGTGCGCCTGGGCGCGCATATCCACGCACCCGCTCTCGTCATTGGCCTCGGCGAGCGTTGTCGCGATCCTGGTGCTCCTCTGGGTGGGGAGTCTCTCCCAGTTGCTCGCCTTGTGGGATGAACTTGCCAGTTGGACCGTCGCCGGCTTGCTCACGGCTGTGACGCTCGCAACGCTCCCGCGACTCGCAACTGTCGGGAATGTGCTGTTTGCCCGCCACCTCGTATCGCCCGGAAAGGAGCCCCGCCGATAAAGGACTGCCTGTTTGTTCCAAATTGCGCGCGGCGTACGTAGTCCTTGATGGCGTGATCTACTCAGCGTATTCTATCTGAGCAGCACGACGCTCGAACTCACTTCACCCTATCTGCAGGTTTTCTGTGTTCGGCGCGCCACCTTGTTGGCAGCCTTGATGGACATATTCCTCTATTCGGATCCAGTCCACACACCCGCGGTCGTGAGAAGGGCCCACGATCGTGAGTCCCGGAGGATGGGACAATGGACCGCCTCGATCTAACATCACATTTGCCGTAACGATGCGACGGCAGCCTCTCAAAATCATCACCACGTTGGCGATTGCAATTGCCGGTGGCGCAGGTCTCGTCACAGCGCTCGCGTCACTGGCATGGCGTTATCAACACGATTCACCATTGATGCTTTACGCGGGTTTTCTACTCTCGGTCGGCAGAGTCCCATATCGAGACTTCTTCGACATGAACATGCCTGGAACCTACTTCGTGATGATGGGGATCGGGCGCATCTTCGGCTGGAGCGATTATGGGTTTCGAATTGCTGATCTGGTGTTGTTGGGAACAATATCGGGGTCGACGTTCTATTGGATGCGGCAGTTTGGTGCGCTCCCTGCGTTCGCCGCTGCAATAGCCTTCCCTGTTTGGTACATCAATGAGGGTCCAGGGTTGAGCATGCAACGTGAGTATATTGCCCTGGTGCCGTTCTCCCTCTCGGTGGCCTGCGCCATTGGCCAAGGCCCATTCAGCCCCGGGCGTCGGAGGATGCTTGCGGGTTGCCTCGCCGGAATGGCCTTCCTGATAAAGCCGCAGTTCATGGTGTTGTGTCTGCCCGTTCTGGCTTTCACGATTCAATCCGACGCGGAATCATTGCCTTTGCGCCGCCGTATCGTCACGATCGTTGCGGGAATCGCTCTGCCGGTCAGCGCGATGCTCGGCTATCTCCTGTGGGCTGGTGGTCTGAGGCCATTCGCGGACATGGCTGTGAACTACTGGCCCCTTTATTCGCACATGACCGGTACGCACGAGACAATCACCGGTGTGCGTCGCGACCTCTACATCGTGAGGTCGACGCTCCGGGACGTAACCTCGTTCTATGCTCCAATGGCGGTTCTGGGCTTGATCGTACTGGAGCGCGATCGGACGCAGAGGCGTTACATACTCATCGGGAGTCTGCTTCTTGTCTCGGCAGCCACCTACCCAGCACTATCAGGTCAGTTCTGGGCCTACCACTGGGTGCCTTTCCACTACGTGGCCCTTTGTCTGGCGTCGCTGGCATTCCAGCTCCCTCAGAGCCGTGATTGGAGCGTCGCCGCCATTGCGCCACCTGTCTGCCTGATCGTGTTGCTCGCATCGCTTTCGTTGGAGTCCCGGGATGCGATGCGTTCCGGGAAGTGGCACACGGCTCCCGAAAACGGTGTCGCCGATGAGGTGGGTAACTTTCTCATGTCGCAGATGAAGCCCACGGATACCGTACAGCCTCTTGATTGGACCGGTGGCGCCGTGCATGGAATGCTGATGGCGCGAGCGCCTCTGGCCACGCGGTTCATGTACGATTTCCATTTCTATCACCACGTCAGTAGTCCTTACATCCGCCGCTTGCGGCGCGAGTTCATAGTGGAGCTGCGCGAGAAGCCACCCAGGTTCGTCATCCAGGTTCTCGAGAACAGGTCGTGGCCGACCGGCCCCGATACGACGACGGAATTCCCGGAGTTGCAGGGCTTCCTAAAACAGCATTACACAACTGTACAGCAGGGCACCACGTACAACATTCTCGAAAAGAACGGGCATGCCGGACGATAGCGTCTCTTAACCATCCTCTCCTCGTTTCTCATCGTGTTCAGCATGGGCTGGCGACGAGCAAATCGCGACGGGAGCTATGCGTTCCTCCAGGTATTCGGTGCCAGACGAGCGAAGCCTGAAGAACTGCATCCGCCGGTCACATGGGGTAATGCCGCCATCCGAGTCGATCGATGCGTTCGGTCACGGCGGTATCTTCAGTCAAATACACCATGAGCAACACTCGGTCTCTGGACAGTGGCAACTCAATCAACCGACGGCTTCTCAGTCGGTATTCATCCGGAAATACCGATGTCCACTGCGCAAGATCGGCAAGACCGTAACGAGCGCCAGGAACGAGTCGCGCGCGCACCACAGGGAAACCGATCAGGAAATTTACCCGGCGTCGCTCGAGCAGATCTATTGGGGCGAGGCGGCGATGACCAATCAACTCGTCAGGAAAATAAAGGAATTGTTTCACCTCGGGATCGTTGAGACCCCACATATCCAAGGATGGAAGATGAGACAAATACGGAATCACTCCGGCCGGTCCGATTCCGATCGTGGGATGGGGCTCATGCGCAAACGCTTCACGGAGAACGGTGCCGATCTCAAACCATTCGTCGTCGTGACTCACGACGAGGTCCTGCACGGAAAGCGGAGAGCCCGAAGGCTTAGGGACGCCAGGAGAGCAATAGTTCCAGATGCCACCCGCGATTACGATTGAGGTGAGCAGCGCGGCACGGGCTGGAATCGCGTCGAGTTCGCACATCACCCAGAAGGTTGTGAGAAAGGCCAGCGGCAAAACCGGAATAAGCAACCGGTATCCATGAAGTCTCCGCCCACTCGGACGACGTAAACGGTCCACACGACGAGTGACATTCCCAATATGGCGAATATCCGTCGATTGAGACGCCGCTCCCACGCAAGCCAGCCGCCGAGGAAGAGGCATGCAATCGGAAGATAAAACGCATACGCCTGAACAAAAGTGCTGATGAAATGCAGACCTGCTCGTGCGAGCCCATCCATGCCCTCCACTTTCGCCGCGTAAGTGTTGGGCAGAACCGAGCCGTAATAGACAATCTTCCATGTAAGCCACGCGCCGCAAATTGCGAAGGGCACCACCGCCGCCGGCGCGAGGGCACCGACTTTTCTCCAACCGTGCTCATCGAGGAACGCCCACGCGTAGAACGCGAGCAGCGGCGCCACGACGACAATCGAATCCATTCGCGTCAGCATCGCGAGCGCGGCTGTTGTGCCAATCGCGGTAGAAAGGAGAGGACTCGCGCGCTTTGGCCGCACCCCGCGGATTACAAGTGCGACAGTCGCCATAAAGAGGCACGCCTGCAACTGCGTCTCGAGTCCGCCCGTTGCGTACGCTGCAAAGGATGGAAACACACCCAATGTCATCGTGGCCAGAGTGGCGCTGACCCACGAGCTCGTCAATGTCCCTACGACCGCATAAAAGATCGCGAGCGTTGCGGTAAATAGTACGAGCCCGAGGGCTATGACGAACCTCTCGACGTCGAAATGCAGCGCATGCGGAATCGCCACAATCACCGTCCACAAAAAATTCGTATAGCCCTCGACACGCTCGCCCTCATTCCAGACAAGACCCAATCCTCGCGCCAGGTTCTCTGCGTATCGAAACGATATGTACGCATCGTCTTGCACGAAGCGCAGATCCCACGCCCGCAGAAGACCAACGGCGACAGCTGCCGCGAATCCCCATAGTCTGGGAGCAGCCGTCACGCTCTTACTCTGTCGCTGGGTTGGCATTTACGCTGAGAATCGCGGTGCGACGCTTGCGAAAATGCGTCAGATTCTCTGGAAGAAACACGGCCTTCAGTCCGGCAGCAGCCGCTCGTCGGCCGAGAGCTTCCGGGTCGACACGGGTGAGAGGCACCGCGCTGCTCATTCTCCAGTAGTAAGCAACGCCACCTAGCGCCTCGCTGGCTGCTCGAAACCCAGATCCGTGACGCACGCCGAGACGAAAGAGATCGGCGACATCAGACAGTCCGCTATGCTCAGGAGGGATCAGATCTGAGAGAACAAGCTTGCCCCCGGATGCCAGCATGGTGCTGAACCTGGGGAGCCATGCCGATAGTTCCCCGGAGGTCATGTACTGCGCAACGCTGTTCAAAAGGATGAGATCAAATCGCGAGCCCTGCCACTCGCCCGTCGGTCCGGCATCACTCAGTGCGGAAGGGTCGCAGCACCTCGCGTTGGAGAACGACGCCAGGTTTTGCTCGGCCACCGACCGCATATTCAGCGAAGGATCCCACCACCACAATTCAGCAACGAGCGGTGCGAGCCGCGCCGCAACAAAGCCAAAGCCGGATCCGAAGTCCAACACCCGATGGCGCTTGTCCAGACCTACCGTCGCCGAGAGCGACGCCACGTACAGATCCGCCTGCGTGCGGTACAGCGGCGACTGAGGTCCCAGCCTGTCGAAGTAGTCACCCCAGCTTTTGATCACCCGACTTTTCTCTTCCCGCTCCTGAGTGCGGACACGATGTGTTGCAGGCAGCGCGCTGACGCCTGGCCGTCGCCGTAGGGGCTCGGAATGTCTGCCAGGCGGCGATGAGTTTCATCAAGGGAGGCGAGGAGCTGATCTGTCGCGTGCGGAAGATCGGCCAATGTCGGCACTAATGTTACAAATGTTCCGAGGACCTCGGGTCGCTCCGTGGAGCGCCGTACGACGATCGCCGGGCGCTTCACCACGCTGGCCTCTTCCTGAACTCCGCCCGAATCGGAAAGGAGGAAGGCGCACTCGGCAGCCAGACCCAGGAACGTCTTGTAGCCGAGCGGCGGCACCATCTCGACGCCCTTCGCTCTGCTCTCGAGCCCGAAGGCCTCGAATATGCTTGCGCGTCCGCGGATGCACTGGGAAAACAACGGGAAGTTGAAGGCAAGCGAGAGAGCTCAACAGCGAGCCGAGCTGGTCGATATCGTCGACGTTCTCAGGACGGTGGAACGTCGCGAGGACGAAACCTCCTGCCGCCAGCCCGAGACTGTTCAGCAGGATCCGCTCGTTCCTCGCGGCGTGGGAATCAGTCGGGACGCCACGTCGACCACAGTGTTTCCGGTGACCGCGATGCGTTCCTCCGGGATACGCTTCTGCGAGCAAGATTCTTCCGTGCGTGCTCGGTCGGCGCAAGGCACATATCCGCGAGGTGATCGACGACGACGCGATTGTGCTCCTCGGGCATCCGTCGATCGAAGCTGCGCAGACCTGCCTCGACGTGAACCAACGGAATCTCCAGGGCATTGGCCGCCAGCGCTCCGCCCAACGCCGTATTGGTGTCGCCTTGTACGACCACCATCGCAGGCCGCTGCGCGGTGAACTGCTCTTCGAGCCGCAGCACCAGGTCGCCGATCTGCTGCGCGCGGCTGCGCCCGCCGACCGCCAGCATCATGTCAGGCGGACTGCAGCCGGAGTTCTTCGAAGAAGATTCGAGACAGCAACTCATCAAAGTGCTGACCCGAGAAAATCGTGCGCGCCCGCGGGTCCCAGCAACTCGATAATGCCGGCGAGCTTGATGATCTCGGGTCTCGTACCGAATACGACGGCCACCGAGCCGGGGTCGAGGCCGTCAAGGGTTGAAGTCGCGAGGTCGCCGGCTCGAACCGACGCGTTGGCGATAGTGGACATCCTGCTCACTCAGCGATCGCCGTCTCGATGCTTCAACTGCCGATAGAGCGTCGTGTTGAAGTGGAAGAGCTCCTTGAAATAGCGCTCGCTCTGGAGCGCGAGAGTGCCCAGGCTGATGAGCTGGAAGGCGATCATCAGCGCGATGCCGCCAACGACGAAACTATAGGGAGCCGCCTCGTATGACAACTGGATGGCGATCGGTAATCTTCGCAGTCACGCTCCCGCTCGTCTGCTGAAAGTAATGGATGGCGACGTGGTAGCCGACCCATGCCAAGCGTGTACACGGCTGCCGCGAGCACCACCAGACCGGGACCGATGAAGAACAGGACGGGGCGAAACATGAAGCCCGAAAGCAGGTAACCATTGGTGCTGTTCGCGAGCGTGCCGAGCGATCGGCGCCGCCTGCCGCCCGAGTTGCTGAATGTCCAATCCAGATGCGCTGGAATCTCCACGACTCTGGCGCCGAGCAGCTCCGCCTTGTAGAGGATCTCGGTATTGATGTCGGTGCCCATGGAAGTCAGGTTCAGCGTCGAGAGGAACCGCCGGTCATAGGCCCGTACCATGCCGGTGAGCGTTGAAAAGTTCCCTCTCGCCGCGGCGACAGAAACCAGTTGGCCGAGCGGCTGAGAACACGGCGGATAAACGGAATCTTGGTTGTCTGCCCGTTCTTCGCGTAGGGCGAGGCGATAACGACTCTTTGCATTGGTCGCGCGAAGTTCGGTGACGAGGCGCCCGATGTGCTCCGGCGCGTAGCTCAGGTCGCAATCGATGGTGACCACATAGTCGCCCCGGCAGTTGCTGAAGGCATACCGCAGCGCCTGGCCGAGCTGGAAATTGGTGCGGTGGTGAAGGACCCGCACGTTTTCGCGCCCGTCGGCGAACGCGTCGGCCAGCGGTCCCGTGTCATCGGTGCTGCCGTCGTTCACGACGATCACCTCCCAGCGGTACATATCCTCCAACCGGTCAAGGTATTCGCAGAGCGTCGTGAGATTGGCGACGAGGATCTCGGCCTCGTTGTACGCCGGGACCACGACGGACACGAAGGGCCGGTCATCGCACGATTTCTTCGTCGTCGACAGCAGCGACTGGCTGAAGCTGGTGAGTCGCCGATTGACTGACATCAGCGTGCGCGTGCGCGTTCCTCATATGTCCTCTCCGCTGCAGGCTGCAACGCTTGGCAGCGGACGGCTGCCGGCCGGCGTCGTTGGAAGAACCGCGGCTCGACGCTGCGGCAGCGTGTCCAGTCCGTCGACGTAGCGTGCCAAGCGGGACGACGTTGAAGTCGCGACGGAGCAGGTCGACACACTGCTCGACGAGACGCCTCTTCGCCTCGCCAGGCAGGCGGAAGCCTGGAAAAAACGACATGGCCGGCACATCGTCGGCTCCGACGAAGTCGTGGGAGTGCAGCAGAAGCGACGGGGCGACCCCCGTCCATCGGCACAACCGCAACGCGAGCGCCAGGTAGCCGCGGGCCAGCGCCGGCGAGCGCTCGCCCAGAAACATCGAGGTAGCTCATGTGGATCGGCGTCCGCAACACGGGCATCGTGGTGACCGGCACCTCGATCAGGCCTCGACCGCTCAGACGCCACGCGATAGGGCTTCAGCGGGCGAGTGCCCTCCCGGAACGGACCCGAACAGCGCCTCGCGCTCGGCGCGTTCCTCGGGCGAGAGCTCGGCGTTGCGGAAGTAGAACGCCCGCGCCAGCGGACCGATGAACGTCGGCAGCGTCGAGGCGTCATATCGATAGCCGCGCCGCTGGAGTGCGAGCAGCACGTCTTCGGACACGCTGAAGCCGGGCCCTCGGAATCCCTTGGGGTGATGCCCGGTCGCTTCTTCGATGGCTCGTTCCGCCATGCCGCAGCTCCTCGTCCAGACGCTCCGGCGGGTAGCGGTGCAGCCATGGCTCGTGCAGGTAGGAGTGGTTCCCGATCTCGTGACCGGCGCGCGCGATGGAAGACAGCAGGGTGCGGTTCTTCGCCATTGCGGCGTCCTGACCCACCACGAACCAGGTGATCGGCTGGTCGCGCTCGTCGAGGAATCGCAGCACGCGAGGGACGACGAGGTCGAGGAACGACGGAAAGGACCGCCATGAGTCGTCGCCGCGGGTCTTCAGGTACGACCACAGATTGTCGAGGTCGAGCGAGAGCGTGGCGAGCGGCCGGCGGTCGGACTGCCCGCCCGCGCGAAGGCGGCCGGACACCGCCGACGGCGTTGAGACTCGCGAGTCGGCGCGTTCGCTGAGCAGTGTCGCGGGCCGCGCTCTCGGCCAGTCGCACCGTTTCGTTGACGTTCAGCGTGCCGTTGACGATCTGCGCCGATGTGACGAGGTGGACTCCCGGAACCGACGTCGCAATTGGCGGCACACGCGTCGAATAGCCGAGCGTGGGGATGGCGAAGACCTCGCGAACTCGCGACACGCGAAAGCAGGCCACGTCCGTGCGGGAGAATCCGGGATACATGCGCTCGAGTCCAGAAAGGAAGGTGTCCTCGATCTCGCCGTCGCTCATGCGAGCGATCGGGTCAGCGGCACTGCAGTATTTGGGAAGGTAGACGAGCGAGCTGATCCCCGAACTGCCGGCGATCGACGAGGGCGGACATCTCCACCACCGCGGTGAAGGGGGCCTCGTCGGTAATGTACGTCAGGTAATAAGGAGAAAGGGGACGCTTCAGCAGCAGCGATGCGCACACGATGCCCTGATAGCGAATCCCGTTCTGAGCGGCTCGCTCGGCATCATCGAGGCCGACTATGAGCCGCGCCGCCACGGAGGTGTTCGCGGTGACCACGACGTCGTCGAATGCGTGGGTGGTGCCGTCGTGCTCGCGCACGCGCACACCAGCACTATCAGTCTCGATCGATGCCACCGCCGCACCCAGCCGGAGCTCGACGCCCTCCGCTCGAAGCACCTCGGCGAAGCGCTCGAGAATCCGCGCGTAGCCACCCGGCACGTAGCCGAACATCTCCTTCTTCAGGCCGGTGCGGCGTGCGGCGTAGAGTCGCTGGATCGTGGCCCAGATGAAGGCGGCGGACGACTCGCGATAGCTCTCGCCCAGCTTTGCGCGCAGCAGCGGCAACCAGAAGCGCTCGAAAGTACGGCGGCCCGACCAAGCAGTGAGCCAGCGCTCGACCGGCACTTTCTCCAGCCGCTGCCAGTTGCGCACCTTCGAGCCGTATAGAATGGTGCCGCCTAGGCGGAGCTTGTCGATAAGCGACAGTGGGGGAAAGCGCAGAAACTCGAGGCTGTTGGACACGGAGTACAGCTTCCCGCCGCTGTAGCAGCCGGTCCGCGTTTCGACCCACCTCATGTCCTGCTCGAGTCCGAGCTCGGACAGCAGGGTCCGCAGGTGAGTGTCGGACAGCAACGTCACGTGATAGTGGCGATCCCAGACGACGCCGTCGAGACTCCAGGCGCTGGCGAGCCCTCCAAGGTGACGGCGCGGCCTCGAAGACGGTCACGGCGTCGCCATGCCGGGCGAAGCGGTGGGCGAGCGTCAGGCCGAGCATCCCGCCCCCGACGATCCCCCAACGGCGCCTTGCGCTCATCGGATGTCCTTGGCTGAGCGCTACTGTGGACGTTCGAGTGAGCGGCGGTGTGCAGTTCGATGACCTCCCCGCCGTGGACCGCATAACGCAGGCCGCAGGCGGGCAGATCACTGCGTCGGTTTCGGGAGGGGCGCCCCGGTCGAAGCGCAGGAACGGTTCTCCGCAGCGGCACACGCAGGCGACTGAGCGGGCTGGCTGGCCCACGACGAGATGGAAGTCTGGCACCGACCGCGTGACGACTGAACCCATTCCCACCATGCTCCAACGCCCGATGACCAGATCGCAGCCGATGACGCTGCCGGCTCCGATCGTGGCGCCTTCGCGGACGAGCGTCGGGCGCGTGTGTTCGTCTGGGTCCGATGGCCTCAGGCTTGACAGGTCGGGTACCGTGGCGCGGGGAAAACGGTCGTTGGTGAAGACCGTGCCGGCACTGATCATCACGCCTTCCTCGATGGTGACGGCGGCGCAGATGTAGACGAAGGCGTTGATCTTCACCCGGTCACCGATGTTGACGTCGTAGGCGATGTAGGTCTTCTCGCCGACGATGCATTCGGCGCCTATCCGGGCGGGAGCTCGGATGTGAACGTGGCTCCAGATGCTGCTGTCGGCTCCGATTTCGACGCCCTCCTCGACGATCGCCGTCGGGTGCACTCGGAAGCTCACACCGCGAGCCTCGCAGCCGCGCCGACTTTGTGGCCGGACCTTCTCGCCGTCATCGACTCGGACCCAGCGCGAGCTGTCGAGCGAGCGGTAGGCTTTTTCGATTACTGCGACCGAGGCGATGGCGTCGTCGACGGTGATCAGGAGGTGCTCGCGGCCGCGCAGAGCGCGGCAGAAGTTCTCCACCTGGGCCCGCATTGCGCCGATCTTGTCGTAGCCGGAGCCGAACACCACCCAGTCGTGACTGGTCGCCTGGCGGAACTTCGATTCTTTCCAGCCGACCCGTACCGTGCCGTTCGAGCCGTAGATCTCGATGTAGCTGTCGCGCTCCTTGTCGAGGCTCCAGGACAGGTCGATCGTTCCGCGAGCGCCGCTGGCCGCTCGGACGAACAGCTGCACCGTGTCCTCCACCGCGAGGGTCTGTACGCGTTTGCCTTCGACCGCCAGCACCTCGGCGATCGGCCCGAGGAAATAGCGGATGATGTCGACCGAATGCGTGCCGTTGTCGATGAGCACGCCGCCGCCGCTGACGGCTGGGTCCGAGTTCCAGCGGTTGGACATCTTTGCCCGGGAGGCGAAGACGTTCTCGAACAGGATGATATCGCCGAGAATTCCCGACGCGAGGATGCTCTTGGCCCGGATCACATCCTGGACGTAGCGGAACTTCGACGCCATCGTCAGCAGCGTGCATGGTTCGCCGCGCTGGCCGCCGCCAGTTCGCGAGCGGTGGCAAGGTCGACGGCGAAAGGCTTCTCGCAGAGCACGGCGATGCCCTTTTCAAGAAAGTGCATGGCGATTTCGGCGTGGGTGGCCGGCGGCGTGCAGATGAGCACGGCGTCGAGCGTGGCGCGATCAGCCAGCTCTTCCCACGAACCGAAGGCATGGCAGCCCATGGCTTCGGCGGCGCTCGCTGCCGCATCGAGGCGAACGTCCGCCACCGCCGTAATACGAGCCTCCTCGAGGCCAGAGAAAACCTGCAGGTAGGACTGGGCGATCCCGCCCGCGCCGATCAGCCCGAACGCGACACGCTCGGTCACATCCGTACTCCTGCCAGGTTTCCCACGGCCTTGGTGATGGCCTCGGCCAGGTAATCGACATGGTGCGGCTCGTAACGCTCGTTCCAGGGCAGCACGAGCATCGCTTCCAGCGCCGCGAACGTGCCCGGGAACCGCTCCTCTGAGTAGTCGATCGCTTCGGGCCGGGCCAGCGTGAACGGGTATCGGCTGGATCCGAAGGTGCGCTGCTCGGCGAAAATGGCGCAACGAAACGCCGGCTTCTGGATGTAGCGCGGGGCGGATGCGACGTCGTAGTCTTTCAGGGCTGCAGCGAGCGCAGCAGGCCCGCCCGGGATCACTGTCGCGGTCAACTCGCAGGACGTACCGCCAGAACACGTGGCGGTTGTCTGCGTGGACCCAGGGTGTCTCGATGCCCGGCAATCCGGCGAGAGCATGCGTGAGGCGGGCCGCCATGTCTATGCGCCGACTGACCGACTGCTCGAGCTTTCCCAGTTGCGCAAGGGCGACCGCGCCCTGCAGCTCCGACATCCGGTAGTTGAGGGCGAGAAAGTAGTGGTCAGGGTTGGGGTCGCCGTAGCCCCAGGCCTTGTCGATGAAGAGGCGCACACGGCGAGCGAGGTCGTCGTCATTGGTGACAACCAGCCCGCCCTCGCCAGCGGTGATGTGCTTTCCCTGCTGAAGACTGAAGCACCCGATGGCGCCTATCGTGCCGACTTTCCGGCCGCCCGACGTGGCGAGATACGCCTGGGCGCAGTCCTCGATAACCGGCAGCGTGTGCTTGGCGGCAAGCGCCATGATCTCGCCCATCTCGCACGGGTTGCCGAACAGGTGGGTGACGACGATCGCCTTCGTCCGATCGCTCAGCCTGTCGGCGATGGTCTCGGCGGTGACGTTGCCGGTGCGCGGATCGACATCGGCGAAGACGGGGATGGCGCCCTGGTACAGGATCGGCGCCAGCGCCCCCATGTCCGTGATGGGAGTCGTGACGATCTCGTCGCCCGGCTCGGGGTCGAGCGCCGCGACCGCCGCATGGATGGCAGCCGTCCCGGATGAGCAGGCACTGGCATGGCGTGTCCCGACCGCGCTGGGCGAACTGCTCCGCGAGGGTCTTGACCATGCGACCTTTGGTGGCCGTGAGAGTCCCGCTCTCGAGGACTTCTCGAAGAAACTCGAGCTCCTCCGTGCCGAAGTTTCGCCCTGAGCTATCCTGATCTGATGGTAGTCGACTATTTGCCAACGAAAACCTCCCATGAAACGGGCGCGGCGCCGCCAGAATGGAGAGCCAGAAGAGAGCTGGAGCAAGGGATTGGCCAAACTTGACTCGGTTCCACATCACACACATAGGGCCATCCCATGCGGGTTTCGGTGGTGTTGGGTTGAATTCGGACACTAGACTTCCTCTAAAAGTCCGTTGAAAAGGAGATTAATATCTAATTAACAGTAGAATCTTTGATTGTCCCTCGGACCTTGCACGCGGACATACCATTTATGCTAAGGGCTCACCATTTCGGGCTGCTTTCGCCTGCCGCGGCTCCCGCCGAACTGGGTTTGCCACCAGCGACATCGATGACCCTGCACTCTCGGGGCGGCGCCCGAGAACGGCGCGGAAGGTCCACAGTTTGTTTCCGAGGAAGCTCACCGGTGTCACGACGCCGATGGTGATCATCTGCGCCCACAACTCCCGGGTACGTGCGACCGAGGAGCTACCGAACACGGCGGTCGGCAGCGAAACCGGGGAGTGGGGATGAAGCAAAAGCGTCATCACGAGCAGGCCAAGCGCCTGAGCGGCGAATCCGACAGCGAGAAACGGGCCGTACTCGGCCAGCCACGCCGCTCGTCCGGCGCTTTGGAACGCCCAGCTGCGGTTGAGTTGGAAGTTCCAGAGATTCGCTACCAGGAACGCGACCGTCGACAACCCGTGGTACCAGCGTACGTTGAACTCGCTTCCCACGATCGGCAGCAGGACGCCGTGCGGATCGGTGCTGGTTTTCATCAGCAGCCAAAAGACGAGCAGGTTTACGACCACACCGGTGCCGCCGACCATGCTGAACCGCGCCAGCAAACGCCAGTTCTGGCGCTGGTGCATGAAGGAGCGAAACATCACCTTCGGCAGGTGCTGCTGGGGGCATCCCTCATCGCCCTTTTCCCTTCGCGCGAGTCCATCTCCTATGGCGAAGCCGAGCGCAGCACCCAGCACACCCATTAGCACGTCGGCCGGGTCAGGGAATCGTGCTGGCACAAAAATCTGCCCGATCTCGATGCCGAACAGCACTAATGTCGCAATGCCTGCTGTGAGAACGGCTTCAAGCCGGCGAGCACTCCGCTCGGCAGCGGAAGCCCAGGCTAGCCGAAGCAGCAGTCCGAGCGGAACACCCAGCAAACACCTGCTCAGCGCTTCTCGAAGCCCCATCAGCGGATCCGGTGAGTACCCGCGATAGGCCGCGAACAAGACCCATGGGATCTGGATGAATCGCTCCTTCGCGAGTTCAGCTGACCATTGGAAGTCGAAAGGATACCAGTACTCTCCGGTCAGCATGAGTGTCCATACTCCGGCTGCGATGAGCCAGCACGTACGAACCAGACCCGGATGGATGACGGTGCGTCGATACACCCACTTCAGGGTAGCTGCAATACCGAGAATCACGCCCAGTGCGCCGATGAGGATCTCGGTGATGCTGACCGAGCGCGACCATACGAACCCGTGCGCAACTTCTAAGACAGTGACCAGCGACAGGCCGATTGCCATTGCCGGCCCAATTCGCCGCGGCGAGCGTATTTTGGGCCAGCCCAGCGCAACGAGCGCGCCGATGGGAATATTGACGAGGGCGCCGCCGACAGCATTGTGCAGGAACAGGAAATCGGACTGGAAGTGATGAACGCGTGGCACCACAATGAATCGTCCGTTATAAGCTATCCTCGCGAGATCAGTCACTTCGCTTGCGACGCCCGACGATGTGAGGTGCATGAAGATGTACAGCGGCAGGAATAGCTGCAGCAGGCGTGCGACGAACCTGGATGGCTCGCGCTCGTTCTCCAAGTGCGTTAACCGTCCGATGACAGCCGCGCCGGCTACGATCCAGGTCGTGACTCCAATAGCGGAGCCAATGATTTGAGCCGCGACATCGTTCCACGAACTGTCCCGCGACCTGGAGAGAGCCTGGAGGAACTCGACGGTCGTGCCGAGCACCGATGCGGCGCTCACTACGAGGAGCGCGGCCATGATTCCTGGTTCCATTTTGCGACGGCGGCCCGAGTGCATAGCCCCCATGAGGAAAAATCCCACGAGAACTCCGAGCGTGATATTGGTGAGAATATCCGTGCGAGAGACAGAGGGCCAGGGCATGAAGCGGACTCTCGCCATCCAGGCGAAAGGATCGTGGGACTCTGGCCATCGCAAGTCGAACGGTAAGAGGCTGCCGTAGATGAGCGCCGAACAGACCACGGCCGCGCCGCCGGCGCATATCCGTTCAACGGACCAACCGCTCTCCGGCTGAGATCCCGGCGATTGCTGTTGGATGACCATAAGATGCGCTGATTAGCGGCTGAAGAGAGATCCGATCTCCAGCACCCGAATGCAGACGCCGCCTTCCGGAACGGGTCCGAGCTTCAAGGCTCGGATACTGGAGGTCCCAAGATCGATCAACTCAGCTCTGTTCCTTGCGGGTTGCAATTGCAGATGCCGCAACGGTCGTTCCTGATCGGCGGTGTCGACCTGGACGGGCACAGGCCCGCCACCGGCTGCACCGTAAAGTATCCGTATCGAAAGCCGTTCAGCGAGGATCTCTTCGGGGGGAACAAACTGCAGCGCTCCTCCGCTGTCGAGGCAGGTGGCATCGGACGCCGACCGGTTTTCTTCGGCAATATGGGCCCCAGCTGCGCGCTCGATCCCCGACACGAAAGGCACGATCGGACGGAATTCCGCCTTTGCCAAGTGACCGTCCTCCAGTACCAGATAGGTGGATGGCGCCAAATCGTTGAATGTCACATTAAGGTCGATGACCGAGAGCACAGCAGAAATTCGATTCCGAGGTTCCAGCCAGGAGGCCAGGATGTATTCCGGCGCCTCTGAGTCTACGATTCGTACAGGCGGTTCGACGGCGGCTGCGTCCCGGATATCCTCTCGAAGGTTGTCGTACCAGACGCGAGCTCTCACGCCATCCGAACGGCCCACAGCAATAGGCGCCCAAACAACGATGCCTACGAACTGCAGAATAGCGAATACCCCGATGGCGGTCCGGCCGGTTGCGGTATGTTCCCAAGACACGCCGGGACCCCGTTCGGCGCCTTGACGCAGGCCCAGCGCGAGCGTGAGCGGGAGGAAGAACAAGATTTCGGGGTAGTAGCGCAGCCAGTAGGCGATCTCCAACCCGTGAGTCGCGAGGCGGAAGGTTCCCACCATCGCGGTATTAGCGAAAAACGCCAATGCGAAGAGAGCCCACCCGCGGATCGCAAGAGAGCTTCTCCAGCAGGTCGCAACGAACGCGACAAAGAACAGGCATTGACTCCCGATGATGGTCAGCCGGGCAAGAGCCGGCGCTGAACCCTCCACCTGACTATTCAAAAAAGCAACAGGGACGACTGCATTGAACCAGGCGGTGAAAAAGTAGGCCACATAGGGGCGCTCGCCAGATACGGCCGTTCTGGCGGCCAGGCCCGACAAAAGAAACGCAGCCAGGAAGAGGGCAGGTGGGGTCGCCACGGCGATCCAGCGAGCGCGCTCTCTCCATAATGAACGGATGCCACTCGGCAGTGCGAATAGCCGGGGAAAGATCAGAATCCGCATGAAAAGGAGATACACCGGAATTAGCAGGAACTTCATATAGAAGCCGCCCGCTACGGTGATAGCGGCGACCGCTATCGCAATCCAAAACCTGTGATTCCGCCCTGCATACGACTGAATCCAAGCCAAAATTGCCACGGCAGTGAAGAACAGGTTCGGGAACACAGGAAGCCCGTTGGACCACCACCACACCGGCGACACGAGGGTGAGCGATAGTGCAAAAGGCAACAGCAGCGCAACTGTCCACCAGTCCTCACTTCTTGCCAGCGTCCTGACTAACTGGGCGAGAACGATCGTCGTGGCGGCAAGCAACGCCAGAAAAAACAGCCGGGACACCACGTAGTTCAAGGGAAAGAACTTCTGGAAAACAAGCGTCATCAGTCGATGACCAGGTGCTGGGTAAACATGGAGAAGCGGTGTTGCCAGGAAACGAACGACAGGTGTTTCCCTCGCTAATTGGAAACTGTGGTAGTCCTCTCCTGCGAAGAACGCACGTTCTGTTACCGCATAGAACAGCACTCCCTGGCACACGATCAGCATGAGCATGGCTGCGGCTGTCGATCGTCTCGTGGGCCAGATCGGGAAAACGCCTGCCTGTGGTCGCGCCGAAGATTGATTCGTAAGATTCGCCGCCTTCAAATGAGGCCTCTCCCACTGTGGGCACGGCTACGCGTCAGGCCGACGGTCCGCACGCGTTCGTGCATGATCATGCGCCAAACAATGAATGAGTCTCGCGGAACCACCTTGGTTCCGCCGGCGGCCAAGATCCGGCTGAGTAGTTGGTCGGTCACAATGTGCTCGGCGACGAGCGAGCCAACCATCTCTGAGCAATAAGGGCCTAATACGTAAAAGATCCGATCGACTAACACGGTCTGCAGGGGTAGCCCCTGTCCGTAGGAGACGAAGTGGTAGAGCAGAATCAGGAGAATCGCAAGACCGCGAACTCCATCAAGCGCCGGAACATGTTCGTCTGACTTGCGCTCCGGCAATTCTTGATTCTCCCTCATCAGCATTGTTGGCGGTGCCCGCCAGTCTGAAATGTCACTCGAGTAAAGCTCCGCCCCTTCAGTTACATGCGGGCATGAACGCCGTGCCTGTCAGCAATGTACCTTCCGCCAGGGAAACGCGTGACTTTAACGTGGGAAAGCTCTTTGAAATCAACGGTTTGCCAGATGAGATGGGTTTCGCCGACCGGTCGGGACAAGGAAAATTCTACCGAGGGTCTGACTATTACAGCGCTAGCGCGAGATTTCTGACTTTCAGGAGACGCGGGTCGCCTGGCCGATCACGGCCGGGTTGCAGCCAGCAGCTCATCGAATGTCAAGAGAACATCGACATCGGCGGCATTCGGGCATTGTCGGTCCCACAGTTCTCCAGCCAGAAGGAAGGTCGCTCGGCGACCAGTGTAGAACATGAGCGCGTCCTCGGCCGCCCATTCGTACACCAGCTCATGAATCGCGAACGCGCCTCGAGGTGCGGGCGTCGTGACCGTACGACGTACACCGCAGATGGCAACTCGTCCGCCGTCGGGTACTCTGGTTGCCAGCAGGCGAGCGGAGCGCTCGGTAAAGTCTGCACTGGCCAAGCGCACTGATACGCTGAGTGTCAGGGAGAGTACCGCCCCCGCCACAAACAGTCCTCCGGCGGCACCGAGCACAGAACGTCGTCGCCAGCTAGATTTTGCCCGCTGACGCGACGGCTGTCGCCACCAGGATGAGCCACGTCGGCGCGAATACCCGTGGCGATCCTTGATGCGGCATCGAGAGCAGCACTGGCGCGTTCGCCAGCGCTACGAGGAACACCACTGCTACGATCCTCGGAACGGCCTCACCACGGGCAAGAGTGCGACCGCAGGGAAGCTGACGGCCAGCCACCATCCCTACAAAGCCACCGGCGGCGAGCGCGATGACGCTCCAAGGGAACGCCCACCAAATCGCCAGCGGAATCGAGTGCACGCCCAGGCCAACCGCGGGAAAACCGATGTAGAACATTGGGTCGTCAGCCAAGGCGGCGACGCGTTCGACTACGCTGATGTGTAGCCGCGGGTCGGAACCTGGAGACAGCGCGAACATCAGTAGAACACCGACCGCAACTGCGCCGGCGGTCGTAAAGGCACGGCGACGTTCCGGAGGCGGCGTCACGAGCCAGGCCGCGACGGGCAACGCCAGGATCACCTGCTCGACGGACAAGGCCGCCAAGAGTGTGGCCAGTGCCGCCCACCGATGAGAGCCACGATGGTAGAACCGGAGCGCGATAAGGCATAGGACAAGACCAAGAGGAACGTGCAGGGCGGCGGGCCATAGGGCCGCCTCCGTGCCCAGTGGCTGAAGAAGCCAGAGGGCGCCCCCAAAGTCGACCCATGGTTGTGGTGTCTCGAGATCCCGCAGCAACGCGCGGAGAAGTAACGCGACCGTCAGCGTAAGCCCTAGCGGCACGGCGATCGCCACGCCGAACGGCAGCGCCCTGCAGACGCCGGTAGTGAGCAGGATCTCCAGGAATCGCGCAGGTCGCACGAACCCAAGGCGATCCCATGAGGCGGCAAGAAAGCCCCGCAACCCCAGTTCCATTGGCGCCAGGCAATTGTGAAAATCGTCGCCAAGCGGCGCGCCCCGCCAGACGATTGACAGCCCGAGGCCAAGAAGGGCGACGGCGGCTGTGGTGAAGGCGAGCCGGCCGATGCGACTTGCCCCCGTCTCCACGGTCCTCGTTGCCACCGCGTGACTCTACACCGCAATTACCGGCCGACGTTGCAGACGCCGCTAGTACCCACCGATTCCGCGCGTAGGGCGTCGAGCCACCCCTGCGCGTCGCGTGCCCAGCTGCCCACCGGTCTGGAACGACGACGCTGGGCAATGCCGGGGTAAACCAATGCCATTGCCGATCGGGCAATTGAACTGACGTCTCCTTGTCTTATTGCGCGGGCATAGTGGCTGACCGCCTCGAGGCGACGCCCATCCAGCATGCTGTTCCAGGCGACCCAGCGGAAGTGGCGAGCCAAGTCAGCCGGGAGTTGGTGGCGGGCGGCGATGGTCTCGACCTCTGCGAGCAGCCGGTACCGGTGATTCCGAGTCATGGTGTTCTCATGCAGGCGGCAACCTACGAGCGGCTCACGAACGCAGGCCGGCGGTCCCTGGCGGCCAAGCTTGACCCACAAGTCCCAGTCCCCGACACTCAACAACGTCGAATCGAACATCCCGACCTTCTCCATTACCTGCCGATGGACGATCACATTTGACGAGCCAGCGGGTAGGGGATTGAAGCGCTCGAGAGCGTCCATCACCTGCTTTGGCGTTGGCGGTGGTTCCCCGTACAGAACGCGAAGCTCCCCGTCGACTGCAACCGCACCGGTATAAGCCCATCCTGCCGACGCGCTCCTTGCCATTGTCAACTGCCCGTCGAGTTTTTCCGGTGACCACACATCGTCGTCATCGCAGAAGGCAAGCCATTCGCTGGAACTGCTACTGATGCCGGTGTTGCGAGCTGCACTCACTCCCAGGGGTGTGGAGTGACGAACAAGCTGCAGACGGGGATCGCCAAAATCCTTGAGCACTGCGGGTACCGCCTGGACGTCCGTCGATCCATCATCCACGACCGTTACGACTAGCTCGACGCCGCGCTGGGCTAATACAGAGCGCAACGTGCAGGCGAGCAAGTGGGGGCGATTGTGCGTCGGCACAATTACCGCGACGGCTGTCATGGCAAAACCTTTCCAGGCCGTGCAGCGCGGTGGAGACGCAAGGCGAGCTTGACGAGTAGGTCGTCCACACCAAGCGGGCCGGGCTCCCAGCGCCCGAGGCGGTAGCGGTCGTCGTCGTTGCGCACTGGCGCGGGTTGCCCAGTAAAGGCCGCGTCGAAACAGGCGCGGTGAACAGCTGCGGCCGCGAGGGCATCGGCCTTGCCATGAGGATAGGCGAAATACCGAACGGGCCCGCCAACCGTTGCGGCAAGCAGGCCGCGACCTCGCGACAGGGCGTCGTCCAAATATGCATCGTCCTTACTCGTCAGAATGGTGTGGTCGACTGTGTGGAAGCCAATAGTCATGCCGGCCGTGGTTAGGGCGGCAATCCCATCCCTTTGGAGGATATCGGCTTTCAGCGGGTTGGCCTCCGCAAGCATCAGGACACGCTCTCGCATGTCCGCATGCCGCTCGCAGGCGAGCACCAGAGCAGCCACCTTGGATCCCCTCGCACGCAACAGTGTCGCCGTCTGTGCCTCGCCGTGTTTCAAGAGGAGCATCTCCAGCTGCTGGAACCAGTATGGGCCGAGCCCGTGCAGCGCGCGTCCCGAGAGAAAGAAGGCGGCCGGTACGTTCAGCCTGCGCAGAATGGGCAGGGCCTCCGCTACATGGCTCGGCAGGTCATCGTCGAACGTCAATGCGACCGCTGGACGCCCCCTACACGAAGCCGACGCGCCCGTTCGTCCGTCCTTTGCGAGAATCTCACTAACGGGAACCAAGTCGACAACTTCCCCAAGTGCCTGCACGTGCGCCCTGAACAGGTCCCGTGGGACGGAGGGAACGATTTCCCAGCCGTCAATTGTGCGCTCGCTGAGGCGGTGATACACGAGGACGAGGCGATGTCCACGGGCGCGCGCGAGCAGACGCAACGCGCGGTTCACCATCGGGGACCCCAGCAGATGCGTAGCCACTCGCCGTCTCAGAGTGATCACCGGAGGCCCAGATCACCAGTCGCCGATGGCGGATCGAACGTGTCGAGCCAGCGACGAGCCTTCGCAATCCAATCGGCGTCGCGATCTAACAGGTCAAACACTCCGTCGCTGCCGACTGCTGGATGAACGAGTGCCACGGCGGCGCGGCCGACTGATCGGATATCCCCGCGAACAACGGCGCGGCTGTAATGACGTACGGCCAGCATACGTTGCCCGCCGCGAAGCGCGCTCCAGGCAGCCCGCCGATGCATTGCGGCCAGGTCCACCGGAATGCCATGACGACTCGCGAGGAGCCGCGCTTCATCCACCATGCCGCCCGGGTCGGCCACCACGTTCCCCGCGTGCAAGCGGTAGGCTACCAACGGCTCGCAGACACGGGCTGGTGGCCCAGTCCGAGCGATGCGGATCCACAAATCCCAGTCCTCAGTCCGATGCAACTCTGGATCGAACATGCCTACGGTCGCCAGTAAATCCGAACGCACCATGACATTCGAACCGCCGGAAGCCAGCGGGTTCCAGCGCGGCAGCAGGGTCAACACGTCGGTGGGATCGGGCGGCGGCCCCCCACTCAGAATGCGAAGCTGCTTATCGACAATTACGTCACCGGAGTACACCCAATCGGCGCCAGCTTGTTCTGCAGCAGTCAGCTGATGGGCGAGCTTTTCCGGGGCCCAGACATCATCATCGTCGAGAAACGAGATCCATTCGCCCTTGGCAGCCGCTATGCCGCGATTGCGGGCGGCGCTGACGCCAGCTGCGCTGTGATTGCGAATGTACCGGATTCTGCCATCGCCGGCGTCGGCAACCGTTTGCGAGGTGGCGTCAGTCGATCCATCGTCAATGACAATGATCTCCAGGTCGACCTCCACCTGCGCGCATGCCGCCCTCAACGTCCGTCGCAGCAGTTCGGCGCGGTTGCGGGTCGGAATCACGATCGACACCACGGGCATCAGGACTTCCTCGCAACGAGGATCACGTTCTTGCCGATCGGCGGATGCCGCAGCAGGAACTGGACCAGGCGGCTGCTCGGGACCACCAACCGGTCGTACGCCCACACCGTGGAGCCGGGGATGTCGTTGTGGCGCAGTTGGCGGTAGAACAACCAATATGGCGCGACGCCAAGTACATCGAAGTAGCGCAACGAGACTACCTCGAACCCCGCGGCAGTCACCACGGACCGAAGCTGCCGCACGCTATAGCGGCGGTAATGTCCGGCCTTGTAGTCGAGATCCGAGTAGAGCCATTCATGCGCGGGACCGAACACGAGCAGAGCACCACCCGGTCGCAGCGCCGACGCTGCTCTTTTCAACTCGGCGCCGTCGTCGGCGATGTGCTCGAGCACGTTGAGGTACATCGCGGCATCGAACCCGCCAGCCGCAACGCCGGAGTTCGCCAGCGTCTGTCGAATCACATTAACGCGGGAGTGAAGAGCGGCGTATGACTCCAACTCGCCGATCATGTTCTCTGCCGGCTCGAGCGCCGTCACTGTGATTTGGGGATAGCGTTCGACGAGTTTGCGGGTGATTGTCCCCGTGCCGGCCCCGACCTCGAGTACCTGGCCGCGCAAGTAGGGGTGGAACTCGTCGAGCACCCAGTCGAAAAAGTGATGGGCAGTCCCTAACTGTTCGATGTCGTCTGGGGCACCGAAGTGCTCGTCATCGAACGTTCGCCCGTTCGGCGCAAGCCGTTTCGTGCGGATCCGATCTACGGCTCGCCGTAGGCCGCCGAGGTGCCGGACAAACTGCGCCACGTCACGAAGACTGAGTCCACCGCCGCCCGCTGTCGGCACACGGTAGATGATCGGACCCTCCCTGACGCGGTAGCCACAGGCAACCGCAGTTGCGACGAAGTTCGTCTGCACACTGTGGCTGTTGACTGGCTGGCCAGCAAAGTCGAAGTCGCGCACGACCTCGATCCGGGCGATCCGAAAGCTTGTGGTGGCGTCGGCAATACCATAGGTACCTGTGATCATGCGGAAGGCCAAGTTGGCCAACCGCCCGAGGACCCAGCGACCTACAGTGAGCCCCGGCGTGCCGCTACCCCGAACCCAGCGTGATCCGATCACCACGTCCAGGCCCCGCTCGATCAAGAGGTCGACAAGCCGCGGGATCTCAGTAGCGTCGTGCCGGCCCGTTGCATCCAGCGTTGCGACGAGATCGGCACGGTTTTCCTCCACGACTTCGCGAAAACCTTGGAGGAACGCGGCCCCCGCGCCGCCCGCAGGCGCCTCGGCGATTCTCAGCCGCAGGTCCAGCTCCCTAGCCACGGCTTCCGCGATGGCTGCTCCGGTCGGGCCGTCGCCATTGAGCAGGAGTACATCCAGCTGCATGCCCCGGATGCGCAGGGCGTACGCGGCGACCGCCAGGTCACGGACTACCGACCCAATGGATTTGGCGACACCGTATGCCGGCAGCACCACCGTAACCGCCTCAGGAGGCTTCATTTTCGCGGCTGGAACCGGGACTAGCTGTTTGCGGCCGTCAGCCAGTCGAAAGCTTCCTGCCCGCGGTCGGACGGTGGAATACCCGCCAGCGGAACAGGTGATAGCACAACATCGCGAACTCGCGGATCTCGCCCAATCCGAGCTTGGACGTCCCGCGCGTGCGGTCAGTAAAAGTGATTGGAACTTCGCTCACATGCAACATGGGTCGCGTAGCCAACACTTCCAGGAGCAGCTTAAATCCCCGCGCCGAGTAGCGGGTCGGCAACTGCTCCAGCACTTCACGCCGAAATGCAGCAAATCCGCTGAGGGGATCTCGGACGTGTAGCCCAAACAGCGCGCGAGTCACCTGAGTGAAAAGGACGCTGCCGATGCGTCTGTGGACAGGCCAGCCTTTGAGGCTTCCACCGCGCACGTAACGCGACCCGACAACCACATCCTTGCCGGTCTGCAGCTCCTTTATCAGCATTGGCAGCAGCCCTGGATCGTGTGAGAAATCGGCGTCCATCATCACCACAAAGGCACCATTCGAGTGGGCTGCACCCTCCAGCACGGCGGACGAGAGTCCCATTTTGCGGTCGCGCTGCACCAGAATTACGTTGGCGTGGAAACGCGCCTCCTCGACCACTGTCGCGGCTGTATCGTCTGTGCTGGCGTCATCCACCACCAACACCTCGAAGTCGGCGCCGCTCAGCGCTCGGCGCATAGCCTGGAGGAGAGGGCCGATATTCTCTCCTTCATTCCACGTGGGGACAACTATCGAGACTAGGCTTGTGGAAGCTAGCTTTGGAGCGCCACCGATTTCACCAGTGTCGCTTGATGTCTCAGATACCTTGCACACGCGTCACCTTCATCAGGTTTGTTGGACGAGGCGGGCAGGCACGTATAATGCCACGCTCCCCGTGCTTTGCATCATGGATGCCGCCGCACGTGTCCACAACGTTGGACCGACACCAGTTGCCACTTCATTTTCGTGAGGAAAATGGCGCTAATCGTGGTGCCATTCGCTGCCTCCTCAGGCAACCGAGTTCGGAAGTCTTTAAGCTAGGCGACTTATGATGCGCGAGAGCCAGACTAATTACGAGCCGTCGGACGGCTTCGCGTGGGGCGAGCCACTGCGTCTGTGGCTGCCACTCCGAACGGCGCTCTGGGTGCTGGCGGCTTCGGTACTCGTTTGCTGGCTCGCTCTTGTTGTGCTCCACATCAGGGACGACTACCGCATCTCCCATACTCAAGGCGTGTGGATGGCGGTGGCAGATGCCGCTCGCAGTGGTTACCTGTATCCGCCGATTTTTGACGGCGAGCGCTACGCTGGGACGCGATACCTGCCACTGCCAATCTTGTTGAACGCTCTGGCAGCGAGCGTCGTCGGTGATCCCTTGAGCGGCGGGAAGCTGCTGGCCGGTATCCTGATGGCCACGCTCCTGGCTCTCATTGTTCTGGTGCTGCGGCGCCTCTCCTGCCCTTGGCCGATATCGGTGGCGCTCGCGGCGACCGTGGTTGCGACCGAGACCGGCCTGCAGGCCGGCACTACCATCGGCGGAGATCTCGTTCCAGTCGTCTTGCAAGTGGGTGTCTTGGCCGTGGTCGTGGGAGATGCACGCCGTCCGGCGATGATCATCGCTGGCGGCCTGGCGGGGTTGGCGGTCGCCAGCAAACTGACTGGCCTGTGGGCACTTCTCGCGGTTACGACCTGGCTCGTGATGCAGCGGCAGTGGAGGCGCGCCGCGACTTTCGCGGTGACAGGCATCGGAACCGCAGCCCTTGTAATGTGCACGGTACAGCTGCTCACCGGAGGCGGTCTCTCGGAGCACTTGGTGGCGTTTTCGGTGGCCGGTGTCCACATGACTGCATCCCTCTTTCGTGGTCCGAATCAGGTCCTCTACAATCTTCTCGGCTTTGCGTCGGGAGCGGTTGTGTTGATCCCGCTGGCTCTACTCGGAGCGCTGGTTTCGACCAGTTGGCGGCACCTGTCGGTCATCCACCTCGCGCTCGGTTTTTCACTACTATTACTCCTCGTCGTATACGCCGATATTGGCACTGGTTTCAACCAATTGATCGACCTAGTTGTGCTGACAGTGCTCGCCGCTGGTGAGCTCACGGGTCGTGCTGCCACCAGCGCCGACGAACGCACGAGGCCGGTCGTCCTGCTGGTCGTGGTCGTGTCCCTGATTTGGGCAGTGAGTCTCGACCTGGTGCGGACAGTGGGTTTTGACCTGCGTCGCACGGTGGCCGCCTGGAAGCCGGGCGAAGCAACTCGAAGCTCCGCGACCGTCGTTGCCAGCATGGTACGACCGGACGAGGAAGTGCTCGCTGAGGATCCGTCAATCTATATCGTGTTAGGTCGTCGGCCGGTGGTCATGGACCCGTTCATGATCGCGAAACTGGAGCGCGCCCATCCTCAGCAGGTAGATCCGCTTATCTCATGGATTACGAGCCGGCGTTTTGCCCTCATCGTGCTCGTGGTGTCGCTGGAGGACAGTAGCCAGAACTTCTGGTGGACGGATTTCCATTTCGGTGCCCGCGTCGCCGGTGCGCTTCGAAGCAACTATCGCGCTGATGGGAGAGTCGGCGGCTATTACCTGTACCGGCCCTTGCCATGAGAGCAAAGCGTCAGGACGACGTGAGTGCTGGGTGATGCCACTACGAATCGCGCACGTCATCAACGAGCCGTTCGGCCTGGAGAGTGCCAATGGCGTGCAGCAGGTGGTTTACTGTCTCGCCCTGGCGCAGGCCGAGATTGGCCAGTCAGTCGCTGTGTTCTCCCGGGAGGCGGGCGTCCATATCCTTGGAGGCGGTGCCGAGACAATGCCGGCCACCTCTGCTGCGGTGCGGCCAAGGCGAGGAATGTCGCTTCGACATTGGATTCTCTCTCGATATTTTGAGCAGGCGATGGCTGAAGCCGTTCTGACATGGCAGCCCGATATCGTTCACTTTCACTCGGTCCACATACCCCGGAATGTCGCGTTGGCATCTCATCTCGTTCGCGCCGCCATTCCGTACTGTGTGACGGTACACGGCGCATTGTTTCGCGCGGCACTTCTGCGCGGTCGGCTAAAGAAAGCCGTGTTCGGCGTGCTATTCGAGCGGAGCTATTTGAACGAAGCGCGGTTCATCCACGCGGTGAGTCCACATGAGACGGAGGTTATTCGACGCCACGGTGTCAAACGACCCATCCTCGTAGTGCCGAATGGGATTCCACTAGACGTCAACACTCGCGCATTGCAGCCAGATGTCCTGTATGCCGACAACCTATGGCTCCGGGACCGGCAAGTGTTCATGTTCATCGGCCGATTGGATCCGTGGCAGAAGGGATTGGATCTCTTGGTAGAAGCGTTCGCTCGGGCGGGTCTTCCCAACGCAGCGCTTGTTCTGGTAGGTCCGGACTGGTTCGGCTCGCGCCAAAAGTTGGCAGCTCGCGCCAAGCACCTCGGCATCTTGCCTCAGCTGGTGTTCGCAGGGCCGGCATATGGTGCGCACAAAGCGAACCTGTTTGCGGCGGCTGACGTGTTTGTGCACCCGTCCCGATGGGAAGGCCTGTCGTTGTCGGTGCTGGCCGCCGCCGCCGCTGGCAAACCTTGCCTCATAACACGTGAGGCGGACCCGCTCGGCAAGCTGGAGAGCGCGCAGGCCGCAGTGGTTGTGGACACGACCGTGGCGAGTATTGCGGCGGGCCTGATCCGGACCGCCACGCTCAGCCGCGACGAGCTGCAGATGATGGGCTCGCGCGCGCGGCGCGTGGCGGAGGCGCATTTCACGTGGCCGTCAATTGCGGAGAGCCTCGTGACGGCGTATCGGAACTCGCTCGAGAAGGAAGCGTGAGCTCCGAATAGAGCCCTTGAAGAATCGCGCCTTTAGCGTCCCAGAGAAGGTGTTCTCGAACACGACGCCGAGCCGCCAGCGCCATGCGGGAGCGGAGTTCGTGGTCCGTGGCCAATAAAACGATGGCCTCTGCAAGCTCTTCAACGGCTTGCTCTGGGTTCAGCGCGCGAATCTTGATTCCCGTCTCAGATGTGATCAGCACACCCGGCCCGCCTAGATTCATGCAGATGACTGGCCGTGCCGCTGCCATCGCCTCTACGCATACGTAGCCGCCAGAATCGTGAAGGCTCGGGTGGAGTAGAACATCCGAGTCAGCCAGCGTATCCAGCACCTGATGCCGTGGCAGATTTCCCAGGAACCGCACTGACTCCGAGATGCCGAGGTTTGCTGCAAGTTGCTCGAGTCGCTTCCGCTCAGGGCCATCACCAATGAACCAGTACTCGCTATTGGGCAACGCGCGCTTCGCGCGGGCAAACGCCTGGATCCCCAAGTGGTTGCCCTTCCAATGTACGATTCGACCGATGCTGATTGCGCGGAAAGGCCCGTTGGTGCGTGTCGGCAGAGCGGCGAGTCTCTGGAAGTCAACGTGTGGAAGGGCTGTATGAGAGAGAACCTGAACGTGCGGTGCCCCAAGCCGGCGGAGCTTCTCGGCGGTCTCTTCGGTGGTAGCCAGAGCTATTCGTGAGTGCTGTGCAATGGCTCGAACGACGGGCTGGAATCTCGATACCCACGACAACACATCCCGGAGATGTTCGCGGAGCCGACCCGGGAGCGAAAACGACCGATAGAAGGACCTTGGACAGGTTTCGCCGCCACCAACCGGGCCCCATATGAAAGGAACGGGCAACCGGTACAGGAACGTGGGCATCCAATACGCGCCCATCGTGACATGATGAATGCGATCAAAGGTGTGGGCCGCGTGTAACCGCTTGGCCGCACGATAGCTGACGATTTGCCATAAGCCGTAGTACAGCAGAGCCCCTCGAGGCCCCTTTTTCCACCATCGCATCCAATAAGGAAGATCGACGTATATCCACTTCACATGTGACAGCGGTTCTTGTGAAGTGTGACGTTCAATCGCATCACGATTGTTCGCCCTCGTCAGCACCCATAGATCACAGGCACGAGACACTTGTTCGACGGTATTCCAACCGATTCCCGGCTCGGACCCGCAACCAGGCTCGCAAGCGTACGCCGACATGAGAATTTTCAACGA
Source organism: Vicinamibacterales bacterium (assembly GCA_963787755.1). Lineage (GTDB taxonomy): Bacteria > Acidobacteriota > Vicinamibacteria > Vicinamibacterales > JAMQPK01 > JAMQPK01. The sequence continues at coordinate 76,828 of CAWBEG010000004.1, forward strand.
TTTCATGTCGCATCTTCCCAGACACCACGACGCCAGACCTGCGCCCAGTCCGACGGTGCGTGGCCCTCAATCCCTGTGTTCTGGTATGACTGATATGCCGCCATCCGTACCAGAGCTGCCGCCTCTGTCCGCGTCAAGTTCAGGTGCTTGTCACACATCAGTTGAGAGATCGCGTATTCCGATGCGTGCGCAGGTGACCAGCGGCGGATGAGGCCGGTCACCTGCAAAACATATTGGGCAAGATCCAGACCTGGAAATCCTGAGTCGTCACCATATTCCCAGTCAATGGCTGTAAGTCCGTGTTCGGCACTCTTCATGAGGTTCCATGGGCCGAAATCACCGTGTTGGATCGCCACGGGCCATTTTCGTTTGACCAGCGGTTCGGAAAAGCATTGCATTTGATCCGATTGAGAAACGTGCGCCTGTACCCACGGGTGCGACTCGAAGCTACAGCACTCAGCTCCGAGCAGCGACGCGCTGAAGTCGCGCACGGACTCTGGCAGAGGAATGAGCGGGCGCAACGGCTTCCCGCGGACGACGCTCAGGAGCAGGGCATCGTAACCCCCCACCGAGCCGTACTTCACGGGGACCGGTCCGGCCCCAGGCGGGAGTTTGCCCAGCAGATGAAATTCGTTACTGAGGCGCTGCCGAGCGAGCGGGGATCCAGCGCACTTGACGTACCCAATCACTTGGCCCGACGTGCTGGCCAGCTGAAGGGTGAACTTCCGCGCAAATCCCTTCATTCCGACCTGTACGGCTCGCACCCGCGCCTCTGGAAGCACATCTTTCAGGAACTCTGCCAGAAAGGGGGAGTATCTGCCGCTGAGCTCCGGGCGCCGACGGCCAGCACGGCTTTGACGCGCAGCAAGCAGTGATAGAGCTGTCCCCTGATGCGAAAAGCCGGATAGAACCCGCTGGCCGATGCGCGTTCAACAGCTGACGTAACCGGGAGGAGCAATCGCGGGCGCTTCCAGCTTGGCAGGGCGACGACCTGCATTCCCGGCGGAAAGAAAACCTCCCAGTCCGTCAGGCTGAAGAGGCCGGTTTCCGGGGGTCGAACGGTCCGAATCGCAAGGTCGCCTTGGGTCATCCTTTTGCCGCCCAGCATACACCTTTCGTGCCGGAGGTCCCGTTAAGGCTTTCCTAAGAGGGAATAGTGGAACGCTGGTATGCTTGATCACTGTCGGGCCGGGCGCGCCTGTCAGACAAAAGCGATGCGCAATACCGGACAACGCAAATCACACATCGTCCTGCTTCAAAGGCTTGTGCCGGTGTTCTTGCTGATCTTTGCGCAAGGCTTGTCCAGTATCGATGCCCAGTCGGACTTGTCCGCTCCTGCAAATCTGCTCTCGCTTTCGGAACGCGAGCGCTCGGAGATTCTTTTGGGAGTGATGCGCGGGATACGTCCGCGCGGCTTCGGCGCCACGGCTTACAGGCTCTTGGAACCAGCGCCGGACCGGGTTACTTACTTCGTTGCGCCCACCGGCAGCGACAACAATTCAGGCACGAGCCTTTACCCGTTCCAGACTATCAACAGGGCCGCCCAAGTCGCAGAAGCTGGTGACGTCGTAACAATCAGGGATGGCAGATACCAGGAATCAGTCTTTGTCCTGAACTCCGGCACGGTTACAGCGCCAATTGTGTTTCAAGCGGAAAACCGCGGCGGCGTGGTGCTCACGGGAGGGCAGTATACGTTCCAGCCGACTGGATGGACCGGCGGCCTGATGAACAGCGGGCCAATCTACGTAACCGTCAAGGGGCTGACCTTCCGCCAGTACGCCAGTCTGGCCGGTCGTGGTGAAGGGACGGCGCTTCGGGGAGCGAAGGGGTGGCGGATCGAAGACTGTCTTTTCGACGCCCCAGGTGCAACGGGGCTGGACCTGCGCGGCGACGACATCGTGCTGACGCAGAGCACGATGCAGTTCGCCAGTGTGCACGCTTTCGTCGCATGGGGGCCCGCAAATATGGGGATGAGGCCGATCGATCCAAAGTTTGTCGGGATCAAGAACCTCCGGGTGACGGATGTGATCATTCGTGGTAACCACACGAGCACCGAGGTTCAAGCTGTCGGCCAAGGATCGGCAGTGGTGAAAATCCTCGGATCGCAAGACGCGCTGATCGAGAATGTCGAGAGTTACGAAAATTACGGCCCCGGATTCTGGTTCGACGGGTCAAACTTCGGGTACGTCGTGCGCAGCAATTACTTTCACGACAATCTCTATCGCGGCACTGGGTACTCTCCGGGACGGGGATTGCACCTGGAGATCGGCTGGTACGGCCTCGTGGAGTGGAACGTCTTTGCGAACAACGCGCACGAGGGACTGTCCCTCAACAACAGTTCCGGTGTGACTGTGCGGAACAACCTCTTTGTCGGAAATCGACGGCAGATCGTGCTCTCGAACTGGGATCGGGGTGCGGCGTTCTGGTTGAAAGACATCCGGATTGAGTACAACCAGTTCAGGGACTGGCGCGAGCACGGCGCGATCGAAGTGCTGGGTAACATCAATCCCGAGAGCACGCCGTCGCTGAATATCACTGTGGACTACAACATGTATCAGCCCATTAGCAGCGACGTTCTCTCCGGATGGTGGGGATATTTCATCACGTCGTTGGGAGACTCGCGCACAAAGCTCGGATGGGAAGAGCACGGATCCATCGGCGCGATCGCCTGGCCACCTTAGGAGAGCAGCCCCGCAACCTTCCAGGTGCGCCCTCAGCCCAGGTGCACCCGCCCACCGACGTGGTCGCCGTGATGGTGCGTCAGCACGAGATGATCGATCTGCTTCACGCCCGCGTCCTCGAGGGCCAGCATGATGCGATCGGTGTCGCGTCCACCGGGATTGCCAACGTCGACCAGCAGCGACTCACCTCGATGGTGTGACGAACAACGTCGCCTGGCCGCCCTCTGTGTCGACGTAATAGATCTGCAGCGTTTTGCCGGCGCCTGCGCCCCAGCGGACCGCACGAGGATGGCTGCTGCGAGCAACAGCCCGACGCGAATGCGCATGTAAAGGCTCCTGCGAAACCGTTCGTTGTGTGGCGCACACGTTAACACGAAAGGCGCGCTCACCAGAGGTCCCACGAAAAACGGATTACCGCGCCCCATCGCATGACAAGATTATCTGGTGGCGAAACATCCTGTTCTGCGACTTGTGAAAGAGCGTAAGCTCGCCGACCTCCTCGACCCGCCGCGAGCGGGCGCCGTCTTCGAAGCGAGCGGTGTCATTGCAAACGCCAACCACTCTTTTGTGGCGCTCGACAACGTGCGCCGCGTTGCACGAATCGGAACACATCTGCGGCCCGAGTCCGGCGACCACCGTTGGGTCGGCGCCAATCGACAAGGCGAAGGCTACGAAGCCATTACATATCACCGAGGTGCCAGACGGTTCTATCTGATGATCGAGGCGCAAAAGCACCCCGACGGCACGTTCAAGGGAGCGATCGAGGAATACGACGATCGCTGGCGTTTCAGGGCACGAAGATGGGTCGATTTTTCATTCGAGAAGCGCAACACAGGGTTCGAAGGGCTGGCGTCGCTCGAATTCCGCGGGCGGCATTACCTCCTCGCGTTGTGTGAGGGTAACAAATGCCGCGAAAGCCGGATGAAAAAGAAGCGCGGGCAGGGGCGCATTCACGTGCTCGAGCGCCGGAAGGGGGATTGGCATCCAGTCGCACAGATCAAGCTGCCCAAGCACGCGAAATTCAAGGACTACGCAGGGATGGCACTTCGCGGCGGGCGTCTCGCGGTGGTGTCGCAGGAGTCGTCGCGGCTGTGGGTCGGTCACCTGCGTCCGGCGACCTGGACGATCGCTGGACGTGGCCGTGTCTTTGACTTTCCACGAACGAAGAAGGGTAAAAAGCTTTATTGCACGGTCGAGGGGATCTCCTGGCTCTCGTCGCGCACACTTCTCGCCGTGTCTGATCTGCGCAAGAAGCGGCACCCCAAACGTAGCGCCAAGACCGATCAGTCAATCCACGTGTTCAGAATTCCGTCGCGATGATCAGTCCGGCAATGCGAACGAGATGATCGCCGACCCCGCGGCAACCGCGACGTGCTGCTTGTTATCGAACACGTACGTCATCGGCGACGCTTTCCAGTTCTGGTTTGCCTGAAAGCTCCACAGCGGCTTTCCGTTCGATGCGTCGGCGGCCGTCAAAGAACCGCTGTCGTCACCGAAGATCACCACTCCTCCTGCCGTGCTGAGCACGCCGCCCCACGACGTGACCGGGCCGGGTTGCGGCAGTTCCCATGCGATTTTTCCGGTCTGAATGTCTATCGCGCGAAGGACGCGTTGAGCGGGTTCGTCCGGCGCCTGCACGAACGACCCTCCCATGTAGCCGCGCCCGGCGGCCCACTCCATGGGAATTTTCGTGAATATGCCGCACTTGTCGTTGGTCTGGACGTAGTACAGGCCTGTGGCTGGATTGAACGATGTTGAGTACCAGTTCGACGCCCCTTCGAGCGATGGACAGACGCGCCTGCCCTCGAGCGTCGGCTCCGTGTCAGGCAGACGGATCGGCCTGCCCTCGGCCGTAAGCCCGCTCGCCCACGTGACGTTCTTGACGTACTTCGTACCGAAAAGGAATTTTCCGTCGACGCGATCGAGCACGTAGAAAAATCCGTTGCGGTTGGCCTGCACGAGAAGCTTTCGCGGCTTCCCCTGCCAGTTCGCATCGATGAGGGCCGGCGTCTCCTGCGCGTCGTAGTCCCAGACGTCGTGGGGCGTGAACTGGAAATGCCACTTCAGCTTGCCGGTCTTCGCGTCCAGAGCCACGACTGAGTCCGAGTAAAGGTTGTCGCCTCTGCGATCGTCTCCGTAGAGATCTGGAGTCGGGTTCCCTGTAGGCCAGTAGATGGTGTCGAGATCAGGATCGTAGGTGCCAGTCAGCCATGTGGTTGCTCCAGGATGGGCAATGCCGCCTCCCTCCCATGTTTCTGATCCAGGCTCCCCCGGCGCAGGCACCGTCCAGAAGCGCCACACCTCTTTGCCGGTGGCCTGATCAAAGGCGGCGAGGAAGCCGCGCACGCCTTCGTCGCCCCCTGCAGAGCCGGAGATCACGAGGTTGCCGATCACGAGCGGTGCGCCTGTGGCGTTGTAGTTCTGACGCCAGTCCGCCATCTCGGTTTCCCACAGCGGCGCACCGGTTGCGCGGTTGAGCGCGATGATGTGCGCATGATCGGTCACCATGAAGACGCGATCGCCCGCGACGGCCACGCCACGGTTGACACCGCCGGCCGCGTTGCCGATGAGCCCCCTGGTTCGCGGACGCGAATAGTGCCAGATCCGGCGTCCCGATCCGGCGTCGATCGCGTAACACTGATTTGCGCTCGTGACATACATCACGCCGTCCACAACGACCGGTGTCACCTGCAACGGAGGGGTATTCGGAAGGCTGAAGGTCCACTTCGGTACCAGGCGCCCGACATTGCTCTTGTTGATCTGCGTCAGCTGACTGTAGCGGCTTCCTGACGTCTGCCCGTTGTAGCTGGGCCAGTCGTTTTCTGACGTCACTTGCCGGTAGCGATCGCCGCTCTTGCGAAGGAGGTGGATTTTGCGGTCATCTCCGAGCAGCTGCAGGTCGACGGACCCTTGGTTCAGCACCAATCCCTGGATAGAGCGTCCGTTGCTCAGCGCTATCGTGGTGCGAACGGGTCCCGAGCCTTCGCGGGGGCGGAGCGAGCGCAGGAAGCGGATGACGTCCGTGACTTCAGCGTCAGAGAGACCCGGCGACGCCGGCATGCCCGCCGTCGGCAATCCCTGGCGAATGACGGTGGTCAGTTCCTCGTCTGTGCGCGCCGGCACGCGCTCGACGATTGATGGACCCAGCTCGCCGCCGCCGCCGTTGCTGCCATGGCATCCGGCGCATCGGCTCGCGTACACGAGACGTCCGGGATCGGCTGTCTGCGCTGCGGCCGCGCTTGCAAAGCATACGCACATGAACGTGAGGAGCAATCGCATGGCGATGAGGCTAGCACAACTTTCCAGCGGATCGATGCCGGCCGTCTCAATTTGCTCGTGTGCATATGCTGAAACCAGGTATCAAGTGATAGCATCAACCGCAACTTCATCGCGTTTTTGACCCGGAGAGGAGGGAATGTGAACATCCATCGAAGAACGTTCGCGAAATCCTTGACCGCCGCCGCAATTGGAAGCGCCTTCCGTCCCTGGCACGATCCGGTGTTTGCCCAGGCGGCGCAGGCAAAAACGCCTCCCGTCCTCGTGCGCGCCGCGGCCGCGCTGCCGAAGGCCATCGTCACGAAGATCCGGGTGTTGACGCCGACAACAGGGTCGAATCGAAACAGCATTACGGCCGCATTCAATCAGAGCAACATGATCATCCTGGTTGAAACGGATGCCGGCATCACCGGCATTGGCGAAGGCGGATCGCCGGATCTGGTTGCGAGTCTCGCCCCCAGTGTCGTCGGCAGGAATGCCTTTGACACCGAATTGATCTGGCAGCACATGTACATGGATCCGTTCTATTCGCCTGGCCGCGAGAAGATTCACGCGCTGGGCGGGATCGACATGGCGCTGTGGGATATCAAGGCCAAGGCGCTGAACGTGCCGCTCTACATGCTCTGCGGCGGCAAGGTGCGTGAGCACGTCCAGCTGTACGCGACGAGTGGGCTTCCGCGCGATGTTCAGTCCGGACCCACTCTCAAGGAGAGGGCGGCGGCGACGATGGCGTCCGGGTACTACGCGTACCGGGTCGATGGATCCATTCAACCTAACCCCGGATTCGACGGCGTTGTCCGAGGTGGAGGTCCTGGGCCAGGTGGGCTGGCGCGGGGCGCCCGGCGCCGGCGCGGCGGGTGGTGGTGGACGCGGTGTGCAGACCTTCGACTCGCGCGCGCGCATCTTGTCGATTGCGAAGGCCGCCGAACAGATTCGTGAAGGCGTTGGACCGGAAGGCAATTGGTGCATCGACATCCACCAGAAGTTCGACTTCCAGGAGACCGTCGAGATTTGCCGCATGATTGAGCCGTTCCGGCCCTACTTTGTCGAGGACCCGGTGCGGGAGGAGCAATTCCGGACGCAGATTCCCAAGCTGCGATTGCTGACGAGCGTGCCCTTTCGCGCCGGGGGAACAGTGGGGCCAGCGGTGGGAGTTCAACACGCTCGTCGAAGATCGGGACATCGATTTCGCGCGTGCCACGCTCCCCAACGTTGGCGGTGTCACCGAGATGCTCAAGATCATGGCGATGTGCGACACGCATAAAGTCGGCATCGTGCCGCACTTTACGGGGCCCATAGGCACGGCCGGCCATATTCACATGATGACCGCGTTTCCGGGGCAGGTCGTCATGGAATACAACTACGGGAATACTCCGCCTTCGTATGTGACGGAGTTCGTGGACTTCCGAGACGGGAAGTGCTGGCCGAACGATCGACCGGGACTCGGAATCACGCTGGAAATGGCGCAGCTAACAGCGGTTGCGGAACACACGACGTCGGTTGGCGGCAACACGTATCGGCGGCGCGATGGTTCGCCGTCGCACTGGTAGTTGCTGGCTGGTAGCCGGTAGCCGGTAGCTGGTAGTAAAGCTTTTGCTACCAGCTACAAGCTACCGCCTCCTAGCTACTTAGAAGTTGAACTTCGTCACGAACGTCACGAACCGCATGTATGTGCCGTTGTTCGCCGTGACCATACCGAACTGGGTCGACGTCGGATTTAGGTTCGGTGTGTCATAAGTCTCATTATTGAAGACGTTGAGCGCGTCAACGCGCAGCTGCAGCGTCTTGTTGCCCGGCAGCCGCAGCGTCCGGCCGATGTTCATATTCAGATGCCGAAGGCCTGGCGCGCGCACACCGTCGATCCGGAACGGGAACGCGCGCTTCTGGAATGAGGCCGGCACCTTCGCGGGATCGCGCTCGAAGCCGGCATCGATGTTGAACCAGCGCTCAATCGTCGGGTTATCAATCGCGATATCGTCCAGGTCTCCATAGAAGAACAAATTGTTACCCACGTTGTTATCCCACTGGAGCAGCGCGCCCGGCTGCCACTCGTACGTCCCGCCGACCTGCCAGCCGCTCAGGATCGCGGCGAGTACGCCGCCGTCATTCAGGAACGGCTTGGAACTGCCGAACGGAAGCTCGGCGATGAAATCGGCCGTGATGCGGTGCGGACGTGAATCCTGATTTGTCTGCCAGATCGTTGGCTCGCGATCGTACTCCTCGAGAGTCCTGGTTTCCCTGAACCTGGTGGCGGTATAGAAGATGTTCGTGGTGAAGCCATTCGCGAACCGGCGGTTGAAGCTGATTTCGAGTGAATGTGCTCTGTTCTCTCCCAGTGGAAGGGTCTGGACCTCGAGACCATCCCCACTCGACATGTGGGGGAAGGGGCGCAGCAGCCGGTGGCGCTGGATGGTAGGGCTGGTGAAAAACGAGTTTCCCGCCATCTGGTTGTAGAGCGCCGGATTCGACGTCCTCAGTGGCTCGAAGTTGCCGATGAAGAACGGGTTCGTCACGTTCGCGTTCAGCAGGTTCTGCTGAGTGATATCGCGGACGTTACTGCCGTTCCACCACTCCTCCGGCAAGTAATCCTGTCGGATCGTGCGATCGAGGTTATCGCCCCGGCTGCCGTTGTAGGCGATCTCGACAGCCATGTTCCGGCTGAGCTCGCGCTGCACGCTCGCGCGCCATCGCTGTACGCGGGGATGCACGCGAGTGGGATTCTGGGACTGGAAACGGGTTCCGACCGCCGTGTTGGCGCCGAGCGAATTGCCCAACGCCTCGTCGAAGCGCGTCCCGCTGGCCCGCACCGGAAACGGATCCGACATCGGCGAGATGCCTCTCTTCGGATCGCCGAGGAGCCACGACTGCCCGAAATCCACGCTCGCCACGTTGGCGGTCGTCGCGCTGTATCCAAGCTGGTTGGGTGTGAAGTTTGTGGCACTCAACACGTCGTAGTACAAGCCGTAGCCGGCCTTGAACACGGTCCGCTCGCTGATCGACCAGGACCCAGACACGCGCGGCATCCACATCGATTGTCCGCCCCAGCTCTGACCCGTTCGACCGGGATCGCCGGCGTAGACCGTTCCGCCGCGCACGTCGAAGGCACTCGGTGCAAGTTGCGGTATCGGATTCCTGGCATATGCTGCCTCCGCCAGTTGAGCGATGGCGACGTCGGCATTCGGGTCGAAGCCGGTGAGCATCTGGTCGTTCTTCTCCGTGAGGCCGGTCTCGTATTCATGCCGGAAACCGAAATTCAGCGTGATGTTTTCCGACATGCGCCACGTGTCCTGGAAGAAGGTGCCAACCCAGGGATTCGAGATGCGAGAGCTCGCTGTCATCTCGGCCTCCACGCGCGAGGGGATGCCGAGCATGAAGGCCGCCCAGTTCAGGCCGAGATTCGCCGCAGGCGACTCGGTCGTGTCGTCGGCCTTGCGCGTGTACGTATTGTCAAAAGTGAAGTTGCCCGAGGCGTTGCCTGGGAAGTTGCGAAAACGCTCGTGCCAACGGAGGTCCGTGCCGGCTCGCAGTGTGTGCGAGCCGCGGACCTGGCTCAGATTCAATTGGCCCTGGTAGTGCGTTCCCTGGTCGAACGTACCTGAATTGTCACTTAACAGCTGGTAGGTGGTGCCGGTCCCGAAGTTGATCCGGGGCAACTGACAGGCCGTCACACCGCCGAAGTCGCCGCGGGCCTGGCAGAACTGATCCATGTAAGAAGGCAACCCGATCCCGGTCGGCGTGTAATTCTTCAGGCCGAGGCGCTGATCCGTCTCGAGGAAGCGGTTGGCGCCGAGCTGACCGTCGATAACCGTGTCACCGGAGACGCGGGTCCAGGTCCCGGTGCCAGCCCGCGTCTTTCGTACCCGCGATGTTGCGTGCAGCCCTGGGGCGCTCTCGTACGTCCAATCCCCTGAGCCTTCGGTGAAGTTACTGCCGCTGACGCGCCCAAAGAATCGATTCCGGTCCGAGTGGTTGTAATCGAGACGCACCCCAAAGACATGGCTTCTGAGCGGATCGGGCTGCCCGGCGTCGTAGTAGTTGTTGATGGGCTGCTGATTCGACGCCGTGGGATTTGTGTTCGGGCTCGGCAGGAATCCCGTGTAGAGCTTGTACAGCGGGTTGGTGATGCGATCCGCGGGGATGATGTTATTTGGAAACGGATCGCGAATGACGTGCCCCGGCCGCGCCGGATCAGGGCGCGTCGTCAACGGGTCATAGATTTGGTATTGCGCGGGACTCGGCAGCAGGAGGAGATCGGAAAAGTCACCGGCCACGTGGTTGTGGCCGGGATCATTTCTTGGAAGCGTCCTGTTGGACATCGCCGACTTGCCGTTGAAGTCATCGTGTCCGTACGAGTAGTTGACGAACGTGAACAGCTTGTTCGTGCCGTCGATGATGCCCGGAACCTTGACAGGGCCGCCGAAGGTCATCGACAGGTTGTTCGACAGCCCCTCCTCGTACGCCTCTCCTGCGCGAGGATCTCTATCGAACACGACTTGCTGAAACTGGTTCGGCGGGTTGAACTTGTTCGTCCAGTATTGGTGGTTCACTGTGCCGCGCGGTGAATTGGTGCCAGCTTTCGTCATCATCGAGATGCCGACGCCGGTGCCGTGGCCGATTGACGCCGTGAAGTTCGTCGACTCGACGCGCATCTCCTGCACCATGTCTGTGTTCGGAGAGGTAGACATCTGCCGGTTCACACCGCTGTTCGTCGCCCCATCGATCGACCAGTCGACGCCGCCGACACCGCCGAGAGGTGTAGCGTTGGTCGTAGGCCCGCCGACGAATCCCTGGCCCGCGAACGGAATCACGCCTCTCGCCATCATGCCTGGTGCGAACCGCGCAAACAGCACAGGCATGTTCGACTGAAGCGGCAGCTCCCCGATCTTCTTTTCGTCGAGCACCAGTCCCTGCCGCAGCGTGTTTACTTCCAGCAGCGGCGACTCGCCGGTGACGGTGATTTCTTCGGCAATCGTGCCGATCTCGAGCGTGAGGGGGATCGCAAGCGTTTGGCCGGAAGACAGCGTGACGCCGGCGCGTCGCAGCGTCTTGAAGCCCGTCATCTCGACGACGACATCGTAAGTGCCGGCGTTGAGCAGCCGCGCCTCGAAGTACCCGCTGGTGTTGGTGGTGAGCTGCTGAGTGACACCAGTGCCGGTGTTGGTGACCTTCACACTGGCGCCGGGGATGACGCCCTGTTCATCCCTTACCGTTCCTGAGATTGTGCTGCGTGTCTCCTGAGCGATCGCCGGAATGCCCACCAACAACAAAAAGCTGACCGCCAATATTATTCGCATACTGGGCTCCTCTCTTAGCGTTCCTAAACGCTCCGCGACGCGTGCCCGGGAGGCGCGCATGGTGAAACAGGATCCCGAATGGTAGGATGTGGGCCCAACCTTAACACGAAAGTCGGACCTCATGGTCAACCGCAGATCGCTCCTCAAGTTTCTTGCGGCAGGCGCGGGGCGGGGCTGCTCGCAGCCACGCTCGTGACGGTCGAGACGGACATCGGGGTCACATACGAACGATCGCCATGGGATTGGCGTGACTGTGGATTTCAAGGCGCTGACGCAGATCGGCGACTTCGATGAGGCGCGTCCCAGCAATGTGTACAGCCGGCCGGACGGTTCGCTGACGCACTGGTAACCGTCCACCTCCGTACCATGCACCTTTTGGGACGGGATAAACGTATAGTGGTCGAGAACCTCCTATGCGTCGTTCCTTGCCCGCGATTCTGACTCTGGCAGCGTGGCTGGCGGCCAGTTCCGCCTCAGCACAGGCACCGTCGCCAACTGCCGAGCTCGATGCGTTCATGGCGCAGGTGCTCGCGAGGCGCGATGAGAACTGGAAGAAGGTTCAGCAGTACATCCTCGATGAGCAGGAGCGTGTCGAGTTTCGCGGTCCCGGCGAAATGCTCCTGTGGGGTGCGAAACGCGAATACATCTGGTATCCGCGCGACGGGTTCTTCGTGCGGAGCCCGGTGCGGTTCAACGGTGTCGAGATCAGCGAGAGCGAGCGCGAGAAGTACGAACAGAATTTCCTGACACGAACGAAGAATCGCGACGAGCGGGCCAAAGAGCGGGGTCGTGAAACGGAAGGCACGGCCGACGCCGCGCCCTCCGACCTGCAGAGCCTTATACAGCAAACGCGCGAGCCGCAATTCGTGTCGTCGGCCTATCTGCTGAAGTTCAAATTCGAAAGCGGTCGCTATGCGCTGGTTGGCCGCGAGACGATCGACAAGCAGCCGGTACTGCGAATCGAGTACTACCCGACCAGGCTCTTCTCCGATGAGCCTGGGACGCGGGCGGAGGCGCGGGCAGGCCAGGCAGCCGGCGGCAAATCGCGCGGCGACGCGTACGGCGACGAAATGCAGCGGCTCATGAACAAGGTGTCGCGTGTGACGATCTGGGTCGAGCCGAACCAGAAGCAGATCGTGAGGTACACGTTCGACAACGTCGGCCTCGATTTCCTTCCTGCGTCCTGGCTCGTGCGCGTCACCGAGCTGCAAGCCAATATGGCCATGACCGAAGCCTTTCCGAACGTGTGGCTGCCGAAGCGGGTCGACGTGGCCGGGTCATTCGTGCTCGCGCCGGGTGTCTTCTCAGTGAGCTATGACATTCAGTACTCGGGCTACCGGGAAGCCGCTACGGCCGGAAAATATCTCGGACCGGCCGACCGCCCACGCTGACGTGCGTAGAATCGCCACCCTCCTCGTGAGCATGCTTGTGCTGCTGGCGTCGCCGCTCGCTGCGCAGGAGGAAATCGTTGCCGCCATTCAGGTGCATGGCAACACGCTGACACCCAGCGATGAGATCATTCGCGCGTCCGGTATCGCCGTGGGCGACCGCGTGTCCGACACAGTTCTTTCCGACGCCGAAGCGCGCCTGCGCTCGGCGATACGGTTCGATTCGGTCGATGTACTGAAGCGTTTCGCGTCGATTTCCGATCTCACCCAGATCCTGATTCTGATCCAGGTGGACGAAGGCCCGGTGAGGGTCGATGTTCCCGACATCGACGAGCCTGTTCCCACCGTACCAGGGCCGCCTGTTGCGCGCACGAGAGTCGTGCGTCGATCGCGGTTCAACATGATGTTCGTTCCGATACTGGATGCCGAGGACGGATACGGATTCACCTACGGCGCAGAGTTCGGCTTCACCGGGCATCGCAGCATGCGGCGCCGCGTGGTCGTGCCGGCGAGCTGGGGCGGCGACAAGCGCATCGCTGCCGAGTTTCAACAGGAATTTTCGCGCCGTTCCGCACCGCGCCTGCGAGCGGGCGCGATCCTTCAGAGACGCACGCACCCGTTCTTCGATGAGAACGCAGACCGGCGGCGCGTGTGGGGACGGACGGAGTGGCGGATTCTCCGCGATCTTCATGCCGGTGCTGAGCTCGCGTGGCAATCCTCGTCGCTCGTCGGCGAGAAGCTCGACGCGCGATCGGTCGGCGCAGATGTGATCGTCGACACGAGAGTCGATCCGTTGATGCCACACAACGCGATCTTTGTTCGCTCCGCGATCGAGCGCCTGCATTTTTCGTCGTCCAACACGGCTGTCAGAACCGAGATCGACGCGAACGGCTATGTGGGCGTTTACCGCGGTGCCGTATTGGCGCTTCGAGCCACCCGCGAGGATTTCAGCAGGCCGGCGCCAGCATTCTACAAATCGATGCTCGGCGGCTCGCGCAATCTGCGCGGGTTTCGGGCCGGGTACGCCATCGGCGACACGGTCGTCGCAGGCTCCGCGGAGCTGCGCATTCCAACGACGTCTCCGCTGCGCATGGCAAGATTCGGCATCAGTGTCTTCGCCGACGCCGGCACGGCCTACGATAAGGGGCAACGCTTTGGCGATCAGAAATTGGAGAAGGGAGTGGGAGCGGGAGTCTGGGCGACCGCTCCGCTGTTCCGCTTCAGCGTCGAGATTGCCCGCGGCATTGGATCAGGTATCCGTGCACATGTCGGTGCGGGGCTGACGTTCTGAGCTTTGCTTTGCAGACAGAGCAAAGAGCAGAGAGCAAAGAGCCCAGAGCAGAGAGCCCAGAGCAGAAAGCATCGCGACACTGCCGCAGTAGCATAGAAGGATGCAGCTGCGAGAACTGGCCGACGTGTCGAATGCCGTCGCAGGAGCGCGAGGGCGTTTGGACAAGATCGGCAAACTGGCCCAGTTGCTGAAGGAAGCTGCGCCCGAGGAAGTGCGGCTCGCGGTCGCGTTTCTCTCGGGTGCGCTGCTGCAAGGTCGGATCGGTATCGGCTGGTCCATCGTGTCGCAGTCGCGCGCCGTCGCTCCCGCAATGGAATCCAGCCTGAGTCTCAGCGAAACTCACCACGCATTCGATCGAATCGCGAGCACGAAGGGCGCCGGGGCGACGCGGTTGCGCGCGCAGCTGCTGTCCGATCTCTTTCGCCGCGCTACGAGCACCGAACAGGATTTTCTCGTGCGCCTGCTGTCGGGCGAACTGCGCCAGGGTGCGCAGGAAGGGGTGCTCGCCGAAGCAGTGGCAAAGGCCGCAGGTGCACCGCCGGCGGCCGTTCGCCAGGCGGCGATGCTGTGCGGAGATCTTGGCGACGTGGCGTGCGCGGCCCTTCTCGAAGGAGTGTCAGCGCTATCGAGATACACAATCCAGTTATTCCGTCCGGTTGAGCCGATGCTTGCATCGCCCGCAGAAAGCGTGACTGAAGCTCTGATGGCATTCGGTCACGCGGCCTTCGAGCTGAAGCTCGACGGCGCGCGCATCCAGGTGCACAAGTCGGGAGACGACGTGCGCGTGTTCTCACGCGCGCTCCGCGACGTGACGGCCGCGGTGCCCGAGGTCGTCGAAGCCGTCAAGGCGTTGTCCGCACGCGAGATCATCCTTGATGGCGAGGTATTGGCGCTTCAGCGCGACGGAACTCCATTGCCGTTCCAGGAAACGATGCGACGGTTTGGACGTCGCCTGGACGTCGCTCGCCTTCGCTCGGACCTGCCATTGACGCCGTTCTTCTTCGATTGTCTTTACGCCGACGGCAGGTCGCTCACTGCAGAGCCGCAACGCGAACGGTTTGCCGTTCTGGAGGCACTCGTGGGCACGTACGCCGTTCCACACAGCATCATCAGCGAGGAGAGCGCCGCCGCGGAGTTCTTCGATCGCGCCATCGCGAGCGGTCACGAAGGCGTGATGGCGAAGTCGTTGGATGCGCCGTACGCGGCCGGAAGCAGAGGAAGCGCGTGGTTGAAAATCAAGAAGGTGCGCACACTCGATCTCGTCGTCCTCGCCGCCGAATGGGGCAGCGGGAGACGCCGCGGGTGGCTGAGCAACCTCCACCTCGGTGCTCGCGATCCCGAGCGCAACCGCCTGGTCATGCTCGGAAAGACATTCAAAGGGATGACCGACGCACTGCTCGAATGGCAGACGGCAGCCCTTCTCGAACGCGAAGTGCGCCGTGAGGGCCACGTCGTGTACGTGCGTCCTGAGCTGGTCGTCGAAGTTGCTTTCAACGATCTGCAGGAGAGCCCGCAGTATCCCGGCGGACTGGCGCTGCGATTTGCGCGCGTCAAAGCTTATCGGCCGGATAAGGCGGCCGGAGACGCAGACACACTTCAGACGCTGCAGGATATCTATCGCAGTACGACGGGACGTGATGCGCCAGTGCCGAGGGCATAACAGGTGCCTGAGCTTCCAGACGTTGAGCTCTATCTGTCCGCGCTCCGCGCGCGGATCGGCGGGCACACCCTCGAGCGTGTGAGACTGGCAACGCCGTTTCTGCTCCGCTCGGTCGAGCCGCCGCTCGATCGAGCGGAGGGCCGGAACGTTGCGGGGTTTCGTCGTATTGGCAAGCGTATCGTGTGGGAGATGGAAGGTCCCTCGACTGAGCTCGGGACGGGTCCCCTGTTTCTGGTCTTTCACCTGATGATTGCGGGCAGATTCAAATGGCGCGACCGCGGCGCACCAATTCCCAGGAAAGTCGGGCTTGCGGCGTTCGACTTTGCGCACGGCACGCTGCTGCTGACTGAAGTTGCCACGCAGAAGCGCGCGTCGCTGCACGTCGTGCAGGGGGAAGACGCGCTCGCGTCATTCGACCCTGGAGGGCTCGAAGTGATGACGAGCGATGCCGGCGCATTCGCGATGGCGCTTCAGAAAGAGAGCCACACCCTGAAGCGTGCGCTCACCGATCCACATCTGTTCAGCGGCATCGGCAACGCGTATTCCGATGAGATTCTTCATCGCGCGAGGCTCTCGCCATTCAAGCTCACCCGCCAATTGACCGCCGAAGACATCGCGGCCCTTCACGCCGCCACCATCGCGACGCTCGCTGAATGGACGATTCGCTTGCAGGATGAAGCGGGACACACATTTCCCGAAAAGGTGACAGCATTCCATAAAGGGATGGCCGTGCACGGCCGTTTCGGCGAACCGTGCCCGCGCTGTGCCACCCCGGTGCAGCGCATCGTGCACGGCGAGCACGAAAGTCAACTATTGCCCGGAGTGTCAGACCGAAGGCCGGTTGCTCGCCGATCGCGCCCTCTCGAAGCTGCTGAAGGACGACTGGCCGAGAACGCTCGACGAGCTTGAACGGCGACGACGGGAGCGGTCCAGCTGAAGCCGGACACTACTCAAAAGCCTATCGAGACGCCAAGGGAGGGCCCGATGGCTTCGATGTCGGGGTTGCGGTCGGGGCCGGCGAGCCCGGCATTGGAGATATGGATGACCTCGACCGCGGCGATCGCCTGAAGCCGGCGAGTGATCTGCATCATCAGGCCACCTCCACCGACTGCGAGGTAATTGAACCGAGTGCCGCCGGGCGGCAGTGCGACCGCCGCGTCTGCAACGCCTAGATCGAACTGCAGAAATGCCGACGTGCGCCCGCGACGGTAGACGCGCGCGCGCAATCCCGAGCTGATGCCCAGAGCTCTCGAATCATTTCGCCGCTGCGACACGTAATAGAGGCGCTGCCGGGCGATCAGGGTAAGGCCATCGCGTAGTCCGTACGTCACCCCCTGCACGAGACCGTACAACTCCTCATGCGAGGGATTGTAGTTCCAGGCTTCAAGGGCCGCCTGCGCAAGAAACTCCGCACGCCAGCGGCCTTTCGCGAATGCATCTTCGGGACCCGATGGTGTTCCTTGCGCGCGTGCCTCTCCGGCGATCAGCGCGAGCAGCAGAATGGCAGACGCCGTCGGCAGGACGATCCGTCGGGACAGGTGGGCTATTGTATAGCCCATGCCCACCTGCGCACGCCATCGCACGCGTGCTTCGGTGCGCAGGCGAGGCTGTCCTGCTGCTCTGCGCGGCGCTGCTGCCATCGAACGCATCGGCGCAGGAACAGCTCAGCGATTCGATCTGATTTCCTTTTCTACGGCGACAACACCGAATTCCGCAATCCGTTCCGCGAAGGCGAGACCATTTTCGGCGCCGCCGTCCGTGTGACGGCGGAGATTGCGCTGAACGATCGCGTCACGGTGTCCGCTGGCGGTTTTGCCAATCAGCGGTTTGGTTCGGAGGCTGCGTTCGAGCAGGCGAGGCCGGTGCTCTCGCTGACCGTTCGAGGCAGGCGATCGGCGTTCATCTTCGGGACGCTTCCGCCACTCACCAGCGATCTCCCTGCAGGGCCCGACCGCAATGGTCCCCATGCATTGCTCCCGCCGCTCCAGCGCGAGACGCTCGCTTTCGACCGTCCATACGAAACAGGTCTCGCATGGACGGTCAGCGGCAGCAATCTTCAGCACTACTTCTGGCTCGCATGGCAGCGCCTGAACACCCCTGAGCATCGCGAGCGGTTCGACGGCGGCACGAATACCACATATCGCGTGTCGGACCATGTGACCCTTCCGTTGCAGCTTCACGTCGTACATGAAGGCGGGCAGCTTCATCAGTCGGGGGCGGTTGCCGATAGTGCGGCGATCGCGGCGGGCGTGATCGTCGGCGGAACAATCGCGCGACGGTATGCGGCCACGCTGGAAGTGTTTGGGCTGGGCTCACGTCACGTCCCCGATCGCAGCCGCCCGGGTCTGAGCCGCGACGGTGTCGCTCTTTTCGGTCGGGCCGCCGCCGAGCGAGCTGGATGGCGCGGACACGTTATTTTCTGGAGAGGGCGGAACTTCATCAAAGATGAAGGGGATTTGAACTATCAGTCGGTCACACGAAGCGACGTTCGGTATCGAGGCACCCGCGATTACTCGGAAGCGGGGCTGACGCGGCGGTTCACGCTTGCGCGCGCGGCCGTGCTCGATGTGGCCGGCCGGCTGCACCGCGTGGAGGGGCGGTACGAGTATTCGTTCCGGATTCTGAGCGTCGTGTCGGCGTCATGGAAGATCCGCTGATCCGCACGGCGCCGTTGGGCCCGAGCAACCCGAATATCGACCCTCGCCGGACGGCAAATGTAAGGCCGTCAACCGCGCGCACTTCGGGTTGCCCGCGGCGCTTGAACGTCTTGACGAGGTCACGAACGACGATCGAATCGGCCATGGTTACACTTGGGGCAGGTTCTGAAGGAACCGGAGGATGCCGCCGATCATCTCGCGGCCGGCAAGCAGAGAGTCGTCGTTATGATCGGCGCCGCTGATGATCAGCAGCGACTTCGGATCGTCGGCCGCTTCGTAGATCCGGCGGGTCTGCGCGATCGGCACGATGCTGTCTGCGTCGCCGCCGATCACCAGGAGCGGTGCGTTCACGCGCGCGATGCGGTCGATCGTCGCATACCGATCGCGCAGCAGCCAGCGCACCGGCAGAAACGCGTAGTGGTGACGGCCGACATCGGTCATCGACGTAAACGGCGATCGCAGAATGAGCGCAGCCGGCGGGTAATCGACTGCCAAAGCGGCCGCGACTGCCGTCCCCAGCGATTCGCCGAAGTACACAATCCTCCCTCGATCGACGTCACCGCGGCTCACGACGTAATCGAGCGCCGCGCGTGCATCAGTGCTCAATCCCTCCTCTGTTGGAGAACCGGGATTGCCTCCAAAACCGCGGTAGTCGAAAAGGAGGACCGCCAGATTCGATCGCGAGAGCGCGTCTGCAAGCGGGGCGCGAAACGCGCGATTCCCCGCGTTGCCGTTGAATACGATCACCGTAAATTCCGGCGTGGCGGTGCGACTCACGAACCAGCCCTTCAGCGTAAGACCGTCGGCTGTCGGGAAGGACACGGCCGCTGCGCGTTCAAGTCCGACCGCCTCAGGTTCTCTCACGAACCAGATGGAAAATAGATCATCCGCCGCTGCTGGCTCCACACAATCGCCACGGCGGACAGGAGCACGGCGAGCGCCACGAGCGCGATTCTCATTCCTCCGGAGTCTATCGAATCTGGTAGATTGGCGGGATGGACACTCCCAAAGACGACGAAGAATGGCGGGCAAGATTGACGCCCGAACAATTTCAGGTCCTGCGCAAGCACGCCACCGAGCGCGCAGGCACGAGCCCGTTGAACACTGAACACCGCGCGGGGATCTTCCGCTGCGCGGGCTGTGGCCAGGAGCTCTTCACGTCGGAGACAAAGTTCGACAGCGGAACCGGATGGCCGAGCTTCTGGGCGCCGATGCCGGATGCGGTTGAGACGACGACCGACCGGACACTCGGGATGGCGCGAACGGAGGTGCACTGCGCGCGCTGTAAAGGCCATCTCGGCCACGTTTTCGAGGACGGACCCCGGCCGACCGGGCTCCGGTACTGTATGAACGGCCTTTCGCTCGATTTTCAGCCAAAATAGGCCTAAAAAAACCGGTTTTTTGAGGGAACCAGAGCCCGCGGGACGCAGTCTAAATGAATGTGAAGAAGAACTCTCAGATAAAGCTCGAATACGACGTGTGCGGCCGATGCGGCACGCTGTTCGACGATCAGGGGGAAAACGGCTGGTGGATCGAGAGCGGCCTCTGGTGGCATGAGTGCGACGACGATCAGCCCGCGCGGATCGTGGTGCGCAAGCTGGCCAGAGTCGCCTGAGCGCGCCCTGTCAGCGTCCCACCTCGACACGAATCAGCCTCCTCGACCATCATAGGGCGTCATGCCCCCGATCGATCTGCGCTCCGATACCGTCACCAGGCCGTCGGCCGCTATGCGCCGTGCCATGGCAGCCGCTGAGGTCGGCGACGACGTCTTTCTCGAAGATCCCACGCTGAACCTGCTGCAGGCGCGTGCGGCCGCGCTGTTTGGGCGCGAAGCCGCGCTGTTCGTGCCGTCAGGATCGATGGGCAACCTGACGTGTGTGATGGCGCAGACACGGCCGGGACAGGAAGTCGTCTGCGAGACCAACGGCCACATTTATAACTACGAGATGGGCGCGCTCTCTGCGCTCGCCGGTGTGCTGCCGCGCGTGGTCAACGGAGAAGATGGCGTGCTCACGTGGAGCGCGATCGCGCCGGCTATCCGCCCGAAGGTGTATTACCGTCCTCAGACTTCGCTCATCTGCCTCGAGAACACGGTGAACATGGCGGGCGGAACGGTGTACCGCTCGCCTATCGTCGAAGAGATCTGTGATCGTGCGCACGAGCAGGACATCCACGTCCACCTCGATGGCGCGCGCGTATTCAACGCCTCGACCTATCTCAACGAGCCGGTGTCGGCCATGACGCGGAAATTCGACTCCGTCCAGTTCTGCCTCAGTAAAGGGCTTGGCGCTCCGGTCGGATCGATGATCGTAGGCAGCCGCGACTTCATCGAGCGCTGCCGGTCGATCCGCAAGATGCTCGGCGGCGGCATGCGACAGGCGGGCGTACTCGCGGCGGCAGGAATCGTCGCGCTCGAAGACGGCCCAAAGCGGCTGCAGGCCGATCACGACAACGCGCAGATTCTCGCCACGAAACTGGCGTCTATTCCCGGCATCCAGCTCGATCCTTCGAAAGTGCAGACCAACATCGTCATCTTCAGCGTGAAGCCGAGCGGCCTGTCGTCGGCCGACTTCCTCGCGCGGTGCAGTCAACGCGGCGTTCTGGCCGTTCCCGTCGACTCCGACCGCGTGCGCATGGTGACCCATTTGGATGTCAACCGCGCCGACATAGAGAAGGCCGCTGAGATTGTCGAGTCGGTGACATGAACACTAAAACAAAATAGAATTCCGGCGTGCAGCGATTCGTGGTTCTCGCCTGCGCCCTCATCGTCTGCGGCGTCAACACACGGACGCAGCAGCATTCCGGCGATCTCGCGCTCATTCTCGCCAGCCTGTCCCAGCGCACCCAGCAGTACTACGATCGTTTCATCAGCATCATTTGCACCGAGACGGTCCAAACGCAGAATCTCAGCTTCAGTCTCGCGCCGATTGGACGCCCGCGCATGACGGTGTACGAACTGAGTGTCTCGAGAGACGTGGGCGACAAACGCGCAGACGAGTTCCGCGTGGAGCGCACGCTTCAATCGGTAAACGGGCGTCCCGCACGCAAAAACCAGAGAACCGAGTGCACTGATCCGAAAACAGGCACTCCGGAGCCGCTAGGGTTTCTGCTCGCATCGAATCTGAAGCGGTACCGGTTTACCCTGTCGGACGCAGGTGGCGGCCCTGCCGGGGCGCGCGCAATCGACTTCATCGAGATGCCGCCCGAGCGCGTGCGCGTCAAGTGGGAAGGGAACTGCTTCGAAGCCGAAGGCGGAGGCCACATGGGTCGCGTCTGGTTCGATCCGGAGACGTACGACATCTCTCAGGTGGATGTGCGGCTCTCGAAACCCTTCCTCATCCCGCTGCCAGACGGATTCTTCGGGATTCGGCCCGCGATCAGGGTGGAAAAATCTGAAATGACGCTCCGGTTCTCACGCGTTGAGTTTCACCACCCTGACGAGGCGATCATGCTCCCGGCCGCGATCGAAACCCTCCACGTCCTCCGCGGAGTGCCCAGCATGCGAATCCACCAGACGCTCGCCAATTACCGCCGCTTTCTCACACAATCTGAAATACGAACCGGCGGGTTCTAGGCCGTCTGCTCGCGCCGTCTGGCTCGGCCCTTGCTTTAAGCTGCCACGCATGGCCAGGGTGTACAAAAAGCTGACGCGGCGCATTCGGATATGGGTGCTGCTGGGCGCCCTTGGAGTGCTTGCAACCGTCGTTATCGTAGCGTTGCTCTCGATCCCGCTCCGATCGGACACCCTGAAGGCGCGAATAGTCGCCCTCCTCACCGAAGAACTCGAGAGCGAAGTGACCATCCAAACGCTGAATGGTCGTGTCTTCCCGCGCGTGTCGGTCAGCGGGACGGGCGTGGTGATACGCCAGAAAGGGCGCACCGACGTTCCACCGCTCATCACTATCGCCGAGTTCGAGATCCGTGGATCGCTCCGCGATCTGATGCAGCACCCTCGGAAGGTCTCGGAGGTGCGGCTGCGGGGCCTTCAGGTAAAGATCTCCCCAGGCGACGATGAGGATGACGGCGCCGACAAGAAAGAGAAGTCAGAGGCAGAGAACCAGGCAGATATCCGCAATCTGCAGCGGGTCATCATCGAAAGGTTCGAGGCGCCCGACACCGTCATCACACTCATTCCGAAGCGCGCAGGGAAGCAGCCGAAGGTCTTCACCGTCCATCATCTCGTTATGGACTCGCTCGGCGTCAATCAGACCATTCCGTACATCGCAACGCTGACCAATCCGGTGCCGAAGGGCGAAATCGAAACGTCCGGCACATTCGGACCGTGGAACGTCGCGCATCCGGCGCGGACGCCCATCACCGGAAAATATGTGTTCGCGAACGCGAATCTCGACACCATCCATGGGCTCGCCGGCGTGCTGAGCTCGACCGGAGAGTTCCACGGCCCGATTGACCGCATCGAGGTTCAGGGACGGACAGAGAGCCCGAATTTTCAGGTGGACGTGGGCGGCCAGCCCGTGCCGTTGAAAACTCGCTTCACCGCCGTCGTCGATGGGTCTGACGGCGACACGTACCTCCAGAAGGTGGATGCCTCGTTTCTCGAGACATCGATGACCGCCCACGGAGCGGTGATCGGGCTCGAAGGCGTGCGAGGCCGGCAGATCGAGGTCGACGTGGACATGCAGAATGGCCGGATCGAAGACCTGCTGAGACTCGCCGTCCAGTCCGAGAAGCCGATCCTTCTGGGTGCAGCGCGCCTGAAGGCGAAGCTCGTCATTCCACCTGAACAGAAAAAAGTGATCGATAAGCTGCAGCTGCGCGGGGAATTCGTCCTGTCGAAGGCAAAGTTCACCGATGCCGGCGTCCAGACAAAGCTGACCGGGCTGAGCCGCCGCGGGCAGGGCCTGAACAACAACGAGGAGATGGGCGATGTGTTATCGAACCTGCGAGGGCGCTTCGTATTGGACAACGCCGTGGTGCGGTTCTCGAGTCTGACGTTCTCGGTTCCTGGCGCTGCGGTCGAGCTTGCCGGACGTTACGGCCTGCGCGACGAGATAATCGACTTCAAAGGCAAGCTGAAGATGCAGGCGACGTTGTCGCAGGTGGCGGGAGGCGGTGTCAAAGGATTTTTCCTGAAGGCGTTCGATCCGTTTTTTAAGAAGCCCGGCGCGGGAATGGTGTTGCCGATCAAGATCTCGGGCACCACGGAAGAACCCGAAGTTCGGGCTCGATATGTTCTAGTGCGTCATCGCGTACACCATCACGTTGATGGCAACGGCGTATCCTTCCGGCGAAAAGCGATAGAAGTACTCGATATCCTCGCCTTCCCGCTCCCACGTATCGGAAATGTCGGTGTTGTGCGTCATCAGCACCATCAGCCGGCCCTTCTCGTCGAAGATGCCGCGCGTGTTCACCACAGCGCTGTCGAGTCCGCGCTCTGACGTTTCGCCCCCGTTGTACCTCCAGCGGCTGATCGCCGGTACCTGCGGGATGCGCTTGACGCTGTAAATGGTTTGGAACATCGAGTGCGTCACAGGGATGTCGACGATCGGGAAAGCGCTCGGGCGGAAGGACGCGGCCGATCTCCTGCTCCCAGATCGCCCATGCACGCGATCCCCAGAAGTCGTCGCTCCACATGAAGCCGCCTTTGAGGAGGTACTCTCTGAGTCGCACGACGTCCGCGTCGGTGAACTCGGCGGTGCCTGCGTCCTCGATGTGCACGAACGGGCAGTGGAAGAGATTGTCATCGCCGCTGCTGCGCACAACGAAATATTCGGGATCGCCCTCGCCGTCGGTGCTGACCGAGGTCTTCGTGAGTTCGGCGAGACGGATGCTGAAGTTCGATGTCGGCGCCGGGGTAATCCGTGCGCCAGCCCTGGCCGCCGGCTTCTCGATATGCGCTGGGGTACATCAGACGGCAGAAATGAAACCGGCCGTCTTTCAGAGCGCGCGTGGCGAAGCGGGGCGGCTCTCCGCGGCAGCCCCGCCACATGTCATTGCCCGTCCAGATCTGCGCGTACGCCACTCCCGCGAGGAGCAGCAGCGCCAGAAGCGCTGAACCAACCCTACTTAGTCGCGCGCGAGAGCGAGCGAGTGATACTCCTCCACCAGATCGCGGTATCCGCGAGGCACTTCGTCGGTGGCGGTCAGCGCCGGCTGATCGCCCTGCGAATCCTCGACCTTCCGCCGCAATGTAAATTCGAATCGTTTCAACCCCTCGGCCACCTGCGTCTGCAACCGCTCGAGCTCTCGCGCATCCTTGTAGACGCGGTCGTCGTCGAGCTGGCGCATGTGCGCGGAGAACCTCGTCGAGGTCGGCCGGGTTCACGCCGTCATTGCGCAATTGATCGCGCAGACGCTGGGCTTCGCCGGTCCAGTAGCGTGCCTGGTCGCGGAAAGTTCGAATCTCGCCGGGCGTGTAGACGCGCTGGCCCCATCCGCCCCAGTTGTCGCCGTTGGTCGCCGAACCGCCGAACGAACCATCGCCGCGGTTGTCGCCGCCGCGATCTGCCGTTCTGCCCACCTTGGCCCTGCTGGCCCTGCTGGCCTTGTTGGCCTTGCTGCCCCTGTTGGCCTTGCTGGCCCTGCTGGCCCTGCTGGCCCTGTTGGCCTTGCTGGCCCTGCTGACCTTGCTGTCCCTGCTGACCTTGTTGACCTTGCTGACCTTGCTTGCCCTGTTGGCCCTGCTGACCGCGCTGGCCGTCGCGCATCTGCTGTTGCATCGAGTCGACCCCGCGGACCAGGTTCCGCGCGCGGTCGAGGTTGTTGGCCATGCGATTGTTCTTGTCGCCCTCGCCAACAGCGCTCGCGGCTTCCCCTAATTTGCGCTGGAGGTTCTCGATTTCGTTGCTGATGTTGCGCTCGAAGTCGGCATTGGTCTGCCCGCTCTGGCGCATCGTGCTGCCCGTGTAGTGGACTTGCTCTTCGAGCCGGCTGTTGCGAATGCCGTCGGCGGCTTCCTGCAGCTTGCGCGACGCGTCGCGGTCGGTTCGGCGCATCTCGCCCGACATGCGGTCGATCTGCTTTTCGAGCTCGTTGATCTTCGATTCGATGTCGTACTTCCGCTGGCCGATCTGGCGCGATCGCTCGCTCGGCCGCCCGTTCGCGTTCGACTGCGTCAGCGACATCGCTTCCTGTGACGCCTCGCGGTGTTCGCGCGCGATCTCCTCGGCCTGCTGCTGCGCGCTTTGCATATCGCGCTCGCCGCGCGCGCCCTGCTCCTGCTCGAGCCGGCGCTGTGCTTCTCGCAACTGGCCGAGTGCGGCGCTGGCCTGGCCGGCGCTGCTCGGATCTCCCGACGAAGCCGCACGCCGCATGGCGTCGGCGGCCTGCCGCATCTGTTGCGCGGCCTGCGCGAGATCGGGTCGGTTACGTTCGCGCGACAGGCGCTCGAGCTGCCGCGCGGCTTCCTCGGCCTGTTCGGCCAGCGCACGCTGGCTCGCTCCGCCGCCCTGGCCGCCCTGGCCCGCCAGCGCCTGCTGCCGCTGCCGCTCGGCTTCCTGCTGCTGCCGGCGCGCGAGCTCGCGCAGTTTTTCCATCAGCGCGTCGACCTGCTGGTCCGATTGCTGCTGCTGCGCGCTCTGCGCCGTCTCGTACTGGTTGGCCAGCTTGTCGAGATCCTGCTTGAAGAGATCAGCGAGATCTTCCTGCACCGATCCGGCTCCGCCGCCACCACCACCACCGCCGCCGCGCTGCTGGCTGACCTGCTTCTCGTATTCTTCCTCGGCCTTCTGCAACTGTTGGAGCGCGCGGTTCTCTGGCGGCAGCGCATCCGTCGGCGCCTTGGCCTGCAGCTTCCCTTCAGCGGCGCGCATTTCCTCGGCTGCTTTCGGCAGCAGCTCTGCGATGCGCAGGAACGCCGGGTCCGGCTCGACGAGCCGGCTGTTCATGCGGCTTACAAGCCCTTCGACCTGTTCTCTCAGCTTCGACTGCGATAGCGCAATGACGACGAGGTTCTCGCTCACCTTCGCCGGCGTCATCGTCTTGCGGTCGCGCACGAGGTTGTGCGTGGCGGAAATAATCTCGCGCTGCTGCTGCGACAGCGCGTCGACCTGCATGTTGCCCCCGCCGCCGCCCCCACCCCGCCGCCCCCACCCATCGACATGGCCGAGCGGAACTGTTCGTCGAGCTTTCGGACGCGGATGAAATAGATATCGCTCGAAACATTCCGGCCGATGTTGTCGGTCGCGCGCGCGAAATACGACACCGAGTCTCCCGGCGCAACCTTGAGCTCTTCGAGATAGAACGTGTGCGCAGCCGAGATTTCCGGCAGCGCACGTCCGCTCGCGTCGATGAGCTTCTTCGTTTGTTCGGGGCCGCCATTGACCGAATACACCAACTCGAGCTGCCGCACGCCGAAGTCGTCGTCGGCGCGCGCCTCGATTGCGAACTCTTCAACGGGCGACGCGGTCGAGTCGCGGCCGGGCTTTGCGATCGACACCGTCGGTGCCTGGTCTTCGAGCACGTCGATCGTGTACTGCGGCGACGCGTTCACGAGCTTGTTCTCGGGGCCGCCCTGCAGCTCGACGCGATAGAAGCCGTCCTTGCTGACGGGGATCGTGCCAGTGAAGACGTCTCCATCGGGCGCGAGGTTGATAACCGTGCCACCGTCGAGCATGATGCGGCCCGAGGGAGCTTTCATGGTCGGCGTGATGCGCACGCGCACCTGCGTGCCCTGCAGCACCGCGATGTCGCCGCCGTTTTCAATCTTGCGCGGCGCCAGACCCGTATAGCCCGGGAACACGTATTCCATCTCGAGCTGCTTCACGTACGGCAGATCGGCCGCGTGCATCGTGAACACGTCCGACTTGACGCCGCCCGACTCGACGAAGTAATCGATCGAGCCCGGCAGATCGAAGAGCATCCCTTCGAACGTCTTCGTGTCGTTGTTGAAGACCATCGGGACGTGCTCGAACTGCGCGCTGATCGATTTTCGGATGAGCAGCTCGGCCTTGTCCGACTCGAAGCCCTGCACCGTCGCGACGATGACCTGATCGGATCCGCGTGGCACGGTCGTGCTGCCTGGCTTCACGTTGATGCGGTACGGGCTGGCTTCGAGCACGTCGCCAGCCATGAGCAGCAGCGCTGACGCGCCTTGCCGCAGATACGCCGGGCCGAGCACGAAGAGGAGAAACGCAGCCGCGCTGGTGGCGGCAATAACGATCGCATAGCGGCGCAGCGGCTGTGCCTCGAGGCGCCGGCCGCGCTCGATAACGCCGCAGCGCTCGATCGCCTGTTCGACCAGGCGGCGGGCAAGGGCTGGTGAATGCGAAGACGATCCTTTTTCCGCTTCGAGCGCGCTCAGGATGGCGGTTTCGAGCGTCGGCTCGCATTCTTCCAGATACAGCGCGACCTGCTCGTCATTCACTCGTCGCCATTGCGGCAGCACGAAGAAGTAGCCGGCGAGCGCGCCGAAAATCATCACCATCGCGACGCGGAACGCGATGATTGAGCCCGGGCTGAATTTGAGCGTCTCGAGAGCGTATGCCGAGAGCAGCAGGGTAAGAAGAAAGCCGGCGACGACAAAAGCGGCGCCGCGCACGGCGAGCTTCAGGCGCCAGCGCTTTCGGATTTCGCGGATGATGCTCGTCAGCTCCGATCGGTCGCCGGTGGACACCTGTTCGTAAGGCATGCCGCTCCCCCTCTGAATTAACCCGATCGTAGCACCAAAAAGGCCCGGGCAAGGCCGGTTTAGGCAGGAAACAACCGGTCGAAATTACCTGTGAAAATTCGATGGCGGACACTTTCGTCTACGCTTGCGGCCTCGAGCGCGCTTGCCTGCGCGTCGTACACCGCACGGTTCCACCCGCGCGGAAAGAACGACGAGTCTGTGCCGAACAACAGGCGGTCCGGCCCGGCAATCTCGAGCGCCTGCTTGAAGACGCCGGGCAGCGCGAGCCCGTGGTGATACGACATCCACCGGTTCGTGCTCGACGTGTCGAGGTACACGTTTGAGGCGAGGTCGGCGACCAGCAAAGCTTCGCGGAAAAGCCCCGCGCCGAAATGCGGAATGATGAACGGCACACCGGGATGGTCGGCGGCAAGCGCGTGAAGCTCGAGGGGATTGCCGTAGCGCACGTCGAAGCGGCTCGGCAGCCCGAGCTTCTTGCGCACGCCGACCGACAGCGCGCCGCAGTGCACGAAGACAGCCGTGCCGGCGTGCGCCGCGGCGAGCTGCACGATGTCTCTCACGCGCGGATCGTGCAGCGAATAGCGCTGCATCGCCGGAAACAGACAGATCGCGCGCAGGCCGAGTTGGTCGAGCGCGTGCTCGGTGCGCGTCGCCGCATCAGGAGCCGTCGGATCGAGCATGAAGAAACCGACGATGCGCGACGGATGCCGGGCAACCGCCCGCGCGACCGATTCCTCGTCCCCGGGAACACTGGCGATGAGCGCCGCGCGTGCCACGCCGGCGCGATCGAGCTCCTTCACCCAGCGATCGGCGAGATGGTCCGGCGAGCCTGGCGGATCCCATCCAAGCGCCGCGACGATGTCAGCGGCCGATTGCTGCGATCCTGGCGGGCGCTGGCGGCCGAGCGTTGCGAAGAACTGCTCGGAGAAAAAGTGGATATGACAGTCGTTAGGCACTGGCCGTAGGCGTGATCCGCGTTCCCTCGACGGGCCCCTTCATGCGGTTCGAGATCGCGGTTTCGAGGCCGAGCAGCACGATGCCGGCCATCAACAGGTACCACCAGAAGTTCTGGCGGCGCTCCTGATCTTCAGGCGTGCAGGGTTGCGGCATCCGCTGCGGCCGGGTTCACCGAGCCCGGACGCCCGGCGAGCGCTGCCGACATCTCCTGGGTGTCGAGCACCGTGAGATCGGATTCGAGCGTGTCGAGATTCGCTGCGAGGCTCACCGTACCGGACTGGTTCGAGCGGCCGTGCACTTCGTAGAAGCCGGCCTGGTCGAGCTGCACCGGCGTGGGCGTGCCCGATTGTTCGATCCGCTGTCCGCTTGGCGTCAGCACCATCGCACCCGTGCCGCTCTGCATGCCGAGTCCCGACGCGCGAAGCAGGTGCCCCGGATCGACGACTTCGCCAATCGTGAACCAGTTCTCGGGTTCCTCATAGGTGGCGAGATGTCGCACGACCTGGTGGACGAACGGCAGGTAGACCGCCTGCTTCGCGAGGTCGTTCCAGTAGTTGTCGAGCGTCGACGACCAGACGCATGACGTGGCCCGATCCGATTCGCCGCTCGGCCATCGCGATTGCGCCGTCATCGAAGCGCGCGACGACGCGGTTGTTCGGCCCGTGCTCGCCTTCCTTGTCGCCGGCCGGCTCCGGCTTCAGCGTCACGGCGCGATACCGGAAGAAACGCGCGGTCGACAGGTTGCCGCTTCTCGGGGCTTTGAACAGCTCGAGCACGGGATGGCTTGTATCGCAGCTCGGCCAATGCGCCGCCGCGTCCAGGGCGATCGACGATGTTCCCCGGCAGCGCCGGAAGTATGTCGTTCGAGTCGGTGCCCCAGTTGGCGCGCTCGCCCAGCACGACGAACAGTCCGCCGCCCTTGGACACGAAATTCTTCAACACATCGCCCGAGCTGAGCGCCGCAACGTCGTTGAGAATGACGACCCGGTGGCGATCGAGATCGGTGCTGGCGACCGATTCACCCTGCCTCACGTTCACCTGAAACTGCGGCGTCGAACCGATGGCGAGCGCCTTCTGCAGGTACAGACTGGCTTCGCGCGGCGCGCGCGCGGGCTCGACGAGCAGCACGGGGAGGCGCTGCGCCGGCGAAACGACGAAGTGATACGCGTTGTCCTGCTTCAGCGCATCGTCCCCGATGCGTACGGTGCCGCGGGTGAAGGCGCGCGCGAGCGTGAACGGCGGAAAGGTGACCGATGCCGGCGCGCCAGGCGGCACCGAGATCGTCTGCGATTCCACCGCGCGTCCATCGACCTCGAGGCGCACCTGCACGTTGTTGACGGCCGCCGGTCCGCGATTCACGATGCTGGCCGCAACCGAGACGCGCTCCTGTCCCGAGAAGAGCGATCGCTGCGGCAGCACGGTCGACACGGCGAGATTGGCCGTCTGGGCGTCGGTAATCGGAACGGGTTTGAATGTCGTGCCTTCGGGCAGCCGCAGATTCTCGTCGCGCACCCAGCCGTTGCGCTGGAAGTCGCTGATCATGACGACTTCGCGGGTCTGCAGCGTCGAATCCGCGAGCACGCGCTGCGCCAGCTTCAATGCAGGCGCGTACCGCGTCGCTTCCGCGCTGACCTTGGCGCCGTCGATGGCGCCGATCACGCGCGAGAGATCCGCGCTGGCGCGAACCTCGGCCTGCGCGTTGGTGCCGAACAGGATGAGCGTGGCGTGATCGGTCGCGGTGAGTCCTTGTACCGCCTGTCTCGCCGCGGCCTGCGCGCGCGTCCACCTGTCGCCGTATCCCATGCTGTACGAGCGATCGAGCAGGATGACCACTTCGCGCGGTCCTGACGAGCTCGAAAGCGCCGCGATGGGCCGATCGAAAAACGGCCGCGCGAACGCGAGCACGATCAGAAGGATGGCGGCCAGCCGCATCGCGAGCAGCGGCCAGTCGCGAATGCGCCGGCGGCGCACGGACTGATACGGAATCTTCTCGAGAAACATGAGCGATGGGAACTCGACGACCTGCTTCCGCTCGCGCTGCGTCAGATGGATCACTATCGGGATGGCCAGCGTGACGAGCGCAGCGAAGAAGAGAGGTGCGAGGAACGCCATCTATCTCACCCGGCTCAGGCGCTGGCGCGCGGACAGGTACTTGAACAACGCGTAATCGAGCGGCGTCGCCGTGTTGACCAGCGTGTAGTCGACCCGGTTCTGCGAGAACCGCGAGGTCAGTGCCGCGATATGTTCCTGCACGAGCGAACGGTACTGCGTCGCGAGCGCCGTCGGCACGACGGGGATCTGCTCCCCGGTCTCGAGATCCTGAAAGCTCGCCGCCTCGGTGAAGTTGAAATCAATCTCCGATGGATCGAGCACGTGAAACACGACCAGATCGTTGCCGCGGAAACGCAGCGGCTTGACCGCCTCCATGATGACCTCTGGGGACTCGTACCAGTCCGACACGATGACGAGAATGCCGCGGCGGCCGAAGTGCTCGGCCATCTTCTGCATCGGCACTTTCAGATCGCCTTTCCGCTCGGACTTGGCGCGGTCGAGCGTGTGCAGCACGCGGTCGAGGTGCTTCGCGGACGGCGGAATGTGCGTGACGATGTCGTTGTCGAACGTGACGCAGCCGATGCGGTCGCGCTGCCGCTGCGCGAAATACGCGAGGCACGCGCACAGATACTTCCCGTACTCGAGCTTCGAGATGCCGCGGCTCGAAAAATCCATCGACCGCGAGATGTCGAGAATCACCGAGAAGTTCGCGTTCGTGTCGGCTTCGTATTCCTTCAGGTAGTAGCGATCGGTGCGCGCGTACAGCTTCCAGTCGACGCGGCGGATGTCGTCGCCGGGCATGTAGCCGCGATGCTCGGCGAAATCCACCGACGCGCCGAAGTACGGCGACCGGTGCAGCCCGTTGATGAACCCGTCGACGACCGTCTTCGCGAGCAGCTCGAGGTTGCCGATGCGCGCGAGGACCTTCGGGTCGACGAAACGGGCGCCAGGGAGAGAATGCTGTTCCATATAATCTGTAACGAAAATCGTGAACGAAAACCGAATAAGCCCGCGTCAGCGGGCGCGTTCAGCGTGGCTCTATTCGTTTTTCGTTCTTCGTTCTTCGCTTTCTACATACCCGACCTCGGTGTCGGTACCGCTTCCAGCAGCTGATCGATGATCGAGTCGCTCGTGATGCCTTCCGACTCGGCGTGGAAGTTGGTCAGCACGCGGTGGCGCAGCACGGGATGCGACAGCGCGCGGATATCGTCGAAGCTCACGTGATAGCGGCCGCTCGTCAGCGCTCGCGCCTTTGCGCCGAGGATCAGATACTGCGCCGCGCGCACGCTCGCGCCGAAGGCGACCCACTTCTTGACCACCTCGGGAACCTGTTTCCCCTTCGGGCGTGTCGTGCGCACCAGATCGAGCGCGTAGCGCATCACCGACTCGGCAACCGGCACGCGGCGCACGAGCCGCTGGAACGCGACGAGATCGGCGCCGCTCACCGGGCGCTCGAATTGGGGATTCAGAATCGCCGTCGTGGTCCTGACGACTTCGTATTCCTCGTCTTCCGGCGGATGCTCGATGACGATGTGGAACATGAAGCGGTCGAGCTGCGCTTCGGGCAGGGGATAGGTGCCTTCGAGCTCGATCGGGTTCTGCGTCGCGAACACGTAGAACGGCTCATCGAGGGTGTATGTGCGCCCCTGAACCGTCACGCGATGCTCCTGCATCGCTTCGAGGAGCGCCGACTGCGTCTTCGGCGGCGTGCGGTTGATTTCGTCGGCGAGCACGATGTTCGCGAAGATCGGGCCGGGCGCGAACATCATCTGCCGCCGTCCGGTCGCCGGATCCTCGTTGATGATGTCGGTGCCCGTGATGTCGGACGGCATCAGGTCGGGCGTGAACTGGATGCGGTTGAACTTCAGGTCGAGCACCCGCGCCATTGAGTGGATGAGCAGCGTCTTGGCGAGTCCCGGGACGCCGACGATCAGGCTGTTGCCGCCGACGAACAGCGTGAGCAGCACCTGGTTGACGACTTCGTCCTGGCCGATGATGAGCTTCTTCAGCTCCTCGATGATCCGCTGACGGCCGTGCTTCATCCGATCGGCCAGCGCGATGTCGTCCTGCTCCATGTCCTGTTCGATTTGGGCCACTGGGTCTCCTCTCGCTCTCGTTTACCGTCTGACCGGTCTTACCGTAAACGGTAACGGTAAACGTCTCCTATGCCAGATGCCGCACGCGCCGATAGCTCCATTCCGCCAGCATCACCGTGAGCAGCAGGAACAGCACGATCGGCATGTCCCACAAGTCGCGCTCTTCCACGGTCGTCACGCCGCGTCCCGTGTATTTGATGTCGTCTGCGAGCGACGACACGGTCTGGGGCGTGTAGTAGACGCCGCCGGTTTCCTCTGAGATGCGGCGCAGGAGCGGCGCGCGCATCGCCGCGTCGAAATACTCGCTGTCGCTCGGCGCGACGCGAACGTAGGCGGCGGTCGGTGCCGAGCGTCGTGCTGCCGCGCGCCGCGTCGATGCGCGCCTGGTACATGCCGTTCTCTGTCGGCGCGAATGTGCCGCGGTATTCGCCGTTGCGCTCGCCGGTCCACTGCAGCGGCACGTCGATGACGACCCCTTTCGGCCCGGTGACATGCGCGTTGACGCCGGCGTCGTTCACTTCGAGGAAGCCGGGGTCGGACACTTCGGCGATGAGCGTGACTTGTTCGCCGGACTCGACCTGATCGGGCGTGGTCGTCAGCTCGACCTGATCCGGAACGCCGTCGACCAGCCAGCGCATCAACTGCCGCCAGTACGTCTCGTGCGTCATGTCCTCGACCGCAATCTTGGCGTCCATCTGCCAGGTCCACGAGTCGTACACAGGGAAGGCGAGCGTCTTGCCGCGGCCGTAACGCTGATACGCGAGCGCGATCGACTCGCGGCCGCTCTCGTCGACCCCGCGCAGAAGCGCGGTGGCGCCAGGCTTGATCTGGCGGATGGGATTCACGCTGATGACCGAGCGGCAGCTCGCCCCACCGCTTCACCGATTCCTGCTCGGTCTTTTCGATCTGGGTCACCGCGTGCGATTGCCCGGCGCGTGTCGGCGTCACCTGGATGCGCGACGTCGTTTCCGGCTGCTTCGATTCCAGCACGACCGGAAGCGCATCGGCTACCGGAGTGCCGGCATAGCCGCCTTCGGCAAACGATCGGCGGCCGCCGATCATCATCAGGCCGCCGCCGCGGCGATCGGCGAAGTCGGCAATCATGCGCAGCTGATCGCCGCTGAACGCGTTGGCCTCGATGCTGCCGAGGATGAGGCCCCGATAGGAAAAGAGCTCGTCGCGGGTCTTCGGGAATCCCGCGGCCAGCTCGTCGGGGCTGTCGATCAGAATGCGGAAGAACTTCGTGTCGGTCGTGCGCTGCAGCACGACGAGCTGCAGGTTGGGATCGTCGGCGACCGCGCGGCGGATGAACTTCACCTCGAAGTGAGGCTCACCGTCGAAGAAGAGAATCTTCTCCTTGCGATCCTGCACGTCGAGGAGCACCTCGCGCACGTTGTTCTGCGTGATTTCCTCGCCCTGCTGCGGCGGGATGCGGAACCTGATCGTGCGCGCGCCGGCTTCGTTGGCGGTAAAGTGCACCTTCACCGTCGTCGGTTCGCCGTCGTTGGTGAGCGCGATCTCCTGCGAGCTCAGGATGCGTCCCGAGTCCTCGACGTTGAGCGGCACCGTCGTGCCGCGGAATCCGCTTTGCGACACGATGACGTCGACCGACAGGTTCGTGCCCTTCAGCACTTTGCGCGGCGTGCTCACGCGGCTGATCTGAATGTCGCGGCCGAGCGTCTCGCGTCCGATGCCGACGGTGAACACCGGTATCTGTGCTCGCGCGCAATCCGAGCAGCGATTCCTGGATCGACGATTCCTCGGTGTCGGCTCCGTCGGTCACCATCACGAGACCAGCCAGCGGCAGGCCCGTAAATTCGTCCTTTGCGCGCTGCAGCGCTTCGCCCAGCTGCGTCTGCGTGCCGTCGAACGACAGCTCGCGGGCGGCGCCGACGCGGTCGGTGTTCGACGCGAATCGGAAGACGCGGACGGCGTAGCGGCTCGACAGCGCCTTCATCACCGGGCTGTCGGGCGCGAACGTCGTGTTGACGAACTCGCCGCGCGGCTTACCGTCGTGATCGGCGACGCGCATGCTGCGCGAGTCGTCCAGCAGGATGCCGAGAAAGTTCTGCTGCGGCACGGCCGCGCGAAGAATCAGAACCGGCCGGAAGAGACAGAAGAGAACCAGGCCGACAAGGCAGAGGCGCAGCGTGATGAGCACCACCCGGTCGAGCCAGCTGGCGTCGCCCGGAGCGCTTCGATACGTGAGCACGGTCGCGAGCGCCGCCGCCGCCGCCAGTCCCGCCGCGATGTAGACAGGCGACGACAACGCGAGGCGCAGCTCGCCCTGCTGAAACACGTAAGGCGAATACTTGAAGAAAAATGCAAACAGCGAGTCGAACACGGTACTCTCAGCTGACCTCTGTTCCTATGTTGAATGTAAGGCCATTCTACTTCGCGTTTGCCCTTTGTCTACTGCTGGTATCGGCGGGCCCTGTCACTCTTTCTTCGCAGGCCCCACCGCTTCTCAGATGGGCCGGTGACGCCGAAGGCGGCGCGCCCTATGTCGAAGCCGATCCAGCCGACCCGGCCCGCGTCGTCGGCTTCGATGTCGAGGTCGCCGAGCTCATCGCACGCGGACTCGGCCGCGCGCCCCGCTTCGTCGAGGTCGCGTTCGCGACGATCGATCAGTCGATTGCCCGGGGCGACGCCGACATCGGATTGAGCGGCATCGAAGACACGCCCGCGCGCCGGGCCGGCTACGCTGTCACCCTTCCTTATTATCAGTTTCGCGAGGTGCTGAGTGTCCGATCTGCGGACTCCGGACAATTTCGTGCAGCTCGCCGACTTGCGCGGCCGGCGCGTTGGCACGCTCAGCGGGACGATCGCGTACGAAATTCTGCTCGCCGCCGAGCGCGACCATGGCATCGTCGCCGTCTCCTACGAGGATGACGTGCATCCTTACTCAGATCTGTTGATCGGGCGGCTCGACGCTGTGCTTCTCGACAATGTGCTGGCCGAGCGTCGAAGCCGCACGACCCCTGGATTTGTGACGCACGCGGAGGCGGTCGCGGTGTCACATTACATCGGCGTTCTCGCGCCAGGCAACGAAGCGCTTCGCGATCGGATCGATCAGATTCTGAGAGAGGCGATGAAGGACGGCCGCCTCGAGGCGATCTACAGGAAGTGGAAGATCTGGAACGACGATCAGCCGGAGCTGTTCTCGAAGGTGCTGGCGGGCGCGTCCATTCCACCCGTAACGGGCTACCAGACAGACAGCATCGCAACGCTGCCGAAGTGGGAGGCGACGCGCCGCTATCTGCCGTCGCTGCTGCGGGCGGCCGCGATCACGCTCGTGCTGTCATGCGGCGCGATGCTCGTTGCGGTCGCCGTCGGCGTGGCGATCGCGACAGGCCGGCTTTACGGCAGCCGGGTCAATGCAGTTGATGCTGACGGGATACGTCGAGCTGATTCGCGGCACGCCGCTTCTGCTGCAGCTCTTCGTTCTGTACTACGGGATCGCGGCGGCGATCCGGCTGCCTGCATTCGTTGCGGCGCTCCTCGGGCTCGCGCTGAATTACGCGGCTTACGAAAGCGAGATTTATCGAGGCGCGCTGCTGGCCGTGCCTGTCGGACAGCTCGAGGCATCGCGCACCCTCGGCTTCAGCGAATTTCAGACGCTCAGGCTGATTCGCGGTCCGCAGGCGTTCCGCATCGCGCTCGCGCCGATGACCAACGACTTCGTCGCGCTGCTCAAGGACTCTTCGCTGGTGTCGGTGCTGACAGTCGTCGAGCTGACCAAGCAGACCCAGATTTTCGCGACCAACCTGGGGAGCTGGGTGATTCCCGGCGCCATTTGCGCCGCGCTGTACCTCGTGATGTCGCTGCCGCTCGCCGCGCTGGCGCGCGCGCTCGAACGGCGGTGGAGGATCGCGGCGAAACTGATGCAGTCACTCACGATTCGAGACGTCGAACTGAGACGGGGCGGCCGAGCGCTGGTATCCGGCCTCAACCTCGATGCGCGCGCCGGCGATTTGATCGCGCTCCGCGGGCCGTCCGGCTCAGGCAAGACGACGATCCTGCGCGCCATCGCCGGACTCGATCCGTTCGCCGGCGGAGTCATCGAGGTCGGCGATGCTCGCCTCGAAGGGCGCCAGGCGCCCGATCGCGCGATGCTGCATCGGTTGCGGCGCAGCGTTGGGCTCGTCTTTCAGTTTCATTGCCTCTTCGAGCACATGTCGGCGCTGCAGAATGTCTGCCTCGCCCCGGTGCACGTCTACGGCACGCCCCCTCGCGATGCCGAGCAGACGGGCCGCGAACTGTTGGAGCAGCTTGGCGTCGAGTCGCGTGCCGATGCGTGGCCGCGCGAACTGTCGGGCGGGGAAGCGCAGAGGGTCGCCATCGCGCGAGCCCTCGCGGTGAATCCGCCGGTATTGCTGATGGATGAGCCGATGGCATCGCTCGATCCGTCCCGGCGCGCCGAGCTCGGGGCGCTGCTGCAGCGCCTGACGACCTCTGGACGGACCTTGCTCGTCACCACTCACGACGAACAGTTCGCACGGGACTTCGCCACGAGGGTTCTTACGATTGACGGGGGCGCGGTGAGGGAGATGGTGTAACTAGAGATCTATTGAACTAGAGATCTACTGATCTAAAGATCTTGGCAGTTTCCGCGAGCATGCTGTGCGGAAACTGCAATGTCCTTCCTGACGGGTTCCAGAATAACTAGAAATACCTGTCGGTTGTCTCGGGCACGGCCAGTGCACTGCCGAGGCATGTGGCTGACTGAAGAAGTATCCTGACTTGATCCGGACCGCTCTTTCTGAGGCCGAGCAGCTGCGCCGAATTTGGGGCGCATCGCTTGGCATCGCCCGCCGGAATGAGAAGGCAAAGCAGCAGCGGCAGAAGGACGCACGAGCCAAGCGGCGGCATCCAAAACAACCGAAGCCGCGCCGATATCCGGATCCGACTTAAAGATCTCTAGATCCGTAGATCTCTAGATCAAAAGTTACTAAGTTACTTCGTCGCACACTCCCCAATGCGCTTCGCGTCGAAGCTCATCGTCATCTTCTGGCCGCTGGCATCCATCGTCATCGTGCCGGTGTAGGCATCGGTGCCGGTGTACTTCATCTCGCCGAGCATCGTCATCGGCGTCGGCTTGGTGCAGGTCATCTTGTAGGTGGCGGTGTTCGCCGTGAACTTGTAATCGCTCATCTTGCAGTCGCTGCCGTCGGGCCCCTTCGGCACCGAACCCTGAGGATCCTTCACCATCGCCGGCGTCACGCACTGGGTTTGCGTCATCGGAGGCATCTCACCCATGCCTGGCATGTTCATCTTCATCGTGACCTGCCAGCTGCCAGGGCGCATCGGCGACGACTGCGTCTGCGCGAGAACGGTCCACGACAGGGCGAGGGTGAGAAGAGCGATCGAGCTGAATCGCGATTTCATGCAATCTCCTTATTAAGCCGACCTAAAGGTCGGCACTACGTGCTACCACCTACCACCTACCGCCTACCAGCTAGCTACGGCCACAACCAGGCCGCGCCGCGTACACCGCTCGAATCGCCATGGCGGGCGGCCACAATCGGTGTATCGGCTGAATCCGAAAACACGAAAGGCTTCAGCAGCGGCGGCACCCGGGCGTACAGCCGGGATATGTTGGATACGCCGCCGCCGAGGACGATGATGTCCGGATCGAGCACATTGATGATACTCGCGAGTGCCCGCGCGAGCTGTGTTTCGTAGACGGCCAGTGCGTTATTCGCATCGGGGTCGCCCGCGTCCGCGAGGGCCGCGATCTCCGCGGCCTCGGCGCGGCGTCCGGCGATCGCAGTGTATGTGGCCGAAAGTCCGGGTCCCGACAGAAACGTTTCGATGCATCCCTTGCGTCCGCAGTAGCACGCTGGTCCCGGGCGCTCGCTGTCCTGCGGCCACGGCAGCGGATTGTGTCCCCATTCGCCGGCGATGCGATGGCGTCCTTCAAGGACGCGGCCGTCCACGACAACACCGCCACCGGTGCCCGTGCCGAGAATGGCGCCAAATACGGTGTGCGCCCCCTGAGCGGCGCCGTCGGTTGCTTCCGACAGCGCAAAACAATTCGCGTCGTTCGTGACGCGAATGGGCCGTGCGAGCGCCCGCTCGAGATCCCGATCGAGCGGTTGACCAATCAGCCAGGTCGAGTTCGCGTTCTTGACCAGCCCGGTCAGGGTGGAGAGCGCTCCTGGAATGCCGATGCCGACGGTGCAGGTCGCTCCGAGCTCACGCTCGATCGACGCAACGAGATCGCGCACTGTGGTGATGGTCGCCGCATAGTCGCCGCGCGGCGCTGAGACGCGGCGCCGCAGCAGCTCGGTGGCGCCGTCGATCGCAATCGCTTCGATTTTCGTTCCGCCCAGGTCGATGCCTATGCGCATGATTTCCGACAGAGCATAGAGCGGAGAGCAGAGAGAGAAAAGCTCTCAGCTCTTTGCTCTCGGCTCTTCTGCTCTCTGCTCTACGAGGAGGCCTCTCTTAACAGGGCCTCAAGGTCCAGAGGGTCCGCCATCGCGAGAGCGATGCTCCCATCGGCGTCGCGCGGCCACTCTGTCTCTGGCCGATCGCGCGTCAGCTCGATGCCGTTGCCGTCGGGATCGGCGAGGTAAATCGATTCGCTGACGCCATGGTCGGCCACGCCCTGGATGGTCACGCCGGCGTCGATGACACGGCGCACCGCGCGCGCCAGATCGCGGCGCGTTGGATAGCGAATCGCGAAATGGTAGAGGCCTGTATGGTGGGGACCGGCGGGAGTTCCGCGCCGGCTCTGCCAGGTATTGAGGCCGATGTGATGATGATAGCCACCTGCCGATACAAACGCTGCCTGGTCGCCGAGCCGCATGATCTGGTCGAATCCCAGCACACTCGAATAAAACGCGAGCGCGCGATCGATGTCGGAAACCTTCAGATGCACATGGCCGATCCCTGTGCCGGCGGGGACTTGATACTTCTCCATGACGGAGATTATGCGTTCGAGGTAGACGACGAACGAAGAAGGAAAAACGAATAGACCAGGCTGCCGGCCATCGTGGCGGCGCCGAGGTACCATGCCAAATTGGCAATCGTGTGATCGAGATGGAGCCATCCGAGCGCCATCAGGATGGCCTCCCAATCATGTCCTTCGACTTCGGCCGCGGGGCCGCCGAGCAGCATCAGTTGCAGCGATCGCGCATCGTCGATGTAGGGCGAGAGATCGAGCAGGCTTTCGCCTGCCCACCAGAGGCACACCGATGCGCCGAACGGATCGTCCTGCTGAAACAGGAATGCCCAGGCGCATACGATCGGCACGATCAGCTGGAGCAGGCTGCCGCCGAGTGACATCATGAAGCCGCCAAACGGCGCAAATACGATGTGGCCCGCCTCGTGAAACACGAGATTGATCAGGTGGAGGAATGAGCCCCCAAGTGCGGGCAGCGGCGTGCGCAGCAGCGAGATGGTCCAGATTGCGAGACCGAGCCAGAGTGCGGCCCGGCCCAGCGGGATTCCCTGATTTGGCGTACGAGGTGTGTGCATGCCGGTAATTCGGATCGATCAATTCGACGATCCGCGCCTTGCTAGATTATCGGAGCGTGTCCGACGGAGAATTACTCCGTCGCCGAAACCGCTTCGTCGCCGAAGGGCGGTCTGGTCGTCGGGCGGCTCCTCGAGGCAGGCCATCGCGTGGAGTCGGTGCTCGTCAACGTTGCGTCCTACCGGGCTCTCGAGGCGTCGCTGTCGCGCTTGCCGCAGGACGTCCCCGTCTTCATCTGCGATACGGACGAATTCACCGCGCTCACGGGCTTCAACCTGCACCGCGGCTGTATCGCGATGGCGGAGCGCCCGATGGATCGATCACTTGACGATGTGGCGCGGCAGGCCGATCTTCTGCTGGTGCTCGAAGGCATCACCGATCCAGACAACGTCGGCAGCGCATTCCGCAACGCCGCGGCTTTCGGGGCGAGCGTGGTCTTGAGCGAGGCGTGCTGCGACCCGCTGTATCGCAAGGCCATCCGCACGTCGATGGGCAGCGTGCTGCGCACACCGTACGCGCGCATGCCCGATTGGCCGCGCGACCTGGCTGCGCTGAAGAGCGAAGGGTTCACCGTCGTCGCGTTGACGCCGCGGGAAAATGCGATCGATCTTTCAGCATACGCGCGACGACGACCACAGCGAACGGCATTGCTGGTGGGAAGCGAAGGGCCAGGGCTGACCGTGGCGGCCCAGGCTATGGCCGATGTGTGCGTCCGCATCCCGATCA
Source organism: Vicinamibacterales bacterium (assembly GCA_963787755.1). Classification (GTDB taxonomy): domain Bacteria; phylum Acidobacteriota; class Vicinamibacteria; order Vicinamibacterales; family JAMQPK01; genus JAMQPK01. Next base: position 117,978 of record CAWBEG010000004.1, read on the forward strand.
GCGCCGATGTCGATTCGCTGAACCTCGCAACCGCCACAGGCATCGCACTCTATCACTTCACCAATCCCCAATCCCCAATCCCCAATCCCTAGTCCTAATCCCTTGCTTTTATGGTCGTGATACTTTGAACAGCCCGATGCTCCGAAGTTCAAGGCACACGCTGCTTGCCGCGCTGCTTTTTGCTGCCGTCCTCCCATATTTCCTGAACCTTGGCGTGTCGTCGATCTGGGATGCGAACGAGGCGTTCTACGCGCAGACACCGCGCGAAATGATCGAGACCGGCGATTACGTGACGCCGAGCTTCAATTTCCAGCTGCGGATGAACAAGCCGGTGCTGTCGTACTGGAACGTCGCCGCGTCGTATCACCTGTTTGGTATTTCCGAATGGAGCGAGCGGCTGCCGATTGCCCTCGGCGCTCTCGTCATCATCGGAACGGCGTTCGGTCTCGGGCGACTGCTTGGCGGTACGTTCGCCGGACTGTTCGCGGCGCTCGTGCTGGCGACCTCGCCGCGGCTCATGCTGCTGGCGCGGCGCATCATCATCGACATTCACATCACGATGTGGATGGGCCTCGTGTTGCTGTTCTTCGCGCTTGCGGAGACGCGGCCTGCAGCGGCGCCGGCTGTATCTCTGCCTGATGTACGTGGCGGCGGGCTTCGGCGTGCTGACGAAAGGGCCAGTCGCCGTGTTTCTGCCGGCCGTCGTGTTCTTCATCTACCTGGCGTCGCAGAAGCGGCTCGGCGATCTGCGGCACATGATGCTGCCGACGGGCGCCCTCATCAGTCTGTCCATCGTCGTGCCCTGGTACTACTTCCTGTATCGCGAGCACGGATGGGAATACATCGGGTCGTTCATCTTCGGTGAGAACCTCGGACGCTACGCGGACGCGGTCGGCGAACAATCGCGCGGCCTGCTGTTCTACATTCCCGTGATGCTCGCCGATCTCTTCCCGTGGTCGCTCATGATTCCCGTCGCGCTCTGGTGGGCGGTGCGAGGCAGGCAACAGGAACGCATTCGGCGCCTGCTCGTCGTCTGGATCGCCGCGATCGTCGTGTTCTTTTCGCTCTCGGGCACAAAGGAGGATTTGTACATCCTTCCGATCGTGCCGGCCGAGGCCGCGCTGATCGGCGCCATGCTCGCCAGGGCCATCGAAAGCGCGCCGCAGCCCTTCGACGAAGCTCAGGACAGGTCCGTTGCATGGGCTGCCGGCGCAACGGCAGTGCTGCTGGTCGTGACCGGGTCAGCGGCGCTGTGGGTCTTCGCCGTGACGGATCGTTACTCCCTCGATGGCGCCGCGCTGGTCGGTGCGACGGCCCTCGTTGGAGGGCTCGGCGGTCTCGCGGCGCTGTTTCGCCGCCGGATGTTCGCATCGGTTGTGACGATGGCGGCGAGCGTTGTCGTCATGATCTGGTGCATCGTGCTGTGCACGCTGCCCGATTTCGAGCGTTACAAGCCGGTCAGGCCGTTTTCCGACATCATTCGATCGCGTGCGAGCGTCGGCGCGATCGTCGGGCTCGTATAAGTTTGCGCTTCCGAGCATGGTCTTCTATCTGCACCGGCCCGTCATGGAAGTGGTGTACGCCGACCACCTTCGCGCGGTGTTCTACTCGAGCAGCGACGTGTATTTCATCATGGAAGAGGATGAGTACAACAGCATCAAGGATCGCCTTCCGGTCGAGACCTACGTGCTCGCGCGTCAGCAGATGTTCGACCTGAGGCCGAAGAATTTTCTCGACGGGTCGGAGCTGCCGCAATTCGTTCTGGTCTCCAATCGTGATTGAGTGCCCGGTCCCCTGCAATCTCTGCGGCGCGTCCGATGTCGCGGTGATCGGCGATCGCGATCGCGACGGGCACCCGCTGCGCACGACGATTTGCCGCGGATGTGGCCTCGTGTGGTCGAATCCGAGGCCATCGGAAGAAGACGTGCGGCGTTATTATTCGAGTGAATACCGGCTCGATTACAAGGGGCACTCCACGCCGTCGATGCGCCATATCGCCAGGTCGGGCCGCGGCGCGCTGAATCGCTATCGCGCGCTCGCACCATATATAAAGTCTGGCGATCGTATTCTCGACGCCGGCGCCGGCGGTGGCGAGGTGGTCTACGTGCTGCGGAAGCTCGGCTTCGACGCCTCTGGTCTCGAGCCCGACGAACAGTACGCGCGCCATGCGCGGGAGGCGCTCGGGGTTCCTGTCACCACTGGCTTCGTGCAGGATGCGGCATTCCCTGCCGGCAGCTTCGACGTCGTGACGATGTATCACGCGCTCGAGCATGTGGAGGATCCGTCAGCGATTCTGTCGCGGCTGCGGGACTGGATGGTCGACCAAGGCGTGCTGCTGATCGAGGTGCCCAACGTCGAAGCCGTCTGCATCGCGCCGGCGCACCGATTTCATTTCGCGCACTTCTATCATTTCAGTCGCGACGCGCTCGAGGCGCTGGGACGGAAAGCGGGTTTCGAGCCGGTGCAGACCACGACCTCGTCGGATGGCGGCAACCTGACGAGTGTGTTCAGAGCAGCGCGCGCGCGCGCAGTCCGCCGCGGTTCGACCCTGCGAATTACGCCCGCGTGGCGGGTGTCGTGAAGGGCCACACGTCGTTGAAGTATTACTGTTCGGCATCGCCGTATGCGGGGCCCGTGAACCGGCTCCGAACGTACCTCGCGGATCGCCGCGCTTCGCAAGGCTGCGACACGCCGAAGCAGGTGCTGGACAGATTGATTCTCGGTAGTGCGCAACTTTAGTTGCGCAAGGAGCGAAGTATCCACGTGAGCTCTATCCCGGTCGAATACGCATCGCAGCGGAAAATCCGCACGCGCAACAAGCTGTATTACCGATTCAACCATTGGCCGATCTGGATATTCGTGTTTTTCATTGCGCCAGGTCCGCTGACGTTCGATCTCTTCGAGCGGGGATTCGACAGCCGCATGGTCGCTGTGGCTCGGGATCGTGATGCTGCTGACCGGCATTGCCGGCGTGCGCGGCAAGCTGCCTGGCGTCGAGCCGGCGCCCTACATCATTCGTTTTACCGAGGACCGGCCGAATCCGCTGTACCGGCGCGTCTGCTATACGTTCGCATGGAGCGCGGCGATTACATTTGCGCTTCTCAACATCGCCGGCCTCGTCGTGGCGATTGTCACCGGTCAGTGGTACTTGAAGCAGATCTACCGCTATGCATATTTTCCGATTGCCGGCACCATCTGGCTGCTCGGCGCGTTCGGCAGGCTTCCGCGCGTGATGGCATCGACCAAAGGCGAAGGGCACGAGCGGCGATATTTCTACGGCACGGTGTGGGCGATGTGCCTGGCGCAGCCGGCGCTGTGGCTCATGTGGTACGTGCTGCCGAACACGCGGGCTGGGGAACTCGCTCAAGCTGGCGATCTTCCTCGGCATTCTCGGCGTTCGTCGGCAATCTTGCGCGGCTCGGACGCTTGCCGCGGACGCGACCTATCGTGCCCGGAGAGCTCGCGGTGTCGGACTAGGCATGGGCTTAAGCTTCGGGCTAGTGGCCCGAGGGTTAGAGCATCACGGCCCGCAGTGCGATCATGCCTAGAGCCAAGAGCCTGAAGCCTGAAGTCCAGCGCAAACACGAAGGCTGGAAGGGCTGGGACGACTACGCAGATTTCTACGATTGGGAAAACGCGCAGACGCTTGACCGGCGCGATGTCAAGTTCTGGCAGGCGATGGCCGAGCGCGCGAATGGACCCATTCTCGAGCTCGGCTGCGGCACGGGACGCGTCACGATTCCAGTGGCGCGCACGGGGGCTCGCATCATCGGCGTCGATCGTTCGTCCGAGATGCTCAGCCACGCGCTGAAGCGAGCGAGACGCGCACGCTCGCGCGGGAAGCCGACATTTCTGCGCGGCGACATCCGCTTCCTTCCCTTTCGCACATCCGCCCGGTTCGATCTCGTCATGGCGCCGTACGGAATCCTGCAGTCGCTCGTCAGAGAATCGGATTTGAAGGCGACGCTGGCATCGGTCTCGCGCGTGCTCGCGCCCGGCGGCATCTTCGGCGTCGATCTCGTGCCCGACCTGCCGGTCTGGAAGGAGTATCGCGACAAGGTCCGCTTTCGCGGGCTGCGGCGCGGCGGGACGTCGCGCATCACGCTCGTCGAATCGGTGCGGCAGGATCGCGCGAAGAAGCTGACGCTCTTCGACCAGGAGTACATCGAGCAGCGCGGGCGCGAGCGCAAGACGCGCCGCTTTACGCTCGTCTTCCGCACGCTCACGGTGCCGCAGATGACCAGACGCCTCGAGAAAGCCGGGTTTCAGATTAAGGCGGTTCTTGGCGATTACAGCGGCGAGCCGTGGGATCCGAGGGCCGACGTGTGGCTGATCCTCGCGGAGAAGTGCTAGAATTTCGCCATGTCAGGCCATTCGAAATGGGCGTCAATCAAGCATAAAAAGGGCGCGCTCGACGCCAAGCGCGGCAAGATTTTCACCCGCATCATCAAGGAATTGACGGTCGCTGCGCGCGGCGGCGGCGGCGATCCCGACATGAACCCGCGGCTGCGGACGATTATTGCGGACGCGAAGGCCGCGAACATGCCCGCCGAAAACATCAAGCGGGCCATCCGTCGCGGCACGGGCGAGGAACCCGGCGTCAGCTACGAAGAGGTCAGCTACGAAGCCTACGGCCCGGGCGGCGCCGCCGTCATCATCGATACGCTGACCGACAACAAGAATCGCACGGTCGGCGAGCTGCGCCACATGCTCGAAAAACACGGCGGCAATCTCGCCGCGGCAGGCGCCGTGGCATGGATGTTCACGAAGAAGGGCTACATCGTCGTCGAGAAATCGAAAGCCGATGAAGAGAAATTGATGAGCGCCGTGCTGGAAGCGGGCGCCGACGATCTCCAGGACGACGGCGACAACTGGGAGGTGCTGAGCGCGCCCGACGCGTTTCAGGGCGTGCGCGACGCCGTCAAGCAGCTCGGCATCGAGCCCGCCTCGGCTGAAGTGTCGATGATTCCGCAAAATTACGTGAAGCTCGAAGGCAAGACCGCACAGCAGATGGTGAGGTTGATGGACGCGCTCGATGACCACGACGACGTGCAGCACGTATGGTCGAACTTCGACATCGAGGAAAAGGAGATCGAGGCCTCGCTCGCGTGAAAGTCTTTGGGATCGATCCCGGCTCGGCGCGCACCGGTTACGGATGCGTGCAGAGCGATGGCAGCCGCCATCGAATGATCGTCTGCGGCGCCATTACGATTCCCGCCGCCCACCCCTTTCCTGAAAAACTGAGGATCATCCACGTCGAGCTGGGCATCCTGATTGCCCGCCACCGGCCCGACGTTGTTGCCATCGAAAATCTGTTTCACGCCGTCAACGCGAGAAGCGCGCTGAAGCTGGGGCACGCGCGCGGCGTCGCGATGCTCGCCGCCGTCGAAGCCGGTGTCCCGATCTTCGAATACACGCCCGCGGAAGTGAAACAGTCAGTGGTGGGATATGGCCGCGCGGAAAAAGGGCAGGTGCAGTCGATGGTTCAGCTGCTGCTCGGCCTCAGCGAGCCTCCCGCGCCGTTCGACGCCTCCGATGCGCTCGCGATTGCCGTCTGTCATCTCCACCGCATGAATCTGGGCGGCGTGGCGGCGCCCGCCTTCGGACGCGCCCAAGGTGACAGGCCGCGCGACGAGCTGGCGCGCCTTCCGTCTTCCCCGCTAAATGATTGCGCACCTCCGAGGGCGGCTGCTCGAGAAGCATCCGAATCGCGTCATCGTCGACGTCAACGGCGTCGGCTACGACGTGCACGTTCCGCTGTCGACCTTCTACGAAATGGCGGAGCCGGGCGAGGAAATCGCGCTTCGCATCCACACCCACGTGCGCGAGGATGCGCTGCTGCTGTACGGATTCGCGACCGTGCTCGAGCTGCAGATTTTCGAGCGGCTGATCAGCGTCAGCGGCATTGGTCCGAAGCTGGCGCTCGCGGTGCTCTCCGGGATCGAGCCGAACGAGCTGGTGTCGGCGATTCGCACAGCGAACGTGGCGAGGCTGACCGGCATTCCGGGTATCGGCAAGAAAATCGCCGAGCGGATCGGCCTCGAGCTGAAAGACAAGATGGCGACGTTCCTGCCGGCCGAAATGCCCGCATCCCCGGCGGCGGCCGAGGGCGACGCGCTGCGCACCGACGTGCTGTCTGCTCTCATGAACCTCGGGTATCACCGTCCACTCGCCGAGCGCGCAACCGATTCGGCCCTCAAGAAAAGCGTCGGGCTCCAGCTTCGAAACCGCCCTCAAGCACGCCCTTCGGGAACTCTCGAAGTAGGTCACCGGACCTCGTTTTGCACTGCTCTTCAGGCATGAACGCACCGCTCTTTCGTGCATTGATTCTGGTCACTCTCGCCACCGCTATGGCGTGCGCGCCAAGGGTACGTGTTGCGAATCCGACACCGCCGGTTGCCGAAAAACTCGCGGAGCTCTGGCAGCATCCTGAGGACCTGGCGTCGCGCGACCTGTTTCATGGTCCTGGCGGTGCCCCTATGGCGCCCGAGGCTGACGCGACGTACACGTGGATCGCGACCGACACAACAGGCTTCAGTCCTGGCTACGAAGTGCGCGGCCCGGACGGCCGCACGTGGGACGTCAAGCTCGGCATCGAAGCACAATCCGAGGTCGTCGCGTCTCGCGTGTTGTGGGCGATCGGCTATCACCAGCCGGCGACGTACTACGTTTCGAACTGGCAGCTCGCCGGCGGCCCGGGCGGCCAGCAGCATGGGCGCGCGTTTCGCCTGAATTCGATCAGACGCGGAAGTCGTGGGCGACTGGTCGTGGGCCGACAACGAGTTCCTCGGGACGCAGCCATATCACGGCTTGATCGTCGCCAACATTCTCCTGAACAGCTGGGACTGGAAAACGTCGAACAACAAGATCTATCGCTTCAAGAGCGGCGTGTCTCCGCCGCAGCGCTTCGTCGTGCGCGATCTCGGAGCGTCGCTCGGCAAGACGACGCCATCCCGCCTGCTGTGGATTCTTCCGGTTCCCGTCCGCGGATTCGGCCAGGGCTCGCGAAATGACATCGACGATTTCGAATCACGCAGGGTTCATCAAGCGAGTCGACGAGAACGGGGTCGAGTTCGACTTCGACTCGATATACGGCTCGGTCGTCGATCTTGTGCGTCCGGCAGACGTGCGATGGACTGCGGAGTTGCTGAGTCGCGTCACCGACACGCAATGGGAGGACGCATTCAGGGCTGCCGACTATAGTCCAGACGTCCGAGCGCGATTCATCCGAAGATCAAAGCGAAGATTGCTGAGGGGCTCGCCGTCTCATAGAATCTCCACTGAATGAATGACCCGTCGCGGATCGTGACCGCTTCGCGGGTCGATGAAGACGTCCAGTACGAAGCGGGGCTCCGGCCGCGAACGCTGGACGACTACATCGGCCAGGAGCGCGTCCGCGCGAATCTTCAAGTCTCGATTGCCGCGACGCGCCAGCGCCGCGAAGCGCTCGATCACGTGCTGCTCTACGGACCTCCCGGCCTCGGCAAAACGACGCTCGCCTATGTCATCGGCCACGAGCTCGGCGTCGCCGTGCGCGCGACCGCCGGCCCGGTGCTCGAGCGCCCGGGCGATCTCGCCGCGATTCTGACGAGCCTCGGCGAGCACGAGGTGCTCTTCATCGACGAGATTCACCGAATGTCGCCTGCGATCGAAGAAGTGCTCTATCCGGCGATGGAAGACTACGAGCTCGACATCATCATCGGCCAGGGTCCCGGCGCGCGCTCGATCAAGGTGCCGCTTCAGAAGTTCACGCTGATCGGCGCGACAACCCGCGCCGGACTGCTGACGAGCCCGCTGCGATCGCGATTCGGCATCGTCCATCGCCTCGACTTTTACAATGAGGTCGACCTGCAGGAGATCGTCCGCCGGTCGGCGCGCATTCTGAACGTGCCGATCGTCGATGGCGCCGCGGCCGAGCTCGCGAAGCGATCGCGCGGCACGCCGCGCATCGCCAACCGGCTGCTGCGCCGCGTGCGCGACTTCGCACAGGTGAAAGCCGAAGGCACGATTACAGAGCCGGTGGCCGCCGACGCGCTGAAGCTGCTCGAAGTCGACGAGCACGGCTTCGACGAGGTCGATCGAAAGCTGCTGCGGACGATCATCGACAAGTTCGGCGGCGGGCCGGTGGGCATCAACAGCATCGCGGCGGCCATCAGCGAAGAGAAAGACGCCATCGAGGACATCTACGAGCCGTTCCTGATTCAGATAGGATTTCTCGATCGCACGCCGCGGGGGCGCGTGGCAACGGCGCGGGCCTACAACTACTTTGGATTGACTGCACCCGGAAGGGGTTTGTGGTGAAGAACGCCGGCTATCGTCCGACGAAAATCAGCGGCCTCGCGACCTACGTTCCGCCTCGTCTGCTCACGAACAAAGATCTCGAGAAGCTGGTCAACACGTCCGACGAGTGGATTCTTCAGCGCACGGGCATTCGTGAGCGCCACATCGTCGAGCCGGGCGTGGCGACGTCCGATCTCGCGACGGAAGCGGCGCTCGAGGCGATCGCGCAGGCGGGACTCACGCCGCAGGACATCGACTTCATCGTCGTGGGCACGACGACGCCGGACATGATGTTTCCGAGCACGGCCTGCCTCGTCCAGAACAAGATCGGCGCGGACAAGCGCGTGGGGCTTCGATCTCGGTGCCGCATGTTCCGGGTTTACCTACGCGCTGACGACGGCCGCGCACATGGTCGGCGGCGGGGACGCACCGGCACGCGCTCGCCATCGGCGCCGACGTCATGTCGAGCATCATCGACTACACCGATCGCTCCACGTGCGTGCTCTTCGGCGACGGCGCCGGCGCGGTCGTCGTCAGCCCTGCGACAGACAACTGCGGCATCATCGATTTCGCGCACGAAGTCGACGGCGGCGGCGGCCCGGCGCTATGTATGCCCGCGGGCGGCAGCCTCCGGCCGGCGTCGCACGAGACGGTCGATCAGCGATTGCATTACGTGAAGCAGGACGGGCAGGCGGTCTTCAAATTCGCCGTGAAGAAAACAGAGGAGATCTGCGCCCGCGTCCTGGAGCGCAACAACCTGACCGGGGCTGATATCGATCTGTTCGTGTCGCATCAGGCCAATCGCCGCATCATCATGTCGGCTGCCGAGAGGCTCGGCTTGCCCGAAGAAAAGGTCGTCATCAATATCGAGAAATACGGCAACACGACCGCAGGCACCATCCCTCTCGCGCTTGCTGATGCCGTCGCTGACGGCCGCCTGAAGAAGGGCAACCTCGTTCTTCTGGCCTCCGTTGGCGCCGGCTTTACCGTCGGTTCCGTCTTGCTTCGCTGGTCGATCTGACTCTGCGCACCGCTGAGATAGGCACATATTGTTCTGAAATAGACACATTCATAATTAACATGTTTATAATAAGTATAGTTACAGTTAATATATGCATTTATAAGTTCCGTATTAGAACATCAAGCGTAATCATGCGCTAGTCCACCCCTTTCGCTTTCTAGCCTGTTAAGTACTAACATACATATGGATGTTATCGTCCTGATAGGACACTATGGCGCATCCTGGTAAGGGACTTGCTCATAGTCGCGGCCAACATGGAAAAAATGCCTTACCAGGACAAACTGCAAGTCCAAGCCGGTTCGATTCCGTTCGACTGGCATTTTGGACTTCCCACCATTCGCGGCGAGAACGTCACTCTTCGAGAGGTTCGCGACGAGCGATGCGCCGGCGCTGCTGGCGATGCTGACGAGCGAAGAAGTGGCGGAGTTCGTATCGCCGCTGCCGCGCACGGTAGAAGGGTTCGAGGGATTCATCGCCGAGGCTCATCACGAGCGGACTGCGCGGCAACAGCTTTTGCTTCGGCATCGTGCCCGACGGCTATGACGATGCGATGGGGCTGTTCCAGGTGCGGCAGCTCGAGCCCGGATTCGGCAGCGCGGAATGGGGATTTGCCATCGGCTCGCCGTTCTGGGGCCGTGGCGTGTTCGTCGAAGGCGCGAAAGCCGTCATCGACTTCTCATTCGGCGTCGTTGGCGTGCATCGGCTCGAGGCGCGATCGATCGCGTCGAACGGCCGCGGGAATGCTGCGTTGAGAAAGCTCGGAGCGCTGCAGGAAGGCATCCTGCGTCGATCGTTCCAGCGCAACGGGCGCTACTTCGATCAGATTCTCTGGTCGATTCTCAAGGACGACTGGCGCCAGGCGAAGGCGGTGTGGGGCCAAAGTTCCATTGACGAGTTGCGCAACCTGCGCACGCCTGACGGCTTGCTCACAAAATAAGGCGATGAACGTTTCCGACTTCGGTTTCGATCTACCGGCGGAGCTCATCGCGCAGGCCCCCGCGCCCGACCGCGGCGCATCGAGGCTGCTCATTCTCCATAAAGAGTACCGGCGCGGTGGAGCACACGCACGTGTCCCGCCTGCGCGGAGTACTTCCGTGAGGGCGACCTGCTCGTCGTCAACGATACGAGAGTGTTTCCGGCCCGTCTGCTCGGCGCGCGTGTTCCGAGCGGCGGCGCCGTTGAATGCCTGCTGCTGGCGAACCTCGACGATCAGAACGATGGGACGCGCTCGTGCATCCGGGGCAGAAGCTTCAGCCTGGCTCGGAGATGGTCTTCCGCGGCTCGCGGCACGTGCTGCACGGTGAAATTCTGGATCGTCACTTCCACGGCCGTCGCACGATACGGCTCTGGTCGGACAGCGGCGCGAGCGTCGAGGACGCGATCGACGCCATCGGCCACATGCCGCTGCCGCCGTACATCAAGCGCGACGACACGACGAGCGATCGCGACCGCTATCAGACCGTCTATGCGCGCGAGCGCGGTTCTGTCGCGGCGCCGACGGCGGGACTTCATTTCACGCCTGAGCTTCTCGACGTCTCTGCACAAGCAGGGGGTCGAGCGCACTGCGATTACGCTGCACGTCGGATACGGAACGTTTCAGCCTGTCCGCGTCGATCAGGTGGAAGCGCACACGATCGATGCGGAACGCTTCTCGATCAGCGAGGCGGCGGCCGACGCGATCAACCGCGCCAAACGCGAGAAACGCCGCATGATCGCGGTCGGCACGACGACGACGCGCGCGCTGGAGGCGGCGGGCCGGGCGGGACGCGGCGACCATCACGCCGCAGTCGGGTTGGAGCGACCTGTTCATTTATCCGGGCTTCAGGTTCGGCATCGTCGATGCGCTGATGACGAACTTTCATCTGCCGGAGTCGTCACTGCTGATGCTCGCGTGCGCGTTCGGTGGCCGCGATGCCGTGCTCGCGGCGTACCGTGAGGCGATCGCCGAGAAGTACCGGTTCTACAGCTACGGCGATGCAATGCTGATTGTCTGACTCTGAATTGGTAGATCGGAAGATTGGTAGATTGAATGAGTGTCGTTGGACTGAAGAATGTCACTCTTCAATCTGGCAACATTCTGCCAATCTGACGATCCCCCAATCTTCCAATGTAGAATTCACTATTCGCCGGTGTAGCTCAGTTGGTTAGAGCACGCGGCTCATATCCGCGTTGTCCGGGGTTCAAGTCCCTGCACCGGCACCACTTTTTAGGGTGCGTTGGGTGCAAGGGGTGCGGTTGGGTGCGTTACGGTGCGCTGACCGCACCCCTCGCTCCTCTTCCCGTCGCACCTCTTGCACCTGTCGCACCCATTGCACCTGATCGCACCTATGAGCATCATCGATTCCGTCCGCCGCACTATCCGCAATCACGGATTGCTTCCGACGGGCACCCGTGTGGCCGTCGCGTTGTCTGGCGGCGCCGATTCGGTCGCGCTGCTGTTCGCGCTGCGCGAGATCGCCGAGGCCGAAGGTTTCGTCGTCGTCGGAGCGGCGCATCTGAACCATCAGCTTCGCGGCGCCGATGCGGACGCGGACGCGCAGTTCTGCCAGCGACCTCGCGGCCAGGCTGGAGATGCCGATCGACATCGAGCGCATCGATGTGGCGGCGCTCGCGCGCGAAACGGGCACTTCCATCGAACACGCGGCGCACACGGCGCGCTACGCGTTCTTCGATCGTGCGGCAGGGCGCCTCGGCGCAACCGCCATCGCTGTCGCGCACACGAAGGACGATCAGGCCGAAACGTTTCTGCTTCGGCTCCTGCGCGGCGCAGGGCCGCGCGGCCTGAGCGGCATCCACCCGCGCGCCGGCATCGTCGTGCGGCCGTTCATCGAGACGTCGCGCGCGGACGTGCGCGAGTTTCTGCGCGCCGGCGGCATTCCGTTCCGCGAAGATGCGTCGAACGCCGATCTCGCGATTCCGCGCAATCGCATCCGGCACGAGCTGCTGCCCCTGCTCGACGCGCGCTTCTCACCTGGAATCGTCGATGCCCTCGATCGCGCAGCCGCGATTGCGCGCGAAGACGCCGACTACCTCGAGGATGCCGCTCGAGTGGCTGCGGCGCGCCTCATTTCGGAGACCCCGCACGGCGTGGAGCTCGACGCCGATGCGCTCCTGGCCGAGCCGGCGGCCATCGCGCGACGCGTGATCCGCCTTGCGCAGCACATGGCCGCGGGCCATGAGCGCTTCGTCGGATTCGACGCCGGCGAAGCCGTCCGCCGGTTCGCGGTGTCTAAATCAACAGGGCAGCTCGATTTGCCCGGCCATCGCGTGAATCGTCGCGGGCGCTCGCTCGTCTTAACAGAGAAGCCGGGGTCGTGAAAAGCCGATCCCGGCCGCTGATTTCATGTATCAGCTCGACGTGCCGGGGCAGGTGGCGGTGCCGGAAGCGGCGTGTGCGATTTCGGCCGATTCGAGGCCCGTGCCGTCGGGCCGTTCGGCAAACGAGGTTTGGCATCTCGCGGGACGCAGCCACGAGGCCGTCATCGAAGCGCGCCGGCTGACGGCGCCGCTGGCGGTACGCAACAGGCGTCCCGGCGATGTATTTCGTCCGCTGGGGCTGAAGGGCCGAAAGACCCTGCAGGACTTCTTCGTGGACGCGAAAATCGACCGTTTCGAGCGCGAAATCACCCCCGTCATCGTGGATTCTGCGGGGCAGATTGTGTGGGTCGCCGGACACGCGCTGGCAGAGGAGTTTAGGGTCACGGACGCCACAAGAGACGTGGTAATCTTGAAACGGTTACCTATTTAGTCGTGGGAGGGTAGAGGGTGAACTCCACGTTGAAAAGCTTAGTGTTTTGGATGGTGCTGGTCGTCGTGGCGCTCGGGGTGTGGAACTTTTCCAATCAGCCTCGGGAGCCCGTCGAAGCTGGTGGCGTTCAGCGAGTTCATGGCGGATGTGGGGACCGAGAAGATCGAAAGGGTCACCATCACCGGCCAGGAAATCAGCGGCATCTACAAAGCCGACAAGGAAACCTTCCACACGCTACGCCCCCACTCAGTACGAAGGTCTGGCGAATCAGCTGCTCGCGAAGGGCGTTCTCGTGACGGCGAAAGAGCCGACGCAGAGCCCCTGGGCGCAGTTGCTGTATTCCTGGGCTCCCATCCTGCTGTTGATTGGTTTCTGGATCTTCTTCATGCGCCAGATGCAGAGCGGCGGCAACAAGGCCCTCTCGTTCGGCAAGAGCAAGGCGAAGCTTTCGTCGAGCTCGCAGAAGAAAGTGACGTTCAAGGACGTCGCGGGTGTCGACGAAGCGAAGGAAGAGCTGCAGGAAATCATCGAGTTCCTCAAGGAACCGCAGAAGTTTCAGAAGCTCGGCGGCCGCATTCCGAAAGGCGTGCTGCTGATGGGCCCTCCGGGAACCGGCAAGACGCTGCTCGCGCGCGCCGTCGCTGGCGAAGCGAACGTGCCGTTCTTCTCGATCAGCGGATCTGACTTCGTCGAGATGTTCGTCGGCGTCGGCGCGTCGCGCGTGCGCGACCTGTTCGAGCAGGGCAAGAAGAACGCGCCGTGCATCGTCTTCATCGACGAGATCGATGCGGTCGGCCGTCATCGCGGCGCGGGCCTCGGCGGCGGGCACGACGAGCGTGAGCAGACGTTGAATCAGCTGCTCGTCGAGATGGACGGGTTCGAATCCAACGAAGGGGTCATTCTCGTCGCGGCCACGAACCGTCCCGATGTGCTCGATCCCGCGCTCCTTCGTCCGGGCCGGTTCGATCGCCGCATCGTCGTGAATCGCCCCGACGTGAAGGGCCGCGAGGGGATCCTGACCGTGCACACGCGGAAGATTCCGATGTCCGACGATGTGGATGTGCCGGTGCTGGCGAGAGGCACGTCCGGTTTCTCCGGCGCGGATCTGGCCAACCTCGTGAACGAGGCGGCCCTCAACGCGGCGCGGTACAACCGCAAGACCGTGCGGATGATCGACTTCGAGTTCGCGAAAGACAAAGTGCTGATGGGATCCGAGCGGCGCTCGATGATCATCAGCGACGAAGAGAAGAAGATTACGGCGGTGCACGAAGCGGGTCATGCGCTCCTCAGCGTGCTCCTCCCGCACGCCGACGATCTGCACAAGGTGACGATCATCCCGCGGGGCATGGCCCTCGGCCTGACGCAGCAGCTGCCGGTCGACGAGAAGCACAACTATTCACGCGACTACCTGATCGATCAGATCGCGATTCTGCTTGGCGGCCGTATCGCAGAGGAAATCACCATGCAGGGCGCCATGACGACGGGCGCCGGCAACGATCTCGAGCGCGCGACCGAGCTCGCGCGCCGCATGGTGTGCGAGTGGGGCATGAGCGAAGCGATGGGGCCGCTCACCTTCGGCAAGAAGGAAGAGCAGATCTTCCTCGGCCGCGAGATCGCGCAGCACCAGGACTACAGCGAAGACACCGCGCTGAAGATCGACCACGAAGTGAAGCGCTTCATCACCGACAACTACGAGCGCGCGCGGGGCGTGCTGATGCAGTACAAGGCGAGCCTCGAGAAGGTCGCGGCCGAGCTGCTCGTCCGCGAAGTGCTCGACGGCGAACAGGTGCGCCGCATCGTTGCGGGACTGCCGCTCGAAGAAGCGAAGCCGCACTCCCCGGCGGGCCCGGTGTCGTCGCACGACGAGGAAACGGGACGCAGGAAAGAGCGGCCCGGAATCGTTCCGCCGCTCTCGGATCCGCTGCCGCAGGAATAAGAGAAGGGGTAAGGGGTGAGGGGCGAGGGGTAAGACGCGTTCAGCGCGACATTTGCCCCTCACCCCTCGCCCCTTACCCCTTACTGTGACCCCTCGACCTCACTTCACGCTTCACTCTCCCGCACGGTCGAGTCCTGCATCTCGGTGCCCGTACGCTCGTCATGGGCATTCTCAACATCACTCCCGATTCATTCGCCGACGGCGGTCTCTATCTCGATCCGGGTGCGGCCGAAGCGGCAGCCGTCGAGATGGAGGCGCGCGGCGCCGACATCATCGACGTCGGCGGCGAGTCGACGCGTCCCGGGTCCGAGACCGTCAGCGCCGAGACCGAGATCGCCCGCGTTCAGCCGGTCATCGCCCGCCTGTCGCGATCGCTGAGGATTCCGATTTCGATCGACACGTCGAAGTCTGCGGTGGCCGAGGTGGCGATTGGCGAAGGCGCCTCGCTCATCAACGACGTGACGGGCCTGAAAGGCGCCAGCGGCCCGAGCGAGGCGCGAAGCCGCCGAGCGAGAGCGAGCGGGGGTGGGGCCCCGCGAGCCCTGAGATATGATGCGTCCCTCGCCGAAATCGCTGCTCGTTCGGGTGCAGGGCTCATCCTGATGCATGCCCGGGGGCGCTCCCGGGACATGTACAAGGACGCGCACTACGAATCGGTGCCGGTGGAAGTCGCTGAGGAGCTGCGGGCGAGCCTCGAGCGCGCGTTGGCCGCCGGCGCGCGCCGGGAGTCGGTGGTGCTCGATCCCGGGCTCGGATTCGCGAAGCGGCCGGAGCACAGCTATGCGGCGCTCGCAGCGCTGCCGGCGTTCGCGGAGATCGGTTGCCCGCTGCTCGTGGGACCGTCGCGCAAGTCGTTCCTCAGCGCGGCTATCGGCGAGCGTGCCCCGGCGAGCGCGATATGGCAACAGCCTCATCGGTTGCCGCCGCCGTGCTGTTCGGCGCGCACATCGTGCGCGTGCACAACGTTCCGGCTATGGTCGATGTCGTGCGGGTCGCTGACGCGATACGTCAACAATGCTGAACTGGCTGCCCCTCGCTTCCGCGCCTGCCCGCCATGACCTGGTGGGACATCCTCGATATCGCCATCGTGTCGCTGGTGATCTACGAGGTGCTGAAGGCGATTCGCGGCACGAGGGCCATCCAGATGGCCGCGGGATTCGCGCTGCTGCTGGTGATGTTCTACGTCTCGCGGTGGGGCCATCTGCAGACGGTCGACTGGCTCATCCGCAACCTGCTGCCGTACCTGGTGTTTGCCGCCATCGTGCTGTTTCAGGCCGACATTCGCCGCGCGCTCGCACATTTCGGGCGCGCGCCCTTCTTTCGATATTTCCTGACGCAGGAAGGCGCCGACGAGACCATCGAGGAGATCGCCGTCGCGGCGGCGCAGCTCTCGACCGCGCGCACGGGCGCGATCGTCGTCATCGAGCGCCAGATCGGCCTGCGCAACTACATCGAGGCGGGTCTTCCGCTCGACGCGATGCTTACCTACGATCTGCTCGTGAGCATCTTTCAGCCGAAATCGCCGCTGCATGACGGCGCCGTCATCGTTCAGAACGATCGCGTCGCCGCGGCCGCGTGCTTTCTTCCGCTGACGGTCAATCCGCAGCTCGCGAGAAATCTGGGCACGCGTCATCGCGCGGCGATCGGGCTGACAGAGGAGAACGACGCGGTCGCCGTGATCGTGTCTGAGGAGACCGGCCGCGTGAGCGTGGCGCTGGACGGAAAAATCGAAGGCCCGTACGATTCGGAGAACCTGAAGCGCCGCCTCAGGGCGTTACTGAAATGAGCCTGCGCGATCACTCGTTCGCTCACACCGGGTTGAAGGTGGTGTCAGTCGCACTTGCGGTGCTCCTGTGGATGATGGTGTCGTCGCAGCGCGCCTCGGTCGAGCGCGGGTTGCGCATCCCGCTCGAGCTGCAGAACCTTCCGGAGAATCTCGAGATGGTCGAGCCGCCCCAGGAATCGGTCGACGTCCGCGTGCGCGGAACCGCCGATGCGCTGGGCCGCATCGCTCCGGGCGATCTCGTGGCCACCGTCGATCTGAGCGCCGCGCAGTCTGGCCGGCGGCTGTTCCACTTGTCGCCCGAGCGCGTCAAGGCTCCGTTTGCCGTGGTAGTGACGCAGGTGACCCCGTCGTCGGTGGCCATCCGTTTCGAGCCGTCGGCGACGCGCATCGTGCCGGTGATACCGTCCGTGGAAGGTGAACCGTCGCCGGGGTTCATCGTCGGAAAAATCTCCGCAGATCCACCGACGGTGGAGATCGTCGGGCCCGAAAGCCTCCTGCGGCGTGTGACGGAAGCGATTACCGAGCCGCTGTGGGTGGGATCCGCGAGCGCCGATGTGCGTTCGAGCGTCATCGTCGGCGTCGCCGACGACGGCGTGCGCCTGAAGAGCGCGAAGACCGCTGTCGTATCGGTCGCGATCCTGCCCGCTCCGGAAGAGCGGCAGCTCTCGGGTGTCGCGGTGCGCGTGCGGAATCTGGCCGCCGGCCTTCGGGCGACGATCGCGCCGCCGTTGGTGAAGGTGCGCGTGCGCGGAACGAAGGAAGCGACTGCGAAGATCAGAGATGCGTCGATCGTCGCCTACGTCGACCTCGAAGGCATCGGTCGCGGCGATTACGGACTGCCAGTCCGGCTGGAGCCGACCGCTGGTGTCGGCGTCGATCAATTGGATCCCACTATTGTGAGTATTCACGTCGAATGAGTCACGCGCTGTTTGGAACTGACGGAATCAGAGGTACGGCGGGCACGTTTCCCCTGGATGCAGCCACGGTGCGGCGCGTCGGTGCGGCGCTGGTAAAGGCGCTTCCGCACCAGGACGCGAAGCTCCTTATAGGCCGCGACACCCGGGAATCGGGCGTCTGGATCGAGCGCGAGCTGGCGCACGGCGCGCGACTGGCGGGCGCAGCCGTCCAGAGCATCGGCGTTGGCCCCAACGCCCGCCGTGGCCTATCTGACAGGATCGCTCGATTTCGACGCTGGCGTGGTGATTTCGGCGTCTCACAATCCTTACCAGGACAACGGCATCAAAGTGTTCTCGGGTGCAGGCGTGAAGTACGGCGGTCAGTTCGAGAACCGCATCGAGGCGCTCGTGGCTGACTCCGCCTGGCAGCTGCCCGTCAGCGACGCGCTCGAGGTGCCGCACGCCGATCATCTCCGCAAGTATCTGGAGCACGCCCGTTCGGTCCTGCCAAATCTGGAAAAGCTCCACCGCGTGCGGCTCGCCGTCGACTGCGCCAATGGCGCGATGACGACGGTCGCACCCGCGTTGTTCAAAGAGCTTGGCTTCGATGTGACCGTGCTCGGAGCAGAGCCCGACGGACAGAACATCAATAGAGGCGTGGGATCGACGCATCCAGAAAAACTCGCGGCGGTCGTCAAACAGGGTGGTTACCGATTGGGTGTCGCTTTTGACGGCGACGGCGACCGCGCGATTCTCGTCGACGGACAGGGCCGCGTGCTCGACGGCGATCACGTGATGCTGATGTGCGCGAGGCAGATGAAGACCGAAGGCCGGTTGCGCGGCAACGCCGTCGTCGCGACCGTCATGAGCAACATCGGGCTGGAGATCGCGCTGAAGAAGCTCGGGCATCGGCCTGATCCGCACGAAGGTCGGCGACAAGTACATCATGGAGGAGATGCAGAAGCGGGATCTGTCTCTTGGCGGAGAACAGTCCGGCCACCTGATTTTTTCCGAGCATCTGTTCACCGGAGACGGCCTTATCACCGCCCTCAGCGTGCTTCGGACAATGGCCGCGAGCGGGAGAGAGCTGGCGGATCTCGCCGACGATCTCACGACGTACCCGCAGGTGCTGTTGAACGTACGCGTGCGTGAAAAAACCGATCTCGAGAAGATTCCGGAAGTTGCCACCGTCATGAAGCAGGTCGAAGAGGGGCTTGCCGGCAACGGCCGGCTGCTCGTCCGTTACTCGGGAACGGAGCCGCTCCTCCGCGTGATGCTCGAGGGGCAGGACCTGCAGCAGATCAATCGATGGGCGCAGCAGATTGTCGATGCCGTCAATAAAACTATCGGTCAACGTTAACAAGGTTGCGACGCTTCGCAACTCGAGAGGCGGCAGCGATCCTGACGTGCTCGAGGCGGTCGCGACGTGCGTCGCGGCCGGCGCGCCAGGCATTACGGTCCATCCACGCGCCGACGCGCGTCACATCAGGACGTCGGACGTGTACGGCATCGCCGAGCTGCTGAAGAGGTCGCCCGAGATCGAGTACAACATCGAGGGAGATCCCCGTCCCGATCTTCTCGAGCTCGTACTCAAAGTTCGTCCGACGCAATGCACGCTCGTTCCGGTAAAGCCAGGCGAGGTGACGAGCCAGGCAGGCTGGCCGGCGGACACGGCCGTGGACGAACTCGCGTCGATCGTCGGCAGTATCAAGAAGCTCGGAGTTCGGGTGAGCCTGTTCATCGACCCCGTTCCCGACGCGGTGAAGTGGGCGGCCGCGGTGGGAGGCGATCGCGTGGAGTTGTACACCGAACCGTTTGCGCGCGCGTTCGAAACGGGCCGAGGTGACGCGAGCTTCAAGACCTACGCCGATGCGGCGGAGCTCGCACACTCGCTGGGCCTCGGCGTCAATGCGGGTCACGATCTCGATCTGAAGAACCTGTCGCTCTTCCGCCTGCTCCCTCATCTGCAGGAAGTCTCGATTGGCCACGCGCTCGTCAGCCATGCGCTGTACGTCGGGTTGGAGCGCTCGGTGCGCGATTATCTGCATGCGCTGCGCTGACCACCTTCGTGTCTTCGTGTCTTCGTGGTCCGCCGTCGCGTTGGCGCTCCTGCTAGCCACCGCACTGCATGCGGCGCCAGGGCGGCGGGTCACGTTTCGCGCGGAAGACGGCGCGACGCTGACTGGCGGCGTACTACGAGCCGTCGCGGCGTCCCGCCCCAGGCATCGTTCTGCTTCCATATGCTGAGGCGATCGCACGTCGACTGGGATGCCGCGGCGTCGCAGTTGTCCGACGCCGGGTTCGCGGTCGTTGCGCTCGACTTCCGCGCCGGCGACGAGGTCGGTGCGTACGCGATCGACGTGAGAGCGGCGAAAGCGTTCCTGCGCGAGCGCCCGGAGGTGATCCCGGGAAGCATTGGCATCGCCGGCGCCTCGATTGGGGCCAACCTCGCGGTGCTCGACGCCGCCGACGATCCACGTGTGCTGTCGATTGCACTGCTCTCGCCGGGAATTGATTACAGGGGGCTGCGCACCGAAGCAGCGATGAAGAAATTTGGTGCGAGGCCGGCGTTGCTCGCCGGCAGCACGAAGGATCCGTACGCGGCGCGAACGATCCGTCATCTCACGACTATCGGTCCCGGACTGCGCGAGGTTCGCCTCACCGACGCGGTTGCGCACGGAACCGTCCTGCTCTCGCGTGATGCGGAACTGATTCCCGCGTTGGTGGACTGGTTCAAACGCACACTGTTATGATCTGCGGTTCAGGGTTCTTCCGGCACCCAGAAACCACAGCACCTGGAACCTGGAACCGTACTGAGACTGAATGAAACTCGAATCTGTTATCTATGCGATTGCAGGCATTTTCTTTGGCTTGATTGCCGGCTGGATTATCGGGAGCCAGCAGGCATCGATGGCCCCGCGTCCGAGCGCGCCGATGGCGGAGTCTGCGCCGCCCCCGGCCTCATCAGGGTCCGTTCCAGGCACTCCCGCGCCGGCAATCCTCGACGATTCACAGGTGCAGGCGCTGCGCAATGTCGTCGATCGCGATCCGAAGAACGCCGTCGCGCGCGCGCAACTCGGAAATCTGTACTACGACGCCGGGCGCTTTACCGACGCCATCAAGTGGTACGCCGAGGCGCTCGCGCTCAACCCGAAAGATGCGAGCGTGAGCACCGACCTGGGCGTGAGCTACTACTACAACAACCAGCCCGACCTCGCCATCAAACAGCTCGAGCATTCGCTGCAGGTCGATCCGAAGCACACCAAGGCGCTGCTGAACATGGGCGTCGTGCGCGCGTTCGGCAAGCAGGATCTCAAGGGTGCCACGGAGATCTGGCGCCGGCTCGTCGAGATCGCGCCCGACAGCCCCGAGGGCCGGCAGGCGAGGCAGGCGCTCGAAAGCCTCTCGACCGCCCACGGGAACGTGCAGTGAGCGAGACGCGAGCCGAAGACGCCTTTCGCGCCGACATCGTGGAAATCGGCCGGCGCATGTACGCCCGCGCCTACGTCGCCTCGAACGACGGCAACATCAGCATCAGGCTCGACGACGCCACCATCCTGACGACGCCGAAGAGCGTGTCGAAGGGATTCATGACGCCCGACATGATGGTCGTCGTCGATCTCGACGGTAAAAAAATTCGCGGAACGCGCGACGCCTCGTCTGAGCTGCTCATGCATCTCGAGGTGTACAAGAACCGCCCCGATGCGCGGGCGGTCGTGCACGCGCATCCGCCGATCGCCACCGGCTTCGCCGTCGCCGGTATCCCGCTCGATCGTGCGGTTCTCGCCGAGGTCGTCACGACGCTCGGCAGCATTCCCATTGCCGAGTACGGCACACCATCGACGCCGGAACTGCCGGCAGCGGTGCGGAAGTACATCAAGGCGCACGACGGGTTGCTGCTCGCGAATCATGGAGCCCTCACGATCGGGCCCGACGTGTACGCCGCCTACTACAAGATGGAGACGATTGAGCACTTCGCAAAGATCAGCCTGGTGACGCGCCAGCTCGGCCGCGAGAATCTGCTGTCGCGCGAAGAAGTCCACCGGCTGCAGGAACTGCGGGGAAATTACGGGATTAAGTCGCCGGCGCCGATTTGCGCGGACGGTTCGGAGACTCCGCCGAACGCCGATCAGGCGTCGTGCCAGATTATCGAGGCGCCCTCGTCGCGCGGCGCGCGGCTCATTCCAACCGATCCGGCGGATTTGGACGGGGAAATTCGGCTATCATACCGCGAGCTTACGGCCCTCATTGAGGATGCCGTGAAGGCTCTATTGGGAGGTCAGCATGGGTGAGGCGCTCGGCATGGTCGAAACCAAAGGACTCGTCGCCATGATTGAGGCGGCGGATGCGATGGTGAAGGCTGCCAAGGTGACCCTTGTCGGTTGGGAAAAAATCGGCGCCGGTTACGTGACTGCCATCGTTCGCGGCGACGTGGCGGCTGTGAAGGCGGCGACCGACGCTGGCGCGGCTGCCGCGCGGCGGGTCGGCGAGCTCGTGTCGGTGCACGTCATTCCCCGTCCGCACGCGAACCTCGAGGACGCCCTGCCGATTGGCAAATCCGGCGTGAAGGCGTAGCTTGCTCGTAGCTGGTAGCCGGTAGCTGGTAGCCTCATGATATTGGCCAAAGTGGTCGGCACGGTCGTGGCGACCCGCAAAGATCCGCGCCTGGTCAGCAGTAAGCTCCTGATTGCACGGCCCATGGATCCCAAAGGCAAACCGGAAGGTAATTATGTGGTTGCGATCGATACGGTCGACGCCGGCTTCGGCGAGACGGTGTTGATCGTGAGCGGCAGCTCGGCGCGCATGGCGGCGGGACTGAAGGATTGTCCCGTCGATGCGGCCATCGTCGGCATCGTGGATGAAATCGAATTTAAAGAATAATGCAGCTGGGTAAAGTCGTCGGCACGCTGGTGCTGAACAACAAGAACGCCGCCCTCGATGGCGTGACGCTGCTGCTCGTGCAGCCGATGTCGTCCTCCCGCGAGCCGGTCGGCCGTGTGATTGTCGCGGCAGATTCTGTCGGCGCGGGCGTCGGCGAGAATGTCTTCTTCGTTCGGGGCAAGGAAGCGAGCTTTCCGTTTTATCCGACCGAGGTTCCCGCCGATGCGGGCATCGTCGGCATCGTCGATTCCTGGCACATCGGGTAGGGTCATGATCCTTGCGCGCGTCACCGGCACGCTGGTGGCCACACAAAAGAATCGCAAACTCGAAGGCGCGAAGCTGCTGCTCGTTCAGCCGCTGACGCTCGAAGATACGCCGCGCGGTCCCGAGCTGCTTGCGGTGGACGGCGTGGGCGCGGGCGTCCACGAGAAGGTGCTGATCGTGCTCGAAGGGCGCGCGGCCAGCGACGCCATCGGCAAGAAAGCTGCGCCCGTCGACGCGGCGATCGTGGGTATTGTCGATACAGTGGATCTGCCGTGAGCGCCTGCGAGCATTTATGAACGAACAGGACGTGCGCGCGCTCGTTCGTGAGGCGATAGAGAGGCACATGGGGAGGCCACACCAAGGGGCAAGGGGTGAGGGGCAAGGGGCAAGCCCCACAGGTACCCGTGACGTTTACTCCTCACCCCTTACCCCTCACCCCTCTCACATGTTTTCCTGACCGTCCTCCCCGGCAGCGAAGTCGACGACGGCATGTGCGTCATCGAGCCGCGCGTGCGCTGCAATCATTGCGGGTTCTGCCAGTCGTACGGTCACTAGGGCCAATGCCGAAGCCTTCGATTCTCGTCACATACAAACTGCCATCGTCTGCCATCGAGCCCCTTCAGGCCGTCGGCGACGTCGATGTCTATCGCGACGGCGTCCTCGTCGAAGGAGGAGCTGATCGCGCGCGTGAAAGGGAAGCAGGCGCTCGTCGTTGCCGCGCTCGACAAGATCGACAAGGACGTGATCGACGCCGGCAGCGATTTGAAGATCGTGTCGAACGTGGCCGTCGGCTACAACAATCTCGACGTGCCATACGCGCGATCGAAGGGCATCGTCCTGACGAACACGCCGGACGTGCTGACCGAAGCGACGGCGAACATGGCGATCACGCTGATCCTCGCTGTCACACGCCGCATCGTCGAAGGCGATCGTGTCGTGCGCCGCGGCGATTGGAAAGGGTTCTCGCTCGACTTCATGATCGGATCGGACGTTCGCGAGCGGCAGCTTGGCATCATCGGGCTTGGGCGCATTGGATTGGCCGTCGCTGAGAAGGCGCGTCACTTCGGAATGAAGATCGCCTACCACAATCCATCGGCGCGATCGGTTCCAGGGTACGAGAGCATGTCGTTCGACCAGCTTCTGGCGACGTCGGACGTCATCTCGCTACACGTGCCGCTTTCGCCGCAGACCCGGCATCTGATCGATCGCACTGCGCTCTCGCGTATGAAGAGGTCGGCGTACCTGATCAACACGTCGCGGGGCCCGGTCGTCGACGAGGACGCGCTGGCGTGGGCGCTGCGCGAAGGTATCATCAAGGGCGCGGGCCTCGATGTGTACGAGGAAGAGCCGAAGATTCATTCGGGGCTGCTGGCGCAGGAGAACGTCGTACTGGTCCCTCACATGGCGAGTGCCACAGCGGAAACGCGCGCTGCGATGTACGATCTCGTTGCGCGGAACGTCGTGAATGTCCTCAACGGCAAAGCTCCGATCACGCCGATACCTTAAGAACGTCGAGCCTGTCATGCGCCGGCTCGCGGTCGCCATTACCGGCCTCGAGCTGCCCGCCGTCGAGAAGATCTCGCAGTCGCGGGAGGAAGATCCCTTTCAGGTCACCATCGCCACGCTGCTTTCCGCGCGCACGCAGGACGCGACGACGTATGCGGCGTCCGAGCGCTTGTTCAGGAAGGCCGCGACGCCGGAGGCCATGGGCAAGCTGACGGTGAAGCAGATCGAGAAGCTGATTTATCCCGTCAGCTTCTACCGCTACAAGGCGCGATACATCAAAGCGACGTGCGCGAAGCTGATGAAGGATTTCGGGGGCAAGACCCCCTCGACGATGGAGGAGCTGCTGACGCTGCCGGGAGTCGGACGCAAGACGGCGAACCTCGTATTGATTCTCGCGTACGAAAGCCAGAAGAACATCTGCGTCGACACGCACGTCCATCGCATCGCGAACCGGCTCGGCTGGGTGCACACCAGGACACCGGACGAAACGGAGCAGGCACTGTATCGCGCGACGGAAGCGCGATGGTGGCCCTACATCAATCTCTACCTCGTCACATGGGGACAGAACGTGTGCCGGCCGGTCTATCCACGCTGCCCGGCATGCGCCATCAAAGACTTGTGTCCGCGCATCGGCGTGACGGTCGTCAGCAGGACGAAGCCGGAGAGTTATCCCTTGGATTCGTCCATCGCTTCCGAATCAGACAGGTGATGGCGACCCCATACAACGTTCGCCCGTTCCTTCGTGTCGGTCCACCATCGGCGTCGTTCTGCGAGCCGAGGAAAACCCCGGCGATCCCGGTCTCGAAGCCGCCGTTCCGGGGAGTACTCCAGCAGTGTCCAGCCCGTTTTCAGCAGAAACGCTTCCATGTCGGCCTGGAAGACGCGCAGGCTGGATGCATCGGGGAAGCGGTACTCCTGCATCTGGTCGCGGGCGCGAACCACGATCAGCACAGACGACTGCGATCGCCGGCCAAGACTGATGCGGGCCTTCTCTTTACCAAACGTCCAAAGCATCATGGGTGCTCTATCGGCTGCTGGCCGCGCCCTCCACAGAGGGGTGTCGAGCACGCACCGGCGTGCTAATGCGGCTGAGGAGACCAGCCGTGGCCGCTACGAGCCTTTATCGGTAGGATGTCGACGGAGCCGCAGGTCGGACAGCACATTGCTGCTAGCCTAATGTCGGAAAGGTATCCTTCGGGTCCGGCCATCGTTTCCGAATCAGATAGGTGATGGCGATCGCGAGCCCATAGCGCCGGGGAATCGTCAGCAACAGCGGTAGCGAGAGAGACCCGAAGAACAGCACGCCCATCCAGAAGCTTCTGACGCGAAAGCCGAAATACAGAAGAACGATGCCGATGCCGATCGGAATCCGATCGGTCACGATCCAGACCCACCAGACATCGCCGTAGTCACGTTCGTAGAGGTAGCCACAGACGGGGCAATTCCGGTGCGGTTTGTTCCAGCCGATGAAGAGCGCCCCTTTTCCGCAGTGCGGGCAGCGCTTGCTCCAACCGCGGCGTACGGCCTCGCGGAACTCAGCTCTGGAGATGCGGCTCACTCGCGCGCGGGCGGCGGCGCGCCGGGCTCGAGGCGCACGGCGTCGGCGAGCGGGGGACGCTGGGTGACATCCCAGGGTATCGGAACGCCCGCCTGCGTCGCTGGGACGCGCAGTGGCACCGGCGCAGGCAACCGGAGGTCCTGGTCGGCGAGCGCCGGAAAGTAGTGGATGAAGACGGCTTCCCCGAGAAGAACAACGAACACGATCGCGGCCACGGCTGTGGCGGAAGCCGCCCAGCGCAACAAGCGCCAGCGCAACCGGCGGCGCGGGCGCTTCTTCCCGAAAATCGAGGTCGTGTACACCGGCGGGCTGATCGCCGCCGGAGCGTGGACAGATTCGCCGATGTCGTGCACCTCGAGGCCGGAGAGATCTGGAGAGGCAGAGTCGCGTACAAGTGGCGCAGGAACCGCCGCCGGCGTCGTCGGATCGGGGGGCGCAACGCTCGGAGCGATGGGCGTGATCGCTGGCGCGGCCAGAGACGCAGGCAACGGTGTAAGCGTGCCGACGCCGAGATCGTCGATCGCCTGCGTCACGGTTTCCAGGTCGATCACGTTTTTCCGCGCAAGGTGGCCGCGATACAGGGCGCGATCGCAGATCAGATTCACGACGCGGGGAGTACCGCCAGCGACGCGGAACACCTCATCGATCGCATCTGGCGAGAAGTGAACGCGATCGTCAGCCCCGCCGGCCACGCTCAGCCGGTGCGAAATGTATCCGGCAACACCCTCTCGGCTGAGCGGCTCCAGACTGCATCGTGCAGACACGCGCTGGTCGAGCTGGCGCATCTCCGGCTGCTTCAGCTTGGCCCGCAACTCGAGCTGGCCGACCAGAACGACCTGCAGCAGCTTATCCGGCGACTCGAGGTCGGACAGAATCCGAATCTCTTCGAGCAGCGCTGACGAAAGGTTCTGCGCCTCGTCGATGATGAGCACCGCAAACGCCTGAAGTGGCACCAGCGACTTCAGAAAATCGTACAACGGATAGCTCAGGTCGGGATGCGATGCGCCGGTCATCCTGCCGCTCTTCAGGTCGTCGATGGACATGACGCCGAAGTCGAGCAGCAGCATCTTCAGCAGTGCTTCACGCGTGACGAACGGATCGGGCACGAACGTCGTAAACGTCTTGCGATCGAGCTGCTCCAGCACCGCCTTGCACAACGTCGTCTTGCCGGTGCCGATGTCTCCTGTGAGAACGATCAGACCTTCGCGGCGGCGAATCGCCAGCAACAGATCTTCGAAGGTGCCCGCGTGCGCGGCGCTCTTGTACAGAAATTTCGGATCGGTCGAAAGGCTGAACGGCTTTTCGCGCAGCCCGTAATACGACTCATAGGTGAGGAACGCCGACGTAGCGGTCGGCGTTCTGCCGACGGCATTCAGCGTGGGAAATTTATCCACCGGAGTTGTTCAAGGCGAAGTGAGGCGCCCCTTCCGTGGAAACGATCGACGCGGTTTCAGGATAGCGTTTCACGAACTCACTCGGGTAGGCGCCGTGAACGGGCTCGCCCAGCTGATGTTTGATCATGACCGCATTGACGACTGCCTTCGAAGCGAAATGATTATTGAAGTACAGATAGAACTTCTTCACCAGTCTGCGCGCGGCGTCAGCGGTGGCGGAGAAGGGTTTCAGCTCGTCTGCCGAATACAGGTAGTTGTATCGGTCCTCGGACTTGTCGTGCTTCCACCATTGCTCGGCATTCCGGCCGTGCAGGCGCATGTAGTAGAAGCCGGAGATATTGGGCAGCTGGTTCTGGCGGATCGACACCTTGAACTTCGGTTCGTCGATCTGCGTCAGCGCCGCGTCGTGCGCGTTCAACAGAGACAGGGTCGAGCTGAAATCGTCGCTCCAGCTCCGGTGTCGCAGCTCTACAGCGATCGGGTAGCCCCGAAACCCCTGCAGGAGCGCATCGAGATAGCCCTGAGACTCGGTGTTTTGCTTGAAACTTGGAGGAAACTGCGCGAGCAGTGCCCCAATTTTGCCGGCGCGCGCGAGCGGTTCAACCCCCCGGCGGTATTCGTCGATAGCTTCCAGGTCGAGCCGTGGCACCCCCGGTATATCGGCGTGAGTCAATTTCCGGTATAGCTTCAGGGAGAACTCGAATCCGGATGGGGTGCGGTCGGCCCAGGTCTGGGCGACAGCCGCTTTCGGCTGCCCATAGAAGGTGGTATTGACCTCGACCGTGTCGAAGTGCTCTGCGTAGTAGGCGAGCTCGTCGAGCTTCGGCCTGGCCTCCCCCTTACCGCGGCGACCTTTCGGAGCCGCCGGGTAGAAAATGCCGTTCCACGTGCCTCGACCGGCCGGATAGTTCCATCCCGAAGTGCCGATCCGCAGGTTAGACATCAATGTAATTGTAGACGGTAGAATGAGATGCTGTGCTGAGCGTGAACGAGATTTTCTATTCGATTCAGGGGGAATCCACCTACGCGGGCAAGCCATGTGTCTTCGTGCGGCTCGCCGGCTGCGACCTTCGGTGCACCTGGTGTGACACTGCGTACGCCTTCAACGAGGGCCAGAAGATGTCTGTCGATGACGTGGTGCAGCAGGTCGATCGGTACGGCAGCCCGCTCGTCGAGGTAACCGGCGGAGAGCCTCTGTTGCAGGACGACGTGTATCCGCTCATGGAGCGGTTGCTCGACAGCGGCCGGACGGTGCTGCTTGAAACAGGCGGTCAAATCGACGTGAGCCGCGTTCCCGGCGCGGTCGTCAAAGTGCTCGACGTGAAATGTCCCGCGAGCGGCGAGTCCGCCAAGGTCGACTGGAGCAATATCGATCGATTGGGATCGCGCGATCAGGTGAAGTTCGTCATCCAGGATCGCGTCGACTACGAGTTTGCGCGCGATATCGTCATGCGGCACGCGCTCGATCGCCGGTGCGCGGCCGTCTTGTTCTCGCCGGTGCACGACGTGATGAGCGCGAAGGATTTGTCGGAGTGGATCCTCGAAGATCGTCTTCCCGTGCGCCTTCAGCTTCAAATCCACAAGCACATCTGGGGTGCGAATGTCCGCGGTGTCTAGCAAGGCTGTCGTGCTGTTGAGCGGCGGGCTCGATTCGTATACCGCCGGTGCGCTCGCGCGCGAAGCGGGCTTTGACATTTACGCACTGACGGTGAAGTACGGCCAGCGCCACGGCCAGGAGATTCTGGCGTCCCGTAAGATTGCCGAATCGCTGGGCGCGAAAGCGCATCGTGAGATTGGCGTCGATCTGGCGACGCTCGGAGGATCGGCCCTGCTCGGCGAAGGAGAAGTGCCGAAGGGTGGACCGGTTCCAGATGTCATCCCATCGACATACGTGCCCGCGCGCAATACGGTGATGTTGTCGGTTGCGCTCGCATGGGCGGAGGTGCTCGGCGCGTATGACATCTTCATCGGCATCAACGCGCTCGACTATTCGGGATATCCCGACTGCCGGCCCGCGTTCATCGAGGCGTTCGAGCGAACCGCGAAGCTGGCGACCAAAGCGGGAGTCGAGGGCGGGCAGTTTCGCATTCAGGCCCCGCTGATTTCGATGACGAAGGCTCAAATCATCCAGCGAGGAGTTGCCCTCGGTCTTGATTACGGGCTCACACACAGTTGCTACGACCCGCTGGCCCAAGGCGCGCCCTGCGGACGCTGCGATAGCTGCGTGTTGCGCGCGCGCGGATTCGACGAAGCGGGCGTGAAAGATCCACTGGTGGCTCATGTCGTCTGAACGCCTGTACTACACCGACGCGTACCTGGTCGAATTCGATGCCGTCGTCCGCGATGTGGTTCAACGCAACGACCGCTGGAAGGTCACGCTCGACCGCACGGCGTTCTACCCCACATCAGGCGGCCAGCCTTTCGATGCCGGAACCATTGGCGACGCCAATGTCCTTGACGTGTTCGAGCAGGAGGATGGAACCATCGGCCACATGGTCGATCGCCAGCTCGAGACGAACTCCCGGGTGCGCGGACACGTCGACTGGAGCCGGCGCTTCGACCACATGCAGCAGCACACAGGCCAGCATCTCTTGTCGGCGGCGTTCGAGCGCGAGGCCGGCGCGAAGACCGTGAGCTTCCATCTCGGCACATCGGCGTCGACGATCGATCTCGACAAAGAGCTGCCGGCCGATCAGCTCGCCCGCGTCGAAGATGCAGTCAACGGCATTTTGTGGGAAGACCGCGAAGTGTGCGTGCAGTTCGTCACCGCAAACGAGGCTGCAAAGCTACCGCTTCGCAAAGACCCGGCACGCGAGGGCGAGCTCCGCATCGTCGAGATCAAGGACTACGACCTGTCTGCGTGTGGTGGAACGCACGTGAAAAGAACAGGAGCGATCGGCGTCATTGCCATCACGGGAGCCGAGCGCTTCAAAGGCGGACTACGAGTGGAGTTTGTGTGCGGCGGGCGCGCCGTGCGGACCTTTCGCGCCCTGAAGAACTCGGTGAGCGGAAGCGTCCGGCTGCTGTCGGTGCTGCCAGACGAGCTGCCATCAGCGATAGAGAAGCTGCAGGCCGCGGGCCGCAGTCAGCAGAAGTCGCAAGAGGGGCTCTACGAACGGCTGGCCGCTCACGAGGCCGCGAGCCTCGCGTCGTCGGGCGAAAAGGTCGGCTCCGTCAACCTCGTCGCTGCAGCGGTCTCGGGGTGGGATGCGAACGGACTGAAGAAACTCGCATCGTCGATCGCGGGGACACCTGCGACGGTCGCTGTGCTTATCACAACCGAGTCCCCGGCTCTTATCGTTGTGTCGCGCTCCCAGGATCTTGCACTCGACGCCGGCGTTCTCCTGAAGACCTTGATCGATCGATTCGGCGGCCGAGGCGGAGGGAAAGGGGCGATGGCGCAGGGCGGTGGGCTGACAGGCGAACCGCGCGCGATTCTCGACGCCGCGCGTGCGGAAATCGCGGCGCTTGGATCTTGAACTTTAGACAGAAGATCAAAAGATCAGAAGAATCCTTTTTAAGACACAAAAATCCCTTGTTCTTCTGATCTCATCTGTAAAAGTATTTACCGTTTTACCGCCCACGCGATAAAGCGCTCATATAACGCAACGCGATCTGCCGTCCCATTCCGTTCGGGACAAAAGATCACGAGATCAGAAGAATCCTTTTTCAAGACAAAGAATCTTCTGATCTTCTGAGCTCCTGTAAAAGGTTCACTGTTTCACAGCCCACGCGATAAAGCGCTCTGTATAGTGCAGCGCGATCTGTCCTCCCATTCCGTTCGGGACGGCGTCGAACGAATGCTCTGACCATGGCAGCTCGAGCAGTACCGATGTGGCGCCGGCAGTGTTCAGCGCCGTGTCGAGCATGCGGCCGAAGCGCGCCTCGACGATGTGATCGCGCGAGCCGTAGATACTCAATGTTGGCGCGGATGTTTTCGAAACCCAGGTGATCGGCGATGCGTGGCGGTAGTGCTCGGGCTTTTGATCCGGCGTACCCCCGATGAACATCTCGAGGATGCCGCGCACGTTGGCGGGGTCGGGCCGCGGTGGATGGCGCCAGCCGTCTGCCAGATCGACCGGCCCGTAGTAGTTCACCACGCCGCGTATGGACGAAGGACCTTCCTGATACGCGAGCCGCATCGCGAGCTGTGCACCCGCAGATCGGCCGACCAGCACGATGCGGCTTGAATCGCCGCCGAATGTCCGTGCTTCCTCCGAGATCCAGTAGAGCGCCGTACGGACGTCGACGATCTGTTCGGGCCACTTCCACTCCGGAGCGTGACGGTAATCGATGGCGACCACGACGTAGCCTCGCTCGGCGAAGTGCCGTGAGAACCACTCCTGACTGACGGGCGACCCGCTCTGCCACGACCCGCCGTAAAGCTGCATGATGATCGGGAATGTTCCGTTCGCCGCGGGTTGATACACGTCGAGTGACAGCGGCACGCCATCGGCCTTCGAGAACGGCACGCCTCTCGTCACTCGAATGGCGCCAGGTGTACGTGCGGGCGGTTCGGCCGTCGTTTGAGCCATCGCGCGATTGAAATGCGAGAGAGCGATGGGCAGCTGCACGACGGGCACGAACGACAGCAGAGACGCAATAGCGGCGAACACGAGCGCCAGGCGAGCGACGGGATACCGCCTGGCGTTACGCGCGGCGACCATCAAAAGAAGAATGCCGCCTGCAAGAAGGACCGGTGCGACTTCTGGCGATCCGACCGCGAGGGGATAGAGGAAGTAGTTCGGCGGTGGAATGAAGATCCACGCCGAGAGGAAGAGCAGCACCGCCGAGGCGGCGAGCACAATCCAGATCGCAATCCGCAGCACGCAGGAATTATGGCGTATGGACGATACGGTAGTGCAGCCCTTCAGGGTTGCCGTGAAAACATCGCGAGGCGGACGAGGGCCCGGTCGGCGGCCGCGTCAATCGTGCTCGTCGGCACGGTAAAGTTGTTCGCGATAATGGAGAAGACGAGCGTTTCTCCGCTCGCTGTGTCGACATAGCCCGCAATTGCCCGAACATTGTCGACCGTTCCGGTCTTTGCTCTCACTCTGCCCTCGGCTGCGGTTCCCGGCGAGCCGCCGCGACAGCGTTCCGTCGCGACCCGCAACCGGAAGCGTTTCGGCGAACGCGGGGGCGTGCCTTGGCTCGGCGCGCATCCGCTGGAGAATGCCCA
The DNA here is from genome assembly GCA_963787755.1 of Vicinamibacterales bacterium. GTDB lineage: Bacteria > Acidobacteriota > Vicinamibacteria > Vicinamibacterales > JAMQPK01 > JAMQPK01. Next base: position 150,427 of record CAWBEG010000004.1, read on the forward strand.
CGAGTGCGCTGGACGTGACGTAGTTGTACCGCGACAACCCCGACCCATCGGCAATCACATAGCTGTCGCTTGTGATATTCCAGGTCTGCAACACGCTTCTAGCTTTGTCGAGGCCGCCGAGCGCCTTGAGCAGTATCTCGGCGTATTGGTTCTGGCTCACCCTCATCATCGAGGCGGCGAGCTGCCGGAGGGGCGGCGATTTATGCGAGACCAGCATGCGCGCGTCGCTCAGGTCTGGTTTCGCCAGAAAATCGTCGATGTCGACAGCGTCGCCGTTCACCACGATGCCCTCGGCGATCAGCGCATCGCGAAAGGCCGATGCAAAAAACGCTGTAGGGTTGTCGACCGATGCTGTGCGCGCAAACGGCGCGGCCTTTGCGGGAATCTGACCGCGCACGACGACTCGCGACGAGCCAGGCAGACGGTGCAAGGTGAGCCTGCCTGTTCCCGACTCTGCCACCGTGACAAGTTGATTGTCGATCTCCAACCCGCTTCCGCCAGGGCGCACTTGAATTGTGACGGCATCACCTTCGGCGGCGCCCGCCCGAATCACGAGATCGACGGATCCTTCGTTGTACTCGAGCGCGCTCACGGCGGCGGCGTAGCCGTACGGCAGGTTGTCGAGTGTCCAGCCATCTCCAAATCCTTTGTCGTCGAAGAGGTCGTCGTGCCCGACGACGCCGCCTTCAACACGCGTGATGCCCGCATCACGAAGCTGGCGCGCAATGGCAATCAGGGCGCCCGGTGCGTCGCTGCGCTCGCTGATGCTCGGGTCGCCGCCTCCAATCACGACGAGATCGCCGCGCAGAACGCCCTGGTCGACTGGCGCAACAGAGACGACCTTCGTCTCGAACTGATGGTCCCACCCAAGCAACTCTGCGGCGGCCGCCACGGTGACGATTTTCATGGCCGACCCCGGCATCATCAGCTTCGCGGCATTCAGCGAATAGAGGTCGTCGTTCGAAGCACCAGGCCTGACCAGCACGCTCCAGAACGAGCGCTCGAACTGCGGTGTCTCGAAAATTGCCGACAGATCGGCTTGCAGCTGTTGGACTGAGGTGCGCGTCGTGGGGGACGCGGTTGGGGTAACCGCGACCGTTCTCGAGGATCCGCATGCGGAAACCCCAAGGGCTGCGACAAGGGCGGCAGCGGCGCGTGTCACGCCCCGATTCTATCGAAATCGGTCTGGCGCGACTTAAGTCGCGCGCTACGGGAGGGCGTCGAGCTTTTTGATGGCGTCTTCGTACTTGCCCGGTTCGATCTTCATCGCGCCCGGCTGATCAGCACGAGTGGCGAACATGCCGGAACCGACGGTTCCGATCACAACCCGCTCTTCCTTCTTGCCATCGTCGAACTTCACCACGATGACGGCCGCAGGGTTGTTGTGGCCGGTGGCCGCGCCCGCAGTAGGGACAAAGTTCTCGGCGCGAAGGTTCGAGAAATCGAGCAGTACACCTTCCAGGTTGCTGGAATCGATGGTCTTCGCTGCAGGCGCGACCTGCTTCCATGTGTCAACCGCGTTCTCGCCGGTACCCTTGACCCGCTCGAACGCACGCGTGTCTTTGCCCCGTGTAATCTCAAACCGCGTCGTGTTGAAGGGCCGGAAGTCGAACACTTCCTTCCGCCTGAAGTCGTTGACGGTCTTCCGCAGTTCCATCGCGACGCCGTTGTTGATGCTGAAGACCGCCGCCTTCGACGGATCGCGTGCCCACACCGCGCCGGCGTCAGCCTCTTTGCCGAGCTCGAACTTCATCGTCGAGGACCCCATGCCGATCGTCGCGACAACGGCGGGCTTGTCGAGGCCGTACTGTTTCAGATCCTTGAGTTCTTCCGGACGCTCCTTCAAGCCGGTCATCTGCGCCGACTGCAGCTGTCCGAGCACGCCGTTGACGCTGACGAAGTCTGCAGGCGCCTGAACCGGCTTCACCAGTTTCCAGTCCTCACCGGTTTTCTCCAGCCGAATCGTCTGCGCGGTCGAGGCGAGCTCCAGCGATGTCACCTTCGTCTGATCGAACGCGAGCGCGGCCTTGTCGCGGAAATCGAACGTTGATTTGTCGGCAGCGGTCTCGAGGGCCGTTCCCACGAGGAAGACTCGATTGCTCGTCGGAAATTTTGCGTAGACGCCAGAATTCGCCGGCGTCTTCTCACCGAGGAGAATTCGCTTCGGTTCTTTATCGCCATCGACGTGGAACGTCACGTCGATGCGCGGCTCGGCCAGCCCGTACGCCTTCAGGTCGGCCGCATTCTCGTCGACTACTCGCGATTCTTCAAGGTTCGCCAGATTCGTCACGACTTCGCTGACGTTGTTGCGATCCGCCGGTACCTGGACAGGCTGAACAATCGTCCAGATGTCGTTCGTACCCTTGCGAAGGGCGGTGACCTCGCCGCTGCTGGACTTGATCTGTACCTGATTGATCTTGGCGGCGTCGTAGGTAAAGACCTTTGCCTTCGCGTTCTCGTCTGCGACAGGGCGCTCCGATTCGACGAAGTAGAGGTAGCCGCCCAGACCGAGCGCGACAACCAGCAGGATCAGCGTCGAGCCAGTGCGTCCCATTTATCGCCTCTGCCACCAGGTGTAAACGCCCGAGCCCAGAATGAGGCCGGGAATGAACAGCAGCGAGAACCACGCCAGCCGCCGCTGTTGATCCGCCGTCATCGTCACGCGCCGATCGCCGGCGTCGCGCGGGTGGATCGAGATGAGATCTTCCTGCTGCGTCAGCCAGTTGTTCATGTTGACGAACAAATCGGCGTTGCCCTGAATCCCCGCCGCGTAATTCGATGCGAAGTCGGAGTCGCCAACGACCATGATGCGCATCTGCGTCTTCGGCGCCGGCTTCGCGCCATCTGCAGGCTTCTCACCCTCAGCGGGTTTGCCCGCCGTAGCGGCGTCAGCCGCGGAGGCCGGAGCGTCGGGCGCATCCATCGACAGCGACAACGCGATCGTAATCGGGCCCCGGTGGTCGCCGGCGGCTTCGTCGAGCGACACCTTGCCGTCTGCCGCGAGCGACTTCACGTCAGATTCCGACCAACTTCGCTCGCTGGTGTTGATGACGTTCTGTGTATTCGCCGTGCCCAGCTCAACGCCGGCCTGGCCGGCCACTGACTGCGCGAGCGGGAATGCCGTGAGAAGGCCGAAATTCTCAGTGACCGGGTGCGCCGGATAATTTGCCACGACAGGCGTATCCGCGCCGGTGCCGAGCATCTGGCCCATGCCGCTGATGTCGATGACAACGTCGTGTCCGAGCGTGATGCCCCATTCCTTCAGCAACGCCTCGAGCGTTGGCGCGGTCCGCGAGGATTCGCCAACGGGCGGATCGAGAAGGAACAGCGCCTTGCCGCCTTTGCGCACGTAGGTTCTGATCGCGTCGACTTCGGGCTTCAGGTAATCCGCCGTCGGCCCCGCAATAATCAGCACCGACGCATCGGCGGGAACACCCGCCTGCGACTGCGCGAGCACGATCTTGTCGACGGTATAGTTGTCGCGTTTCAACGCATCGACGACGCTGGTGTAGCCACGGCGGTCGTTGCTGAGGCTATCGCGCTCGCCATGCCCCTGCACGAAATACGCTTTCACCTGCCGGCCGGTTGTCACCTTGATGAGGGTGTTCGTCAGGTCCTGCTCACGCTCGCTCATCACTTTCTCTCGGCGACCGTTGTACTCCATGACGACCGTGCCTTGGGCGACGACGTCGTATTCGCGCGCGCGTGCCGGTTCGCGAATGGTGTCCACATACTCAACCTGTATGTTCGGGCTCGCAGTCGTGTACATGGCGAGCGAGTCGCGGAAGCGCTGAAAGCTGCCGGGCTCGTCGAAGACCAGGACCTTCACCGGCGCTTTCAGGTTCTGCACGACCTTCACGGTCTGGTCCGACAGCGTGTAGGACGCTGCCGCTGTGAGATCCCACCGTTTGTCGCGCCGCGAGACTACCCAATTGATGCCGATGAGGATCGCGAGCACGGCGATGACGCTGATGCTCATCATCGCGCCGAGCTTGGTCTCGCGCTTCTGGAACGACCGGCCAATCTCGCGCCACTGCGTCAGTGTGTAGAGGCCGACGCAGACGAGGCCGGCGACCGCGGCCCAGTACGCGTATTGATCCCATTCCGGACGGAACAATCGGATCGCCACGCCCGCAAATACCAGCAGCGTACCGATCCACCCGACGATGCCGAAAATCGTGTTAAGCATGCAGACTCACCCGCGCCAGCGTTCGCTGTCGACCGATTTCGCGGTCAGGAACAACCCGAATGTGATGAAGCTCAGGTAATAGACAAGATGACGGAGGGCGATGACACCCTTCGAGAAGTCATCGAAGTGATCCGTAATCGAGAGGGCCGACAGCACCTTCTGCATCATCGGGCCGGCCGACTCGGACATCCAGTTCATCGTCCAGAGCAGCAGCAGCACCGCGAAGGTCACCATGCCGGCGACGATCTGGTTCTTCGTGAGGCTCGAGATGAGCAGGCCGATCGAGAGAAACGACGCGCCCATGAGCAGCAGTCCCAGATAGCCGGCGATGAGAGGCTTCCATTCCGGGTTGCCGTAAATAAAGAGGATGCCGATGTGAATCCACGTGACGGCCAGCATCATCGCGTAAAGCGCCACGGCGCCCAGGAACTTGCCGAGGACGATCTGCGCATCCGTAAGGGGCGAGGTGAGCAGCAGCTCGATCGTGCCCGACCGCTTCTCCTCGGCATACGTGCGCATCGTGATGAGCGGCAGCACGAAGAGCGCGACGACGCTGACGTTCTGCAGCAGCGGCCGAAGCGCCATGGTGTTGATGTTGATCTGGCCCTGGCCAGGCATGCCCATCTGCAGGCTCGCCTGCATGAAGAACGTGATCGACACGACGTAAAACCAGCCGAACACCAGCGCGAAGAAGCCGATGATGATGTAGGCAATCGGCGACGCGAAGTACCCGTTCAGCTCTTTCCGGGCAATCGCGAGCATGTTACTCATGGGCTGTCTCCTCGGCGTTCACTTCGACCCTCTCTTCGACCTTCTCCTCGGTCGTCAGACTGAGGAAGATCTCTTCCAGGCTCATGCGCGACGGCCGCAGCTCGAGCAGGCCCCAGTTGTTCGAGACGACGGTGCGCGCGAGATCGCGGCGGATGTCGCGGCCGCGGTCGCTGCTGATCTCATACGCGACCACGCCGTCGTGCGTTTCGGCGATCGACAGGTTCAGCACGCCGGGGACGGCCCGCAGCACGGGCGCCGCATCCTGGCCTGCCGTGTCGACCTGCAGATACATCGTTTCCGAGCCGCGCAGCCGCGCAGTGAGATTCGCTGGCGTGTCGATGGCAACCACCCGTCCTTTGTTGATGATGACGACGCGATCGCAGGTCTGCGAGACTTCCGGCAGGATATGCGTGCTCAGCACGATGGTGTGCGTGCCGGCCAGCTCCTTGATGAGCTGCCGCGTCTCGATGATCTGCTTCGGGTCGAGGCCCGCGGTCGGCTCGTCGAGAATCAGGACTTCGGGGTTGTGCAGGATCGCCTGCGCGAGGCCGACGCGCTGCCGGTAGCCCTTCGAGAGCTTCCCGCAGTGCCGGTTCGCCATGTCGTCGACGCGCGTGCGGCGCATCGATTCCTCGACGCGGTGTTTCCGCTCGCTCGCCGACATCCCCTTGGTCTTGATGCGCGCGACAAACTGCAGGTACTCGCGCACCGTCATCTCGGGATACAGCGGAGGCGTTTCCGGAAGATATCCGGTGCGGCGCTTCGCTTCGATCGGCTGGTCGAACACGTCGAAGCCGGCAACGACCGCCTTGCCTTCTGTGGCCGGCATGTAGCCGGTCAGAATGCGCATCGTTGTCGTCTTGCCGGCGCCGTTCGGGCCGAGGAAGCCGAGGATTTCTCCGCGCTCGACGCGGAAGTTGAGGTCGTCTACGGCGGTGACGCGGCCGTAGCGTTTGGTGAGGTGCTGAACCTCAATCAACTGGCATTCTCCATGAATTCAATCGTTGTAAGCTTCTGAAAGCGGCAGCGACCGTGCCACCAACCCCCAATCCTAATAGAACGGCCTCGAAAGCAGCAAGAGGCAGCGCAGTTTTTCTTGTCCTCCTCCTGGGCACCCTCACTATCGGTTGGTGGTGGATAGATCGATCCGTCCCCCCTTTAGACGGACGGATCCCCCTCTCCGGCCTTCGCGCGACGGTCGAGGTGCGGTTCGACAGGTTCGCGGTGCCTCATGTCTTTGCCGGATCCGAGCGGGACCTCTGGCGAGCCGTCGGCTATCTACAGGGACGCGACCGCCTCTGGCAGATGGAGCTGTATCGCCGGGCCGCATCTGGACGGCTGTCAGAACTCCTGGGCGAGGCGACCATCGCGATCGATCAGCGATTTCTGACACTCGGCCTTCGGTTGGCCGCCGAACACGAGTGGGAGCGCACGCCGCCAGACGTCCGAACAGCGTTCGAGAGTTACGCGGGCGGCGTGAATGCGGCGATGTCGGTAGCGCGTGGCCAGCTGCCGCTCGAGCATCAACTGCTTGGTTTGACCCCCGAGCCTTGGACACCGATCGATTCGCTCGCGATCAGCAAGCTCTTCGCGTGGCGGCTTGGCGAGAACCACAGGGCCGAGCATCTTCGGTACACGCTGGTCAAGGAGTTGGGCGCGCGGGCGCTCGAACTGTTCCCGCCTTCACCCGAGTGGGCGCCGGTGATCCTCGGAGCGCGCGGCACAGGGGCAAGAGGGCAGAGGGCGTAAGAGGGCAGACAAATCCGATATCCCACCTGGTCTCGAATGGCTCTCGCCAGATGCGCATGCGCTCAGCAACAGCTGGGTCATCCATGGATCGCGCACCGCGTCGGGCCGGCCGATTCTGGCTAATGATCCGCATCTTGCGATCGAGATGCCGTCGGTGTGGTGGGAAGTGCACGTCGTCTCGGGCGCGTTGAACGTTGCCGGTGTCACCATCCCCGGCCTCCCCTTCGTCGTCATCGGCCACAACGCGAGGATCGGGTGGGGACTGACGAATGCCGGATCCGACGTGCAGGACTTTTTCGTCGAGCAGCTCGATCCGTCGCGCCAGCACTATCGGGTCGGCGATGAGTGGGTGCCGGTGCAGGTCCGGCGCCACGAGATTCGCGTCAGCGGGCGTGACGAGCCTGTGATCTTCGAGGTGCGCTCGACGCGACACGGTCCCATCCTCAATCCAGATGACTGGTATGACGCGTATCCCGGCGATCCGTCGTCGCCCGCGCAGCTCGGCGAGACCGTCCTCGCGCTGAAATGGCATCCGATACTCGAGGGGAACGCGTCCGGCGCATTCGAACGTCTCGCGCGTGCGGCGACCTGGCCCGAGTTCGTCGACGCGGTCCGCGGGTTCTCCGCGCCGGCGCAGAACTTCGTGTACGCGGACGTCGACGGCAATATCGGTTACGCGCTGTCGGGACTCCTGCCGGTTCGCGCCGGATCGGACGGCGTGCTGCCGGTTCCCGGCGAGCCGCGCGATGCCGATTGGCACGGATGGGTCGACATCAATCAACTTCCTGCTGTGCTGAACCCGCCATCAGGCCAAATCGTGACCGCGAACAACGAAGTCGATCGCGGCCTGCCGTACATCGTCACGCGTGATTGGACGGCGCCGTTCCGGGCACAGCGCATCACCGAATTGCTGGGCGATCGGCGCGGTCTCGATTTCCACGCCATGCGGCAGATCCAAGCCGACATCACCAGCGGGTCGGCCGGCTTCGTGTTGAAGACGATTGAGCCGCCCGAGTCGGTGAAGGAGCTTCGCACGTGGGATCGCCGCGTCGACCACCGGCCCGTGTCTCTCCTGTACGCAGCGTTCGAGGAGGCGCTATGGCGGCGGACGTTCGTCGACGAAATGTCCGCGTCGTTGTACGATCGTTTTTATCGTTACGCCGGCAGGGAGCGAGTCGCGGGTCTTCACGCCGTCATCAGCGATCCACGTTCGCCCTGGTTCGACGATCGCTCCACGCCGAACGTGATCGAAACGCGCGACGACATTGTGAGGAAGGCGGCAGACGACGCGGTCGCGGTGCTTCGGGCTCGGTTCGGCGAGCCGGCCAGGTGGCGATGGGACGAGGCACACGCCGTCAAGTTTTCGCATCCGTTGTCGGGAGGCGGACGCGTGCTGGACTGGTTCTTCAGCCGGGGGCCCGTGCCGGTCGGCGGCGACAGCACGACCGTCAACAAAACGACGATCGATTTGCGGCGCCCGTACGCGACTTCCGAAGCGGCCTCATACAGGCAGATACTGGATATAGGCGCGTGGGACGCATCGCTCGGCGTCAACATCACAGGGCAGTCAGGGCACCCGCGCAGCCCGCACTATTTCGACCAGAACAGGTTGTGGCAGCAAGGCGAGTATCGCCAGTTGCCATTCACGCGCAACGCGGTCGAGGCCGCGACGGTCTCGCAGTTGGAGCTGGTTCCGTAGTGACGGCGACCTTACAGGTCGGCCGTGACAAGGAGAGACACGCATGGCGGCAGAGGTAGGCAGCAAGGCGCCGGATTTTACGCTCGTCAACCAGGATCGCGAGAACGTCACGCTGAGCGAGGAGCTCGGCAAAGGAAATGTGGTGCTGGCGTTTTTCCCCGGTGCGTTCAGCGGCACGTGTACAAAAGAGTTCTGCAAATTTCGCGACACGATGAGCAGCTTCAGGAACGTGAACGCGAAGGTGCTCGGCATCAGCACCGATACGTTTTTTACGTTGAAGGCATGGGACGATCAGCAGAAGCTCGGCTTTCCGCTGCTGAGCGACTACAACAAAGAGGTCATCAATAAGTACGGGGTCGTCAATCCAGACATGATCGGATTGAAGAACATCGCGAAGCGCGCGGTATTCGTCATCGATAAGAGCGGCGTCGTCCGGTACCGCGAGGTGCTCGAGGACGCGCGGAACGAGCCTGACTACACCAAGCTGAACGAGGCTCTCGGACAGGTGGGGTAGAAGGGCGAGAGCGAGAGCAGAGAGCGGAAACGGTCTTCTCGTCTCTTTGCTCTCCGCTCTTAGATGATCCGCACCCGCGACACGCGCAGTCCGTCGACGGCTTCCACGCGTAATGTCCGGCCTCCGACCTCGATGACGTCACCAATCTTCGGGCGTCTGCCAAGACGCCCGAGCATGTAGCCTCCGAGCGTCGTGTAGGTCTCCTCGTCGATCTCCAGACCGAACTGTTCGTTGATGTCGGTGACCAGCGCGAGACCGTCGACGTCTGCGGATCCGTCTGGCAGCTGGCGAATTGGCGTCGACGCGCCCGTACCGAAATCGCCGCCAAGCTCGCCGACAATCCGTTCCATGACGCGCTCGAAGGTAACGAGGCCGGCGGTGCCGCCGTATTCATCAATCACGATCGCCTGATGTGTGCGGTGACGCCGCATCTGCCGCAGCAGCTCATCCGCCTTCATCGTCTCCGGCACCGTCAGCGCTTCGCGCGCGATGGCTGCGACGCTGAAGTTGGCGGGCGTAGACGCGAGCGCTCGCACCAGGTCGGGCACGAGCATGATGCCCACGATGTCGTCGAGCTCGCCGCGATAGACGGGCAGGCTCGTGTGGCGTCCGCGCCAGACACGATCGACGACCTCGCTCATCGGCGCGTCCGCCCTCACCGCCGTCATTTCCGTGCGCGGCACCATCATTTCGGCCGCAGTGAACTCGGCGAAGTGGAACACGCGGTGGAGCATCTGCTCTTCTTCTTCTTCGAGCACGCCCGCCTGCTGGCTCGCCGTCACGAGCATCTTCAGCTCTTCCTCTGAATGCACGAGGCCGTGGCCGCTCGCCGCTTTCATGCCGAACATTCGCACGACCGCCCAGCCCATGCCGTTGAGGGCGCGGATGAACGGGCGGAACACGCGCAGGAACAGCTCAGTCGGCTTTGCGACGACGAGCGCGACTTTCTCCGGATACTGCAGGGCAACGGTCTTCGGCGCCAGCTCTCCGAGCACGATATGCAGCGCGGTGATGATGGTGAACGCGATGGCGACCGCGATTGTGTGCGAGGTGGCGTCGGAGATCGGCGCCGGGAAGCGCGCCATGCAGCGGATCGATCAGTGTCGCGAGCGCCGGCTCTCCGATCCAGCCCAGGCCGAGGCTCGCCATCGTGATGCCCAGCTGGGTGGCCGCGATGAACTGATCGGGATTTTCGAGCGCGCGCCGCACCGGCCGCGCCATGCGGCTGCCTTCGGCGAGCAGCTGATCGATCCGCGTCTTCCGGACCGAGATGATGGCGAACTCGGCGGCCACGAAAAACCCGTTGGCCAGAACCAGCGCCAGCACCGCGAGCAGGCGAATGCTGACGTCGAGGACGGGGTTGTCCATTGACGGAACCTCCGGACTGATTCTAGCTGCTAGGTGGTAGGTGGTAGGTGGTAGGTGGTAGGAAAGCTTTTGCTACAAGCTACGAGCTACGACCTACCAGCTAGTCAGGCTTTGCGGCTGCTGAAGAAATGCGCGTCGACGAACTCGTCGATGGCGGCTTGATCCTGCGGCTCGACTTTTTCGAATTGCAGCCCCATGCCGTGGCGGCGATCGCTCCAGGTGACCCGCCCTTCGGCGTCGATGTCGCGCTTCGAGCCGGGCAGGCGAAATCGGAGGCGGACGCTCGCGCCGTTCTCGAGCGGGCTGGTGGTGCGGATGGCGATGCCTCCGCGGCTGATGTTCAGCGTCAGCGCGGCCGCGATGGTGTTACCGAACCGGTAGGCGATGGGAATGCCGAGCACGACGCGCGGGCTTCCGCGGCGATTGAAGTTGTCGGGAAACAGATGCGGCGCGAGCGACGGGAGAATGTGCTGGACCGCGCTGTACTCATTCACGTAGCCGGCGACGCCGAGTGCGGCCAGCTCGCGCACCTCTTCTGCGCTCGTTATCGTACCGCTGAAAATCAGAATCGGCAGGCGCCCGTCGTCGAGCTTGCGGATGCTGCGTACCAAGTCGACCCCGGAGGCATGTGGCAGCCGCAGGTCGATGACGAGCAGGTCGAGCTGCGCGAGGTCGGCCCGCACGCGCGCGAGCAGCTCGGCGGCACTTTTCACCGTCACGGCGCGGTGGCCGGCGCCTTCGAGCGCGCTCTTGAAGCGGTCGCGCACGAACGCGGTGTCGTCAGCGACGAGCACGGTCTTGGCGGCGGGGGTGGTAGTCGTCATGAGTCGGCGGAAGTCCCACGTAATGTATCGGAATCCGGCCTCAAAAGCGTTAGCGTGCGTTGCAGAATTTATCAGGTTATCGATATAATCCGGAACAAATGGCTATCTGCCCCGAGTGTGACGCAGAGATCGAAGTCGACGAGTACGACGTGGACAAAGGCGACCTCCTCAGCTGTCCAGAGTGCGGCTCGAGCCTCGAAGTCACAGGCATTGCTCCCGTCGAGCTTGACATCGCCGGCGACGACGACGACGAGGATGAGGACGACGAAGAGGAGAAGGAAGGCGAGGTAGAGGAGCTCGGCATCGAGGACGACGAAGAAGCCGAGGAGGAAGAGGACTGGGACGAGTGACGCCTGAGCTGCGGTCGATCTTGTTCGACATGCGCTCGGTCGTCGTGGCCTTCAGCGGCGGCGTCGACAGCGCGTACCTTGCGTGGGCCGCGACGGACGTGCTCGGCGACAACGCCCTCTGCGTGACGGCCGACAGCCCCAGTTACCCCGAGCACCACCGGCAGCTCGCGCTCAGGGTTGCGAGCGAGTTCAACCTGCATCACGAAATCATTTTCACAGGCGAAGTCGACCGCGCCGAGTACCGCGCGAATCCCGAGAACCGCTGCTACTTCTGCAAGCACGAGCTCTATACCAGGCTGACGCACCTCGCGCACGAGCGCGGCTTCGCGCACGTCGCAGACGGCACGAACGCCGACGATCGGGGCGACTACCGCCCCGGCCGCGTCGCGGCGAAGCAGTTCGGCGTGCGGAGCCCGCTCGACGAGGCCGGCATGACGAAAGACGAAATTCGAGAGCAGTCGCGGCTTGCCGGGCTGCCCGTGTGGGATGAGCCGGCGTCTGCATGCCTGTCGTCGCGCATTCCGTATCATCACGAAGTGACGCCGGAAAAGCTGCGGCAGATCGAGCGTGGCGAAGACGCGCTGCACGCGCTCGGGTTCCGCGTCTGCCGCGTGCGCCATCACGACACGCTGGCGCGGGTGGAAGTCGCGCGCGAGGATCTGCAGCGCGCGCTCGAGCCCGAGATGCACGGCGCCATCGTGCGGGAGCTGCAGGCGGCCGGCTACGAGTCGGTGACGATCGACCCGAAGGGGTACCGCACCGGCAGCTTGAACGAAGGTCTGATCCTCCGCCAGATTTGACCCGCCTTCGCGCACGCGCGGCAGGCCCCATATGAAGACCTCTCCAAAAATTCTCTGGGCTTCCGCTCTCGCGGCGATTTTCCTCGTCGCGCACCTGGCGTTTCTCCCGCCGACGCTCGAAGATCTCGACTCGATGAACTTCGCGCTCGGCGTGCGCGACTTCGACCCCTCGAAGCACCAGCCCCATCCGCCGGGATATCCCGTCTTCATCGCGCTCGGCAAACTGTCGCACGCGGTGTGGCCATCCGACGCCGGTTCGTTGTCCCTGTGGGGCGCCCTGTTCGGCGCGCTGTCGGTGTTTCCGTTGGTGGCGCTGTTCAGAAGCCTCGAGGAACTGGATCGCACTGCCGCCGAGGCAGAGCGCGATCGCCGCGCGGCGCTTGCGACGCTTGTCGTCGTCGCGTCGCCGCTGTTCTGGTTTACCGCGCTGCGCCCGCTCAGCGACATGCCGGGTCTCGGCATGGCACTCGCGGCGCAGGCGTGCCTCGCATCGGCGTTCGTGCGGCGGCGACGTGCAGACGGCGCAGATCCGGCGGCGATCGGACAGTCGGGCCGATTGATCGTCGCCGGCGCGCTGATTGCGGGACTTGCGGTCGGCATGCGCACGCAGACGATCTGGCTGACGCTTCCGCTCCTGGCGGTCGTGCTGCTCGATCGCGCGGGACGTGGAGCGGCCGGTGCGCTGCTCGGCAGCGCGATGACGTTCACGATCGGCGTGCTCGCGTGGGCGATTCCGCTCCTCATCGCCAGCGGCGGACTCGCGCAATATCGCGCCGCCTTCGCCGGCCAGGCCGCGGAGCAGTTCACCGGGCTCGACATCTTCCTGAGCAATCCGACGCCACGTCGCATGGCGCTCGGCATCATTGCGTCGCTTGTCGGTCCGTGGGCCGTGCCGCCGCTCGGATGGATCGTCGTTGCCATTGCCGTTGCGGGGTTCGCGGTGCTGGTCTGGCGCGCTCCTCACACGGCGGCGCTGTTGGTCGTCGCGTACGTCCCGTACTCGATCTTTCATCTCATCGTGCAGGAGTCGTACAGCCGGTATGCGTTGCCGATCGTGCCTGCCGTCGGTTATCTCGTCGTCCGAGGCCTGTCCGCGGCGGGAACGAAAGCGGCGGCGTTCGGAAGCGCGGCGATTGTCGTGGCATCGCTGCTGGTCACGTTGCCCGCTGCGAAGGCGTACTCGCAGTATCCGAGCCCGGCGTACGCGGCCATCAACGATCTGCAGCGTCGTCTGTCGAGCGCTCCGGATAGCTGTGGTCGGCGCCCATCAGCGGTTCGCGCGCGTGTTCGAGACCAGAGATGTCGCGCGCGAAAATTCTGCCGTCGCCGGTCATGCGCGAGTCGACCGAGCTTGCCGCGTACTGGCGCGGCGGCGGCCGCGCACCCGTGTGGTACCTGTCGGATCCTGCGCGCGGCGATCTCGATCTGGTCGATCCGTTGAGCCGCCGCGTCGAAGCGCACTACGGCTGGATGTTTCCGCGCGAGGCGTTCATCTCGGGTGTTCGTCCCGACATCCTCGATTTGGTGTCGATTGACTCGCCGCCGGCATGGTTTGCCGAAACCGGATGGCATCTCACGCCCGAAACGCTCAATATTTCCGAGCAGCAAGGGCGCGCCGAGGGTATCGCGCACATCAGGAACCGCCCCGACGCCGCGCTGCTCGTGCTCGGCGGCGAGAGCACTCAGGTGGCGGGCGGGAAACCGGCTCGCGTGTCGCTTGCGATCGGAGATCGCGTGATCGACGAATGGGACGTCGCCGCAGGCGCGCGCTTTTTCAAGCGCATCCTGCTCGAGCCGGGCACGCTGGCCGGCGATGGCCCATTCACGCGGCTGGTGGTGTCATACAAGGGAGCTGACGGCCGGCCGGAGCGCGTCCGGCTGACGCAGTTGATGATCGCGTCGCCGCAGTCGGTCTTTCACGTCGAGCACGCCGGTTGGAACGAATCGGAGTACAGCGATCAGATGCAACGCCGCTGGCGGTGGACGACGGCGCGGGCGGAGACGTTCGTCAACTCGGCCGGGCGCGATCTCACGCTGAGGATCGCCGGCGAATCGCCCCTGCGCTATTTCGATACGGCGCCGCACGTCACCATCCGCGCGGGCAGTCAGGTGTTGGCGACGGCCCAGCCGTCGAGCGACTTCGAACTGAGCGTGAAGGTGCCCGCCGCGGCACTCGCGGCTTCGGATGGGATGCTGACGATCGAAACGGATCAGTCATTCGTCCCGCACGAACGATCGGGCAGCCCCGATCGGCGGACGCTGGGTTTGCGGATTTTCGAACTGTCGATTCGTTAACAGGATTACATGTTTCACTTCACAGAAGATGCAGGAGATCAGGAGTTCTCGCTTTGGAGAAAAGAGAATTCTCCTGAGCTTCTGATCTCCTGTTCAAGATCCGGGCTTTTCAGGTTTTTTCGCCAGACACAACAACGAGCTGCCGACCGGCATGTCGATGCCTGCCCCGATAATCTTCGACTTCGAGCGCGAGCGCGCCGGCGAAGAGCGCATTGATGGGGGCGGGCGGCACGTAAAAGTCCCCTCTGTTCTCGGCGGATGCTTTCACACCGCGCAGCCGCTGAAGCACCCGCACCGTGGCTGTAATCGGAAAGAGCGACGCGTTCGTGTAGGTGAGCCGCTTCACGTGGAAACCCGTGCGCTCGAGCTTTGCGCTGAGCCCGCGCTTCGTGTAGCGGCGGACTTCGCCTGCCAAGCGCGGAATGATCGCCTTTCAGGATGTCGAGCGCGGCGACGTTGAGCACGGCGAAGCCGCCGGGCCTGAGAACCCTGAACATTTCCTGCAGCGCCGACTGCTCGGCTGGCGCTTCGAGGCAGTAGAGCACGTCGAACGACAGCACCACGTCGAACGATGCGTCCCCGAACGGCAGTTGGGTCACGCTGGCTTGTATCAATCGAGGCAGACCGCGTTCGTGTCCGAATCGGATTCCGCGCCAGAACAGCTCGAGGCCGAACGGGGTGCCGTACTGCCGCAGGAGAGGAAGGTTCGCACCGGTGCCGCAGCCCGCGTCGAGCAGTCTCGGATTCGATCGTCCGGCCGTGGCTTCCTCGATGAGAGGCGCGACGAAACGTTTGAAGCCGCGAAACCAGAAATGCCGTTGTTCGGCCTCAAACGTGCGCTCGAGCAGCGCGTCCATGTGCCCGCATTCTAGCGGCAAGCTCCGCCTTCGCGCACTCTTTGCCAATCGCTTCGGGCGCGAGGGGCTCCCGACAATGCCTGAGTTAATTGACACTAGTACGCCGCCACGGTACTCTGTCCCCGCAATTTCATCCGCTCGTTCACACGCAACTTCAGCTGAGGAGAATGTCATGCGACGTTTCCTGCTGGTCGGCGCACTGTGCGCCATCCTGGGATTGACGGCCGCGGCCTGCAAGAGGCCCGTGCCCGCCCCGGCTCCCGCACCGGCACCGCCACCGGCTGCGCCGGCGCCGCCACCACCGCCGCCGCCGAAGCCAGTACCACCGCCACCGCCGCCGCCGGCTCCGCTGACCGAAGATCAGATCTTCGCGCAGAAGACGGTCGATCAGCTCAACGCTGAGCGCCCGCTTGGAGACGTGCTGTTCGATTTAGACAGCGCAACGCTGCGGGACGACGGCCGCGCGGTTGCGTCGCGAAATGCCGATTACCTGAAGCGCTGGACGGCCGTGCGGATCACCGTCGAAGGACATGCCGACACGCGCGGTACTGCTGAGTACAACCTGGCGCTCGGCGAGCGCCGCGCGGCCGCTGTGAAGACCTACATCGTCAGCCTGGGCGTTCCGGCCGATCGCATCGCGACCGTCAGCAAAGGTAAGGAACAGCCGGTGTGCACCGAAGAGACCGAGGCGTGCTGGCAGCGGAACCGTCGCGGGTTCCACATCATTACCGCTAAGTGATCTGTAAGGGGTGAGGGGTGAGGCGTGAGGGGTAAGGGGTGAGGGGTAAGTTTTTACCCCTCGCCCCTCACCCCTTACCCCTTCGTGCATTCAGCATCTGCGTCAGCTCCGTCCTCCGACACTCTGTATTTCGCTACCTTCTTTCCATCAATAAGCAGGACGGGAATCTCGAGACCGTAGCGATCGAGCAGGGCGCTATCGCTCGAGATATCGATCTCGTCGAGGGCGATCGCGTGATCGTTCGACTGTTCGGCAATGACGCGATGGACGAGCGACTTCATCTCGTCGCACAGATGGCAGCCGGGCTTGCTGTAGATCGTCAGGCGCACGAGCGGGCGATGTCCTCGGCGGCGCCGCGCGGGTCCGCCGCGGCGACGATGGGGCGTCCCACGACGAGATAGCTCGCGCCGGCGTCGAGCGCGGCCCTGGCGGTGAGCGTGCGCGATTGGTCGTCCGCCGGCGCAGATGAGGAGCGGATGCCCGGAGTGACGATGGTGAGGGCGGGGAATCGCGAGCGCAGCACTTTGAGCTCGTGCGGCGACGCGACGACCCCGTCGAGCCCCGAGCGCGACGCGAGGGCCGCCAGCTCTTCGACGTGGCGTTCCATCGATCGGTTGACGCCGATTTCGAGCAGCGCGGCATCGTCGAGGCTGGTCAGCGCCGTAACGGCCACGATGATAGGGGCTGGCTTGTTCAAACGCGCCGCCGTCTCGGTCGAGGCGCGTTTCGCGGCTTTCAACATTTCTGAGCCGCCCGATGCGTGCACGGTCATCATCCACACGCCAAGCTTGGTTGCCGATGCGACGGCGCCCGCAACCTGGTGTGGGATGTCGTGGAACTTGAGATCGAGAAACACACGGTGTCCCTGCTCGACGAGGCGCCGTACGAGCGCCGGCCCTTCGGCCGTGAAGAGAGTGGAGCCGATTTTGATGCCGCCCACGTGGCCTTTCAGGCGGGTGGCGAGCTCGGTTGCGTGGACGGCGTTGTCCACATCGAGTGCGACTAGGAGCTTATCCATTCTTTTTCCCGCGCGCGTGTATCGATGGTGCCGACGAGATCGCCGATCGCGCGGATGCCGTGGCGCTCACCGTAACTCCGGATGCCGTCGAGCAGCTTCGGCCAGATGAGCGGATCGGCAAAGTTGGCCGTGCCGACCTGTACCGCGGCTGCGCCGGCGATGATGAACTCGAGCGCATCCGACGCGGTCGCGATGCCGCCCATGCCGATAATCGGAATGCGAATCTGCTGGCGGCATTCATACACCATGCGCACGGCGATGGGCCGAATCGCCGGGCCGCTGAGCCCGCCGACGATGTTCGACAGCTTCGGCCGCCGCGTCTCGACGTCGATCGCCATCGCGAGAAACGTGTTGACGAGCGAGACGGCGTCGGCGCCCGCGTCTTCGGCCGCCTTTGCGATCGCGCTGATGTCGGTGACGTTCGGCGTCAGCTTCGGGATGACCGGCAGGCGTGTGGCCGCGCGGACCGCCGCGACGACATCGGCCGTGCCGTGCAGGCTGCACCCGAACGTGATGCCGCCTTCCTTGATGTTCGGGCACGAGATGTTCAGCTCGAGCGCGGCCACGCCTTCGACATCTGACAGAATCGTCGCCAGCTCGACGTACTCCTGCAGCGTGGTGCCGCAGATATTGACGATGACCACCGCGCCGCGGGCGCGCAGCTCGGGCATTTTTTCCGCGATGAAGCGATGAACGCCGATGCCCTGAAGGCCGATGGCGTTCAACATGCCCGCCGGTGTTTCGACGATGCGGGGCGGAGGATGCCCTTCGCGCTCCGCGAGGAACAGTCCTTTCACGGCGACGCCGCCGAGCGAGGACAAGTCGACCAGGTCGGCGTACTCCGTGCCGTAACCGAAACATCCGCTCGCCGCGATGAGCGGATTCTTCAGCGTCAGCGTGCCGATCTGAACTGAGAGGTTCATGTGTACTCGCCCCCCTCTACTCGCGGGGTCCATTCGCCGCGCGCCGCTCGCGGCTTATCACCAGTTGATCTCGTTGCCGCGGAACACGGGGCCTGCCAGGCACGATCGCACGAAGTGCGGCTTCCCTTCCGTCGTCTTTATCGGAATCACGCAGCTGTAGCAGCCGCCGACGCCGCATCCCATGACGCGCTCCACCGATACCTGCGACGGGCGGCCGTACGCCGCCGACAGCCTGGCCACGGCTGCGAGCATCGGCTCGGGACCACATGCATAAAGCATCACGCTCGCGTCGGCCGCCCGCGCTTTCAGATCGCGCTCGAGAGGGACTGTGACCCTTCCGTGATCGCCGCGGCTTCCGTCTTCTGTCGCCAGCACGAGCTCGACGCCCAACTTCTCGAACATGTCGAGGTAGAACAATTCAGTTCCGCGGCGCGCGCCATAGTAGAGCTTCACCTTGATCGCTCGCGCGCGCAGCACCTGCGCGAGCGTCGCGAATGGCGCAAGGCCCACACCGCCCGCGACGAGCCACGCTTCATCGGGCGCTGTGACGGGAGCGAATGGCCGTCCGAGTGGTCCGAGGCACTGGATACGATCGCCCGGCTTCGCATCGTACAGGAGCGTCGTCGACGGCCCGATGCGCTTGCTGAGCAGCGAGAGGCCGACGATCGTGCCGCGCTCTTCGAGCAGTTCGAATACCGAGAACGGCCGGCGAAGCAGCGGTTCGAGACCATTGCCGGTTTTCACCATCACGAACTGTCCGGGCAGGGCCCGCTGTGCGATCTCGGGAGCGGCGAGTCCGAGCACGTTGTAATCGGAAGAGAGATGGACGTTCGAGATGACTTCGGCGACGACGTCCAGGGGCACGTGGAAAGTATACGACGGGTGCGATGGGTGCAACGGGTGCGATAGGTGCAGGTGCGATCATGTCTGCCGATGCAATACCTGCGGATGCTCACCAATTCGCTGATCGCGGGCGCGTTAGTGGGTGCGTACGTCGCATTGCTCGTACTGCAGTTGAACCCGATGGTTCGGCTCGATTCGATGGCCGTGGCGCGCCTCATGCTGACGTGGGCGGCGTTCTACGGCGTACACGCGGCGGCGTTCTTCTACGGCCTCATCGTGCTGCGCCAGCTGCTCGCCGTCGAGATTCGTTCGCCAGGGTGGATCAGTCTTCGCATGCTCGGCGCGTTCGGCACGATTGCCGTGGTGATGAGCGCCATCGTCACGTGGCTGAACCTTGACGGATTTCGATCGGTGCTGGGCCCGGACGCGGCGGCGCGCATGACCGATGGCGCGATCGTCGTCTCGCTGTGCGCGGCCGTTTGCATGGGCTTCGCGACACTGCAGTCTCGCCTGCATCAGCGGCCGTGGGATCGCCGCAACAGTGTTTGGACTCGGTGCTCGTCGTGTCGCTTGCCGGACCGTTGTATCTTCGCGGCGCGGGTGACCCCACGCCGCCGCCGCGAACGCCCGTCGCGGCGCAGCTTGCTCCGGCTCAGTCGAGCGCGCGCGTACAGATGATTCTGCTCGACGGCGCGTCTCTCGATTTCATTGCGCCGAATGCGGCCGGCGGCCGGTTTCCGAACTTCGGCCGTCTGCTCGACAGCGGTGCGGTGATGCACCTGGCGACGCTGCGTCCGACACAGCCGGCGCCCGTGTGGACCGCCGTCGCCACTGGGAAGCTCCCGTACAAGACCAGCGTCTATTCGGCCGGACGCTACGTCGTGCCAGGATCGGATCAGCCGCTCGATCTGCTTCCCGACTTCTGTTTTGCGCAGGCGCTCGTGCGTTTGGGATTGATAGAAGAGACAGGGCGGGCATCAGACGCCGTGCGCGCGCGGCCGCTTTGGGAGTTATTGAGCGGTTACGGCATCACCGCGGGTGTCATCGACTGGCCGCTGACGTACCCCGCGCATGGCGTCAACGGCTACCTCATCAGCGACGAGTTTTTCCATCGTGACCCGGCATCGGTGGTGGCGTCGATGGGAGAGCCGCCGCTCGCGTATCCGCCGGGCGCCGTAGAGGAAGCGCGGCTCGCGCGTCAGAACGCCGCGCCCGGGCCCGCCTCGATCGTGTTTGCGGCGCAGCCGGCATCCGGCGCAGAGCCGCGGGAAGGACACGTAACCCCGGCGAACGCGCTCGCCGCCGACGTGGCCGTCGAACAAATCGCAGCGTCGTTCGGCGAGATGCGGCCGGTGCAGTTCACTGCCGTCCGATATCCCGGCATCGACGCCGTCGGCCATTACTATTTGCGCTATGCGCTGCCGCGCGCGTTCGGCGATGTCTCCGACGAAGAACGGCTCCGGCACGGCCGCGTCCTCGAGCAGTACTACACCTATCTCGACGGCATCGTCGGGCGTGCGATGGCGACGCGTTGGCCCTGACGATCTGCTGCTCGTCGTGTCGGGTTTCGGCATGGAGCCGCTGAGCCTTGGCAAGCGCGTGCTCGAACGCGTTGTGGGCGATCCCGATCTGAGCGGCAGCCACGAGCGCGCGCCCGATGGTTTCGTGATCGCGTACGGGCGTCAGGTCGCCAAGGGCAATCTTCAGCGCGCGTCAGTCGTCGACATCGCTCCGACGGTTCTCTATTACTTCGGCCTTCCGATTGCGCGCGATCTCGATGGCTTCGCGCGCACCGACATCTTCACGCGCAGCTTCACCGAACAGCGACCGATCACGTTCATCCCCTTTTACGATAGATGAGGCAGAGAGCAAGAGCAGAGAGCAGAGAGCAAAGAGCAGACACCGATGTGGTCGAGAGCTGAACTCGCGCGCGACTTCCGGGCGCTCGGCGTTACCGAAGGCGACGTTGTGATGCTTCACGCGTCCGTGCGGAGCGTCGGCGAGGTTGCGGGTGGCCCCGATCAGATACATCTCGCCCTGAGAGATGCCCTCGGTTCGAGCGGCACCGTGATGATGTACGTGGGGTGCCCGAGTTACTACGACGACGTCGGCCGTGGAGTTCTGACGGCCGAACAAGAGCGGGAAGTACTCGAAAAGCACCCTCCGTTCGATCCGATCACAACGCGATCGGCGCGGTCGCATGGCATTCTCGTCGAGTTCTTTCGAACATTTCCGGGTACCCTCGTCAATAACCACGTCGCGCGCTTCGCTGCCGCCGGCGCACACGCAGCGGATCTCCTGGCAGAGCATCCGTGGAATTTCGCCTTATGGGGCCGGTTCACCGCTCGACGGATTTCGGAAGCTCGGCGGAACGCATTCTGCTGCTCGGCAGCGATCACGACGAGGTGACCTTTCTGCATCATGTCGAGCACGTGGTGGATTTTCCGGACAAGAGGATCTCCCGTTATAAGGTCCCGTGTGAAGACAGGACGGCGCGAGTCGTCTGGCGCGATGTGGAAGAAGTGAATACTGCGGGCGACGGTGCGCACGCAACGTTGGCCAGACCGGTTTTTCGCGCACATCGTCGATGGCTATCTGGAGAGCAGCGGCAATCGCGGCGGCTCGCGTCGGCCAGCGCCAATGAGCTACCTCATCCCAGCGCGCGACCTTTACAGTTTTGCCGGACCACTCATGCAGGCGACGGCGAGATCTAAAGATCCCTAGATCTCGTAGATCTCTAGATACGCTATACTCTCAGCATCTCTTTAAGAGCGGCCCTGCGAGGCCGACAAGAGCCATGAAAACGCCGAGCGCCTTCCTCGCGAAATCCCCACACAGCAGTCTGCCGATGCGTGGCTTGCCGCGCCAAAGCTCGTGCGACTTCAGGCGAGCGAAGGCGGGTTCCTGATGCCGATCATCATGGACGCCGATCGCATGGGCCGCACGCTCACGCGCATTGCGCACGAAATCCTCGAGCGGAATCGCAGCACTGAGCACCTCGCGCTGGTCGGCATCCGCACGCGCGGCGACGTGCTCGCCAGGCGGCTCGCCAAGGTGCTCGAGCAGATCACGAAAGAGCCGCTGCGGACCGGCGCCCTCGACATCACCCTGTACCGCGACGACGTGATGAGACATACCGTCGGGCCTCAGCCTCTGGTGCGGCGTACGGAAATCCCGTTCTCGATTGACGACCAGAAGATTCTGCTCGTCGATGACGTGCTCTATACGGGGCGGACGATTCGCGCCGCGCTCGACGCGCTGATCGACTTCGGCCGTCCGAAGGAAATCCAGCTGATCGTGCTGGTCGATCGCGGGCATCGCGAGCTGCCGATCAAGGCCGACTATGTCGGCAAGAACGTGCCGACGTCGCTCAAGGAAATAGTCACCGTGCGTCTGACGGAAACCGACGGTGCCGACGAAGTGTCGGTCAGCCAGGCGCCATGAGGACGAGCGTATGACGACTCAGCAGGCCGCCACGATTTCGAAATTGCGCCACAAGGATCTGCTCGGCATCTCGGATCTGACGCCGGACGAGATTCTCCTCATCCTCGACACGGCCGAAGCGATGCGCGAGATCGGAGATCGGCCGATCAAGAAAGTGCCCGCTCTTCGCGGCAAGACAGTTGTGAACCTGTTCTTCGAGGCGAGCACGCGTACCCGCACGTCGTTCGAGATTGCCGAGAAGCGGCTCAGCGCAGACACGTTGAATATCGCGGCGCAGACGTCGAGTCTCGTCAAAGGGGAGACGCTGGTCGACACCGCGCTCAACCTCGAAGCGATGGCGCCGGACATGATCGTGCTGCGTCACGCGTACTCGGGCGCGTGCCACCTGTTGTCGCGCATCTGCCGCGCCGGCATCATCAACGCCGGCGACGGCATGCACGAGCACCCCACGCAGGCGCTGCTCGACGCGTTCACCATCCGCGAGCACAAGAAGCGCATCAAAGGGCTGAAGGTCGCCATCGTCGGCGACCTGCTGCACAGCCGCGTGCTGCGATCGAACGTGCAGCTCCTCACGAAGCTCGGGGCCGACGTATGGGTGAGCGGACCGCCGACGTTGATGCCGCCGGGCATCGAGCGCGAAGGCGTACGGTGCACCACGTCGGTGGACGAAGCGGTCGAAGGCGCCGACGTGGTCATGCTGCTGCGGGTGCAGCTCGAGCGGATGCAGGGCGCATTCTTCCCCTCGCTGCGCGAATATTTCACGGTGTTCGGCATGACGCGCGACCGGATGCGGCGCGCGAAGCACGACGCGATCATCATGCACCCGGGCCCGATGAATCGCGGCGTCGAGATCGACTCGGATGTCGCCGACGGCCCGTACTCGGTGATTCTCGAACAGGTCGCCAACGGCGTGGCAGTACGCATGGCGGTGTTGTATCTACTGGCGGGTGGAGCGGAACATGAAACGGCTGCTTAAGGGCGGGCGGGTCGTCGACCCGGCGAACGGACGCGACGGGATCTTCGACATCCTCATCGACGGCGATCGGATCGCGCGCGTTGGAAAGGATCTTCACGGTCGATGGCGCGACGGTCATCGAGGTGCCGGCTGGCTTCGTCGTGACGCCTGGGTTGTTCGACATGCACGTCCACCTCCGCGAGCCGGGGCAGGAACACAAGGAAACCGTCGCGACCGGCACGGCGTCGGCGGTTGCGGGGGGCTTTACCGCGGTTGCGTGCATGCCGAACACGTCGCCGATCAACGACAACGCCGGCGTCACGGAGTACATCCTGCAGAAAGCGGCGCAGGCCGGCCTCGCACGCGTGTACCCGATCGGCGCCGTCTCGAAGGGCTCGAACGGCGATCAGCTCGCCGACATCGCGGAGCTGCGCGCGGCCGGCTGCGTCGGCATTTCCGATGATGGACGGCCGGTGAAGACGGCGTTGTTGATGCGGCGCGCGCTGGAGTATGCGGGCATGTTCAACATGCCGGTGCTCGAACACTGCGAAGATCCGTCGCTGAAGGGTGAAGGCGTGGCGCACGAGGGATATCACGCGTCCACACTCGGCCTGCGCGGTATACCCGGGGTGGCCGAGTCGATCATGGTGCAGCGCGATGTCGCGCTGGCCGAAATGACGGGCGCGGCGGTGCACATCTGTCACATGAGCGCGGCCACATCGCTGCGCGCGGTCCGCGAAGGGAAGCAGCACGGCGCGCGCGTCTCGTGCGAGGTGGCGCCGCATCACTTCACGCTGACCGACGAATCGCTGGCGACGCCGGTGAGCTACGACACGAACATGAAGATGAACCCGCCGCTGCGAGGCACGGCCGACCGCGACGAGATGCTCGCGGGCATCGTCGACGGCAGCGTCGATGCCATCGCGACCGATCACGCGCCGCATCACTACGACGAAAAGAAGATGGAGTTCGACCTCGCTCCCTTCGGCATCGTCGGGCTCGAGACATGCGTGTCGATCTGTTTCGATCGGCTGATTCACCCGGGCCTCATTCGATTGCCGCGGCTCGTGGAGCTGCTGTCGACAAATCCCGCACGCCTGCTCAACGTTCCCGCGGGAACGCTCAGCGAAGGCGCGCTCGCCGACATTACGGTGCTGGCGCCGGATCTGGCGGTCACCATCGATCCCTCGAAGTTCCGCTCGAAGGCGCGGAACACGCCGTTCTGCCGGATGGCAGTTCAAGGGCGGCGTGGCGGCGACAATTGTTGGTGGCAGGACGGTGTATGTGAACGACCTGGCAGACGGCGCAATTCGCTTTCAGTAATCGTGTCCCACGCGACCCTCAAGCGCCGCCTCGACGAGCTCTACACGTCATTCAACTGCGTCGATTCGGCAACAGATCCTATTCAGCTCGTTCGCCGTTTTGCCAGATCCCGCCGACCGCGAGGTCGCGGGATTCTGCGCCGCTGCGCTTGCGTTCGGGCGTGTTGCGAGCGTGCTGCAGTCGATCGAGCGCCTGTTTGCGGTGATGGGGCGCTCACCGGCGGCGTACGTGCGAGCGTTCGATCCTCGGCGGCAGGCGCGCGATCTGAAGCCGATCGTTCACCGGTGGACGAAGGGAGACGATCTCACGGCGCTCGTCATCATTCTGCAGCGCATGCTGCAGATAGGATCGATCGAGGCGTTCTTTCTCGAGGGTTACGATCCGCGGGCGGCCGATCTGTCCGCGGCGCTCGAATCGTTTTCCACGAGAGCGATGCAGACCGACCTCCGCCCGGCGTACGGCAACCGGAAGCCCCGTCCGGGCGTGGCGTACTTCTTCTCGCGCCCGTCGTGTGGCGGCGCATGCAAGCGGCTGAATCTGTTTCTGCGCTGGATGATCCGCAGCGACGCGATGGATTTTGGCATCTGGAAAGGCGTTCCCGCCGCCAAGCTCATCGTGCCGCTCGACACGCACGTCATTCGCGTTGGGCGGTGCCTGCGATTGACGCGCTATACGAGCCCGGGATGGAAGATGGCCGCCGATATCACAGCGTCCCTTCGCAAACTGGATCCGGCCGATCCGGTGAAGTACGACTTCTCGCTGTGCCACCTCGGCATGGCGGATCAGTGCGGATTCAACCGCGCGCAGGGGGATTCGGCGTGCCCGCTGCGGGGATTGTGTCAACCAGGGGGTAAACGGAATCTAGAATCTAGAATCTAGAATCTAGGATCTCAGCTCAGATTTCAGATTGTAGTTTCCGGATTTCAGATTTCGGTATACACCCAGCGTCTTCTCGACCATCTGGTCGGCGCTGAACAGACGCTTCACACGTTCGAGTCCGGCGCGTCCCATCCGCTCGCGACGCTCCGGATCCTTCAGTAGTTTTCCTATCGCCGACGCAAGCTCGCGCGGATCGCGCGGCGGAACCAGCAATCCTGTCTCGCCGTGCGACACCACCTCGGGAATGCCGCCAGTGTCGCTCGCGACGGTCGGCTTCGAAAGAGCCATCGCGTCGAGAAGCGATGTGCCGAGCCCCTCGAAGAGCGAGCTCATGACGAACACATCGAAGCTCCTGATGAACGACAGAATGTCGGCGCGGAATCCGGGAAGGACGACGTGCTTCTCGAGATGCAGCTCTTTGATTTGCCGTTCGAGCGCCGGCCGCAAGTCGCCTTCGCCGAGGATGACGAACCGCGCGTCAGGTACGTCACGCACGACCAGCGCTGCGGCGTCGATGAGGTATTTGTGACCCTTCTCCTGCGTCAGCGCCGCAACCGCCCCGACGATGG
Source organism: Vicinamibacterales bacterium (assembly GCA_963787755.1). Classification (GTDB taxonomy): domain Bacteria; phylum Acidobacteriota; class Vicinamibacteria; order Vicinamibacterales; family JAMQPK01; genus JAMQPK01. The sequence continues at coordinate 176,536 of CAWBEG010000004.1, forward strand.
GCGCGTGCGTCGGCAGCCAGAATTCCGCATGAATGTTAACCGGCGGTTCGACCTGCACGCGATGGAGATCGATCCCTCGTAAACGGTGACGACGCGCTCGGCGTCGATGCCGTCGCCGATGAGCATCTCGCGGATGGCATTCGACGCGGCGATGAAGCAATCGACCTGGTGATACTTCCAGCGCGAGAACGCGTGCCCTTTCAGGTGGAACGCGACGCGGCGCGACGCGATGAGACCGGGACATTTCCCGCTCGTCATGAACGACAGCGCGAGCGACGCCAGCGCGACGGCGTGCGGATCGTGCGCATGCACGATGTCGGGCCTCAGGTCCTTGATGATGCGCGACAGCTTCCAGCCGGCGTGAAGATCGACTTCGGCGCGCGGCGCGAGCCGAATGAGATCGTGCCCTTCCGACGCGCGTCCCGCCAGCTCGCCTTCGGGATGCGCGACGAGCACGGTCCGGTGTCCCCGCTCGCGCAGGCCGAGCACGGTGAGCAGCACCTGGCGCTGTCCGCCTCGCCAGGTCCTCGCTGTATCCACGTGAATTGAAAACATCTCAATCCCGCTGAAGCTCCCAGAGCTTGGCGAACTTCAGCATCACGTAATAGGAGTTCACGAGCGAGATGATGAGCCCGGGCTTCCCGTCCCGGAAACCGCCTTTGAGAATGTAGTTGCGCGCGAATGCGATGGGCGGATGGAACAGCAGCTCGAGCCGCGTGGCGCGCTTGCCTTTCTCGAACATCTGCTGCGCCGCGAGCGTGGTGTACCGATCCATGCGGATCAAATGCTCGGACAGATCCTTGTATGGGTAGTGCTGCAGCTCGCTCTTGAGATATCCGACCTGTCCCGTCTCCACCTTGACCGATTCGTGCACGTGCATCCCGTCCCAGCGCGCGTGGCGGCGGTCGTAGAGCCGCAGCTGATAGTCGGGATACATGTCGGTCGTGCGCATCCATCGCCCAAGATAGAACGATACGCGCGGCATCCGATACCCGCTGCGCAGCCGGCTCGGATTGGAGCAGCGCGCGGATCTCGCTGCTGAGATCTTCCGGCACCCGCTCGTCGGCATCGAGCGAGAAAATCCAGTCGTGCGCCGCCAGGCTGGCGGCGTAATTCTTCTGATCGACGTACCCGTTCCAGGCGCGCACGTAGACGCGATCGGTAAACCTGCGCGCGATCGCGGCGGTGTCGTCCGTGCTCTCCGCATCGACGACGATGATCTCGTCGGCCCAGGAAAGGGACGTCAGCGCATCGGCGATCGCGTCGGCTTCGTTCTTCGTGATGACGATGGCGGAAACGGATGGCACGTAGCGGCATCGTATACTACGCCGTCGATATGGAACAAAACGAAGCGTTGGAGTTGTATCGCCGGACCGGCGCCTATCTCGAGGGACACTTCCGGTTGTCCTCGGGGCTGCACAGCCCCGGCTACATGCAGTCTGCGCTCGTGCTGCAGCATCCGGCGGACGCAGCGTCGCTGGGAGCGGGCATTGCCGCGTACGTAGAGAGTTTTCGGGCGACGGTTGTGTTGTCGCCGGCGCTCGGCGGCCTCATCATCGGCCACGAAGTGGCGCGCGCGCTGGGCGTGCGTGCGATCTTCGCCGAGCGCGCGGGCGGAACCGCGCTGACGTTGCGCCGCGGATTCACCCTCGCGCCGAGCGATCGCGTGCTCGTGGTCGAGGATGTGTTTACGACGGGCAAGTCGACGCGCGAGACGATGGAGGTTGCGCGGCAGGCCGGCGCCGCTGTCGTGGGTGCGGCGGCTATCGTGGACCGCAGCGGTGGGACGATCGATTTCGGCGTGCCGTCGTATGCGTTGGTGCGGCTGGCCGTGCCGGTTTACGAGCCTGAGCAATGCCCGCTCTGCGCTCAGGGCATTCCGGTAGTGAAACCCGGGTCGAGACCGCAATAGCGGTTCCTGGTTCTCGGTTCCGAGTTCCTCGGTTCGAGGTAGCGCCACAGTCTCCGAGCGCGGCTTAACTTAGAACCCGAACTCAGAACCCGAACCGGAACCAGAACTGGAACTGGAACCGGAACCCTGATGCGCACTTTCAAGGTCACGCTCTCCTACGACGGCACTGATTTTTCCGGCTTTCAGCGGCAGGCGAACGCGCGGTCGGTGCAGGCCGAGCTCGAGGTCGCGCTGGAGGCCATCGAGGGGAAGCACGTCACGGTGGCTGGAGCGGGCCGCACCGATGCGGGCGTGCACGCGCTCGGGCAGGTCGCGAGCTTCAAGCTGTCGAGCGATATCGCCGAGCGCGACCTCTTCCGTGCGCTCAATGCGATGCTGCCAGAAGATGTGCGCGTGCTGCTGGCCGAAGTGGCGGCGCCCGGGTTCAACGCGCGCTTTTCCGCGCGCTCGAAGATGTATCGATACCGCATCAGCAACACTCGCGTGATGAGCCCGTTTCAGCGCCGGTTCGCCTGGCACATCTCGCGCGACCTCGATCTGACCGCGATGAACGAGGCGGCGCGGGAGCTGCTGGGCGAGCACGAGTTCGCCTCGTTTCAGGCAGCGCCGAGCCGGAACGAGCGGACGGCGGCCACGAAAGAAAGAACCTCCACTCGCACGATGACCCGCTCCGCCTGGACCGAAGAGCTGCTGCCGGGCGGCGGCCGCCTCCTGATTTACGAGATTGCGGGCACCGGATTCCTCAAGTACATGGTGCGCGCCATCGTCGGCACGCTCGTCGAGGTCGGAGATGGGCGGCGGACACCCGCATCGCTGCGGGATTTGCTCGATTCCAGAGACCGCGCCGCGGCCGGCCCGACGGCGCCTCCCACAGGGCTGTATCTCGTTCGCGTTGATTACGATGCGGCCGCTCCGGTATCCTTTTGATGGACATGTCTCTCGAACAGCTGCTCGAAATCATTCCGAGAGGATCTCCAGACGAAAGCCTCGCCCGCGAGGTGAATTTCGACGCGCTCCCCTCACATATCGCGATCATCATGGACGGCAACGGCCGTTGGGCCGCGCAGCGCCACTTGCCGCGCGTCGAAGGGCATCGCGCCGGCATCGAGTCGGTGCGCGACGCGGTGGAGACGTCGGCCCGTCTCGGAATCGGCGCGCTCACGCTCTACGCATTTTCGGTCGAGAACTGGAAGCGCCCCGTTACCGAAGTGACGGCGTTGATGACGCTGCTGAAGCGGTACCTGCGTCTCGAGCTCGACGCGATCAACCGCAACAACATCCGCTTCCGTGTAATCGGACGCACCGACGAGCTGTCGGAAGACGTGCTGCCAGGAGCTCGAGGCCGGCCAGGCAGCGACCGCCCGCAACACCGGTATGCTCTTCAACATCGCGCTCAACTACGGTGGCCGCGCAGAGATCGTCGACGCGGCGCGCCGCGCAATTCAGGCGGGCGTACGCGCTGAAGATCTCGACGAGCGGAAGTTCGCCGAATTCCTCTACACCGCCGGCCAGCCGGATCCAGATCTGCTGATTCGCACGAGCGGCGAAATGCGCGTCAGCAACTTCCTGCTGTGGCAGATCGCGTACGCCGAAATCTGGGTCACCGACACGCTCTGGCCAGATTTCCGCCGCCACCACCTGCTCGAAGCCGTGCTCGCGTATCAAAAAAGAGATCGCCGCTACGGTGGCATCAAGCCCACACCGGCCCTGTCACGCTGACCCTTGGCCAGACTCATTAGCGGCGCAGTACCTGTTCATTGCCGTCGTCGCAGCGCTCTGGTTTCTGCAGCCGATTTACCTCCTCGGAATCGCGGTGCTGGTAGCGCTGCTGGCGTTCCGCGAATACCTCGACATCGCCGCGCGAGCTGGCGCGCACGTGTCGCCGCCCGCCGGCGGCATCGCTGTCGCGATCGTCTGCGTCGCCGTCGCCATTCCCGGGATGCCCATCGACGTGGCGCTGGCCGGTGCCACGCTTGGACTGTCGGCGCTCGCGTTGTCGACCGCGACGAAAGCGATCCCGGGCGGCGGCGCCTTGCAGTCGGCGGCGATCGCGGTTTTTGCGCCGCTGTACATTGGACTGCCGCTCGGGCTGCTCGCGGCCACACGTTGGTCGCTCGGCAGGGAAACGGCGCTGCTGCTGATTGTCACCGTGGCCATCAGCGACTCACTCCAGTACTACAGCGGCCGCACGTTCGGACGCCATTTGCTGGCGCCGGTCGTGAGCCCGAAGAAAACGATCGAAGGGGCGGTCGGCGGCTTCGTTGGAGCCGCGCTCAGCCTCGCCGTGATCGGCCACTGGTGGCTTCCCCAGATGGGACTGCCCGCGCGCATCGTTCTCGGGCTCGCGGTCGCCGCGGTGGGTATCGTCGGCGATCTGTTCGAGTCGCTGCTCAAGCGCAGCGTCGACATGAAAGACGCGTCTGCGATAATTCCCGGGCACGGCGGCGTTCTCGATCGTATCGACGCGCTTCTCTTTGCTGCGCCTGTGTATTACGTCTTTGTGAGGTACAGCTTCTAGGCCGGCCTGAAGGCCGGCACTACGTATGAACCGGCACGACGCATGAAAAAGTTAGCCATTCTCGGCTCGACGGGATCGATCGGGCGGAGCACGCTCGACGTAGTCCGCGCGCATCCGGACAAGCTGAAGGTGGTCGGTCTCGCGGCCGGATCGAACGGCGAGCGCCTGCGCGAACAGGCCGAGGCGTTCGGCGCGACGATCACCGCCCTCGCTTCGGAGACAGGCAGCGAAGGGCTGATCGCCGTCGCGACCCATCCCGACGTCGATATCGTCATCTGCGCGTCGTCCGGCACCGACGCGCTCGAGGCGGTGCTTGCCGCGATCGAAGCGGGGAAGACCATCGCGCTCGCGAACAAGGAAGTGCTCGTGATGGCCGGCGCCCTCGTCACCGCAGCCGCACGTGCACGCGGCGTCGCCATCCTTCCGGTCGACAGCGAGCACAACGCCATCCATCAATGCCTGCACGGCCGCCGGCTCGAAGAAGTGCGGCGCATCATCCTCACCGCGTCGGGCGGCCCGTTTCGCGAGATGTCGGCCTCGGCGTTGGAGAACGTCACACCCGAAGACGCATTGCGCCATCCGACATGGCAGATGGGCCGGAAGATCACGATCGACTCCGCGACGCTGATGAACAAGGGGCTCGAAGTGATCGAAGCGCACTGGCTATTCGACTTGCCAGGCGATCGCATCGACGTCGTCATTCATCCGCAGTCGATCGTGCACTCGATGGTGGAATTGACCGACGGATCCATCATCGCGCAGCTTGGAGGCGCCGACATGAAGCTGCCAATCCAGTACGCGTGCTCGTATCCCGATCGATGGGAGGCGCCGGTCGCTCGGCTCGACCTCACCGCGGCCGGCCGGCTCGATTTTCACAAGCCCGATCTGGATCGGTTCCCGTGCCTGAGGCTGGCATATCGTGCCCTGGCATCGGGCCCGAGCCACGCGGTTGTCTTGAATGCGGCCAACGAGGTGGCCGTGGCGTCTTACTTGGACGAGAAAATCTCCTTTGTTTCCATTCCTCGCGTTATCGAGCAAACGATGGACGCGCACTCGACTATGCTCGCGAATTACGCTCGAGGCGGTGCGCGAGATCGACCGCTGGGCCCGCCGCTATTCCCAGAACGTGGCCCGGGGGTTAGAATTGAAGGTCTGAGGTTCCCTTTTTGACCACACTGTTAGCGTTTCTCTTCGTTCTCGGCGTCCTGATATTCGTCCACGAGCTTGGCCATTTCGTCATGGCTCGACGTGTCGGCGTCCGGGTGCTGAAGTTCTCTCTCGGCTTCGGACCGCGCCTCGTCGGCTTTACGCGGGGCGATACCGAATACGTGGTCAGCGCGATCCCGCTCGGTGGCTACGTCAAGATGGCGGGCGAAAATCCCGACGACCCGCGCTCGGGACGGGACGACGAATTCCTGTCGAAGAGCAAGTGGGAGCGGTTCCAGATTCTCATCATGGGACCGTTGATGAACCTCATCCTCGCCGTTGTGGTCACCGCTGGTGTGCTCATGAATGGCGCAGAGATTCCGGTCTTCCAGTCGAAGCCGCCGGTTGTCGGACAGGTGACACCAGATTCCCCGGCGGCGCGCGCGGGCATTCAGCGCGGCGATCGCATCTTGACGGTTGCCGGCCGCGACGTCGATACGTGGGAGCAGTTTTTCATTGCCGTCGGCACGCGGGCAGGCAGGGAGATCGAATTCGGAGTCCTGCGCGATGGGAAGCAATTCACCGTCAGGGCGACGCCTGCGCCGCAGACCCGGTTTGAAATCGGCGACATCGGAGTGCTGCCCGATACGCATCCGAATGTCGCCGTGCTGATGCCAGGCGCTCCCGCTGAAAAAGCGGGGCTGAAGGTCGGAGACGTCATTCATCGAGTCGACGGCGTCACGATTACGATGCGCGAGCAGTTGATCGCGGCAGTGTCGAAGAAGGCGAACACGCCGGTAACGATGGCCGTCATGCGAAACGGCTCGCCAATAGATGTGATCGTCACTCCTGAAGCCAACACCGGACGGTGCCCATCACTTCCGCAGGGAGAAGGCTGCATCGGCATCAGCATCGGCGAAGAAGTCACGCGCATCAACCCGGGGCCGATCGACGCGCATCGGCATGAGCATCAAGCGCAACTACGATTCGGCACGCCTCATCTTCATGACCATCGGCCAGCTGATCACGCGCGAGACTTCGACGCGCCAGCTGATGGGCCCGCTCGCAATCGCGCAGCTGTCGGGTGAGTCGGCGGAGCAGGGTTGGGCACCGCTGTTCGCGCTGATGGCGTCGATCAGCCTCAATCTCGGCTTGCTCAACCTTCTGCCGATTCCGGTTCTCGACGGCGGCCACATCTTCATCATGGCGCTCGAAGGGCTCGCACGCCGCGACTTCAGTCTCAAAGTGAAAGAGAAGATGCTCCTCGCGGGCTTCGCGGTGCTGCTGATGCTGATGGTAACGGTGATTTACAACGACCTCACGCGAATTCCCCTGTTCGAGCGCCTCATGCCCTGGCGCAATTAGTGCAAGCCAGGCCCTGACGCCGTTTTTTCTCGCCCGAATTGCGGTACTGCGTCCTCGGTAGTGTCCGGCTTCAGCCGGACGTGACGCCAGAAGGAGACACGCTCATGAAGGCATGGATCATCGCGGCAGCTCTATTCCTTATCTCCCCGATACCGGCACTGGCTCAGGCGCAGTTGACGGCGGCCGACATTCAGCGGCTTCAGGACAACGTGTTCGACGCGGCTGCGGACGTCACGAGATTGCGGCAGCGGGATGCGCGGCTTGCGGAAGGCCTCGAGCGCGAGCTCGACGATCTGCGTGACGAGGTGATTTATCTCAAGGTGAAGATGCGCAAGTCGGGTGCGACGCGCGCCGAGTACTCCGACCTGCGCGATCGCATCGATCAGCTCCGCACCCAGGCTCGCGGCGAGCCTGCACCCGCGTCGTCTCCAACTTCGCGGAGGCCCGTGGTCGACGAAAGGCTCAGCGCGACAGAAATACCAGTCGGCACCGAGTTCGATGTCCGGCTGCAGTCGCGTTTGAATTCGGGCACGGCGCGCGCGGAAGACCGTTTCGACACGACGACGATCGTGCCGTACGAGCGAAACGGCCGCGTGCTTGTACCGGCGGGCTCGGTGATGCGTGGCGTCGTCAGCTCGGTGACGCCGGCCAGCCGCGGCATGAATCGGAAAGGCGAGCTCACGCTCGTGTTCGATCGGTTCTCGATCGACGGCAGGACGTATTCAATTCGCGCGACGGTCTTGCAGGCATTGCAGGGCGAGGCCGACACGGGCCGAGTGGTCGCCGGCGCAGGCGTGGGCGCGATCATCGGCGCTATTCTCGGCGGTACTCGCGGCGCGCTGACAGGGATTCTGATCGGTGGCGGCGGGACGGTGGCTGCGACCGAGGGGAACGAAGTCGATCTCGCGCCTGGCACCGTGCTGCGCGTGAGGCTCGACGCGCCGCTGGATGTGGCTCAGTAGGCTGACGTGGGTCGCGTGGGGCGCGTGGAGATCGCGGGCCATCTCTACGCGAACATTACCTCCAGACTTCTTCCAATCCGGCAATTTCTACCAACGCGAAACGAGAGTTGCTTCTCAGCAAGTAAAGGACGGCGCATGATTTTCGAAGCGCGGGAATTGGTTAGTTGACTGCTGATGATCCGGCCAATTTCGATGTCTGGCTTGAATCCGCTCTCGGTTTCGTTTACGACTACGACAATGCGTTGAACGAATTATTGAAGTGCTCTCTTCGCCGGCGCACCTGAATTACCACTCCTGAGACGCTGTTTTTCTACGGACGTTATGGAGCGCGCGAATCCTCATTCATCAATCTGACAACAATCTGCCAATCTATCAATCTGCCCATCTGACAATGCAGGGAGTCAGTAGCGGGCGACGGCCTTCATGGCTTCGCGCGCGGCCTTGACGGTCTTGTCGACGTCGCGCGCCGTGTGCGCGCCAGACAGGAACCACGCTTCGAACTGGGACGGCGGCGGATAGACGCCGCGCGCAATCATCCCCTTGAAGAAGACGCCGTACTTCGCAGCGTCAGCACGCAGTGCCGTCTGATAATTTCTGACAGGCGCGGATGTGAAAAACGGTGTCAGCGCCGAACCGATGCCATTCACTTGCAGGGCAACTCCCGTCTGACGCGCGGAGTCCGCGAGACCCTCGGCGAGCTGTGCGCCGAGCCCGGTGAGCTGTTTGTAGAGACCTTTCGAGAGACGCTTCAAGCTCCACAGGCCCGCGGTCATTGCCAACGGGTTGCCCGAGAGTGTGCCGGCCTGATAGACCGGACCAACGGGTGCGACAAGCCGCATCAGATCTTCGCGTCCGCCGTACGCGCCCACCGGTAACCCGCCACCGATGATCTTGCCGAGGCATGTCAGATCGGGAACGACGTCGCTCCAGCCTTGCGCGCCGCCGGGTCCGATGCGGAATCCGGTTATCACTTCGTCGAAGATCAGGAGGATGCGGTAGCGTGTGCACACGTCGCGTAGCCCCTGGAGAAATCTCGGCTCCGGCAGGACCATCCCCATATTCCCGGCGATCGGCTCGACGATCAGCGCGGCGATCTGATCGGGGAACGATTCACAGAGCCGCTCGACCGACGCCACGTCGTTATACGTGGCAAGCAGCGTGTCGGCTGCCGAGGCACGCGTGACGCCAGGACTGGTCGGTACGCCGAGCGTCGTCAGGCCCGACCCGGCCTGCACGAGAAACTGATCGCCATGCCCGTGATAACAGCCCTCGAACTTGATGATTTTCTCGCGCCGCGTGTGCGCTCGTGCCACACGCACGGCGCTCATCGTCGCTTCGGTGCCGGAGCTGACGAAGCGCACCATCTCGAGCGACGGCATCATCTTCCGCACGAGCTCGCCGAGCTCCACTTCGAGCTCGGTCGGCGCGCCGAAGCTCGTGCCCTTTCGTGCCGCAGCGTTGAGCGCCTTCACGAGGCTTCCCGGCGCATGTCCATGAATCAGCGGTCCCCACGACATCACATAGTCGATGTACGAGCGTCCATCGACGTCGGTGATACGAGAGCCCGATGCGCTTCGAATGAACAGCGGAGTACCGCCGACGGCTTTGAAGGCGCGAACAGGACTGTCCACGCCGCCGGGGATGATCTTCTGGGCGCGTTCGAAGAGCTTGTGTGATTTCGTCGCCACTATAGGTTGGCGGTGCGAAGCGCGCGTGCCGCCTCGCGAGCGTAGTACGTGACGATGATGTCCGCGCCTGCACGGGCGATCGACGTGAGCGATTCCATCATGATGCGCGGTTCGTCCAGCCACCCGCGCGCGGCGGCCGCTTTGATCATCGCGTACTCGCCGCTCACCTGATACGCAGCTGTCGGATATCCGAAGGTGTCTTTCACGCGGCGCACGATATCCAGGTACGGCATTGCCGGCTTGACCATGACGATGTCGGCGCCTTCCTCGATGTCCTGTTCGACTTCGCGCAGCGCTTCTTCGGCGTTGGCAGGATCCATCTGGTGTGTGCGCCGGTCGCCGAACTGCGGAGCCGAATCGGCCGCGTCGCGGAACGGACCGTAAAATCCCGAGCAGTACTTCGCGGCGTACAACATGATCGCGACCCCTTCGAAGCCACGCTCGTCGAGCGCCTTTCGAATGGCGCCTACGCGGCCATCCATCATGTCCGACGGCGCCACGATGTCGGCGCCAGCGGTTGCGTGCGACACGGCGGCGCGGACGAGTTGATCCACCGTCACGTCGTTGGCCACATCGTGGCCTTCGAGGATGCCGCAATGTCCGTGTGACGTGTATTCGCACAGGCACACGTCGGTGACGACAACCGTGTCGGGAGAGCTGCGCTTGATCGCGCGCACGGCGCTCTGCACGGGTGCATCCGAGTCGTACGCGCCGGAGCCCAACGTCATCTTTTTTCGAAGGGAGACCGAACAGCAGCACGCCGGGAACGCCGTCCGCGCGCGCGGCTTCTGTCTCGCGGACGGCTTCGTCAACCGACAGTTGAAACACGCCCGGCATCGACGGTACTTCGCGCCGCACGCCGCTGCCGCCAGTGACGAAGAGCGGATACAGGAACTGCTCGGCCGACAGGCGCGTCTCGCGCACGTAGCTGCGTATGCCGCTGGTTCGTCGAAGCCGGCGGGCACGGCGAACGAGGTCGAGCGTGTGCGCCGTTTTTACGGGATTCATGGGAGTAGTTTACGACGGTCCGGTTAAAGCCGCCTACGTGTCCGCGGTCAGGCGGACCTAAAGTGCTCCACGATGGCCTCTACCAGCGCCGTCACGGTGTATTGCTTCGGCATGATGGCGGTCTTGATGCCGTATTGCTCGGCGGCCTCGGCGGTGACCGGGCCGATCGACGCGACTTTCGTGGCGTTCAGCAGATCGGCGGCCTGCTCGGCGCCGAAAATCTGGACGAAGTTTTTCACGGTCGACGCGCTCGTGAACGTGACGACGTCGATGCGCTTTTCGAGCAGCATGCGATAGATGTCGGGATCGCCTTCGCGCTCGATTTCCGCGAGCACCGTTCTGTAGGCCGTGACCTCAGTCACGTCCGCGCCGCTCTTGCGCAGCTCGTCGGGAAGCACTTCCCGCGCGATGTCGGCGCGCGGAAGAAGGAAGCGCTTCCCCTTGACGTCGCCCAGCTCTCGCAGCGCCTGCACGATTGCCTCTGCGCGCGACTCCGCGGGCTCGAGGTCGACCTTGAGTCCCTGCCTCGCGAGGCGGTCGGCCGTCGCTGGACCAACCGCGACGAGCTTGACCCCTTTGAGATCCCGGATATCGCCGCTGCCCGCCAGAAGACGCCGCATGAAGGACTCGACGCCGTTCGCGCTCGTGAAAACAATCCAGTCGTATGTGCCGGCTTCCGCGACCGCCTTGTCGAGGGGACCGTAGTCATCGGGCGCTTCCACGCGAATCATCGGCGCTTCGACCGGCTCGGCGCCGAGTGATTCGAGCATGTCGACGAGCTCGCCCGCCTGCTCGCGCGACCGCGTGACGACGATTCTCTTGCCGAAGAGCGGCCGCTCGTCGAACCATCGCAGGTGCTGGCGCAGGCCGACCACGCGGCCGACGACGAGAATCGCCGGCTTCGTGCGCAGGTTTTTCATCTCGGCGAGCTCCTGCAGCGTGCCGTCGGTCGTACGCTGCGTCGGAAGCGTGCCGTCGTAAATGATCGCCGCCGGTTCGTTCGGGTCGAAACCGTTCGCGACGAGCGCGTTGAGGATCTCGTGAAGCTGCCGCGGCCCCGCGTAGCACACGAGAGTGCCGCCGAGCCGCGCAAGGCTCGCCCAGTCGACGTTTGGCGCCGTGCTGCTTTCGTCTTCGTGCCCGCGCACGAACGTCACGCTGTCGCCGCCGCCCGGATACGTGAGCGGTACTCCGGCATAGCTCGTCGTCCCGATCGCAGCCGGGATGCCCGGCACAACCTCGAACGGGATGCCGTGCTCGTGCAGAAACAGCGCTTCCTGACCGCCGCGATCGAACAGGAACGGGTCGCCCCATTTGAGCCGTGCGACGATCTTGCCCTCGCGCGCCTTTTCCACCAGCAGGTAGTTGATCGCCTCCTGGTCGAGCGCCTGCGGCGACGCCGATCCGACGTCGATCTTTTCCGCTTCCTGCCGCGAATATCGCAGCAGCCGCGGGTGCACCAGATGGTCGTAGAGCACGACGTCGGCGGCCGCGAGATACCGGGCGCCGCGGGCGCTGATGAGCCCTGGGTCGCCCGGGCCGCTGCCGATGAGATAGACGATGGGTCGCATTTACGTCAATCGCAGTGATTCAGGATCGGGGTTTTGGGATTCGTTCTGCCGCGCTTCATTCAGAACGTCTGCCGCCCCTCGCTTCAACAGCTCATCGGCCACGTCGCGGCCGAGCGCCTCCGCGTCAGTTCGAGTACCCACCTTCTTATAGCGGATGACGCGCGTGCCGTCGAGTGACGCCACGACGGCGTGCAGCTCGAGGTCATACCCGCCTGAAGGGACCGCGATGCCGCCAATGGGCATCTGGCAGCCGCCGCCGAGCGCCGTCACCAGCGCGCGCTCCGCCTCGAGCGCGCTGCGAGGCATCGTCGTTGTTCACACGCGCGACAGCCTCTCGGGTCTCGGCGTCATCGGCGCGGATCTCGATGGCGATGATGCCTTGCCCGGGCGCCGGCACACATTCCTCGATCGACAAAGATACCGAGATACGCGCGCCAAAACCGAGCCGGCGCAATCCAGCCGCGGCAAGCACCAGAAGATCGTAGTCCCCGGAGTCGAGCTTGCGGAGCCGCGTATCGAGATTCCCGCGCACGTTCATGAACTCGGCGGCGGGAAACCGCTGACGCAATTGCGCGATCCGCCGGACACTGCCGGTTCCGATGCGCACCACCACAGGCTCTGGACTTTGGACTCTCGACTCTGGACGATGCGGCAACACGAGCGCGTCTCTGGGATCTTCGCGCTCGAGCACCGCGCCCACTTCGAGCCCGTCGGGTAGCACTGCCGGCATGTCCTTGCTGCTGTGCACGGCGAGGTCGATGTCGCGGCTGATAAGCGCGTCCTCGATTTCCTTCACGAATAGCCGCTTGCCGCCGATTTCTGACAGCGGGGCTTCCTGCAGGCGGTCGCCCGACGTTTTGATGACGACGATGTCGCATGCCGGGCCGCCGGCCGATTGGATGCGCTCGGCCACCAGTCTGGCCTGAAAGAGCGCGAGCTGACTTCCTCGGCTGCCTAGACGAAGCGTTTTCACTGTGCGGGTTTCTTCGTTGTGCGCGCGCCGGCGGTTGTCAAATCGTCGTCTGGCCACCCCAACGCGGGTGCCGCATTGGGGACCCCGGCTGCCGGCTCATCGCCGGCGAGGCCGAACAGCCTGGTCAGCGCGTCGCTGTACGCCGCGACGGTGTCGGCGTCGGACGCGGCCTTCAGCTGTTCGGTCGGGTTGATGAGCAGCTTCTCCATGATCAACCGCGTGATCTCGTCCACGCGGGCGCGCGCCTCGGGGGGCAGGGAGGCCATCTTCGGCTCGAGACGCCGAAGCTCCGACTGCCTGATGGATTCGAACCGCTGCCGCAGCGCCACGATCGTCGGAACGGCGCCGCGCGAGTTGAGCCAGGCGACGAACCTGTTCACCTCCTGCGTGATGATCTTTTCCGCGTCGGATGCCACGCTGCCGCGGCGTGAAATATTCTCCTGCACGACCGTCTGCAGGTCGTCGATGTTGTACAGGAACACCTGCTCGAGATCGCCGGCGCTGCCCTCGACGTCTCTCGGCACGGCAATGTCGATGATGAACAGCGGCCTCTGCCGCCTTGCCTTCATCGTCTGCGAGACGAGCGCGCGCGAGATAATCGGTGTGCTCGCGCCGGTCGCCGTGATCAGGATGTCTGCCTCGACGAGCGTTGTGTTCAACGCGTCCCACGGCATCGCGCTTCCGCCGATCGATTGCGCGAGCGCTGTCGCATGTGCCGCCGTCCGGCTCGTGATAATCAGGCGGCCGATGCCCTGCGACTGCATGTGGATGGCCGTGAGCTTGCCCATCTCGCCCGCGCCAACGACGAGAACCGTGCGCCCCTTGAGGTTGCCGAAGATTTTTCGCGCCAGCTCGACGGCGGCATAGCTGACAGACACCGCGCCTTCGGCAAGCGGGGTCTCAGAACGCACGCGCTTGCCTGTCGCAAACGCCGAATGAAACAGCTTGTTGAGCAGCGGCCCTGTGCACCCCATTTGCGAGGCGACGCCGAACGCCTCCTTCACCTGCCCGAGTATCTGCGGCTCTCCCATGACGAGCGAGTCGAGACCGGCCGCCACGCGATACAAATGCGCGACGGCCTCCTGCCCGGTCTTCGAGTAGAGGTGCGGCGCAAGCTGATCGCCGGGGATGCCGTGAAACTCCGACAGAAACTGCTGAATGGCCGAGCGCGCCGCTTCCGAATCGTCGCATCCCACGTACAGCTCGACGCGATTGCACGTCGAGACGATCGTGGCTTCGTGATGCACGCCCGATCCGGACAGCGCGGTGAGCGCGCGATCGACACCACGGGCCGAGAAGTCGAGCCGCTCTCGAAGCTCGATCGGTGCGGTGCGATGGCTGACGCCGACCAGAAGCAGCTGCATGCTAGAAGTTATGGGACGTCGTGAAAAAGTAGCTGACCGGCACGAAGTTCAGCAGCACGATGCCGAACCCGACCGCCGAGAGCCACGCGGCGCGGCGGCCTCGCCATCCGATGGCGCGCTGCGCGTAGAGCTCGAACGAGTACACCGCCCAGCAGAGCACCGCGACGAAGATTTTCGGATCGGCCATCGACATCGACGCGCTCGGATCGCCGGACGAGGGGAGCTGTGAAGCCCAGATGCCGCCGGTGATCAGCCCGACCGTCAGGAAGAGCCATCCGATCTTCACCGCGCGCACGTTCATCTCGTCGAGCACGTTGAGCGACGGCAGCCGCTCGTAAAAGAAACCCGAGATCCTTCCTTTTGATTTCCTTGAACTGCAGCACGTACGTGATGCCGAGCACCGCCGCGAGCGCAAAGCTTGCGTACGCAAAGAGCAGCGACGACACGTGCACGCCGAACCAGGGGCTCTCGAGAATCACCGAACGCGGTTCGTCGATGACGGCGCTGAATGCCGGAATCGCCTGCAACGCGACAAGCAGCGGCAGGATGAACACGCCCATGGCGCGCTCGCCGGTCGTCAGCTCGATGTAGAGATACGAGAGCGCGAGCAGCCACACGAAGCTCAAAATCGCCGCGGTCGCGCTCGCGGACGGCACATGGCCGACGCGCATCGTCTCCATGCCGATGACGAAGGTGTGGGCGAAGGCTGCGAGCACGAGCAGAACCGTCGCCACACGGCTGGTGCCAAACGTGCGCTGGGCAAACTGCACGGCATACGCCACGCAGGCGGCGGCATAGAGGCACAGCAGAATCGCGTTCATGAACATGATTATCCGTGAAAAGGAAGCGAAATAGCTCCGGGAGCCTTTTCCGACGAAGGTCCGGGGAAAAGGCTCCCGGAGCTATTTCAGCTATCGAACGGGCGATGCCACCGGCCCGAAATAGCCCTGCTTGGTGCGGGCCTGCACATTCGGACGTGCGACACGCACGACAAGACGCCGCCACGCGCCGTCGCGCCGGGAATTCTTGGAGGTGTACCCAATCGTGTACTGGCTCGACAGCTCATCGTAAATCTGCCCGTACACCGTGGCGAGGCTCCGGACGTCGGCAGGGAAGAACGCGCGCCCACCGGTGTCGTTCGTGATCTGTCGGAGCGCGTAAGTCGCCTCGCGGAATCCCTTGGACTGGCCGCTCGCCCCCTCTTCCATGAGACCGATGGCGTAAATCGCCGTCTCCGATCGGCGCGCGAGATCGAGCACGTCTTCGAAGGTCACGAGGCTCGAGGTATCTTCGCCGTCGGACAGAAGAATGATGGCCTGGCGGCGGATCTCGTCTTCCTGCCGGATCGGGATTTTCTTCAGGCCCTTCAACGAGATGTATATCGCGTTGTTCAGCGACGTCGATCCGCCTGCGACTGTCTTGCGAATCGCCTGCTCGAGCTCGGCGGTGTTGCTCGTGAACTTCTGCAGCACTTCCGCCCGGCTGTCGAAACCGATCACCTCGCCGAGATCGGTCGGGCGCAGCTTGCGGACAAAGCCGATGGCCGCGTCCTGCGCGGTCGCCATGCGGTCTTCCATGCTCGAGCTGGTATCGATCAGCAGCGACAGCGCCACCGGCAGGTTGGTGCGGTTGAAAAGCGTCAGATCCTGTTTGACGCCGTCTTCGAAAATCTCGAAGTCCTTTTCCGTGAGATCCGTGATGTATTTGTTCGTCGAGTCGGTCACGGTGACGTTCATCGACACGACGTCGATGGCCGACCGAAAGGCCGGCTGCTGCGCGCGGATCACAAGCGGTGCGGCGAGGGCCGTCGCCACGAACAGGAAGAGCAGCGGTCTCTGCTTCATGGTGGTACTCAGGTGGTGCGGTAAAACGCCAGTATAAGCCGAAAACCCTTGCCAATCTTACATTTGCGTTTCTTGACCGTCTCTTTGCCCGCGTGCTATAAAACGCCGTTCCCCACAACGGCGATCCAGACTCCACAAATGCTCAACGGCTATATACCAATCTTCATCTTCCTGCTCGTCGCCATCGGGTTCGCGCTGTTCACCCTGATGATGTCGCAGCTGGTGCAGTCGAAGAAGTACAACAAGGTAAAGCTCGAACCGTACGAGTGCGGCATCGAGCCGACCACGGACGCCCGCGATCGGTACAGCGTCCGCTATTACCTTGTCGCCATGCTCTTTGTCATCTTCGACGTGGAAACCGTGTTCCTGTTTCCGTGGGCGGTCATCGTTGACGAGCTGGCGCTGTTCGGTCTCATCGAAATGGTCGTCTTCCTGGCGATTCTGGTGACCGGATACGCTTACGCCTGGAAGAAAGGCGCGCTCGACTGGGCCTAGGCGAGGCCCGAGCAACGAATTCATGACTGAAGAGCCCAAGGAACCCAAGGCGGCCGGCGACAAGCCCGCAAGCGAGACTCCGGCAGAGCCTCTCAAGGGCGAGGTGTCGCGTACCGATTCTCCCGGCGCCGGAGCGTCAGCGGCACCGACGGCGCCTGCCGTCGCGCCGGCAAACCCCGCAGCTCCCGCGCCCGCGAAACCTGCGGCGCCCGCAGGCGCGAAGGCGGCTGTGCCCGCCGCCGCGAAGCCCGCCGCGCCTGCGCACGACAGCAAGCCGGCGCCGCCGTCGGGCCCGACCGATCCGCCTCCGCCTGCCGGCACTGAGATTCCCGCGTTCATCGCAGCGCTGCAAGCCGCCGTTCCCGGAGCCGTCACGCAGATCAGCTTTTACGTGGGCGACTGGACGGTGATTGTGCCGGCGACGAAGCTGCTCGAAGTTTGCCGCTTCCTGAGCGAGACGCCCGAAGCGGGATTCGACTTCTGCTCTGACGTCACCGCCAGCGACTGGCCGACGCGCGCGCAGCGGTTCGATGTCGTCTACTGCCTGTTCTCGACGCGGCATCGCAAGCGCGTGCGCGTGAAAGTGCGCGCCGCCGAATCGGAGCCGGTGCCGTCGGTCACCGGCATCTGGCCGGCTGCGAACTGGCTCGAGCGCGAGGTGTACGACCTCTTCGGGGTGAATTTCACCGGCCACCCGAACCGCACGCGCATCCTGATGCCCGACGATTGGCAGGGGCATCCGCAGCGGAAGGACTACCCGCTCGAAGGCCCCGGCGAGCTCTTGATGGAAAATCCGCTCGACTGGTTGAGATTGAAGCAGACGCGCGAAGAGTCGGAGATCGAGTAATGGCCACTGAAACCCGGCCGATGTTCGATACGGAAGAGCTGGTCATCAACATGGGACCGCAGCATCCCAGCACGCACGGCGTGCTGCGCGTGGTGCTGCGTCTCGATGGCGAGAAGGTGGTCAGTTCCGAGATCGTCATCGGCTACCTGCACCGCGGCATCGAGAAGCTCAGCGAGAACCGCAACTGGACGCAGATCATCCTGCTCACCGACCGCATGGACTACGTCGCGGCGGCGACCAACAACGTCGGCTACTGCCAGACCGTCGAGAAGCTGATGCAGCTCGAAGTGCCGCGGCGCGCGCGATACGTGCGCGTGGCGCTCTGCGAGCTGCAGCGCATAGCGAGCCACTGTCTCTGGCTCGGCACGCACGCGATGGACATCGGCGCGATGACGGTGTTCCTCTACGCGTTCCGCGAGCGCGAGCTGATTCTCGATCTGTTCGAGGAATTCTGCGGCGCGCGCCTCACCTACAACTCGATGCGCATCGGCGGTCTGCCGCTCGACATTCCCGTCGGCTGGGACAAGAAGGTGCTCGCGTTCTGCAACATCATGTCGGAAAAAGTGGATGAGTACGAAGAGCTGCTCACGCACAACCGCATCTGGCTCGAGCGCACCAAGGGCATCGGCGTCATTACGGGCGACCAGGCGATTGCGATCGGCCTCAGCGGCCCTCCGCTGCGAGGCTCCGGTGTGCAGAAAGACGTCCGGAAAGACGAGCCATACGCGGCATATGACGAGATGAAGTTCGACGTGCCCATCGGCACCGCCGGCGATACGTACGATCGCTATCTGGTGCGCCTCGAGGAATTCCGGCAGTCGGTTCGGATCATCCGGCAGGCCATTGAAGGACTCCCCGAGGGACCGATCGTCGGGAAGGTACCCCGCCTCATCAAGCCGCCGGCGGGCGAGACCTATCACGCGATCGAGTCGCCCAAAGGGGAGATCGGCTACTTCATCGTGAGCGACGGCAAGTCGACCAATCCGTATCGGTTTCGCGTGCGACCGCCATCGTTCTGCAACCTGCAGGCGCTGCCACAGCTCATCAAGGGCCACATGGTCGCGGATGTGGTCGCGCTGATTGGGTCGATTGACGTCGTGCTGGGAGAGGTCGATCGGTGATCGACACATACCTCATCCCGCTCATCAAGATTCTGTTCGTGCTGAACGCGACGCTCATCGGCGTGACCTACATGGTCCTGCTCGAGCGCAAAGTCATCGCGTGGGTGCAGGTCCGGCTCGGGCCGATGCGCGTAGGACCGTACGGTTCCCTGCAGCCGATTGCGGACGCGATAAAGCTCATCCTCAAGGAAGACATCACGCCGACGCGCGCCGACAAATGGGTCTTCACGGCCGCGCCGATTATCGTGATGGTCCCGGCGCTCATTACGTTCGCGGTCATCCCCTTCGGGCCGAGCGTCAATATGTTCGGCCGGGATATTCCGCTGTACATCACCGACGTCAACGTTGGACTGTTGTACATCGTGTCGGTGGCGTCGATCGGCGTATACGGCATCATCCTCGGCGGATGGGCGTCGAACAGCAAGTTCCCGCTGCTCGCGAGCCTGCGCGCGTCGGCGCAGCTCATCAGCTACGAAGTCGCCGTGACGATGACGCTCGTCAGCCTCATCATGACAGCCGGCTCGCTGAGCATGGTGAAGATCGTCGAAGCGCAGTACAACGCGAACCTCTGGTTCATCTTCGTGCAGCCGGTCGCGTTCGTGCTGTTCTTCATCGGCGGCCTCGCCGAGACCAACCGCGCGCCGTTCGACATGGCGGAGGCTGAGCAGGAGCTCACCGGAGGCTTCCACACCGAATACAGCGGGATGCGCTTCGCCCTGTTCTTCCTGGCCGAATACGCGAACATGATCGTCGTCTCGGCAGTCGCGACGACGCTGTTCCTTGGTGGATGGCTCGCGCCGTTTCCGAACGTCGAGTGGCTCAGCTTCCTCGAGTACATTCCGGCGTGGATGTGGTTCCTCCTGAAGACCTTTGTCTTCCTGTATATCTTCCTGTGGGTGCGCGCCACGCTGCCCCGCTATCGGTACGACCAGCTCATGCGGCTGGGGTGGAAGGTGCTGATTCCCGTCGCCATCGCCAATGTCATCGCGACCGGCATCGTGAAGGTGCTCTTCTGATGACCAACGCAATTGCGTTCTACGTCCTCTCGGCTTTCATCCTGGGATTCGCGCTGCTGGTCGTTACCACCAAGAATACCGTCCACGCGGTGCTGTTCCTGGTGCTGAACTTTCTTGCGATCGCAGCGCTCTACGTGCTGCTGACGGCGCAGTTTCTCGCGGCGATCCAGGTGCTGGTCTACGCGGGCGGCATCGTCGTGCTCTACCTGTTCGTCGTGATGCTGGTGAATCTGAAGAGGCAGCCCGAAGACCACTCGTCTCCGCAGCGCCGGCCGTGGCTCGGATTTGCGTTGTCGGCCGCCGTGCTTGCGCAGTTGGGCGCCATTCTCGTCTGGGGCAGCTACGGCATGCCGGTCGATCTGCACACGATGCAGAACACGGATCTGGCGGTCAACAACGTCGAGAACATCGGCAGGCTGCTCTATACCGATTACCTGATTCCGTTCGAAGTCGCATCGATGCTGCTGCTGGTGGCGATGGTGGGCGCCATCATTCTGGCGAAGCGCGAGCTTTAATGATTACACCGACACATTACATGTTGCTGTCCGCGGCGCTCTTCATGATTGGCGTCGTCGGCGTCCTGCTGCGCCGAAACATCATCGTCATCTTCATGTCGATCGAGCTGATCCTGAACGCGGTCAACATCAACCTTGTGGCGTTTTCCTATCAGCTGCAGAACGGCATCGGGCAGGTGTTCGCGATTTTCGTGATCGCCGTCGCGGCCGCTGAGGCGGCGGTCGGCCTCGGCATCATCCTCGCGTTCTACAGGAACAAGGAAACGATCAACATCGACGAAATGAACCTGATGCGATGGTGAGCCTGGCTGGGATTGGGGATTAGGGATAGGGGATTAGTTCGGAATTCAGAAAATGGATCTGATCTGGTTAATTCCGATTCTGCCGGGGCTGGGAGCCGCGATCAACGGGCTCGTCGGCATTCGCTCGTTCAGCCGCCGGATGTCGGGGCTGCTGGCGTGCGCCGCGATGGCCGGCGCACTCGGGGTGTCGGTCTACGCGTTCTGGCAGATGCTGGGCCTTCCGCCGGAAGCGCGCGATCACGTGGTGAACCTCGGCCACTGGATTCCGCCGATCCCGCTCGCGACCGCGCACGGCATCGGCTCATTCGAAGTGCCGTGGGCGTTCCGCCTCGATCCGCTCTCCGGGATGATGATCCTCGTCGTGACCGGCATCGGGCTGCTGATCCACATTTACTCGACCGCCTACATGCAGGACGAGCCGCGCGGCGGTTACGCGCGCTTCTTCTGTTATCTCAATCTGTTCTGCTTCTTCATGCTCGTGCTCGTGCTCGGCAGCAGCTTCCTGACGATGTTCGTCGGTTGGGAAGGGGTGGGCCTCTGCTCGTACTTGCTGATCGGCTACTGGTACGAGAAGAAGAGTGCGTCGGACGCCGGCAAGAAGGCGTTCATCGTCAACCGCGTGGGCGATTGGGGATTCGTGCTCGGCGTGTTCCTGATTTTCTACACGTTCGGCACGCTCGACTTCCGTGCAGTCGCGAACGCGGCGGCGGCCATGCCCGTCGAGGCGCAGTTCGGAGTGATTTCCCTGATCTGCCTGCTGCTCTTCATCGGCGCGACCGGCAAGAGCGCGCAGATTCCGCTGTACGTCTGGCTGCCGGACGCGATGGAAGGTCCGACGCCCGTGTCCGCGCTCATCCACGCGGCGACGATGGTGACGGCCGGCGTCTACATGGTGGGCCGCAACGCGGTGCTGTTCGGGCACGCGCCGATCGTCGCGCAGATTGTGATGATCGTCGGCGCTCTGACGGCGCTGATGGCGGCCACGATCGGCCTCGTGCAATACGACATCAAGCGTGTCCTCGCATACTCGACGGTGTCGCAGCTCGGCTACATGTTCCTTGCGATGGGCGTGGGTGCGTACGCGACCGCTCACGGGTGGCCGCACATCGGCCTCGCGGCGTTCGCGGCCGGCGCCTTCCACCTGATGACGCACGCGTTCTTCAAGGCGCTGCTCTTCCTTGGCAGCGGCTCCGTGATTCACGCGATGGCGGGCGAGCAGGACATGCGGAAGATGGGCGATCTCAGGCGCTACATGCCCGTCACCTACATGACGATGATGGTCGGCACGCTTGCGATTGCCGGCATCTTTCCGCTCGCCGGCTTCTTCAGCAAGGACGAGATCCTGTTCCGCGCGATCCTGACGAACAAGATCATCGCGGGCATTGTCGTACGTGACGTCGTTGATGACCGCGTTCTACATGTTCCGGCTGATGTCGATGACGTTCTTCGGCAAATATCGTGGAGCCTCGTGGGAACACGCGGCGCCGGCCGCTGCGCACGTTGCGGCGGTGCATGGTGTGCCGCATCCCACCGATCCGCATGCCCACGGTCAGGCGCACAAGCCGGAGCACGAGGTGTCGCACGGGCTGGCCGACGATCACGCGCACGCCCACGATGATGCCCATGGGCACGGTCACGGGCCATGGCATGGGCCGCACGAATCACCGCAGGCGATGACGGTGCCGCTGATGGCGCTCGCAGTCGGCGCGATCGTGGCAGGCTTCGTCAGCATTCCGCCGGCGCTCGGCGGCGGCGCTGTGCTCGAGCATTTTCTCGCGCCAAGCTTCACCGCGGCAGGCACAGCGGCGCATGCGTGGAGGTGGCGCGGCTCCCGCGGCAGCAGAGGCGGCAGCCACGCCTGAGGCAGCCGTGCACGAAGAGCCGCACATTTCCGTGTGGGCAGAGCAGGGGTCTGATGGCGTTCTCCGTGATGATTGCGCTCATCGGTATCGTAACCGCCTACCGCTTCTATGTGCAGAGTCCGGAAACGGCGGATCGGCTCAAGGAGCGTTATGCGGGCGCGCACAATCTTCTTTACAACAAGTACTTTGTCGACGAGCTGTACGACGCGACGTTCATCAAAGGCACGATGAAGAGCTCGTTCGGGTTGTGGACGTTCGATCGGCGCGTGGTCGATGGCGCCGTCAACGGCACCGGCTGGGTCACGGTGTTCGCGTCGTGGATCTCGAGCCTCATCGACCGCTACGTCGTCGACGGCGCGGTCAACCTCGTCGGCCGTTCGTCCGAGGAATCGAGCTTCGTATTTCGCCGGGTCCAGACCGGACTGGTTCAGAATTACGCGCTGCTGATGCTGGCAGGCGTATGCGCGTTTGTGAGCATTTACTTGCTCGTGAGGTAGTCCCGTGACGAATGTCGCCGGCTTTCCGCTTCTCTCGATAATTCTGTTTCTGCCGCTCCTTGGCGCGGCGGTGCTGATGTTCGTTCCCAAGGACAACAGCAACGCCATCCGGTGGATCGCGAATCTGTTCGCGCTGGCAGGGTTTCTCGTCTCGGTGCCGCTGTGGTTCTGGTACAACGCGCAGGACGCGAGCTACCAGTTCGTCGAGCGCATGCCCTGGATTCCGTCCGTGGGCGCGCAGTACTTCCTGGGGGTCGACGGCTTCAGCGCGCTGCTGGTGCTGTTGGCAACGCTCTTCGGCTCCATCGCTATTCTTTCGTCGTGGACGGCCATTACCGAGCGCGTGAAGGAGTACTACATCTTCCTGCTGATCCTGCAGACCGGCATGGTGGGCGCATTCGTCAGCCTCGACTTCCTGCTGTTTTTCCTGTTCTGGGAAGTGATGCTCGTGCCGATGTATTTCCTGATCGGCATCTGGGGAAGCGACCGCCGGCTGTACTCTGCCATCAAGTTCTTCCTTTACACCCTGGTCGGCAGCGTCATCATGCTGCTCGGCATTCTGGCGCTCTACTTCTATAGCCACAGCGTGACGGGCGTGTATACGTTCGACATCACGCAGTTCCAGAACCTGAACGTCCCGTTCAACCTGCAGTGGTGGGTCTTCCTTGCGTTCTTCCTCGGGTTTGCGGTCAAGGTGCCGATGTTCCCGTTCCACACCTGGCTGCCCGACGCGCACACCGATGCGCCAACCGCGGGCTCCGTCATCCTCGCGGCTGTGCTGCTGAAGATGGGCACTTACGGGTTCATCCGCTTCTCGCTGCCGATTCTTCCGGATGCCACGAAGGCCTTCGTCCCGATGATGGTGACGCTGTCGATCATCGGCATCGTCTACGGCGCGCTTTGCGCGATGGCGCAGCAGGACTGGAAGCGGCTCGTCGCGTACTCGAGCGTCAGCCACATGGCGATGGTCATGCTGGGGATGTTCGCGCTCAACCCCGTGGGCATCATGGGCAGCATCGTGCAGCAGCTGAACCACGGCATCTCGACCGGAGCGCTCTTCCTTCTGGTCGGCAACGTGTACGAGCGCCGCCATACGCGGCAAATCTCGGAATATGGCGGCCTGTCGAAGGTGATGCCGACGTACGCTGCGGTTTTCCTGATCATGACCATGTCATCGATCGGCCTGCCGGCGCTGAACGGGTTCATTGGCGAACTGCTGATCCTGCAGGGCGTCTTCGTCGCCAACAAAATCTGGGCGGCGTTCGCGGCAAGCGGTGTGGTGCTTGGCGCGGCGTACATGCTGTGGCTGTACCAGCGCACGATGTTCGGCAAGATTGAAAATCCGAAGAACGAGCATCTGCAGGACCTGAACTTCCGTGAGTTCGCGACATACGCGCCGCTCCTGATCCTTGCCGTGTGGATCGGCCTCTATCCGAAGCCGTTCATCGATCGCCTGCAGACCTCGGTCGATCGCGTGGTCGTGCGGATCAATCCGGAATACCGGGCAGCCCAGGTCCGGTTCCGGGTTGCCGGTTCCAAGTGCCGGTTCCCAGGTTCCACGTTCGGCGCTCGTGTCGCGGGTGAACGCCGGAACCCGAACCGGAACTCGGAACCGGAACCCGGAACCACAGGGAGCGCGTTAGTGCCTGCCGGCATCAACCTGAGCGATTTCTACTACCTGCTGCCGGAGATCGTTCTCACGACCGGTGCGCTGCTGTTGCTGCTCGCCGATCTGATGACTCCACGCGACAAGCAGTCGATTCTCGCGTGGGTGACGTTGGGGGTGCTCGGGGCGACTGCAGTCGCCCTCATTCCTGTGGCCGACGCGAACCTCCAGGTATCGCGCGGGCTCATCGCCGTCGATCGCTTCGCGCTTTTTTTCAAAGTGATCTTCCTCGGGTCGGCCGCGCTCACTGTGCTGATGAGCGTCAAGTACCTCGACGTCGAAGGCACGAGGGCCGGCGAGTACTACTTCCTGATTCTGTGCGCCACGCTCGGCATGATGTTCATGGCCGGCGGGACAGATTTGATTACGCTCTTCATCGGCCTCGAGACGATGGCGATCTCGTTCTACATCCTCACGGGATTTCTGAAGCCGAGCCGGCGCTCGAACGAGGCGGCAGTCAAGTACTTCCTGCTCGGCGCGTTCTCGCTCGGCATCCTGCTCTACGGCATGTCGCTCATGTACGGCCTGTCGGGCACGACGAACCTGCGCGCGATCGCGACAGCGCTGGCAGGGCAGGAATCCGATCCGCGCCTCGTGCTCGCCGTTATTCTCGTAGTGGCCGGCATGGGCTTCAAGATCGCCGCTGTTCCGTTCCACATGTGGGCGCCCGACGTGTACGAAGGTGCGCCGACCCCCATCACCGGCTTCCTCTCTGTCGGCTCGAAGGCGGCGTCGTTCGCCATGCTGCTGCGCATTTTCATCGAAGGACTTCCGACGATGCGCGTGTCGCTGTCTGAGAGCACGAGCATCACGCCAGCCGGTCCTGACATTGGGTGGGGCATGCTGTTCTACGTGCTCGCTGTCGTCACGATGACCGTCGGCAACTTCGCGGCGCTGACGCAGAGCAATCTGAAGCGGATGCTGGCGTATTCGTCGATCGCGCACGCCGGCTATCTGCTGATTGGCGTCGTGGCTGGAACCGCGCGCGGTGTGACGGCAATGCTTGTGTACCTGTTCGTGTACGCCTTCATGCAGCTCGGCGCGTTTGCGGTGCTCGTGCTGATGCGCCGCCACGACGTGGTCGGCGACGAGCTGAAGGATCTGAACGGGCTGTTTTTCCGCCAGCCGTTCGCAGCTGTGGCGATGCTGCTGTTCATGCTGTCGCTCGGCGGCATTCCTCCCACGGCAGGGTTCATGGGGAAATTCTGGCTGTTCAGCGCTGCGATCGAATCGGGGTATGTGTGGCTGGCCGTGATCGGCGTATTGAACAGCGCTGTCTCGCTGTATTACTACATCCGTATCGTCGTCTACATGATGCTGAAGAACGAGCCTGCCGGATCGGAGCCGCGTCAGAGTCCCGCGATGGCGGTTGCGATGGGAGCGGCGGTGGTGGCGACGCTTGTGCTGGGCGTCTATCCGCAGCCGTTGTTCGAGTTCGCGCAGGCATCGGCGGCGACGCTCGGCGTGTCCGCGATCGCCCAGACATTGCCCTAAAAGCCGTAAATTCAGGCGCAAATCATCGATCGCACGCTGGTGAACTTTTTCACAAGGTATGCTATAGTCGGCATGCCTGACGACACGGATTTCCTCGCTCGGTCCTTTCGGTTTTTGCAGGAAAGCGTTCGCAAATCCGGACCCGCAGCGGCTGCCAGCTACACACTGATTGGCGCCATCATCCTGCTCGGCGGCATCGGATACGCCATTGATGACTGGCGCGGCACGTCTCCCTGGTTCCTGCTGGGCGGCCTGCTGCTGGGCCTGATCGTGGGGTTCTACGACCTGGCCAAGACCGTATTCGGGAGCGGCAAGGACGTGAAACGGGTTCGTCTGGCTCGCGATCGCCAGCGTCGTGTCGGCGGCAATGTTGAGCGCGCGGTTCGGTAGAGAAGTCTGGCTCGGGATGTTCGCCCCGCTCATCGTCGTCAGCGTCACATGGGTACTGACAGAGCGCGTGTACAAGACACGTCCGGAGCGGCTGACCTCGGTCATGATCAGCGCGTTTGCGGGTAAGTTGGTTGTTTTCGGCGCGTATGTCGGGATTGGCCGATCGGCGTGCTCGGCGTGAAGCCGGTGCCGTTTGCCTTGAGCCTGACCGGCTATTTCATCGCGCTGCACTTGATTGAGGCGCTCTGGTTAAAGCGCCTGTTTGTTTCGTCAAACTAATGTCCGCTCAAGAACACGCGACGCAGGCGATACACGGCGCAGCCCAAGCGGCCTCACATGGCGGCGGACGCGCCGTACCGAAGGCTTCAACGCCGGCGAGACGATCATCGGTCACGTCTCCAACAGCTCGCTCGATCATCCGCTGATTCATCTGCCGACGATTGCCGGCGATCGACCTGTCGGTCACCAAGCATGTGTTCATGCTGTGGCTCGTTGCGCGCGATCGTGTTCATCATCGTAACGACCGTTGTACGCCGTTTCTTGAGCTCGGGGCGTCCGGTTCCGACGGGATTCATGAGCGCGCTCGAGGCCGTCGTGCTCTACGTGCGCGACGAGATGGTGCAGCCGAACGTGGGCCGAAAGTGGGTCAACACCTGGACGCCGCTGCTGCTGACGCTCTTCGTCTTCATCTTCAGTGCGAATGCGATCGGCCTGATTCCGCTGTTCGACGTCGTGGCGCTCCTCGATCACTACGTGCTCCACACCGGCTCTGACTCGTTCCTGAAGAACGTCGTTCACGGCGGCACGACTGCCACGGCGAACTTCAACGTCACGGCGGCGCTGGCGACGATTACCTTCGGCGCGATCATCGTGGCCGGCACGAAGGCGCACGGGTTCATCAAGCACTGGAAGAACCTGGTGCCGCACGGGCTCGCGTGGCCGATCTACATCCTGCTGATTCCCGATCGAGATCATGGGGCTGTTCGTGCGTCCGTTCGCGCTCACGATGCGACTTGCGGCCAACATGACGGGCGGCCACATCGCTATTCTCGCGATTCTGTCGTTCGTGTTCCTGTTCGCGGAGTTGTTCGAGCGCGTTCGCCGGAATCGGAGTCGGGCATGGTCGTGTCGGTGCCGCTGGCCGTCGGCATCTCGGCGCTCGAGATCATCGTCGTGCTGGTGCAGGCCTATGTGTTCACGCTGTTGACTGCGGTTTTCATCGGGATGGCCATTCACGTTCATCACTAGAGAGATTCACTACGAAAGGATAGAGAATGAATAGCGTACGTTTGCGTCAGGGTCATGATGGTGGCGATGCTTGCTGCGGTCGTCATCGCGTCCAACTCGGTTGTGTTTGCGCAGGAGGCGGCGGCCGCCGGCTGGTGACACCCGTTCAGTGCTTCACTTGTTTGGCGCGGCGCATCGGCCTCGGGATGATCGTCATCGGCGCCGCGCTCGGCATCGGCCGCTTCGCTGCCGCCGCTGCGGAAGGCATCGCGCGCCAGCCGGCCGCTGCCGCACAGATCACCGGCGCCGTGAACCTGCCGCTCTTCCTGCTCGAAGGCGTCGCGATTCTCGCGGAAGTGTTCGTGCTGCTGATCGTGCTGATGAACGGCCGCGCGTAAGCAGTAGGAAAGGACGCTGTCATGAACAACCCGCTGGTCCAGGTGGATCCAGGCCTTTTCATCTGGACCATCGCGACCTTTCTCGTGCTGCTGACGCTGCTCGCGAAGTTCGCGTGGGGGCCGCTGCTGCAGGCGCTCGCCGCGCGCGAGGAGACGATCCGCAAATCGCTCGCCGACGCGGAGAAGGCGCGGCAGGAGCTCGAGCGCCTGAATCAGGAGTCCGAGGCGATCATCCGCCAGGCGCGTGTCGAGGCGGAAGTCGATCATCGGCGCGACCCGCGCCGACGCCGAGCGGCTGCGCGGCGAGCTCAGGGAGAAGGCGCGCACCGAGGCCGAAGGCATCATCAAGAACGCCGAGCGGCAGATTCAGCTCGAAACGGCGCGCGCGCTCGAGCAGATTCGCCACGAGGCCGCCGATCTCTCGGTGGCCATCGCGTCGAAGCTGATTCAGAGAAACATCACCAAGGAAGACAACCAGCGGCTGATCGACGACGCGTTGAAGCAACTGCAGTAACTAGAGATCTAAAGATCTAAGTCTCAGATCTGTACGTTACTGGTTCTTCAAGAGTGCCGTGGCACTCTGTCCGTCTGGCGAGGCCGCGTCGATCTCGATGACGCGCGTCAGGTGGCGCGATGCAGTGGGGCGGTCGCCTGCGGCGGCTGCGAGCGCCGCCAATTTCATGAGTGGCCGAGTCCAGCCCGCATCCGCGGCCGAGGCTTTCTCGTACCAGCTTTTCGCGTCGGCCGCATTTCCCTGCGCTTCCCTCAACGCTCCCATCGCAAACAACCCGTTCGCATCTGCCGCATCGTTCTTCAGCACTTCCTGATAGGCGGCTTCCGCCTCGGCGTAGGACTTCTTCGCCAGGAGCGAGTTGCCGATCTGCATGTTCACGAGCGACAGCGCCGGCGCCCGCGCCTTGATTTCACGGTACGCCGCGAGCGCCTGATCGTGCCGGCCTTCGTCGTACAGCACGGCGGCGGCCGCCAGTTGCGCCCGACAGAGATTTGGCGTCGATGCCAGCCAGCGCGCCGAACGCTTCTGGAGACTCGCGGCGGTCGAGCTTGACGTCGAGATTCGGGGCCGCGCCGCCAAGGCGCACGCTGAGCGGGATCGTCTGCGGATCGAACCCCGGCGCCTCGATCGTGAGGCGCCACTCTCCCGAGCGGACCACCACGAAGACGAAGCGACCGCGGTCGTCGGTGGCTGTCGTCAGCGTCACCGGCGCAGCGCTGCTGACGGTGCCCCCGGTTTCCGCCCGGACGGTTGCGCCGCGAATGGTCGAACCTGTTTCGTCGCGGACGACGCCGCCGATGCGGTTCTGCGCCAAGGCCGGGGCCGACATCGTCAGGGCCATGGCTGCCGCCAGTGCGTATTTCGGAAGGGGCATAGGCCGGAGTATAAGCCAGTTGCCTCAAGGTGCAATAGGTGCAATGGTGCGATAGGTGCAATGGGTGCGCTGGGTGCGAGGTGCGCTGGGTGCGAGCACGGAGTGTCCGTCGCCGGCTAATCGCGTGCGCGTGCCGCGCAACGTCTGACGCATCCGGGCCGCCTCCCGGGCGGAAAATCCCCAGTGCGCCGGCTTGAGCCCGCGAAGCTCGTCGTGCGACCACAGGGCCCGCATGAGGCCCAGGCGAGGATGCTCTGCGCTGCCAAGCAGCAGATGGCCGATCTCGTGCGCGACGGCCCGGCCGAGCAGCGTCGAGATGGACGTGAAAGCGCGTCCGGCAACGCTGCGGACCGGAGACACGTCGATCGTCATCAACACGCCGCCGCGCCGCTCGCGATCGAGCATCGATTCGCCAAGCGCGACGATGCGCTCGCCCTCAGCCGGTGTGCGGTCGACCAGCCTCAGCATGAGGTCGCGTCCGGCGAGCAGCGGCTCGGTGCACACTGCTCCTTCATCTCCGCCCGCACGCGGCAATCGATCCATTCGACCGAGATACCTGCCCTCCGAAAGATATGCCCGGCCTCCGATTTCGCGGCGGCGAGTTGCCCGAAAGGCACGGCGGCGTAGTTGTACGTTCTCACGGCGACCACCGCTTCGGGCGATGGTGCAGCTTCGCTCGGACGCGCCGACGTTCATCGCGGTCAGGATCGACATGAAGAAGATCACAGCCTTCATGCGTCCACTGTGCGGTCGCCCGCCGCGTGCCTCAATGCACGCGAGGTGACGCGCTGGAGAAACGTTGGTGACGGGCTAATCCGCTGAGCCGGCCTGATTTACGCGACGTTCACATTTTGGTGAAATGGCGCGAACGCGCGTGCGGGCTGGTAAACTGCTTACTCCGATGCTGCCCGTGGAACGACGCTCGTCGAACGTCAAGCGATTCGGGACCTTCGAGGTCGATGTGCGCGCGCGCGAGCTGCGGAAGGGCGGAATCCGCATCAGGCTTCAGGATCAACCCTTCGAAATTCTCATGGCGATGCTGGACCACCCGGGCGAAGTCGTGACGCGCGAAGAGCTGCGCCAGCGCCTGTGGCCGGCCGGGACCTTCGTCGATTTCGAGCACAGCCTGAACGCGGCGATCAAGCGGCTGCGCGCAGCGCTCGGCGACGATGCCGATAATCCGCGGTTCGTCGAGACGCTGCATCGGCGCGGTTACCGCTTCATCGCCGCCGTCGAGAGCGAAGGGCAGCCGGTCCGCAATCTGCACGTGGTGAGGCCGCCTGCCTCGAAACCGGCCGCCGACAGCGTCAACGTGAGGCTCGTCGTGCTGCCGTTCGCGAACTTGAGCAACGATCCGGCGCAGGAATATTTCAGCGACGGGCTGACCGAGGAAATGATCACGCAGATCGGCCGCCTGTGCCCGGGCCGGCTCGGCGTCATCGCGCGCACGTCGTCAATGCTGTTCAAGCGGTCGGCAAAAAGCGCCAGCGAGATCGGCCGCGAGCTGTCGGCGTCGATTACCTGCTCGAAGGCAGCGTGCGCGGCGACGGCGATCGCATCCGCATCACCGCGCAGCTCATCGAAACGCGCACCGAAGTGCATCTCTGGGCCGAGACCTACGATCGGTCGCTCGGCGAGACGCTGAATCTGCAGACGGACGTCGCCGCGCACATCGCGCGATCGCTTGCGATGGAGCTGGTGCCCGATCAGGTCGACGTGCTGGGCCGAGCAACGCCGCGCCGCACCGAGGCGTATCAGGCATATCTCAAGGGGCGCTATCACTGGAATCGCGGCAGGCATCGAAGGGGTGCGACGCCGCCATTTGCTATTACGAGCGCGCGCTCGATCTCGATTCCGATTTCGCCGCCGCGCATTCGGCGATGGCCCGCGCCCGGATATCGCTCGCGAATCACGTCGAACGAGCCGGGCCGCGCATTGCTCGAACAGGCGAGCGTCGGCACTTCAGGGCGATTGAATCGATCCGGCGAATTTCGGATGCGCATCTCGCGCTGGCAGAAGATCCGGCGCACGCTCGAATGGAACTGGCGCGCTCGCCGAAGACGAGTATCGAACGGCGATCGCGCTTGTCGCCGAGCTGCGAGGCGGCGCACCGGTTCTACGCGCAGTTTCTCGCGTCGATGTCGCGGTTCGGCGAAGCGAAAGCCGAAGCCGACCGCGCGCTGCGACGTGGATCCGTTCTGCCTCGTCGTGACGACGAGCGCCGCGTGGGTGCGCTATGCGGCGGGGGAGTTCGACGCGGCGATCGATCGGTGCCGGTATGTCGCTGGATATGGATGCCGGATACATGCCCGCACGGCGCCTGCTCGGGGCGGCGTTGCTTGCCGCCGGAAGGCCGGACGAGGCGGTCGTGGAGCTGCAGGCGGCCGCGGGGCTCGATGCGACGACGATCCCATTTCTCTCGCGTGGCTCGCGCATGCCAAGGCGATTGCCGGCGATCGAGACGAAGCCGGTGCCATCGTCGCGAAGATCGAAGCGGAGTTGCCGAGCGTTTACGTGCCCGCCTATCACCTCGCGCTCGCTCACACGGGTCTCGGCAATCGCGACGCCGCGTTTGCGACTGCTCGAGAAGGCGTGCGACGAACGCGATCCGGCGGTCGATCAATCTCAAGGTCGAGCCGCGGTTCGAACCCCTCCGCCGCGACCCCCGATACAGCGCGCTGCTTCAGCGCCTCAATTTGCAACAATAGGACTGCGCGCACCGGGCGTTTTTGTGCCATACTGCCGCCCTCAATTCCCAGCCAGATCGCTTTGATTTCCACGGGTTTACGAGGAGGAGTCTCATGACTGCACGCAGAATCGTCGTCGCTGTCCTTGCGGTTGCAGGTTTGACAGTCGGTATCTATGCGCAAGGCGGAGGCGGGGCGCGCAGGGCGGCGGCCGCGAGGCGGCGGTGGCGCGGCGGTCGTGGCGGCGGCGCCGCCGGCGCCGGCCGCAGGCAGGACCACCTCAGCCCGGCTACCTCATGACCGGCGCGTGGGGAGAGGCAGCGCTCACTCCCGATTCGCGCGGCTGGGGTTGGATGGTGAAGCAGTATGTGGCGAAGGCGCAGCGGCCGCTGTGGAATCAGGCCAAGGAGAAGCTGCTCAACGACGGCAAGGTGACGAGCGTCACCATCTCGAGCTTCCAGCCCGAGACAGTATTGCGAAGCGCGGAAGCACTGGGACTACGTCTGGTTCGAGATGCAGCACTGCGACGCTGTCGTTCGCCGAAGTGCAGAAGATGATCGCGGCGTGCCCGGGCGTGAAGGGCGCTGCGCCGATGATCCGCATGCCTGATGCGCTGGAGGCCAACGTCCAGAAGGCGACAGACCTCGGCGTGATGGGCATCGTCGTGCCCACGGTCGACGATGCGCTCGAAGCGCGCGATGCGGCTCGATTCTCGCGCTATCCGCCGTTCGGACGCCGAAGCCAGGGCGGAAATACTGCGGGTCAGTTCTGGTCGGATGCGCCGGGCGGCTATCGCCAGACCATCAACGACAACTTCCTGGTCGTCGTGATGCTCGAGACACTCGAGAGCATCATCAACGTGGATGAAATCGCGAACACGTTCGGCCTCGACGTCGTCATCCAGGGCAACAGCGACTTGTCGAATTTCTCCGGCTGGAGCTCGAGCGATGCGCGCTACGAGGCGCTGTTGAACATCAGCCACAACGCGACGTTGAAGGCCGGCAAGTACTGGGGCAACGCAGGTCAGCAGTATCTGACAGGCCATCGGTTGAGCCCGGCGACCCGCTTCGTGCAGAACGGACCGTCGCACGACGGATTCGCGTTCCCGGCTCGCGGGCGCGGAGCGCTGGAGCCTCAAAAATAGCAACTGGTGCTGCGGAGCCAGCGTGCAGCCGGTAGCGAGCAGAAGTGCTCGGCACCGTCGAAGCGCCTGCCGCCTAGCTACGTACACGTCAGTCGAGCAGGTCGCGTCAGCTACTGGCACTCTTGCAGGCCCGCCGAGCGAGAACATCCACGCGGCGGGCCACGTTCGCTTTCGCATATCCGGCGCTGGCAACATCAAGAATGAGCGTCAAACAAGGAGGTAACGTGAAGACGAAACTATTACGCCGCGATCGGCGCTGCAGTCGTCGCGGCGCTGGTATTTGGCAGCAGCGCGCTCGCGGGGCAGGGACGGGTGACAAGGCTGCCCCGGCAGCGCCCGTCAATCCGTCGCATAACCACATCGGACACGTCATGACCATGTGGAAGGACACGCCGGGCACGCAGGGATTTCTGCCGGTCGCGATCGCCGACGCCAAGGTCGCAGCGGCGCACGCGGGCTACATGCAGAAGTCGCCGGACAATCTGGATTCGATGAAGCTGCATGCCGGGCATGTGCTCAATGCGCTCGATCCGAGCATCGAGATGAAGGGGCCTGGTTCAGGCTATGGCGTGAAACGGGCCGCGGCCGGCGCGTCGCAGCACGTCGAGCTGGCGGCCAAGTCGGAAGGCGCGTCCAAGGGAGTGCAGACGCACGCCGGGCACGTAACGGCGTCTCTCGCCGACGTGACGCAATGGACGGATGCCGCAATCGCCACCGCGCAGAAAATTCGCGCCGCGACGTCGGCGTCCGAAGCGGCGCCGCTTGTCGCCGAGCTGACTGCGCAG
Organism: Vicinamibacterales bacterium; assembly: GCA_963787755.1. Lineage (GTDB taxonomy): Bacteria > Acidobacteriota > Vicinamibacteria > Vicinamibacterales > JAMQPK01 > JAMQPK01. Next base: position 210,721 of record CAWBEG010000004.1, read on the forward strand.
ATCAACAACATCAGCAACGGTGTTGACGCGAACAAGGACGGCAGTATCGGCTGGCAGACCGGCGAAGGCGGCCTCGCGCAGGCGAACCAGCACATGATGCTGATGATGAAGGGTGAAGGGCTCTAGGAATTGCTAGATTGGTAGATTGGTAGATTGATAGATTCGGGCCGCCGGGAGAGAGTCCGGCGGCCTTTTTTGCGACGCGCACCTCAAGAATTTCAGTTTTCGATCGGCCGCTCCCTACATCTGATAGAGCATCAGGTACACGATGACGCCGGTCACCGACACGTACATCCAGGTCGGGAACGTCCATTTCGCGATGCGCTTGTGGTCGGCGTATCTGCCGCGCAGCCCGCGCGACAGCGTCGAGATGGCCATCGGCAGGATCGCGGCCGCCAGTATGACGTGCGAGATGAGAATGGCGAAGTACACGTAGCGGATCGGCCCCTGGCCGGCGAACGGGCGGGACCCCGCTTGCGCGTGATAGACGAGATAACTGATCAGGAAGAGCGTGGAAGACGCGAATGCGCCGAGCATGGCGTTGCGGTGTGCGTCGATGTGGCGCCGTCGAATCAGCACGTAGCCGACGAAGAGAAACATTCCCGAAATCGCATTGAGCGTGGCATTGACCGCCGGCAGCACGTGTAATCGATCACAGGCGGTCCAGTATCAGCATGCCCCACAACAGCGGCAGATAGGTGATCGATCCGAGAAAGAGCAGGCGCGCACGGTCGTCGGTTCGCTTCAGGGCAAACGAAATCGCCAAGCCACAACAGCGCGACGCTGCCGGCGGCCGCGCCGACGGCATAGGCGGGGCCGCTCATCTTCAGGAAGTACGGGGCCAGGCTGAGCGGCACCAGCACGAGCGAGAACAGCACGGCTTGACGCGCGGTGCTTCTGCCGGTGGGCTCGACGACCGGCAGCAGCGGGAACCCCGCGCGGCTGAAGTCGGCGCGATACAACCAGGCGATGGCCATGAAATGCGGAATCTGCCACACAAAGACGATGGCGAACAGCGCCCATGCCTCGAGTGTCAGCGCGCCGCGCGCGGCGACCCATCCAATCATCGGCGGCAGCGCTCCGGGTACGGCACCGACCAGCGTCGCGAGCTGAGAGCGACGCTTCATCGGCGTGTAGATGACGTTGTAGGAGACGAGCGTCAGCAGAGCGAGGAACGCGGCAAGGAGATTTGACGTCGCGGCGAGCAGGCCGAGCCCTATCGCCGCGAGCGTCAGCGAGAACACGAGCGCCTCGCTCGACTGTCACGCGTTGCGCAGCGAGCGGCCGCATGCGTGTGCGAAACATGAGGCTGTCGGTGTCGCGCTCGTAAATCTGATTCAGCCCTGCGGCTCCGCCGGCCACCAGGGCAATGCCGATGACCGCCTGGACGAGGCTCGCCAGATGCACATTTCCGGCGGCGCCAAGGTAGTAGCCGATGCCGGCCGTCACGACGACGAGCGAGTTCAGGCGTGGTTTGGTCAGCGCGAGAAAGTCGGCGGCACGATGCGCGACTGGTGCGGACAGGTCGATCGAGTGCGTCAGGCACGCCGGCATCGACGTTCTTCACGCGTGGGCACCCGATCGGCCGAGGTGCGGCTCGACTGGCTGGCGGACGCGCACGGCGACGGCGGCGTCGCCAAATCGGATGCGGTGCGATCGCAGCGTGAGGACGAGCGATGTCGCAAGCGTCAGCGCGCCAACCACGACGTGGGCGGTGTTGATGGCGACGTTCTTCTGCAGACCAGACGACAAATGCCCCGAGCGTGACTTGCGCGAGCACCAGGCACGCGAGCGTCAGCGCGGGACCGGCGAAGCTCCGGGCGCCGCGAGTGGTGATACCAGACGTGGCCGACCGTCGCGGCAATCGCGAGCGTCACGATGAGCGCGCCGATCCGATGCGCGTAATGAATCGCAATCTGCGGCGTCCACTCGGGCGGAAACAGTCCGCCGAAAACCAATGGAAAATCGGGAATCGCCAGGCCCGCGTCCGAGTGCCGCATCGTGGCGCCGACGATAATTTGAAGATAGATGAACGCGGTTGTTGTCGTCGCGACCAGGCGCAGCATGCGGTCGTCGACGGGTTCATGCGTCGGCTGCGTCCAGCCCTTCGACGTAAACAGGGCGATCGCGACGGTGAGGCAGAAGAAAATCTGCGCGAGCCCGGCGTGCGCGGTCGACACGGGCGTCGGGAGAAAATAGAGCACGGTGATTCCGCCGAGCAGCCCCTGCACGCACACCGCTGCGAGCGCGGTGAACCCGAGCACGCGCATCCATCGCCGCGGTTCGGCCTTCCAGATCCAAAACGCGAGGATGATCGTGAGAAATCCGACGCCGCTGGCGATCAGCCGATGGCCGTGCTCATAGAAGATGCCGCCCACCATGTGCTTCATGGGGAACGTGAACATGTTCCAGCCATAGCTGGTGGGCCAGTCGGGCACGGCGAGCCCAGAGCCGGTGCTCGTGACGAGACCGCCGGCAACGATCAGGAGGACTGTGGCCGCTGAGACGAGTTTTGCGTATCGGTGAAGCCACATGGAGGGGATACTTCAGGTTCCGGAGTTCCGGTTCCGAGTTCGGGTTCCGGGTTCCGAGGTGCTGATTCCGGGCCCCTGTGCCAGAACCCGGAACCGAGCACCTGGAACCCGGAACCTCGTGTACTAATTCGCTCCCGCGGCCGCCTTGAACGTGAAGTTGGCGTCCGCCTTCGATTCTTTCGCGGCGACCGTCACCGGCATGCGTCTGCGTTCCGAGCTTCTCGTGCCACGCGGCCAGCGTGTAGCTGCCGGGCGGGAGATTCGGGATGCTGAACGAGCCGTCGGGCTTCGACACCGCGAAGTACGGGTGGTCGAGCACGCCGGCGAACGCATTCATCCAGCCATGCACGTCGCACTTGAACGGCACGACGACGTCGGCCTCTTTCGCCGTGAACGTGTGCGTCGTCTTCATGCCCTTGATCGGCTGGGCGGTGTTGAACTCCGCATTCGTCTTCGGCGTCGCGTGAATGTTGTGCAGCGTCGCGATCGCTGTTCAGGACTTCGATCGGCTGTCCGACCTGCACGCCGAACACATGCGGGACGATACCGGCAGGCCTGCTGATCGAACACGAGAGGCGTCGACGGCGCCGGGAACGTGCCGGTGAGGCCGCTCTGTACGTAGACGAACACGTTGCCGAGGCCGCCGGCTTCGCTGACGAAGGTCTCCTGCGTCGGATTCTGTCCTTTGTTGGCCGCGACGCACGCCGGATCGGCGTTCATGCGGATCGGCGCGTTGGCCGGCGGCGTGCCTTCCAAATTGATCTTGCCTGCAACTGTTGCGGCCGAGGCCGGGTCAACGGCCGGCGCCGGGGCCGCCGCAGGTTCCAGTGGTCGGCGCCGGTGCGGGCTGGCCGCCGCCGCATGCCGCCACGCCGAAACTCAGCACGAGAAGTACCGCGAGAAGTCTTAGATGCATCGAAACTCTCCTGGACGTAGAAACCACACCGAATGACGTGGGGAATGTTACACGAAAGTTGGTACCGCTACGGGGATTCGAACCCCGGTCCCGTGGCTGAGAACCACGTGTCCTGACCCCTAGACGATAGCGGCCCGATCAGTACCAGAACATCTAATGTTAGTCTGCGGGTTTCAGTGGGTCAACTTCGCGCGAGGCGCTTGCACCCCAACGAAGTCGCATATAGAATCCCCCGACAAATCAATTCGCATTTCATGCGTATCTCACGTACTAACTTAAGTTGAGCCCTACAACAAAGGAGTCACGCAGTTGGATAACGTGACCACAGCGGGACACGCACCGGCACTCACGCGCACGGCCATACGAGCCACGCGCACGTCGATCATCACGAGCAGAGCTTCGTCACGAAGTGGATTTTTTCCCAGGACCACAAGGTCATCGGGATTCAATACACGATCACGGCGCTGCTGTTTCTGCTGTTCGGATTCAGCCTGATGGCGCTGATGCGCTATCAGCTCGCATTTCCGATGCAGCCCATTCCGGTCATCGGCATCGCTGCTCGGCGCGGCGAACGCGCCTGGCGGCATCATGCTGCCGGAGTTCTACAACCAGCTCGGCGCCATGCACGGCACCATCATGGTGTTCATGGGCGTCGTGCCGCTCGCGGTCGGCGGCTTCGGCAACTACGTGATGCCGCTGATGCTCGGCGCGCCCGACATGGCGTTCCCCAAGCTCAACATGGCGAGCTACTGGGTGTTCTTCGTCGGCGGCGTGCGTCATGCTGGCGAGCTTCTTCATGCCCGGCGGCGCGGCGCAATCGGGCTGGACGTCGTATCCGCCGCTCTCGGTCATCACCGCGACGAACGGGCAGACGTGGTGGCTCATCGGCATGATCTTCCTGATCACGTCGTCGCTGCTCGGCTCGGTCAACTTCATCGTGACGATCATGCAGCTCCGCGCGAAAGGGCTCGGCTTCTTCCGGCTGCCGTTCTTCGTGTGGGCGCAGTTCGTGACGAGCTTCCTGCTGCTGCTCGCGTTTCCGCCGCTCGAAGCGGCCGGCGTGCTGCAGCTGATGGACAAGGTCGCGGGCACGAGCTTCTTCCTGCCGAGCGGGCTCGTCGTCGGCAACCGCCCGCTCGACGTGTCAGGCGGCGGCAACGCGCTGCTCTGGCAGCACCTGTTCTGGTTCCTCGCGCATCCCGAGGTGTACGTGCTGATTCTTCCGGCGTTCGGAATCATCAGCGAGATCATCGCGAACAACACGCGCAAGCCGCTCTGGGGTTATCGCGTGATGGTCTACGCCATCATCTTCCTCGGGTTCATGTCGTTCATCGTCTGGGCGCACCACATGTTCATGACCGGCATGGGCACGACGATGAGCTCGTTCTTCCAGACGACGACGATGATCATCTCGATCCCGTCGATCATCATCCTGAGCGCGCTGTTCCTGTCGCTCTACGGCGGGTCGATTCGCTACAACACGCCGATGCTGTTCGCGCTGGCGTTCCTGCCGATGTTCGGCATCGGCGGGTTGACCGGTCTGCCGCTGGGCCTCGCGCCGAGCGACATCCATCTGCACGACACGTACTACGTCATCGGGCACTTCCATTACGTCGTCGCGCCCGGGACGATCTTCGCGCTGCTCGCCGGCATCTACTACTGGTTCCCGAAAGTGACGGGACGCCAGATGAACGAGATGCTCGGCAAGATTCACTTCATCGGCTCGTTCATCTTCATCAACGGCATCTTCTTCCCGATGTTCATCCAGGGGCTGCACGGCGTGAACCGCCGGCTGTACGACGGCGGCGTGCAGTACGCGCACGCGCAGCCCGTGCTGCACTGGAATCAGTTCATGTCGTACGCGGCATGGGGCCTGATGCTGTTCCAGATTCCGTTCATCTTCAATTTCTTCTGGAGCATCTGGAAGGGCAAGCCGGTCGGGTCGAATCCCTGGAAGGCCACGACGCTCGAGTGGACCGCGACGACGTCGCCGCCGCTCGCGCACGGCAACTTCGAGACGGCAGCCTGAGGTGTTCCACGGGCCGTACGAATACAGCGTGCCCGGTCGCGCGCAGGACTTCCTGCCACAGAACCAGAGGGATTAGGGAGACCGCATGGAGATTCCGTATACGGTAGAAGTCCGGCCCGATACCGGACTGTCGAACGGCAAGTTCGGCGTCTGGCTGTTCCTCGCATCGGAAGTGATGCTGTTCGCGGCGCTGTTCTCGTCCTACATCCTGCTGCGCGTCGGCTCGGTCGAGTGGCCGCACGGGTACGAGGAGCTCAGCGTGCCGATGGCGTTCTTCAACACGGTCGTCCTCATCACCTCGTCGGTGACGATGGTCATGGCCTGGGCGTCGTTGAAGATGAACGACTTCGGCAAGTTCCGCCTGTATCTCGGAGCTGACGATTCTGCTGTCGTTCGTGTTTCTCGTCGTGAAGTACTTCGAGTACTCGCATCACCTTCACGCGGGCGAAGGCCCGTGGCACAACACGTACTACGCGATCTACTTCACGATCACCGGTCTGCACGGGCTGCACATCATCGGCGGCATCATCGTGAATACGTATCTGTGGGGACCGGGCGCGAAGATGTGGCAGACGGCGAAGGAGCGGTTCACGAACCGCATCGAAATCGCCGGCCTGTACTGGCACTTCGTCGACCTGGTGTGGATCTTCCTGTTCCCGGTTTTGTATCTGTAACTGTAAACGGACGGATCTGATGGACGCGCACGCGCGCTCTGACGACGTCAAGAAATCGGTCAAGACGTACTTCATGATCTTCGGCGCCCTGATGGTGCTGACGATCATCACGGTCGGCGTCTCGTACGTGCACCTGCCTATCGCCGCTGGCGGTGACCGTGGCGCTCGTCGTCGCGACGATCAAGGGATCGCTCGTCGCCATGTATTTCATGCACCTGCTGCACGAGCGCAAGGTGATTTACTGGGTGCTGATCGCTGACGGTCGATCTTTTTCGTGTTCCTGATGTTCGTGCCGCTGTTGACGAACCTCGACAGGATTCCGGGCTCGGACACCAGGGACGATTTGGTAGCACCATGTCTTTGAAGTGGTTTCACATCGTCTTTATTTCGCTCTCGGTGATCCTGTCGCTGTGGTTTGGCATCTGGGGGCTGTTCAACGAGCAGATCGCGCTCGGCATCGTGTCGCTCGGTGCCTCGGCCGGTCTGGTGCTGTACGGCAACTATTTCATGAGCAAGCTGCGGAAACTCGGCGTATGAAGACCGTCGTTGGCGACGATCGCGCTGCTGGCGATTCCCAGGCTCGCCCTGGCGTGTCCGGTGTGTTTCGGCAACGCCGATTCGCCGCAGACCAAAGCGGCGCAGGCGGGCATCCTCGCGCTGCTCGGTGGTGACGGTCGCCATGCTCGCGTCGATTGCGGGGTTCTTTTTCATCTACCTGCGGCGGCGGATCCGGATGGTCGAAGAGTCGAACGGAGGGAGCTTTTAGATGCATGAATTACTCGAGATCCCGGTCGCGGCGTCGGCGCACGCCGGCCGAGATCGACCGGATGACGGTTCTCACCCACTGGCTGATGGCGATTCTCTTCATCGGCTGGGGCGCGTTCTTCATTTACACGCTCGTGCGCTTCCGTGCAGGGCGCCAACCCCAAGGCGAACTACCACGGCGTGAAGAGCCACATGGCCAGCTACATCGAGTGGGCCGTGGCCGGCATCGAGCTCGTGCTGATCGTCGCGTTCGCCATCCCGGCGTGGGCCGCGCGCGTCGATGCGTTTCCGGCCGAGAGCGAAGCGACGGTCGTTCGCATCGTCGCCGAACAGTTTGCCTGGAACGCGCACTATCCGGGTGCCGACGGCCAGTTCGGCCGAACCGACATCAAGATGGTGTCGGCGGAGAACCCGCTCGGGCTCGATCGATCGGATCCGGCGGCGAAGGACGACTTCAACTCGATCAACCAGCTGGCGCTGCCGGTCAACAAGCCGGTCATCATCCATCTGTCGAGCAAGGACGTCATCCACAGCTTCAGCCTCATCCAGATGCGCGTGAAGCAGGACACGATTCCCGGCGAGAGCATCCCGGTGTGGTTCACGCCGACGATGACCGGCGACTGGGAGATCAACTGCTCGCAGCTCTGCGGCCTCGGCCACTACCGCATGCGCGGGTTCTACTCGATCAAGAGCCAGGCGGACTACGAAGCCTGGTTGAAGGAGACCGCCGCATCCGAACTGGGAGCGGCGAAGTAACGAAAAGCGAAGAGCGAATAACGAACTAGATCGCGAGTACCAATGAAGGGCCGGTGCCGAATGGCGTCGGCCCTTTTGTTTTCCGATGACGCGAATCAAGACGATCGACGCCGAAGTCGCCGGGGAAGCCGTGCGACTGATTGTGAGCGGCGGGCCGTCGGTGCCCGGCCGCACGATGGCGGAGAAGCTGAACTGGCTGCGCAGGCAGGGCGGAGAACTGCGCCGCCTGCTGATGCTCGAGCCGCGCGGCCACGCCGGTATGCATGGCGCGATGCTGACCGAGCCGACGTCGCCGAAGGCGCACGCGGGAGTGCTGTCCATGCATGCGGCGGGGTTTCCGCTGGTGTCGGGCGAAGGCATCATCGGCGCCGTCACGATTGCTCTCGAGCACAAGCTGATCGAAGGTGTCGACGACGAGGTGCTCATCGATACGCCGGCGTTGGTCTCGTTCCGTGCCTCGCGCCGCGAGTGGCGAGATGGTCGCGTGTGACGAGCGTGGCTGTGACCGGTGTTCCGTCGTTCGTCCACTCGGCGGGATTACCCTCCGTATTGGCACGCGCAGCATCACCGTGGACATTGCGTTCGGCGGCCAGTTTTACGCCATCGCCGACAGCGAGGCGATCGGCATTTCCATCGATATGGCGAATGCCGCGGCGCTCGTCCGCATGGGGCGCGAGATCAAGGACGCCATTGAATCAACACGTGCACGTCCAGCACCCGATTGACGCCAGGCTGAAGGACATTCACGGCACGATCTTCACGGGAGCGTCGCGTGCCGCAGCCGATCTGCGAAGCGCCACGGTCCTCGACGGAGAAGTGCTGCGCCGCTCACCGGGTGTCACGGGCACCGCCGCGCTGATGGCGGTGCTCGATGCGATGGGTCTGCTGACCGAGGGCCACCGATTCACACACGAGGGAGTGCTCGGGACGACGCTTCATGGAGGCGTGATGAGGCGGCACAGACGGGCGACCCGCCAACCATCATTCCTGTGATTGAAGGATCGGCTTCAATCACCGGGTTTCACGAGTTTGTGAGTGGCTAGTTGGAGTCGCCGGACGCGAGGTAGCTGCGCCTGGCACGGACCGTCATGCCGGGCTTCGCCTTGACGCTGATGCGATGAATCTTTCCGTCGAGCACCGTGGGCGTAAAGCCGAGGACGTACTGGCTGTGCAGCTCCTGCGCGACGCGCGTAAACGTGGGCGCGAGGTCGCTGCGTCTTGTCGAGCTCGAAGTAGCCGCCGCCGGTCTCTTCGGCCAGCCGCTTCAGCCCTGAGTCCGGCTTGCTGCGCACCTGGCGCGAGCCGTTGAAGTAGTCGCTGCGCAGCCCGACGGCGTAAATCATCACTTCCTCGCGGCGCGCCTGCTCGAGAACGCTGCCGCTGTCGGCGCGGCTGCCTGTGTCGTCGCCGTCGGTGAAAACGAGGACCACGCGGCGGCCGTCGATTTTGTCGAGCCGGTCCATGCTCGCGGCGACGGCGTCGTAGAGCCGCGTCGGATTGCCGAAGTCGAGATCGCGCAGCGCCCGAATCAGCCTGTCGCGGTCGTTCGTGAACGTCTGCGGGAAAGAACTCGATCTTGTCGTTGAACGCGCCGACCAGGCCCTTGTCTTTCGGCAGCATCCGCAGGAGGAACTGCTCTGCCGCCTGCTCGAGCAGCTTCAGATTGCCGGTCATGCTCGCGCTCGTGTCGAGCATCACGACGACCGTGATGGGCTGCACTTCGTTGATGAACAGATCGAGCGCCTGCGGCTTGTCGTTGTCGAAGATCTGAAAATCTTCCTGGGTCAGGTCTGGCACCAGGCGCTTCTGGGCGTCGGTGACGGTGGCGTAGAGCGCGACCGTCCGGGTGCCCGTTCGGAACGTGGGTTGCTGCGCAAAGGCCGAAAAGCCTCCGCAAAGCAGCATGGCTGCGGCCAAAACACGACTTGTTAACTTCATGGGAGAGCAGTAGTTTACGAAAATCGGCGCTGGCAGCAGTGCGAAATCCGCAAATCCGACTTGACTGGTCGGACATGTCTTGGTTAAACTTTCATGAAAACGAGATCGAGTCTCACTTTGATCCGGCTCAGGCTGGACGCTCAGCGAAAACTAATCATATGCTGCAGGCGTTTGTCATCACCCTTCGCGAAGGGCTCGAAGCCTTCCTGATTATTGCGATCAGCCTCGCCTATCTGCGCAAGAGCCAGCGGTCCGAGCTGATTCCGGCGGTGCATTGGGGCATCGCCGCGTCGGTTGTGCTGAGCATCGGGGCCGGATGGCTGTTCTATCAGGCGCGAAATCAGGCGCTGTGGGAAGGGGTGCTCGCGCTCGGCGGCCGCGGTGTCCGTCGCGTCGCTCACGGTGCACATGTGGCGTCACGCGAAGCGAATCAAGCGCGACATCGAGGGGCACCTGCAGAGCTCGACGCTGAAGGGCGGCAGCGCAGCGTTTGCCGGCGTTTTTCTGTTCACGCTGCTGATGATTACGCGCGAGGGCATGGAAACCGCCCTGCTCATGGGCACGCTGCTGTTCCAGATGAAGGCGCGTCGACATGGTCATCGGCGCGGTTGCGCGGCATGGCGCTCGCGGCGTTCGTTGCGTCGCTGTGGTCGCGCTTCGGCCATCGCGTCAACCTCGGGCTGTTCTTCCAGGTCACCGCCGTGTTCCTGATGATCTTCGTCGTGCAGCTGCTCATTTACGGATTCCACGAGCTGACGGAAGCCAACATCTTTCCGTACAGCGAACCGCTGCACATCGCCACCGAGCCGTACGGTCCTGACGGCCTGTATGGCAAATACCTGACGTATCTGCTCGTGCTGATGCCGATGGCATGGCTCGCGTTCGCGTCGATGTTCGGCGGCCGCAAGGCCATTCCCACGCAGACTCCCGCGCAAGTAAACTAGGGCCCATGCGGGTCACGACGATCCACAGCACGGTCGCTTTGTGGGTCGTTCGTGTCTTCGTGGTCGTTCGCGCTCGCGCAAACGGCGCTCCCTCCGGGCGCTGTCTCCCTCATCAATCAGGATCGCTATCGGATCGCGGGTGGCGCTCTGCGCCGAAACCGGCGAGCCCGCCGTTCAACAAGGCGCCGAAGAAAATCCGCGGCACTGCGGTGTGGGTCGGCGAGGGCGCGAATCTCCGGCGCATTCGTGCCGGAATTGGTGCGTGCGATCCCTCCTGGTCGCCGGACGGGCGGCGCCTGGCCGTCACTGCCGCCGAGGGTCTGTGGGTGTTTCCCGCCAATTCGTCCGACGGGGCTCTGCGCGTCGAATCGCGGTTGCCGCTCGGCTCGATAGAGTTCAACTATCGCGCGTTTTCGAGCCCGCGCTGGTCTCCTGACGGCGTGCTGCTCGGGCTGGTCGTCACCAACGGCGGCACGTCGTGGGTGGAAGTGTTCGAGGCCAATAGCGGCAGGCTCTTCTACACCTCTCCGCCCGAGCACGACACCTTCAGCTGGACGGCCGCGCGCGAGCTGAAGCTCGGCGCCCTCGAAATTCACCTGTCCCAACGATGACATCCAGTACGGTTCGCCACGCGTACCTCGACTGGGTGCGCGGGGTTGCTGTGCTGATCATGATCGAGGCGCACGTGCTCGACGCGTGGACGCAGGCCGCCGATCGCACGCGCCCGCTGTTCGGGTACGCGATGATTCTCGGCGGTTTCGGCGCGCCGCTGTTTCTCTTTCTCGCAGGCCTGGCCGTCGTGCTCTCGGCCGAGTCGAAGCTTCGCAAGACGGGCGATTTTGCCGCATCGTGGTGGGCTGTGCAGAAGCGCGGGTGGCAGGTGTTCGGCCTCGCGTTCCTTTTCCGCCTGCAGTCCTACATCCTGAGTGGCGGTCTACAGCCTGCTCAGCCTGCTGAAGGTGGACATTCTCAACGTCATGGGGCCGGCAATCGCGATGACGGCGCTCACGGGACGAATGGCCCGGAAGAAGGTGGCGCGGGGAGTGCTGTTTGCGGCGGGTGCTGCGCGTCATGATTTTGCTCACGCCAATCGTCCGTGTCATGCCGCAGCTCGCGTGGCTGCCCGACCCAATCGAGTGGTATTTCCGGCCAACGCCTGGCCGTACCAACTTCACGCTCTTTCCCTGGGCCGGGTTCGTGTTCGCGGGCGCCGCCATAGGGGTCGTCGTCGACGGCCTCAGGCCCGCTGAACGCGCCAGGCGCCTCCAGGTGACGCTCGGCATCGTGGGTGCCCTGCTCGTGTGGCTGGCGCACGAGGCATCGTTCCGGCCGCCTCTGCACGCGAGCTCGGACTATTGGACGACGTCAGCTCTCGTTCTTTTTCCTCCGAGTGGGTCTGCTGACACTGCTGCTGCCACTCGGCTATGCTCTGGGCGCACGCGCCGCTTCGTCATAAGTTATTTGCCTGGAGTCCTTTAGAGGAGTTTGGTCGCGCATCGCTTTTTGTCTACTGGATCCACGTCGAGATGGTCTACGGGTTCTTCAGCCGGCCGATCCGGCGGTCCCTGAGCCTTGAGGGGGCACTGGTCGCCTATGTGCTTTTCACGGTATTTCTCTTCGCCCTGGTGCGGCTGAAGAGCTGGCTCGTAGAGGAGAGGGCCATCTATCTAACTGACACTAAATCTGTTATATAGATCGACCCAGACTCAGTAGAATTCGCGTTCCTTAACCGTCTCGGCCCGCCTTCGCGCTACGCGCTTCGGCGTGGCAAGCCCGGCAGTGACCCTATGATCAACGTCGCCGCTATTCGAATGCAGCAGTTCGGAGTCCAGTTCTACCAGGCCTCATTGACTGCCAGTGATATCGACAAGCTCGTCCGGTTCGAGGTGCTGAGCTACGGCCAGCAGGCCGAGCCGCCGGTCCGGGGCGGGAAACGCCGCGGCACGCCGTCCAAGGTGAACTGGGACCTGCTGGAACGCCGTATCGCCTCGAACGAGAAAGCCTACCAGCGGCAAATCATCCGCCGGAAGATCGACGAGCTCGTGCAGTACTACGAGCAGTGCCGTCAGGCGCGCGATTTACCGTCGATTCCGGGCGCGGTGATCATCTCCTGCGATGAGAAGCTGACGTTTCAGCCCACCGACGACAACTCGCGCGTCGGAACGCTGAAAGTGCCCGAGCGGGAAGGCATCCTGCGCGCGATCGATGGACAGCATCGCCTGCTTGCGCTGCACGCCGACATCGATCGCTTCGGCGAAGAGGATTTTTCGGTGCCGGCGATCATCTTCGATCGGCTTCCGGAAGATCACGTCGTGCAGATGTTCGTCACGATCAACGCGAAGCACACACGGCTGAACGCGTCGCATCTGGTCAGCCTGTCGGGACGCCAGCTGTATCGCGACGATTCGCTCGCGATTGCGCACGACATCGTCCGCGCGTTGAACGACCGCGACGACTCGCCGCTCGCCGGTGAAATCAAGCTGCTCGGCGTCGGCACGGGCCGCGTCGCGCAGGCGCCGCTGGCACAGGAGCTGAAAAAACTGTTTGCGGTGGACGCGTTCGGATCGAAGAACAAGGCGGCGTTTTACGACGACATGAAGAAGTTCTTCGTGAACTACTTCAAGCAGATTGCGCTCGTGTTCGGCGGCGCGTGGAACGGCCGCAAGTACAGCATCAAGAGCGCGACGGCGCTCCGTGCGTTCATCCGCGTCGCGCCCGAGGTCGTCCGTCGCCTGGATCAGGAACATGCCGAGCGTGGCGATTTTCGCGCCATCGGCCGCGTGATTTCTCCGTGGGGCCGTCGCATCGGCGATCTGCGCTTCGAGACCGAAGGGCAGTGGAAGCGCAGCGGCACGACCGTGGAATCGCTCGCCAAGGAGCTGCGGCTCGCGCTGCAGTATCCCGAAGGCGCGGCGATGTAGGCAAATGCAGGACTCATCATTTTTGTAATTTCCATCACAGTTTCGAGAATCTTTCTGGGTGCGGATCCTCGAATTTCCTAGCATTTTTGATGGCCCAGCGCTTGCGATAGGAATTGGCGCGTCATCGACCTGAAAACGCGGCAGGTGCCGTGAGCTGGGGGAGCCGGGTCGTCGGCGTAAATCTGGGGCATCGCTCACGCGATGCCCCTCACTTTTTTCAGGGGCCTTTTTTCGGCGAGCCGGCCCGCGACCAGCGATATACTGCGGAACGTGACCCCGCAGCGACTGATTGTCGCCATCACCGGAGCCACCGGCGCCATCTACGGCGTGCGGCTGCTCGAGATGCTGCGCGAGGCCTCGATCGAAACCCATCTCGTCATCAGCCCGTGGGGCCGCCGCACGCTGCTTCACGAAACCACCTACACAGTCGATCAGGTTCAGCGGCTCGCCACGGTGACGTATGCGCCGAACGATCAGGGCGCAGCTATATCGAGCGGCTCCTTTCTGACAATGGGGATGGCGATTGTGCCATGCAGCATGCGCACGCTCGCGTCGGTCGCGCATGGACTGGGAGACAACCTGATTCACCGCGCCGCGGACGTCGTGCTCAAGGAACGGCGGAAGCTGCTCCTCGCTCCGCGGGAAGCGCCACTCAACGACATTCACCTCGAGAACATGCTCAAGCTCTCGCGCATGGGAGTGGTCATCTGTCCGCCGATGCCCGGGTTCTATCAGCGCCCCGACACCATCGACGAGCTGGTCACCCACAGCGTCGTCCGGATGCTCGACCAGTTTGGCGTGCACACCGACGGCCCAGGTCGCTGGGGCGAGGAGTTTGCGCTGGGCGTGACGGGGAAGATTCCCTCAGACGATTCCGAGAGCTACTGATGTCGCCGCGAGCGGCCGTCGCCAAGGCTCCCGCGAGCCGCGCCGAAGCGAAGCCGCGGCGGGCGCGAGTCGGGGAGTCCCCGCGACCAAAAATAGACTTGAACGCTGACGTCGGCGAGTCCTTCGGGATTTACAGGATCGGCGAAGACGAGCTCCTGCTGCGCAGCATCACGTCCGGTAGCATCGCGTGCGGATTTCACGCGGGAGACCCGATGGTGATGCGTCACACCGTTCGCTTGGCGGCGCAAGCAGGCGTATCGATCGGGGCACATCCTGGCTTTCCCGATCTCGCGGGCTTCGGACGCCGAGAGATGTCCATCGAACCTCGAGAGATCGCCGATCTCGTTCTCTATCAGCTCGGTGCGCTCAGCGCCATCGCCAGGGCCGAAGGTGCCGCGCTGCGCCACGTCAAGCCGCACGGCGCGCTGTACAACATGAGCGCCCGGCGCGCCGACACGGCCGAGGCGATCGCGCGGGCGGTCGCGTCGTTTGATGACACGCTCGTACTGATAGGGTTGCCGGGATCGGAGCTCCTTTCCGCAGCCTCTCGTCTTGGCCTTTCGGTCGCGGCCGAAGGATTTGCCGATCGCTCATATGAGAGGGACGGCTCGTTGACGCCGCGGCATGTTGCCGGAGCAGTCGTGTCGGAACCGGGCCACGCGGCCGAGCGAGCCGTGCGAATGGTGCGTGACGGCAAGGTTGCGGCGCGTGATGGCTCAACGTTCTCTTTGAAAGTCGACACGATCTGCGTGCATGGGGATACGCCCGGCGCTGCCGACCTCGCAGCCGCCGTGCGCGCCGGACTCGAACAGGCGGGAATAACAGTTGCTCCATTGTGAGATTGGTAGGTTGAAGGTTGATAGGCTTCGTCTCTAGACGTCAGGCTTGGCGCGGGAAGCGTCCTTATGCTCTGCGACCAACTCCCGGCGCAGCACTTTTCCGGCCATCGTTTTCGGCAGCGACGCTCTGAATTCCACGTGTGCGGGGCTCTTGTACGGCGCGAGGTTCTGCCTGCAGTACGCGCGCAGCTCTTCGAGTGTCGGATTGGTTCCCGCACGTGCGACGACCCACGCTTTCACGACCTCGCCCTTCACATCGTCGGGCACGCCGGCCACGCCCACTTCCTGAACGCAGGGATGCGCGGCCAGGACTTCTTCGACCTCGCGCGGCCACACCTGGTAGCCGCTGGTTTTTATCAGATCCTTCTGGCGATCGACGATGAACAGAAACGAGTCGGCGTCGAGGTAGCCAAGATCGCCTGTGTGCAGCCAAGGGCGTGCATCATCGCCGCCCGTCGAGTGACTTGTTCCGACCGCCGCGGAGGGGTGCGCGCGCAGTGCGCGCGTGGTTTCCTCGACGTCGTTGAAGTAACCAGCCATCAGCTGCGGCGCGCGAAGAATGATCTCGCCGGTTTCACCGTTCGGCAGAAATCGCGTTCCGGACTCGGCGTCGACAATGGCCACTTCGATGTCGGGGAGTGGTACGCCGACGGAGCCGACCTTGTTGATGCCGTTCAGCGGATTCACGATGCACGCCATCATCGCCTCTGTCAGGGAATAGCCTTCGACGATCCGCCCGCCCGTGAGCGCCTCGAATTGCGTCTTTGTCGCGGCCATGAGCGGTGCCGCGCCCGAGAAGCATGCGCGAATGGAGCTGAAGTCGACCGATTTATTCTGCACCTTCGGGTGATTCAGCAGCGCGATAAACAGCGCCGGCACGGCGCTGAAGAGCGTCGGGCGCACCGTCTCGATGGTCTTCAGTAAATCGGCGATGTCGCGCGGGTTGGGCACAAGCGCCATTGGCGTCCGGCTGATAATCGAGTGGCTCTGCACTCCGACACACGCGTAAACATGGAACAGCGGCAGGGGCACGAGCGCAATATCCGGCGGCGCGCCTTTCGGCGCATGCAGCCAGCACGCAAGCTGCACGCCGGCCGCCACAAGGCATCGATGCGCTCCCACGACAGCTTTCGGCACGCCCGTCGTTCCGCCGCTCATGAGCATGATTGCGGGATCGTCGGGCGTCGGACCTGGGCCGACTTTCAGGTCGGCACCACGGCCGGTTCCACGAAGGCAATCTTGAAACCACAGATCACCGGGCTGGAGCGCGATCCGGTGGCCGCCCTTCTTTTCCTTGAAGAGCGTAAACAGCACGCGCAGCAGCGGCGGCAGATACTCCTTGATGCTCGTCGCAATGATGCGCCTCACCGGCGTCTCGCGTTGGATGTCCTTCAGACGCGTGTAGAACGGCGTCAGCGTGACGACGAGCTCGACCCCCGCGGTTGTGAGCGGCCGGCGAAGCTCGCCTGCCGTGTAGAGCGGGTTGAGCGGCAGAACGGTGGCGCCCGCTTTCCACGCGCCGATTTCTGCAATCAGGAATTGAGGACAGTTGGGGAGGACCAGCGCGACGCGGTCGCCTTTGCGGATGCCCGCAGCGGCGAGCGACGCGGCGAACCTGTCGCTCAGGCGATCGAGATCTCTGTTCGATACTTCGGCGCCCTTGAAAAATATCGCCGGAGCATCAGGACGTGCGTCCGCGGCCTCGCGAACGTAGTCGACGAGCGTTTTCGCCGGATACGGCGCGAGACTTGGAGGAACCTCAGGATCGTAGTGGCGGGTCCAGGGAGCAGCCATACATGACGAAGCGCACTCAGGCCGCGCCCGCGCGATTCGCCATCAGCGTCAGAAGCAGCGCCTTCTGGCTGTGCAGACGGTTTTCAGCCTGGTCGAACACGACAGACACCGGTGATTCGAACACCTCGGTCTGGACTTCCTCGTCGCGATGCGCGGGAAGGCAGTGCATGAACGCCGCGCGATCGCGCGCGCGCGCCATCATCCGTGTGGTCACCTGGTAGCCGTCGAACGCGCGCTTCCGTTCAGCCGCTTCCGCTTCCTGGCCCATCGACGTCCACACGTCGGTGTACACGGCATCAGAGCCGGCGACCGCTTCGTTCGGATCGCGGAACAAGCGAATCTGCGCGCCGTGGCGCGCGACCTTCATCGCCTGCTCGACCACTTTCGACGGTAGCTCGTAGCCTTCGGGGGACGCGATATGGAAAGACGAACCGAGCATGACAGCGCCCTGCGCCAGCGAGGTCGCGACGTTGTTGCCGTCTCCCACGAAGGTGACCGTCCGGCCCGCCCACTCGCCCCACACTTCTTTGAGCGTCTGAAGATCGGCCAGGGCCTGGCAGGGATGCTCGGTATCGCTCAACGCGTTCACGACGTGAAGGCGTGGCGCCGCTTTCGCGAACTCGAGCAGGGTCGCGTGCGCGTAGGTTCGCATCACCACGCACTTGACCCACCGCTCGAGATTGCGGGCCACGTCCACGGCAGGCTCGCGCTCGCTCAGTGCCGCCACCGGGTACGGAGTGATGACGTCGCCGCCGAGCTCGCGCACGGCAATCTCGAACGTCGAAATCGTGCGCAGCGACGGTTTCTCGAACAACAGCGCCACATGGGCGCCGCCCAGCGCGTTCGCGGTTGGCGCCTGCTTGCCCAGCGAGCGCTCGTGCTTGACGCGTGCCGCCGTCGCAAGGCACGACTCGAGCTCGGCCGGCTCGAAGTCGAGCACAGACACGAAATCCTTGGTGCGAACCTGTGAAGGCATTTATGTCCGGTAGTCGGCGTTGATTCTGACGTACTCGGCGCTCGAGATCGCACGTCCAGATGGTGGCCTGTTCGGTTCCGCCCGTGCCGAGGTCGACTTCGATGTCGATCTCCTTGCCCGAGAGGTAGGCCGCCGCCTTTTCGGCATTCTGGTCGTGTGGCTGCCCTTCGTCGAACAGCACGATGCCGCCGATGCGAACAGCCGCGCGCGAGAGCTCGAAGGGAACGCCAGAGCGGCCGGCGGCCGCCACAAGCCGACCCCAGTTGGGATCGCCGCCGTGCACGGCGGTCTTCACGAGCAGCGAGTTGGCGATCGTGCGCGCCGCTCGTTCGGCATGCGCCCATTCGTTCGCGCCGATGACACGAACGGTCACAAGCTTCGTGGCGCCTTCGCCGCCCCGGACGATGGCGATGGCAAGCTCTTTCGAGACTGCGCGCAGTCCCGCCTCGAGCGCCGGGTACAGCGACTCATCGATGACAACCCCGCTCGCACCGCTCGCCATCGCAAACACGGTGTCGTTGGTCGAGCACTCTCCGTCGACGGTGATGGCGTTGAACGTGTCGCGGGTCACCGCGGTAAGTGCCCTCCGAAGCATCGCAGGCTCCACCTGCGCGTCACACGTGAGAAATCCCAGCATCGTCGCCATCAGCGGTTCAATCATGCCGGATCCCTTGGTCATGCCGCCGACGTGAAACGTGCCGGCCGATGTCTCGACCTTGACTGCCGCCTCCTTTGGAAACGGGTCTGTCGTCATGATCGCGAGCATCGCGTTGTGATGGGCATTGCGGCTGAGCACCGCAAGCGCCTTCGTGACGCCGTCCTGTACTTTTTGCAGGCTGAGATCAACGCCGATAACGCCGGTCGATGCGACGAGCACCTCCTCGGGACGGCACTGCACCTGACGAGCGACGAACTCCACAGTGGAGCGCGCCACAGCCATGCCCGCGTCTCCAGTGCACGCGTTGGCGCATCCGCTATTGCAGACGATCGCCTTGGCGCGGCCGCCCGACATTTCGAGATTCGCGCGCGAGACCAGCACAGGCGCAGCCTGCGTTTTGTTGGTCGTAAACACGGCCGCAGCCGGCACAGGGCTGTTGGCCGTCATCACCATGACGTCGAGCGGCCAGGCATGCGTCGGCGGCTTGATGCCGGCATAGACGCCTGCGGCCCTGAAGCCCGCCGGCGCTGTAATGCCGCCTTCGATTGTCTGGATTCGAGTTTCCGTGCGAGCGGCCGCGTTAGACATGCAACTGAGCGGCGGGCTGGACCTCGGGCGTTGCATCAAGGTCGGTCACCATCGCGAATTGTTCGCACCGCCGGAAGAGCGCGCAGCTCCTGCAATCGGCCATGATCTTCTCGGGCAGCCAGGTGTGCGGAACAATCGAAAAGCCCATGTGCGCAAAATACGCCGGCTGATGGGCGAACACACACAGATCGTCGTAGCCCGCCGCTCGAGCGCGGATTCTGAGCTCGTCCACGATGCGGCGGCCGAGCCCCTGGCCGCGCCGTTTCTCGCTGACCACGAGCGACCGGATTTCGGCAAGCGACGAGCTGAGCGGCGCAAGCTCGCCGCACGCGATGATCGATCCTCGTCCGTCGACGCCGACCACGAAACGGTCGATTCTCGATGTCAGCTCGCCCAGTTGGCGCGGCAGGAGACGACCCGCCAGCTGATTGCGCTGAATCAGATCGTGAATCTTCCGTGCATCGGTTCGGACAGCCGTCCGAATCTGCGGCGCGTGTCGACCCGTGGTCTTTTTCATGTCGTCACTCCCGCGAAAACTTCGCTGAACGCGGCATCGAGCAATCCCAGCGCTCGATCCAGCTCGGCCTCCGTGATAATCAGCGGAGGAAGCAAGCGGATGACCTTTCCCGCCGTGCGATTCACCAGCACGCCCTGCCTGATGGCGGCCTCGTGTACGGGAGCGGCATCGATATTCAGCTCGAGGCCCCACATCAGCCCCGCGCCTCGTACCTCGACGATCGCCGGATATTTCTTCTGCATCTCGCGCAGCTTTGCCTCGAGATGCGCGCCGGTTTTCTTCACGTGCTCCATCAGGCCGGCGGTCAGCTGATCGAGGCAGACCAGCGCCGCACGGCACGCGAGCAGATTTCCACCGAACGTCGTGCCATGGTCGCCGAATGCCAGCGTCGCCGCAACATCCTCTTTGACGAGCGCGGCGCCCATCGGCACGCCGCCGGCCAGCGCCTTGCCGACCGGCACCAGATCGGGATTCATCCCGAGCTTCTGGAAGTAAAACGGTTGTCCCGTGCGGCCGAGACCGCACTGCACCTCGTCAGCGATGAGCAGCGTGCCGGTCCGCTTGCAGATCTCGTTCACCGCATCGGCGAATTCCTGCGTGAGCGGGCGGACGCCGCCTTCCCCCTGAATCGGCTCGAGGATGATCGCGGCTGTCTTCTCCGTCACCGCCTCTCGCAGGGCTGCAGCATTCACCGGAACGAACCGGACATTCGGCAGCAGCGGCTCGAATGGCGTCCGATAGGGCTCGTTCCACGTCGTCGACAGCGCGCCCATCGTCCGGCCGTGAAAATCGCCTTCCATCGCGATGATCTGCGTCCGGTCGAGGCTGCCTTTCGTATGCCAATAGCGCCGCGCAAACTTCAGACAGGCCTCGACGGCCTCTGCGCCGCTGTTGCAAAAGAACGCGCGCGACAGTCCCGAGAGCTTCGCCAACCGCTCGGCCACCTGTCCCTGCAGCGGATGAAAAAACAGATTCGAGCAGTGGATCATCTCGCGCGCCTGTTCGGCGATGGCGCTCGCCAGACCCTCATGACCATGACCGAGCGCTCCGACGCCGATGCCCGCGAGCAGGTCGAGATATTCGCGGCCTTCGGCGTCGAACACGCGCACACCCTTGCCGCGCACCAGCACGATCGGCGTGCGGTTGTAGGTCTGGACGATGTGCTTCGACTCGAGGTCGCGGACGCTCTGCATTTACGAAACCTTTCTTCTCATGTGTCGGCTCGTCGCCGACATTCCCTTAGTAATTCGCGTGCTTTTTCCGGCTCCGGGGGCGCGGCCATGGCGCGCGAGCACCGCGAGTCCGGCCATATCCTTTCCGTCGGCGACGAACACCTCGCGCGCGCCGTTCTCGATGGCGTGCCGGCAGGCAGCGAGCTTGGCGACCATTCCCGCCGTCGCTCCGCCATTACCGACGAGTGCGTCTACGTCGCGGAACGTCATGTCGGCGATCGTCGACCCATCACGCTCGAGGACACCTGCCGTGGCGCCCGCGACGATGAGCCGGGGGGACTTCAGCCGTCCAGCCAGATGCGCGGCCAGCGTATCTGCGTTCACATTGAACAGCTCTCCATCGCGCGAGGCGCCGATGCTCGACACAACCGGCACGTAGCCCTTCCGGCAAAGATCAATGATCAGGGACGGCTTGTCCTTGCCGACGGGCTCTCCAACTCGTCCGAGATCGACCGACGCGCCGCTTGTCGATTTGTGCGGCGGCGCCGCCTTGACGCGGCCGACTCCCGCGTCGGCCCCGGTAAGGCCAACCGCCTGAACGCCCGCCGCACCTAACGCCGCCACGAACCGTGTATTCACGAGGCCCGCGAGCACGCTGACAACGATCTCGAGCGTCGCCTCATCGGTAATACGCAGCCCGTCGACCTGACGCTTCTCGATGCCCACGCGCGCGAGCGACGCATCGATCTCGCGCCCGCCGCCATGCACGATGACCAGCGGGACGAGCGGTTTCTTTCTTACCAGCTTCGCGATCGTCGATGCGAGGGCGGCGACGCGCTGCGGATCCTCGAGTAACTCTCCGCCGAATTTCAGGACCACCGGTCTCATACCGGCAACAAACCCGTTCGCTCGTCGTAGCCCAGCATCACGTTCATGTTCTGAATGGCCTGGCCCGCCGCCCCCTTTACGAGGTTGTCGATCACCGCAACAAGGAGGATGCGACTGCCGGCCGCGTCGACACGCCAGCCGATATCGCAGAAATTCGTATATGCCGCGTGCTTGATCTCCGGCAGGGTCTCGCCCGTCAGACGGACGAATGGCGCGTTCCTGTAGGCCGCTTCCATTGACCTCGGCCACATCGCGCGACGTCGTGCCCGGGCGCACGCGGGCGTAAATCGTCTCGAGAATGCCGCGATCGAGCGGCACCAGGTGCGGCACGAACGTGACCGGCGCGCCAAGCTCCTGCTCGATCTCCGGCTGATGCCGGTGGCCGAACACGCCGTAGGCCGACACGCTGCCGTGGTTCTCGGAAAAATGGGTTCTGTCGCTCGGCTTCTTGCCGGCGCCCGAGATGCCCGACTTGGCATCGATGACAACGTCGCCGGCCAGGAGTCCCGCCTCGGCAAGCGGCTCGAGCGCGAGCAGCGCGGCAGTCGGGTAGCAGCCCGGGTTCGTAATCAGCGTCGCACCCGCGATGGCGTCGTAGTTCCGCTCCGTCAGGCCGTAGACCGGCTTCAGTGCGCCGAGGTTCGTCGCCGGATACCACTTCTCTCGCGCGGCCGCATCGCGCAGCCTGAACGCGCCGGACAAGTCGATCACGCGGATACCACGCTGGACCAGGGCCGGCGCGATCGTGGCGGCTGCCTCTTCAGGCAGCGCCAGAAAGACGACGTCGGATTGCTCGGCGAGCTTGTCGGCCGAGAACGGCTCGATGACGCCGTCCCAGATCCTCGCGAGCGCGGGCAGCGTCCGCGCGGGGCCGTCGGGCGAAGACGACATCGCTGCCGTCACCCGCGCGCGCGGGTGCCCGGCGAGCCATCGCAGCAGCTCCTGCCCGGCGAAGCCGCTTGCGCCGGCGATGCCGACCTTCACGGTCTGGCCTGCGCCTGCGCTGGACGGCGCAGCCGCCCGTTCGGTGATTGAGGAAGTATCCATCAAGAAGCATAAATATACATTATTTCGATCGAAAAGTGTGTATGATAATTCGCAGCTCTGTATGGTTATGAAAGCACGGCGCCAGGCGATCGTCCTGGAGCTGATTGGCAACGAAGAGATTACGAGCCAGGAACAGCTGCGCACGCGGCTGAAGGCGCGCGGCTACGACGTGACGCAGGCGACGCTGTCGCGGGACATCCGCGACCTCGGTCTTGTGAAGCGGTCGTCGGATGGCGCCTATCAGCAGCAGGGCGCCGAGCCGCAGGTGCCGCCTGCGGCCGGCTTCGCACTGCAGCGGGCCATGGCCGAGTACGCCAGCGGCGTCGCATGCGTGCAGCAGCTCATTGTCGTGCGCACGGGACCCGGGATGGCGCAACCGCTCGCGCTGGCCATCGATCGCGCCAAACTCGAGGATGTCGTCGGGACACTGGCGGGAGACGACACGATTCTCGTGATTTCGCAGAACGCACGTCACGCCAGGGCGCTGGCGAAGCAACTGGAGGCGTGGTCGCAGTTTGCCTAAGGACAGCGCCGCGAGCGAGACGGCAAAAGGGATCGAGCTGGCGGTGGTTGCTCGGCGAGCGGGAGAGGGCCGAGACCATTAAATAGAGGACAGCGCCGCCAGCGAGACGGCAAAAGGGATTGAGCTGGCGGTGGTTGCTCGGCGAGCGGGAGCGAGCCGAGACTATTAAATAAAGATGAAAAGAATCGTCCTTGCGTACTCCGGCGGGCTCGACACGTCCGTGGCCATTCCGTGGCTCAGGGAGAAGTACGGCGCCGAGATCATCGCCGTCACGCTCGATCTGGGGCAGGGACGGGAACTCAATCAGATTCGCGAGCGCGCGATGTCGACCGGCGCCATTCGCTGTCACGTGCTGGACGTGCGCGACGAATTTGCGCGCGACTACATTCTGCCGGCGCTGCAGGCTGACGCGCTCTACGAAGAACGGTATCCGCTCGCCACGGCGCTCAGCCGGCCGCTGATTGCGAAGAAGCTCGTCGACATTGCGCACATGGAGAACGCCACGGCGATGGCGCATGGCTGCACAGGCAAGGGGAACGACCAGGTGCGCATCGACGTGTCCGCCCGCGCCATCGATCCGGCTATCACGGTGATCGCTCCCGCGCGCGAATGGGGCATGACGCGGCCCGAAGAAATTGCATACGCGCGCGTGCGCAACGTGTCGGTGCCGACGACAGTCACGAGCCCGTACAGCACCGACCAGAATCTCTGGGGGCGGTCGATCGAGTGCGGCGTGCTCGAAGACCCGTGGACTGAACCTCCCGACGACATCTACAGGTTGACCAAGGCGCCCGCCGACGCGCCCGCGGCGCCGGCGTACGTCGAGGTTGAATGGCAGGATGGCGTCCCGACGGCGGTCAACGGCATCGAGATGCCGCTCGTCGAGCTGATCGATTCGCTCGAAACCATCGCCGGCGTCCACGGCGTCGGCCGAATCGACATGGTCGAAAACCGGCTGGTCGGCATCAAGTCGCGCGAGATTTACGAAGCGCCCGCCGCGCTGCTGCTGCATCAGGCGCATCGCGAGCTCGAAGGACTCGTCGTTCCCAGGGATCTTCAGCGCCTGAAGCAACGCCTGTCGCAGGAATACGCCGACATCGTGTACAACGGCCTGTGGTTCTCACCAACACGATCGGCGATCGACGCGTTCGTGCAGAACATCCAGCCGCGCGTCACGGGCACGATCCGTCTGAAGCTCTACAAAGGTGACTGCCGCATTGTGGGGCGGAAGTCGCCGTTCGCGCTCTACGATCGCGGCCTTGCGACCTACGACAGGGGAGACACGTTCGATCACGCGGCTGCGGAAGGCTTCATCAAGATCTGGGGACTTCCCGTTGAAACGGCAGCGAACAACGCACGGCGCCGCGCCGCGAAGAAGGTAGAGCGTTCCGCGGCACCGGTGGCGAAGTAGTCGATGGCGAATCTCTGGTCAGGACGTTTCAGCGGTGAGCCCGACCCCGTGGCTTTCGAGTTCGGGTCTTCCTTTCGCTTCGATAGGCGGCTCTTCGAAGACGACGTGGCGGGCAGCCTCGCATGGGTCGACGCGCTCACCCGAATCGGCGTCTTCAAGAACGCGGAAGCGGAGAAAGTGGCGGCTGCGCTGAACGACATTCTCGAACGGGGCCGGCGCGAGCCGGCGTTCGTCGACGGTCCCGATGAGGATGTGCACGCATTCGTCGAGCGCCAACTCGTCGAACGCGTCGGCGACCTGGGCAAGCGGCTGCATACCGGGCGCTCCCGCAACGAGCAGGTGTCGCTGGATCTGCGGCTCTACCTTCGGCGGCAGATTCCCTCCCTGCAGAATCACGTTGCGGCGGTTGTCGGCGCGCTTGCGAAGAAGGCCGAGTCGGCAGGCACGGCCGTCATGCCGTCGTACACGCATCTCGGCGCGCGATGCCCGTGCTCGTGTCCCATTTCTTCCTCGCGCATGTGGCGGCGCTGCGGCGCGACTACGATCGGATGGGGTGGGCGTCACAGGAAGCCGATGCGATGCCGCTCGGATCTGGCGCGGTCGCAGGCACCAACTACGGTGTGGACACGGCGATGCTCGCCTCGCGCCTTGGATTTTCACGCGTAGTCGCCAACAGCATCGACGCGTCGTCCGATCGCGACTTCGTCGCGGCGTTTCTGCACGCGTGCGCCATGCTGATGGTGCATCTGAGCCGGCTGTCCGAAGACCTCATCATCTTCTGCGACGAAGAACATGGATTCTTTCAGCTCTCCGATGCCTCGAGCACCGGCAGCAGCATGATGCCGCAGAAAAAGAATCCCGATCCGCTCGAATTGATCCGCGGGAAGACTGGACGCGTGATCGGCCATCTCACTGGATGGATGGCGACGATGAAGGGGCTGGCGAGCGGATACAACAAGGATCTGCAGGAAGACAAGGAAGCCGTCTTTGCCGCGGAAGACACGGTGGCCGGCGCACTGGCCACACTCGTCGGCGTCATCGACGGGCTCGAAATCTTTCCGAACACGACGAAGGCCGCGGCGTCCGGACTGTTGCTTGCCACCGACGTCGCCGATTTTCTCGTCGGCAGGGGGATGCCGTTTCGCGAAGCGCACGAAGTGGTCGGCGGGATGGTGCGCCAGCTGCTCGCCGAGCGGCGCGATTTCGGCATGCTGACGACAGCCGAATGGCAGCGGCACAGCCCGCTCTTCGACGAATCCGTGTGCAGCGTTGTGACTCCGGAGGCATCCGTTCGCGCTCGGAAGACACCCCAATCTACTGAACCGCAAGCGGTTTCGGCTGCGCTGGCCGAAGTCAATGCGTGGTTGCGGCGCGTCGGTGCGCCGTAGTAGACTGACGGTCCCGCGATCATTCCCGGCCTAAAAGGTATTTTTCGGGAGATTCATGCAGCAGCGTCAGCTACGGCTTGGTGACATTCTCGACGACTATTGCCCGCGCGAGCGCCGCCTCGCGAACCACACGGTCGTGGCGATGGTCGGCAACGACGTACGATTAACGCGCTGCACGACGTGCGACACCGAGCATCCTTATAAGGGTGGCAAGGCGCCGCGGCTACGCAAGAAAAAGACGCCGGTCGAAGCGGCATACGACGAGGTACTCGAGTCTGTGAAGCAGGATACGCAGCCACACGCGGTGTTGGTGGCACACCCCGACGCCGAAGGATCGGAATCCCCATCAGGTGGCGAAGAGACGCAGGACGCCGGACGCGCAAGACTCGCCGACCCACAGCGATAACGGCAACACTCCGCCCCAGACGGCACCCGAAGAAGTACGGTTGCATCGCCCGTTGATTCGAGCGCAGCTGCCGCGCATCGAGCGCGAGCCGGTCGCTCGCCCGGCGCCGGAGTTCACCATCAGACAGGCGAACAAGCGCCAGGGACGATTCCAGAACAACAATTCCAGACCCGGGCGCTTCGCGAAAAGCGGCGGCCAAGGGGGCAACGCGCGCGGTCCCTCGGGCGGCCAGGGTGGCCGTCAAGGCCACGGCAGGCCTCAGGGGCACGGCGGTCCCATGCGCCCGGGCGGCGGACGTCCTCAGGGACCCGCTGGTTCGCGCAAGCGCTCGCGATAGTGACGTCACGTCGTCCGTGGACCGTCTGCCGTAACGGTCGCCCGAAACAACCATGACCGACCTTTCCGGCAAGCTCGCACTTGTCGTGGGCGTTGCCAACAAGCGATCGATTTCGTGGGCGATCGCACAGGCGCTTGCGAATTCCGGAGCGCGCCTCGCGCTCACATATCCGAGCGCACGCCTCGAGGAGAACGTCCGCGAGCTTGCGGCGACGCTCGACAATCCGCTCATCCTGCCGTGCGATGTGACGAACGACGACCAGATCGCCGAACTCGGCCGATCGCTCGACAAGGAATTCGGCGGACTCGATGTCTTCGTCCACGGCGCGGCGTTCGCGAAGCCCGACGACCTCTCCGCACCGTTTTCGCAGACGTCACGCGAGGGATTCCGCCTCGCGCTCGACGTCAGCGCGTACTCGTTCATCGCGCTCGCGCGCGAAGTGCGGCCACTCATGCAGAAGCGGGGCGGCGGCAGCATGTTGACGCTCACCTACCTCGGCAGCGAGCGCGTCTTCAAGAACTACAACGTGATGGGTGTGGCGAAGGCGGCCCTCGAATCGTCAGTGCGGTATCTTGCGGCCGAACTCGGTACAGAAAACATCCGCGTCAACGCGATCTCCGCCGGTCCGATCAAAACGCTCGCCGCCATGGGTATTTCAGGTTTCTCCAGTATCCTCGGCCACTATCGCGAGCGCGCCCCGCTGCAGAAGAATACAGAGCTCGCGGAAGTCGCGGACGCGGCGTTGTTCCTGCTCAGCCCGGCAGGGCGGGGCGTGACGGCGGAGATCATGATGGTGGACGCCGGATTCAGTGTGATGGGCTTCTGAATTGGTAGATTGGAAGATTGGTGGATTGGAAGATTGTTGTCGGATTGAAGAATGACGATTTCGTGACTACTTGAGGGATGTGAAGACGCGGCGATTCCGCGCTGCAAGAATCTCGCCAATCTACAATCTTCAATCCGACAACAATCTTCCAATCCACCAATCTTCCGATCTACCAATTCTTCAAGCCCAGTTCTCGATGCGAATCTGATCGTCCTCGACGCCCAATTCCATCAGCTGCGGGCGAATCTCTCCAATCAGCGCCGGCGGCCCGCACACAAAGCAGAGCGTTTCACCGGGATTGATCAGTCCATCCAGACACCTCACGTCGATGCGACCCTGCCGGCCGAGCCAGCCATCGGTCGCCGCTCGCGTAACCGTGTGACGGAACTCGATTCGGCCTTCGTCCTCGAGCTGTTGAAACTCCTTCATGTAGGCGAACTCTTCCGGTGAGCGCACGCTGTAAATCAGCGCCACCTGCCCATCGCGCTCGGCGAGCAACGTATGCCAGAGCATCGACCGCAGCGGCGCGATGCCGGTGCCGCCGGCGATGAAGACGAACCGGCGCTCGCGGGGGTGTGCGGGGAAGGTAAATGAACCCAGCGGCCCGTCCATCTCGACCGGCGTGCCCGGGCGAACAAGCTCAGGAGCGACGCCCGACGACCCTTCAGGTCCGGTGTGCACGAGGAACTCGATGAGGCCGTGCTGTGCGGTCTCCTCTGGCGCCGACGCAATCGAGTACGGCCGCCGCTTGTCTGCCCCGTGAGGCCGCAGATACGCTGCCTGGCCGGCGAGATACGGAAACGGCTGTCCCAGAAGATCCAATTTGATGATGTGTGCGCGAGGCGTAGCGAACAGATGGCCTCGCGAATCGGCAAAGTGAGCATTGGGATTTAGAATTCTAGATCGCATGCATCTCAAACGCCTGCGCGGAACCCTCTTGCGGTTTGTCCTGAAAAGGCCGGCCGCGATCACGCTTGGTGTCGCGCTGGTTGCGCCGTCCCTGTGGCTGCTGGTTCAGGAGCTCCCGTGGGAGACGCCGGCTACAGATGGACTTGGACTCGTGCTGGGCGCAACCGGAGTGGCGTTTCTGTTGACGGGAATCGGCGGGCGCCGGCCGGATTGGATCGACACCCGAGTAACTAGAAGTACGCCTGACGCCGCGCGTTCGAGCTCGGAATCGCTGATCGCGTCCGATGGTTCAGGGCGGGATGAAGAGGTCTCGGGGTCCGGCTTGGCGTCCGATGTACGTTTGCGCTTCGTCTTGTCGCGGTACATCCGGCTGTCGGCCGTCGCGAGGAGCGTCTCGTACGTATTCCCGTCATGCGGGAAGACGGCCGCGCCGATGCTGATGCCCAACTGCAGGCGCTTGCCCGGCCGCGCCTCGAAGACCACCTCGTCGATGGCCGTCTGCAGCTCGACTCGCTTCCGCTCGGCTTCATCCGCTGCACAGCCCGACAGCACGACGATGAACTCGTCGCCGGCGTATCGTACGCAGATGTCGTACGGCCGGATGGCCGCGCGCAGCACCCCCGCCACCTCGCGCAGCGCGCGGTCGCCGACATGGTGGCCGTGGTTGTCGTTGATCGACTTGAAGTGATCGAGGTCCATGACCAGCAGCGAGACTTCCGACTTCAAGCGCTCGGCGCGCGCAAGCTCGCGTGTGAGGTGCATGAACATGAACCGGGTGTTCGGCAGCCCCGTCAGCGGATCGGTCAGGGAGTCTTCCTGGGTTTGCTCGAACACGATCGAGTTGTAAATGACCGCTGCGGCCTGCTCGCACACGCGATCGAGCAGCCGGCGGTGGTCGTCGGTATAGCAGCCTGCGTCGATGTGATAGACCGACAGCGTGCCGATGAACCGCTCGTTGAACACGAGCGGGCAGACCAGGGCCGACTGGAGCGACGTCGTGCCCGAAATGCCCGCCGCTTCAAGGTCGGCGCTCGGACGCGCATTCACGAGCGTGCGGCGATTGCGCGCCACCCAGCCCGTCAACCCGAGCCCGCTCTTCACGGAGATCTGCTGGATGACTTCGGCGTCGATCCCCGTCGCAAACCGGCAGCGCAGCGTTTCGAGCTCCTCGTTGTGCAGGAACAGCGCGCAGCACGAGAACGGCACGAGGTTGCTCAACTTCGACGAGATAAGGGCCATCGTGTCGGCGACGCCGAGGCTGGTTCCCATCGCCTGAGCGATTTCGTAGAGCGCGTAGATTTCGCGGTGTGCGAGCGCGATGTCGTCGAACACCGTCTTGTTCGACGGTTCCGGCAGCAGCCCAACGGCGGGACGCCCTCTTTCGCTCGTTCCCGTCGGCAGCGCCAGCATGCGCACCGTCTCGGATGTCGTCTCCGCTTCGGTGCGAAGCGTTTCCAGGTTCTGGACGAAGATCAGCACGAGGTTGGGGTCGAGTGCCTTGCCCGCTTCCTGGCGAAGCAGGCCAATGGCGCCGTCGTCGCTCATCGCCTTGTGGTACGGCCGCTCCGAGGTGAGCGCGTCGAAGTAATCGACGACGGCGAGAATCCGCGCACCTGCGGGGATCTCCTCCCCCTTCATACCAGCGGGGTAGCCCTTGCCATCCCAGCGCTCGTGGTGGCTGAGAATGAGCGGTGCGACCGGATAGGGGAACGGCACGCCCGCGATAATCTCGGCGCCGACCTGCGGGTGAATGCGGATCTTCTGAAACTCTTCCTGCGTGAGCGGACCCGGTTTCGAGAGAATGTGCTCGGGTACCGCAAGCTTGCCGATGTCGTGCAGCAGGGCAGCGGTCTTGACGCCCCTGATCTCGTTCTCCGACATCCCGATCGCCTTCGCGAGCCCCGCCGCGAACACCTGCACGCGGCGGATGTGCGACTTGCCCGTGCGATCCTTGGCGTCGATCGCGAGCGCCAGCGCCTCGATCGTGGCGAGGTGCAGGTCGGATACTTCCTGCACGTGGCGCTGCTCGTCTTCGATGCGGCCCAGATAGATTTTGTAGCTGCGATAGGTCAGGTACAGCGGAGGCGCCGCGAGCAGCGCGATCCAGTAGTTGGTCGTGCCGCCGATGACAATCGAGACGCCTGCGGCCGCCACTGCGCCCACGAAGTAGCTCGGGGCGCTCCAGAGAAAGTTTTCGTTCCAGACCTTGAACAGGTTCTGGTGCGTGGAGAAGGCGATCGCCGTGGCAACGAGCACCGTGTTGCACAGGAAGTACGCACCGGCCGCGCCGAGCAGCGGTTTCGCCATCGCTGCAAGCGGCATCGACGAAAGACCAGCGATGCCGCCCAGGGCATGAAACGCCGCACCAGCCGCCTGCACGCTGATGACGAGGCTCGCCATGCTGAACAGCGTGCGGTACGGAGGGTTCTTGTGCGTCATTCGGAACGTGCACTGGCTCCACGCGCTGATGGCGCCGACGATCATCGTCTGGCCCGGTCCAAGCAGAATGAGCGAGAGAAAATCGACCGCGTAGGACACGGACATTGTCGAACCGCTGCGCGCCAAGGGCAGGGTCACCTTGAACGCTGATGTGAGCGACGAGAGCAACAGCAGCGTCGCGAACCACTCCGGATGCTGAAAGCGCTCCAAAGGGAAAAACGTGGCGAGAAGGACAGCTCCGCCGGCGATGACAGCGCCGACGTACACCCGGGCCGCGAGGGGAAGCTGTTTCATGCCTAAGTCTGTCCCCCTGCCTTGCAAAACGTTAGCCTGAGAGGACTTGCGCCGAATTCAGCCTTTAAGTCCAATACTGTGAATTACCTACGGCGACATCACCGCTGACATGGGGAGGTAACTATTACGCTCCTTGTGCTCTATATCGGCACACGGAATCCAAGAATCGGTGTATGTCGATGTATTTAAGGCACATAGCCTATTAGGCGACTGTGCCATTTTGAGAAGGCTCTGGCTGATTGCCATGATAATTTCGGTTTTTCGAGGAGATCCGTCAGCTTGCCGTCAGCCGTCGTGCTCTATTTCGGGACTGGCTGCTGTGGGCCTGCGGTTCCAGACCAAATTCCAGAATCTTGCGGTAAAGGGTTCCACGGCTGATCTCGAGGATCCGGGCCGCCTCTTTCTTGTTCCAACCGCAGGCATCGAGAATGCGAACGATGTGCGCCCGTTCTGCCTCGCGGAGTGACGGCATCCGTTCGCCGCTGTCTTCTGCCGGAGCCTCGGTAGCATGGAGAAATTCGATGTCGGCGGCGCGAATCGATCTGCCGGGCGACGACAACGCCGCGCGTGAGACTGTGCTTTCGAGCTCGCGGATGTTGCCCGGCCAGTGATACACCTGAAGCAGGTCGAGAGCTTCACGCGCGAACGATTTTGCGTCGAGCGGCAGGCCATTTGCGGCGCAGTACCGCGCGAGGAATCTGTTCGCAAGAACCGGGATATCGACCTGTCGCTCGCGCAGTGACGGCAGGCGGATCGAAAACGCGTTGACGCGGTAATACAGGTCTTCGCGGAAGCGGCTATCGCGCACGAACTGGTCGAGCGGCCGGTTCGTCGCCGAAATCAGACGGAAATCGACGTGAATCGATTTGTTGCCGCCGAGGCGCTCGAACCGCCGCTCTTCGAGCACGCGCAACAGCTTGGCCTGCGCGATGATCGAGAGGTCGCCGATCTCATCGAGGAACAGAGTGCCTTCGTTGGCCAGTTCGAGACGGCCCGGCTTGCGGTCGTGCGCTCCGGTGAACGCGCCTTTCTCGTAGCCGAAGATTTCCGATTCGAAGAGGGTGTCCGGCAACGCCGCGCAGTTGACGGCCTGGAACTTCGCCGTCTGTCTGCGGCTCAGCTCGTGGATCATCCGGGCGACGAGCTCTTTGCCGGAGCCGGTCGGGCCGAGAATCAGCACGGAAATGTCCGACTTCGCGGCAGTCCGAATCCACTCGAAGACGATCAGCATCTTCTCGTCGCGTCCGATCATTTCGCGGAAGCGCTGGACCGACGGCGATTGATCTTCCGTGCTGATCGTCGCGCGACGCTCGAGGAAGCGGTCCAGCAGCTTCTCGATGCCGGGATTTTCCGGACGGGCCGAGGAGTATCGCGGAGGTGTTCCAGCCACGGCGCGCACGACGCCGAACCCGACGAGCTCGCGTATGCAGTTCTCGACGTCCATCCGGAGCCTGCCGAATGTCTGCATCAACGAGTCGGCATCGAAACTTTCTTCCGGCCGGGCGCTCAGATAACGAAGGATGCCGGCGCGAAGCGGGCTCTGGACCAGGTTTCGGAACCGGGTATCCAGATCACTCTCGGTTTCGGGACGTGCGGTCGTCGTCGCTCGGCGAGCTGAAAAGGTCAGATCATCCACAGAATGGCACCAGTCTCATTATCGGACGCTGGTCGTCGGAACCACATAGGGGAGGGGACTGGGGGGCATTCCCGTCGCTCACAAATCACTTATCGGCCGATCGCCCTTTGTAGTATTCCGTCTGATACCCTTCGATGAGCTCCTTCATCCGAACCGCGTCTCCCTTGCGGTGTCCGTGGCATTTGATAGGGCTGGCCCCGCCGGTCGTCTCGATGTAGAGGTTAGAGAACATCAGGTTGGTATCGATCCGGACCGACGCCACGTGCGCCATATGCATCGAATGCTCGAGGCGGCCAAACCATTCGGGTGTGTAGTGGACGACGCTTATCGGCGAAATCGCCACCTGTGTGGGAAAGAGCCGGTTGCCCGAGCTCAAACGGCTCGCGCGGAATACATCGCCGCTCGCAAACGGCCGTCCTTTTTTCCAGACGATGAACAGAAAGAGGAACGCGAGCGCCGCGAGCGCGGCGGCTGTCCACGCGAGGCGGGGATCGATTGAGATCTCGTCCACGGATGTAAGATTACATTCTATGCCGTACCGTCATCCAGGCGCGCCAGCCCCCAAGGGCGCTCTCTCAGGCAAGCCCATCAGTTTTTATCGACCCAAAGGGAGCAAAGAAGTCCGGCACCTGATCGACGAGGGTTTCCAGGCGTTCAATGCCGCGCGCTTGTCGGAGGCCTGCCGCATTTTCTCGGACAAGATGCTCGCTCCCGAGGAAGACACGATGATCGGCCTGACGATTGCGGGCGCCATGACCCCGGCGGGCATCGGCGGATGCGTCGTCGAAATGATGGATCGCGGTCTCGTTGATTTCATTATCAGCACGGGCGCAAACCTGTATCACGATCTGCATCATGCGCTCAATTTCACCCTGCATCGCGGCTCGCCCTTCGTAGACGATGTGGCCTTGTACGAGCAGGGGATCATTCGGATCTACGACGTGCTGTTTCCTGCGACGGTGCTGCTGGAAACCGACGCCTACATCCGCGATTTTCTGGTCCGATCGAAGCTCGAGGGCCCGATTACCACCTCGGAGCTACACTATCGGATGGGTCTGGATTTGCTGAAGCAATTTCCCGGATGCGAGGAGCATTCGGTGGTCGCGCGCGCGGCCCAGGTCGGCGTTCCCATCTACACGTCGTCGCCGGGGGACAGCTCGATCGGCATGAACATCGCCTACCACGAGCTGCTGAACGGCAGCACGCTGATGATCGATCCGAACAGGGACGTCAACGAAGTATGCGCGATCATCCTCGCCGGCAAACGCAACGGCTGTGTCATTCTCGGCGGTGGATCGCCGAAGAACTTCTACCTGCAGGGGCAGCCCACACTCTGGGAGGTCTACGGCATTCAGAAGGGCGGCAACGACTATTTCATTCAGATCACAACAGACTCGGTCGTCTGGGGTGGATTGTCGGGGGCCACGCCAGCCGAAGCGGTCAGCTGGGGCAAGGTGAATCCAGGCGTGCTGCCAGACACTGTCGTGGCGTACTGCGACTCGACGATCGCGTTCCCGCTGTTTTGTGAGTACGCAATCGGATCGCCGAACGGGAAGCGCCCGCGCAAAGAGCTGGTGCAGAAGCGCGACGCGATGGTGGCAGAGCTGAAGCGGCAGGCAATGGCGGCGCGTTCGACCGCAGAACAAAAGGTATAGGGCGAAAATGGGTGACACATTAGCATCGCGGCTCGGAGCCATCATCGGAGGGATTACCGATGCACCGCGGGTCTATTGCGATGCGAACCTGCCCGCCGGGCTCGTCCGCTTCATGCGCGAGCGGCTCCGATGGGATGTGTTCTTCGTCATGGAGGAAGACGATCTGCGTCGCGCGTCGGACATCGAGCATTTCCGCATGGCGGCTCAGCTGCGCCGTACGCTGCTGACGCTCGACAAGGACTATCTGGACGATGTCCGGTTCCCGCCCGCCGAGGGCAGCGGCGTTCTCGTGCTCAGCGCCCCGCACCAGGAGCAGTTCGAGCGCCTGTTGAAAGAGGTCGATCGCGTGTTGTTTCGCGCTGCGGCGGATAAACGGTCCGTTGGGGACGACTTTCGCATGCCGTTGCTCGGACGCAAGCTGCACGTGCACACCGACTGGAAAGGCGAGGTCGAACCGCCGTGAATCGCGAAATCACCGTGGGCTCACGTTCGCATAGGTCGTCGGGTCGTTGATCCCTGCCGCCTGAAACGCATCGCGCCGCTCCCTGCATTTACTGCACAACCCACAATGCGTCGTGCCGGACGGATTCATGCACGAGAGCGTCCATTCGAAAGGCACCCCGAGCCGCGCGCCGATCTTCACCACGTCTTCCTTGTGCAGTTGCGCAAACGGCGCGGCGATCTCGATGGGCGCGGCCAACCCGAGCGAGAATGCCGTGTTCAACGCCGCGAAGAACTGTGCGGTGGCATCGGGAAAGGGGTTCCCTGCCAGCGGCGCCACGACGATGCGCGAGATTCCGCGGCTCGCCGCGTACACGGCCGCCTTCGACAGCAGCGCGATGTTGCGCCCGTGCAAATACACATCTTCGTCGGGTGTGTCGTACGCGGGCGGTGTTCCCGTGAGGGCCCAGTGCGTATCCGGATACACGTCGCGCATACTGAACTCCAGGCGCGCGAGGGGCTGCACCGGGTGCTCCGCTCCGCTGAACGGGGGGCGGCTCAGCAATTGCCGGATGATGCGCTGTTCACCTTCTTCCCACGCGAGCCCTCCCGCGACATAAACTGGATGGACGACAAACGTGCGGGCTTCCTCGGCGGCGAGCACGGCGCTGTCCAGACCGCCCGACAACATCACGAGTGAATGCATGTATTCAGTCACCAAGAAAATAGAGTTCTGTTACGGCCACCGGCTGCTCGACTATGACGGCATCTGCAAGCATCCCCATGGCCACAATGCGGTCGCCGAGATTGAAGTCCGCAGCGGCTCGCTCGACAACCGCAACATGGTGTGCGATTTCTCCGACATCAAGCGCGTCGTCAAGGGATGGGTCGACCGCGAGCTCGATCACAAGATGATTCTTCGCGAAGACGATCCGCTGGTCGGGCCGCTGCAGCGTCTGGGCGAGCCTGTCTTCATCGTGCAGAGCAATCCTACGGTGGAGCATATCGCCAAACTGCTGTACGACTACACGCATTCGCAGGGGTTTCCGGTCGTGCGCGTCACCGTGTGGGAAACGCCGACGTCGTTCGCCACGTTCGGCGGAGACACCGGCAATTGAGCCGCGAGCCGCGCCGACGCGAAGCGACGGCGGGCGCGGGGCGATGGCCTCCCGCGACATCATAAGTATGGCGGCGACCGTTCTCGCGGTATTCGATCTCGATGGCACCCTCGTCGACTCGCGCCGCGACCTTGCCGATAGTGCCAATGTGATGCTTGCCGGTTATGGCGCCCGGCCGCTTGACGAAGAGCACATCGCCAGCATGGTGGGATGCGGCGCGCCGACGCTGGTGAAGCGGGTGATGACCGCTGCGGGGGTGGACGCGCCGGTCGAAGAGGCACTCACACGTTTCCTCGCCGCATACGACGAGCGGCTCACGCACCACACGCGCCCATACGACGGCATTCCGGGCCTGCTCGACGAGATGCGCTCGCGTCCTGTTGCCATGGCGCTGCTCACCAACAAGCCGTTGGCGCAATCCGTCCGGATTCTCGACGTGTTCGGCCTCTCGAAATATTTCCAGTGGGTCGTCGGCGGCGACGGCCCATGGCCGCGGAAGCCCGAGCCCGATGGCATGCGGTTCCTTATGCATCAGGCGGCCGCAGGCCCGAGCGAGACCGTGCTCGTCGGCGACTCGACGATCGATCTGCAGACGTCACGCAACGCCGGCGTGCGCATCTGCCTTGCCCGCTACGGGTTTGGGTTCGCAGACCTTGCGGTGAACGATTTGCGCGGCGACGAGTGGCTCGTCGATACGCCGTCCGAGATAGCGGGAGTGCTGGATGGAGGTTGATAGCGCAGGGTGGTCGGGCGAAGGCGCTTTCACTCAGATCGTCGTCGACCGGCTGCGCGCGATCGAGACGGTGACCCTCGTGAAGGTCGAAAATGCGCCGGCGACCCGATCGGAGGCGGACTACAACTTCATTGCGAACGAGATCTTCGTGACATTTGCCACAGAAGAGCGATATGAGCCGTTCAAGATTCTCGGTACGTTCACCAGTCGGCGCCGCGTGACGGTCAAAGCGATGACCTTCGATGCGCTCGTCAAGGTACTGGAAGACGTAGAGGGTATCGGCCCCGCCGACTATGCCGACGAAGGCATGATTCAGTACCTCCGCACCGAGCGCATCATCCCGCCGTATCAGACCAGGGGCTACAAGCTGGTGGAGCTGGTGAGGATCTACGAAGCCAAGTAGTGACAATAGAGTTCTTTTCTAAAAGGAGACTCAACGCGAAGACGCGAAGAGCGCGAAGAACCGGACGAATAGAGTGCAAAGATGCGCAAAATTCCCGGCGCCTTTGCCAGCATCGTCGGGGTTCGAACACTATTTCAGCCTTTATTGGCGCAGGGATTGGGTCCGTAGTTGTTGGAAGGCGGTGCGGAGTCCCTTTCGGAGCATGGCTGGGCGCTGAGATCGGTGCCCGTCAAGGGTAATTGTTTTCCCTTCGCGTCATCGCGCTCTTCGAGTCTTCGTGGTTTCCGTGAGCAGTGCGGCTGAATCGTCGTCAAGATATAGCGTCGTGTTCGGATGCGTCTGCAGGATCGAAGCGGGCGCCATCGGTGAGACTGGTCCTTCCACACACGCCTTCACCGCAACAGCCTTTCGTGCATCTGGCACGACCCCGATGATCTCTAGAGATTTCAGAATCTGCCGCACCGACATCGAGATCGCTTGCGCCGGGACGTCGTCAAACGACGCGAACCACCCTTCGCCGACCTGCTGCCGGCGGCACGCATCATCCAGCGTGACGATGAGATACGGATCGTTCCGTCGTGAAGTCCGCCGGCGGATCGTTGAAGGCCAGATGGCCGTTCTCGCCGATGCCGACGAAGGCAAGATCGATCGGGCCGCTCGACGAGTGCGCGGCCGACTCGATCTGCAACCTCCGCCGGATCGCGGTCGCCGTCGAGCAGGTGATAGCGGCCGATGCACACCTTGTCGATCAGCCGATCGAGCAGGTAGCGCCGAAAGCTTGCGGGGTGATCGATCGGCAGGCCGACGTACTCATCGAGATGAAACATTTCGACGCGAGACCAGTCGATGGCGGGCGTCGATGTGAGCGTTTCGAGGAAATCGATCTGCGACGCGCCGGTCGCGACGATGATGCGGGCGGTGCCTTTATCGCGAATGCATGCACGCAAGGCATCGGCCGCATTGCGCGGCCGCCGCGCGACTCATCGTCAACCGATCCGGATAGATTTTGATTCGCACGTGTGGGTCCGCCTAAAGGCGGACACTACCGAGAAGTGTTCTCTGCGTCTCCGCGCCCTGCGTCGGCTTCGGTAGTGTCCGGCTTAGCCGGACCTTAGGCAGCGCGAACACGAAGAGCGACAATCCTGCGGCGGCGGCGATGTACTGCTTGCCGTTCACCGCATAGGTGATTGGATTGTTCAGCATCTGCGCGCCGAGGTTCGTCTTCCACAGCAGCGTGCCCGTGCGCGCGTCGAATGCCTGCAGATATCCTTCGCGTCCGCCGGTGATGAGCAGGTCGGTTGCCGTCGTGAAGATGCCTGTGTCGGTGACATCGACCATCTCGAACTTCCATTTCGCGTCTCCGGTAAGCGGATCGATCGCCTGCACGATGCCGCGGCCCGCGTCCGAGGTCCAGTTGTTGATCGGCCCGCGCCGCAGATTCGGAAGTCCCGGGCGCGCCAGGAATGTTCCGCGTCGGCTCGCCCGGTGTCGGCACAAACGTTTGATTGTTGCGGCCGGCGAAGTCACGTCCCGGCTCGTACACGATCGGGGTGCCGCCGAAGATATGGGCGTTCCCGTCCCACGTCGACACGTACATCAACTTCGTTCGCGGGCTGTAGGACGGCGAGTACCAGTTCGTGCCGCCCTGAATGCCCGGATACGTCGGCAGACCGGCGGGCTGCCGCGTTTGAATCGGGCGGCCGTTGGCGTCAAATCCGTTCATCCAGTTCACCTTCACGAACGGCTTCGCGTGCAGGAACTTGCCGGTGGCGCGATCGCAGACGTAAAAGTTGCCGTTGCGGTTGGCCCAGAACATCGCCTTCACCGGCGCACCCTGCCACGTGATGTCGGCCAGCACCGGCACCTGCACCGAGTCGTAGTCGTAGTGATCGTGCGGCGTGAACTGGTAGTGCCAGCGGAGCTTGCCGGTATCGGCGTCCAGCGCGACGACCGACGCCGTGTAGAGGTTGTCGCCGGGGCGCTGATCGGCGTTGTAATCAGGTCCGGCGTTGCCGATGCCCCAGTACGTGAGGTTGAGGTCGGGATCGAAGGATCCCGTCACCCATATAGATGCGCCGCCGTGCTTCCACGCCTCGGGATCGCAATAGGTCTTCGCATCAGGCGGGCACGCTTCCCACGTCTCGTGCCCCGGCTCGCCCGGCCCTGGAATCGTGTAGAAGCGCCACATTTCCTTGCCGGTCTGCGCGTCGTGCGCGGTGATGTAGCCGCGGATGCCATATTCGCCGCCACCCACACCCACGACGATGCGGTCCTTCAACGCGAGCGGCGCGACGGTGATCGAGTAACCCTCCTTGTTGTTTGCGACTCTCGTCTTCCAGACCTGACGGC
Organism: Vicinamibacterales bacterium; assembly: GCA_963787755.1. Lineage (GTDB taxonomy): Bacteria > Acidobacteriota > Vicinamibacteria > Vicinamibacterales > JAMQPK01 > JAMQPK01. The sequence continues at coordinate 250,433 of CAWBEG010000004.1, forward strand.
CGCTTTTCGCATCGATGGCGACGAGGTGGCCGTCGAGCGTGCCCATGTAGAGCAGCTCGCCGAGTATCGCCACGCCGCGATTGTTCGATCCGCAGCACGCGATCACGTCCTCGTTGCTATGGCGATAGATCCAGAAGACGCGCCCCGTCGTGGCGTCCATCGCGATGACGTCGTTCGGCCGCTGCGTCAGGTACATGATGCCGTCGACGACGAGCGGCGTCGGCTGCCAGCTTCCGGTGACGCTGGCTTGATAGACCCATGCGAGGTTCAGGTTCTTGACGTTCGCCGGCGTAATCTGCGTGAGCGTGCTGTACCGCGTGCTGAAGTAGTCGCCGCCGTACGTCAGATAGTTCTGCGGCTCCTTCGCGGCGTTCAGCAGGCGCTCGTAGGTGACGGGCGCCTGCGCGCCCAGTCGAAGCGAAGCCGAGGCAACGAGGACGAGGGACGCGGCGAGCAGAATCCGGTGGCGGCGCATGGTCATCGGCCTTTCAATGAAAGCAGGTACGACACGACGTCTGCGATTTCCGCCGGCGTCAATTCTTTCTCGTAGGACGGCATGGTCGACTTCGTGGAGATGGTGAACTCGCGCAGATCCGATTTCACGAGCGAGTGCAGCCGCCCCTCTTCGTCCGCTCAGCTGCACGGTATATGTGTCTTCGTTCAGCCGGCGGCCGTTGATCACTTTGCCGTCGCGCGTCACCGCGCGGACGGGGCGGTTGATGGGAAACATCTGGCTGTTCGGATCGCGCAGCGATCGCTCGAGCGATCCGGCGCTGCGCACCAGGCCGATGTCGGACAGGTCCGGCGCCTTGCGGCTGCCTCTGTCGTTGACGCGATGACAGCTCAGGCACGCGCCCTTGCCCTCGAACACCGTCTGTCCGTTCGCCGCGTTGCCGGCCTTCATCGAACCGGTGTCGAACGTGTTCATGTTGCGGATATAGGCCACGAGGCCGGTGAGCTCGGCCGCGTCGAGCGATCGGAACGCCGGCATGCCGGCGTTCGGAAAGCCATTCGTGATCACCGCGCGCAGCTGCAGGTCGGTCCTCGCGGTGCGGAACTTTCCGCTGCGCAGATCCACGTTCGCGACGCCATCGCCGGTGCGTGCCGTGGCAATTGGAGCAGTGTTGGGCGTACAGGCGCGCGCCGTACTCGATATCCGCGCGACCGTAATCGCCAGGATGCCCCTCCAGCGTGGGATTCGTTGTCTGCGCAGCCGCGGTGGAACACATCAGGCCGGCTGTCGCGCAGAGCGCAGCCAGCGTCCTTGAAAGAAATACGCGCATGGGCAGTTTTATACCCGTTGGCCTCGGAGCCGGTCCAGCGATAAAGTGTGGCCATGACTGCTCACGGCTGCCGGCGGCGCTCTTTTCTGCATTGCACTCGTCTGCGCAGGCGGCGCCGCCTGCGCCCTCGGACGTCGATGCCGGACGCGCGCTGTTCGAAGGCAAAGGGCAGTGCCTCTCGTGCCATCGAGTCCTGGACAACGGCGAGCCGAGCCGCGCGCGAACTGAGCTGGATCGGGTTGTTGCGGACGCCGGACAAGTTGCGTGCGGCGGTCATCAATCCCTCGAGCGCATCCGAACGCGTCGGCGTTCTCGCCGGAAGAGGTCGATCGGCTCGTCGCGTATCTGCGCACGCGGCGCACGCTGTGGCCGCTCACCGACGGGCTCGGTGGAGCGAGAAATTGCGCCGGCGACCGAAAATGCCCCGTTTTTCAATCGGCCGCAGCGGGATAAGGAAGAGCGGCCGGAGTTGCTGATGAGCGCGCTTCAGATTCGGCCCGGCGCGACCGTGGCAGACGTCGGATCGGGCACGGGTTACTTCACCTGGCGGCTCGCCGAGCAGGTGGGCCCAAAAGGGAGGGTGTTCGCGGTCGACGTGCAGCAGTCGATGCTCGACCTGACGAAAAGCGGCCGTGGCGGAACACAAGCTTTCCAACGTGGAATACGTGTTGGCCACGGAGAGCAGCCCGCGGCTACCCGAACGATCGGTCGACCTCGTGTTCATCGCCTACGCGTACCATGAATTTGGCGATCCCGACGCGATGATGGCGGCCATCAAACGCGCGCTCAGACCCGGCGGGCGCGTCGTCATCCTGGAGTATGCAAAAGAGAGCAATATCGCGCCGGCGTCGCCTCTCCACAAGATGAGCTTCGAGGAAATCCGCCGCGAGATTGAGCCGATGGGGTTTGTCATCGATCAGCTGCTGGATTTCCTGCCTGTGCAGCACGGCGTCGATCTTCACAATAAAGTAGCGGAGCTGTTCGACCGAAAATCAGGGAGACCGACTTATCCCTGTGGGAGAACTGTGCCGCTCGTAAACTCGCTGTTGACCGCTATCGTTCGCGCGAATGGAGACGCGCTCGTCCTTCATGCGGGCGAGCGCCCCTATGTCATCGCTCCCTCCGGCCAATTAGAGCTGGCGTCGCGCGCGCTCACTCTGGAGGCGGTGAAAGGGATGCTCAACGAGCTGCTGCCCGTCGAGGCGCGCCAAGCGCTCGACGACATCGGCGCCGTGCAGCACGAGCTTGGCACTCCCGCCTTCGCGCCGGGTCAAACCTTCAGCGTGGTGGCGGCTCGCGGCGGCGAGGACATCTGGATTGAAATCCGCAGGCATCGTGCCGTTGCTGTCGAGCGCCCGTCGAGGTGACGACGGTCGCCCGAGCCCGTGCCAGAGCCCGTGCCGGAACCCTCGAAGTTGCGCAACAGGTCGATCCGGAGCCCGAACCGATGGCCGCGCCCGAGCCCGTCGCCGAACCGGAGCCGGAACCGTGGAACCCGGAACCCTTGTCCTCCAGCCCCCTCGATCGAACAGATCGAGGAGGTCAAGCAGGAGAGCTACGACATCGGAACAGCGGCCGACGTGCACGAGATCTCGCTCGATGCCTCCGAAACTCCATTGCCCGTCGCGGCCGGCGTCGGTCGCGCGCCCCGTGCCGCCGGTGCTCGTTGCACCGCCCGAACCGGAACCGGAACCGAACCCGAACCGCGAACCGGAACCGGAACCGGAACCTCGACCCGCGGTCGTGCTTCCGCTTTCACGCCAACAGGTCCGTGGCGATCAGAGCGCGCGCTTCACGCCGTCGCTGCACGCGACGGGCATCGATCGCCTGCTTCGCATCGCCGCCGCGCGCGGCGCGTCGACGCTGTATCTCACTTCGCAGGCGCGTCCGTCCATTCGCGTCGACGGAGAGATCGGGCCGATCGAGGGGGAGAGCGCCTTGAGCGAGGGGGACGTCGAGACGCTGATTCTCGACATGATTCCCGAGCGCAACCGCGAAGCGCTTCGCAGCCAGGCCGGAACCGAGTGGATGTGCGACGTGCCCGAGGTCGGGCGAATCCGCTGCGTGACCTTCCGCGATCATCGCGGCGCCGGCGGCATCTTCCGCATGATTCCCGCGCGCGCGATTTCGGCCGAGCAGCTCGGGCTGTCGCGCGAGATTCAGGGGCTGTGCGCAGAAGCCGATGGGCTCGTGCTTGTGACGGGCCAGCGCTCGAGCGGCAAGTCGACCCTTATCTCTGCGTTCGTCGATCTCATCAATCGCACGCGCAGCGATCACGTCATCACCATCGAGAACCAGATCAAGTTCGTGCACGAGAACCGCGGCTCGCTCGTCAGCCAGCGCGAAGTGCGCGGCGATCGCAACGAGCTGTTATCGGTGGCGCGCGCGGCGCTGCGCGAGAACCCCGACGTGCTCGTGGTCGAGGACTTCGGCTCGCCGGAAATCGTCACGCTCGCGCTCGAGGCGGCGCAGTCGGGCCATCTCGTGATCGGCGCGGTGACGGCGCACACCGCGACCGGCGCCGTCGATCGCATCATCGACCAGACGCCTCCCGAACGGCGTGCGAAAGTGCAGCTCGGGCTCGCGGAAAATCTGCGGGGCATCGTCGCGCAGGTGCTGCTGCGCAAGACCGGCGGCGGCCGTGTGGCGGCGCGCGAAGTGCTGCTCAACACGAGCGCGGTCGCGAACCTGATCGCGGAAGGCAAGACGTCGCAGTTGCCGATGGCGATCGACAGCGGACGCAAGCACGGAATGGTGGCGCTGAACGATGCGCTCGTCGCGTTCGTGCAGGGCGGCATCGTCGACTCGCGCGAGGCGTACCGGCAAGCGGCGGATCAGCAGGCGTTCCTGGCGCTGCTCAAGCGACAGGGTATCGATACGTCGTTTGTCGAGAGACTCGCGTAGGGCGAGGGGGGCCTTACCCCTTACCTCTCTACAAAAGGGGCAATCTCATCGAGCAGTGCCTGCAGGACATCCTCTTCGCTCAGCCGATCGACCGGCGTGCGGCCTTTGACCGGCCGCTCGTGCTGCACGACACGCCTTCCGCGGGTGCGATTCACGCGCAACGCGGCGAACGGTTCATCCTGTGACGTGTCGAGCGCGAACTCGATGAAGTCGTCGGCCGACTTGGCGAGCGCCATTCGCAGGCCGCCGTTCGGCGTGAAGACCGTGAAGGTATGTCCTTCGGCCCGCAGGGCGTTGGCGAGCTTCTGGACCAGCGGGGTCGCGGTCATTTCGAGCAGTTCGGTGTACGCCACCGCCGCTTCGTCGAGCATTGCGCGGCGCGCGGCGGTGCTCTTGCGCCGTGCTTCGACCGCGAGGCGAAGACGTTGTCGGAGCTCGGAAATTTCAATAGCGGCGGGCTTGCGCGTCATGAATGTTATGTACATTCTACCCACAACAAATGGCTGACGAATCGCTGCCGCAGGTGACGCGCATCGCTGCGGGCGAATTCGTCATGGGCGCCGAGGATGGCGAAGAGGATGAGCGTCCGCCGCACCGGGCCTACGTCGACGACTTTGCGATCGGCATCTCTCCGGTCACCAATGCGGAGTACGCGCAGTTTGTCCGCGAGACCGGCCATCGGTCTCCTGCGGTTCGCGCCCTGCCGCTGATGGTCTCGGGCGCGCTCGAATCCGATTTCCGATCGCTCGCGGCGGCGTATTTCTGGACCAACGGCACGCCGCCCGAAGGACGCGATCGCCATCCGGTGACGCTCGTCGGATTTGAAGATGCCGCCGCCTACTGTGCCTGGCTCGCGAGCAAGATCGCCAAACCCGCGCGGCTGCCGACCGAGGCCGAATGGGAGCGCGCGGCGCGCGGCGGGCTCGAGGGCAAGCGCTTTCCATGGGGCGACACGCTCGACGCCGCGTGCGCGCATTTTCTTCCAGACCCCACCGCCAAAGCCGACCGCGGAACAGCGCCTGTGGGCAGCTATCCCGCGAATGCGTATCGAGCTGCACGACATGGCGGGAAACGTCTGGGAGTGGGTGTCCGACTGGTACTCACCGAATTACTATGCGCGCGCGCAGTACGTCAATCCGCAGGGGCCCGAAAGCGGGCTCATGCGCATCGTGCGCGGCGGCGCGTGGGTGAACGCCGACGGGCGCTACCTGCGGTGCGCCTATCGCCACAAGGTTCCTCCCGACACCTACGCCTACAGCATCGGATTTCGCATCGCCTATTCGTTGAAGTGACGAAATGACACGGCAGCGGTTTAGCGCTGCCGATGCGTCAGAATAGGGAAATGCGTTACATATCCGCAGGTCTCCTGCTTCTCTCGATCGCCTCCCCGGTTCTCGCTCAGACGTCCCCACCGATCGTCTCGCCGCTGCAGCCGTCGATTGTGACGCGCGGTCACGCGATCGTGACGGCCCGGCCCGACCGCGCGTTCGTGACGATCGCCGCCGAATCGCGCTCGAAGAATTCCGCCGACGCGCAGAAGCAGAACGCCGCCGCGATGACGGCGGTGCTCCAGAGGATCGAGCAGGCCGGCGTGCCGAAGGATGCGGTCCGTACGGTCGGCTACGAGCTGCAGCCCGAATTCGACTACGCCAACGGCCGGCAGACGTTTCGCAACTACCTCGCGCGCAACACCGTCGAAGTGAGGCTCGACGACATCGATCGCGTCGGCGTCGTCATCGACGCAGCCGCCGCCGGCGGCGCGACGACGATCGCCGGAATTCGATTCGACGTGCGCAACCGCGCCGCGCTCGAACGCGATGCGCTGCGGCAGGCGGTTGCCGACGCGCGTGCGCGCGCCGATGCGGCGGCGGCCGGTGCGGGCGCGACCATCGATCGCATCGTGCGTATTGAAGAGGAAGCGCATTACGAGAGCCGCCGCGTCCGATGATGCGCATGGCGGCGCAGGCGATCGAGCGCTGACGCGCTCGACGCCCGTCGAGCCGTCGACAATCGAGATTCAGGCGCGCGTGATGATGACGGTGTCGATGCGTTGATGATGCGAAAACGGCTCCGGGAGCCTTTTTCGGGCACGGCTGGCGAAAAAGGCTCCCGGAGCCGTTTTCGGGCGATGACCGCCGAGGACATGGCGCGCGCGCGGCGCGTGCTCATGCGGCGCGATCCGGTGCTTGCGCCCATCATCAGGAAGTACGGCGCATGCGGCATCAAGACCGGCCGCGAGAGCGACATCTTCTGCGGCCTCGTCGAAGCCATCGTGTCGCAGCAGCTGTCGACGCGCGCGGCGGCGACAATCTACGGACGGTTGCGCGCGCTGCTGCCCGATGGCGGGACGCCGACCCCGGAAGCCCTGCTGCCGCTGTCGGACGAAGCGCTGCGGGGCGTCGGCCTGAGCCGTCAGAAGCTCGGCTACATGCGGGATCTCAGCCGCAAGATGCTCGACGGTTCGATAAACACGGCAGGCCTGCAGGGCATGAGCGACGACGAGATCGTCGCGGAACTGACGAAAATCAAAGGAATTGGCCGCTGGACGGTCGAGATGCTCCTGATTTTCCGGCTGACGCGACCCGATGTCTTTCCGGCCGGAGATCTTGGTATTGTGAAGGCGGTTCGGAAAGCCTACAACCTTCGAAAGACGCCAGACGTCAAACGTTTATACGCGATCGCCGAGCGATGGCGGCCGTATCGGTCGGTCGCATCCTGGTATTTGTGGGCAAGTCTGGAAAAAAGGGGAAAGCCGAAAGTCCGAAAGTAAAAAGTAGAGAGTAAAAAGTCATGCAGAAAACATTCGCGCTCTTTCTGATGGTAGTGGCGGCCGTGCTCACGGTTGGCGCGCAGGCGCCGCCGAGCGACATCCCGAAGCTGGACATCGAAAAGTACACGTTGCCGAACGGCCTCGAAGTGATCCTCTCCGAGGATCATCGCGTGCCGCTCGTGGGCGTGGACCTCTGGTATCACGTCGGCCCCGCGCACGAAGCGCCCGGCCGCACGGGCTTCGCGCACCTGTTCGAGCACATGATGTTCCAGGGATCGAAGCACATCGAGAGCGACGCGCACTTCAAGCTGCTCGCCGGCGGCGGCGCGACGGGTGTGAACGGCACGACCGGTTTCGATCGGACCAACTACTTCGAGACGATGCCATCCAATCAGCTCGAGCTCGCGCTCTGGCTCGAGTCCGATCGCATGGGATACCTGCTCGAGACGGTCGATCAGGCCAAGCTGACCAACCAGCAGGACGTCGTGCGGAACGAGCGGCGGCAGAGCACTGAGAACAGACCGTACGGCATCGTCGAGGAAGCGCTGTTCCAGGCGTTGTTTCCGAAAGGGCACCCGTACCACGGCGTCATCATCGGATCGCACGCCGACATTCAGGCCGCGAAGCTCGACGACGTCAGAGACTTTTTCCGGCAGTACTACGCGCCGAACAACGCGACGATTGCGATCGCCGGCGACATCGACAAGGCAGCGACCAAGAAGCTCATCGAGAAATACTTCGGCACGCTGAAGCGCGGACCGGCCGTTCCGCCGGTGAAGGTGCAGACGCCGGTCATTACCGCAGAGAAACGGATCGTCGTCGAAGATCGCGTCGAGCTGCCGCGCATTTACATTGCCTGGATCACGCCGGCATTCTTCAAAGAGGGGGATGCCGACGCCGACATCGCGGGCAGCATTCTCGGCCAGGGCCGTGTCAGCCGCCTCTACAAGAAGCTGGAGTACGAAAAACAGATCGCTCAGAACGTCACGGCCTACCAGTACTCGACGCTGCTCGGATCGGTGTTCGGCATCGAGGCCACGGCGCGGCCCGGACATACCTTGCAGGAGCTCGAGACCGTCATCAACGAGGAGGTCGAGTTGCTTCGCGCGAAGGGGCCGACGGCGGCCGAAGTGGAGCGCGCGCGCAACGTGCTCGAGACGCAGATCTTCAACGGCCTGCAGCTCGTCGGCGGATTCGGCGGCGTGGCCGACCAGCTGAATTTGTACAACCACTACGTCGGAAACCCGGACTACCTGACCGAGGACATCATGCGCCGGCGTCGTGTGACGCCCGAGTCGGTGCGCCAGTTCGCGCAGCGCTATCTCGCGCCCAACGCGCGCGTCGTCGTGCATGGCATTCCAGGCAAGCAGAACCTCGGTCCGGAAGTGCCGAAGCCGGCCGAGCAGGCTGCGACGAATGCGGCGCCGACCGTCTCGCTCAACGCCGACGAGCCATGGCGCGCGAAGCAGCCGGGCGCCGGCGCCGCGAAAGCCGTGAGCGTGCCCGTTCCCCAATCGTTCGAGCTGCCGAACGGTCTGACGGTGATTGCGCTGCCGCAGACGGGCGGCGTGCCTGTCGTGTCGGCAAGCCTCGTGCTGCGCAGCGGCAGCGACGCGAATCCTCTCGAGAAGCCGGGGCTCGCCAGCTTCACGGCTGACGTGCTCGATCAGGGCACGACCACGCGCAACGCCGTGCAGCTCGCCGAGCAGGTGGCGCAGATTGGCGCGTCGCTCAGCACCGGCACGTCGCGGGATGCATCAACCGTGTCGACGAGCAGCCTCAGCAGGAATTTTCCTGCCGCGCTGTCGTTGCTCGCGGATGTCGCGCTTCGTCCGAGCTTTCCCGCTGAGGAAGTCGAGCGCGTCCGCGCGACGCGGCTGGCCGATCTCGCCGAGCAGCGCGGCAACCCGGTTCAAGTCGTCAGTGTCGTCACCGGCAAGGTGCTGTACGGCACGCATCAATATGGATTCAGCGAGATTGGAACGCCCGAGTCGAACAAACAGCTGACGCGTGACGATCTCCAGGCATTCTGGCGCCAGCATTACGTTCCCGGCAACGCGGCGCTCGTGGTCACCGGCGCGATTACGGTTCCCGAGCTCAGAAAACTCGCGCAGACCGCACTCGGCAGCTGGCCAAAGGGCACCGCCGTGCCTGCGAAACTCGGCGTGCCGACGGCCGCGCCGCCGCGTCTCGTCATCGTCGATCGCCCGGGCTCTCCGCAGACGCAGCTGCGCGTCGCGACGTTCGGCGTGCCGCGCAACAGCCCCGACTACATGCCGGTGCGCGTCATGAACACGATTCTCGGCGGCATGTTCGCGAGCCGCATCAACATGAACCTGCGCGAAGAGCACGGGTACACCTACGGCGCCAACTCGCAGTTCTCGTACTGGCGCAGCGGCGGGCCGTTCTCGGTCGCCACCGGTGTTCGCACCGACGTCACGGCGCCGGCGGTGCATGAAGTGATGCTCGAGCTCAGGAAGATGAGCGAGACCCGCGTCACGCCGCAGGAGCTGACGCTCGCGAAAGACGCGATTACGCTGCAGCTGCCGGCACTGTTCGAAACCAACGACCGCGTCGCCACAAGCCTGTCGACGCTCTTCACGCACGGACTGCCGTTGAATTACTACTCGAATCTCGCCGAGCAGATTTCGGTCGTCGACGCGCAGGCGGTGCAGGACGTCGCGAAGAAATACGTGGTAGCCGACAAGTTCGCGGTCGTGGCAGTAGGCGACCGTTCGAAAATCGCCGAGTCACTCGAGAAAGAGCTGGGTACCAAGGCGGAAATCAGGGATGCCGACGGCGCGACTCGTCAAGTAACGTGCGGTTCTAGGCTCTGGTTCTGCGGTTCTGGGTGCTGGTTCCAGGTTCTGGAGGCGGCACCCGAGAACCCAGAACCAGAACCGAGAACCGATATAATTCCACGAGGAATGGGCGTCCAGACAACCGACCGCGGGCACAACGGGCCGACACGGTGCTCGACCTGATTGGCAATACGCCGCTGATTCGGCTGAGAAAATTCGAGGCCGGGCTCAACGGGGTCGAGCTTTACGGCAAAGCCGAATGGTTCAATCCGGGCGGGTCCGTCAAGGATCGCCCGGCGGCGAACATGGTGCGCGAGGGTCTGCGATCGGGCGCGCTGCGGCCGGGCAAGACGCTGCTCGATGCGACGTCAGGCAACACCGGCATCGCCTACGCAATGATTGGCGCGTCGCAAGGGTTTCCCGTCAAGCTCTGCGTGCCGTCCAACGTGACCGTCGAGCGCAAGCGGTTGCTCCACGCGTACGGCGCGGATCTGATCTTCACGGATCCGATGGACGGCTCCGACGGCGCGATTCGCGAAGCGCGCAAGCAGGTCGCCGCGAACCCCGATCTGTATTTCTATCCCGACCAGTACAACAACGACGCGAACTGGCGCGCCCACTACGAGACGACGGGGCCGGAAATTCTCGCGCAGACCGACGGGCGCATCACGCACTTCGTCGCCGGTCTCGGGACGAGCGGGACGTTCATGGGAACGGGCCGGCGCCTGCGCGACGCGAACCCGTCCATCAAGCTCATTTCCTTCCAGCCCGACTCGCCGCTCCATGGCCTCGAAGGTCTCAAGCACATGGAAACCGCGATCGTGCCCGGCATTTACGATCCGTCGCTGGCCGACGAGGACATGCGCGTGAGCACCGAAGACGCGTATACGATGGTGCGGCGCCTGGCGCGTGAAGAGGGCCTGCTGGTCGGCATTTCGGGGGGCGCGGCAGTGGCCGGGGCCCTGAAAGTCGCCAAAAACGCCAGAAATGCCGTCATTGTCACCATTTTCCCGGACAGCGCCGACAAATACATGTCCGAGCGCTTCTGGAATGCGTCCGCTGTCAGCTATCAGCTCGGAATCCAGCGGCCCGGATGCATCTAAACACGAAGCTGAAAGTTCAATGTCTGAATCACTGAGGCTCATGCCTGGCATCGCGGACGCCATCCGGCGTCACGGCGTCGAGACGTACCCGAACGAATGCTGCGGCGCCCTGATCGGCGCCGATGGGGTCGTGCGAGCACGTGTCGCCGCTGCCGAACACGACGGAAGAGGGGGCGCGGCGGCGGTTTTTGATCAGGCCGTCGGACTACAAGTTCGTTGAAGAGGAGGCCACTCGCCTGAAACGGGATTTGCTGGGGTTCTATCACTCGCATCCCGATCATCCGGCGCGTCCTTCGCAATACGATCTGGATCATGCGTTTCCATTCTTCTGGTACGTGATCGTTTCCATTCAGCAGGCCCAGCCCGAGAAGATGACGGTGTGGCGGCTGGCCGACGACCGCTCGCAGTTCCGCGAAGCGCCTTTACATGAGTGACTCACATGGCTAACAAGATTCTGATCCCGACTCCCTTACGGCCGTTCACCGGAAAGCAGGATGCCGTCGAAGTCGACGGCGCGACGATTGGCGAGCTGCTCGTCAATCTGACGACGAAGTACGAAGGGTTGAAGCCGCACCTCTACAACGAGCAGGGCAAGCTTCGCAGCTTCGTCAATGTCTATCTGAACGACGAAGACATCCGCTATCTGGAAAAAGAGAAGACGGCGGTGAAGCCGGGGGACACGATCAGCATTATTCCATCTGTTGCAGGAGGTAACGGAACCAGAACCTAGAAACTGGAATCTAAAAACTAAAGATTCAAGATTTTAGATTCGGATTTCACCCTATGGCACTCTCGAACGAAGAAGTCAAGCGCTACAGCCGGCATCTCATCATGCCGGAGGTGGGCGTCGAAGGGCAGGAGAAGCTCAAGAAGGGCAGCGTGCTCTGCATCGGCGCGGGCGGCCTCGGATCGCCGGCTGCCCTGTATCTCGCTGCGGCAGGCGTCGGCACGATCGGCATCGTCGACTTCGACGTGGTCGATTTCAGCAACCTGCAGCGGCAGGTGATCCACGGCACGTCCGATGTCGGCCGCTCGAAGCTCGCGTCGGCGAAGGATCGGCTGCTCGAGCTGAATCCGCACATCAACATCGAGACGTACGAAACCGCGTTGTCGTCGAAGAACGCGCTCGATCTGTTCAAGCCGTACGACGTGATTCTCGACGGCACCGACAATTTTCCGACGCGCTATCTCACCAACGATGCGTGCGTGCTGCTCGGCAAGCCGAACGCGTACGGCAGCATCTTCCGGTTCGAAGGGCAGGCATCGGTGTTTGCCACCAAGGACGGCCCGTGCTATCGATGCCTGTATCCGGAGCCGCCGCCGCCCGGGCTGGTGCCGAGCTGCGCCGAGGGTGGTGTGCTCGGCGTGCTGCCTGGCGTCATCGGCACGATTCAGGCGACCGAAGCGATCAAGCTGATCATGGGCATCGGCGAGCCGCTCGTCGGCCGATTCCTGATTTACGATGCGCTGCGGATGAAGTTCCGCGAGCTCAAGCTGAAGAAAGATCCTGATTGCCCGGTGTGCGGCACGCATCCGACCGTCACCGCGCTGATCGACTACGAACAATTCTGCGGCGTCGCGCCGGCAGCAACGGAGGTGGCGGTGAGTACTGCGAACAGCAACGAAACCGAGACGGACGTGAACGAGCTCAAGCGGAAGATCGACGCGAAGGAAGACTTCTTCCTGCTCGACGTGCGCGAGCCCAACGAGTACCAGATCGGGAAGATTCCCGGGTCGACGCTCATTCCGCTCGGCGAAGTGCCGCAGCGGGTGAGCGAGATTCCGCGCGACAAGGAAATCATCGTGCACTGCAAGATGGGCGGCCGCAGCGCGAAGGCGGCGGCGTTCCTGCGGCAGCAGGGCTACACGAACGTGAAGAACCTGAAGGGCGGTATCACCGACTGGTCGGACAAGATTGACCCGAAGGTGCCGAAATACTGATCTGGAAACTTGGGCTTTTCGGCCCAGATTTCTAGATTCTAGTTTTTAGATTCCAGATGCGTAGACTGTAAATACTCTAACCACAATATGTTAAGGCTATCGAAGAAGGCTGATTACGCGCTCATCGCGATGAAGCACCTGGCGCTGCGGCCCGACCAGGCCGCCTCCAGTGCGCGCGAAATCGCGGAGCAGTACGACATTCCGGTCGAGCTGATGGCGAAAGTGCTGCAGCGGCTCGCTCGCGAAGGTCTGCTCGCGTCGCACCAGGGCACGCGCGGAGGGTATCAGCTCAGCCGGTCGCCTTCCGATATTTCCGTGGCCGATGTCATCCAGGCCGTCGACGGACCGTTAACCGTGACGGCCTGTTCTACCGAAGAAGAGAACTGCGAACAGTACTCGAAGTGCAGCGTGCGCGATCCGCTGTGGAAGATCAAAGAGCGTATTCTCGTTGCGCTGCAGACGTGTTCGGTCACGGAGCTCGCGGCCGAACCGGCCGAACCGGCGCTGATTTCAATTTCCCGCCCCATTCTGCAGACGCACAGCTAGGGACTCCTCGAATCTAGAATCTGAAATCTAGAATCTACGAATCTAGAACCAGAACCGCAGAACCCAGCACCAAGAACCTTGAACCGTATCTATCTTGACTCCCACGCGACGACCCCGGTCGATCCGCGTGTGCTCGACGCGATGCTCCCGTTTTTTACCGAGCACTTCGGGAATGCGTCGAGCCGCAACCATCCGTTTGGCTGGAAGGCCGGCAAGGCGGTAGAGCAGGCGCGCGAGCAGATAGGGTCGCTCATTGGCGCGCGGTTCCGCGACGTCGTGTTCACGAGCGGCGCCACCGAATCGAACAACCTCGCCATAAAAGGGACAGCGCGGCGCGCACCGCTGACGCGGCGGCACATTGTCACCGTCTGCACGGAGCACCGCGCGGTTCTCGATCCATGCCGCGCGCTGGAACGCGACGGATTTCGCGTCACCTATCTCGATGTCGATCGGGAGGGGCGAATCGATCTCGACCGGCTGCGTGAAGCGGTCGGCAGCGACACGCTGCTCGTCAGCGCGATGTCGGCAAACAACGAGATTGGTGTCCTGCATCCGGTTGGTGAGATCGCGGACATCGCGCACGCCCATGGCGCGCTGTTGCATTGCGATGCGGTGCAGTCTGCGGGGCTTGCTCCACTCAATGTCAAAGAGCTTGGCGTCGACCTCGTTTCGCTGAGCGCGCACAAGATGTACGGCCCGAAAGGCGTCGGCGCGCTGTATATCGCAAAAAGGGTTCCCGCGATCGACCTCGAGGCGCTCATCGACGGAGGTGGGCACGAACGCGGATATCGCTCGGGCACCCTCAACGTCCCTGCCATTGTCGGCTTCGGCAAAGCAGCGGAATTGTGCGGCGAGGCTGCCGATGCGGATCGCGTGCGGTCGTTGCGCGATCGCCTGTGGACTGCGCTGTCGGCTCTCGACGGCATCCACGTGAACGGACCGATGGAGCCGCGCCTGCCAAACAATCTCAACGTGCGCGTGGATGATGTGCACGGGGAATCGTTGTTGAAGGCGATTGCCGCGGACGTCGCGGTGTCGTCGGGCGCTGCGTGTGCGACCGCGAGTGCCGAGCCGTCGCATGTCCTGCGCGCCATCGGGTTGAGCGACGAGCAGGCGCGGGCGTCGATCAGGTTCGGCTTGGGCCGGTTTACTACTGAGCAGGAGGTCGTGACGGCCGCTGCCGCCGTCGTCGACGCAGCGCGGCATTTACGACGTCACGCACCTACCACATGACAGGCACGGCCCCCGAAGCGCGGATCACGGTGTCGCGCGTGATGAGCGTCAGCCCAGCGGTTTGCGCGGCGGCGACGATGAGACCGTCGAACGGGTCGCGCGTAAAGCGCAGCTCGTCGGCAAGGAAGATCTGTCCGGGCGCCAGATCGAGTGGTTGATAGGCCGGATTGCTGAAGAGGTCGTCGAAGAATCCTCGCACGCTCCGTCTCAAATTGACGCGCGCCGCGCGCGCGAGAAGGCTGCATTCCCACATCACCGCGGCAGGCACGTAGAGGATCGCTTCCCGGCGCTCGCACCTTGAAAAGAAGGCGGCGGCGCGAGGCCCCAGACGGCCTCCGCCCGCCGCATGAAAGAGCAGGGGATGGGTATCCGTGACCGCGCTCTCGGGGTCAGCCACGCGTTCGCGGCTTTCGTGCTTTCGCGCGATGCGCGGCCGGCCTTTCCCGAACGGCACTTGGACGCCCGAGCGAGGCGGCGAACGCCGCACGCACCGCCGCATCGGCCCGCTCGAGGAGCGGATCGGAGTCATGTATGTCGATCGTGCCGATGACGGACGCGCCGGCCCGGCTCGCTTGCCGCTGCGCGCGGAGCTGACGAGCTGGTCGATCAGCTCGCTGACACTCTCGCCTTCGGCGCCCGCCCGCCCCTTCAGCCAGGTGACGTTGTCGGATTCAAGTGTGATGGAGATGGCTCGCCGCGTCATATGATGTTTATACGATATCATATAATTATATTATTCTTGGCCTGTTCACTGAGAATTCGGCGCGCTCTCCCTGCGACGCCCTGATGCTAAAATTCACGGTTCAAGATGCGCGCGTATTACATTCCGGCGGCGGCGGGCGTGCTTTTGGCCGTCAGCGCATTTCTGCCATGGATGCACGTTGGCGACGTAGCGCTGGGCGGCTTCCCCGAGAGTGCGGGCTTGTGGATTCTTGGGCTCGGCGGTCTCGCGGTGGTGCTTGCCGGCCTCAGTATCTGGACGCGCAAGAATTCACGACACCCTCTGCTGCTCGTCGGGCTCGCGGCCTTCGCCATCATGTTCCTCGGTTATCAATGGATGTCGCGCACGGTCCGCGATGCGGCCTGGGCGCAAGCGCAGGCGCAGGCGATCGTCAACAACGTCCCGGCGGGTGAGCCGCCCGCGACCGTGGTCGGCCTCGGAATCTACCTCGGAATCGCCGCCGCTGCAGTGCTCGTGCTGTTCGGCCTCACCATCGTCGTGAAGCGTGTGCCGAGCGCATACGCCGTCCCTGAAGACGACGATGTCTAGAAAGTCGAAATCAGAGTAGAAGTAGTCGGTGGCGCGAGGGTGTCGGCTGGGTCGCACCGCCCTGTTCCTGCTGCCATTGCAGGAGCGCATGCACCGCGCGCTCGTCGAGTGCGACGGTGTAGTCATTGACGTACAACTGGATGTGCTTCGCGACGACCGAGGGATCCATTTCCTGCGCGTGCTCGGCAACGTATCCGCGGCTCGCGTTCGGATGCGCGAACGCATACTCGACGCTTGCGCGCAATGCGCGGTCGATCGCGGATCCATGGGCCGCCACCAGATCGCGCCGTATCGCGATGGCCGCCAGCGGCAGCGGGCATTTCATCCGTTGCTCCCACACAGCGCCGAGATCCTCCAGAAGCGTGAGTCCCTTCGCTTGGTACGTGAAACGGCCCTCGTGGATCAGCACGCCGCAATCAACGTCGGCGCGCAGTACTGCCTGCTCGATCCGATCGAACCGCATCGGCACGGTCTCGAAGCGGCCCAGCAGCGTTCAACAGCAGCGCTGCCGTTGTGCGCTCGCCTGGAATGGCAACGCGACCGCCCACGGTACGTGCGCTTCGCGCTACGACGATCGGCCCTACGCCGAATCCGGCAGCGCCGCCTGCGCGCAGCAGCGCATATCGATCGCGCATGGATCCGTACGCGGCGATGGAGATCTTCGTTACTTCGGCATCGCCACCCGCCGCTCGAGCGTTGAGTGCTTCCACGTCATCGATGTGAGGAACCACGCGTGGCCCCGGCACGAGACCGTGCACCAGGGCGTGAAACGCGAAGGTGTCGTTTGGACACGGCGAGAAGGCGAAGTTCAGCGGCGTGTGATCCACGAGAGGACAGCTTCCTGAGCCGCCGCCGCGGCCTCCTGCAATCGCCAGGTTGTGGTGTCGCGATTCGTCACGATGTTGCTGATGCCGCGCACTTCGCCGACCGGCACTCCGTGAAGGTGCGCGACATGGGCGATGGCCGCGCCCTCCATGCTCTCGACGGCTCCAGCGGTACGCGTTTCGATGTCGCGCGCTGCGCCATCAGTACCGGTGCACGACGATACAGTCACGAAGGGAACGCGGCGCGCGACTGGAAACACGTGCATTGGAATGTCATTGAACAGCGGCGTCGGCGCTTCCACAACGGCAAAACCCAGGGTCTTCATGTCGAGGAATCCCGACGGGCTCGTTGCGCCGAGATCGCCGTAGCACTCGCTCGCTGCGCACACCACGTCGCCGACTTGAAGGCCGGACGTGGGGTACGCACCACCGACGCCGCAGACAACGATCTCGCGAGCGCCCGTTTTCGCGAGAAACAGGGTCACCGCGTGCGCCGCGTTGACTGGCCCGACGCCGGTGCGAACGATGGCCACATCGGGGTGCGACCCATCGAGCCGCTCGCGCAGCAGCGCGCCTTCAAATTCCGTCGCGACGCACAGGAGAAGATCCATCGGCATGACCGGCTATTCAGGATACATTGACGCAAGGCGCTCGTAGATCATCCGCACGCCCTCGGTGAGCGCGGCCGGGCCCGGCTGGAGGATATACGTCGAGGGAATTTCGTAGATGCGATCGTGCTGAACGGCGGGCAGGGACGCCCACCCGGCCCGCGACGCGATCGTGCTCTTTTTCATCTTCTTGCCGCACCACGAGGCAAGAACGACGTCGGGCCTTCGCCGCAGGGCTTCCTCTTCCTGAACGATTCGATCCTTCGCGAGCCGCTTCTCTCTGAGCTCGGGGAAAATCGGCTCGCCGCCTGCGATTTCCACCAGCTCTTCGACCCATTGAATGCCCGAGATGAGCGGACTGTCCCACTCTTCGAAGAAGACGCGTGGCCTCGAGGGAAATCTTTTTGACGCATCGCGAATCGTGTCGAGCCCGCGTTCGAGCTCGAGCGCGAGTGCCTGGCCCTTCGCCTCGCAGCCGACAATGCCTGCGAGCACGCGAATCATCTGCAGGATGTCTGCGACCGAGCGCTGGTTGAACGCGAAGACCGGGAGTCCGCGTTTGACGAGCTCCGACGCGATGCCGGCCTGTAGATCCGAGAACGTCAGGATCAGATCCGGCTCGAGCGCCTCAATTTTTTCGAAGCGCGCGGAGATGAACGACGAGACTTTGGGTTTGGTGCGCGCTTCAGGCGGACGGAGCGTGTAGCCGGAGATGCCGGCCACGCGATGGCCTTCGCCGAGCAGATAGAGCGTCTCGGTCGTCTCTTCGGTCAGACAGACGATGCGCTCAGGATACGTCGGCAAAGACGAACCCATCGCGATCGACGACCTCGCCAACCTCGATGGCCACAGGATGGTTGAACATCGGGCCGTCCCAGGCAAACGAGTGAAACTCGCCGCGTTCGCCGCAGCGATCGACGCCGGCTGGAAGGTCGTCGAGCAGCGCGCGATCGAACTGGCGGCCCGCAAATGATCGATCGAGATGCTTCGGATTGACACACGTCAACACCGATCGCAAACCGCCTTCCACCATCCGTACGGCGAGCTGATCGGTGGGAATGCCCCAGATAGGGAAAAGCGGCGTGAGCCCCGTGCCGGCGAGCTTCTCTTCGCGATACCTCCGCACGTCTTCGAGAAACAGATCGCCGAACGCGACGTGCGTGAACCCTTCAGCCACCGCTTGAGAGACGGCGACGCGCATGCGGTCCTCATACTGCTCGTTGGTGCAGGGCCACGGCAGCTGCACCGTTCGCAGAGGCACGCCTGCCGCGTTCGCCTGTGCCTCGAGCAGCCGCCGGCGGACCGCGTGCATCGCCACACGATCGAACTGCTCATTCATCGTCGTCAGCAAGCCGCCAATTTCGACCGACGGATCCTGCTTCAGCACATGCAGCATCCACGCGCTGTCTTTCCCCGAGCTCCACGACACCAGCGTTTTCATGCTTTCACTTTCTACTTTCTACTTTTTATTCTTTACTTTTTATTTACGAATGCGTCCGGATGGAGCACTTCGGCCACGCGACGTACGGACGCGGAGATGCGTGGGCCCGGGATTCATCATGCCGTCGCCTCGGAGCTCGATAGATTCGCTTGTTCCGGACGGCCGGAATCGACGGAAGCGATTCCCACGCGCGGAGATTGCGGCTGCTGGCGCTCGCCGTGTCGACGCCAATTTCGATGATGACCTCTGGCGCGCGCGCAACCGCAAGCTCGCTCGTCGTTTGAATGCTCTGGCGTTGAACGTCGGAAAACACGTTCGTCCCGCCCGCAGCCTCGAGCATGTCGTGAAGGAATCCGATGGCGCCGCTCGCGTAAATGCCTCGAAGCGTTTCGGCGTCGCGCCCGAACACGAGGAGCGTGCGCGGACGCGGGCGCCCCGCGACCCGCTTTCTGACGTCTGCAATCTCCGCTTCGATGCGGTCGGCAAGCGCCGCGCTCTCCTTTGTGTTGCCGATGCGCGCGCCGAGCTGGCGAATTGTCGTCGGTGATGTCCGGCAGACCGGCGTGCTGGTACAGAAACATCGGAATCCTGGCGCGCTCGAGCTGCGTGCGGAGATCGTCCTGCGTTCCGTACACGACCACGAGGTCCGGTTTCAGCGAGATGATGCGCTCGACATCGGGATCGATGAGGCCGCCGACCTTCGGCCGCGTCAGCGCTTCCGGCGGATAGCGGTCGAAATTGCCGACGCCGATCACACGCGGTCCTGCGCCCATGGCAAACAGCATCTCGGTGGTGGACGGGATGATCGAGATGATGCGTTGCGGGGGAGACTGCGCGACAGCGACGGTCCGGCTAAAGCCGGACACCACGTGCAGAAGCAGCGCGAGAACGATTATCGATTTCTTATGAGCAGCCATAGAAAAAATGGTCCGCCGATGATGGCAGTGACGACACCGACAGGAATCTCCAGCGGCGCGAGCGCCGTTCGCGAAATCGTGTCGCATGCGACGAGAAATGCCGCGCCGCCGAACGCCGACGCCGGCAGCACGAGGCGATGATCGGCGCCCACCATCAGCCGAATGAGGTGGGGAACGACGATGCCGATGAATCCGATAGGGCCGCCGAGCGACACCGCGGCCCCGGTTGCGAGAGACGCGCTGAGAAACGAGAGGCGTTGCGTGCGGTGCACGTCGACGCCGCGGCTCGCGGCGCTCTCGTCGCTGATCGACAGCAGGTTCATCCGTCGCGGCAGCACGGCGAACGCTGCGAACGACAGCGCGATGGGCGGCAGCGCCGCCAGCAAGCGGCGTGTAACTGCTCACGTCGAGATCGCCCATCAGCCAGCGGACGGTGCGAAACGTCTGCGTGAAGTCCGACAGGAACTGCACGAACAGAATCAGCGCCGAGAAGAACGAGTTCAGCGTGACGCCGGCGAGCAGCAGCACGTTCGTCGAAAGGCCGCTGATGCCGCGCGCGCGCGAGACCGTACACGATGCCGACCGCGCCAAGCGAGCCGGCAAAGCTCGCCATGGGCACCGCAGAGAATCCGGCGATGCCCGACGGCAGATCGAACGTGAGCGCCAGCATCGCGCCGAGCGCCGCGCCGGCGGAGACGCCAAGCGTAAACGGCGTCGCGAGCGGGTTGCGAAGCAGAGCCTGCAGCACGACGCCAGACGCGGCAAGCGACGAGCCGACCAGGACGCCGGCCAGCACGCGTGGCAGGCGCGCAATGAAGAAGATCTGCGCATCGGCGTTCTCGGCGAACGGAATCGACGAGTCGAAGACGCGCCAAAGGCTGATCGACGTCGAGCCCACGAGCGGCGCGAGAAGACAGACCACCACCGCCGCCGCGCCGAATAGAAGCCACGTGATGGCGATTCGACGGGCGATGCTCATGGCGCGCGGCGGCTCGGTGGCTCGCGCAACGGGAATGACTGTGAGCTGGCCGGTTCTCGCGTTTGCGGTGATGTCGACCTCGACGCCGTACAGCCTGCCGAATCAGCGTCGGATCGAGCATCGCCTCCGTCGCACCGGCCGCGAGAACGCGTCCGCGATGCAGCAGCACCAGCTCGCGGCAGAGACTGGCCGCAAAATTCAGGTCGTGTGTCGATACGACAATCGTAAGGTTGCGCTCGCGGTTCAGCTTGTGGAGGATCGAGCGGATCTCGAGCTGATACGCGAGATCGAGCGAGGCGGTCGGCTCGTCGAGCAGCAGGATGTCGGGATTCTGCGCAAGCGCGCCCGCGATGACGACGCGCTGTTTTTCGCCGCCGGAGAGCGTGTTGAACAGCCGCGACGCGAGGTGGTGCAGTGCCGGTTGCGCCGCAGCGCATCGCGCGCGATCTCGAGATCCTCGGGTCCTTCGATCTCGAACGCGCCAAGGTGCGGATAGCGGCCCATCGTCGCCATCTCGAGCACCGTGTACTCGAATGCCAGCTGCGTTTCCTGCGGCACCATCGCCATCCGCCGCGCGACGGTCGCGCGCGGGATCGCATGAAGATCGACGCCGTCGAGCGAGATGCGCCCGCTCGGAAGGCCGCAGCAATCCGCCCAGCAGTCGAAGCAGCGTCGTCTTGCCCGAGCCGTTGGGACCCAGAATGCCGACGAGTCCGCCTCGCGCGACCGCAGCGCTCACGTCGTCGAGCACCGGCGGAGTGCTTGCCGCGCCGTACGCGAACGATACGTGCTCGGCGGCGAGGCCGGCGTCACTCATCGAGCACCAGATCTTCGGCGACGCATCCGCTGTTCGTCGCGCGTCCGAGGGCGCGCACATGCAGCGGGTGCGAGAAGGCCTCGCACGACGTGACGACGGTGTGGTACTCACCGCGCTCGCCGCAGGGATCGACGTCGCGCGCGACGAACTCGTCGAGCAGATCCTCGGCGAGGTCGCGGCCGAGGAACGACTCGTCGAGCTTGCTCGATCGCACGGTCACGATGCGCGCGCGGGTGCCCGACGCGAGGAACTGCGATAGAGATCCGTGGTCGACTCCTTCCACAGCGGCTCGACGGCCGTGAGACCGCGGCCGGCGCTGAGCCGCTCGGCCCACTCACGATGCTCGTCGAACAGGATGTCGCCGAAGACCACGTGGGTCACGCCCATCGACTGCCGCAGCCTCCAGCGCGCGATCGAACGCGTCGTCGTAGCTGTCCCACGAGCACGTCTGCGTGATCGATTGGAGGCCCAGCCGCTCGACCTGCGCCGCGAGAATCTCGGGCCGCAGGCCGTGCGATCGGCTGCGCGTGCCGTCATCGTTGAACATCGTGATCGCGGTCGACGATGTCGAAGGTGGCTCGTGCGCGGTGGTATGCCGCGCACGAGTCCTTTCCGCCGCTCCACGAAATAGCCGCCTTCGGGCGCGCCATCAGAACCTCGTTCGAATGCCGACGCGCACGGTGCGGCCAAGAGCGGGGTAGCCGAGCGGCTCCATGTATTCGCGGTCGGCCAGGTTGTCGATCGTCACGAACGCGGCGGTACGGCGCGTCACGCGAACCTCGCCGCTCGCATTCCACGTGGCGTAGCCTTCGTTCGACGAGATGCTGGGAAAGTTGAAGTCGGTGTCGACGCGCGAGCCGATGAACACGGCGCCGAGCGCAAGGCTGACGCGGTTGCGCGAGTACGACGCCTGCAGCGAGCCCGAGTGGCGCGGCCGCCGGTACAGCGCCCGTCCTGGCGCAAAGATCGGGCTGCTGCTGATGCTGCGGATCACCTTCGAATCGAGGAACGTGTAGCCGCCGCCGACGCGAAATCCGCCGTTGACGAGGGCGGTGCCGGTCAGCTCGAGGCCGGACGCGCGCGTTTCGCCGATGTTCTCGTACTGCGCGTTGAACGTGACGGGATCGAAGGGGCCGAGGCTGATCAGATCGTCGAAGTGGTTCGCGAAGTAGGTCGCTTCGATCGCGGCGCGATCGCCGGCAAAGCGCTGTTCGAATCCGACGTCGAAGCCGCGCGACCGCTCTGGCTTCGAGATCCGGATTGCCGAGGAAGCTGGGCGACGGGCTGTACGACTGAATGAACAGCGGCTCCTTGATGCCGCGGCCGACGCTCGCGCGAAGGCGGGTGCTGCCAAGCCCGTCGTTGTCGCTGCCCGAGTTGACGAGCCACGACGCTGCCACGCGCGGCGCAGCATAAAAGCCGAAGCTGCCGTTGTTCTCGAAACGGATGCCGCCGACCACCGACACGCGCTCAGCGGACGCTTCGTACTGCACGGTGGTGCCGGTGTTGTTGCGCTCCGGCCGTTGCGGCGCCGCGGTCGAGCGGTGGTTGGTCAGCACGCCGCGCTCGCCGTCATACGCGAAGGCGGCCGTCACCGTCTGGTTCCTCGCCACCACGGCATCCGCGCGGTACTCGAAATGATGCCGCTCGAGCTCTGTCTCCGAGTCGTACAGAAAATCAGACGACGGGAATGCCGCGACGAGGTCGCCGAAGCGTCGGCGTGTAAGGCGGATCGGCCACCAGGTTTGTCGAGCGGTACTTCGTGACGATGTACGAGTAGCTGGTCTGCTGCGTCACGCGCGATCCGAGCGGCTGATTCCATCCGCCGAGGACGCTGCCGTCGCGGTGGCGGAAGAACGCGTCCATGTCGGGGCGGCCGAATGCCGTCGTGCCTGGCGTGCCGGTGCGCCCGAATTCGCCGCGCCCGAGAAACCGCGCTGATGCGCCGGATTTCAAGCAGGCGCGTCACGCTGCCCGACACCGTCGACGTTTTGTTCTCGTTGTTCGGCTCCCGATTGTCGGTCTGAAGCCACGAGCCGAAGACCGAGTACTCGAGGCCGCCCGTTCGCGCGCCTACGCCAGCGGCAACGATGCGCTGTGTTGTACGTGCCGCCGTCGACGGTGAGGTTGAGCTGCGGCCGGCCGGCGTCGGGGCGCACCGAGAAGAGTTGAATGACGCTCGCCATCGCGTCCGATCCGAACAGCGCCGAATGCGCGCCGCGCAGCACTTCGATGCGCTCGATGTTTTCCGGCGACAGCGACGCGAAGTTGAACGCGCCGCCAGGCTCGTTCAGCGGCATGCCGTCAAGCAGCACCTTGTTGTAGGTCGATTCGCCGCCGCGCACGAACACGCCGGTCAGGTTGCCGACGCCGCCCGACCGCACCGCGACGACGCCGGGCATCGTCCTGAGCAGATCGATCGTGCTCAGCGCATGCCGCTGTTCGATCTGTTCGCGGTCGAGCACCGTGATCGACGCGCCGACTTTCGATTCGGGCATCTCGCGCCCGGTCGCCGTGACGACGACCGACTCGCGAATCGTCGGTACGGTTTGCGCAGGCGCGCTCTGCGCGTACGCAGCAATCGGGGTGAGGAGAAAGAGGAATGCGGAAACAGGAAAACGAATCGCAGCGGAGCATGAGCCCTCCTCTGGCGTCTTTCGCGCCGGATCGATAGGGACGTCCCAGTGCCCAGGTGTCCTGACTTGCGGATCGCTGCGGCGGCTCCTGCCTTCCCACATCCGTCAAGGATGCAGTGGCGTGTGCGTAGAGCGCCGCTCCCCGCTTACAGTGGCGTGACCGTGTGGGCGTTCCACCCACTTCGCGTGGTCACCGGGAAAACGTCGGTTGTGGCTTGGAAGTATAACACTGCGATAGGATCGAAGGCTGATGATCGCTGACATTGCCGACAAGCTGGAGCGGCGCGAGCGGCTGTCGCTCGAGGACGGCGTGCGCCTGTTCGAGCATCCCAGTCTGCTCGACGTCGCGGCGCTCGCCAACCGCGAGCGCGAGCGCCGGCACGGCGATCTGACGTACTACAACTACAACATCCGCATCGAGGCGACGAACGTCTGCGTGGCGAGCTGTCTGTTCTGCTCGTTCGCGCGGCTGCGGCCCGGCGATCCCGGCTCGTACACGATGTCGCTCGAAGACGCGTGGGAGAAGCTGCGCGTGCGGCACGACCAGCCGCTCACCGAAGTCCACGTCGTCAATGGCCTGCACCCGGACCTGCCGTTCGAGTACTACCTCGAGATGCTGCGGGGCTTCAAACGGATCCGCCCCGAGATTCATCTGAAGTGTTTCACCGCGGTCGAGATCGCGTTCTTCGCCGATCTCTACGGCATGACCGACGAGCAGGTGCTGCGCGAGCTGATGGATGCGGGCCTGGCGTCGCTGCCCGGCGGAGGCGCCGAAGTGTTCGCCGAGCGCGTGCGGCAGAAAATCTGCCACGACAAAGCGGACGCCGACAGGTGGCTGTCGATCCACCGCACGGCGCACCGCCTCGGGATGAAGTCGAACGTCACGATGCTGTACGGCCACATCGAGACGAACGAAGAGCGGGTGGATCACATGCTGCGCGCCCGCGCGCTGCAGGATGAAACGGGCGGCTTTCAGGCGTTCATCCCGCTGGCGTTTCATCCCGACAACAACCAGATGCGCAAGCTGCCGGCGCCGACCGGATCGGACACCCTGCGCGTGCACGCGGTGTCGCGGCTCATGCTCGACAACATCCCGCACGTGAAGGCGTTCTGGATTGCCACTGGCGTCGAGCTGGCGCAAACGGCGTTGTGGTTCGGCGTCGACGATCTCGACGGAACCGTGCAGGAGGAGAAGATTTACCACATGGCGGGCTCGCGCACGCCCGAGGCGCTGACGACGCGCGACATCGAGCGCATCATCCGCGCCGCGGGCCGCACGCCCGTGGAGCGCGACACGTTCTACAACGTCGTGCCGCCTTCGCCGCTGGCGTCGGTGAGCCAGTGCGCACCGCCGGCATAAACCCGCTATAATTGATAGTTCAAATGTCGACGCTGCTTCCTGTCCTGACGGAGTTCGAGAAGTCGCATATCTCGGAGCGCCAGCCGCTCCCCGAGCGGTATCTTGGCTTGTCTGACGAAGAGCTCGATCGCCGCATCGCGGCTGCGAGGGCGGCGCTCGGCAATCGGCTGATCATCCTCGGCCATCACTACCAGCGCGATGAGGTGATCAAGTTCGCCGACTACATCGGCGACTCGTTCCGCCTCTCCGGCGAGGTCGCGAAGCATCCCGAGGCCGAGTTCATCGTGTTCTGCGGCGTGCATTTCATGGCGGAAAGCGCCGACGTGCTATCGGCGCCGCATCAGAAGGTGATACTGCCCGACCTGGCCGCCGGCTGCTCGATGGCCGACATGGCCGCGATCGATCAGCTCGAAACCTGCTGGGAAGAGCTCTCGCAGATGGGTGTCGGCAAGGTCGTCCCGATCACCTACATCAATTCGTCCGCGGCCATCAAAGCCTTCGTCGGCGAGCGCGGCGGTATCGTCTGCACGTCGACCAACTGCGCGGCGACGCTGCGATGGGCGTTTGAGCGCGGCGAGCGCATTCTCTTTCTGCCCGATCAGCATCTCGGCCGCAACACCGCATACAAGATGGGTGTGGCGCTCGACAGGATGGTCGTGTGGGATCCGCACGAGATCTACGGCGGCCAGACCGCTCGAGCAGCTGCTCGACGCGAGGATGATTCTGTGGAAGGGGCATTGCTCGGTGCACGAACGCTTCACCGCCGCCCAGATCGCGCGCATCCGCGAGCAGCACCCGGGCGTGCGCGTCATCGTGCATCCCGAAGTGCCGTGGGACGTCGTGCAGGCCGCCGACGACAGCGGCTCGACCGAATACATCATTCGCCAGGTCACCGACAGCGCGCCCGGATCGATCTGGGCCGTCGGCACGGAGATCCATCTCGTGAACCGGCTTGCGAAGAGCGTCGAGCCGGAGAAGACCGTGCTGTCGCTCGACCAGTTCGGGTGCCTGTGCTCGACGATGTTCCGCGTGTCGCCCAATCACCTGCTCTGGATCCTCGAAGGACTGCTCGAGGGCCAGGTGCACAACCGAATCGTCGTGTCCGACGAGCAGAAGCACTGGACGAAGGTCGCGCTCGATCGGATGCTTTCCGTTCATTAAAGGGGTCGGGAGGGGTCCCGACCCCTCAGACCATCAGAGGAGGACAATCGTGGCCCACACACTTCCGCCGCTTCCGTATGCGTTCGACGCACTCGAGCCGCATATCGATGCGAAGACCATGGAAATTCATCACGGGAAACATCACAACGCATATGTGACGAACCTGAACGCCGCGCTCGAAAAGTACCCCGAGCTGCAGTCGAAGAGCATCGAAGACCTGCTGCGCGACATCAGCAAGGTGCCCGAAGACATCCGCACCGCGGTGCGCAACAACGGCGGCGGCCACATGAACCACTCGGCGTTCTGGAAGTGGATGGGGCCGAAGGCAGGCGGCGCGCCGACCGGCGCGCTCGGCGACGCCATCAAGTCGACGTTCGGCAGCTTCGACGGCTTCAAGGAGCAGATGACGAAAGCCGGCGTCACGCGTTTCGGCAGCGGCTGGGCGTGGCTGATCGAGCAGAACGGCAAGCTCAGCATCGAGAGCACGGCGAACCAGGATCAGCCGATCATGGAAGGCAAGAAGGCGATTCTCGGCGTCGACGTCTGGGAGCACGCCTACTACCTGAAGTATCAGAACCGCCGTCCGGACTACCTCGCGGCCTGGTGGAATGTCGTCAACTGGACTGAAGTGGCGGCCCGGCTCGGCAAATAGGCCTCCACAGGGATTGGGGATTCGGGATTAGGGATTGGATCAGTCACGCGGATCACGCCTAATCCCCAATCCCTAATCCCTAATCCCTGTCCGTATGTCCTTATCAGCCATTCTTTTCTTATTTCTTGTCCATCTTGGTGTCGGGATCACCCTCGTTCTGGCCTGGGTCAGGCGCGAGGCGGGGGTGAAGTTTTTTCGCTTCAACGCCGGGACTGCCGCGCTGCTCATCGCGGTCGGATTCGCGCTCAGACCGGACGCGGCGAATCCCGGCGCGCTTCATACGGCCGCAATCGCATCGCTCCTCGTCGCCGAGGCGGCGCTCGTCATCTACTGGGCCACCATTGGCCGAATGCTTGCGAAAATCCGGCCGGCGCTTCTCTGGACGGCGGTCGTGGCCGGGCTCGTCTGCGTCACGCTGCAGGGCCTCGACGTGTCGCGCGATGCGCCGGGATTGATGCCGCTGCTGACCGTCGCGAGCTTTCTCAGTTCGGTGGCGCTGCTGGGCGGCGCATGCGGCGCGATGGTGCTCGGCCATTGGTATCTCGTCGTGCCGTCGCTGGACGTCGCGCACCTGCAGTCGATCGTCAGGCTGCACATCGGCTCGACCGTGGTGCGCGTGGTCGTCGTTGCCGCCGCGGTGATGATCGCGATCGTCACGTGGGAACCGGGCGTGCCCAACTTCGAGCGCTACATCTTCTCGATCGATGGCATCTTCTTCTGGCAGCGCATTCTGTTCGGTCTCGGTGGGCCGGCGGTGCTGTCGTACCTCACGTGGGAAACCGCGAAGATTCAATCGACCCAGTCCGCGACCGGCATTCTCTACGTCGATTTCTTCACTGTCATTGTCGGTGAGGTCCTCGCCAAGTACGTGCTGCTCTCCACTAAAGTGCCCGTCTGATGCGGGTCATCGCACATTGCCCGAAATGCGACGCGGGGCTGCTCGTGAGCGCCGCCGAGGCGCCAGAGTCCATCAAGTGCGGCGGCTGCGGACACGTGCTGTCGCTGACCTTCAGCGACGCGATCCGCACCGATGCGCGTGTCGATGTCTGTCCTGTTTGCCGCGGCAGCGACTTCTACATCCGCAAGGACTTCGATCCCAAGGTCGGCCTCACGGTCGTCGTCATCGGCGCGCTCGTCAGCGCCGTCTTCTACTGGTTTGGGGAAGATCTGATCGCCTACAGCATCCTCGGAGGCGCCGCGCTGATCGATTTGTTCGTCTATGGACGCCTCGGCGATGTCACCGTCTGCTATCGCTGCCACAGCGAGTTCCGCGGTAAATACGAGCGGACCGCTTCGCACTTCGACCTGCATACGGCCGACGTGCTCGAGCAGGAATACGAGAGAAAGATCGGCCGCCGCTAGTTTCGGGCGGTTGCAGAGTAGGATCGAAAGTCTGCACCCCTGCTCCTCCAGAGGAGAACTATCGAAGGAGGGTCGAAATGCTGTTCAACATCCAGCTTGCCGTCTTACTTGCGCTCAATGTGAACGCCGCGATGGCTCAATCAATTCTGGGGAGCGCGACGTATCGCGAGCGGATGGCATTGCCACCCGCGGCGATCTTCGAGGCCACCCTCGAGGATGTGTCGCGCGCCGATGCGCCGGCTACCGTTGTCGCGAGCACGCGCCTCGCGTCGCCTGGTAATCAACCGATCGCGTTCACGATCACCTACGATCCCGCCAAAATCCTTTCTGACCATCGATACGTCGTTCGATCGAAAATCCTCGTTGGTGACAAGCTTCTGTTCACCAGCGATACGGCGACTCCGGTGATCACCCGAGGGAGCCCGACCCAGATTTCCGTGACACTGCGCCGTGTGACCGCGAGGCAGGCTCCGACCTCCATCAATTTGCAGGGCACGGGCTGGCAGCTCGTCAGTTTCAAGGGCAGCGATGGCACCACGCTGACACCCGACGACAAAGCCAAGTACACAATCGAATTTGCCGCCGATGGAGCACTGACTGCCCGCATCGACTGCAACCGCGGACGCGGCGGATGGAAGTCGAGCGGACCGAATCAGATTCAGTTCGGTCCACTTGCGCTTACACGCGCCCAGTGTCCGCCCGGGTCGCTGCACGATCAGATCGTCAAACAGTGGACGTACGTCCGGTCGTACCTGGTCAAAGACGGTCATCTCTTCCTCGCGCTCATGGCTGATGGCGGAATCTACGAGCTCGAACCACTCCCGGCCCCAAAGCCTTAGGAGAGAATCGGCACGCGTAATGCACTGTAGTTGGCGGAGGTTCTCCAATGTGGAACAAGGACGAAGTCAAAGGTAAAGCCGAAGAAGTGAAGGGCCGCGCGAAGCAGGCGGTCGGCGACGCTACCGATAACGAGGATTTACAGGCCGAAGGCGAGGCTCAGGAAGCCGGCGGCAAGGTTCAGGGTGGTTTCGGCAAGGCACGGCGCGAAGTCGGCAATGCCATCAAGGACGTTGGCAACGCCATCAAGCGCTAGAACAATGTGACGTCAACCGGGGTTCCCGCTTCAACACCGTTCAGGTGGGCGGGAATCTCGATATATCCGTCGGCGCGCGACATGCTCGTGATATCGCCTGATGCCTTGAATGCAGGCACAGCGGTCCCATTTTCGATCCGAACCGTATAGAACTGATGCCGCCCCGCGGTCGAGGCGATCCGCGTCGCCAGCGGCATCGTGAGCGTCCTGCTGACTCTCGGGCCGAGGCGCGCGATTCGGCGCAGCATGGGCACGAGCAGCAGGTGCGCGTTCGACAGGCACGACGTGGGATAGCCCGGCAGTGCAAACACCGGTTTGCCATTGACGACACCGAGTCCGGTCGGCTTGCCTGGTCTCACCGCGACTCCGTGGAACAGCATCTTTCCCTTCGCCGCGATCGCATCGCGAATCAAATCGCGCTCACCGACAGAACTGCCGCCCGAAAAGACGACGATGTCGTAGTCGACGAGATCGTCGAGCGCCTCGAGCAGCGCGTCGAGCGTGTCGGGAGCGGGCGGGTACACGATCGGGATGCCGCCATTGTCCGAGACGACAGCGGCGAGTGTAAAACGGTTGATGTCGTAGATCTGGCCGGGCTTCAATGCGCGCCCTGGATCGACTACCTCGTTTCCGGTTGAAAGAATCGCGACGCGCGGGCGATCGTACACGTCGACCCACACGGTTCCGACGGCGGCCAGCGCGCCAATCCGGCTCGCGTTCATGAGCTCACCTGCAGCGACCACGACCTGCCCGGTTTGGATGTCCGCGCCTTGACGCCCGATATTCTGCCGTGGCTGCACTTCGGCAAAAATCCGCACGGCCGTGTCGTCATCCGAATCGGTTTCTTCGACCATGATGACCGCGTCTGCGCCGTCGGGTATCGGCGCGCCGGTGGAAATTTCGACGCACTCGCCATCGCGCACTGTCAGGGAGGAGGCCAGGCCGGTATAGAGCGTTCCGATTTTTGTCAGCGTCCGCGGAGCCGCTCGCGAGGCGCCTTGCGTATCGCTCGCACGCACGGCGTACCCATCCATGCCGGCGCGCGAAAACGGCGGTACATCGCCTTGCGCGATGACGTCGCTCGCGAGCACGCGCCCGTTCGCTTCGCTGAGCATGATGGTTTCGACGTTCCCGATTGGCGCTCCGGTGGCGTCGAGAATCGCCCGCGCCTCCTCGAGAGAAATCACGGCGTCGAACGGCCGCATTCTCGCGTGAGCCATCAGCGGGACAGCTCCCGGACGAGATGGCCCAGCTCGGGCAGAAGCAGCTTGGTCATGCCGAGACGCACAGCGTTCTCCGATCCCGGCAGCGACACAATGATTTTTCCCTGGGCGGTTCCGGCGCACGCGCGGCTCAGCATCGCCGATGGCCCGATCTCCTGGTAGCTCAACATGCGGAAGAGCTCGCCGAATCCCTCGAGGCGCTTGTCGAAGAGGTTGCAGACAACCTCGTATGTGGAATCGCGCGAGGTGATGCCGGTGCCGCCCGTCGTGATAATCACCCGCGGCGCCGCGTCGTCGAGCTGCTGCTGCAGCGCCGAGCGGATGGCTTCGGGGTCGTCGCGCACGATCGCGCGTCCTGCCACGTGGTGGCCGTTGGCTTCGAGCAGCTCCGCGATGGCGATGCCGCTTGTATCCGTCGCGGGCGTGCGCGTGTCGCTGATGGTCAAGACGTAGCAGCGCACCGAGGCCGGCGAGGTCGCTTTGTGATCGAGATGGCTCATGAGTCCGCTGCGCGGGAATCGATTCTCACGTAATCCCTATGTTAGACTCAAGGGTCGGTTTGTTGCGCGCCCATAGCTCAGTTGGATAGAGCGTCTGGCTACGAACCAGGAGGTCGCACGTTCGAGTCGTGCTGGGCGCACCAATCCTGTCAATGAGTTAGCGGGACCGTCTCTCCTGGTGACTGAACAATCGTGAACAATTCCTGGCCGACCGTTTCCACGGCGGCGCGCATCGAGTCATCCAACACCTGCGTGTAGACGTTGAGCGTCGTGTCGACGTTCGCGTGGCCCATTAGTTGCGCCACGATTTTGCCGGGGACGCCCTTGTCGTGCGACCACGACGAGTAGGTGCGTCGGAAGGTGAGCCACGTGGCGTGGGGGAGTCCGAGGGCGTCGCAGGCCGGAAAAATGCTCCGGCGTAGCACGTTGTTGGGCGACAGCGGTGTCCCGCGCTGCGTCGCAAACACCAAGGCCTCCGAATCCGCCTTGGCGCGCTGGCCTTCCACGCCGCCAATAGGTGAACGGCGGCCGCCGATAACGGGACCTGCCGGCATCCGGCCTCGGTCTTCGGCGTGCCGAACGTCCCGTCATAGACCGCCTCCCGGACGGTGAGCACGCGCGCCCGCTGGTCCACGTCTTTCCAGCGCAACGCGAACACCTCACCACGTCGAAGACCTGTGGCGATGGCGAGTCCCACCATCGTACGTGGCAGGGCGGCCAACGACTGAAGGAGGGTAGTTGCCTGTGCGGTCGTCAGCACCCACTTCGGCCGAACCGTCCTGAGCGTGGGCAGCCGAACACCTTTCGCGGGATTGTCCGGCAGATACCCCCAGTCCACGGCTGAGCGAAGGATCGCGCTCAGCGTATCGTGAATGTTGTCGACGCACTTCGGGGCATAGCCGGCCTGGGTCAGGTGCGTCACGTACACCTGAATTTCCTGACGCGTGATCGCGGTGACCGACATCTCGCCAAAACGTGGGACGAGATGTTTCGCGGCAAAGAACCGACGATGTTTTTGTGTCGAGTGCTTATACATCGGTAGAACAGTCGCCTGCCACTGATTGACCAGTATCCCGAAACGTCAACGCCACCCGCGTGACCATCTTCTTAGTGCTTGCCGCGACGATCCGTTGGGCCAGAATGTCTCCCGCTTGCTTCCGCGAGATGGCGCCCAAGGTCTCGTAGCGAAGCACACGCTTCCGCTGGCCATCTGGAGCCAATTTCCGTTTCACGCCATCGTATCGCCCACCCTCCTTTCTGTTTGAGGAGACAACCACTGCCGTACTGCCGCTTCGTCCGAGCCATACGAGAATCCTTTCTTCTCGTTGGCTCTTCGTGCCCTAGCTCGGGGGCCGGCATTCTAGCGGAGGTTGGCATCACTGTCACGCGGACTTTCGTTGGGCGGCCAGAAAGCCGCGCACCGCGTGCGCCTCAAAGCGCACGTACTTGCCTAGCTTCAGAAATGGGAGCCGATCCTTACCCCTTCGCCTCGTACGCTCGTAAACCCAACTCTTGGGCACCCTGAGCAGGGCCGCTACGTCGTCGACAGTAAGCAGCTCGTTCAAGTCGGCGGACAACGCCTCAGCTTCGCCTACGCACCGGTCTCCCACTCGGACGTCCATGTACTCGCTGCCTCCTGATGTCATCTCGTCGGCGTCCTCTCAAAGGACCGCAGACCATTGCCCTCAGCTGTGGCGCATTCGGTTCCCCATTCATGCAGCTCCTCGCAAGCTACCCTTTGGCTATCACGGACTCGGCAAGCGCGAATAGCATCTCCTCTGAGGCGTACCTTTCCCAATACAAATCTCCGCTGGTCTCGTACAACCTCTTAAAAAGTCTGTTCTTGTTCTCGGGCTTGGCCAACTCAGGTTCCTGTTCGATGAGCTCTTTCGTAATCTCAGCCCACCCCCCCCGACCGAGTCGGGCGAATGTTGCAAGGCTCGCCAGCGATGAACCTGATCAGATCGGCGTGGAATTCATCGTCATCCTCCAGAGCTTCCTTGTCCATCTCTGCGCGGACCTTGTCTGAAATGCTTTCCTTCTTCGTCGGTGCCATGCCGAAGATCCGCCACGCTTCACAGTGGTTTGCGAATTCGTCCTCGGCTTCCTTCACCGCTTTCTTCACCATGGCGTCGTCTAGGCACTTTGCGATGCTGTCAATGCGACTCTCGCCGTACCGTATCCAACCGCTTTCGTCGTAAAGACTTTGCTGATAGACGAAACAAAAGAGATGGATGTCCATGATGGCTTTGGTCCAATGCTTTACAAGCTGGACCAGTTCCTCGGTGTCCGGCACGAATTCAGGAACCGCCGCCTGTTTACGCCTGTCCTTACGCTTAACGGGTTCACTCATGATGGCACTCCTTCAATTGCTCTGTTCCGTGCTCAGCTTCGGTACAAGATTCAAGGTGAAGTCCAAACAAGTCGGAGACGCGCCACAGCGAGGCTACGACTTCCTGTCCTTACTGGTCCCATGGTCCCATCAACTTCAATCTGATTCACGAAATCCACATTTCCCAAATCATTCTTAAGTCACAGATCTCATAGGACCATGGGACCAACACGCGACCTTCTCATGTGGCTGCAACCGGTCGGGGCCGTGCGCGCGGACGAGCGATCGGCATTGCCGTTGGCACCGCCTCCCCTGTGACGTATCAATGCCTTCATAAATCCATGGCCGCTTTCCGGATGGGCACGGCGGCCTCGCGCGCGCTCTGCGGCTGGGAACAGTCGCGCCACCTCCTTTCCCAACTCCCGATCACTGATGGGGTCATAACCGTTTTCCGCAGACCAGAATCTGCACTGCTGCTGTAGGACGGAACATAGAAGCTCCGCCTCTGGCCGTACCTGCACGAATTCCAGCAAAAAGGCTCGAGTTGGGTTGTGTTCGTGCCTGTGATCTTCCAGGGCCTGCCGGCACACCGTGGGCTCGGTAAATCGTTTGTTCGCGCGGAGTCTACGTAAGCCCTCGATGGCTTTATTGAAGATGCCCGGCAATTCGGCCCTCAGTCTTTCTGCTAATTGCGGGTCGCGTTGGTCTTCCGGTATGACTACACGAAATGGCAGCGAGATCAGCCGACGCCACAGCCCACCACTCTTGTCTCTGAACTTGGGTAGCTCGTTTGTTGAAAAGATCAGCCGCGCTGTCGGACAGGTGTCAATGCTCGACTTGAATTTGCGATCGAACGTCATCCTGTTGCCACTCACGTACACTTTGAGATGACCTTCCGCCAGGCGGTCGACTTCACCGATTTCACTTACGATATTCGCAGCTTTCCCAACGTGCTGTTGAGTTGGAACGCGCACACCGAAAAGCTCCAAGGGGACACTGGAAACATTTCCTTCCCCTAGTAGAGCGATGAGGGTCCACTCAGGAAAACGGACTTGCCGTTCGCGCCATCGCCGAATGCGATGACGAATTTCTCGAGCGAGACATCGAAGGTCAGGCAGTAGCCCATCCACTCCCAGACCAGCGCGATGCGGGACTCATCGCCTTCAAAACCCCTGTGGAGAAATGCGTCGAACGGGGACATTCGGCGTTGGGTTGGTGGGATATTCCAAGCAGACTGGCGAGAACCAGTCCGGGGAATGCACACGCAGGTCAACGGACTTGTTCGCGAGAAGACGTTCAAGATCGAGGAGGCCGTTTTTTACCGCGATGACCGGTGCGCGACCTCTGGACCGACCGATCCACGCCGGTTGAGTGACTGAACTCGGGATGATACAAGTGAGACGAGTGCCTGGAGCACATTTGTGACCATCGCAGTCGTGACTCTCGAGACGGTGAAAGCTAGTTTCACCGTCGATTTCTTTACGGCGCCCTTCGCCCACCGGTCGGTACCGTCTGATCGACCGCGTGACCTCAGCGCGAACATCAGAATCCTCCAGCCGGTAATAATGTGTGCCCTCCCACACCCAGAATTCACCATTCCAATGCCGAAGATGCCAGCCGCGTGAAGCCTGCAGAGCCCGCCAGACAAGGTATGCACGCGCAAGTCGATGAGGATCTCGTTCACTCTCCCAGACAGCGGGAGTTTTTCGCGTCTTCCTTTGGTTCGTTCGTGGACGCCTGGTCACATCCAGCCCTATGGGAGACCGGCTTGCACGGCCGTTGAAACAGTCTTATCGGAATTCCTCGTATAATGCTCTTCAATCCAAGTTCTTAGCGCAGTTACCGGCACACGGACAGACGACCCGATTCGGATCGACGGAATGATGCCGTCTGCAATCAGAGCGTAGGTTTTGAGCGACTGAGCTCCAGGCTCTCGGCGACTTGCATTGGTCGCCAGAGCAGCTTGTCCACTCCGTGTGGTTCGCGCCTTTTCTGGTTTGACACGTTGCACTCCATCCGCTAGTGTCCATGTTTACGCATCAACATAGTGATCACTAAGATGATGAAGACAAAAAGCATCCGAGATTCTTTGAATGCACTGCTTGTCCAGACGTTATCTGACGCAGAGTGGAAGTGGCTTATCAAAAGACGCTATGTCGACGAGGTCAGTAAAGGTGAGGGCACCTTGGACGAATTGGCTCGCGAGATCCGTGATCTGCGATCGGCGTTCGGAAGGCCAGACGACAATGGAGAGCCGTTCATAGCCCGTGAGCTGAACCCATCGCCGCAGGTACCGCCAGTGGATGAACTCGAGAACCAAAGGCCTGTCACGAGCAGTCGCGTATCTCGCTCAGCAAGAGGAGCAGGATATTCACCTATTCAGAAACGACGTTCTCGGCGGTCGGGTGCTACGCCCAGCCGAGGCCGCCCGATGGCTTGCGCGCGAGAGCAAGACATCGACTCGCGGGAGCATTCGTTTCCTCGGCGAAGGAACGGCAGCTCTGAACCGACTAGAGCGATTGGCTCAGGATCTTGCCGCCATCTACGCGTGGGCGGAACCGGCCGCGGAGCAGTTCATCCTGACCGGCAAAGTGCCACGAGTCTTTCCGGTGGCGGTGTCGACAGCAAGTCGACGGATCCCTGCGCTTTCTCGAATCGTTCTTACGCTCGACCCCATGGTGCCACCGAATCAGGTCGCGAACCTCTACCGCGGGCTTCGCAGAATCTTCTATCCGCAGCGAACACGACGCATTAGTGCGAAACACGCTGAGCTCGCAGCGTTTGTGCTGGGCCGGCCGACGGGCGTGCGATGGCAAGAGACGATGGACCGATGGAACAAGGCACGTCCGAAGCGTGAACGGTACGAACATGTCTCAAACTTTGTCCGCGACTCGAAGCGTGCCCTGGATCGCTTGCTAGGCGTTAGGCATAGGTCCAAGGCTACCACTCGTGCCAACAGTTCGCGGAACTGAGTCAGCGGGAGCGGCCATCCAGCTCTGGGACGAGTTTCGCAACTGGGTCAGCGAACCGGCGGCATGACTGCTGGCACTCAGGCACCTCCGCTCGACAAGGCCATTCAGGCGGAACTGGCACTGACTAGGCGCCGATGGTCAAGACGTAGAATGACTTCGCTATGGAGATCAGAAAACTTGGGTTGGACCTGCACGTGCCGGTGCTCAGCTTCGGAACAGCGACGTTTGGCGACGGGCCGGCGTTCAAGGCATGGGGCGGCAATGGCGTCAAGGAGGCCATTCGAATCGTGGACCTCTGCCTCGAGGCAGGCGTCACGATGTTCGACTCGGCCGATGTCTACTCGGCCGGGCAGGCGGAGGCAATCCTTGGCCAGGCGATCAAGGGCAGACGCAATCAAGTCCTCATCTCGACCAAAGGCACATTCAGGATGGGCGACGGGCCGGACGATGTAGGCTCGGGCCGCAAGCATTTGACCAAGTCGATCGAGGACAGCTTGCGGCGACTCGGCACTGACTACATCGATCTCTACCAGCTGCATGGCTTCGACGCGTTGACACCAGTGGAAGAGGCGCTGGGCACGCTGAACGATTTCGTGCGCGCGGGCAAAATCCGTCAAATCGGCTGCTCCAATTTCTCCGGCTGGCACCTGATGAAGTCCCTCGCTGCGTCGGAGCGTCACGGGTGGGCACGCTATGTGGCGCACCAGGCGTATTACTCACTCCTCGGCCGGGAATTCGAGTGGGAGCTGATGCCACTCGCGCTCGATCAGGGCGTAGGGACGGTCGTGTGGAGCCCACTGGCGATGGGCCGGCTGGGCGGGAAAATCCGGCGGGGCCAGGCGTCAGCAGACGTCAGCCGGCTTAATCACGCCGGCACCGCACAGATCGCGCCGCCTGCTGACGACGAGCAGATCTACCGCATCGTCGACGCACTCGACGCGGTGGCGAAGGAAACCGGAGAAGGCCGTGGCGCAGATCGCCATCAACTGGGTGCTGCAGCGGCCGAGCGTGGCGACGGTGATCATCGGCGCGCGAGACGAGGTGCAGTTGCGGCAGAATCTCGGGGCGACGGGCTGGAAGCTCACGCCGGCGCAGATGGCCCAACTTGAGGCTGCAAGCGCGAAGCGACGGATCTATCCCTATTGGCACCAGGCGCAATTCGCGGAGCGGAATCCATTCCCGACGACGTAGGCGGCTGCTACGCAGCCATGCCTTGCCGGACGAACTCGCGTTCGACGGAAGCAGCTTCATAGCGTTGTCGGATTCCGGGCGACGGGTCGTAACCGCGACTTAGGAACGATCGGGAGTGCAGTGTCATGACTGTGACTACCTCGAGCAAGCGACGGCTCATCGTATTCGTGCCTGGTATGTCGCCACCCTTGGCGGGCCATATCTAGGTGTGGGAATCGTCGCAGTGACGCTTTATGCATTGTTTCGATTCTGACCGTCCATCGAGTCCGCCGCAGCATCAATGTCGAGCGAGGCGGGATTGGATTTCACAAAGAGTCTTCCGTTCGGCGCTCCACGGCGCTATACAGTGGCCGTCGCGTATGCACGTCGTGGTCGTCGTTCACGGCATCGGCAACCACCTACCCGGGCGAAGTGCTCGACGCGGCGCGCGCTGGCATGCCTGACGGCGGTCCGGCGTGCGAGCTCCGCGAGTTCAACTGGTCTCGCATCCCGGGCACCGTCAGCGGACCCACGCTTTCGCTCGACAATATCCGCCGCATGACCGAAGGGCTGGCGGCGGCGACCAGGCTCGGTGCCGCCGGCAATCGTGTGGCGCTCGCCGCGGAAGTGCTCTTTGGACTGGCGGTGACCGTGCCGGTCCTGGCGCCACTGGTGACCGGGATTCTGATGCTGGCACTCGACGTGGACTTCTGGGGCGCGCTGCGCATTCAACTGGGCGTTATAGCCGCGCTGCTCACCGGCGCGGGCATTGCGGCGTTCGCCTTCATGCTCGAAGCCGTGTTTGCTGCCGTCAGGACGCGCGATACGGCGCCGCTCGCGGAATGGCTTCGCTGGCTCGTGCTGATGGTCGCCCGTCCTATCGTCCTCGTCTGTCTCCTGCCGTTTGCGCCGTTTCTGTGGGAGTTCCTGACGTGGGGCGGCGAAACCTCCAAGGTGTTCACCTGGCTCGCCGTCACCGGCGCATTCGCAGCCGCATTCGGTTGGTTGTGGGGAGAGCCATGGGTAGTGATGGGGAATGTCGCCGTTGGCGCCCTCGTCGTCGCCGGGTTGTGCCTGGCGTGGTTTGCCGGCCAATTGGTGTTCGCGTTGTTCGGTCCCACGCTGAAGGCACTGCTCGACGTGTTCCGATACGTCGGCGACGGCGAGAATCGGATTGCCCTGCGGAATGCCTTCGACCGGTTCATCGCCGATCTGCCGAGCTCTGCCGAAGGTGACCGTGTCGTCGCGATCTATGCGCATAGTCTCGGCACCGTTATCGCGCTCGACTCCCTGCTGCGGTCAACCGCGTGGACCGCGCGCGACGACGTGAGACTGGTGACGTGCGGCTCACCGGTACGCCGCCTGGTCATGCGCTTTTTTCCGCGGGCGATCTTTCCGCGCGGCGTAGATTGGGTGGCCCACCGGATCGCGCCGCGACTGCGATCCTTCCAGTGGGTGAACTTCTACCGCCGGTTCGACTACGTTGGCGGATCGCTCGGCCTGACTCGTCTGGGCATCGGACGTGACATTCGCAGCAGCAGCCTGACGAAAGCGCACAGCGGCTACTTTGCCGACGCCGAGCTGTGGTCCGCCGCCTCGGCGGCGCTCGCTGTTGTCCCGGATCTGACCGCGCGCAGGCCTGCCGGGTCGGATGAACGCTCGTCGGAGCCGGACGTCGGCGTGTCTGCGGTGCTGCCGTGGGTATCCAATCTCGTCCAGAACAGCGGGTATGTGCTCGCGCCGGCCGCCGCGATCCTGTTCGCCGTGGTGACGATCGCCCAGGGAGGCCGATTGGGCACCGACCCTGCCGATGAGCCACGCATGTCGCTGCAGCGGGGCAGTCAGACCTCGCCGGCCACGGTCACGCATTGGCGCGAATCTAGGCCGGGCGATCCACCGGACGAAATTGATCACTTCCGCTTCGAATGGGAAGGCGCGGCCGCCGGTCGAGATCACGGTCACGCAAGGCGAGTTGGTGTTTTCCGGATATCAGACGCTATTCGATGTCGGAGGCCTCCGCGACGCGGTGCGCGCCGACTGCGATCTGCTCAAGGAGCGAGCGCCGCTTCAGCGCAGCGTTCGGGTGCCCTGCAGGTCTCGGCATCCGATCGAGGTGCGGTATGCGACCGATCGCCCGGACCACTTCGATCTGCCCGCGTTCCCGCCGCGGCGAAGTTCGCTGCTGCGTCGCGGGTTCGACTGGTTCAGGCTGCTGTCCATCGGCGTGATCTGGTGCCTGGTGGGCGGCGGGCTGAACACGTGGCTCGCCGGTGGATGGAATCGGCTCGTGTTCGGTCTACGCAACTGAACGCTCTTTGCCTCGGGAAAGGCGCTTTGCAGGACGATGACGTTCACCAATAGACGAGACGTACAGCGGAATGGCCGGGGGGCGAAACGGGGCAGGGCGGCGTCAGCATCCTCCCCTATGTGGGCGCCGCTCAGTCATCCGCGCCGCAGAAGGACGCGATCCGCAGGTTGAGTGACTACGTAAGACGCGAACTTGGCTCGTTGTGATACTTGACGTAGAAGTCCTTGAACTTTCGTCGCATGCCGTCAAATTGTCGAGTCTTCGTCGCGCAGTCGATCCATCAGCGTAGAAAAGTGCGCCACTAGCGTGCCTGTCAGCCCGTGGGGATTCACGACGTAATAGCTCTCGCCGTTGTGCTCGACCAAAGTGAAATCGTTCGGGAACTCAAGAGGCCTGTTGTGGATGTAAAGATGACTCTTGGCGTAGCCGAGATGGTGCATGCCGTTCCTGACGCGGTCGCGAAACTGCTTCACGACCGGCAGCATCTTATCGGAACGGTCGGCTTCCTGAGCGAAGGAGGGATATACGTCGCAGAACCCATAGTTGAAGAAGTCGATCGATGAGTTTTGCGCCCCGCCAAGTGAGGATTCAGGATCCTACCGATCATCTCGAAGTAAGTGAACGTGGCGCCGAGCAATCTGTAGCCCGCATGCCGCCACGATGACCATTCATCATACGCTTCGTCCATTAGCCTAAGCATCGCAACGCGGGTCCCAGCTGCCAGACAGCGTAGTGAGAGAGTGGCGGGTGTCTGGGACGAGTTTCGCAACTGGGTCGTGAGCGCAGCGTAACGGACAGATTCCACGTTAGATCACGACGTTCTCGGGGCGTTGAACTTCGCCTCGTCGCCGACGTGGAGGTCGTTCCAGCTCATCCAAGACGCTTGCTCGGTCGCATAAGCTTCTGGATCGACAAAGCGGGGACGGATCGAGACGACCCATGGCGCTGGCGTTTTGACGATGATCCACCGCAGCGCGCGTTCAATCACAAAACGCTGCAGTTCCTTCGTTTGCGCGGGCGTTGCGTGAAAGGGACCCCGATCCTTACTCCCGACTTTGGCAAACACTGCAATGCGCGGAGATACTGGGAGGATGAACTCGGATCCCTTCTTTTCCCATCCAGCGCCGAAGTCGTACCTGCCGGGGCCATAGTAGTTCAGGGTTAGGACCGGATGGTCGGTCAGCGGCCATTCCGCGTCGCCGGCGAGCATGAGGGTGCGCCATCTGTGCTTGCAGACGACATCCATGCGGTTCGTCAGCAAGTGGCGGACGGTGCTGAGCCACAGCGCGCGCGACGAACTGACTTCGGCGCTAACGCGTGCGGGTTCGCCAGGATCTTTGCCGCGCTCGATTGTCACGCGTAGCTTGTCTTCGAGGTAGGTGTTGACGCTCGGCTCTCGATCCGCAGCCAGTTCTGTCGCGCCTTTCTCCTCTAGCCTCTGCAGGACAGCCGCCAATGCTTCGGGGATGTGTTCGTTCAATCGCTTAACGAACTCGATGAAGAAGAGCGGCGTCCGCATCTGCTGCGCAGCAACGAACTTGGCGACTCGCTGCCAGTCAATCGATTTCATCCTTCGATTGGCGACGAGTTGCTCTATGGCGGCCTGGCCCGGCTCCTCAATCTCACGCGTGATGAACTTTTCGAAGTCGTCGCCTTCCTGATCGCCGTCAAAGGTGGTGTAAAGGTCTCGCTGCCGCGTTAGCCGTCGGATCGCATACGATTGCCACTCCGGGACGTTGGGATGCGACGCAAGAAGCCTGTAGGCGGACACGTGAATGCCGTCGTTGGACCAGCGCCGAAGTGTGGCCTGAGGAACGTAGTGTGACTCGCGCAGTGATTTCGGCCATTGGACGGCCGAACGGCATCGATGCTGCCGGACGACACAGAATTCTACTGTGGATCATTCCATCGTTCATTTGCCGACTTGAGCTTGCCTGCTTCCTTCAACATTTCATCGTAGGGTGGCAGCATCATTACCGCCGCAGCAATGGTGAAGATGACAACCTTCCTCGCCGGCGAACTCCTCGGCGATGTTGTCCACCCGCAGTCCACGCCGATACGAGCCCCTTCGCCTGATTTCGTACAGATCGCCAGCCCGGTGTGCCTATTCAGGACGAACGATTCGAGTAGAGCGACACCGAGGGTTGCGAGACTCGAAGACCTTCAGGTGGTCGGCGGGTTTCTTGGTGACGAGAGTATAGGCACTCAGCGGGTACTTCGCGCATCGCAGGCACGATGGCGCCGCGGGGCGACGTTGAAACCGAAGACTCACTGTTATCGCGTGCCTGAGAGAACGTCCAAAGCGTGAGCCTTGTAACCATCTCCAGCAGCTCGCATGATCTCCCAACGCTTGCTCGATCCGCTGCGCCGACATGCCACCCACCTCCAATAGAACGAGCAGTCCGATATCGCTCAAACGGACACGGCGGTTGCGGTAGTCTCCGCATTTCTGGTCGAAGGCATCGACGAGGAAGGCCGGGCGCTGCAGAGCTTCCAGGAGGCCCTTATCGTACCGTCTCTGCAGGAGTTCCCATTGAGGCTCTGACGAACGTTCGGTCGGCAAGTCTCCAACGACACCCAATACAAAACCAGCAGCAAACCCCAGCTCGATATGTTCTTCGAGTGTCTACGGTCGCGGGTTTTGCTGGATCGGGTTTTTGGTCGTTCCAGTAGGCGCAGGTTCCAAACTGGCTCGGCGTCTGGGCAGCGAGGTTAGTCGCGCCTACCAACAGAGCTACTCCCGCAACTACGAAATGGCGATAGGTCATCGGGGAACGCTCCTCCCAAGGCCGTCGGCCGGTTCTCCTGTTTCGACGGTTCGACGTTGGCCTTGGCCCCACGCTAGTAAGGACCTTCACGATTTGACCGCGTAACAGCTCCGCGGCTTTCAGTGGGCGCATTCCAAGGGTCCTCCTCAAAACAACATGCTCCCTTAGGGAGCATTCACTAACACGAGATATCGGCGCGTGTGTTCGGCTCCTTCAATCTCCCTCTACTTCTTCCGCCTGCGGCGAGACTCGGCGAGCAGACCCTTCACCGCCAGTTCCACATACTTGGGAACCTTCGGCAAGAAACCGCGCTCGTAGCGGGTGATGGTGTTTCGGGCCATACCGAGTGTCTCGGCGAGTTCCTGTTGAGTGAGACCGAGGAGGAGCCTCTGACGACGAAGCTCCCGACCGGTCAAGCTGCCGTTAGGCTACCCAAGGGAGCATGGGCCGTCAACGCGCTGGACGCGGTTCTACGATCTGACGTGAAGGTGAAGGTGCGAGAGCGTGGCCGACCACCAAATCGTCGTCAGCGCTCACAAAGCTTCCGCCGCTGACGACCAACGGTTGCCTAATCGCATCACATGAACCCACTCACACGACAGTCGCGGCCTCGTCGGCGTCACGCCGGCCGTCGGGGAGGGGAGGCCGCCCCCTCGTGTCGGAGCAACACGGCCGCAACAATCGCCGTGACTATCGCGATGGCGGCGCAGATGCCGGCGGTCACCTCAAAGGACTGCACGAACGCCTCGCGCGCTGAGCGGAGTAACTCGATACCGAGCGGATCACGGAGCTGGTCGGCCACTGCCACCGCAGCCCCAAGCGTGCTTAACGCCGCTTGTGCTGCGTCAGGTGGCACACCGGTTGGAATGGCACCGGCCAACTCGCCGCGGTATACGGCGGTGCCAACGCTGCCGAGGACAGCGATCCGAGCGCGCCGCCGAGCTCGGAGCTGGTCTCAGAGATGGACGCCGCGAGCTCCCGCACGCTCGGGCGGTACCATTCCCACCATGATGTCCGTCGCCAAGGTCGTCATTGGTGCGAGACCGAGAGACAGAAGGACGGACCGGGTCACGAGGACTGGTGCAGCCCGAGGCCGCGTGGACCTGCGTTGAGCACGCCGAAGCCCACAGCCGCCAGTACGAGACCAGCCGCCATCACGAAGGCCGGACGAATCCGGCGCACGAGCT
Source organism: Vicinamibacterales bacterium (assembly GCA_963787755.1). Lineage (GTDB taxonomy): Bacteria > Acidobacteriota > Vicinamibacteria > Vicinamibacterales > JAMQPK01 > JAMQPK01. The sequence goes on from CAWBEG010000004.1 coordinate 294,594, forward strand.
GCGGGTGTCAGCATCGAACCCACGATGAACCCAATCGCCCACGGCGCCGTCCACAAGACCGGCTTCGAGGCGGCGATAACCCGAGCACTGATTGCAGGTACTGCGCGAGAAAGAAAGATGCCGAATCCCACGAAGAAGTCGAGCACGTTGGTCGCCAATGCGGCAGTGAACGTGGCGTTCCGAAACAGCTGCAGATGATCAGGGGATCTGAGCAACGTTCGCTGGCGGCGAAGGAAGACGACACCCACGGCCAGCCCAGCCAGCATAGAAGTAAAGGCGCTGGTCCCAGGCCGTCCTGTGCAATCCGTTTGAGCCCGTAAATCACCGCCAGGACTGCAGCCAGTGACAGAGCCGCGCTGGTCAGGTCCAGCCGTCCTGCCTCAGGATCGCGGAACTCCGGCAGCAGCACCGGGCCCAGCGCCAGCAGCAGCAGCCATGACCGGCACGCCGATCAGGAAGACCGAGCCCCACCAGAAGTGCTCCAGCAGCACGCCGCCGACAGCGGGCCGATCGCCGCGCCGACCGAGAAGCTGGCCACCCAGACCGCCGATGGCGACGGTGCGCTGCCCCGCATCGAGGAACATGTTGCGGATCAGCGACAGCGTCGACGGCGCTAGCGTCGCCCCGGCGAGCCCGAGCAGCGCGCGAGTGGCGATGAGCATCTCGGCGCTGGTCGAGAACGCGGCCAGCACCGAGGCGATGCCGAACGCAGCGGCGCCGATCAGCAGCAGCCGGCGGCGACCGATCCGATCGCCCAGCGTGCCCATGGTGATCAGCGACCCGGCGACCAGGAACCCGTAGATGTCGACGATCCAGAGCAGCTGCGCACTGGTGGGCTCGAGGTCGGCGCTCAGCGGCGGCACGGCCAGGTTCAGCACCGTCAAGTCCATCGAGTAGAGCAGACACGGGAGGGCAATCACGGCCAGCCCGATCCACTCCCGTCGTCCGGCCCGTGGCGCATCCGTATGCGTCATGACCGTTGCCTGTCCAGCGCGACCCACGCTTGCCCGGCGATCCACGTTGCAGCGCCCAGAAGCGCCACATCTTTCACAAGGAATGCGGCGCCGCCGCCGACGTTCGGCGTGGTGATAATGAAACTGAGCGTTGTCAGAAACATGCCCATGCCCATGAGTCCGCCGATGAGTCCGGCCTTGGGCGCCCACGTG
>CAWBEG010000005.1:0-137973 GCA_963787755.1 Vicinamibacterales bacterium
TCCTCGACACCATCAGGCAACTGCACGGCATGGGCATCTGGCTCGAGATCGTCACGCTGCTGATTCCCGGCTTCAACGACAGCGACGACGAACTGAAGCGGCTGACCGAATTCGTCTCGAGCGTCTCGCAGCGACATCCCGTGGCACGTGACGGCGTTTCACGGCGACTACAAGATGACCGAGCCCGGAAACACCACAGCCGGACATGCTGCGGCGTGCGGCAGGGATCGGCGCGGCCGCCGGGCTTCGTTACGTGTACGCGGGCAATCTCCCGGGCAAGGTGGGCGACCTCGAGGACACGCACTGCCCGCAGTGCCGCGAGGTGCTGATCGAACGCTATGGGTACCTGATTCGCGGATACAATCTGACTCCTGCGGGCGCCTGCCCTTCCTGCGGCACGCAGATTCCTGGACTGTGGAGTGACGTGTTTACCGAACAGCGCACGGCCTTTCCGATACCGCTTCGCCTCGGAGCGGGGACTGAATCGATGATTCGCGATCTGCTCGGCAGGCCGCTGAAAAATCTGCGGCTGTCGGTGACCGACCGCTGCAATCTGCGGTGCAGTTACTGCATGCCCGAAGCCGAGTACGTGTGGCTGCCGCGGCACGACATGCTGCAGTTCGAGGAGATGAGCACGCTCGTCGACGTGTTCGCGCGCGCGGGCGTCGATCGCGTGCGTCTGACCGGCGGTGAGCCGCTCCTGCGCCGCGACCTGCCCGAGCTGATTCGCATGATCGCGCGCAAGCCGGCGATCCGCGATCTCGCGCTCACCACCAATGGCGTGATGCTCGCCGAATACGCGCGTCGCACTGCACCTGGCAGGGCTGCATCGCCTGACGGTGAGCCTCGACACGCTGCGCGCCGATCGCTTTCAGGCGCTCACGCGCTTCGATTCGCTTCGCAGGTGCTTGCCGGCATCGACGAGGCGGTCAACCATTTCGAGCGCATCAAGCTCGATGCGGTGATCATCCGCGGCACGAACGAAGACGAGCTCGTGCCGCTGCTCGAGTACGCAAAACGTATCGGCGCCGAGATTCGCTTCATCGAATACATGGACGTCGGCGGCGCCACGCAGTGGTCGCACGAGCGCGTGATGTCGCGGCAGGACATGCTGGCGGCGCTCGGCCTCGAGTACGGCCCGATTACGGCCGTCGTCGAAGACACGAGCGCGCCCGCCGATCGCTTCCGCCTGCGCGACGGAACGGTGTTCGGCATCATCTCGTCGACGACGGAACCGTTCTGCAGCAGCTGCGACAGAAGCCGCCTGACGGCCGACGGCATGTGGTACCGCTGTCTCTACGCGACGAGCGGAACGGATCTGCGCACGCCGCTGCGCGCCGGGATGTCGCCGGACGATCTGCTGGGATTGCTGACGAAGGAATGGACGGCGCGAGCGGATCGCGGAGCCGAGGAGCGACTCGCGGTGCGCGATCGATCGCCCCTCGTCTCCGCATCGAGCCTGAAGAAGAATCCTCACCTCGAAATGCATACGCGAGGCGGGTAGAGCCGGCGCTAGAAGGTCGAGCGCTGTACGCCTTACCGCACGTTACGCCTTCGACGGTCGCCGGCGCGCAGAACTTGTCGAACGCGTCGGTCAGATTCTTCGCGATCATGTCGGCCGACTGGTTCTCGATGTTCCGGCGCTCGAGCATCCACAGCAGCTTGCCGTCGCGCATCAGCGCGATCGACGGCGAAGACGGCGGATACCCGGCAAAGTAGCTGCGCGCGCGCTCGGTGGCCTCGACGTCGGCGCCGGCGAACACCGTCGCCACGACGTCGGGCTTGGTCTGGTGCTGCAGCGCCATCGCGACGCCTGGCCGCGCTTTACCGGCGGCGCACCCGCACACGGAATTGACGACGACCATCACGGTCGGGCCCTGCTGATCGCCCGGCTGGCCGAGCTGTCGTCCGAGCACGGCGTCGACGTCGGCGGCGGTGCGAAGTTCGCGAACGCCAAGGCTGGTCAGTTCCTGGCGCATGGGAGCGACGAAGAATTCGGGGTATGTCATAATTTGACCATTATCTCATGAGACAGACACTTCTTCAGAAAGTCTGGGACAAGCACGCGGTGCGCACGCTGCCCACCGGGCAGACGCAGCTCTTCATCGGCCTTCACCTCATCCACGAAGTGACGAGCCCGCAGGCGTTCGACATGCTGCGGATGCGGGGCGGCAAGGTGGCGTTTCCGAACCGCACCTTCGCGACCGTCGATCACATCGTGCCGACGCTCGAACCAGAGCCGTCCGTTTCTCGACGTGCTCGCCGAGGAAATGATGTCGGCGCTCGAGAAGAACTGCCGCGAGTTCGGCATTCCGCTCTACGACATCACGAGCGCCAACCAGGGCATCGTCCATGTCATCGGGCCCGAGCTCGGGTTGACGCAGCCCGGCATGACGATCGCGTGCGGCGACAGCCATACGTCGACGCACGGCGCGTTCGGCGCGATTGCGTTCGGCATCGGCACCTCGCAGGTGCGCGACGTGCTCGCCTCGCAGTGCCTCGCGATGGAGCCGCTGAAGGTGCGCCGCATCACCGTCAACGGCTCGCTGCGCCCCGGCGTGTATGCGAAGGACGTCATCCTCGACATCATCCGCCGCCTCGGCGTGAAAGGCGGAACCGGCTACGCGTACGAGTACGGCGGCGAGACGTTCGATCGCATGACGATGGAAGAGCGGATGACCGTCTGCAACATGTCGATCGAAGGGGCCGCCCGCGTGGGTTACGTGAATCCCGACGAGACGACATTCAAGTACATGGAAGGGCGGCCGTTCGTCCCGCAGGGCGCCGACTTCGACAAGGCGCGCGCGTGGTGGAAGTCGCTGGCATCCGATCCCGATGCCGACTACGACGATGAGATCGACGATGGATGCAGCGACGATCGAGCCGACCGTGACCTGGGGCATCAATCCGGGCCAATCGGTCGGCATCAGCGAGCGAATCTGCCCTCTCCGTCGGACGTCGCTGCCGGACGAGAAGGCATCCGTCGCCGAGGCACTCGAATTCATGAGCTTCCGCGGCGGCATGCCGATCGCGGGCACGAAGATCGACGTCGCCTTCATCGGCTCGTGCACGAACGGCCGCATCTCGGACCTGCGCGAAGCCGCGCGGCTCGTCAAGGGCCATCACGTCGCCAAGCACGTGCAGGCGCTGGTCGTGCCGGGCTCGCAGTCGGTGCGCAAGATGGCCGAGACAGGAAGGGCTCGACAAGATCTTCACGGCGGCCGGATTCGAATGGCGCGGCGCCGGGATGCTCGATGTGCCTCGCGATGAATCCGGATCAGCTGCAGGGCCGGCAGATTTGCGCGTCGTCCTCGAACCGCAATTTCAAGGGGCGTCAGGGCAGCCCGACCGGACGCACGCTGCTGATGAGCCCGGCGATGGTCGCCGCGGCCGCGCTCGCCGGCGAGGTCGTCGACGTGCGCAAGATGGTTCGCGCGGGAAAAGGTGCACGCGTAATGGACTCACGCTTCGTCGACAAAATCTCCGGTCGCGCGGTCCCGCTGCGCGGCCACGACATCGATACCGATCGCATCATCCCGGCGCGGTTTCTCAAGAGCGTCAGCTTCGAAGGTCTCGAGACGCACGCCTTCGAGGACGACCGCAAACAGCTCGAAGAGCGCGGCCAGGTCCATGCATTCTGGAACCCGCGCTACACCGGCGCGACGATTCTGATCGTGAACGGCAATTTCGGCTGCGGCTCGTCGCGCGAGCATGCGCCGCAGGCCATTCAGCGATGGGGCATTCGCGCGATTATCGGCGAATCGTTCTCGGAGATCTTCTTCGGCAACTCGGTCGCGCTCGGCATGCCGTGCCTCACGGTGAGCGCCGCAAGACGCCGAGGCGCTGCTGTCGGCCGTCGAAGCCAATCCGCAGGCAGAGGTCACCGTCAGCGTCGGCGGGCAGTCCGTCGAGCGTGAACGGCAAGACATATCAGGCGCTGGTTCCCGCAGGCGCGCGCGAGGCGTTCACGGCAGGAACATGGGACGCGACAGGTTTGTTGCTGGACGATTTCGATCGCGTGCGCGCCGTCGCGAAGAGCCTGCCCGTACGTTTCTGGGTTTTGAACAGGAGATCAGGAGGATAGGAGAAACTTCCTTTTCAAAAGAATTCTCCTGATCTCCTAGAAGTGGTTTCAAAACCTCCTCAGCGTGATTAACGCGGCGGCGAAATAGAGGAATGAACAATACATCGATGTAGTCGTTCATGCCGAATCAACAATCGGCGGAACTGCCGAACCACGCAAGGTCGTTCAATCTTCCAACGATGCCGACATCGTCGCAGCCATCGTCCATCTCGAAGTGGCGTCGCTTCGTCCACCAGCGATACGGCAGGATCGGCGTAATGCCGCGCTGCCAGAGCCGTCGGCGGAGCCCCTCGCTGTCGTAACCCGGTCGCCAATCAGGCGCTCGGGATTTGGCGAGGCGCCTGACCGACGCGCGGCACGCGAATCGTGTTCAACGTCGCCTCGACGAGATTGACTTCCGCGGGGGTCGCCGAGGTGACATGTATTCCGAGAGGAATACCCTGGCCGTCGACCACCACCATCCACTTCGAACCCTTGCCGCGCTTGGTTTCCGACGTCGGAGCCCCCTTTTTCGCCGAGGCGAATGAGCCATCGACGAACGCGTGCTCCCCCGGACCGTCGCGCGCGTCGAGCTGGCCGAGGAAGGCGCGCCACATGCGAAGCCATGTGCCATCCTCATCCCATTGCCGCAACCGTCGCCAACACGTGGCCACTGGGATATCCTCGGGCAAATCGCGCCATCGCGCGCCCGTTTCAACACCCAGAGGATGCCGTCGACGACTCGCGGTTACTGACGCGCGGCCGGCCCCTGCGGGGATCGACGCGGCGTGGGAGATGCGGTTCGATTTGGCCACTGCGCGTCGGTCAGCGACACGCTGCGTCTGGGCACGAGCACCTCCGCCCAGTGTGGTACCGCAGCGCGACGTAAAGTCAAGTTAATGCCTCCGTTACGAGGTTTTGAAACCGTTTCTAGTCTCCTGTTTATTTTTCGTGGACGTGAATCACTTACGGGCAGTTTCCAGAAACGCCGCCGCGGCATGGGACAGCTCGCCTTTGCGGTAGAGCAACCGCAACTGCCGCGGATATCGCACCTCGGGAATTTTCACCGCGACAAGCTGCTTCCGTTCGATCTCCGCAACCGCGCAGCGCCGCGGCAGCAGCGCCACCCCCATCTTCTTTTCGACGGCGCGCTTGATTCCTTCGAGGCTTGGCAGCGCAATCTGAATATTGATGGGCGCATGCCGCACTTCGGCCTGGCGCAGCACCCGATCGCGCGCGGGAGACGGATCGCTGTGCGCGATGACCGTCTCCTGCGCGAACTCCGACATCGGCACGGTGTCGCGCTGTGCGAACGGATGCGACGGATACACCAGCAGCACCAGCTCATCCGGTCCGAGCGTCACGGCCAGCAGCCGCTTGTCGCCGGGATCGAAGGTGACGATCCCGAAATCGAGGCTGCCCTGCGCCACTTCGACGCCGACCTGGCGCGCGGGCACGCGACGTACGTCGACCAGGATGCGAGGGTGCTTCTCACGGAATTTTTCGATCAGCGGCAGCAGCACGTGGACGCCGCCCTCGTTCGAGCCGATCAGCACGCGGCCGCGCTGCAGGTCGCGGAGCTCGCGGACCGACAGCTGCGCCTCTTCCGAGAGCCGCTGCAGCCGCTCGGCGTAGTCGCGCAGCACGCGCCCGGCCTCGGTCAGCGTGCCGTCTTTGGACGAGCGGTCGAAGAGGCGCTCCCCTACCTCCTCTTCGAGGCGCCGAATCGCCTGGCTGACCGCGGGTTGGGTGCGGTGCAGCTTGCTGGCGGCGCGCGAAAAGCTGCGTTCCGCGGCAACGGTGAGAAATACGCGCAATTCTGCCAGTTCCACGACGGGCTACTATAAACTATTCTTATAACAAATTCATTAATATAGATTTGACGATTAGGGCTGACTGCCGTACAACCGTGACTATGTCCAGCGACCGAGTGACGATCTTCGACACGACCCTGCGCGACGGCGAGCAGGCGCCCGGCTTTTCGCTGCGCACCAGCGAGAAAGTGGAGCTCGCCCGGCAGCTCGATGCGCTCGGCGTGGATCTGATCGAAGCCGGCTTCCCCATTGCGTCGCTCGACGATGCCGAAGGGGTGAAGCAGGTGGCTGCCGCCGTGCGGCGGCCGATCATCGCCGCGCTCGCGCGCTGCCGGCCCGAGGACATCGAGCGCGCCGGTGAGGCGCTCAAGGGCGCCGAGCGATCGCGCATTCACACGTTCATCGCGACATCCGATCTGCATCTCGAGAAGAAGCTGAACATCTCGCGCGAGCAGTGCCTGGCGAGCGCCGTCGCGGCGGTCACGCAGGCGCGCGGCTACACGGACGACGTGCAGTTCTCGGCTGAGGACGCGACACGCTCCGACATGGGCTTTCTGAGCGCGATTGTCGAGGCGGTGATCAAGGCGGGCGCGACGACGATCAATCTTCCCGATACGGTCGGATATGCGACGCCTGACGAGATTCACGACTTCTTCGTGACGATTCAGTCGCGCGTGCCGAACGCGGACAAGGCGGTGTTCAGCGCGCACTGCCACGACGACCTCGGCCTTGCGGTCGCGAACACGCACGCGGCGGTGACGGCCGGCGTGCGGCAGGTCGAATGCACGATCAACGGCATCGGCGAGCGCGCGGGCAACGCGTCGCTCGAAGAGATCGTCATGGGGATGCGAGTTAGACCGGATCGGCTGCCGTTTACCACCGGCATCCGGTCCGAGCAGATCTTCCCCACCAGCCAGCTCCTCACCGTCACTCACCGGCCAGCACGTGCAAGCCAACAAAGCCATCGTCGGACGCAACGCCTTCGCGCACGAAGCGGGCATTCATCAGGACGGCATGCTGAAGGATCGCCGCACGTACGAAATCATGAGCCCGGCCGATGTCGGCGTGCCGCAGACGACGCTGGTGCTCGGCAAACACTCGGGCCGCCACGCGGTGAAGCACCGCTGCGAGGCCATCGGCCACACCCTCACCCGCCTCGAGCTCGACCAGGTCTACCGCCGCATCATCGCGCTGTGCGACGCGCAGAAGACGATCACGGACGATGATCTGATGGCGGTGATTCAGGACGTGAAGCTGATCCCCGTACGCTGAACTAAATCTGAAATCTGCGATCTGAACGCAAGCTTCGTGTCTCAGATCCTGCGTCTAGCGTCTCTAGTTTCAGCTCAGCACTCAGTGCGGCAGCTTACCGAACGGCACGCGACGCTGAAACAACTGATAGATGTGGTGCGCCTCGTGGTGGGCCATGTATTCCACCTGGAAATGCAGATCGTAATGCGGGAAACTGCGGGTGCTTGGCTTTGCGGTGCCATTCGGCGGGCGTGAGACCCTCGAGCTTGCGGCACAGCGCGTCGCGTTCGCCGAGATACTCGGCCAGCACGTCGGCAGTCGGCCGCTTCGTCAACGCGACAAACACCTCGTCGCCGTCGGGATTGTCGTAGGGGACGATGGTCGTCTCTTCGATCAGCATGCAGGCGGAAGCGATCGCCGAAGATCGTCTCCATCCGCCTGAAGTGACAGATGAGTTCCTTCATCGACCATTTGTCGGGCACGCTGCGCGTCGCGAGCGCCGCCTCGTCGAGACCCGCCGCCAACCGCGCGCACTTCAGCCGCCTGCGCGCGCAGGCGCTGGACCAGCGCCAGATGCACCGCGTGTTTGCCGGCGTGATCGTGATGATGATGATGTTCGCTCATGCCGGGCATTATAGAATGTGCCATCGGAGGAGCTAATGAAGCTTAGTCGCCGTGACTTTCTTGCCACGTCCTCGGTCGCGCTCGGAACCGTCTCGCACGCGCTCGGCCAGACGCCGGCCGCGCCTCCGCCGCCGCAGACCTCTTTTGATCCGCTGCGCGGCAACGTCGGCATCTTCACCGGCCGCGGCGGCACGATCGGGATGCTCGTGGCGCCCGACGGGCTCGTCGTCGTCGACACGCAGTTTGCGGACACCGCGACAGATCGCGCTGGGCAATCTCAAGCAGATGAGCGAGCGGAAGATCGACTTCCTCATCAACACGCACCATCACGGCGACCACACGTCGGGCAACACCGTGTTCCGCCCCGCGGCCGCGAAGCACGTCGCGCATCGAAACGTGCCGGCGCTGCAGAAGACGCAGGCCGCCGCGGCCAAATCGGATGCGCCGCAGGCGTACGCCGACACCACCTACGACACGACGTGGTCAGCGAAGGTGGCGAGCGAGACCGTCAGCATGAAGTACTACGGCCCCGGCCACACGAGCGGCGACAGCGTCGTCACATTTCAGAACGCCAACATCGTGCACATGGGCGACCTGATGTTCTACCTGCGCAATCCGCGCGTCGATCGCGGCGCCGGCGCGTCGATCAAGAACTGGATCGTGACGCTCGAATCGGTGGCGAAGGAGCACCCCGCCGACACGATTTACATCGCCGGCCACGCGAAGGTGAACCTGCCGGTCACCGTGACGCGCGCCGATCTGCTGAAATTCCGCGATTACTTCTCCGGATTGCTCGCCTACGTGCAGAAAAGTATCGCGTCGGGCCGGTCGGCGGCCGAAATCGTGAAGGTCGCGAGCGTGCCGGGGTTCGCCGACTACGAGGGCAGCTCCCGAAGGCACGATCCAGGCGGCCTACGAAGAGCTCACGGCGAAAGGATGAGAACCTTCGGCGCTCTGCTGCTCGTCCTCAGCATCGGTGCCGTTCAGGTCGCACGGTCAGGAGCCGCGACTTCCCGGGCCTGCCGCGACACCCGTCCGAAAGCGAGGCGCTGATTCAGCGGGCGCGCGCGCTCTCTGCCGCGCGCAACTACCGCGAGAGCGCAGCGGCCTGGCAGACCGTCGGCGCGCGCGAGCCGGTCATCGCAAGTCTCGCCACACGCGAGATCGATTCGCGCGCTGATCGCCGCCGGCGACGTCGAGCCGGCACTGCGCGGGCTCAGCGAGCTGGGCACGGCTGCTCCATCCGATCTCCTCCTTCGCGCCGCCGATGCGTGCCGCGCCGCAGGCGCATTCGACTGCGCCACTTCGCTGTATCGCCGCGCGCGCCAGGCGGCGGGCCGGTCACCTGCGGCCGATGAGGCCGCTATCGGCCTGGCGGCGACGCTCGAGCAGGACAGGCAAGCCGCGCGAAGCGCTCGAGACGTATCGCGAGCTTCAGCTCACATTCCGCGAGGCGGCCGCCTTCGAGCTTGCCGATGCTGCGGCGCGCCGCCTCTCTCCTCGCGCCAGACGCCGAACCGCTGACCGAAGCGGACTACGACGCCATCGTCGATCGCCTCGCCGGAATCGCGGCATTCCGCCGCGCCGTCGACATGCAGGCCGAGTGGCTCAAGCAACTTCCCTGCATCGTCGCGCCGCGAGGAAATCGAGTCGGCGAAGGTGCAGTATCTCTATTCGCTGCGCGCCAACGACGACGCGCGCTTTCGCGCCGACACGTTCCTCAAGGAGCATCCGGACAGCGCCAACAGCAGCGCGACGTCTTCATCACGCTCTTCAGGCTCGATGTGCGTGAAGGGCGCTCTGCCGACGTCGAGAAGCGGGGACGCGCGATCATGGGCGGCGAGATCGCGGGCACCACGCTGAGCGATCGCCAGGGCGCCGCGCGGCTGCTCGCCGAATATCTGGTCAGCATCGGACAGCCGGCGAAAGCGCTGGGCGTCTACAGCGCGCTCTACAAGATGACGCCGACGCGCAGCGGTCGCGTCGACGTGCTCTGGCGAATGTCGATCGCGTCGCTTCGCGCGCGCAATCCCGCGCGCGCGGTCAAAGAGCTGCAGCAGGTGCTGCGGCTGAAGCCGGATTCCGAAACCGAGCGTGCCGCCTCGTTCTGGCTCGCGTACGCGCAGGATGCCGCCGGCTCGAAGGCGGCGGCTCGAACGCAGTGGGCGTCGCTCGCGCGGCGCTATCCTTTTTCTTACTACGGCGCGCGCGCCGCGATCACGGAGCGGCGCCTCGCTGCCGGCGGCGTCGATCGCCTTTCCCGATCTCACGCTGCGCGATGAGGTCATCGCTCATCCCGACTACCAGGCGGCCGCGCTGCTCTCGCGCGCCGGCATGTTGTCGGATGCGGCTGTCTACGCGCGGCGGCTGAACGCGGCATTCCGCAGAGACGATGCCGTGGCGCTGCTCGCCGCACGGGCGTCGGAAGCCGCCGGCGACTATTCGTCGTCGTGCGACGCTGATGTCGTCGTACTTCGGGCCGTATCTGCAGCAGCCGGCGACAAATCTTCCCGACGATTTCTGGGCGCTCGCGTATCCGCGCGCATACTGGACGGAAGTCTCGGCGGCCGCGGCTCGCCACGGTGTCGATCCGCTTCTGATGATCGGTCTCGCGCGGCAGGAATCGCATTTCAACCGGATGGCGCGCTCGCCTGTCGGCGCCGTCGGCCTCTTCCAGGTCATGCCGTACACGGCGGCCGAGCTGGATCCCGCAGTTTTCCAATCCCGCCGCGATGGATCGCCTGGTGCAGCCCGAGGTCAGCGCCGAGCTGGCCGCAAAGCTTCTGTCGAGCCTGCAGGCGCGCTTTCAGGGCGCGCTCGCTCCCGACGATCGCGTCGTACAACGCCGACAAGGAGCGCGTGCAGGTGTGGTGGGAGGCCGCGAAGGGGCTGCCGGAGGAGCTGTTCATCGACAGCATTCCGTATCAGCAGACGCGCGCGTACGTCCGACAGGTGCTCACGAACTACGCGATGTATCAACGCTCCGCACAATCAGCATCGCCACGAAAATAATCGCGATCGCCACCGCCATCCGCGGCGTGAAACGCTCCTTCAGCAGCAGCGATCCGAGAATCACCGCAATCACCGGATTCACGTACGCGTACAGCGACACGATCGACACCGGCAGATGCTTCAGCGCGTACACGTAGCACACGTAGCCGACGAACGTTCCGACAACGACAAGATACAGCACGGCGATCAGGCTGCGCTGGCGTCGGGGCCATGTCACCCCATTCGCCAGTGATCGTCGCGACGACCATCAGGACGGCGCCGCCGAACATGATCTGCACGGCCGTCGCCGCAAACAGATTGTCCTCGCGCTTGTGCCGCTTCGCATACGCCGAACCGATCGCCCAGCCAAGGCATGACAACTGCGTCATGATGACGCCGAGCACGATCTGACGCGTCGGCGCGCTGCCGTTCATGCTCGAGCTCGTCAGCAGGACGATGCCGCCGAAGCCGAGGAGCAGCCCGAGCACCTGTCGTTTCCGGACGGATTCGCCGCCGGGCATGAACGCTTCGACGCCGATCATCCAGAACGGAATCACCGACACGAGGACCGCGGCGACGCCGCTCGGCACGAACTGCTGCGCCCACACGAGGCAGCCGTTGCCGAAGCCGATCATCAGCAGACCGAGGAGCGCGTGCCCGCCCCACGAATCTCGCGACGGCAGCTTGATGCCGCGCATGCGCAGGATGAGGGCAAGGACGACGCCCGCGATGAAATGCCGCGGCCCGGCCATCGCAAATGGCGGAATGCTCTCGATGGCGACGCGCGTCGCAAGAAACGTGGTGCCCCACGATACGCACACGGCGATCCACGCCCAATACGCGCGGCTCAGCTGTCGAGGAGACGAATCGGACGCCGGGATCAAGGCTTCGAAGACGGAGGGGGCCTGTAATCCGGAGGAGGCGGCGGCGGATAGGCCGCAGGCGGCGGAGGCCCAAAATCGGGAGCCGGTGGAGGCTTGAAATCGGCAGGCGGCGGAGGTTTGAAATCGGGAGGCGGCGGAGACGGAAAAGCCGGTGGATACGGCGGTACCGAGGTCGGAGGCATTTGCGGCTGTTGCCCCGACGCCAAGAAAGTAGGGGTTCTAAATCCAAACAATACGTAGGCTGTCGTGGGCACCGGCCGCGCGCGATACGATGCGCCCGTGAACCGCCACTTCGTGAGCGCCTCACGCGACGCGCTCTCGAATCCTCCGATCGATGCGACGCCGCGTGTCTCAGTGACGCCTCCAGCACCATTGAGCGCCACCTCGATCAGCACGACACCGCCATCACGCACCTGCGGCGGATAATTCGGCATTTCCATCGAGATCGGATAGGCGGCGTCTCCCGACGGCTTGCTCCAGTCTTTCGGTGACTCGCCGATCGTCGGCGTGTTAACCAGGACGGGCGGCCGGAAGAGACCGGCGATCGTAATGGGCATTTCTATCGCCGCCTCAACGCCATCCGGACCAGCCATCCTTGCCGGCTCGAATCGGAACGTCTTCATTGCATCGAACACCATCTGTGTGTAATACGGCGTCCCGCGCAGGATGACCGGCCGGCCGAGAGCTCCGGTGCGATCGACGATGGCCTCGATGAGAACTTCTCCCGCGCCTGCAATCGTTGGAGGCGGCATTGGCGGGAGAACGGCTCCCAGCAGACGCGGCGGAGTAAATTTGGGCGACTGCGCGTACGTCGCGCCGGCGATGCTCACGGCGAGCGCTGCGACGACGGCGCACGTTCGAATCATCGCGCTCCCTTTCGGATCATCGCGCTCCTTCAGGTTGCGCAGCTTTCCCGACCGACGCCGTAAAGGCCGGCGGATCGCTGGCCGGGAATGAGGCTTCGGCGGCCTTGTTCACTTCGTCGAGCTTCGTCGAGCGACTGGGGAGAACCGCCCCGGCTCGGCATCTCAGGCTCGCGAGCTGCGACCTGTATCCCATGCCGACAAGTGCCGTTCCTGCGGCAATCAGGGCGAACCCGAGCACGCCGATTGCGCGCGCGCGCGAATGCTCGTAATCCTGTCGGTCCCAGACACTTGCGGCCGCGCGATGCATAGTGAGATTGCTGGGTTGTTGTGGCATATGCGTTTTGGAAGCAAGGCCAGGGCCAGGCCGTCAGGCGACCGTTGACCAGCCCAACTGTACTACTTCTCGCACTTTCCGATCTCGTTCTCCTGACGCCATCGGATCTTCCGAACCGATCAGGAATACTCCCCAACGTGGGCAATCCTCAGCACTCGAACCGCTGATTGTGCGTGAAATCCTAGCGTTTTTGACCATTTTGCGCGGCACGGCGCTTGCCTAGACAGCGCCGGAGGAGATGAACTCGCGGTCCTTACTTTGTCGGGCCGACCCTTCGCTGCGCCCGGTGGAGTGCGAGTGGAGATGCTCGCGCGCGGCGCGCGCTAACGGAGGCGACCATGTTCGACCTGACAGCTGGAACAATCGATAGGCCCTTCCGCGATTCGCACGCATCCGCCACGGTGCTATCGGTCGCGACTCACGCTGCGGTGCTCGGGCTCGGGCTCGCAGGCGTCTGGCTTGGTATGTGGAGCGCATATGTGTTCGCAGGGCGGCCGACGCCAGTCGAGCCCGAGGCATTCAAGCTCGTCGCCGCGCTCGACACCGTCCTGATGGTTCCCGCACTTGCCATCGGCGGAATTCTTTTGTGGCGGAGGAATGCGTGGGGCTACATCGTATCGACAATTGCCGGGGTTCAAGGCTCGCTCTATCTGCTGGTGCTGACGATCAATTCGAGCATCGCTGTTACGCGTGGATTTACGGCGGGGCCTGGCGAGATGCCGATGTGGGGCGGCCTGGCGGCATGACGGCAGCGGCAACGCTGCTGCTACTAGGGAACGCTGATGGCCGTCTGGATGCGTAGCATGCTCATACGCGGCTGGAGCCGTGTGGTTCGCGATCATGCTGCTGGCCATTCTCAACGGAGCTGCGCGAGACATGTTGCTCGTCCCCCGGCTCGGGGATCTGGTCGCGCGGGCGCTGAGCTGCCTCACGCTCGCCGCCCTGATAGTGCTCGTGACCTGGGTTTCGCTTCGATGGATCCATCCGGCCTCGCATGCGCGATGCATGGACGATCGGCGTGATGTGGCTGGCAATGACGCTCACCTTCGAGTTTGTTGCCGGTCACTACTTGTTCGACACGGAATGGTCCACGCTGCTGGCCGACTACAACCTTCTCGCAGGGCGACTATGGATCCTCGTGCTCGTTGCCACGACCATCGCACCCGCATTCGTTTTCCGCGCTGGGGAGATTCCCGATCAACGACACGGAAATTTCCTCACCGGTACCTGACGATACGCAGCGTCTATAGGAAATAGGCCGGAATTTCGCTCTCGCACCTGGTCTGCGACTTGCTCATTTCCGATCGCGTGGAGGCTCACATGCGTTCCCGGACCCTACACCTCATCCTGACCATCGTCAGTATCCTCGCAGGGAACTGTCGCTGGCGGCAACCACGTCGGCAACCTCGCCGGCGTCGCACGAGGACGAGCTTCTCCGTAATGCCACGCTCGTCTTCGAGCACGCGGTGGAGACGCCGGCGGCAGCCATTCCGGCCGCCGTCCTGATGCGCGCGACGGCGATCGCGGTCATTCCGGCCGCTGTCAAAGACGGCACTCGCTTCTACGGCAAGGGGATCGTCAGCGCGCGCGGCGCGCGCGCCGATTATTGGACATCTCCGGCTGTCATCGCCTTTGAAGGCGCGATTCCATTCGACCTCGAAACGGGCGCCGCTGATTTCATTCTCGTGGCGCAGACGCAACGAGGCCTCGATGACTTTTTGCAGGGCTGGGTCAGAAACACCGCGACGCACTCCATCGACGCCGGGCCGCTCGGGCATAACACACCGATGCGGATCAACGCCGACCTGCTTGCATATATGAAGTTCGAGAACTACCTCGCCGGCGTTACGATCGACGACTGGGGTCCTCCAGGATATAAGGGAGTCCAACGCGGTGCTGTACGGCCGGCCGTATTCGACCGATGACATCGTTCGTGGCGCAGGGTTCTTTCACAACCGGGGGCGGGCACGCATGTGGCGTGATGCCCTCGCGGCGTATTTTCGTGAGATGAGCTGACACATGACGACGTTTCTCAATCGGATGACTGGCGCCGCGCTGTTGAATCCGGCGATCTACGAGGAGGTCGAGGCCGATCGCACCGCAACGATGCAGGCGATGGCCGTTGTGGCGCTTTCGAGTCTCGCGGCCGGAGTAGGAGCTCTGGGCCTGGCGAACGTGCGCATCACGGCTCTTGCCGGCATCAGTCTGCTTGCGTTCGCGGTGTGGGCGATTTGGGCCGTACTGACGCTCCAGATCGGGGCCCGCATCTTTCCTTCACCGCGCACGCAGGCGGACATCGGGCAGCTGCTTCGCACGATCGGCTTCGCGACGGCGCCAGGCATCCTTCGGATCGCCGGTGTCATTCCTGGCACGGCGACGGTCGTGTTCGCCATCACCGCGATCTGGATGCTCATGGCGATGATAGTCGCTGTCAGACAGGCGCTCGACTACACGAGCACCGCGCGCGCGTTTGGCGTATGCGTACTTGGATGGGTGCTCTCTCTCGGCTTCGCGCTCGGTATCGGCATGTTCTGCTCGCCACCGCTGCACTGAAAGGAACCTCACAATGGCTTGCACCTGGGAATCGATTAAAGGCGACGCAAACACGATTGCCGAGAAGCTCAAGGCGATCGTACACGAAGGCAACGTGCGGCGCGTCGTCGTCAAGCACGACGGCCGGACGGTCGCGGAATTTCCGCTCACGGCCGGCGTCGTCGGCGCTGTCATCGCGCCGGTCGTCGCAGCCGTCGCGGCGATCGCCGCAATGCTGAAGGATTGCACGCTCGAGATCGAGCGCGTCGATCAGGACGTGAAACCCGAACCACCGCGCTCCGCGGCCGGATAGGACAATGCCTGTCCCAGCTTGATCGCCTGCCCCACCACGGCCGGTACGAGCGCAAACGAGACAACGATCAGCCACTCGCGGGCAGCCAACGGCACGACCCCGAGGATGCGAGCGAGCGGATCCACGTACACCGCCAGGAGCTGCAGCGCGATGGAAAGCGCCAACGCGCCAATCGCGTACGGGTTCGAGAGCGCGCGCTTCAGGTTGAGCACGGGAGTTTCCGCCGCGGGCGTTCCCAAGATGAAACAGCTGGGCGAACGCCAGCGTCATGAACGCCATCGTCTGCGCCTGCCGCGACAGCGCCATCGAGCATACAGGAGGAATGCGCCGAGGGTCGCGGCGGTGATGAGCGACCCGTAGAACAGCACCGATCATCAGGAACCGGCGCGACAGCAGCGGCTTCGGCTGGATTGCGAGGCGGCGCGTGCCATGACGTCGGCATCACCAGGCTCCAACGCCAGCGCGAGCGCCGGAAACGTATCGGTCACCATGTTGAGCCACAGAATCTGCAGCGGCAGCAGCGGCATCGGGAGTCCTGCCAGCGCCGCGAACAGCAGAACGAGCACCTCGGCGACGTTGCAGGAGAACAGATAGAAGACGAACTTGCGGATGTTGTCGAAGATGATGCGTCCCTCTTCGACCGCGGCGGTCACCGTCTCGAAGCGATCGTCCTGCAGGACGATCGCCGCCGCTTCCTTCGCCACATCCGTGCCGCGTATGCCCATCGCGACGCCGATATCAGCCTTCCGCAGCGCGGGCGCGTCGTTCACGCCGTCGCCGAGCATGGCGACGATGTCGCCTCGCGCCTGAAGAGCCTGCACGAGCCGCAGCTTGTGCTGCGGCGTGATGCGGCTGAAGGCGCCGCATCTGCGACAGCCTGGCAGTCAACTCGCTCGTCCGACAGCGTATCGAGCTCGCGGCCGTCGATGATGGCCTGGCCGTCGCTCAGCAGATTCAGCTCGCGGCCAACGGCGGCGGCGGTTGCGCGCTGGTCGCCGGTCAACATCACCGTGCGAAGACCGGCCGCACGCAGCCGCACGATCGCGTCCTTCACGCCTTCCGCGGGCGGATCGGCAAAGCCGACCAGGCCGACGAACGTCAGCCGCTGAACCGCAGACTCCGTCGCGTCCGCCACTGGACCGGATGCCAGCGCGAGCACGCGAAGTCCATCGCGCGCCATCGCGTCGTTCGTTTCCACGCACGCTTCGCGCGCTGCGCCTCGTCGAGCGGCTGCAACGCCGTTCTCCATCAGCATCGATTCGCTCAGCTCGAGGAGTCTTGCGCGGCGCGCCCTTCACATACGCCACCAACCCGCTTCCGTCGCGATGAAACGACGCCATGAATTTGCGGTCGCTCGAGAAGGGCACGATCCCCTCCTGCGGCCGTCTCGGCAACCAGCGCCGATCGATCGATGCCTGCCTTTTCGGCGGCGGCCAGCAGCGCAAGGTCGACCGGATCGCCCTGCGCCTGCGGCGCTCCCTTCACTGCGAGGCTGCGGCCGGCTGGCGAGCGCCCCGACCTCGAGCGCGACGGAAACAGCGGGATCTTCTCGAGTGGCTCCGTCGCGCAGCGCAACGTCTCGCTGCCCGCGGCCCAGAGCCGGACGAGCGTCATCTGCCCGGATGTGAGCGTGCGCGTCTTGTCGGTGCAGACGACGGTCGCCGATCCGAGCGCTTCGACCGCGGGCAGCCGCCGCACGAGCGCGTGACGGCGCGCCATCCGATGCACCCCGACCGCAAGCGCAATCGTGGCGACGGCGGGCAACGCCTCGGGCACGGCGGCGACCGCCAGCGCGATGCCCATTTCCACGACGAGCCCGAGCGGCGCGCCTTGCCAGGCGCCAAGGGCCGCAACCAGCGCGGCGACACCGAGCGCCAGCCACACGAGACGGCTTCCCAACTCGTCGAGCCTGCGCTCGAGGGGGGTGCGTCCCTGCTCGATAGAACTGACCAGCGTGCCGATGCGCCCAATTTCCGTCGACGCACCGGTTTCAGTGACAACGGCGATCGCTGTGCCCGCCGATGCTGTCGTGCCCTTGTAGACCATGTTCGTGCGGTCTGCGAGGGGCGTTCCTTCTTCGAGCAGCTCGTCGGCGCGCTTCGAGACAGGAAGAGACTCGCCGGTCAGCGCAGCTTCGTCAGTCCGAAAGTCGGTGGTTTCGATGAGTCGCGCATCCGCCGGCACCCGCCGGCCGATGTCGAGTCTGGATGATGTCGCCAGGGACAATCGTCGCCGCGTCAACGCTGCGAAGCTGTCCCGATCGAATGACGGTAGCTTTCGACGACATCGAATTGAAGAAGCGCTTCCATGGCGCGACGGGCCCGGAGCTCCGTCGCGAATCCGATGATCGTATTGATGGCCAGGACGGCGGCAATCGCAACCGATTCGATGCGATCGCCGAGGGCGAACGAGATGCCGACGGCCGCGATCAGCAGGTACACGACCACGCTTCTGAATTGATCGGCGAGAATTCGAAGCGCCGACGTCGGCTGCGGCGGCGCCAGCCGGTTGGGGCCGACGCGCTCGAGCACGCGCTGCGCGGCGGCGTCGTCCAACCCAGCGCGGCTGGTCGAGAAATGCCGAAGCACCTCGTCCGCCGGGAGGCTAGTGGCCAGTGAAGACTTCCCATTCCGAATCAATTCTCATGCTGTTTTCGCCCGAATTGCCCCATCGTCCGCGGCGTACGGCTTGCACTAAAGTAGGGGGCTATGGCTGACCGCACGCTCTTCAAGACGATCCTTTGCCCTGTTGATTTCTCCGAGCACGCCCGTCAGGCGCTGGCGTACGCCGCTCTGCTGGCGGCGCGAAGCAAGGGGCACCTTGTCGTCATCTTCGTCGAGGATGCCCTTCTCGCGGCCGCGGCGGCGGTCGCCTACGACACGAAAGCGCACACGGACAAGGCGCGCAAGGAGCTGCGCCGCCTCGTCGAGCGCACCATCGCGTCGTTACACCTGCCGATGAGCTCGGTCACCCTCGACGTTACGATCGGAAAGCCACACGAGGAAATCCCTCGACAGCCGACCGCCTGAAGTGCGACGTCATCGTGATGGGCGCGCATGGCCGCACGGGGACGGACAAGACTGATGCTGGGCTCGACGACCCACCGCATTCTGCGGCGCTCTCCGCTGCCCGTGCTGGCCACACCGCCGGTAAGCGGCCGCGATCGCAGGCCCCGCGAAGGGCTGGCCCGGAAAGATCGTCATCGCGCCTGTGGACATCGGCAGCCGCGATCATGCCGACGCCCTGGCTGCGGCGGCCGTCGCGCACGAGCTCGGCACCCAGCTCGAGCTCGTACATGTGGTGGAGCCCATCAGCAGCCCAACGTGGCTGGAAGTGGACGCCGACCGGAGAAACCTCCAGCGGCGGCGCCGCGCCATCGCGCGGCTCACACAGTTGCAGGACCAGCTCAAGGGCGTGGCGACGGCCGTCCGCGTCGAGTTCGGAAAGCCGGCCGCGGAAATCGCGAAGGTCGCTTCGAGCAGACAGGTCGGTCTCGTGGTGATGACACGGCGGCGTGGACAGGGGTTGTTCGGCCCGCAGCAGGGATCCATCAGCTACCAGGTACTGTGCAAAGCCAACACGCCAGTGCTGGCACTCCCCAGCGACAAAGCGTGGGTACGGCGCGTTGCGCGCACGTCGCGCTGACTGAAACCATCAACAGCCGACGTCGGCCCTGATGTACATATCGTTCGGCATACGCCTGAGGAAATGCGACGCCTCGAGCGCATTGAAGATCACGTCGGTGCTGTACGCATCGAGATTCCACATGCGCTGCGCCTGCCGTTTGGAGAGATGCAATCCAGGCATTTCGGCATACTCGGCCTTGATCAACCGAACGCAATCACAAATATCCGCGACCCCTGACTGTTGCATGATGCTCTTAGCGCTCGAGAGGGCAAAGGCTGTACCGCGGGCAAGTGCGCCGACTCTGCGGATATATGGCGACAGCGCACTCGCGCGCGGCCTCACATCCGCGAACTATTTCGCGGCGGACGGGGAAAATTCCTTATCGCGGTGAGGGACAATTCGCCGACATCAGGCGCTATCAGGCAGCATCTGCTGGCAATGGACTTGCTTGTTGAGTGCCGTGAGGGACAACGTGAAAGTGAAAGACATCATGAGCACGCCGGCGCAGACCTGTCGGCCAGACACCGATCTTGGAACTGTAGCCAGAATGATGTGGGAGCATGATTCTGGCTGTATTCCGGTCGTCGGCTCCGCGGGAACGGTCCTCGGCATGGTGACCGACCGCGACATCTGCATCGCGACCGCAACCCGGCGCCTGCCGCCCTGCCACATCCGTACAGCGCAAGCGATGAGCGATACCGTGCACGTTTGCTCTCCTGACGATGGGATCGGCGTCGCGCTGGCGTCGATGAAGCAGTTCAAGGTGCGCCGCCTGCCGGTCGTCGACTCGTCAGGCGCGATCAAAGGGGTTATTTCGATGAACGACATCGTCCGGGCCGCCGGCTCACGCCGCGAGGTGCCCGTGGAGGACGTCATCGGAGCGCTCGCCGAGATCTGCGAGCCACGTCACGTCGCGGTGACGGTGAAGTAACAATGGATGAGCCGCGTGCCTGCAACCCCTCGCTGGCGTCGCTGAGCCGCTGACTGGACTGCTGCTTCCCTGAACAATGCGTCTCACCGTCTCCGCAGCACGCGGCCCAGCAAGTGTGCCAGCCCGCGCGAGCACTCGGCATCTTCGGCTGCGTCGGCTAGGAGGATTGGCGCTTCAGGCCTGCCAGGACCGGCGCGCCGGCCGGTCGTCTGAACGATCAGAATGCGGAAGAGAACTAGCGGGCGGAGGCGATGACCAGCGAGCGGAACCGATGCGGGCTCCCACCATACCGGATGCCTCTGAAAGAGCTGCTGGGCAATACGCCGTTCGTACTCATACCGGGGGCTGTCTGGAAGTTCCTCGTATCGACCGAAAACAACGACGGTCGTCCACTGGTGATCGGTGCTCATCTCGTCCATTTCGAGGCACACGAGCGGATTCTGTCGCATCCATTCGATTTTTTGCCCCAGTGTGGCGAAGCCGTAGAGGTACGAGTCGTGAAGGTCGACGTGAACGGGAACGATGTAAGGTTGGTTGTTCAGTGCGCACGCGAGACGAGCGAGGTGTGTGCGCGTCAATATGGCCCGGCACTCACGATCCTTCAGTTCCTCGATCACCATGTCGCGGCCTCATTCGCACTAAACAGGTGTAGTGCTCTCCTACCGCGTGCCGTCGCCAGCGACGTTGCGGATGCCTGCCGAAGTGGTCGGCTGAATACTCCGAGCGAATCATGTGTACGAGCATCCACACGCCCTCGTCTTCTTGAGGACGAAGCACAAAGAGCGCCAGTCGATCGCAGACGAATCGCCGCGATGAGCGAGCGCGAGGGACAGGATGCGATGCGCATCGGCCGCACACAATGGCGGAAATGTTCGCACCGCCGCGAGAATTTTCAAGCGCCGGCGATTCGTGCATGCACGAACATTGGGCACGACCGGGGCGTGCGACTTGCATTGGCGATGAGTGGGCTTCCGCCAATTCGTGGCGCACAAGCACGTCGGACTCGACAAGGAGAAAGCCATGAAACCTGATGCCATTAAGGGACACATGAGTCATGGGTTCGACGCCGTGCGTTTGACGTTCGCCGAGAACTTTGCTCGCCGCCGCGAGCTCGGTGGCGCCTGCGCTGCCTACCATCGGGGAGAGAAGGTCGTCGACATCTGGGGTGGTGTCCGCAACAAGGAGACGGGCGAACCTTGGGAAGAGGACACGATGGTGATCGTGTACTCGGCGACCAAGGGGCTGGCCGCGATGACTCTCGCCATCGCCCACTCTCGCGGCTGGCTCGACTACGAAGAGCGCGTGTGCGCGTACTGGCCGGAGTTCGCGCAGCAGGGCAAAGAGCGAATCACGGTCCGTCAGCTGCTCGCACATCAGGCGGGCCTCTATGCCCTCGACGAGCCCCTGGATCGCCTGCTCGTCGCCGATCTCGATCGTCTCGCCGCCGTGCTCGCCCGTCAGAAACCCGCATGGGAACCGGGCACGCGTCAGGCGTATCACGGCATCACGCTCGGATTCTACGAAAGCGAGCTGCTGCGGCGAATCGATCCGCGGCATCGCAGCCTCGGACAGTTCTTCCAGGATGAGATCGCCACGCCGCTCGGTCTGGACGTGTATATCAGGCTGCCGGAAACCATCCCGGATTCGCGGCTGGCAGTGATGACGCGGCCAAGCTTGATCGAGCTGTTCTCTGGCTTTCCACTCCGCCTCGCGCTCGACACGATGAATCAACGGTCCAGGATCTCCCGGGCACTCAGGGGTTCCGAGCTGCCTCATGACGCGCAGCATGTTTACGTGCGCAACCTCGAAGTGCCCTCCGGCGGTGCAGTGGGTACGGCACGGGCGATCGCCCATGCCTATAGCGTGTTCGCCACCGGCGGCCGTGAATTGGGGTTGCGTCCCGAGACGCTCGCACTGCTGGCGGCGCCGGCGGTGCCTCCGGCGCGCGGGTTCTACGACGAATGCATGAAGAGCCGCGGCGTTGGGTTCTCACTCGGGTTCATGAAGTCGACCCCGACCTTGCCGTTCGGCAGCCCCAGTTCGTTCGGATCGCCCGGAGCCGGCGGCGCGCTGGGCTTTGCGGATCCGGAAGCGGGTATCGGCTACGCCTACGTGACGAACAGGATGGGAACGCGACTCAGTGGAGACCCGCGGGATGTCGCACTTAGAGATGCACTGTATTCCGTCCTATCACCTTCGTCTGGCTCAGCCGGACGACGAGTGGCATAGGGCGCGATACGAAATACGCCGCTCGCCGTGTAGCGCGCCCGTCTGTCGTCTGTTCCATCAGTCGGACAGAAACTTCTTCAGGTAAGGATCCGTGGACGCACGCAGTGCGGCGAAATTACCTTCGAAGTGAATTTTCGTGTCCGCGAGCATGATGAATTCGGCCTCGTCGGCTTTCGCCGGATCCGCGGCAACAATGCTGACGCTGCCGTTGTCCGTGACGGCTTCATGCGACGCGATGTAGAACGCATCGGGGAGCTGATGCGTCACCACGACTGATGTGACATGCTCCAGGTCCCTCAACTTGATGATTTCGTTATCGACCGTCTTCGATGTGATTGGATCGAGCCCCGACGTCGGATCGTCGATGAGCAGGTGGCGCGGCTTCGAGGCAAATGCGCGCGCGATCGCGACGCGGCGGCGCTGTCCGCCCGACAGCTCGGACGGCATCCGATCCATGTATTCCGCCAGGCCGATAAACCCGAGCACTTCCTGGCTTCGGCTGCGCACCTGTTCGTAAGGCATGCCCATTTCCTCGAGCAGGCGATAGCCGACGTTGTCGGCGACGGTCAGCGAATCGAACAACGCCGTCTCCTGGAACAGCATGCCGATGTCGCCGCGCACGCTCAACATCTCCTGCTCCGACATGTTGTCCACCCGCTCACCCCTGACGCGGATGACGCCCGCGTCGGGTTTCAGCAGCCCGAGGATGAGTTTCAAGATGACGGACTTTCCTGTTCCGCTCGCCCCCATCAGGAACAACATGCTCCCGGGGCGTACGGAAAAGCTCACGTCGCGCAACACGACGTTGTCATCGAAAGCCAGCGACACGTTCTCGAACACGATCGCCGCTGCGTCTGGTTCGCCAGGCTGGTCACGTATCGTGGGCATCTCGGCGCGCAGCTTAGCATGTCGCATTGCGCCCGGCCTTCGTCCTGTGATATGAACCGCGCATGACAACACGACGCAGCCGCCGCGACATGCTCAAGGACAGTCTCGCCGTCACAAGTCTGGCGCTGCTCAATCTTCCGGAGTGGGCCCTGCCCGCACTCGCCCAGGGGGAGACGCTGGTGCCTTTCACCGATGCGCCTCCGGCATTTCCGCCGCCGGGCCCGGTGAACCGCCAATACGACATCCGCACGATCGACGGCCCGTTCAGCCCGGCCGATCGTTTCTTTACGACGCAGCATTACGGTCATCCTGTCGTGGAGCCGGCGGCGTTCCGGCTGAAGTTGACGGGGCTGGTGAATCGGCCGCTGTCGTTGTCGCTCGACGAGTTGCGCAAGGTCGGCAGCACAGAACTCATCGCCGGCTTCGAATGTTCGGGCAATCGGCGACCGCTTCAGGGACTTTGCGGCAACGGCCGATGGACCGGCGTGCCGCTGCGCGCTGTGCTCGATCGCGCCGGCGGTCTCAAGCCGCAGGCGCGCGAGCTCGTCTTCTTCGGCGCCGATCGCGGCCAGGAAGAGGTGGAATTCCGGACACAGAAGTTCTCTGTTGAACAGCAGTACGGGCGCAGCATGACACGCGAGCAGCTCGTCTCCTCCGACGCGTTTCTGGCCTGGGCGCTCAACGGCGAGCCTCTGACTCCGCATCAAGGCTCGCCGCTGCGTCTCCTGGTACCCGGGTGGTACGGGATGGCGAACGTGAAGTGGCTGGCGCAGGTGCACGCGCAGGAAGACGCGTATCTTGGCAAATTCCAGGCGCGTCATTACCGCACGCTGCGTGGTGAGACGATCGACGGCGAAGTGAAATGGACAGAGGCCGGCATCACCACCATGCAACCGAAATCGTTTCTCGCGCGCGTAACGAAGAACGGGAGCCAGCACACCGTGCTCGGCGTCGTATTGAACGACGGTTCGCCGCTGAAATCGGTGGAGGTGCGCGTGGACGATGGTCCGTGGCAGCCGGCGACGATCGATCCTGCGACGCGCGCGAAGTATTCGTGGAAGCTGTTCACGTACGCGTGGAATAACGCGACGCCGGGTGAACACACTCTGGTGTCCCGCGTCATCGACGCGAGCGGCAGAGTGCAGCCGACATTGGAGGAGCTGGAAACGAAGAAAACATTCCTCGAGGACAACTCGCAGTATCCGCGGAAGGTGACGATTTCCTGACCCTCCCTGTCAGTGTGGAAGAGCCGCACGACTGCTCTTTGACCCTCACACGGAGGGGCGTGGAAGCCTCGCTGCCGGAATACCGAGATAGTCGGCGATCTCGCGGAGTTTTCCCTGAATTGCGCGAACGTTCTCCGGGCCCATGCGCAGGAGGTGCTTCTGCGCGGCCGACATGCTCTCGAGCTTGGGATCGACGAACGCGTACACGATGCCGCTGGGTGCCAGCTCGATCTCGCCCTGAACGGCCGGCACACTCAGCAGCTCCACAATCGCTCGTTCGAGAACGGGATCGAAATCAGCCGTGGGCTGGCCCATCCGCCGGTATGCATCGAGAATGCGCGGCTTGAGCGTGGCGTAGAGCCGCGCCGCTCCGCGCGCATCAATCGACGACACAGCCTGAGCGTACCGGTCGTAGCGCCGATAGCTCGACGGATCGAGGAACAGATCATCTCGCGACGTTCGCACGCGGAACGTGGGCACGGGTCCTATCGCTCCGAGCTCCTGCGTGGGGCTTTCGCCGTTGGCAATCTGCCGCGTCACGAGAGCGAAGTTCACAAGCAGGCCATCAGTCGTCAGCCATGCGGCCACTGTAGGATTCGAAGACAGCTGCGCAATCAGCTGCCGGACCAGCGCATCGGTTTCGTCGAGGGGCGGAAGGGGAATCTGGTCGCCGGGTTCCGCTCGTCCATTCGGCACCGCCTTCGGCGGTGCGGACGGAGCGCCGGCGGCAGGAGTGGGCTGACCAGACGGCGCGCGCAAATACATGTACCCGAGAACCAGGGCCAGCGCCAGCCCGGCCGCCACGGCAATCATCAATGCCTTGCCACTTCGCGGTTTGATGTCGCGCGGTTCCTCTTCAACGGGCTTGTCGAGGTCGACGTCAAGTGGGTCGTAGCTCATATCCCAATCCTCTGCCGCGAGACACCCGCCCGTAAAGGGAGAAGTTCGTCATTGGTTATACTCTTCGCACAAGGGGGCCAGTCATGCGACGCGTCACCGGTACGCTCGTTCTCGTTTTTCTGCTGTTCCTCTCGGTTGCCGCACAGCAAACGAGCCTGACCGAAGGGCAGATCAAAGCTGCCGAGCTCGAGCTGCCCGAGCTTGCGAAGCTCTTCGAGCTGAAGCCGGGCATGACGGTCGCCGATGTGGGCGCGGGGTTCGGCGCCTGGACGATGCGGTTCGCGAAAGTCGTCGGACCGTCCGGCCGTGTGTATGCCACCGACATCGGCACGGCCCAGCTGGCGGCGCTGCGCGAAGGAGTGCAGCGCGAAGGACTCGCGAACGTGACGGTGCTCGAGGGCGCGGTGGACACGACCAATCTTCCGGCCCTCTGCTGCGACGCGATCCTGATCCGCGATGCGTACCACCATCTGACGCAGCCCGGCGCCATCGTCAAGAGCCTGGCCGCCGCGCTCAAGCCGGGCGGCCGCCTCGCCGTCATCGACTTTCCACCGCGCGCGAAGAGCGAAGTGCCGTCAGGCGTGCCCGCCGATCGTCTCGGACACGGCGTGCCACCGGAGGTCGTCCAGCGGGAAGTCGGCGCGGTGCTCACACACGTGCGCACCATCTCGAAATGGATGCCGGACAGTCAGCCCGGCGATCTCTACCTGGTGCTGTTCCGCAAGCCGTAAGGTGGATCGGAATCTAGAATCTGGAATCGAGAGCTTGCTGACGACATCGCTTTCCGCATTTTCGCGCTACCCTCCTATGCCACCACACGCGCGCTCGACGATCTCCGCGCGCGCGACTATCCCCTGCTCGACAGCCTCGGGCACGTCTATCTCGACTACACCGCCGGCAACCTCGTGCCGCTCTCGCTGGTCGAACGTCATACCGCGCTGCTGCGCGATCATCTGCTCGGAAATCCTCACTCGACCAATCCCGCCTCGACGCTATCGACGACCTATGTCGAACAGACGCGGCTGTCGGTGCTCGCGTTCTTCAATGCCGATCCCGACGAGTACATCGTGATCTTCACGGCGAACGCGACACAGGCGCTGAAGCTGGTCGGCGAGGGCTATCCTTTCGATGCCGGCGGCGAGTACCTGCTCACGTTCGACAACCACAATTCCGTGAACGGCATCCGCGAGTTCTCGCGCGCCAGAGGATGTCCGACCACCTACGTGCCGATCGTGCTGCCCGACATGCGCGTGGACGAGGGGGAGCTGGCCTCGCACCTCGAGCGCCGCGGCGGCCATCGACTGTTTGCGTATCCGGCGCAATCGAATTTCTCTGGCGTGCAGCATCCGCTCGACTGGATTCCGCTCGCGCAGGAGCGCGGCTGGGATGTGCTGCTCGATGCCGCGGCGTTCACGCCGACCAATCGTCTCGACCTCAACCGGTGGAAACCCGATTTCGTCTCGCAGAGTTTCTACAAGATGTTCGGCTACCCCACTGGCGTGGGTTGCCTGATCGCGCGTAAGCCTGCGCTCGCGAAGCTGCGCCGGCCGTGGTTTGCGGGCGGCACGATCACCGTCGCATCTGTGCAGGGAGATAAGTTCTATCTTGCGGAGGGCGCGTCGGCTTTCGAAGACGGAACACCAAACTATCTCGCGCTGCCGGCAGTCGAGTTCGGGCTGCAGTACCTGTCGCAGATTGGCATCGACACGATTCACACGCGCGTCCGTTGCCTGACCGGTTGGCTCATCGAACGGTTGAGCGCGCTTCGACACGCGGATGGCGTCGCCGCTCGCGCGCATTTACGGGCCGCGCTCGGACACACGCCGCGGCGGGACCGTGACGTTCAACTTTTATGACAGCACGAATCGCGCGATCGATCACCGCGACGTCGAAGAGCGGGCGAACGCCGCCGGCATTTCGCTGAGAACCGGGTGTTTCTGCAATCCAGGCGGGGGCGAGATCGCGCTCGGCATCACCGGCACCGAACTGTCGTCGTGCTTCCATCAGCCCGAGCACGAAACGCATCTGACGATCGATGACTTCCGGTTGTGCATCGACGGCAAGAGCACCGGCGCCGTGCGCGTGTCGCTGGGGCTGGCGTCGAACCTCGCCGACGTCGAGCGCGTTCATCAGATTCGCGGAAACGTTTCTGGCTTGACCAGAGTTGTTGGCAGGTTCAGATCAACCCGGCTGCGACGCGCTCGAGCTTGAACTTCTCGATACGGTAGCGGATCTGATCGCGATTGACGCCCAGCAGCGTGGCCGCGCGCGTCTGGTTCCATCCGCTGCGCTCGAGCGCCTGCACGACCAGCGACCGCTCGAGCTGCTCGAGATCGATGCCGTGCGCCGGCAGCTGCACGCCCTCGGTGATGCGGAGCGGCGCACCGGTGGCGAGCGGAAAATCCGCGTCGGTCAGCTCGTCGCTCTCGGCGAGCAGCATGGCGCGCTCGATGGCGTTGCGCAGCTCGCGGATGTTGCCCGGCCAGCCATACGCCTGCAGCCGCTTCATCGTCTCCGGCGCGACCCGGCGCACCCGCTTGCGGAACTCGTCGTTGTAGGTGTCGACGAAGTAATGCACCAGCCGCGGGATATCGTCGGCGCGCGCGCGCAGCGGCGGCAGCGCGATCGGCAGCACGTTCAGGCGGTAGTACGAGATCTTCGCGGAACTTGCCGTGCTTGACCTCGTCTTCGAGGTTGCGGTTCGTCGCCGCAACGACACGCACGTCGACGCGGATGTCGGCTGCGCCGCCCACGCGCTTGAAGGTCTTCTCTTCGAGAAAGCGCAGCAGCTTCGCCTGCAGCCCCGGCACCATCTCGCCGATTTCGTCGAGGAACACCGTGCCGCCGTCGGCCATCTCGAACAGGCCGCGCTTCTGCTGGCGCGCATCGGTAAACGCGCCACGCTCGTGGCCGAACAGCTCGCTCTCGAGCAGCGCTTCGGGCAGCGCAGAGCAGGTGATGTTCATGAACGGCTTGGCCGCGCGGTCGCTCGCGTAGTGCAGCACCTTCGCCGCAAGATCCTTGCCCGTGCCGCTCTCGCCCGTCAGCAGCACCGTGGACGCCGGGCTCGCGGCAATCTTCTTCAGCAATGTCTTCAATTGGGCAATCGCCGGGCCGTCGCCGACGATGCGATCGAGGCTGTAGGGCTGGGCCTGGGTCGCGCGAAGCGTGCGCACTTCCCTGCGCAGCCGCGTGGTTTCGAGCGCTTTTTCGACCAGCATCGCGATCTCGTCGAGGTTGAACGGCTTGTTCGCGTAGTGATACGCGCCGGCCTTCATCGCTTCGACCGCCATGTCGATGCTCGAGAACGCGGTGAGCAGAATCACCAGCGTATCGGGATCGGCTTCCTTGATCTTCTTCAGCACCGTGAGGCCGTCGGAATCTGGCAGCCGGTAGTCGAGCAGCACCAGGTCGACCCCTTCGCGGTGCTTCTCGAGCGCCTCGGCGGCCGTCTGTGCCTCGATCACGCGGTATCCTTCCTGCGTGAGCCGATCGTTCAGCGACCAGCGGATCAGCTGCTCATCGTCCACGACAAGAACAGTCGGTTTAGCCATTAGAGCGTTCCAATTTTTCTGAATGCGAGATGACGTGCGCCGATTACGATCGATCCGTCCGTGCCTGATTCACGAGCGCCGCGAGACTTTCCACCTCGAACGGCTTGCTGATGACACGATACGCGCCCAGCGCGGCCGCGCCCTGCGCCAGTTCTGGACTATTGTGCGCCGTAATCATGATGACCTGCGAGCTGGGCGCCAGACGCCGCACTTTCTCCAGCAGCCGCAGATCGGCCGAATCGGGCAGGCGATAGTCGAGCAGCACGACGTCGAACGGCTCCGTCGCGTTTTCAATCGCGGCGAGAGCCATCCGTGCGTCACCCGCCTCGGTCACCGCATACCCGCGCTCGCCGAGCATTTCTGCCAGCGACCAGCGAATCAGCGCCTCGTCGTCGACGACCAGGACGGACGGTGCGGATTTTTTCTCCATAAGGGGAATATTTCTCATATCCGTTTCCAGCCGGCTTGAAAAATGCAGGCTTTTCGGTAGATACGTTAACATCTCAGTCTCTGCTGGCGTCTCTACTTCAATTCTCAGGCCACATGGAACCCATTCTTCAGTCGATATTCGACTCGGCCGTCGACGGCATAATCGTCATTGACGCCAGGGGACTCATCAAGGCGTTCAACCCCGCCGCTGAGCGGTTATTCGGATACTCCGCTGAGGAGGTGCTCGACCAGAACGTCAAGGTGCTGATGCCCAGCCCCGATTGCGAGCAGCACGACCGTTACGTTGCCAACTATCTGGAAACCGGAATCCCGCGGATCATCGGTACCGGCCGCGAAGTTCGCGGCCGCCGAAAAGACGGCAGCACGTTTCCTCTTCATCTGTCCGTGGGGCAGATGGAGATCGACGGACAGCCCGCGTTTACCGGCATCCTCCACGATCTGAGCCAGCGGGTCGCCATCGAGGAGGCGCTCCGCAAGAGCGAAGAGCGCGTGCGTTCGATCGTCGAATCAGCGGTCGACGCCATCATCGTCATCGACGATCGCGGGGCGATTCAGGCGTTCAACCCGTCAGCAGAGCGGCTGTTCGGCTATCGCATCAGCGAGGTGCTCGGGCGCAACGTGAACATGCTGATGCCGAGCCCCGACCGCGAGCGCCACGACGGCTACCTTCACCATTACCTCACGACGGGCGAGCAGAAAATCATCGGTATCGGCCGCGAGGTCACCGCCCTCCGTAAGGACGGCACGACCTTCCCGGTCCATCTGTCGGTCGGAGAGATGAAGACCGAAGACGGCACACGCAGCTTTACGGGAATCCTTCACGACCTGAGCGACCGTGTCGTGCTCGAGCAGCGGCTGACGGAACAGAAATCGCTCGCCAAGCTCGGCGAAATGGCCGCGGTCGTCGCGCACGAAGTGAAGAACCCCATCGCTGGCATTCGCGGTGCGCTGCAGGTCATCACGGCGCGGATGCCGGCCGACCAGCGCGATCGCACCATTCTGATCGACATCATCACGCGGCTCGACGGGCTGAATCGCATCGTGCAGGACATGCTGATGTTCGCTCGCCCGCGCGCGCTTCGCCGGGAGCCGATCGCGCTTGAACCGCTGTTGCGCGAAACCGCGTCGCTGATCGAGCGCGATCCGAGCATGCTGAACCTCGAGATCGGCGTCAGCGGCGCTTGCCGAGATCGTCGGCGATCGCGAAATGCTGCAGATTGTGTTTCAGAACATTCTGATGAACGCCGCGCAGGCGATGGACGGCAAGGGACGCATTGACGTCACCATGACCGGCGCTGACGGGCGCTGCCGCATCGCGATGGCCGATCGTGGACCTGGGATGCCCGCCGACGTGCGCGAGAAAGCGTTCGACGCATTCTTCACGACGAAGCATCGCGGCACGGGTCTGGGGCTTCCGATCGCGAAGCGCGTGGTCGAAGCCCACGGCGGCACGATTCACATCGACGTGCCGCCCGAGGGGGGCACTACTATTTCGGTGGATCTGCCGCTGCCGGCTTGATGCTCGCTCCCGCCGTGGCGACGTACGCGGGGCCCCAGAGTGTAGCGCCATTTCCTCTGCTGGATCACTTCTTCATCATGGCCATCATCGCAGCGCAATGCTCCTGCATGGCCGTGCGCTCTTCGAGAACCACAGCGATGACATCCGCCAACGCCGCGACCTTCGCTTCGCCGGTCGCGCTCCTGACCTGAGCCATCAGCGCGTTTATACGCTCGGTATTGGCCTTTTTCTTCGCAGCCATCTGCTCCATCATCTTGCTGTCCATCTTCATCTCGGCCATCCTCATCACACCCTGCTGAGCAGCCGGTGCTTGAGTAGAGTGATCGTGCCCGGGGTCTTGCGCCGCCACCGTCTGCGGTGAAAGCACCAACCCAAAGAGAGCAACGACGAAGATCGACGAGAGAGTGCATGTCACGCGTTTCATGATGGAATCCTTGTCCGAATAAGGACAGTCCCGGATGGCGAAAAGGCTTCTCATCCGGCCAGCGATCGGAAGAGACTCACGAGGACAGTGACGGCGAGGCCGGCGACGAAGGTGACGATGACGATCGCAATTGTCAGGGTGACGGCCGCGCCGGACAATCCGATCGCGGCGTCCATCAGATTGGCGAACGTCAGCGGGCGCAGGATGTGCCCGAAGGCGCCCCAGCCCAGGACGAGGACGCCGAGCGCACCGATAGCAATGCCCGCCGGGAGAAACACGACCGACGCGACGAGTGCGGCCCCGATCGCAATCAGCACTATGCCCGCGAGCACGGCAACTGTGTGGCCGGCAGGTGATTCACCTACCGCCGTTGAATAGTGCCGATGAATGAAATCCTGCGTGATCATTGAGTTCCTCCACCGTTCCAGTAGCAACGCGTGTGCCCGGCTCGAAAGCCTGAATCACGCGACTTATGGCCATGCTGTAGAAGATTGTGCGGGAATATCACGCAGGGCCACGAAAAATTCCCCATTCCGCCAGTTGCACGCGGGCGGCCACTTAGCCGTCGCATCGTGGAAGCCCACGGCGGCACAATGCAAATCGACGTTCCGGCTGAGGGGGGACCACTATTTCAGTGGTTCTGCCGCTGCCGGCTTGATGCTCGCTCCCGCCGTGGCGACGCTGCCAGGCAGCGACGCCTGGCCGCGGCGAGTTTCGTCAAGCGACAAAGCGAGCACCCGCACGGCTTCCTGATCGGCGTGAAATCCCATCGAGTTCTCCGCCTCGATGAAGTCCAGCAGGAACTGCCCGCGCCGCTGGTGGCGGCGGGCGATCTCCAGCGCTCCATCGTTTGCGCCGCGTGCTTTCGCCGCCTTGATGTCGGAGATGAGCGCCATGAGTGCGTTCATGGCAGTGTTGCGGACCTCGAACGTTCGATCCTGAATCGTTTCCACGCGAGCCCGCAGCTCGGCCTCGGGCCACTTGTGACAGGTCTGGCACGCACGGTTGATGTTCAGCAACGGGCTGCGCACGTGGTGATCGCTGACTTTCATCGCACCCACTCGCTGATACGGCATGTGGCAGTCGGCGCAGGCGACTCCAGACCTTGCGTGCACTCCCTGGTTCCACAGCTCGAACTCCGGATGCTGCGCCTTCAGGACCGGCGCCCCGCTCTCTGCGTGCGTCCAGTCTTTGAATCCCGTTTCCTCGTAATAGGCGAGGATCTCGTCGGCGCGTAGCCCCTTGTCCCACGGATACGTCAGCCGCTTTTCCGGTCCTTTGAAGTAGTACTCGACGTGGCATTGCCCGCACACGTATGCGCGCATTTCCTGCCGCGTCGCGTCGCGATTGACGTCGTAGTTCTGAATGCCTTGGGCGGCTTTCACTTTCTGTATGCCCTCCAGAAAGCCGGGACGCGTCACACGCAGTTGCATGGTGCTGGGATCGTGGCAGTCGATACACGCCACGGGGTGCGACACGAGCTTTCGCGCCTCCTGGTATGTCATCGTGTTCATCGCCTCGAAACCCTTCACCAGGTCGCCGCCGCCGAGCTTGCGGTACGGCACGTAGACCGACCCGTGGCAATGCATGCACGTGCCCGGCTGCTGAACGACAACTTGACGTTGAGTGAACGTCTGGTCGTCGAGCATGAAGGCGTGGCCGCGCTCCTCGCGGAAGTCGGTCGCAAACGCGTATCCGGCCCACAACGTCTTCAGTCGCGGGTCTTCTTCGAGTCGCGACTGAGCGACGACCGACCGCGGATCGGCGTCGGACGGCGTGCGCGGAACGGCCTCGCTGCCCCCATATCTCGTCCTCACCTGGTCGACGGTGCGTTTGTACCCGTCGTATTGCATCGGAAAATTCTTTCCCCACACGGCAGGGTCCGTCGTTTCGTCGTTCAGTTCGACGACGCGATAGAAGGGATTTCGCGCTTCCTGCTGGTGCTGAAAGATATTCACGAGCAGCGCCGTCGCGCCCACCGCAATCAGGGCTGCAACGATCGCCACCAGAACGGGAACGCTGAAGCGTCGCATGCTCATTCGATGTGCCCTACCTCATTGTGACAACTCGTGCACTGGATTCCGCCCACTCCGCTCTCGGCATGCACTGGATCGATCGCAAGCGTCAGCTCGGCGTGGCACTTACGGCACGCCTGTTCGGTGACGCGGTGATTGCGCGGCGTGATGCGCAGGGGATCGGGATAGCCCCCGGTAGTGAAGTAAAAGGAATGCCAGAAGCCATTGCGGGCTTTCGTCGCGTACTTCGGCACGAGGCCGGGCGGCGTGTGGCAGTCATTGCAGACCGCCACCGAACGATGACTGCTCCTCGTCCATGCGTCGAAGTGATCCTGCATGACGTGGCAGTTGGCGCAGGCGCGCGGATCGTTGGTGAGATAGGAGTAGCCCTTCGCGTATACGAAGGTGAAGGAACCGATGCCGATGAGCAGCCCGACGAAGGCGGCCGCCAGGACTATCGCACGGTTGCCCATCATTGCCAGACAATTGTCCTACATCCGCGCACGCCGCTCCGCCTCTTTCTTGACGAGCCGCAGTGAGATCTCGCGAATCAGCACGATACCTGGCGAGAAGCGAGCCCAGTACCACCGGAACTTTCTCCTGGACTCTGCGTCGGTCGCGATGGCGCGGGTCTCCGTTCGCGCAATAGATGTGGTGTCGCTCACAGCGTCGGCCCGCAGTGTCCACACGATCTTCACGTAGCCGGCCTCGTTGAACGCGGCAAACTCGTCGGGTGGCAGGCTACGGAAGACGACGTTCGCGTTCCACGGCTGCGTGACAGCGCCCATCACAATCTCATGGCCGGGCTCTTCGGCCAGCACGCCCCATCCCAGTGCCTTCGTCACGGCGACGAGGCCGCGCACCTGCCGCTTCTTGCCGGCGTCGGCGCCGAGCAGCAGCTCGCGTCCCCTGAAGATCGCGCGGATGACGTGAGAGTCTTCCAGATCCATGTTCATCAGCGCGACTGAATGTCTTATCGGCCGGCGCCGCCACGTTGACGTGGTGGCGCTCCACGATCTCGTACTCGGGCATGAAGCGATCGAGAGTCGCGTCGGCGTCTTCGGGCGCCGCAGGCGCAGCGCGCCCGTAGCGCAGCCAAGGAACTGCGACATAGACAGCGACCGATGCAGCGGCGAGGCCCAGCAGCGATGCTACTCCGGACGCAGCTCCGCGCGCGCGCTTGGAAATCATAATGGCCTCGCCTCGGTTGCGCCCTCCGCGCGTCGTGCAATCTCCAGTAGCTGCGGAAGCATCCTTCGCGTCATGAGACACACTCCATCCATTCACGCAAGACGAATGCACGCTTTGTACCTACTGCGCGGTTCACAAAATGCCCATGCAACACACGTTGCCGCGGACGCCGCCGGGCATGCGGAGATCCCGCAATGGTGTGGAAAATCAACGAAGCCCTGGCGAACAATCACAGACATGGCCCGCTCCTCGGTTGGCACGTCCCATGCTCACTGGGCCAGTGAAGGTGCTCATATGATTAAAATCACCAACGTCCTCGTCGCAACCGATTTCAGTGATACGTCGGAGTCGGCCCTGAACTACGGCCGGGAGTTCGCGCGTACGTTTGGCGCTGCGCTGCACGTCCTGCATGTCGTTGAAGATGCGATGCTATGGGTTGGACCGGAAGCGGCCGGCATCGACTTCATGCAACTGCAAACTGAGCTCGAGACCGGCGCACGAAACACGATGAACCGTATCGTCACGACGGAAGATCGGGAGCAACTCAAAGCCGTGACGGCGGTTCGCACAGGCAACTCGCCGGCGTTCGAAATCGCCGCGTATGCCAGGGCGGAGGGCATCGACATCATCCTGATGGGGACACACGGGCGTGGGACGATGGGCCATCTGCTGATGGGCAATGTTGCCGAGAAGGTTGTGCGCATCGCGCCATGTCCCGTGCTCACGGTGCACCATCCCGAGCACGAGTTTCTTCGGCCGGACGCGCTGGAAGCCGTCAGGACCGGGAAACGCTACGATGCCTTCGACGATGCCCGCCGCGCCAGCTCCCACATCCCGTCTCGTGCTCCGTGATGGCTCGAGTGCGGGGGTGCGGCCGGCCACCGTTTCCGATCGCGAGGCGATTCGCCGCTTCTTCGATGAGCTCTCGCCCGCCTCGCGGCGCCTTCGCTTTCTCGCCCCCGCGGCCTTATCAGACGAACTGTTGACTCAGCTGTGCGATAACCACGAGCCGCACAACGCGCTCACGTTGATCGTCTGCCGGCGAGGCGAACAGGGCACGCAGATTATCGGCGTCGGTTCGTATTTCGCCGACTCGGACGCGAGCGCCGAGGTGGCGTTTGCCATCGACGACGAGTTCCATGGACGGGGGATCGCGACGGCGCTGCTCGAGCGTCTCGCGCTGTATGGACGGGATCAGAACTTCCAACACTTCACGGCGAGCGTCCTTCCGGAAAACCAGCAGATGCTCGATGTGTTTCGCGATTCGGGCTTCGATATCCATTCGACCACCGATGCAGGCACCGTCGAAGTGCGCCTGTCGCTTCAACCATCGACGGCCAGCATCGCCGCCTCGGACGAACGAGAGCGCCAGGCCACGATCGCCTCTCTGCGCGCCATTCTCAAGCCGCGGGCGGTGGCCGTCATCGGCGCCTCGCGGCGGGAATCGAATCTCGGCCGCCGCGTTTTCGAGTCGCTGCTGCGCTCGGGATTCACAGGACCTGTTTATCCCGTGAACCCATCGGTCCCCGATCTCGGTGGCGAGCGCTGCTATTCATCAGCGCGCGATCTGCCGTCCGGCAGTCGACCTTGCCGTCATCGCTGTGCCGCGCGAGTCGGTCCTGGCGGCAGTCGACGACTGTGCAGTGGCCGGCATCAACGGCATCGTCGTCATCTCAGCGGGCTTCGCCGAGACCGATGCGCGCGGGCGCGAGCTGCAGGCCGAGCTCGTCGAGCGCGTGCGCGGCTATGGCATGCGTATGGTGGGGCCGAACTGCATGGGCGTCATCAACACCGATCCCGCGATCGGACTCAATGCCTCGTTCGCCGAGCGTTTACCGCCGGCCGGGCGGATTGCGCTGGCATCGCAAAGCGGCGGCCTCGGTCTGGCGGTGCTCAACCTGGCCGCCTCGCGTCAGATTGGGCTGTCCACGTTTGTGAGCCTCGGAAACAAAGCGGACATTTCGGGCAACGACATCCTTCAGTATGCCGAACACGATCCGGCGACGTCTGTCGTGCTGCTCTATCTCGAATCGTTCGGTAATCCCCGCCGCTTCGGGCAGATTGCCGGCGCGTGTCGCGCTCGAAGCCTATTGTCGTCGTGAAATCCGGACGCACGGTGGCCGGCCTGCGTGCCGCCGCAAGCCATACGGCAGGCCTTGCCGCGAGCGAGCTGGCCGTCGACGGGCTGTTCCGGCAGGCCGGGGTCATCCGCGCAGAGACGATTGACGAGATGTTCGATCTCGCGGCGTGTCTCGACTCGCAGCCGCTGCCGCCGGGACGGCGCGTAGCGATTGTCACGAACGCCGGAGGTCCAGGCATCCTGGCCGCTGACGCGTGCGTTGCCGGGGGCCTCGACGTACCGCCGACCGTGGCAGGCCTCACCAATCCCGTCGACCTGATCGCATCGGCCGACGGCGCCGCGTACCTCAACACTATCGTGACACTGCTCGAAGCCGACGATGTCGATGCCGTTATGGCGATTTACACGACGATCGACAGCGCGCGAACGGACGAGATGCTCTCAGGAATTACGAAAGCAGTTGCTGAGGGCCGTCGCCGGGGCTTTGTCGGGAAGCCGGTGGTCGTCTGCACGATGGCGTCTGCGAACACGGCGCCGCTCCACGCGGACATAGAGGTTCTGCCCGTCTACGAGTTCCCCGAACAGGCGGCGCGCGCGCTCGCCAAGGCCGCGGCGTACGCCGAATGGCGGGCGACTCCGTCTGGCGCGTTCGTGTCGTTCAAGGACATGCACGTGCGCGAAGCCCGCAATCTGTGCCGCGACATCGTGCGGACACGAGGTGAGTCGTGGCTGACGACGCAGGAGTTGCATCAGCTCCTGCATGCGGCCGACCTTCAGCTGGCTCCTGCGGTCATCGCTCACTCGGCGGACGAGGCGGCCGCTCTTGCGCGGGTCTTCGGTTATCCGGTCGTCGCCAAGCTCGCATCGCCGAAAGCGGTGCACAAGACTGAAGTCGGCGGTGTGCGTCTTCATCTCGCCAATGAGCACGCGGTGCGCACCGCCTACGCCGAGCTCTGCGCGACCGCGTCCGACACGCTCGGCGGGTCGTTGGAGGGCATTCTCATCCAGCCGATGGTGACGAACGGAACGGAGACGCTCATCGGGCTGTCCCAGGATCCGATGTTCGGACCACTCGTCGCATTCGGACTGGGCGGCACTCAGGTCGAGCTCTTCCGAGACGTGGCGATTTCGCATCGCGCCGCTCACCGAGCGTGACGCTGATGAAATGATCCGCAGCGTTCGCGGATTCGCGTTGCTGCAGGGCTATCGCAACAAGCCTCCGGCCGACCTGCGGTCCCTCCGCGACGTCCTCTTGAAGGTGTCGTATCTAGGCGCGCAGATTCCAGAGCTCGCCGAGCTCGAGTTCAATCCCGTCATGGCACTGCCCGCCGGTCAGGGCTGCCAGATAGTGGACGTGCGGGCGCGGGTAAAGAGCATTCCGAATTGATCGGTGCGCGGTCGGAAGATTAGCGCACAGCGAGATCTGGTATCGCGAGCAGCGCGGCCAGCAGAACAGCATTTACGATGAGCCCGATGCGCGCCTCCGGCCATCCGACGACGCACAGCACGATCGACAACGCGAGCATCCCGAATGTCCACGGCCGGACGTTCCATCCTGCGAGCACCGCGGCGCTGAGCAAAACGAAGGCAAGCGCCGCGATCAGCCAGACAACACCCAGCGCCCGCGCGCCCGCATCGCCCACATCAGTCATGCCTCCAAGAATCGTTGTTCGATACGGCACCTCCTCCGTCGAAACAAACTTCCACGGCACGGCGAAGCCCACGAGGTGGGCCACGCCATGCGCGATAAGAAGAGCCGAGAGAGCGAAGCGCATCAGGCTGGTTGGGCCACCCGCGCCGACGCCTCCGCGCGACGAAGGGCCGCCACCTCAGGGTAAAGGGCGACCTTCAACACCCCATCGCGCTGATGGCTGAAGAGCTCGAACGCCTCCGCGATGTTGTCGAGCGCGAAACGATGCGTCACAAGCGGCGAGAGATCGACGCGCCGCTGCGCGATCATTTCCATGAGCCGGCGCATCCGCTCCTTGCCGCCGGGACAGAGGGTTGTCACGATCTTCTGGTCACCGAGCCCGGCGTAAAACGCCTCATAGGGCGCAACGAGCTTGCCCGAATACACGCCGAGACTCGAGAGGGTGCCGCCGGCCCGCGTCGATCGCAGCGCATTCTGGAACGTTTCCTGTTTGCCGAGTGCTTCGATCGCGACGTCGACGCCGCGCCCATCAGTGAGACGCTTGATGACATCGATCGGATCGACATCGTCGGGATTGAGCGTCACATTGGCGCCGAAGGCGCGCGCTGTGTCCAGCCGCGTGGCCACGGTGTCAACGGCAATGATGAGCGCGGCACCGCGCAGTTTTGCTCCCATCGTCGCGCACAAGCCAATGGGGCCTTGCGCAAAGATCGCGACCGCGTCGCCAACCTTGATGTTGCCGCTCTCTGCACCGGACAATCCTGTCGAAAAAATGTCCGGACACATCAGCACGGATTCATCGTCGAGATCCCCAGGGATCGTCGCGAGATTCGCGCGCGCGTCCGGCACGAGCAGGTACTCGGCCCATGCGCCATTGATCGTGTTGCCAAAGCGCCAGCCTCCAAGCGGTCCACCGCATTGCGAGTGAGAGCCGTTCAGGCAGTAGAAGCACTGGCCGCAGGGCGTGATCGCGCCGACGATGACGCGCTCTCCGACTCTGTAATGCGTGTCCAGACCCGCGCCGAGCTCCTCAATCACGCCGACTGGTTCGTGGCCGAGCACGAGCCCGGGTTTTACGGGATATTCGCCGCGCACAATGTGCACGTCTGTGCCGCAAATCGTCGTGGCAGTGATCTTGATGACTGCCTCGCCCGCCCTCGGCACCGGCTTTGCCACTTCTTCCACACCGATCTGCCCCTTGCCACGAAACACTACGGCCCTCATCGTCGTCATGATTGCTCCTTCCCGTTTACAGCAGGCTGGACGATCTTGACGTTGACCGGAATGCCGCGCCGCACGCTTTCGGTGACGATGCAGAAGTCCTCGAACAGGCGCTCGCATCGTTCGAGCCGTGGCCGATCGGTCTCGAGCACTTCCGGCGCCAGCTCGACATCGATGCTCGCTGATGCGGAAGCGGCCGTGTTCGTTGCGTGCAACGCGGGCGATGACGGCTGCCGTCAGGTCTACCGGCTCGACCCTGACTTTCCGCAGGCAGAACGCGAAGCTGGCGGCCAGACAGTTGCCGATCGCAGCGGCGAGCACAGCCGCGGCGTTGGGCCCGGAGCCCTCTCCAAGTGGCGGCTGCTCGTCGAAAACAATCGGCGGCAGGCCCTCTCCATCTCGGAACGTCGCCACGAACTCGTAGCCGCGCACAAAGCGAAGATCCACCTTGTAGTCGCGTGTTTCAGACATATCTATCTCCTTGACTCGCTTCGCATCCTCATCACACACCGTCCAGTCGAGTGATGAGCAATTACGGCGCCATGCAAATGTCACCTGAATTGAGAGCGAAGGTGGTGTCGAGGCACGAAATATTCCGCACGTATGCGAAATTGCCGGCGGCATCATGACGTGAGTGGAGGTGGAGAGTAAGAAGTAAGAAGTGGAAAGTGGAAAGTGGAAAGTATAATTACTACCAGCTACCAGCCACCAGCCACCAACTAGTGGGAGTGCGAGTGCTCGCCGTGCGATGCATCGATGTCCCCGACGTCGACCGTGCTCATGAGGCCGGCTTCTGCGTGATCGAGGATGTGGCAATGGAACATCCACGAGCCGCGCCTGTCCAGCTTGACGAGAAAGCGCTTCGTCGAATCGACCGGCACGTGGATCGTGTCCTTCCAGGCACGCGGGCTCAACGGAACGCCCTTCTCATCCACTTCCTGAAAGAAAAACCCGTGCAGATGGATGGGATGCGCCCAGATCGCCTTGTTCGTAATCGTCCACAGTTGTTTCTCGCCGACAGCTGCGCGCACCGCCGACTTCCGCCAGAATGGTCCACCCTCGAGCGCGAATCCCGTAATGCCCTGCGCCTTCGTCATCACCAGATCGATAGCAATCGGCGTCGCCCCATCAGCGGACATTGCGGGAATGTCGCGAGTGACCTTCGGCAGATCCGCAGCGGGAACACGCGGCATGCTCGCTGGCTGGAAGACGATCAGATCTTCGGTCGATCGGTACTCAGTGCTGCCGAACCCGCGATCGAATGGGTTGGTGATGAGCGTCACGTTCTGGCCGTCGAGCCGCGGCGCCACGAGCACGTCGGCGCGCTCGCCAGGACCGAGGACGATCGTCCAGCGCTTGAGTGAATACTCCATGTGTCCGCCATCGACCCCGATCAGCTCGAACGGCTGCCCATCGCCCAGCACCAGCTCGAAATAGCGGCTCTTCGCAGCGTTGACGATGCGCCATCGCTGCAGAGCACCGTCGCGCACTGTCAGTGTCGGGCGGACCCTGCCGTTGACGAGCACGTGATTGCCTTCGCGTCCGAGCAACGCACCCAGCACACCGCCGCTGTCGGCAGAGTGCAGTTTCCCGTTATCGTCCGTCGCGATGTCGCTGAGCACGAGCACGAGCTCGTCGGCGAGCTTCACCGGATCGTCCGGATCGGCGACGAGCAACGGCCCGTAGAGGCCGAACCCCACCTGGGCTGCCGACATCACGTGCGGGTGATACCAGAACAAGCCAGCGTCGGGCACGACGAAGTCGTAGGTGAACGTGCCTCCCGTTTCGACAGGCGGCTGCGATGCGCCTGGCACACCATCCATCTCGATGGGAACCTGGACGCCATGCCAGTGAACGGTCGTCGATTGGGGAAGGCGGTTCGAGAAGTGCACGATCAGACGATCGCCCTTGCGAGCGCGAATCAACGGTCCCGGCAGACCGCCGTTGTACGTCCATGCCTCGGTACGCACGCCAGGTGTGATCTCCAGGGACGAGATACGCGCCTCGAGCGTGACCTCGACGATCTTGGGATCCGGGTTTATATCAGGGGCCTCGACGAGCTTCAGACCGGCGTCCCACCCTTCGGGCTGCAGGCTTTGAGCGTCGGCGACAGCACCGCCCGTCAGCCATGACGATGATGAGAAAAATAATGAAGAGCAAACATTTAATCATAGCAAATCAGACGGCGCGCTTCCACGATTGAAGGACCTGCAAATAGTTCTTGCGTTCGGATGCGCGCGGATTCGACGCACGCGCGAGGCTCATGCTGTCGCGAACCTGATCGATTGATTCGAATCCGTGCGCGTCACACCAGCGCTCAAATCCCTTGCGAACGATGGTGAGATGCTGCACGCCGTTTTCCAACAGCGCCGAAACCATCTGAACGGCGTCCGCGCCCGCCATGATTGCCTTGACTGCATCGATCGGCTGATGCACGCCTCCGGTCACGGCAAGCGATCCGCGATACGACGCCGATAGAATCGCGAGCCATCGCAATCGCAGCAGCAGCTCTTCGGATGTCGACAGATGCAGCAGCGGGACAGTGCTCGAGCTCGTCCGGCTCGATGTCCGCTTGATAGAAGCGATTGAACAGCACGAGCCCCTGTGCGCCAATCGAGTCGAGCCGCGCGGCGAGGTTCGGCAGCGACGAATAGAATGGCGAGAGCTTGACGGCGAGCGGAATGGTGATCGATTCCTTCAGCACTGCGACGATGTCGAGAAGGCGCGCCTCGACCGACGCCGCATCTTCGGAGGGATCGGTCGCGAGATGATAGAAGTTCAGCTCGATGGCATCGGCTTCCGCCCGCTGAAGAAGCCGTGCGTACTTCAGCCACCCCTCCGTTGTCGTGCCGTTAATCGACGCAATGACCGGCACAGAGACGCGTGCCTTGATCCGACGAAGCTGCTCGAGATAGGTATCGGGACCGAAGGTAAAACGTGACGGGCCGAACCGCTCGTGAAGAATCTGCTCTTCGAAGAGCGACCGCATCACGATCGCCGAGGCGCCCGCATCCTCGAGTTCCCGCACCGAGTCGAGCGTGTCGGCCAGCGGCGATGCACCAGGCATGAAGGGGTGTTCGAGCTCGAGTCCGAGATATTGCGTCGTCAGTTTCATCAATGTTTGCTGAGCGCAATGTGCGTGCCATGCAAAACCAACGGGCGCTGCGACAAATTGTGGGAATTCTGAGCGCTCCGGAAAGAAATGGAGCGGTGCCGCGCGGACTTTTCCGCAGTGGTGGGAAAAAAACCGCGATCG
This sequence comes from Vicinamibacterales bacterium, assembly GCA_963787755.1. GTDB lineage: Bacteria > Acidobacteriota > Vicinamibacteria > Vicinamibacterales > JAMQPK01 > JAMQPK01. Next base: position 42,835 of record CAWBEG010000005.1, read on the forward strand.
AGCCGGCCGGCTTACAGCCCGATGGCCGCGATAAACCCGAGCATGCCGACGAGACCGATCGTAACGCCCCACGCTGCCTCGGTAGGAGATGAGTGCGCGAAGCTCTCCGGCAACAGCTCCTGGACGACCAGGAAGATCATCGCACCGCCGGCAAACCCCAGGCTCGCCGGAAGCAGCGGCTGAAAGATCGACACGAGCAGGAATGCGGGCACCGCAACGATCGGCTGCGGCATGCTCGTGAGAATCGAGTAATACACGCACCGCCATATCGAAGCACCGTTCGCGCGCAAGGGCAATGAGACCGCCGTGCCTTCGGGGATGTTGTGCACGCCGATCGCGACCGCAAGCAACCAGCCGAACTTGATTTCGCCCGTCGCGTAGCCGACACCAATCGACGCGCCCTCGGGAATACTGTGAACGAACAACGTCAGCAACAGCAGCAGCGTCTGCCGTGAGCTTTTTTCACTCAATCCCTGCATCGTCCACCCGCGCTGTTCGATAATCCGGGACGTCCACGAGAAGAAGAGCGCCCCGGCAAGCATCCCGCCCACGACCTCAATGGCGTCGCCGCGCCCGAGCGCCTCGTCGGCCAGCGCGAATACCGAGGCCGACAGCATCATGCCGCTGGCCGTGGCAGCGGCAATCCCGCGCCAACGCGGTTCAGAGTCTTTGAGGAAGAGAACGGGCAGCGCACCGAGGCCGGTCGCCAACGCGGTGAGCAGCGCGACCCAGAAAACTTGAGCTGTGGTGATCAAATGGCGTGAGCTGACAGACCCGTAGACTCGTAGATGACCCTAGCTCGTTAGTGTATCACCGCGTCCCCATCCATCTTTGCGCGCTGACACGTCAGCCGCACACGTGCGCTCACTGGCGCGGATACTGCTCTCAGATCAGCATGCGCGTAAAAGAGGACAGCCCGGATCGATTCCCCTGCCCGAAGTGTCAGGATGCGCGGGTACGCCTACAGGCTGAGCTCGCAGACGCAATACGTGCTGATTTACCTCCGGTGCGGCGCTTGCGGTCACGAGTGGACCTTCCAGGGGCTCCGTTGCCAGCCCCGGTAGCCCTCGACGGCTTCTGGTCAGAAAATCTCTGGATGCGCACATACGCCGACTTTGTTCTCCTACAAACACGCAGCCACGATCATCGGCAAGGATGCGCAGATGACCGGGGGACCCCCTCCTGAGCAATCGGGAACCACGGCGCCGGGGGGCCTGCGCGAGAACTTTTTGTCAAGACCCTATCGAAGCAACTGATCCGTGCTCTTTTTCTGCGTAGTAGACATCCGACCACCTTGGTAGTAGATTGTCTCCTACCATGCCAAAATCACCCCCGCGCATCGATTTGCTCCACGGCACGCTCGATCTGCTCGTTCTCCGCACTTTGCAGTGGGGACCACAGCATGGCCACGGGATCAAGGTCGCCATTTCTGCGAGCTCCAACGACGTTCTCCAGATCGATCACGGATCGCTCTATCCGGCTCTCCATCGTCTTGAAAAGCAAGGTTGGCTCAGCTCGGAATGGAAGCTCACCGAGAATAAGCAGCGTGCAAAGTACTACCGCCTGACTTCTGCTGGCCGGCGACAACTCCAATCCGAGCGGTCCAGATGGCAAGTGCTTTCGGAGGCTATCAGGCGCGTGCTCGACCCCGCGTAGGGAGGCGTTATGGCATGGCGTGACCTTATCAGTGTTCTTCGAAGGTCAATGATTCGCCGCTCTCAAGATGACCGCGATCTCGACGATGAGATTCGTTTTCATCTCGCTGAGGAGACTCGGCTTCTCACTGAACGGGGCGAATCACCTGAGGAAGCGCGTCAAGCGGCCAGCCGATCTTTTGGAAGTGTCACGCTCGCCAAAGAGAACACGCGGGCCGTATGGATCTCGACCGCCGTCGAGCAACTCTTCCAAGATGTGCGATTCGGCTGGCGGATTTTTTGGTCCGCTCCAGGTCTCAGCGCGACCGCTGTCATCCTCATCGCATTGGTCATTGGCGGCAACACGACGGTGTTTTCGATCGCCCACGGGATTTTGGCGAAGCCCGCGCCAGGCGTGACGGCGCCCAGGCTTGTAACGCTCAGCTGGATTGACGACAAGGGCCGCATCGAGCCCTTCAACAGTTATCTGGCGTATGACTCGTTTCGCCAGAACAGCACAAGGCTCGAGCGGCTGCTGGGATATTTCATGGATCGCGCCACGCTCAATCACGAGAATGGCAGTTACGCCATACAACGCGCGTACGTCTCGCCGAACTACTTCGAAACATTAGGTGCGCATTTCGAACGCGGTCGCAGCTTTACGGAACGTGAGGCGGAGACAGGCGCGTATGGGCTGATGATCGTCATCAGCCACCACACCTGGGTCAGCTACTTTCAACGTCAAGAAGACATTATTGGAAGGGCTGTAATGCTGAATGACCAGCCGGCGACCATAATTGGGATCGCCGCGGCCCCCTTCCGTGGATCCCTCTTCGTTCCGCCCGCCGACGTCTGGATACCACTGAGTGCGTTGTCAGGGTCTCAATCGGGCGGTCGTCCGCACGCCAGCCGATCCGATATTGGCGTGGGAATGATCGGGCGTCTTGCGCCTGGCGTGTCGATTGCTCAGGCTCATGCAGAACTGTCAGCTCTCTGGTCACAGGCGCAAGCGGCTCATCCGAACCTCTCCCAGAACTTAAAGCTCACGCTCGTTCGATATTCGGCGAATGCGGGTGGCAACAGCCTCGTTGCTGAACGCGGAGACACCTTCTTGGCGATCTTCTCAATCGTCACAATGATGACGCTGGTTATTGTGTGTGCAAACGTGGCGAATCTGCTGATTGCTCGTGCCGCGATTCGACGGCGAGAGCTATCACTGCGACAGTCGCTTGGCGCGTCCCGCGTGCGAATCATCCGCGCGCAGCTCGCCGAAGGGCTGGCTCTGTCGGTGGTCGCCTGGATAGCCGCCTCCGTGTTTGCCTGGGGAACAACGAAAGCCGTCAGCGGCTTTCTTGCTCCGACAACGCAGGGCATGCCCACGATGCCAGATTTCACACCAGACTGGACCGTGATTGGATACTCCCTCCTGCTTGCAATCGCCTGTACCGTTGCCTGCTCCTTTGCTCCGGCCCTTAGGGCATGCCGGCAGCAACTGCTCCCGTCGTTGAAGGCTGGCGAGCAGGCTGTCATTCAGGGACGGTCGAACCTGACGAGCGGATTGGTCGTCCTTCAGTTCGCCTTTTCCGTGCTTCTTGTCACTAGTGCTGGCCTCGCGTATCGCTCGATGTTTCTGATGGGCGACTTCGATTCGGGCTTCGACACGCACGACCTACTTCTCGTCACCGTGAATACCTCCGCGAGTGCCAACAATCCAGCGAGTAACATGGCATTGCTTGATACGATGACCGAGACCCTTCATCAGGTGCCCGGCGTTTCACGTGTCACGTACGCTCGGAGCGCACCGAGAGAGTTTTGGGGTAGCGTTGGCGTCAGCCTGCCGGGATGGCCGCAGGTAATGATCCGTGCCGAAAGCACCCGCGCCGGCCCAGATTATCTGAGCGTATTCGGTGCAGCACCTCTTGCCGGGCGCGATTTCGCTCGCGAGGACCAACGCCGCTCGACCTCCGCCATTCTGATTAGTCAGAACCTCGCCGAGCGACTATGGCCTGCGCAGTCCCCGCTTGGCCGCATGTTGATAGTCAACAAGGAGGAACGAGAGGTCATCGGTGTGACACCAAATCTGTTCTTCAGCGGTTTCCGGCGCGAACATCCCGGCTTCGTCATGATGTCTGCGCAACAGGAACCCTTGGAACCGGGAGAGGCAACACTCTATGTGAGGCATAGCGGCGCGCTCGACACGATCGGACCGGCGATTACGCGGGTCTTGCGGCAAGTGGACGCGCGCACCCCCGTCGCATACATGCGGACGTGGGAAACGCAGCTCGATAGCGTCACATGGCCGATACGCGTATTGACGATGCTGGTGATGCTCTTTGCCGGAGGGTCTCTGTTCATCGCGGCAATCGGCCAGTACGCAGTGGTGGCGTTCGATATGCGCCGTAGGGTGCGCGAGGTCGGCCTTCGCATGGCGCTCGGCGCATCCTCGCGTCAGAGTACTCACCCGCGTGATTCGTGAAGGATTGACCCTCACCCTCATTGGATTGGTGTTGGGTTTCCTGTTGAGCCTGGGGGCGGGCACAGTTCTGGGCGCCGCGCTTTATGGAATCACCGCGACAGATCCTGTGACATACGCAGCCGTATTTGCCTTGCTCTCTGCGGCCTCGCTTCTGGCGTGCTATCTCCCTGCCCGCCAGGCGGCGAGGATCAACCCGATGACCGCTCTGAAAGTTGAATAAGCGCGCTGCGGCATCTCGGCCATTTTATCGCGACGAGATCAATCGACGCGCAATCGTGGTCGTGCGCCGATCGGCGTCGGCGCTATCTCACCAACAGCGGATATGAGGCTTGTCGAACGCGAGCAGAGATAGAAGTGCTAGGGCACCTGGGATGGGGTTATCGCAGCAGTAAGACCGCTATCATCCCGGCGAAAAACATAACCCACGATATGGTGGAAAACCCAAGCGCCTTGGAGCCGGAAATCAGCAGGCCTATCCACCCCACGAGAAATGCCCCCTGCCAATTCGTAGGTGGTCCCCAACCAAAACCAGACGGTTCGCGGCGAACCAGTACTTCATAAAGCCGCTGTCAGTCAGTATGCGAGGGGGACGGGAAACAGATCCAAATTCAAGCACACGGCCATCAACAGTAAGATGGCACCAATCCCGATTATCCACATGATGACAGACTTCATCGTGGCCATTGGGCTCTCCTACGCCTTGGCCGTCCAGTACTGGACGTGTTTCGCTCGAACGTCAGCGTGGCGGTATTTGAACAAGTACCAAGTGCCCGTGCCGATCATGAAGAGGCCACTCATCGGGCCGAGCGAACTACCAGCATCTCGTGCGAACCTCGTCGCCAGGCGCGGATTGTAGATCCACGAGCATCACTCTCGAAAGCTGAGTGTCGGCGTTCCCCACTCCGCATTTTCAAACACGACATCGGCCCGATGGGCCGGGGCGCACTCGGCTAGCAATGGAAGGACGCATCAGCTCACCGATCTTGTTGAAGCGGAGCATGCTCCGCTTGCCAGTCAGCCGCGTCACGTTCGAACCAGGCCATGGGGCCTTCTGAGGCATAGGCTGGATGAGCAAAGGCACGCTCACCCTTACGCTCAAGACCAATTTTCGTCAACACGCGTTGTGAGGCGTGATTCTGCAAACTGGCCATGCCGACTATGCGAGGCAGGTTGCAATCAACGAAGCCATAACGCAGCACCGCGTACGCCATCTCGGTGCCAAAGCCCTTCCCCCACGCCGCTTTGGCAAGGGTAAAGCCAATTTGAATGATCGATTCGCCCTGAATGTGATTCAGCAGGTGAAGGCCGAGTCGCGTTCCCGTTGCCCGTTCGACTGTCATCCAGATGCCAAGACCCGGATGCTCGTCGTAGTACCGTAGTATCCGAGTGTTTAGAAGTTCTTCCGTTTGCGTGCGGTTCTTTATGCCGCCAAGATACCGCGTCACGTCGCGGTCGCTGTGCAACTCCGCCAGCCAATCGAGATCGTCTGGTGTGAAGCGCCGCAATGCGAGACGGTCGGTCCTTAGCCAATCGGTCCCGGACATACGGGCAAGTCTAACAATTCGTGGACATTCAGTGATTCGCAGCGGGATGACTACGACCAGATTTTCCAATTTTCATCTTGGTGCCTTAGCCACCCAAACCACCAATCACATTGGCACTATGAACGCGACCCTTCACCGGGTCCGAACACGACCAGAAGCTCCAGAGGCTCGGTGATGTCATGGAACCTATGGTGTTCGAGTGCAGGGACAAAAAGGCACACGCCCGCCGCGGCCTCAACAGTCTCGCCACCAGCCGTGAACTTCGCCCGGCCAGCCAGTACGTAGTACAGCTCGTCTTCCTTGTGCGGCTGTTGGGAGTCAGTGGCGCCGGGCTGCAAACGATAGACCCCGACGCTAAGATCGGGCGACCGCAGGAATTCCTGGTATGGACTATCGCTCTCAAGCGGGATGGTTCGCATTTCCATGCCCAGAGATGCTGACCGGCTTCACGACTCGCGTCAAATTACGAATTGTAAGGATGACATTCGCCCCTTTTATGAATGTTACAGTGCTGAGCGATGAGTGAGGTGAATCTGTGGCCCTCGGCTGCGCATGCGTTGGACTACCTCAGTAAAGCCGATAGCATTCCGCATCGAACTGAAGGCGAGGCCGCATTACTGCAATGCCTTCCACAAACAGTGTCTCGCGTTCTCGATCTTGGTAGTGGTGACGGTCGCCTGCTGGCTTTAGTGAAACTCGCACGCCCGACTGCGAACGCCATTGCTCTCGACTTTTCACCGACCATGATCGACCATCTTCGTAGTCGATTCGCTGACGATTCATCCGTCGAGGTAGTCGTTCACGATCTGGACAATCCCCTACCTGTCGGACTCGGTAGCTTCGACGCGATCGTGTCCAGTTTTGCAATCCATCACGTAACCCACGATCGTAAGCGGAGCCGGTATGCTGAGGCGTACGAGCTTCTCAATCCCGGCGGCGTGTTCTGCAATCTGGAGCACGTTAGTTCCCCAACGCTCACGTTACATCTCCAGTTCCTGGCAGCAATCTCTTGTCGTCCCGAAGAGGAAGATCCGTCGAACAAGCTACTGGATGTGGAAACCCAGCTCCGTTGGCTTCGTGAACTCGGTTTCCAGAACGTGGATTGTCTCTGGAAGTGGCGTGAGCTGGCCCTGTTCACCGGCAGCAAATCTCATCAATGAGGTTCGCACAGCAGAATTCCTGACGGTCGGCGTGCAGGCGGTTATTCATATCGCAACGCCACGAGCGGATCGACGCGGGCGGCACGGCGTGCGGGTAGAAACGCGGCAACAAGTGAGGCCGCCATGAGCATCGCCACCGCACCGACCATCACCAATGGATCGAACGGATCAACGGAATAGAGCATTCCACGAATGACACGTCCAGCACCGAGCGTCCCAACGACTCCCACAACCGCACCGCTCGTTACGAGCGGCACGGCCTCAGCGAGCACCAAGCGGCGCACGTCCGCCGCCGTCGCACCCAGCGCCCTTCGCACAGCGATGTCCCGATCTCGTTGTCGCACGTACGCTCCCATGACCGCATAAAGACCAGCTGTCGCGAGCAGAACTGCAACGCAGCCAAACACGATCAATACAAACGCGTTGAATCGAGGGTGAGCCAGCGGTTGTCTGAGGATCTCACCAAAGGCAACCACGCGCATCACTTGAGCGCCAGGTTCAAGTCGCTGAATTCGGTCCCGCGAAACTGCCGCCACCTGAGCCAGCGGCGCCGATGTCCGCACGGCAATATGTTGGGCAGTCATCAGGAACTGCGCAGCTGGTACGTACATCGTGGGACGAGGCCGTGTTAGTTCACGGTACCGTGTCTCGGCTGCGACACCGACAATGATTCGCCAGGTTTCCTTCGACGTCGGTGCGCCCCACTTCATGCGCTTGCCGATTGGATTCTCGCCCGGCCACGCAGTGGCTGCGACGTGCTCGCTCACGATAGCGACTGCTGGCATGCGCTCCGTATCTGCGGCCGTAAAGGCTCGCCCTCGGAGGATTGGAATTTGAAGACTGGCGAAATAATTCGGAAAGATCGCCTCCACATTCAGTGAAGGGTTTGTCGCGGCGCGCTCAGCGCTCTGCCCTTCGGCTGTAAACTGCGGCGCATCCCACCCTTCTAAGCCGGCAAACGGCAATACGTTAATCGGGGTCGCGGAGGCAATGAACGGCACGTCTTCGAGTTGTGCGATGACCCGATTCAGAAACTGCTCGTATCTGCTGCGATCGTTTCGCTGACTCGACGGAATGAACAATTCGACAAATGCCAGCCGATCTGCAGGTAACCGCGTATCGATCGCCTGCAACCGAAGAATGGATCGCGTGAGCAGGCCCGCTGCAGCGAGAATCATGATGGCCAGGGCGACTTGGACCATCACGAACGCTCTGGGTACTCGCTGTGACGCCCGTCCAGGTGTCGCGCGTCCGCCGCTTCGTAGGTATGAAACAGGATTCCCGTCAAGCAAGCAGGCCGGGAGGCCAGCAAGCACCGCTGTTGCGAGCGCCGCCCCAATCGTGAACAGGACAACAACCCCGTCGATGCGGATGGATTCGACACGAGGCAATCCACTCGGAATCAGATTCACGAGAATCTGAAGCGACAGCGCTGCGAGTAAGAATCCCAACGCGCCTGCGCTGAGCGCGATTACCACGCTCTCAGCCAACACCTGCGCTGCGATTCGACCCCGTCCAGCGCCAAGTGCTGTCCGCACCGCCCACTCTATTCTGCGAGTCTGATTCCGCATCGCGAACAAGTTGGCCGCGTTCGCAGCCGCTATGAGGAGCACCAGCACAACAGTAAAGCTGAACGCGAGTAAAATTGGTCGCGTGCCGCCGACGAGAACATCTTCCAAGGTCTGCACGACCGGAACACGTCCTCGCGCCGCAGTCGGTGGCGCATCGGCTTCGAGTTGTCGGGTGAGAGATGTCAGTTCGCTCGTCGCTTGCTCGATCGTGACACCATTTCGAAGCCGGCCTATCAGATCGACTTCATGTTCAGCGGTCTCGCTAAATGCGCCTTGAACGGATCGTGTAGTACGCCAGTAATCGACTCCGGTCGGATAGTCGAGGCCCTCGGGCATTACGCCAACAATCGTGAACCGTGCTTCACGAATGGGTAGATGCTGCCCGACCACGTCGCGCGACCCGGCGTAGTGTCTTCGCCATAGACGATAGCTAATCACCACGACCGTCTCTGCTCCCCGCACGTCGTCGACTCGATTCAGCGCACGTCCAAGATGCGGCTTTACACCAAGCACCTCAAAGAAACCGCCCGTGACAAGCGCCTCGTTTACGTACAATGCGCGCCCGTCTTCGATGAGAGCGACTTGCGAAGCGCCATGTCGGCCCACGCCAGCCACGTTCTCAAGAAGTCTGCTGGCTTTCGCGACCGCATCAATGTCCTTATCGCCAAACGGAGCGTGAGTGAAGCCCGATAAGGGGTATTGCTTCCAGGCGACGATCACTCGGTCCTGTTCGAGAACAGGAAGCTGACGCAGAAGGACTCCTTGAACCAACGCGTACATGACGATCGTGCCGGCAAGACCGACCGTCAGGATCAGAATGGACGGTAACGTGAAGCTCGGTGTTCTTGCCAAGCTGCGAACGGCACCGCGTAGATCATTCACAAGCATCCCTCGCCTCACTCATCCGGCCCACCTTGCCATATCAGAGTTGCGGGTCCTGAAGCGACCTGCCATTCAGCTTGGCCATGCTTGTATGCAGCACGACCGCTGGAAGGATCGAGCCGGTGATCGATGTCACCGTGCCGTAGATCGCCGCCACAGCAACGTAATACGGCCAGAGGATGAACGTAAAGTCCAAATGAGCGATGGCGAACATGGTGCCAGTGATCAGAATCGCCACGACCAACCCGTGCCGCCGTTCAATCGGACCTTGCATATAGCCACGGAACGCGGCCTCTTCCACGATGCCGGCGACTGGAGCGGCCATCAACAGTAAAGCCATCACGGTGCTCTCAGGCACGTTTCCAAGATCCGGTAGTGTCTGTGCCGGTAGCAGTACCAGCCGATTTGCCACCTGTAGTGCGAGAACCAACGCGACGATCCCGAGCCCGCCAGCGACAAGTGCCCATGCCCATACGCGCCCTGAGATGCCCTGCGCACGCAGACTGGTCTGACGCGCCTCTGATGTTGAATCAGGAGGCCCGGAACCTTTGAGGTATTGCCAGAAGAACCAGAAATACAACGCGGTCAGCGGCACCGCCCAGGGAAGGTTGGGATCGACAATGAGGACAACCATGCCCGCCAGCGCGGCGAAAACCCAATCACTCGGCGCCATCGGGTTCTGCGGTCACGAGACAGCTTGTGAAGGCGTCGCTTCGGTCGACTGAGTGCAGACGCGCGTTCAACGTGACGGAAGGGCGCTTTGTGTCACAGGATGTCACTGGAAATAAAAAGGGCCGACTCTGCTTTCCAGATCGGCCCGTTTTTGTTAAGAATTGTGGTCGGGATGACTGGATTCGAACCAGCGACCCCTTGACCCCCAGTCAAGTGCGCTACCAGGCTGCGCCACATCCCGACGGCGCAATTGTAAAGCGAATCATGCGGATTTTGACGCGACGCGGGCGGAGCCAGGAGTGGGTGCGACCGCCATCGCAGCATCGATCGCGGCCAGCACAACTGCGCCAAACAGCAACCAGGCGCCGGCCGCCAACACCAGCGGTGCGGTGAAAAACAAACCCGCCGCGAGCGCCGGCACTCTACCGAGCCACGCGCAGCAGATGGGCATGCGCACGCGTCATCGGCGGACCGAGGAATTCCGATCGCGGCGCTGCCGCTCCGCTGGAGCGCCCAGTACTGCGCTGCCGTCGGGAGCACGTACAAGCTCGAATCCAACGACAATCTGTGCAAGAAATGCCACGAGCCCGAACACGCCGTAAACGAGCGCCGCACGGAGAGTCGTCTCCGTCATCGGTGCTAGCGTCAGCAGCGTGCCGGACACGCAGGTGAGCACGAGCCATCCCGCCGCTGTCACCACGTGCGCCATGGCAAATGCACTTCGTGGCTTGCCCGGCGATGGCGGCCGCCGACGGTTGAGCATCCACACGACGTGTGCGCCGGCAGCGGCAAAGCCTCCCACGATCGCCACGGCGAACACCGACGAGAGCGCGCTGCGCAGCACCAGCGACACAAACAGTCCGGCGACGCCGATCTCGAGCAGAATCGCGCTCACATAGATCGTTCGGCCCGACGGAGCCGCCGCCGGGATCATCATCGGCAGCATCCGATATGCCAGTCCGATGACCATCATTGATACCCAGCCGACCGCTGCCAGGTGCGCATGCGCGAACACGTTCGCGATGACATACCCAGGAAGAAACTGGTACACCTTGTCGAACCCGAGGAGCACGCCCATCGTCACGGCAGCCAGGATGTTCGACGACGCCAGGTACAAGTGCAGCTTGACGCCGCCCGGCGTGCTCGCGGACCGCAGGTTCACGACGAGCCGGCCGACGACGTAGGCCGCGCCTGCGGCCGCCGTCGCCGCCGACCATGCCATTCCGCTGAACTCTTCGAGCCAGAAGTGGGCAACCATGCCGACCAGCCCGATCAGCACGAGCGCGTAGGCGACGTAATCGCCTGTGCGAGCCGGCATCGGCCGTCCGAGGGTCATCGGCATCACGACATAGACATTGCCGAGGATCGACATCGCGATCCAACCGATCGTAACGATAGGCACGATGGCCACCATGCGCGCATGGTAGAAGAACCCGGCCACGGCGAGCGGATCGGACCCGATCAGCGCGAAGGTCAGCGCCAGCGAGACATGTGCGGTCCCAAGATAGAAGAGCACGAGTCTCTGCGACGGAATCACGACACGGACACCGCGGGACGCCGATCGGGGCCAGGGTCGTACACGCACAACGTGACGCCGGTCATACGAGCTAGGTCGCCGCCAGCTCCTCGAGCGTGGGCTTATCGAGCACGACGAAACTGTCCTTCTCGGTGCGGACGATTCGTCTTTCCCCCATCGGCTCATGATGCGGATGCAGGTCTCGATCGTGGTGCCGGTCAAGTCGGCAAGCTCCTGGCGCGACAGCGGCAACGGGATAAACGTGCCGTCCGGGGCCGGGCGGCCGATGTTGTCGGCCAGCTTGAGGAAGAGCCGCGCGAACCGCGCTTCGACGCGGCCGCCCGTCAACTCGGTCGAGCCGGTTGGTCAGATCGACGAGCCGGATGGGTCGAGCCCGAGCAGCAGGCCGCGCACGAGAGACGGGATGTTGCTCGAGAAGGGCGAAAAACGCCGCTCGCGGGGTCAAGGAGGCACGACGGTGTCTTCCAGCGCGACCGCGGACGGCGGGAAACGGTCGACCCTCGTAGGCGGCCACGGCGCCGAACGGATCGCCCGTCGCCGAATATTTCCAGGATGACGTCCTTGCCCGCCGGCGTCATCTTGACGATCTTCACCCGTCCGCTGACGACGATCGAGAAGAACTCCGACGGATCGCCTTCGCCGAAAATGCGCTCTCCTTTCGAATACGCTCTTCAGCCGCGAGACGCCGGCAAGGTGCTGCCGATCGTCCTGGCTGAGCCGTTTGAACATCGACGTGCGTCGAATCGCGTCCTCGATGTCCGGCGGCGGCATGGGCGAATCATAGCCCGTAGCCCCCTAGTCCGGATCCGGACGGGCGCCGTATGACGCCCGTCATAGGCGACGTCTCCGGCCGCGCGCGTAGTCTCGATGCAGCAGGAGGAACGCTATGACATGGACGCAACTGGAAAACATCAACACTCGGCGAGATCGTGTCGCGCGATTTTCGCGCCGGCGCGATCTTCGATCGCTACGGTCTCGACTACTGCTGCGGCGGAACGCGCAGCGATCGCCGAAGGGTGCCAGCAGCGAGGCATCAGCCTCGAAGCGGTCGCTCGCCGAACTCGAAGCGCTCGACGCGGATCGCACGAGACGCGCCGCGCGAGCGATCCCAGCCGCGCTCGTCGAGCACATCGTCACTCGCCATCACGCGTACGTCCGCGCAGCGCTGCCCGGTGATTCAGGCAGCACCTCGCGAAGGTCGTGGCGGTGCACGGCGCCACGCCATCCGGAGCTCAACGTCGTTGAGACGCAGTTTCGCCAAAGTGGCGGCACGAGCTGTCGCCGCACCTGGTGAAGGAGGAACAGGTGCTCTTTCCGTACATCTGCGCGCTGGCCGAGGCGGTTCGCGAAGGCGCCGCCGCCGCCGGACATGTTCGGAACGGTCCAGAACCCGATCCGCATGATGGAAATCGACCATCAGGAGGCCGGCGACGGGCTGGCCGTGATCCGCGAGTTGACCCATGGCTACCAGCCGCCCGACGACGCGTGCGCGACTTATCGCCTGGCGATCGAAGAGCTTGAGGGCGTTCGAGCGCGATCTATGCACGCCACGTGCACTTGGAAAACAACATGCTGTTTCCGCAAAGCGCTCGAACTCGAAACGAGATGGTCGAGCACGCGACCAGGCGCGGCTGAAATCCCGAGCGATGGGAATACGGACAGGTGAGAGATGACGAGCAGGGGATTCGTGAGAAGAGGAGCACTCGGCATGGCAACCGTCGAACGTATTCGTTCACTCGCGATCGCCGATCGGCGCGTGCCAGCGGCAGAACGCGGCCGCGGGTCAGCATGGGAGCAGTCCGGGATTTCTCGATATCCACGTGCGGCGCTGCTCGCGCCGGTGACTGACGACGGTCGCTGCACGAGGCGAGGAACTCGTACGACGCCAACTGCGTCCAGTGCCACGGCGACAACGGCAAGGGCGACGGCTACGGCGCGCCGTTTCTCGTTCCGCCGCCGCGCGACTTCGTCGCGGCGCAGTTCAAGTTCCGCACGACCGCCTCGGGCCAGCTGCCGACCGACGAAGATCTGTTCCGCATCATCTCGCGCGGCGCGAACGGGCACCGGCATGCCGCCCTGGCAATACCTGCTGTCGGACGAGGACCGCTGGGCGCTCGTCGACTACGTGAAGACCTTCGATCACCGCGCTTCGCCGACGAGCGCCTCGCGAAAGCGATGCCGCTGCCTGAGCGCGCCCGGGCCGAACGCGCAGCTCGAGCGCGGCCATGAGGTCTACGACGAAGATGCAATGCGCGAAGTGCCACGGCGACGATGGCCGCGGCGTCGGGCCGTCGTCGCCCACGCTGCGTCGACGCGCAAGGGACGCTACGTCAACACGCGCGACTTCACGCAGCCGGGCTCGTACCGCACCGGCTGGACCGAGCGCGAAATCGTCCGCACGCTCGAAACCGGCATGAACGGCACGCCGATGCCGTCGTACACGGGCGTCGATGTCGAGCCAAGGACGAATACGACCTGGTCGGCGTACGTCATGTCGCTCGCGAGCACGGATCGGGCAACCAGAAGCGGCAGATGGCCAGGAGCATGGAGGGCATTGGCGCGCCCGACCGCGTGATTCAGCTGCGCGAGCACGCCTGGAAGTACGAGCCGTCGGAGATTCGCATCAAGGCGCGGCGAAGTGGTGACAGATCGAATTCTCGGCCACCGACAACGGCCTTGGCGCCGGCCACGGCTTCGCCATCGACGGGTTGGATCAGAGCGTGTTCATCAACGGCGCCATGGTCGGCGCGCCGCTCTCGGTCGACGTTCAAGGTCGACGAGCCCGGCCGATACAACTTCTATTGCTCGACGCAGTGCAGCACGACCGAGCTCCATCCGCACATGCACGGCGTGCTCGGTCGTCGAGTGAGGACGCCTGATCAGGAGAACGTCATGACACGATTCATCATCGCTGCTCGTTGTCGTCGCCGCGGCGACGCTGCGCCACCGTCCAGACCATGGGCTGCGGCGCCACGCGGTCGGCGCGCATCGCTCGCCGCCGACAAGGTCTATGTCGCGCCGGGCGAGCACGACCAGTACTACGGGTTCCTCTCGGGCGGGCAGAGCGGATCCGTGTTCGTCGTCGGCATCCCGTCGGGCCGCCTGATCCGGGAAATTCCCGTCTTCGAGCCGCGCGCGGCCTACGGCTACGCGATGCAACGAGAACGATCCGCGGCGCCGGGAGCTGGACGAGACCGGCGGCGCGTGGGGCGACACGCATCACCCGGTGCTGTCGGAGAACCGACGGTGTCTCCGACGGCAAGTACCTCTGGATCAACGATCTCGCCAACGGCCGCCTCGCGCGCATCCGCCTGGACTACTTCGAGGCCGATCGGATCATCAAGATTCCGAATCTGCAGGGCGCGCACGGCATCGCCGTGGTGTCGCCGAACACGAAGTACATCGTCGTCAACGGGGAGTTCGAGCAGCCGACCGACGGCCTCGTCACCAATCCGGCGCCCTATACGTCGGTGGTGGCGTTCGTCGATCCCGAGACCATGGAGGTGAAATTCCAGGTGCGGGTGAACGGCAACATCGACATCGCCGACACGTCGAAGGACGGCCGCTATCGCCTTTTCGACCGTCTACAACCTGGAACAGGGCAAGCATATGGGATCGATGATCCAGTACGACCGCGACGCGGTCGCCGCGATCGACATTCCGGCCGCGGAAAAGGCGGTCGCCGCCGGCAAAGGGCAGGTCCGCAACGGCGTGCCGATTCTCGATCCCGGACAAGGTCTCCGGCATCCTGACGCTGATTCCGGTGCCGAAGAACCCGCACGGCATCAACGTCACGCCCGACGGGCGCTACGCGATCGCCAGCGGCAAGCTGTCGCCGACGGTGACGATCATCGACGCGCAGACGCTGAAGATCGTCGCCGAGCCGGAAGTCGGCCTCGGGCCGCTGCACACGACGTTCGACAATCGCGGCAACGCCTTCACGTCGCTGTTCCTCGACAGCCAGGTGGTGAAGTGGAACATCGACAAGGCGGTCAGCGGCGGCGCGGACTACATCGTCGACCGCATCAACGTGCACTACAACATCGGTCACCTGCAGGCGGTCGGCGGCGATCACGATGCGTCCGGCGGGCGACTACCTGCTGGCGCTCAACAAGCTGTCGAAGGACCAGTACCTGCCGGTCGGACCCGATCTGCCCGAGAACCAGGAGATCATCGACATCTCCGGCGACAAGATGAAAATGCTGGCGGCGTTTCCGACCCCGCCCGAGCCGCACGACGCCACGTTCATGTCGGCGGCGGCGCTGAAGCCGATGGTCAAGCAGACCTACACGCTGGCCGCGACGCGGTGCAGGCCGGCAAGGAGAAGGTCGATCCGGACCGGGCCGCACGCGGTCAGCATCGAACATGACGCTGATCCGCAGCGCGTATACGCCCGAGACGTTCGAGGTTCGCGAAGGCGACCAGGTGACGCTGAAGGTCACCAACGTCGAGACCATCCGCGACATGATTCACGGCTTCGCGCTGCCGGATCACAACCTGAACATCGCGCTGGCGCCCGGGCTACACGAAGACGATGACGTTCGCCGCCGGCAAGCCGGGGGTCTACTGGTTCTACTGCACGAACTTCTGCAGCGCGCTGCACCTCGAGATGCGCGGGCGGATGGTGGTGCAGCCGAAGGACTCGACCGTGACGCTGACCGACTGGCACGCGGCCGAAAACGTCAAGGGGCAGGTCGTCGCCGGCGTGCCTTCGACTGGAGACAAGCAGTGAAGCGCCGCGTCCTCTTCGTGCTGGCGGCGGCGTCTGACCGCGGCCGCGCTCGCGACCCCGCTCTGGGGCTTCGCGATGTCGGCGCCGCAATATCCGGACGAGAACGCTGCACCTGCAGGTCGTCCGCGGCAGGGCATCGTCGGGCGACGTGCACGAGGTCGAGACGCTGCAGCAGTACATCGGCGTCCGGTTTCCGACGGCGCTGCCGGAGCTCGAGTGCGCTATCCATGCCATTGCGGCCTGATCGTGATCCTGCTTCGTCGGCGGCTTTCGTCGGGAGCGGCGGCTCGGCCACGTGTATCGCGTCGCCTGTGCCGGCATCGTCGTGGCGTTCCTGGTGGTCGTCGGCGGCCGCGGTCCAGGCGCGGCTCTACCGGGTCGGCCACGAGCGCGATGCGAATGCGCCGATTCGCGCGGTGCAGCGACTTTACGCCGCCGCTCGTCGGTCCGGTGAAGGTCGGCAACTTCACGGTCTGGTCGTTTCCGCATCTCGGCGGTGGCCTGCTCGTCGTCGCGGCGGCGCTGCTCCATCGCCGGCGCTCGAAAGGCGGCGGCCTGATGCGTGCCGTTCCGCTCCTCGTCGTGCTGCTGCTCGCGGCCGCGCGCGCCGGCGACGCGCGGACGTGGACCGTCGGCGGGCCGGGCGCGGATTTCCCGTTGATCGCGCCGGCGATCGCGGCGCGCGTCGGCCGGCGACGTCATCCGCGTCCGGGGCGGCGTATACCGCGAGGATCTCGTGCTCGACAAGACGCTGTCGATCGTCGGCGAGGGCAATCCGATCGCTCTTCGGCACCGGGCTCGGGACGGTCGTCACGATCGCGGCGCCGGGCTGCGAGCTGCGTGGATTCGCGATCGAGGGAACAGCGGCACGGGCCAGACCAACGAGATGGATGCCGCCGTCCAGGTCGCGTCGAGCGGCAACCGCATCGTCGGCAACCGGATGCGCCGCGTCTTCTACGGGGTCGTCGTCGCGACGCGGCGCGGCAACGAAATCACCGACAACGACAATCGAGGGCCTTCGCGATCTGCCGTTCGGGCGGCGCGGCGACGGCATCTATCTGTATCGCGCGCGCCGGCAACCGCCGTCGCGCGCAATCGCATGTCGGGCGAGCGCGACGGCATCTACTTCCAATACGCGCCGCGAGGCCGGGCGACGGACAACATCGTGTCCGATTCGCGCTACGGGCTGCACGACATGTTTTCAGACGATACCGTCATCGCGGACAACCTGTTCAGCGACTCGGCTGGTCGGCGCGAACATCATGAACTCGCGGCGCATCACCGTCGAGCGGAACCGGATCGCGCGCAATCGCGGCGTGCCCGGCGTCGGCCTGACGCTGAAGGATTGCGACGACTCGATCGTCGCCGGCAACGAGATCGCCGGGAACGCGCGTGGGCTGCTGCTCGACGGATCGTCGGCGAATCAATTCATCGACAACGTGTTCCGCAACAACGACACCGCGGCGCGTGCTGTTCTCCAGCGCCGAGCGCAACGCCTTCAGCGGCAACCAGTTCGTGGACAACTGGAGCGACTGGTGCTGAGCGGCCGCGAGCCGGCACGCGCTGGAGCGTCAACGGCCGCGGCAACTACTGGAGCCGCTACCGCGGCTTCGATTTCGACGGCGACGGCATCGGCGACACGCCGCATCCATTGCTGGGCGCGTTCGAACGCATCGAGGGCACGAACCAGCGGCGCGCATCTTTCTGCAGAGCCCCGCCGCGGCCGCCCTGGAGCTCGCCGCTCGCAGCGTGCCGTCCCTCCCGATGCGATCGATTCCGTCCAGCTGGCGCTGACCCGCTGACGGCCACACGCCGCCGCCGGGCCCGACGGGTATGCCTCGTTGCCGGTCGATCTTGCCGGTCTGTTCGCCTTCTCCGTTCTGCACGGCATATGCGAGGAAGCTGACGGCATGATCGAACTGGTCTGACTTCAGAAGACCTTCGGCACGCGTCGCCGTGTCTCGACGGCCTCAATCTCGGGGTAGATGCGTGGCGAAAGCCTCGCACTGCTCGGCGCGAACGGCTCCGGCAAGACGACCACGCTGCGCTGCAGCGTCGGGCTGGCGCATCAGACGAGCGGCCGCATCTCATCGCCGGCATCGACATGTACATCCGGCTCGTTGCGACCCCGCCGCACGTCTGAGTTACCTGCCGCAGAAGTCGGCGTTTCCCGCGCACCCTGACGGTTCGCGAGAGCTCTCGCGGTCGTCGCGCGGCTGCGCGGCACGGCTACGAGCGCGGTCGACCGCGAGCTCAGTCGAGTGCGGCCTCGCGGGCTGGAGGATCGGAACGTCGGGCAGCTGTCCGGCGGAGAGCGGCAGCGCCTGGCGATGGCGGTTGCGTTCCTGCCAGCCGTCGATCTCATATCTGTTCGACGAAGCTTCAGTCAGCCTCGACCCGATGGCGTCGCTGGATTCTCGTTTCGACGCGTTCGAAGCACCGCGACGAAACGATGGGCATACGCTGCTGTTCACGACGCACGCCACGGCGGACTCTGAATGAGCTGAGCGACGAATGACGACGCTGCACGATGGACGCATCCGTCGTCGCACGACGTCGCGCAGAGGCAAGACCACCACCTCTGGATCGCCGTCGACGGCCAGAGCCGAGTCGTCAGTCGCTCTGCTCTTCGCCGGGGCGCCGCCCGCGCATCGCCGAGCCGCGACCGCCTGGCGCATTGTCCGGATCGTGACGTCAGGAGCGATGTCGGCGGCTCGAACACGAGGCGCGTGTCACAGTTCCGCGCCGAGAGCCCGCTTGCGCTCGCGCTCGAACGGCTCGACGGGAGGAACATCATGATGAGGTCGGCGCCGCCTCACAGCGTCGATCGCTATGCGCTACTCGCCAGTCGCACGCCGCCCGCCTCGGGCCTAGACGATTCAACTGGATCGCTGAACTGCGCGCGCTCCGGTATGTTAATTCTGACGACGCCAACGCCGCACAGTATCGGCCCACGCCGCTCGACACAGTTTTCGACGACATGGATGCCCTCGCCGCAACACTGACGCGCAACACAATGGCGCCGAACCGGTCCGTCCGGCTTCGTTTCTGGCACATCAGCAACGACCGACGCCACATCGTTCGCACAATCAGCTCCACGAAACGCCGAATGGACTATGACGTTCTCGCCTTCGCGACCGCAGCGAGGCGCGGACCGCCGATCGCGATGAACAGGCACCCCAGTGGCCGGCGATAGTCACGTTCGCGAAGACACGATGACCACGTCCTTTGCTACACGATCGCGCGCATGGAAACATGGCCACCGAGCGGGTCTGGTGGAAACGTCGGCTCACAGTGGCGTAGCGCTGATGAGATTCGCGATGGCATATGCATCGGGTATCATCGGCAAAACCGAGCGCACCCGAAGGATTCGCCGAGACTCACGGTCGCCGTGCTTCCGCTGGCGCTGACGCTGGGTTCCCGCTGGCTGCCTTACTGATTGGCGTCACAGGCGCCGCAACAGACGAAGCGACCGGTTTCCTCTTGTCGCGACCGGTGTCGCGTCTGACAGCACTTGCGTCGGCAGATGACTCGGCCAGACCACCGCCTTGTCGATCTCAGTGATTGCAGACTTCGGAACAGGAGGAACAATAATATGGTTCTTATCGGCACGAACGATGGAGCGATGATTTGGCGTCCTTATCGGCGCGTGCCTGGTCGCGGAGATCGCGTTCCTGTCGATGCCGCGCTGATCGTCGCGACCATATTCACGCCGAAGTTCGGCAATGGGCATTGCGGCGTACGTGTGATTCGTTGCGTTGATTCTTTATGACGCGGTCATACTGTCAGTCGCGGTATGGGCATCAGGCACCGATGGTGCCCGTGTGCTGTTTCTGTCAGTGTTCGGTAATATGATCGACCTTGTGCAGGGTACTGACGCTTGATGCTCGCGGGCTCACCGCACGTGTTTGGTACCGACGGTGAGAGCTGGCTGCGGGCTCTTGGTAGTTCCACAGATGGCATCGGCACTTTCGACATTTGCCCTGTTGACGTCGATTTCATCCCTCTGGCGGTCGCATGCGGATTCACGAGTCGCGCGAATATATAGTTGATGGAGTGGGCGGGTATGACGCACGTCATCCTCATAGGACCGCGCCGTTCACAGTTGGAAGTATATGACAACCCCAGCGCGCGTCTTCGTCCCGTTCTTCATCGGCTCGCTTCTCTCACGCTCACGTGGGACGCCACGCTGCGGGATGATCAATCGCGCCCGCCTCACTGCCGGCTGGGGGCTCGGTACGCTGCCAAGACCATCGGTGTGGGCGCATGATTACATGCAGGTCTTCGGCTTCATGGCGCTCTTCATCATGGGAATTACCTATCACATGCTTCCGCTTCATCGGCGGCACGTTGCAACGCGCGCGACTCGTTGCCTGGTCGTTCTGGCTCAAGTGGCTGGCGTCGTCGCGATCGCATGCAGCTTTTTTCATGAGGCGCCGGCGACGCGTGCGTTTCGATAGCGGAAACACCTCGCTGCTGATTGCGGCGATCCTGTTTGGTACGGTGGTACTCGGCACGCTTCGCGCCGGCACTTTCTGCCACGCGAACCGTTTCGCCATGGTTCGCGGCAGACACATGCTGGCTGGTGATGGCATAGATGCTTGCAATGACGACCGCCATCACAGGAGATGTGACGTGACATAGCGTATTGTGAACGACGGCGAATATTTGGCTTCATAAGCTGATGAATCTTCGGAATTTAACGACGAATCCTGCGATATTTCTCGGCTGTCAACCACGCTGGCCCCAACTGGAATTGCGAGTGTTCATGGCTTATCAGATTGGCGCCGCGGCCTGGGTCATCGGCGCATGACCGAATTCCGACTCGCAAATACTCGGTGACATTCGCGCCGCGGGAGCGATCCTGCTGATCACCTCTGTCGATCGCGTCACCGCTGCCTCGCCTGCTCACGCGGCAAGGACCGCTCCTCGGCTGCGCCGTATGAGACCACAAGACGGTTGGCAGAAATATGTGTTCGGCGCCTGGTCATGGCTGTTTATCGGCCTCGCGCTGGGCACCGGATGAACATTCGTTCGGGTATTCACCGGCGATGCCGAGTCGATGCTGGTTTATGACTTCGCGCGCCATGCGCTGACGTTCGGATTTGCCGCGCAGATGGTGTTGGGCGTGCAAGCCACGTCGTGCCGAAGTTCAGGGGCAGCCGCTGTGGAGCCCGCGCGCGCACGATGCTGCGTTTACCTGTTGAACGCGAGCATGCTGGTCCGGGCGCTGGAAGAAACGATCGGGTTTGGCATGTGGGCGGCACGCATGGAATCTCATCGCCTGGTCCGGGCCGTTGGGCGTGATGGCGATGATGCTCTTCACGATGAACATCACCATGACGGTGCGGCAGCGGACGGTCGAACGGTCCTTCAGCGGCGGCGCCGATGCAGACGCTTCGGCCACTGGCAGCCAGGCTCACTCCTGACCGATCGGACAATCACGAACTTATTGAATCACTACGTACCTGGCCAGCCGCCGCACTTCCTTGTCGTCGACGTACTTGCCGATTTCCTTGTGGAAGTGCTCGATCGACTTCCACGGGCGATATTCCTTGAACTCGTGCAGCATGCGCGCGCCGACGCCGGGAATGGTCTGGATGTCGGCATCGCTCGCCGTGTTGATGTTGATGGGAATGAACGTGTACTGCGCGAGCCGCGCGACTTCCTGCTGGTTGACGTACTTGCCGATCTCTTTCTGGAACTGCGCCCAGTTGCGCCACGGGCGATATTCCTCGAACTCGTGCGCCATCCGCTTGCCGGCGCCGGGAATCAGCATGATCTCCTCGGCCGTGCCGGTGTTCAGGTTCACGTGCACGAACGCCTTGCCGTAGAACTGGTTCGCCTGCTCCTGCGTCAGCTTCTGGCTCAGCAGGAACTTGTTCAGGTCGACGATGCTGTTGAACGGACGCGCGGCGATGAGCGCCTTCACGACCGGCGCGCTCATGTTCGGCGTCGCCAGCAAGCACCTGCTCGGTGGCCGTGTTCGCGTCGACGACGCCGAGCGATTTGCCGACCTGCGCAGACGCCGGAGCGGCGACGCAGCACGACGCACCAGCACCTATCGCACCTATCGCACGCTAACGCACCTATCGCACCTAGTTTCATCATGTCCTCCTTAGATAAGCATAGCCGAGACCCAGAATTCCCATTTGCACCATCGAGCCGGGCGCCAGCGTCGGCGGCGATTTCGCCCGCAGCACGTGCCACACCAGCGTGGTGCCGCGCATCTGCGGATCCATCTCGAGCTGAAATTCCCGGCTGCCGTGAAAATGGAAATATACTCCCAGCACTCCCGCCGCCACGATCAGCACCATCGTCAGCTGAATCAGCAGCTGCGTCCAGCCTCGCGCGAAGGACAAGATCGAGGGCGAGCGCGACGAGTCCGGCGGCGAGCAGCGCGAGCGGAATCCACTGCGTCGGCATCTTCGTAGTGCGCGATGCAGCGACAGCTCGGCCAGCAGGCCCGCCATCCCGAGCATCAGCACGCCGAGGATGACGCGCCGTGATGGTCGACAGTTCCATCTGGTCACAGAATACCGTCGACTGGCTCATCGACGTTAACGTCGACGCTTATGGCTGGTGGCTTCGCGGCGAGCGGCGCTTTCTTGCGGTGCGGGCGGCTTTGCGGGCCGCGAGCCGTTGCTTGCGCTTGGCGGGAGCGGCGAGCGCGCGGTCGTGGAGGCGGAGGGCGCGTACACGCGGGCATTCGCCGGGCCGCGCGTTGAGCATCTCGAGGATGCTCATCAGCCCGCGCTTCACTTCGGCGAGCCGCTCTTTCGCGTTGCGCCCGAGCAGCTCCTTGATGGGCGCCGCATCGCCTCTTCGAGAACCGGCGGCGCCTCTTCGTCGATGCGCCGGCGCACGCCGGCCAGCGTCAGGCCGTCGGCGAACACCAGCTGCTTGATGCGCAGCACGCGCTCGACGTCGGCGCGCCGATAGATGCGCGGGCCGCCGGCGGATTTCGACACGCCGAGATCGGGGAATTCCGACTCCCACGATCGCAGCACGTAGGGCTGGACGCCCGCGATCTCGCACACTTCCGAGGCCTTGAAGAGCGCGCGCTTGGGAATCTCGACGTCAGCCACAAACAGTCCTGTTTGCTGCAAGTTGCGCGGAGTATAACAGGGTCGGTGGTTCGTGGTTAGCGTTGTCGGTCAGCGTTTTCTTTTCGAACCTGCAGCCGAATCGGCGTGCCCAGAGAATCCGAACTTCTCGCGGAGCGGTTCTTCAGAAACCGCTCGTAGGAAAAATGCAGCTCGGTCGCCACGTTGGTGAACAGCGCGAACGTCGGCGGCGCCACGCCGACCTGCGCGCGCATAGAGAATCCGCACCGCCGTTTTGCCCGGGCTCGGCATCGGATGCGCCGCCGTCACTTCCTGCAGAAACCGGTTCAGCTCTGGCGTCGGAATGCGCCGCGTGCGCTCGTCCATCACCTTGTCGACCACCTCCAGCAGCTTCGGCGTGCGCTCGCCGGTCAGCGCCGAGATGTGCACGATGGGCGCGAAATCGAGGAACTTCAGGTTGAAGCGCAGCTTGTCGTCGAACGCCTTCGAGAAAATCCTGGCCCTCGCCCTTCATCAGGTCCCACTTGTTCACGGCGATGATGACGCTGCGCCCCGCGCGCTCCGCCTCGCCGGCAATCGCGCCGTCCTGATCGGCCGCGCCAAGCGTCGCGTCGATGACGAGCACGATGAGGTCGGCATCGGCAATCGCGCGCCTCGCCAGCAGCACGCTGACCGATTCGACCGCGCCCGGCGCGCGCCACGCGCCCCGGCTTTCGGATGCCGGCCGTGTCGACGATGCGGAACTGGCGCTGATGCCAGCGGAAATTCGTGTCGACGGAATCGCGCGTCGTGCCGGCGACATCGCTGACGAGCATGCGCTCCTCGCGCAGGATGCGATTGACGAGCGACGACTTCCCCACGTTCGGGCGGCCGACAATCGCAATGCGCGGCTCGGGCTCTTCCGCTTTCTGCTCTTCCGATTTCGCTTCGGGCAGCCGCTCGATGACTTCGTCGAGCAGATCGCCGATGCCCAGCCCGTGTTCGGCGGAAATCTCCATGACCGGCTCGAATCCGAGCTCGTAGAAATCGAGCGCGCCCGCCTTCGCGCGCTTGTCGTCGGCCTTGTTGATCGCGACGATGACCGGCCGCCCTTTCGCGCGAACGGCCTCGGCGATTTCGAGGTCGGCCGGCACCAGCCCCTCGCGTCCATCGACGACGAACACGAAGAGCGGCGGCATTTTCGAGCGCGCGCCAGCCATGCTCGAGCACCTGCTTCTGAAGCGGATCCTCGCTCTGGCCGAACATGCCGGCCGTGTCGGTCAGCAGGAACGGGACGTTGCGCCAGTCGGCGGGCTGCTGGATGACATCGCGGGTCGTGCCGGCCGTCGGATTCACGATGGCCCGGCGCGTGCCGGCTACGCGGTTGAAAAGTGTCGATTTCCCGACATTCGGGCGACCGACCAGGACGACGGCGGGGAGCTGTTTGGAAGCCATGTATGAAGTCGAAAGCCCACTTAGCCGATACCTTGACAGCGTAAGTGGTTGTTTCTTAATATATTTACAACCCCGCAGGAGAGCCTAAGCATGATCAAGGTCGACATCGTCAACGAGGTTTCGAAGATCGCCGACATCACCAAGGTGAAGGCCGAGGTGGCCGTCGACGCGGTGTTCGACGCGATGCGCCTGTCGATGCAGCGGGGCGAGCGCATCGAGCTCCGCGGCTTCGGGGTGTTCCAAGTCAAGCCGCGCAAGCGCGGCATCGGGCGCAACCCACGGACCGGCAAGGAAGTCCGCATCCCGCCCGGCCGGACCATCCGCTTCAAGCCCGGCAAAGATCTCCAGAATATCAGCTAGCCGAAAGCCCGCGCGTGCACGATCCGTTTCCGCCTGCCCCGAGCTTGGTCGAGGGGAGCCGCCGCTCCCCGTCACCTATACGTCCCCGCGCAAGTTCCAGGACCGCCGCTGGCTGCATTTGACGCTGTTCGTGCTGACGCTCGCGAGCACGACGCTGGTGGGCGCCGAGCACTACGCTCGGATACGCGTCCGATTTCGGACGCCAGCCGGTCACCATCAGCACCGCGCTGATTGCTGCAGGGCCTCTGGTACAGCGCGACGATTCTGCTGATTCTCGGCGCGCACGAGCTCGGCCACTATCTCGCGTGCCGATATTATCAGGTGGACGCCTCGCTGCCGTTCTTCATTCCGATGCCGGTCGTGCTGACAGGCACGCTCGGCGCGTTCATCAGGATCCGCGAGCCGATTCCGACCAAGCGCATGTTGTTCGACATCGGCATCGCGGGCCCGCTCGCCGGCTTCGTGTTCGCGGTGCCCGCGCTGTTCATCGGCATCGCGATGTCGCCGGTCGTGCGCGTACCCGAAAACCTGTCGAGGCTTTCATCTCGGCGAGCCGCTGCTCTTTCGAGCCGCGACCTGGCTGACGTGGGGATCGATTCCCGACGGGTACTCGGTGAACCTGCATCCGATGGCGTTCGCCGCGTGGTTCGGCCTGCTCGCGACGGCGCTGAATCTGTTTCCCATCGGGCAGCTCGACGGCGGCCACATTTCCTACGCGGTGCTCGGACGGCGATCGACGACTGTCACGCTGGCGTCGATCTGGTGTCGCGATCGGGCTGACGTTTTTTTCGACGAGCTGGCTCGTGTGGACGTTCCTGCTGGTGGCGATGACGCTCGCCATGGGACCGCGCCATCCGCGCACCATCGACGAAGATATCCCGCTCGACCGCACGCGCATCTGGCTGGCGGTCGCTGGCGCTGGTCGATGTTCGTCCTCTGCTTTACGCCAAACCCGATCGAGCCGACAGAACTGCTCGGCCGGTAGTACATCCGCATCCTGACGGCAGAGTTATGGTAGACTCCACGCCGTTCGACCAAAATACAGTCGTTTTCCGGCCTATTCCTTAAAAACAGTCTGGAGGAGGATGGTAATGATTCGTGGCTCTAGAGCTTCTTTGCCGCGCTGATCCTGCTCGCAGGATCCTCGGTCGCGTCGGCGCAGGATGCAACGATCGGTGCGGGGAAGGTCGAAATCGGCGGCTTTCCCGGCGGCGGCACGTTCTTCGTCGGCGGCGACGACAACAAGGAAGTGAACTTCAACGTTTACACCGCCGGCGGCGGGTCTGACCTATTACTTCAACAACGCGGTGGCGATCGAAGGTGAGTTCACCGGCAGCGTCGGCTGGGCGCAGGACGTCATGTTCAACAACGCGAAGCTCATCCACAACCAGATGCCGACGGTATGGAGCTACTCCGGAAACGTCGTCTTCTTTCCCGGCGGCACCACAGGCAAGCGCGCGCCCATTTACATAACCGGTGGCATCGGCGCCGTCGCGCTGTCGCCGCGCGTGCCGACCAAGGTGTTCGGCTACGACGTCGACACGGTGGGAACGCAGATGTTCATCGCCGAGAACATCGGCGGCAGGCGTCAAGCTGTTCCGCGGCGCCGACGCGCCGAACTGGGGCTTCCGCGTCGATTACCGCTACCTGTTCGTCAACTCGAACAGCGATGCGCCCGCCTTCTTCGCGAAATCGAAGAGCCGCGGCGCGCATCGCATCTACGTCGGCATGCTCTATACCTGGAAGCGGTAGCGCTGGTAGCTGGTAGCTCGTAGCTGGTAGGACGTAATGGAAAGGGGCACGGGGTAAACTACCCGCTTGCCCCTTTCGTGTTTATGCGCATGCATTCTTCTCGCGCTCGCGGTGCTCGCGGCCGCCTCGTCCGCCTCCGCCCAGGCCGACGAGCGTGTCATCTACACCAGCGTCGTCGACAGGGACGGCGCGCCGGTGCTCGACCTCACGATGAAGGATTTCATCGTCCGCGAAGACGGCCAGGCGCGCGAGGTGCTGCGCGTGGCGCGCGACAACGATCCGCTGCAGATCGCGCTGCTCGTCGACAACAGCGCGTCGATGCGTCCCAGGCTGTCGCTGCTGCGCAAGGCGGTGACGGCGTTCATCGACGCGACGCGCGAAGACGTGCAGCTCGCGCTCATCACGCTCGCCGAGCGCCCGACGATTGTCGTCGGCTACACGACCGATCGCGCGGCGCTGCGCAAAGCCGCCGACAACATGTTCGCGTACGAGGCGGCCAACTATCTGCTCGACGGCATCGCCGAGACGTCGCAGGGGCTCGCGAAGCGGACGATGTGGCGCTCGGCGATCGCGGTCATCACCGGCGTCGGACCCGAAATGAGTTACCGCCAGTACACCGAAGTGCTGCGCTTCTTTCGCGCGGGCGGCGCATCGCTGCACGTCGTGCAGGTGGGCTGCGGCCATCGGCGGACAGGGGCGCGAGATCGTCGTCAGCAAGGGCACGTCCGAAACCGGGGGACGCTTCGACGAAGTGCTGCTGCCGACCGGCCTCGAGCTGAAGTCGCGGCAGCTCGCGACGGAACTGTCGAATCAGTATCGCGTGACGTACGCGAGGCCGAGCCGGCTCGTGCCGCCGTCAAAGACCGAAGTCAGCGTGCGGCGCCCGGACCTGCGCGCGCGCGGAATGTTGCTGAAGACAGACAAGTAGGTTCCGAGGTCGGCACAGTGGAGGCGCTAGGAACGTAGAGCTCTAGAATCAGGACGCTACGAACCCAGAACCTGAACTGGAACCGGAACCTAGGCAACTCCTCCCCCAGTTCTTCACCACCCGCAACTCGCGCGGCTGCAATGCGCTCTTCAACATGATGAAAAACCGGCCCTGCGGATCGACGTCGTACGACGCGAGGTTCGACGCCGGGATCGCGCTCGAAGTGTCCGTCGAAGAGATCGCCGCGGCTCACCCAAGCTTTCCGCTCTCGAGCGCGCGCAGCATCACGCTCTCGCCTTCGCGGTAAAACAGTCCTTCGCGCGCCCAGACAGGCTCGGTCGCTCCGGTCTTCGTCACCTGCATCGCCTCGCCGGCTGCGATCGAGTCGCGCCACATACACTTCGTCGCGTCCCGACGCGTCGGAGACGTACGCGATCCATCGGCCGTCGCGCGAGACGCTGGCGAGCGCTCGTTCGCGCCGGTGGCGGCGACCGGCGCGATTGATTCGCCGATGCGGTACACGAGCACGTTGCGACCGCGCGCCGGCTCGATCTCGTAGAGCGCCAGCAGACGCTCGCGCGCCCAGCTCGCGGGATTGCGCGCCGTGGTCGCGTCGGCCGTAAACAGCGGCACCGGCGGCCGCTTCTGATCGACCGAGACGACGTAGATTTTCTGAAGCCCGTCGCGGTTCGACCCGAACGTGAGACGGCGGCTGTCCATCCAGGCCGGCGACTGGTTGTCGCCGCCCTGAATCGTCAGCGTGACGCGATCGGGCTGCGCCGCATCGAGCACGCGAATCTCTCGCGTCATCACGCCGGACCTCGCGACGACGGCGAGCCGGCGGCCATCGGGCGACAGTCGCGGCGTCTGCAGCACATCGGTCGGCGCCGCGAGGGGCGATACTTTGCCATCCCGCGCGACTCGAACGAGCCGGCTCTTCCCTTCGTCGGCCCCGGCCCGCAGCCACACCAGCGTGCCTGTTCGCGAAACGGCGAAACCCGATCGCCCGAGCGCGCCGAACCCGGTCGAGGTCTGAATGCCTTTCGCGATGGCCGCGGGAACGCCGTCGTCTCGCGCTTCGTCGAGATCGAACCGCACCGCCATGAGATTGCCGAGGAAGCTGTAGATCGAGGTGTCCGGTCTCGACAAACTGCGCCTGGCCGATGATCGGCACGCGCAGCCGCGTGCGCTCTCCTTTCGGCGAGAGCACTTCGAGATGCGGGTCGCGGCCGCGCTGCGAACGGTGAACACGATCGATCCGTCGGGCAACGCGTGCGGCCACCCATGCTCGAGCTCATCGTCTGCGGCGTTCAACTCGGTCAGCGTGTGGCCGTGCCTCCGCCCGGCGGAGACAGCCATCAGTCCTGTATCGAGCGGCGCAAAGACGATGCGGCCGTCGTCGGTCCATGTGCCGCCGGCAGACTCGATCGGCGCATCGGCGACACGAGTCGGAGCTTCGCCGCCGGACGACCGGCATGCGCCAGATCGCGCCGCGCAGCGAAATACGCGACGGACGAGCCGTCCGGGCGAGAAGAACGGCGTCGTTGCGCCGATCGTGTCCGGGCAGTTCCTGATCGGCCGCGCGCTTCCGACGCAAGCGATCGCACGAACAAGCGCCGTGCGTCCATCCGCCGCGCTTTCTGCCGAATACGACGAGCCGCTCGCCAGTCGGCGAGACCGCGAACGAGCTGAGCATGCGATCGTCCGGAATGGGGACGGTGAAACGAACGGCAGGCGGCGGCGGCGGCGCCGCACAGGCCGCGATGATGACGATCAGCAGACAGCGCGGCGCAGACCTGACCCTGCCGTCCGCAGTATCATTGGCCGCACGGACTCATGTCGCGCAAATGGATTGTCGTGGCGGCGGTCGCGCTCTGTGTGCCCGCCGCGTGGTGGCTCGCTCAACGTATGGGTTCTCGAATTGTAACCGTGACGCCGCCCACCGAAGGGATTTCTCAGACGCTCGCCTCTGAGCGGGCGGCCAACATCAGTTCGGTCCGATACGCGCTGTCGCTGAGCATCCCGTCGAAGAAAGACGAGCCGGTGCGCGGCACCGTCGGCGGTCCGCCTGGTCCTCGCCGATCGCGCGCCGTTGATTTTCGACTTTGCGCAGCCCGCGGAGAAGGTCTCGTCAGTCACGGCCAACGGCCAGGCGGTTGCCATCCGCTCCGAACACGGCCATCTCGTCGTTCCGGCGGAGTCGCTCAAGCGCGGCGAGAACCTCGTCGAGATCGCCTTTACCGCGGGCGACGAGGCGCTGAATCGCCACGACGAGTTTCTCTACTCGCTGTTCGTGCCCGCGCGCGCGTCGCAGGCCTTTCCGTGCTTCGACCAGCCCGACATCAAAGGCTCGCTCTCGCTCTCGCTCGAGATTCCCGCCGCATGGGCCGCGGTGTCGAACGCGCCGGAGATCGGCCGCGAGACAGCAGGGCGATCGCGCGACGGTGCGGTTCGGCCAGACGGCGGCGCTGCCGACATATCTGTTCGGCTTCGCCGCCGGGCAAGTTTTCGGTCGAGCGCGGCGAGCGGAACGGCCGCGCGTTTCACATGTACCACCGCGAAACCGACGCGGCGAAAGGTCGCGGCCAACCGCGAGGCGATTTTCGACCTCCATCAGCAGGCGATCGACTGGCTCGAAACCTACACCGATCGGAAGTACCCGTTCCAGAAGCTCGACTTCGTGCTGCTGCCGGCGTTTCAGTTCGGCGGCATGGAGCACGCCGGCGCCATTTTCTACAACGCGCCGTTTCTGTTGCTCGACAAGACGGCGACGCAGAACGAGCATCTGAGGCGCGCGAACCTGATCGCGCACGAAACGGCGCACATGTGGTTCGGCGATCTCGTCACGATGAAGTGGTTCGACGACGTGTGGCTGAAGGAAGTGTTTGCGAACTTCATGGCGGCGAAGATCGTCAACCCGACGTTTCCCGACATCGACCACGAGCTGCGCTTCTTCCTGCAGCACTATCCCTCGGCGTACGACGTCGACCGCACGGCCGGCACGAACCCGATTCGACAGCCGCTCGACAACCTGAAAGACGCCGGCAGCCTCTACGGGCCGATCATCTACCAGAAGGCGCCCGATCGTCATGCGGCAGCTCGAGCAGATGCTCGGGCCGGACGAGCTGCGCGACGGACTGCGCGAGTACCTCACCCGCTTTGCGTTTCGGAACGCGACATGGACCGATCTCATCGAGATCCTCGACGCGCGCACCGGCGAAGACCTCGCGGCATGGAGCCGCGCGTGGGTGGAGCGAGCCGGGACGGCCGACGATCGCGACGAACCTGGAGACCGCGAACGGCAAGGTGTCGCGGCTTACTTTCACGCAATCGGATCCGCGCGGGCCGATCGCTCCGATGGAACCAGCAGCTCCAGGTCGCTCTCGGATACGAGCATGGCGCGCGCATCACGGCCGTGAAGATGGACGGGGCATCGGTAGAAGTGCCGCGGGTCGGGGATCTGCCGCTGCCGAACTACGTCCTCGCGAACGGCGAAGGGACCGGCTACGGGCTGTTCGTGCTCGACGATAGAAGCCGGCAATTCTTCCTGAATCATCTCAGCGAGATCGGCGATGGCCTGACGCGCGGCATCGCCTGGGTCACGTTGTGGGACGACATGCTCGAAGGGAAGACCGAGCCTCGGCAGATGTTCGATCTGGCGCTGCGGACGCTGCCGCTGGAGCGCGAAGAGCTGAACGTCGAGCGAATCCTTGCGCTACACGCACGACGCGTTCTGGCGCTATCTCTCGGACGCCGAGCGCGCGGCCGCTCGCCGGCCGTCTCGAGCAGACGCTGCGCGCGGGCATCGCACGCGCATCGACGACGTCGCTGAAGTCGGCGTACTTTGCCGCCTTCCGGCGGACGGTCACTACGCCAGACGGCATCGCCTATCTCGATCGGGTGTGGCGGCGGCAGGAGCAGATCGCCGGGGCTGACGTTTGCGGAAAACGATTTCATCGAGATGGCGCAGGAACTGGCGCTGCGCCACGTGGCCGGCGCCGACGCGATTCTCGCGGAGCAGCACGCGCGCATTGCCAATCCAGACCGGAAGGCGCGCTTCGCGTTCGTCATGCCCGCGCTGTCGCCCGACGCGCAGAAGCGCGACGAGTTTTTCGCCAGCCTCGCGCGCGCCGAGAACCGCGCAGCAGGAGCGATGGGTCTCCGACGGGCTGCGATTCCTGAATCACCCGACTGCGCCGCAGCCATGCCGAGCGGTACATCAAGCCGAGCCTCGAGATGCTGCAGGAGATTCAGCGGACCGGCGACATCTTCTTTCCGCTCGACTGGACGAACGCCGTGCTCGGCGGCCACAACTCCACCGCCGCGGCTCAGACGGTCACGTCGTTTCTCGCGGCTCAGAAGGACTATCCGCCGCGCCTGCGCCAGGTCATCGAGCAGAACGCAGATCAGCTGATTACGAGCTGCACGGATTCTCGAGCAGTGAAGCATGTCCTCGTAACACGGAGCCGCAGAGCACCGCATCGACGTCGCGCTACGGCCGCGCAGCGAGTCACGCGCGCACTCACGTGAGTCGACGACTCTGACTGCGGAACTGACGCTGCCCACGTGGCGCACAGAGTACTTGCGCGCTCGTAGTCTCGACGATCTCGCGTCTGAATCTCGATCTATCGTTACACCGCGCCACCCTCCGGCTCTTCACGCCACGCCAGGGCGACAAGACCTGCGAAGAGCACCACCATCAGCGCGCGATCGACGTGCGCCAGGACGTTCACGTACAGCGCTGTCTCAGCGAGGCCGGCGCGGCGGCTCAACCCGGGGATGTCGAACATCATCCCAAGCTGCAGGATCCAGAAGAGCGCCTGTCGCAAGGTCGAGCGCCGCGTGTCGTTCAGCGCCAGGAGCATCATCACCGGCAACAGAGTCACGAACCCATACGTGAGGTGGTAAAACGTCATCAGCGACCAGCACGCGACGAGAGGCGGCGCGGCATACAGCACGCGCTTTCTGACGGCCCCTTCCTGAAATCCGGTCGCGCAGATACCCGCCAATAGTCCGAGCGCAATCGAGCTCGCGATCGCATCCACCATTGAAACGTCGGTGACGAGCTGATAGATGAGCGGCCGGAACTCGCTGATGCCGGCGAGGATGGCGTCCCGGTGTGATACGCCGCCAGAATCTCGGCGTAACGGGCGACGACCCAGGATCGGATGCAGCGTCGGCCCGGACGCAGAACACTGCAAACAAGGCCTCCGGCCACCAGCACGGCGGTCAGCACCAGCGTCCAGCGGCGTGTGAAGACGCTCCACAAAAACACAGGAACGGCGACCTGGGGCTTCATGAGAGCCAGGCCCAGGCAGGCGCCGCTCACCACGCGATTGCGATCGGCGAGCATCATCGCCGCCATGCTCAAGACAAGCGTGATCAGACTGAACTGCGTCAGGGTTCGCACGCCTCCCCAACAGAGAAACATCAGGACAGGCAGCGCAATGACTCTGAGCGAATCGTGCGGCCGGAAGAATCGCGCCGCGCAATACGGCGCGAGCAATCGCCATCACGATGTTCAGCAGCATCCAGATCGGATGCGCAACGCCGAGCGGCAGCAGGCCCAGCGGCGACAGCGCCACGACGCCATTCGGCGGGTACGCCACCGCCCACCCGTCTATCTCGTAGACATTCCGTCCCTCGACGAGCCAGGCATGTCCCCACCGCATCATGTTCTCGAGGTCGGACATGCGGTGTGCCTGCGACGAGATGACAGATGCCAGCCGCGAGATTCAAAGCGGCGAGCGCCCCCCAGAACATCAGAACCCGCATCGACGGCTTCGTGAAAAGTGGTCCGCTCACAGAATCGAGACC
The DNA here is from genome assembly GCA_963787755.1 of Vicinamibacterales bacterium. GTDB lineage: Bacteria > Acidobacteriota > Vicinamibacteria > Vicinamibacterales > JAMQPK01 > JAMQPK01. The sequence continues at coordinate 76,401 of CAWBEG010000005.1, forward strand.
GGATCGATGTCGATGGACACGCGGCGGCGCATCTCGGGCTCCGCGGCGATCGCCGCGAGCACCGCCTCGCGCATGCTTGCGCGGTGGCTGCCCTTCAGGAAGATCTGCGCGCGATATTCGCCGCGCAGCTTGGCGACTGGCGCGGGCGCCGGCCCCAGCACGTTGAACCGCCCGGCGTCGGCGTTGTTGCGCAGGTGCTGCGCGATCGTGGCTGCGTCGGTCATCGCCGCGCGCGCATCGGCGCCCTTGACGATGATGTTCACCATCGCCGTCAGCGGCGGATACCGCATCGCCTGGCGATAGCCGAGCTCCTTGCCGAAGAACGCGGTGTAGTCCTGCTGGCACGCGTGCTCGATGCTGTAGTGATGGGGGTAGATGGTCTGCACGATCGCCTCGCCGGGCTCGACTCCCCTCCCGGCGCGTCCCGCCACCTGCGTGAGGAGCTGAAACGTGCGCTCCGCCGCACGGAAATCGGCGAGACCCAGCCCGACATCGGCAGAAACGACCCCGACGAGCGTCACGCGAGGAAAATCGTGCCCCTTGGCGATCATCTGCGTGCCGACGAGGACGTCGATTCTGCCGGCCGCCATCGATCGGAGAATGTCGGCCGCGGCGCCTCTACGACGCACGGTGTCGCGATCGAGCCGTGCCACGCGGGCCGTCGGCCACAGTGCCGCGATTTCGTGCGCGACCTTTTCAGTGCCGAACCCGCGCCGCTCGAGGTACGGTCCCTTGCATGCCGGACACGCCTTGGGCACGAGCATCCCGTAATTGCAGTAATGGCACCGGGCACGATGGCGATCGCCCTCCGCCTCCGCGTGGCTGGCCACGCTTCGGGCGACTCGCCGTAGCTTGGCGAAGGCGGTCAGAATGCACGATGAGCGAGACGCTGCAGTTCGGGCACTCGATGGTGCCGCCGCATTGCCTGCAGAACACGGCCGTCGCCAGGCCGCGGCGATTGAGCAGGATGAGCGACTGTTGTCCGGCTTCGAGCCTCGTCGCAATCGCGTTCTTCAACGCCCCGCTCAGAATCACATCGGGGCCATGCTCGGCGTATTCCTGGCGCATGTCGACGACAGAGACCGACGCGAGCGGGCGATCCTGCACGCGCCGCTCCATCAAAAGACGCGTGTATCGCGCGCTCGCCGCGTTCTGGCTGCTTTCGAGCGACGGTGTAGCCGAGCCGAGCACGACGAGGGCACCCTCGTTGCGGCCGCGCACGACCGCCACGTCCCGCCCGTGGTAGCGCGGCGTCTCCTCCTGCTTGAACGACGTATCGTGCTCTTCGTCGACGATGATCAGGCCGAGTTTTTCGAGCGGCGCAAACACGGCCGAGCGCGTGCCGACGACGACCGAGACCTCGCCACGGCGGATGCGATACCACTGATCGGAGCGCTCGCCGTCGGACAGGCCGCTGTGCTGCACCGCAACGCGATCGCCGAACGCTTCACGAAAGGCCGACGCGACGGCGGGCGTCAGCGCGATCTCCGGGACGAGCACGAGCACCGACCTGCCGCTGCGAAGGACGAGATCGGCAAGCCGAAGGTAGACCTCCGTTTTGCCCGATCCCGTGACGCCCTGCAGGAGGAACACCGAAAACTGTTCCGTTGCCGCCGCCGCGGCGAGCGCCTCCAACGCGCTCGATTGCTCGCCGGTCAGCACTCGTCCCGCCGACGGACTGAGCACCGTGGTTGCAACGCCGCTCGCAAACGGATCGCGCTCGATGCGCTGATGACGGAACGCCATCAGCCCCTTCGCCGCGAGCCGCTGCAGCACATCGGTCGAGATGCCTCTCTCGTTGAGCGCGGGAACCGGCACTCCGTCAGGCGCGCCGCGCAGCATATCCAGCGCTTCCTTCTGCCGGCCGCGCAACGCGATCTGCTCATCGTGTCCCTGTGCGGTCAGCGTCGCGATGCGAATCGTCTTGTGGGCCTGCGTCGAGGGAACGGCCGCTGCGAGCGCATCGCCCGCTCCGCACGCGTAGTACTCGGCCACCCACAGCGCGAGGTTGACGACCGGTTCCGGCAGGAACGCATGATCGTCGAGCACGTCGACAATGTTTTTGATCTTGTCAGCCGGTGTCTGCCCCGCATCCAGCGTGGCGGCCGGATTGACGACGATGCCGGTGACGACGCGCTTCCCGAGCGGCACGACGACGCGCGCGCCGCGCGGCGGAGGCGCGACGCCATCAGGTACTTGATATGTCAGGACGTCGAGAAATGGAACGGGAACAGCGACCGAGACCCACCGCACCGGATCAGGCCACGTCTTCGCCATTGAGGAGCGCGCGGACCTTCTTCATGTCCTCCCACACCTCGCGCCGGCAGCTCGGATTGCGAAGGAGAAACGCCGGATGGAACGTCGGCACGAGCTTCGCGCCGCGGTACTCGAACACACGCCCGCGCAGCCGCGAGATGGACTCGTTCGACTTGAGAAGCGACTTCGCCGCGAACGTGCCGAGCGCGACGATCACCTTCGGCTTGATCGTGTCGACCTGGCGGAAGAGGAACGGCTCGCACTGCTCCACTTCGTCCGGCTCGGGATTGCGATTCTCCGGCGGGCGGCACTTGATCACGTTGGCGATGTAGACGTCTTCGCGCTTCAGACCGATGGCCTCGATGATCTGCGTCAGCTTCTGGCCCGCGCGGCCGACGAACGGAATGCCTTGAATGTCTTCGTCCCGTCCCGGCGCCTCGCCGACGAACATGAGATCGGCGTTCGGGTTGCCGACGCCGAACACGATCTGCTTCCGCCCGAGCGCGCAGAGCTTGCACCGCACGCATTCGCCGATGTCCTCGCGGATGGCGGCGAGTGACTCGATGACTCTCAGGCTCCAGGCTCTGGGCTTCGACTCTGGACTCCTGGACTCGTCGATCTACGACTCTGTGCTCTTCGCTCTCTGCTCTGGCAGACCAAAGCGGATCCTTCCGGTACCCCGCCACACCCAGCTCCCCGAAGAACTTGAGGTGCTCTGCAAACTGCTCGCGGTAATCGGACATTACGCTCGAACTGACGAACGGCGATTGCGTGAGCAGCCTCTCGATCCGCTGAACGACCTGAGCGGCGATGGCCGACTTGGGCTGCAGCGGCAGGGTTTCCTCGCCGTCGGCAGAGATCAGCGTGACTTCGTTGGTATCGACCTCGAATCCGGCATCGGTGCGCGACACGTCATTCGCCACGACGAGATCGACTTGCTTCTCGCGCTGCTTGCGGCGCGCGCTCGCCACGACATCGGTGGTCTCGGCGGCGAACCCGACCAGAAGCGGCCGCTCGGCGCCGGCACGCTGGCGTCCCAGCTCCGCCAGGATGTCCGGCGTACGCACCAGCGACAGCGTCAGCGTGTCCGAGTCCTTGTGGATTTTCTGTCGCGACGCGTCGGCGGGCGCGTAGTCGGCCACGGCGGCCGCCATGATGACGACATCGGCCTGGGCCGCACGCGGGACAACCGCATCGCGCATTTCCGCGGCGGTCGTCACGCGAATCAGCTCGACTCCGGCAGGAGGCTGGAGCTCCGTTGGTCCGCTGATGAGTACCACATTGGCGCCCCGACTCCGGGCGGCGCTCGCAAGCGCATAACCCATCTTCCCGCTCGACCGATTGCCGACGAATCGCACCGGGTCGATGGCTTCGCGCGTCGGCCCTGCCGTGACGATGACGGTCTTGCCGCGCAGCGGGCCCGACGGCGTGAGCAGCTGTTCGGCCGCTCCGACGATATCCGCCGGCTCGGCGAGCCGCCCTTTGCCGATCCAGCCGCATGCGAGATATCCGGCGCCCGGCTCGACGAAGTACGTGCCGCGTTCCGCCAGCACCTCGAGGTTCCGCTGCACGGCCGCGTGCTCGAGCATGTTCGTGTTCATCGCCGGCGCCACGAGCACCGGGGCCTTCGTGGCGAGGTACAGCGACGTCAGGAAGTCGTCGGCGATGCCGTTGGCGAATTTGCCGAGGATGTTCGCGGTCGCAGGCGCGACGATGAGCAGGTCGATGCTCGATGCGAGCGCGATGTGCTCGATGTCGGCATTCGCGCCGGGCTCGAACTGGCTCTTCAGCACGCGATGCCGCGTGATCGCCTCGAAGGTGAGCTCGCCGACGAACTGCCGCGCCGAGCGCGTCATGACCGCGACCACGTCGTGCCCAAGCTTCTGGAGGCCGCGCACCACTTCGACCGATTTGTAGGCGCCGATTCCGCCGCACACGCCGACAGCAATCATGGCCATGGTTTCTACCCGTGGAACGTCTGCAGAACCTCGAGCGCCTGCGGGCGCATGCACTGCAGCTTCGAGCGCTCGGCCAGCACGATCGACCTGATGCGCTCGACGCACGACTCGAGCTGGTCGTTGATGACAACGTAATCGTACTCCTCGAACGCCGACACCTCTTCGCGCGCCACCTCGAGCCGCCTGCGTATCGCCTCGTCGCTGTCCTTGCTGCGGCCGCGCAGCCGGTGTTCGAGCGCGTCGTAGTACGGCGGCAGCACGAAAATGGCGACGTGCGGCAGGCCGACGGCGCGCACCTTCCGCGCGCCCTGCACGTCGATCACCAGCACCACATCGTCGCCGCTCTCGAGGCAGCGGGTGGTGTCGCCGGCGTGCGTGCCGTAGAGATTGCCGAACACGTCGGCGTACTCGAGGAACTCGCCGTTCGCGATCATCGTCTCGAAGGCGGCGCGGCTGACAAAATTATAGTCCACGCCATCCACCTCGTCGCCGCGCGGCGCGCGCGAGGTGTACGAGCGCGAGAGCTTCAGCCGATCGGTCACCCGGACCAGCCGCTCGACGACCGTCGTCTTTCCCGTGCCCGATGGCGCAGAGACGATGAACAGCAAGCAGCACGCCTTATTCGACATTCTGTACTTGTTCGCGCATCTTTTCGAGCTCTGCCTTCGCGGAGATCACCAGATTCGACACGCGCAGCCCGTCGGCCTTCGACCCGATGGTGTTGACCTCGCGATTCATTTCCTGCAGCAGGAAATCCAGCTTCCGGCCGCACGGCTCAGGCGAGTCCGCCAGCGATTTCCAATGCGCGAGGTGCGCGCGGAACCGGGCCATCTCTTCGCTGATGTCAGAGCGCGACGCCACGCGGACGATTTCCTGCGCGATGAGATTGGCATCCGCCGCCACGTTCGACCGTGAGCTCCTGCACGCGCGCCGCCAGCCGCGCCTGCAGCTCGAGCCGTGCCCTGATCGGCGGCATCGGCGATCTCCTCGAGCATGCCGCCGAGCAGCGCGCGCCGGACTTCGAGGTCGGCGTTCAGATGATCTCCCTCGGTGCCGCGCATCGCGTCGAGCTGCGTAATCGCCTCCTCGACGGCCGCCTCGAGCATCTCGACGAGCTGCGCGACCATCGCCGCGTCGCGCTCGACGGGCCGCTCGCGCACGGCCAGCGCCTGCGGCAGGCGCAGCAGATCGCCCGGCGTCAGCGGGCCCTGAACAATGCCGCGGCTCCTCGCCGTCTCGAGCGCCGCCGACAGCGCCACGGCGAGCGGCTCGTTGAACTCCACCTCGACGCTGGCCGTGTGGCGATACTGCACGTTGACGGCGAGCTCCACTCTGCCCGCGGCCGATGCGGCGCTGCACGCTCGCGCGGATGCGGCCTTCGGCCTCGGCCAGCGTCTGCGGCACGCGAAGCTGCAGGTCGAGATGGCGATGATTGACCGCCCTGATGGTCACGGTGATCGTCGCGGTCTCCGACTCTTTTGTCGCCGAGGCGAACCCCGTCATGCTCTTGATCATTGTCGGTGCGTCACCGGCTTTCGTCCGCTCGCGCGCTTCGGTCTCGAGCAACTGCATCCTGTAGAGCGACGCATACACGCCTTCGCGGGTCAGCAGCTCGTCATGGCGTCCGACCTCGACGATGCGCCCCCGCTCGAGCACGACAATCGCGTCGGCGCGCATGATCGTCGACAGGCGGTGCGCGATGACGAACGACGTGCGATTCAGCATCAGCGTCGCCAGCGCGTCCTGCACGAGCAGCTCGGCCTCGGTGTCGAGCGCGGACGTCGCCTCGTCGAGAATCAGAATCGGCGCGTTCTTCAGCAGCGCCCGCGCGATCGCAAGCCGCTGCCGCTGCCCGCCTGAGAGCTTCTGCCCGCGCTCGCCGATGCGCGTCTGATACTTCTCGGGCAGGGCCGACACGAACTCGTGCGCGTGCGCCGCGCGCGCGGCGGCCTCGATCTGCGCCGGCGTCGCCTGCGCCGCGCCATACGCGATGTTGTTCGCGATCGTGTCGTCGAACAAGCACCGTCTCCTGCGTGACGATGCCGACCTGCGCGCGCAGCGATTTCAGCGTGACCTCGCGCAGGTCGCGCCCGTCGATCGTAATCGCGCCGCCGCTGACGTCGTAAAAGCGCGGAATCAGGTTCACGAGCGTGGTCTTGCCGGCGCCGCTGCGGCCGACGATCGCCACCATCTGTCCCGCCGGCACCGTGAGCGTGACGTTGCGGAGAATCGCCCGCGGATGCACGTCCTCGTACGCGAAGGTCACGTCGCGGAACTCAATCGCCTGCGCGAACGGCGGCAGCGGCTGCGGCGTTCGGCGGCTCCGCGACCTCGGTGTGCGTGTCGAGCATCTCGAAAATGCGCTCGGCTGCCGCTATCGCCTGCTGCAGGTTCGCATTCACGCGGCTCAGCTTTTTCGCGGGCGCGTACATCATCAGCATGCGCCGCCAGGAACGTCGTGAAATCTCCGGTCGTCAGGCGGCCGGTCGCGATCTCATTGCTGCCGTACCACAACGCCGCCGCCATGCCGATGCCGCCGAGCAGCTCCATCGCGGGCGGCATCAGCGACAGCGCGCGCACGACACGCATGTTCGTGCGATATAGACGCTGCAACGCCTCGCGGAAGCGGCCGGTCTCGCGCTCCTCCGCGCCGAACGCCTTCACGATGCGATGAGCCGCGAACGTTTCGGCGCCCACGTGCGACATGTACTCCTGCGCCTCCTGGCTCCGGCGCGCCGTGCGCCGGATCCGCTGGCCGAGGCGGACCAGCGGATACAGCAGGATGGGTGCGCCCGTCAGGCACACCAGCGCCAGCCGCGGATCGATGTAGAACAGGATGACCGCGTAACCAATGAGCGCAAGCGTTTCGCGCGCCAGATCCCCCGCGGTTTCCGAGACCGCGCGCTGCACCTGACCCACGTCGTTCGATACGCGCGACAGGAGCTGGCCGACCGCGTTGCGCCCGAAGAAGCTCGCCGACTGCCCGAGAATGTGTCCGTAGAGCTGGTCGCGCACGTCCATCACGACCCGCTGCCCGACATCTTCCATCAGGTAGCCGGAGAAGTACGACCCGACCCCTTTCAGAAAATACAGACCGATCAGCGAGAACGCGATCGTGCGGAGCCCCTGCTGGTTCGGCAGCAGCTCGTCGAGGATGGGCCTGATCAGGTAGATGACCAGCGCCGACGCGACGGCATAGATCACCATCGCCAGCACCGCCCAGGCCAGGCGGCCCTTGTATGGCTTTGCGTACCGAAGGAGCCGGAAGAACGAGTTCACTCGGTAAAGCGGTATTTCAGCAGGACCCACAGCGCGACGACACCGTCGCGCCACGTAATCTTTTTGCCTTCTTCATAGCCACGGCCGTCGTAGGTGATCGGCACCTCGTAGACGCGATATCCGCGCTTGAAGATCTTCGCCGTCAGCTCGGGCTCGATGCCGAAACCGTTGCTGTCGAGCGTAAACGACCGGAGCACTTCGATCCGCATCGCTTTGTAGCAGGTCTCCATGTCGGTCAGCATCGTGTTGTAGAGCACGTTGGTCAGAAACGTGAGGAACAGATTGCCGAGGTAGTGCGTGAACAGAAACACGCGATGGCGCCCGAGAAAGCGCGAGCCGTAGACGACGTCCGCCCGCCCCTTGACGATCAGCTCGATCAGCTCCGGGAACTCCTCGGGCGAGTACTCGGTGTCGGCGTCCTGGATGACCACGAGATCGCCGGTGACTTCCTTGAACCCGAGCCGCAGCGCCGATCCTTTTCCGCCGTTGGGTTTCTGAAGCAGCTTGAAGGGATATCTCGTTTGAAGCTCGCGCAGGATGTCCGACGTGCCGTCCTTCGATCCGTCATCGACGACGATCAGCTCGATGCGGAGGTCCGGCACGGCCAGCACCCGGGCGATCATCCCCTCGATTGTGTCACGCTCGTTGTAGACGGGCATGACGACCGAGAGCAGCGGGTTGGTGAGTTGTCCCTTTATCCCTGCCATTACCTGCCCACCGAGTAGTACGTGAACCCCTGGGCCTTCATCTGCTCCGGGCTATAGATGTTTCGGCCGTCGAAGATGACCGGCGTCTTCATCAGCTTGCGCATGCGGCCGAAATCGGGCTCGCGGAACTCGTTCCATTCGGTGGCAATCACGAGGGCGTCGGCCCCTTTCAACGCGCTGTAACTCTTATCGGCGAATGTGATTCGTTTGCCGAAAATCCGCTTCGCCACAGGCGTCGCCTGGGGATCGAACGCCTGCACCCGCGCGCGGGCAAGCAGCAGCTTGTTGATGAGCGGGATGGCCGGCGCCTCGCGCATGTCGTCGGTTCGCGGCTTGAACGACAGCCCCCAGACCGCGATCGTCTTGTTTCTGAGCGATCCGAAATGTGATTCCAGCTTCGAGACGAAGCGCACTTTCTGCGCTTCGTTGACGCGCTCGACGGCCTTCAGCGTCTGGAAATCGTAGCCCTTGTCGCCGGAAAACTTGATGAGCGCCTTGATGTCTTTCGGAAAGCAGCTGCCGCCGAATCCGATGCCCGGAAACAGAAACGACGAGCCGATGCGGCGATCGGCGCCGATGGCTTTGCGCACCTGATCGACGTTCGCGCCGAACGCTTCGCAGACGTTCGCGACCTCGTTCATGAAGGAGATGCGTGTGGCGAGAATCGCGTTCGCCGCGTACTTGCACAGCTCGGCGCTCGCGAGATCCATCACCATGATTGGCGCGCCGGTGCGCGTGAACGGCGCGTACAGCTCGGTCATCAGCTCGCGCGCGCGATCGTCTTCGACGCCGATGACGACGCGATCGGGCTTCAGGAAGTCCTCGACCGCCGCCCCCTGCTTCAGGAACTCGGGGTTGCTGACGACGCTGAAAGGATGCGTGGTTTCGCGCCGTATGACCTCGCGTACGCGTTGGGCCGTACCGACCGGAACCGTGCTCTTGTCGACGATCACTTTGTAGCCGTTCATCGCTTTCGCGATGTCGCGCGCAACGGCGAGCACGTGCGACAGATCGGCCGAGCCGTCTTCGTGCTGCGGCGTGCCGACGGCGATGAAGACGATGCTCGCGGCGCGTACCGCGCGCGGAAGGTCGGTCGTAAAATCGAGACGCTTCTCCGCCCGGTTGCGCCTGACCATCTCTTCGAGGCCGGGCTCGTAGATCGGCATGACACCGCGCCGCAGACGCCGGACCTTCGCCGCGTCCTTGTCGATGCAGGTCACGTCGTTGCCGTTTTCCGCCAGACAGGCTCCCAGCACCAGGCCAACATAGCCTGATCCGACGACCGCAATTTTCATTCGTGATGGGCTCCTCTCGACACAAAGCGCCAAAGGGTGAGAGTATATCCTTCCAACCCATTGACCAGCAAGGATATGGTCCGGTTGTGATAGTCTCGGCCGCGTGCGGATCGTCATCGATTACCGTCCGGCCCTCCGGGCCCGCACCGGCGTCGGCGAACACATCCATCAGCTCACCAGCGCGCTCGCGCGAACCGGCAGCGACGAGATTACGGCGTTCTCGAGCTCGTGGAAGGATCGGGTGCCGGCGAGCCGTCGCAAGCGAGCTGCCCGGCGTGCGGATCGTCGATCGGCGCGTGCCCGTCGCCGCGCTCAACTTTGCGTGGCACCGGCTGCGCTGGCCGCCCATCGAAGCGCTCGCCGGCGGAGAGTACGACATCGCGCACTCACCGCATCCGCTGCTGCTGCCGGCGCGCTCGGCGGCGCAGGTCGTGACCATTCACGATCTGCATTTCCTGTCGCATCCGGAGCGGACATCGGCGGAGATTCGCCGCGATTATCCTGCTCTCGTCCGCGCCCACGCCCGCCTCGCCGATCGCATCATCGTCGTCTCGCGATTTGTCGCCGGAGAAGTGCAGCGCGTGCTCGGCATTGCCGGCAGATCGCATTTCTGTCTGTCCCAACGGCGCGCCGGACTGGAAGGGGCCGCCCGCTGTCGCAGATGCGGGCGGCTACCTGCTGTTCGTCGGCACGATCGAGCCACGCAAGAATGTCGGCGGGCTGCTCGACGCATATGCGCGGCTGCTCGCACGCCGCGCCAATGTTCCGCGACTCGTCATCGCGGGACGTGCAGAAGCTGACGCCGGCGCGAGTGCTCGCTGCGATCGAATCAGCCGCCGCTCGCCGGCCATGTCGAGTACCGCGGCTACGTCCCGACGGAGGAACGCGAAGCTCTGTTCAAGGGCGCGCAGGCATTCGTGCTGCCGTCCTTCGACGAAGGATTCGGGATACCGGCGCTCGAAGCGATGTCTGCAGGCGTGCCGGTCGTCGTCTCGAACCGCGGGGCGCTGCCCGAAGTCGTCGGAGATGCGGGACTGTTGATCGATCCCGACGATGCAGAGAGCCTGGCGGCTGCTCTGGAACGCCTGGCCGACGACCCCGATCTGCGCGCAACCTGCGCGCGCCGCGGCCTCGACCGCGCGCGGCAATTCACATGGACCCAGACGGCGCGCGACGTGCGACGTGCCTACGAAGACGCACTGCTTGCGTGGCGGCAGCGCACCCCTATCCTCGCCGGCGCCCGATCGAGCGTTCACAGTCGAAATGCGCATCGGCATTGACGCCCGCGAGCTCTGCGGCAAACCCACCGGCGTCGGCCGTCATCTGTCGGGGCTGCTCAGCGCATGGTCTACGGACGCGGCTGCGTCGCGCCACACGTTCGTGCTCTACGCACATGAGCACGTGTCGACCCCGCTTCGCGGCGCCGAGCTGCGCGTCATTCCGGGCTCGCCTGGAACGGCGTGGGAACAGCTCGCGCTGCCGAAGGCAACGAAACAGGACAGGCTGGACGTGTTCTTCGCACCCGGCTACACCGCACCGCTGCTGTCGAAGACGCCGACGGTCGTGCTCGTGCATGACATCTCGTTTGCCGCGCACCCTGAATGGTTTCGCTGGAAGGAAGGGCTTCGCCGGCGGTGGTTGACGCGATGGTCGTGCCGACCGTGCGAGCCTCGTGCTGACCGTTTCGGAATCCGCGCGCCGCGAAATCATCTCGCATTTCGGCCTTCCGGAAAACCGCGTGCGTTGCATCTATCCGGGCGTGATTTCACTGCGCGGCAAGGAGCATGCGCGGGTTCGAGACGGCGCGTGAGCCGATCGTGCTCTTCGTCGGCTCTGTGTTCAACCGGCGCCACATTCCCGATCTGATTCGGGCGTTCAAGCCGATTGCGAAGGCGCCATGCTGCCGCGCGCCTGGAGATCGTCGGGGACAATCGCACGTATCCGCACGAGGATCTTGCCGGCAATCGCTGCAGCGGAAGGGATCGCCGCGCGCGTGTCGATTCGGCCGTATGTGTTCGACGCCGAGCTCGCAGAATTGTATGGGCGGGCGCGTGCGTTCGCGCTGCTCTCGGAGTACGAGGGATTTGGCCATCCGCCACTCGAGGCGCTCGGTTCCGGCGTGCCGTCCGTGCTGCTCGACACGGACGTCGCCCGCGAAGTGTGCGGCAGACGCGGCGCTGTATGTGGACAAAGGGGATATCGCCGGCACGACCGCGGCGCTGAACGATCTGCTGTTCGACGAGGACGTCCGGCGGCGCGTGCTCGAGGCGGGCCCGGCGGTGCTCGCGCGATATTCGTGGACACGCGCCGGAGCAGAGACATTGGCTGCGCTCGAGGCGGCGGCATGAACACCCTCGCGATTGTCATCGTCAGCTACAACACCAGGAGCGATCTCGAGAACTGCCTCCAGTCGCTGCACGACCATCCGCCGCATGTCTCGCACGAAATCGTCGTCGTCGACAACGCATCGCGAGACGGCAGCGTCGAGGCCGTTCGGGCGCGATGGCCTGACGTAACGGTCATCACGCTCAATTCGAACGTCGGCTTCTCGTCAGCGAACAACGCGGCCATCCGCCGCACCGACAGCGAGCTGCTGCTGCTGCTCAACAGCGACACGATCGTGCCCGAAGGCGCGATCGATCGCTTGATTGCCGCGATGCGACGAGCTTCCTGGCGCGTCAGTGGTCGGACCGAAGATCGTCGACGGCAACGGCCACGCGGAACTGTCATACGGCCGCATGATGACGCCTCTTGCGGAGTTGCGGCAGAAACTGCTCGTGCGTCATGCGTCGCCGCTCACGCTTTCGCGGCTGACATCGGAGACGCGACGGGTGGACTGGGTGACGGCCGCGTGCATGCTCGTGCGGCGCCGCGACGCCGAGGCGGCCGGCCTGCTCGACGAGCGCTATTTCATGTATTGCGAAGACGTGGATTTCTGCGCAGCCGTGCGCGCCAACGGCGGCGCGATCTACTTCACCCCGGTCGCGCAGATTGTGCATCTCCGCGGCCGCTCGTGGCGCGCGGGTCCCGGGGCGACGCGCCGAGAGTTACCGCCGCAGCCAGCTGGCCTTCTATCGAAAGCACCACCCGTGGTTGGGCGCCGCTTCTGAAGGCCTATCTGGCCCTTCGCGGAAAGCTGCCGGGGTGAGCGGCCGATAACTAAGGGGTAAGGGGCGAGGGGTAAGGGGTAAGGGCATGATTGCTCTTACCCCTTACCCCTTACCCCTCACCCCTTTATGACCGACACTCTCGTTCCTCCGCAGTACTCCTGGACTTGTGCCGAATGCGGCCGGAAGGTGCCGAACCGCTTCGACGTGTGTCGCTGCGGAACGGGACGGGATCCAGGTGCTATGGGTGCAGAGGGTGCAACGGGTGCAATGGGTGCGGAAGGTGCAATGGGTGCCCCGACGCCACCACTGCGGTCGTCGATGCTCTCGTGGGTGATTCTGGGCATGGTCGCGGTTGGAGCGGCGGGAACGCTCATCGCACTGCAACTGATTCCGGTAAAACCTACGCCCGCCGTCACTCATGCTGCTGAGATGCCCAATGTGCCAGGCGTGCCAGTCGAACCGAACTCGCCGGCGTTGAGTCCAGATGGCGCGCCCCTCGCACCTTACGCACCTAACGCACCTATCGCACTCGATGCACCCGTTGCACCTATTGCACCCATCGCACCCATCGCACGCACGGACGCGGGCGCTTTGGAAGACGTCATGAGCCGCGCGATTCCGGCGATCGTGTCGATCGAAGCGGGCCAGGGACGCGGCAGCGGATTTTTCGCGGCGCCGCGGACAGTCATCACCAATCGCCATGTGGTTCAAGACAACGTGTCGGTGACCGTGCGGCTGTCGAACGGACAAACCCTGCCGGGGCGCGTGGAAACGTCGTCAGTCGAGCACGACCTCTGCGATCGTTCGCGTCGACAGCGCGCTGCCGTCGCAGCCGCTGCTGCCGCTCGGCACCGTGAACGATGTGCGGCCGGGACAGGAAGTCATTGCCATCGGCCTCGCACTCGGCGTGTTCCAGAACAGCGTGACACGCGGCATCATCAGCGCCGTCCGCCGTGCCGATCGCACGGTGATGCTGCAGACCGATGCGGCCATCAATGCCGGCAACAGCGGCGGCCCTCTGCTGAATCGCCAGGGGCAGGTGGTGGGTATCAACACGCTGAAGGTTGGCGGCTCGGCCGAGTCGCTCGGCTTTGCGGTCGCTGCCGATCATGCGCGCGCGCTGCTCGCCGGCGGAAAGGCGAGCGAGCCATTCACTTCCTCCGCACCAGCAAAGCCAGCAGCTTGCGCCGGCATTCGGCGCGCGGTCGTCCACAGACCTCGCGCGCGACGAAGGCACCAAACGATACGGACAGGTCGTCGAGGCGGTGGCGCGTCAGGCGGTGCAGCTCGATACCTATTGGAACCGCATCAAGGCGAACTGCACCGTGCGCGTCGCACCCGGGCACGACCGCGAGTGGTTCGGGCTGTGGGACGGCCGCGCGAAGCTCGACACGCCCGACCCGTCGTGCAGCTCAGCGGTGCAGGAACTCGAGGAGATGGCCTCGCAGGTGCGCTCGGTGATGGGAACCGCCCAGGAAGACGCGCGGCGTGCGTCGGTGCTGCCAGGCCAGCTGCGCGACATCCGCCGCCGCTACCGCATGGACTGGACGGGGTTTGACAGGTGACAGACGGCAGAGCCAGGAGCCGAGAGCCTAGAGCCGGTAGAATCACCTGGTGCGCATAGGCATCGACGCGCGGAAGCTTCACGATTTCGGCATCGGCACCTACATCCGGAATCTGCTGCTCGAGCTCGCGAAGATCGATCAGACCACTGAATATGTGCTCATCACGAGACCGGAGGACATGAGCGTCGCCGCCTCGCTCGGCGAGAACTTCCGGACCGTCGCCGATGCATCCGGGCACTATTCGCTCGCCGAACAGATTTCGATTCCGCTCGCGGTCAGGCGCGAGAAGCTCGATCTGCTCCACGCGCCGCATTACGTGCTGCCCGCGCTGACACCGTCGCGAAGCGTCGTCACGATTCACGACTGCATCCACTTGATGTTCCCCGAGTACCTTCGACACCGTCTCGGTTACGCGTTTGCGCGAGCTCTGCTCTACACGGCTGCGCACAAGTCCGATCGCATCTTCACGGTGTCCGAGCAGTCCAAGCGCGACATCCTGAAGTTCTTCGACGTGCCGCCTGAGAAGATCGTCGTCACGCCGAACGCCATCGACGATCGATTCAGCGTGCCGCCGAGCGAAGAGCACGTCGTCAATACGCGCGAGCGGTACCAGCTGAGCCACTCGTATCTGCTGTATGTGGGCAACATCAAGCCGCACAAGAATCTCGAGCGGCTCATCGAGGCGTTTCATCTCGTGCGGCAGCAGGGACGATCGGAGCTCGAGCTCATCATCATCGGCGACGAAATCTCCAAGCTGCAGTCGTTACGGCGCGCCGTGCACAAGTACGACATCCATCGCTACGTGCGGTTCCTCGGCTACGTCCCCGACAAGACGCTCGCCGTGCTGTACCGGCTCGCCTCGGTGTTCGTGTTCCCGTCGCTCTACGAAGGGTTCGGCCTCCCGCCGCTCGAAGCGATGGCCAGCGGCACGCCTGTCGTCACGTCGAACGTGTCGTCCCTGCCCGAAGTCGTGGGCGATGCCGCGGTGCTCGTGGATCCCTACAGCGCCGAGGCGATCGCCGACGGCATCATGACCGTGCTGCGCAGCACGCACATGCGCGACGATTTGCGGCGCCGCGGCCTCGAGCGCGTAAAGGAATATTCGTGGGCGCGTTCGGTGAAGCGCGTGCGCGAGATCTACGGCGAGGTGTTGTCGTGAAAGTCGTCCTGGTGCACGACTGGCTCACCGGGATGCGTGGCGGCGAGAAGGTGCTCGAGCTGCTGTGCGAGGCGTATCCGGAGGCCGACCTGCTGACGCTGTTTCATGTGCCGGGCAGCGTGTCGCCGGCCATCGAGCGGATGCGGCCGCGCACGTCCGCGCTTCAGTACCTGCCGGGCATCCAGCGCTTCTATCGCTACTGCCTGCCGCTCTTCCCCGCCGCCATCGAACAGTTCGATCTCGACCAGTACGATCTGGTGATCAGCACGAGCCACTGCGCGGCGAAAGCGGTCGTCAAGACCGGGCGCGCGCAGCATCTCTGCTACTGCTTCACGCCCATGCGCTATGCGTGGGATCAATTCGACGCGTATTTCGGTGAAGGGCGCGTCGGGACGATGAAGAGCCGGGTGCTGCGGCCCGCCCTGAATGCGCTTGCCCGCTGGGACGCCGCCACCGCGGGGCGAGTCGACCGCTATGTGGCCATCTCTCAGCACGTTGCCAGCAGGATCCGGCGGTACTATAATCGTCACGCCGACGTCATCTACCCCCCCGTCGACACGGGCTTCTATTCACCGGATGACACGGTTGCATCGGACAACTTTTTGCTGATTGTGTCAGCGCTCGTTCCATACAAACGCATAGACGTGGCGATCGAGGCGAGCCGCCTTTCGAACACGCCGCTTCGCATCATCGGCAACGGGCCGGAGCGCGATGCTTTGGCCGCGCTCGTTGCGCGCACCGGCGCCGACGTGCAGCTGCTCGGATCGCTCTCCGACGAGGACGTGCGCGATCACTATCGTCGCGCGGCCGCCGTGCTCCTTCCAGGGGAAGAAGACTTCGGCATCGCCCCGGTCGAGGCGCAGGCCTGCGCGACGCCAGTCATTGCGCTCGCGCGAGGGGGCGCCCTCGAGACGGTCATCGACGGCGTGACCGGCGTCCTCGTCGACGAGCCGACACCCGACGCGCTGGCCGCCGGCATCGCGCGAGCCAGACAGCTGTCATTCGACCGTGCCGCCATCAGGGCCCACGCCGTGAAATTCGATCGCGCTGTGTTTTCGCGGGCGATGCAATCGACGATCGAGAGCCTCGCCCATGCTTAGGCGATACGGCCGCCTGCTCCTGGCGCTCTACGTCATCTCGGACGCGATGCTCGGCATCG
Source organism: Vicinamibacterales bacterium (assembly GCA_963787755.1). Classification (GTDB taxonomy): domain Bacteria; phylum Acidobacteriota; class Vicinamibacteria; order Vicinamibacterales; family JAMQPK01; genus JAMQPK01. Next base: position 92,889 of record CAWBEG010000005.1, read on the forward strand.
CGGCATTCGGCCTGGCATACCTGCTGCGCTTCTCGAGCGGGCTCATCCCGATTACACGAGGATTTCCGCCGTTCGAGCAGTACGTCGCGGTCATGCCGTTCGTCGCCGTGCTCGTCCCGCTCGCGTACTACTTTCAGGGTGTCTACCGTCTGCGGCGCGGCCGGTCGCGCGTCGACGACTTCTTCCTCGTCTTCATCGGCACCGTCGTCGCGGTGATTCTCGGCATCGTCAGCACGCTGTACGTCGACGCGTACCACGCAACGCCCGAGGAGCAGGCCGTCGGCGCGTATCAGGTCTCGCGCATCGTCTGGGCGATGTTCCTGGTGATCAACATCGCGCTGACGTTCGGTTCGCGCGAGCTCGTGCGCGAGGTGCTCGAGCGGCGCTGGAAAGCCGGCCTCGGGCTGAAGCGCATCCTGATTGCCGGCGCAGGCGACCTCGGCCGCGTCGTCGCCGAGAAGATTCTTCAGCATGGCGAGCTCGGCTATCAGGTGATCGGTTTCGTCGACGATCGCGCGGGCGGCGATCACCTGGGGTATCGCGGCCTGCCGCTGCTCGGCACGCTGAGCCGATGCGCCCGAAATCATCCGCCAGGAAAACATCGATCACCTGTACGTGGCGCTGCCGCTCGACGAGCACGTCAAGATGCTCGACCTCATCGAGAGCACGAGCCGCGAAATGGTCGACGTGAAGGTCGTTCCCGACCTGGTCCAGTTCCTCGCGCTGCGCGCGCGCCTCGAAGATCTCGACGGCGTCCCGATCATCAACATCCACGACGTACCGCTGCAGGGTCTGAACGCGGTCATCAAGCGAATGATCGATCTCGCGATCAGCGGCACGGGCTTGCTGCTGCTTGCGATCCCCGCCGCGCTCATCGCGCTCGCGATCAAATACACGTCGCCGGGACAGGTGTTCTACCGGCAGGAGCGCATGGGGCTCGACGGCCGGCCGTTCTGGGTCTACAAGTTCCGATCGATGCGCGTGGACGCCGAAGAGGTCACCGGGCCGATCTGGGCGCGCGAAGACGACCCGCGCTGCACGCCCGTCGGGCGGTTCCTGCGCCACTGGGATCTCGACGAGCTGCCGCAAATCTGGAACGTGCTGAAAGGCGACATGTCGATTGTCGGTCCGCGGCCGGAGCGGCCGTTCTTCGTCGATCAGTTCAAGCACCGCTTCCCGCAGTACATGCTGCGCCACAAGGTGAAGGCGGGCATCACGGGCTGGGCGCAGGTGAACGGCTGGCGCGGCAACACGTCGCTCGAAAAACGCATCGAGTTCGACCTCTACTACATCGAGAACTGGTCGGTCTCGCTCGATCTCAAGATCATGTGGATGACCCTCTTCCGCGGCGTCCTCACGAGGTGAACTTTGCATAGCAAACGTCGCATCGTAATCACGGGGGCCGCGGGTTTCATCGGCTCTCACCTGGCCGAAGAACTGCTGAACCGGGACTGCTCGGTCGTCGGCATCGACAACCTGCTGACCGGCGATCTCGCCAACATCGCGCACCTCGCGGGGCGCGACTTCGTGTTCATCAAGCACGACGTCACCAACTACATCAACGTCGACGGACCCGTCGACGCCGTGCTGCACTGGGCGAGCCCGGCCAGCCCGATCGACTACCTCGAGCTGCCGATTCCCACGCTGAAGGTGGGCGCACTCGGCACGCACAAGGCGCTCGGCCTGGCCAAGGCAAAGGGCGCGCGTTTCGTCATCGCATCGACGTCAGAGGTCTACGGCGATCCGCTCGAGCATCCGCAGAAGGAAACCTACTGGGGCAACGTGAACCCCATCGGTCCGCGCGGCGTGTACGACGAAGCCAAGCGGTTTGCCGAAGCGATGACCATGGCGTATCACCGCTATCACGGCGTCAACACGAAGATCGTGCGCATCTTCAACACCTACGGCCCGCGCATGCGCATCAAGGACGGCCGCGCGGTGCCGGCCTTCATCTCGCAGGCGCTGCTCAACGAGGACGTGACGGTATTCGGCGACGGCACACAGACGCGCAGCTTCTGCTACGTCGACGATCTCGTGGCCGGCATCCTGAAGCTGATGGATTCCGAGCTGAACGAGCCGGTCAATATCGGCAACCCGCACGAGATGACGATCGAGGGGATCGCCAAGGCGATCATTCAGATGACGGGCTCGAAGAGCAAAATCATCTACCAGGACCTGCCCGTCGACGATCCCAAAGTCCGCCAGCCCGACATCACCAAGGCGCGCACACTCCTCGGCTGGGAGCCGAAGGTGAAGCTGGAGCAGGGGCTGGTGAAGACGATCGATTACTTCAAGAGGAAGATGGGGGTCGTTTAAGTCGGTAGTCGACAGTCGGTAGTCGACAGTCTCAGTCGTCAGTCATCAGTCGCAAGCGGGCGGCTCCCTTCCTTGCTTATTCGTAATGTCGCAGTCTGATTGGGTCCGGCTCGGTTGGTAGTATGTCGTTCCAGGAGGCGTCCAATGTGTCGACGTGCTCCGGCTTTCGTGGTCGCCGTAACGGCTGTCGTCGTCACGGTATCTGCTCAAACACGGCCGGCTCCTCAATTTCGTACCGGCGTAACGCTCGTCGAATTGGAAGTATCGGTCGTCGACCCTCGTGGACTTCCGTTCGCAGGGCTAACGAAGGCAGACTTCTCTGTAGTGGAGGATGGGAGTTCAAGAGAGGTTGTCAGCGCTATCGAGATTGGGTCTTCACGAAACCTGGCGCCTGTCGCGAAGGCACCTCAGAGTCTTGCGGCTGAGCCTGCTGACCCTAGACTCGTCACAATCATCCTCGATGACGCGCAGATTGCGGCCGACCCGCGAATATCTCATCAAGTCAAGATGATCGCGCGAACAATCATCGAGTCTCTCGACACATCAGATCAGGCGGCGGTGCTGTTTACGAGAAGCACTCGTCAATCAGCCGACTTCACCACGGCTCGTTCGGAACTCATCAACGCAATTGACGCCTTCGTTCCAGCACATTCAGGACCATCGTCAGGCCGCGGCGTGGCTTTGGGGCCAATGACGATACACGAACTCAGAACCGCCCTGAATCTGCTCGAGAGCGTGACCCGACATCTCGGCACAATGTCCGGACGACGGAAAGCGATCTTTTATATCAGCACAGGAGTACCGCTACCGCCACAGAGCAGGCCGGCGTTCGCCGAAGTCACGCAGTCAATGCGTCGGGTGTTCAACGCGGCGCAGCGAGGGAATGTGATGATCTATGGAATTGACCCCGGTGGCCTGGCTTCTGGTCCTGGCACACAAATCGCGGAAAGCTCCGCATTTGGATCAGGAGCCGTTACCGGGTTGAGCTCCCGTCATGAGTTTTTAATGATGCTGGCGCACAACACCGGGGGCCGCTCAATAGTCGATAGGAATAATCCTGAGAGGGCGGTCACGCAATTACTCTCGGAACACAGTCATTACTATCAGGTAGCGTATGAATCATCGCTGACCGACACAGAGCGATCGCGGAAAATCGAGGTGAACATCAATCGGCGCGGCGCAAGCGCCCGCTTCCGATCGATGAATACGTCTTGGCGTCCGTAGGAAGCGAGAGGCTCGTCAAGACGATCGATTGAGCTGGTGGCACAGGCATGCTGCGGCGATTCATCGCGAGGGACGCGACGCACTCCGCGAAAGGAAAAGCGAATAACGAATAGAGACGGCGCGCTCAGTCGGCGCGCCGTCTCCGTCTCTATTCGGTTTTCCTTTTTCGTTTTTCGTTTCCTCTCCCTCGACCGTCGGCGACACGCCGCCGAGAGATGCGTTTCCCTGGTCGTCGAGCTGGTTCGCAGTAGCAGGTGTGTCTCACCGGCTCGAAGGTGAGAGTCGGAAGCAGCTCAGTTCTGATTGATGATCTTCGTGATGTTGAAGACGTAGTGAAAGCCTGAGATCAGCGTGATCGCGGCCGAGGCGTAGATGCCGGCGGTGACCAGCATCGACGGGCGCTGCAGGTAGTTGAAATACATGATCACCACGCAAGTGAGGATGTAAGTCGCCGTCGCGATCTTTCCGTAGATCGACGGCTTGAACTCGCGTCTGCCGATCGCGAGGTTGATGACCGCAACCGTCAGCACAATCAGCAGGTCCCTGGTGATGATGAGAATCGTCAGCCAGACCGGCAGCTTGTTCACCAGCCCCAGGCCCGGCAGCGTCAGCACGCTGACCGTTGCGACAATCAGCAGTTTGTCAGCCATCGGGTCGAGCCACGCGCCGAGGCTGGTGCGGCGGCTGAATGTCCGCGCGATCAGGCCATCGAGCAGATCGGTGAGGCCGGCGACGGCGAACACGATGAGCGCCCACCCCAAATACCCGTAAACGGTGAGGATGACGAAGGCTGGCGCGAGCAACACCCGTGTCAGGGTGAGCTGGTTCGCCGGCGTGAGCACGCTCATTTCGATGTCGTGAAGAGCTTCTCGATCCGGCTGATGGCGTCGATCGCCTCAGCGCCGCTGACCGGGCGCGACAGCTGAAACGATCCGCCGTCGATAAGGGGAATGATTCCGGCCGCGACCGAGAGCGACGCGTCAGCATAATGCAGGTTGCTGACGCCGACATCCGCCATCTTCTGCATGCGGCTCTGCCAATCCTTCAAGAGCTGAGGACGTCCCGCGGCAATCACCTTCAGCATGCGCGCGACCGCCTGGGCCAGGTCGCTGCGCAGCACGGGATTGCGCGGCTGGAACGTGTGGTTCCCGTACGGCTCCATCACTCCGGCGGTGGCCGTGGCCATAATCCAATCCGACGCCCAATGGTTGCGCGCGTCGGTGATCACGACGCCCTGGGCGGGCGCGCGATCGAGCAACGCCTGCAGCCTGAGGCCGATGAGGGACGCGAGATCGCCGCGCGTGATCGACGCGGCATCCGGGATCGCGCGATACTCCTCGGGCAGCTTGAGGTAGGCCAGCCGCGCGTCTATCGCCGACATCCGCCGCCGCAGTTCGGCGCTCGGCTCGATCGTGTTCGCCTCGGTGTACATCTTCATGGCCCCGGCGAAATCGCCGCGCGCATCGAGGATCTCACCGACGCGGATCCGCGAGACAGCATCGGTAGGATCCATTTCGATGACGCGCATGTAACGCGCAAGCGCCTCATCGGTCTTTCCCTGCTTCGCCTCGATCTCGGCGAGATCGCGCACGAGAAACGCGCTGTCGGGCGACGCCGCGATCGCCTGCTCGTACAGCCTGGCGGCCTCGTCGAGGCGATTCGCCTGCGCGGCCCTTCGGGCGGCCGCCACATTCTCCTGCTGGGCACGCGCGCGCAGCACTTCGACCCGTCGCGCGATCGTCTGCAGCTGCGGATCCGCCTTGACGGCGGCTTCGAACGCCGCCAGCGCCTCGGGTTCGCGCGCGAGCGCCAGCAGCGCCTCGCCGCGGCCGACGAGCGCCGGCACGTAGCCGGCATTCGACTGCAGCACGCGATCGAAGCGCGCGGCCGCCGGCTCGAAGTTCTTTCGCGCGAGATCGAGATAGCCCATCGCCGTGTCGCTCGGATAGAACGTCGGCGACCGCTTGAGGATCGCCTGAAATCCGGTCTCGGCGCGCCCGAGATCGCCGGCCTGGAACCAGCGCCACGCGGCATCGTGCTCCTGAAGCAGATCGGCCTGCACGCGGATCGGGCGGAGACAGGGTCGGAAATATGTAATCGGGATAGCGCGGCGCCGTGACGACCGGCGGCGCAACGGTGCGGCCACAGCTGCGACGATGCGAGCACGAGCAAGCAGAGCTAACGGTCCGCCGGTTACCGGACCGTCCCCGTCATCGCCCACCTGCCGTCTTGACCCGGTCGAGGACCCGGCGCGGCACGTCGGCCTCGATCGCCACGCGGCCGTGGCTCGTCACGTGACTGACGACGCGCGCATGCCGATAGACGCGCGCGATTTTTTCGCGGTCCTCCGCGCTGTCTTCGTCGAATTCGAGCATCACGCGCCGCGTGTCCAACTCGAGCTTCTCCACAATCGCGTCGATCGTGTCCTTGCGCCCTGTCTTCCTGAGCGCCGAGATGCACAGCGCCTCGGGATACAGCCGCCGCAGCCGCTCCACTTCGCCGGACTCGATCAGGTCGCACTTGTTAAAGACGTCCATCGTCGCCACATTGGCGGCGCCCACTTCCTCCAGCACGCCCCTGACGGCCTCGACGTGACGATCGCGATCGGGGCTGGCGACGTCGATGACGTGCAGCACCAGGTCCGCCTCGGCCACCTGCTCGAGCGTCGCCCGAAACGCCGCGACGAGCGTGTGCGGCAGACGCTCGATGAACCCGACCGTGTCCGACAGGAGCAGCCGCCGCTTGTCGGGCAGACTTACCTGCCGCACCAGCGGATCGAGCGTCACGAACAACGCATCCGACGCTTCCGCAGACTCCTTCGTCAGCAGGTTGAACAGCGTCGTCTTGCCGGCGTTCGTGTAGCCGACCAGCGCCACGAGCGGCACAGAGGCCTTCTGCCGCCGCGCACGGGAGTGGCGCCGCCGCTTGCGAATCGAGTCGATCTCCTCGGAGATCGAGTGGATTCGCTGACGAATACGCCTGCGGTCGGTTTCGAGTTTCGTTTCGCCGGGTCCGCGGGTGCCGATACCGCCGCCGAGCCGGGACAAGGCGGTCCCAGATCCCGCCAGCCGCGGCAGCATGTATTTGAGCTGCGCCAGCTCGACCTGCCACTTGCCTTCGCGCGTGCGCGCGCGCCGCGCGAAGATGTCGAGAATCAGCTGCGTGCGATCGACCACCTTGCGATCGACGCGCTCTTCGATATGTCGCAGCTGCGCCGGTGTGAGCTCGTTGTCGAAGATGACCAGATCGACCGCGAACGCGGCGCACTCCGACGCCAGCTCGTCGAGCTTGCCGCTGCCAATGAACGTCGCGGGATCGGGAGTCGGCCGCTCCTGGATCATCTTCATGACCACCGTCGCGCCGGCGGCTTCAGCAAGCCCTTCGAGCTCGTCGATCGAGCGCTCCGCATCCAGTTTTTTCGATCGCCGAAGGCGCCAGACCGACGAGCGCGGCCCGTTCGCGCGGCCCACCGCCGCGCCTGTCGGCGCTTTGGTGGGCAGGCTGAGAAGATGCCATTTATCTCGAAAATTCTAGCACGCGCTCCCATGGAATCGCGCCCGCTCGAACGAGCACCGGAACGCCTCCGGTCGCGTCGACGATGGTCGATGGGAGTCCCGCCGGTGTGGGACCGAGTCGATCAGCACATCGATGCCGTTGCCGAACGATGCGACGACGCGCTCGGCGTCGACGCTGGCGGATCGCCGGAGATATTGGCGCTCGTGGACGTGATCGCGTGGCCCGCACTGCGCGCCAGCGCGCGCGCCACGGCGTCTGCGGGTACGCGAACCGCCACTTTCCCGGTCGAAAGATGAACGTCGTCGCACAAATGGGACGACGCGGGAATGATCAGCGTGAGCGGACCGGGCCATCCATGCGACGCCAGGCGGGCGGCCAGCGGCGTCATGGTTCCGACGTGATCGATGATTTGATCGACGCCGCTGGCAATCAGCGGCAGCGCTTGATCCGGCGCGCGACGCTTGAGCTCGAAGACCCGCTTCACCGCCGCAGCCGATCGTGGATCAACGGCGAGCCCGTAGAACGTCTCCGTCGGAAACGCCACGACGCCTCCCCCGCCCAGCGCGCTGACGGCCGGCGCGAGATCGTCTGGACCGACCATCGACGGCGTGACGCGCAGATGAATCATCTGGCAGCCGGCGAGAACATCGTACAACTCCCCGTAGGCATTCAGTTTCGCAATGGCCGTGGAAGTGTCGTTCATGCGCGAAACGGGGGAAGCTCGCAGCGAAGGGGCTTGTCGGCGCGATAGCCCAGCACGTAGTCGGCCTGCATCAGCTTGTGAATTTCGCGAGTGCCCTCGTAGATGACTCGCGCCTTTCGCGTTTCGATAGTAGCGGCCGACGGGATATTCATCGGAGTACCCGTTCGCGCCGTGTATCTGCACGGCGTCCGATGCCGCGCGCTCGGATGCGACCGTGGAAAACCATTTCGCAAGGCCAGTCTCCCTCGTATTCCGCTGCCCTGCATTCTTCAGCCATGCCGAGCGCAGCCACAACAGCCTGCGAAGCCTGATAGTCGGATTCCATCTGCGCGATCATTTCCTTGACGAGCTGGTGCTGGCCGATCTCGACGCCGAACGTCTTTCGATCGCGCGCGTATTTGGCGCTGGCATCGCGGCACGCGCGGATGAGGCCGGTCGCGCCCGCCGCGACGGTCAGCCGTCCTTGATCGAGCGCAAACATCGCAATCTTGAATCCTTCACCAGGCTCGCCGACGAGGTTGTCCTCGGGCACCTCGACGCCATCCATGTTGAAGAAGCCCGTGTTGCCGGCCAGAATGCCCCACTTCTGCGTCAGCGTCCCGCTCGAAAACCCTTTGAAGCTGCGTTCGAGCACGAACGCGCTCAGGCCTGACGGATCTTTCTTCCGCTTCTTGTCGAGATCGGTCCACGCAATCACCAGAAACGTATCGGCCACGTCCGCGAGCGAGATCCACATCTTCTCGCCGTTCAACACGTAGCGATCGCCGCGCTTCTCGGCTGTCGTCTGGATGCCGCGCGCATCGCTGCCGGCCGAGGGCTCGGTCAGGCCGTACGTGCCGATCAGCGTGCCACGGGCCTGCGGAACGAGATACTTCTGCTTCTGCGCTTCGGTTCCCCACGTCAAAAGCGTGAGGCAGTTCAGCGCGACGTGCACGGACAGGATGACCCGCATCGACGTATCGGCGTACTCGAGCTCTTCGCACGCGACGCCGAGGCTGATGTAATCCATCCCCGCGCCGCCATACTTCGCCGGCACGCAGATGCCGAGAAGCCCAAGCTCGGCCATCTTCGGCAGGAGCGCGCGATCGAACGTGTGCGTGCGATCGAGCTGCTGGATGCGCGGCGACACTTCCCGCGCCGCCCACTCGCGCGTCGATTGCTCGACGAGCCGATGCTCTTCGCCTAATTCGAAATCCATTCGCTCAAAATGCTAGCACTGTCTCCATTTCCATGTCAGCGAGCCTTTGCGCTCGGGGGCGGGCTTCAGTCCCGAAGGTCCACGGAAGTGATTAGGGCTCCAGTCAAATGAAACAGAAGATCAGAAAACCAGAAGAATTCTTTTGCTTCTGATCTTTTGATCTTCTGATCTTCTGTTTAGTGACCAACGAAGCTCTGCGCCATAGCGCCTTGCGCCTTGCGCCTTGCGCCGTGAGACACGGAAAAGGTGTTAGTTCTTGCGGATGGTCACGGGCGCGCCGCGGGAGAGGCTCAACTGATCGCTGGCGCTGCCGGCGTTGACGGCGATCTCGAGATGGTCGGTGCTGCCGAAGAGCGCGCACACTTCGCCGGCGGACGCGTCGGCGTACGTCGCCACGACGCGGCCGATACGGTGCGCGGCGGCGGTGATCTCGATGCCGTTCGCGTGAGTGAACTTGTCGAAGAGCTTCCGATCGATGTTCGTCACAAGATTGCCGAAGCGGTCGACGCGCAGCACTTCACCGGACAGCACGTCGTCCGCGATCTCCGGCGACGGAATCGTCAGCTGCTGAATCGTGCCGGCGGAACGTCCGAGAGCGGAGAGATCGACACCCTTCGCGAGCCAGGCCGCTGCCGGCGCAAATCGATCGCGCCCTTCGAACGTGCGGCTCACGGTTGGTCTCGCATATCGCCGCTCCGTCAACTCGACCACTCGCTTGGCCGGCGCTTCCTTCAGCACCGCCGTCAGCACGCCGTTGTCCGGCGCGACGAAACGGTAGTCCCCCGTGTCGACGGCAAGGCCTCGACGCGCCGATCCCACTCCCGGATCGACGACGACGAGGAAGATCGTGCCCGGCGGAAAGTACTTGTAGCTCGCGGCGAGCTCGAGCGTCGCCGTCATCATGTCGTGTGGAGGTATGTCGTGCGTGATGTCGACGAGCGTCGTGTCGGGACAGATCCCGAGGACGACCGCTTTCATCGTGCCGGCGTAGTGATCGCGCGTGCCGAAATCGGTCAGGAGCGCAATGACTGGTCGAGCCATGATCAAAAAAAAAGGGGTCGGGAGGGGTTTTCGCACCGAACAACCGAAAGCCCCTCCCGACCCCGTAATCAGCTACGGCGTATCAGCGGGCTTCCGGAACAGGAACTCGCGAATGTTCGTCTTCAGAAGGAATGACTCAGAGACTTTCAGCCCGCTGAACATCCGGATGATGTCGCGGTTCTGAAACGACGTCTGCTTCTTGCCGCCGGACGAATACGGCTTCTGCTTCACGGCGTCTTCGCCCATGATGATGTATTTGGAAAACCGCGTGTCCGCGGCGCCAACCGTGGTGAAAAACCCCAGCAGCGCGCCATCGGTGCGAAGCAGCTTCGTCAGCGCGACGGCGAGCGCCTGCGCAGACCGCAGGTCGAGGAAGTCGAAGAAATTCCAGCACAGAATGCCGTCGACGGACCCGTCCTGGTGCTTCAGGCGGGTCTGCAGGTATTCCGCGAAGGGTGTCTCCGAGTTCTTCGGATAGCGATCGAGATCGGCGAACAAGTCTTCGAGGATGATCTTGCAGCCGAGCCGCTCGCCGAAAAACGTCACGTTCGAGCCGACGACCGGCCCGAGATCCATCAGGACCGGTGATTCGCGCGATGTCAGGGTCGCCAGGAATTTTCGCAGCGCCTTGGTCGGAAACGTCTGGCCCGCATCTGCGAGCGCGGCGGCCGGAGCCGCCGCGTCGTTTCGTTCTTTGCTGCGCGAATCCCAGAGCAACTAACCCACCTTTTGCGCCTGCTGAGGCTGCTGCTGAGCCATGGGCTGCGGTGCAGGTTGGGGTACCGGCTGCGGCTTCGCTTCGGCCGGGCGCGGGCCTGCGGCGGCCTTGCCCTTCTGCGCCATGTCGACGCTGCCGCGGAAGTGCGCACCTTCGGCAATCGCCACGCGGGGCGACGTGATGTCGCCGTCGACCGACCCGTTCTCACGGATATCGACCTTTTCGCTGGCACTGACGTTGCCCACGACCTCACCCAGGACGACGACGGACTTGGCGAACAATTCGGCTTTGATCTTGCCATTCGGACCGATCGTCAACACGTGGTCGCGCAGTTCGATCTTCCCCTCGACATGCCCTTCGATGGTCAGATCTTCGCTGCCGTTCAGCTCACCCTTGATGACGACGGATTTGCCGATGTTCACCACGTCCCTCGAATTCTGGCTCCTCATGGTCTCTGGACGGACGGCCTGCGCCGCTGCTGCAGGAGCCGCCGCAGCTGCTGCTTCGTTCGTAGGCACCGCCGGTTGCGTCGGTTGTCGCACTGCTTCGTCACGCTTCCACATTTCGTAATCCTCCCCGACCGTTTCCGGGATATGACAGGGGACCCCGAGCATGCAACCCCGGGTCGTGAGTGGGTACGTCAGTATAGGGGACCGTACCTGACCTGTCTAGCCCTTATTTTGCTGTGGGTTAGCGCCAAACGGCCGTGTGCTAACATCCCAAATAGCACATGCGCATTTACCTTGATCACAACGCGACGACCCCGGTCGATCCGGCGGCCGCAGATGCCATGATGCGCGCCCTACAGGATCTTTTCGGCAATGCGTCGAGTGTTCATTACTACGGACAGCAGGCGAAGGCCGCAATTGACGACGCGCGGAGCGCGGTTGCCGCACTTCTGGGGGCCGAACCGTCCGAAATCATCTTCACCAGCGGCGGTACAGAGGCCGATAACTTCGCCATTCGGGGCGCTGCGGAGGCGCTCGAGCTGACCGGACGCAGGCATCTCATCACGTTGGGCATCGAGCACGAGGCGGTCCTCAACACGTTCAAGGCGCTGGCCAAGCGCGGATGGCGGACGACCGTGCTGCCGCTCGACGCCAGCGGCATCGTCTCGCCCGACCGGCTGCGCGAGGCGATGACCGACGACACCGCGCTCGTCTCGATCATGCACGCCAACAACGAGATCGGCACGATTCAGCCGATTGCCGAGCTGGCGGCGATTACGCACCAGCACGGCGCGCTCTTCCACACCGATGCCGTGCAGAGCGCGGGCAAGATTCCCGTGAACGTGCGGGCGCTCGGCGTCGATCTGCTCTCGGTATCGGCCCACAAGTTCTACGGCCCCAAGGGCATTGGCGCGCTGTGGGCGAAGCGCGGCGTTCGCCTGTCGCCATTTCTGGCCGGCGGCAAGCAGGAGCGCAATCGGAGGGCGGGAACGGAGAACGTGCCTGGCGCCATCGGGATGGGCATCGCGGCTGCCCGCGCGGCTCAGAAAATGGGCGCCGACGCGACTCGGCTTGCGGGGCTGCGCGATCGGCTGGAAAACGGGATTCTGTCGTCAGTGCCCAACACCGACGTCAACGGCTCGCGCGAGGCGCGCGTGCCGAACACGACCAACATCAGCTTCGATCGCATCGAGGCGGAATCGCTGTTGATTGCGCTCGACCTCGAAGGGGTCGCGGTCTCAACCGGATCGGCATGCTCCTCGGGCACGCTCGAGCCGTCGCACGTCCTGAAGGCGATGAACCTGTCGAGCCACCGCGCGCAGAACTCGATCCGCTTCAGCCTCGGCGCGTCCAACACCGAAGAACAGATCGATCGGGTCATCGGGATCCTCCCGCGGATAGTCGCCAAACTCAGAACTTTGTCCGCGGTCGGATCCCGGTGAGATCGGGGCTGGCGCAATGAGAATCGTGGTCGCCATGTCGGGCGGCGTCGACTCCTCGGTAGCCGCGGCGCTTCTTGCCGAAGCGGGCCACGAGGTTATTGGTCTGTCGATGCAGCTCTACGACCAGCGCGACGGTGAGTCGGGCTATGGCAGCTGCTGCAGCCTCGACGATCTCCATGACGCCGGCCGTGTCGCCCGGCGCCTCAACATCCCGCACTACATCGTCAATTTCGAGCGGGAGTTCCAGCGGACGGTCGTGTCGAACTTCATCGACGAGTACGTTGCCGGCCGCACGCCGATTCCGTGCGCGCACTGCAACAGCGATCTGAAGTTCGCCACGCTGCTCGATCGATCGATCGCGTACGGCGCGGAAGTGGTGGCCACGGGACACTACGCGCGTATCGGCATCGATGCGGAGACTGGACGCCACGTGCTGCGCCGCGGCCTCGATGCGGCAAAGGATCAGACGTATTTTCTGTTCTCGCTGACACAGGAGCAGCTGTCGCGCGCGAGCTTCCCCGTCGGCGACCTGTCGAAGGACGCGGTGCGCGACGTCGCGCGCCGCCTGGGTCTGCCGGTGGCCGAGAAGCCCGACAGCCAGGAGATCTGCTTCGTGCCCGATGGCGATTACGCAGCTTTCATCGAGCGCAAGACCGGCGATCTCGAAAGCGGCGGCGCTATCGTCACGCAGTCGGGCGAGGTGCTGGGGCGCCACGGCGGCGTACACCGCTTCACCGTCGGCCAGCGCAAGGGGCTTGGCATCGCCGCTGCAGAGCCGATGTATGTCATACAACTGCGTCCCGCGGAAAAAACGGTCGTCGTCGGGCCACGGCCCGAGCTCGAGCGCACCAGCCTGACCGCTTCCCAGGTGAATTGGATTGCTGGATCCGCGCCCGTCGGACCTCTGCGCGTGACCGCGCAGATCCGCCACCGCCATCACCCGGCCGCCGGCACAGTCCGGGCCCTCGCCGACAACCGCGCATCGATGGACTTCGATATGCCCGTCATGGCCATTACGCCCGGACAGGCGGTGGTTTTTTATGACGGTGATGTGGTGGTCGGGGGTGGGTGGATCGAGTAACTACTGATCTAGAGATCTACCGATCAATTTGATCTACGGATCTAATGCGGCCCAACGCGCCAAACGCATCAGAGCGTTTTTGTTTGCGTGCATTAACGCCGAGCCGCCGAGTCGCCGGGATGCAAAAGGTTCGTAGGACGTCGCATCTGATAACGCACAGTCGGACTGTCAAAGCCGGAACTGTCTAGGTGCTGAGCCGCTCGAACCCCTTTTTAGATCAACAACCAGCCTCTCGATATTCCCGAGCACCAACAGCGCCGGGCTTTCCATTCGGTAGAGATTCACGCGACCAAAGGCGAACACATCTGACATCGTATGAAGGGTGCCGCTCATTCCTAGGGCTCCTTCGTGATCAACAGTAACGAAGCGAGAGTAGCCTCCGTTGAATGGGTTGACGAGCGACGTGAGATCTGATCCGATTCGGTTTCAATGAGTCTGTTTAACACGAGGGTGAATCAATGGTATTGCGGCACGGCCGACCTGAAGGTCGGCACCACAGATCTTTAGATCTCTAGATCCGTAGATCCCTAGTTACCCGCCAGTTTCTGCAACGCCTGCCCTGTTACTCGAAATACCGTCCAGTCATGCATAGACGTCGCGCCCATCTTTTTATAAAACGCGATCGACGGCTCGTTCCAGTCTAGGACCGCCCATTCGAGGCGCCCCCAACCCCGTTCGACGACAATGCGCGCGAGATGTTCGAGCAGCTTCCGGCCGGCGCCGACTCCGCGCGCGGCAGGGCGCACGTAGAGATCTTCGAGATACAAGCCCGGTTTACCGAGGAACGTCGAGAAACTCGGAAAGAACAGCGCGTACCCGACCGGCACGTCGTCTACGCTGGCAATCACTGCTTCGATGACTGGACGCTCCCCGAAGAGCGCTGCGTGCATGTCCGTCTCGCTCGCCACAACCTCGTGCGCGAGCTTTTCGTAGGTGGCGAGCTCGTGAATGAACATGACGATGAGCGGCACGTCATCGGGCGTCGCCGGCCTAATCCGTATCTCAGCCATAGGAAGTTTGGACTCTGGACTCTGGACTCTATTTATCCATGGTGAGGTTCGTGCCGTCGAAGGCGGCAACCTCGCGCTTCGTGTCGTAGTCGAGGATGGATATCCGGTAGCCGGCGCGCTTGGTGTCGCAGACGGTCGCAAGCCCGATCAGCATGTTACGCCGCTGCTCGAAGTTGTATTTCGTCCAGACAGCCCGGTTCACCCATGCCGTGTTTTTCTCGCACTGGTAATCGACGAGCACGCCATTGGTCATCATCTCGCCCACCAGCGCCATTGCCACCGGTCCCTGGTCAGGAGGCAGGTCGGTGCTCGGGCTCGACTGAAAAAACACCAGCACGAGAAGCAGTCCGAGCGCGCCCAGCGCGATGATGATGCCGAGCGGGGTCGTGGATCGCGTGTTTTGTGTTTCCGGATCGCTCATCATCACTCACCTAGGGCCCCAGCACCCGGATCTCGGCGATTGACCAGTAATAAACGTCATCGTTCTTCGTCAGCTTCAACCGCAGACTGCGAGCCGGCGTTGGCGCAAACCGATAACGTAGCGGAACGTCGCGAGGCGCCTCGAATGCCGCAACGAACGCGAGCCCGGCGCTGCCTCCCTGCCACACCTCGCGCCACGACTGCCCGTCTTCGGAGGCTTCGATGATCAAACCGCGCGGAAAATCCTCCACGAACGGGCCGAGTAACAGTTCGATGCCGGCAACAGTACGAACGCCTCCCAGATCGATCTCGACGGCTGTGTGATCGGTCTGTGGGCCCGACTCCCATCGCGTGGTGCGATCGTGATCGGTCATCAATGTGACCGCTCCCTCGTTGACGTTCGGGCGGATGACGGCAATCTGCAGAGGTGTGCCGCCCGCTGACGGCATCTTTGCCGCGGCCGTCGGCGTGACGTGATACAAGCTCTGCTTCCCCACCGTGCACACGAGCGCAGCCCGCGGATGAGACGCGACAAATTTATCCCAGCGCCCGTCAGGGTCCGGCTCGCGATCGACGAGGATGTCGGTGATGCCGCGCGCGGCAAGTTCCGTCAGCACATCGTGATCGCGCAGCGTCAGTCCGAACCGAAGCGCGGCATAGTGCGGCGGAAAATATCCGCTGTATCCGTTGACGAGCGGTCGGCCGTGCGACATCTGCCGGTACATCGCCGCGACATCCGGATATGTATTGCCGAGCGGCAGCTCGACAATCGGACCGCCGGCCTTTCCGCACTCCAATGCGGCAAACTGCTTCGGTGTGCGGGCGAGCGGCATCCTGGACATCCACGTATCAGCCAGGACGCCGAACGCAACGATGGCCACGGCCGCCAGTGTCAGGCGCCCGAGCCTCTCGGTCAGCCGCGCGAACACCATCGCGCCGATGACGGCGAGGCACAGCGTCACCGTCATCCAGAAGCGCGCTGGCACCCGGAGTGCGTTGAAGCCCGGCAGAAACATCAGCAACGCGTACGGCCCGCGATGCATGATCGTGTGTCCCATCAGCGTCGGCACGGGCCCGAGGCTGAACAGCCACATGACGAATCCCGCAACCGCGTAGAACCCGATGACTGACCGGCTGACGTACGCGCGCCTCAGAGCGGGGCTCGTCAATGCGAGCAGCAACGCGAGCACGAGTGAAAACGTGAGCGGCTTGATGGGATTCGCAACCGAGAGCAGGCGAATACCGAACGGCTCGAGGCGCCACGGACCGACGACGACGGCGCTTGCCGAGACGACAGCTGTGGCAACAGTCAGCACGATGAGAACACGCCGCATCAGCATCCAGCTGTTGACCTGCGCGCGACGGCGCTCTCGCACGAAGATGGCGCCTGCCACAACAAGCAGCACGATGGTCAGCCCCGGAAACAGCTCACCTTCAGAACGTCGAAACACGTCGACCGATCCCCACAGCGCGAGGTGTCCTGTCGCGTGCAGCAGACTTGCCACGTCGGCACTGAAATCACGGATCGTGCCGAAATCGCGAGCGAAGCCGAACGATGCGTGAATCGCGCGATAGCGCAGCAGAAGCGGCAGTATCGGAATGGCGGCAATGAGCCACGCGAGGCTGACGGCAAGAAATTGCCTGCGCTGCGACATTGGGTTCGCAAACCACAAAATCCACAAGCCGACGAACACGCTGAAGAAGAGCAGGTAGTACCCGTTGCAGAGCCCCTGGAGAAACCACCCCGCACCGAAAAGCGCGAGCCATTTCGGCCGCGGGTCGCGGAGGTAGCGATGCAGGCCGAGCAGCGCGAACGGCATCGGGAACGAGGCGAGCGACTGAATCTGCGGCAGATGCGCGATCCGATACGGCGCGAAGCCGAACAGCAATCCCGCGATGAACGCCGCGTCGTGCCGCTTCGTCAGCTCGTAAACCAGCAGGTATGCGCCAAGAGCGCTGAGAGGGAACGTGAGAAAGAAAACGACGTTGTACGCCGTCAGCGGTCCCACGCCCAGCCAATGCAGTGGCGTAGAAATCAGGCTGAGACCCAGCAGGTTCTCCGAAAAGCTCATCACCCCCGGCGCAGGAAAAAACGCCGGCGCGTTCCACCACGCCGTTGAAAACGGCACTGCCTGCGTGTTCCACCAGAGGATCCAGGTATTCAGCGCAGGGTCGCCGGCATCGTTCGGAAGCACCGATCCCATCTGGAGGATGAACGGATAGGTGAGCGCGACGGTGATACCGCAGTAGAGAAGAAAAACCAGAATGCCTTTTTTCATTGGATCGGGGCAGGCCCGCCGTCCTGCAACTCGAAAATACGCACCTCTGGTTGGCCCTTGACGCGCGCGATGGGTGCTCCAAGCTGTCCCGCACGATTTGCCGGCGAGAAGCGGGCGCGAAACTCTTTCTCTTCCCAATCGTCGACGACCAGAAAGGCGCGGCGTCTCCTGGCTGCCAGGTCGCGGAGCGCCGCATCCAGGGCGTCTTCCTGCAGCCAGTCGTATCGCAGCGTAATTCGGTTGGCGTAGTATCGCACGCTGCCGCTGTGCTGAACCGACAGGACGATCGCATCCGCCGGCGTCAGCGATGCAACGGTCTTCGCAGCACGCACGTAGCGCCCCTCTCCCACTGCCACATCGAAGACGCCTGCGTGTCTCGCGATGTTGATCCCGAACAGAGCCATCGTCGCGCAAACGAGCGCGGCAAACGGTACACGCGTTTCGACGGGGAGCTTGGACGCGACCCAGCGAATGGCCGCTGCCACCAGGACGAACAGCACCGGATACGCCGGAAGCAGAAATCGCAGATAGAACCAATGATCGAAGGTCGCGTAGAAAAGATACGAAAGAAGCGTCAGGCCGATAAAAGCCGCGAAACACGCGCGCGGCGACACTCCGTCGTGGTTCTCGCGTAGCGCGCGGCGGACAAACAGCGGCACCAGCGCGAGGAAGATGAGCGGCGTCTGCGTCTGCACAATCCAGACGACGTAGTTGCGGACGTTTGTCGGCAGCGCACCGAAGGCGTACAACTCGAACAGCGACTCGTACCCCGTCGTCAGCGGCCCGCCGTATAACAGCACATTGATCGTCATGACCGCCAGCAATCCGGGCACGATGCCCATCGCGTACTGGATGAGCGGCTCGCGCCTCTGCTGCCATGCGAACACCGGCACGAGCGCCAGCGGGATCAGGTTGGGCCGAACCAGCAGCGTGAGACCGGCGACCACACCAGTGGCGAGATACCGCTGTTTCAACACGAGCACTGCTACGAGCGTCCATCCCGCTGCAGCGGGCACGTCGGACATCGGAACCATCACGTGCGTCAGGAAGACAGGCGATGCGAGGAGCATCAGGGCCGCCAACGCGGCAACGGCTTTGCTACCCGTCGCTTCCTTACCGAGCAGGTAGGTAAACCACAATGTGAAGGCCGCGAGCAAGGGCACGACATAGAACGGTCCGTTCTCGCCCAAAACCGCGAGAAACACAGCCATCGCCATGGGCAGACCCGCCGGGTATGTCGGCACGATCGTCCCATCCGGCGAGAACGGCCGATACCCGAGCGGCGAAAACACCCACTCGCGATTCGGCCATGAAAAATCCTGCACCCACGGTTGCTCAACGCGTGGAATGCCGCTGAGCCAGAAACGCGCCTGGCTCAGGTAGCCATACGAGTCGGATCCGCCGGCGGCGAAGCTGCCGTAGTGCACGCCAATGTACAGCCCGAGCAGGACGACCAGCGGTACGGTGAACAGGCAGCGTACGCGCCGCCCATCGCTGCAGCCAAAGACCGTCGGCTTCGCGCTCGGCGCGCGAATATTTCCAGACATACCAGCCGGCAATGGCCAGCCCGACGATGAGGGGTCTGAACGGTTGACGCGACGAGATGCGGATAGGGCCCAGCATCCATCCGACGCCGCCCGTAAAGAACGCGACGACGGCCCAGACTGGCAAAAGAGATGCGAGGACGTACAAAACACGACGAACAAGAGGTGCTGCTGGCATTTTGGCCATGCGATGGTAACCTACGCCCTCAATCCGTCAGGAGGTTCTTATGAAGCTTCGCGCGCTGCTCCTGCTGCTGCCGCTGACCGCGGCTCTCCAGGCACAACAACCAGCCACGCCGGCCGTCCGCTCGCCGGAGGTCTCGGCGGATCGCCGCGTGACCTTTCGCGTTCGCGCACCAAATGCCTCGAAGGTGACAGTGTTCTGCGAGTGCCTGTCGACCGAGCCCGCGCTCACGAAAGACGCCGAAGGTGTCTGGAGCGTCGCCGTCGGTCCCATCGAGCCGGACATCTACGAGTACCACTTTACCGTTGACGGCATCGACAACCTCGATCAACGGAACCCGGTCGTCAAGTACAACAGCCGGCCGAACCTGATTGAGAGCGTTCTCGACGTGCCTGGGCCTGGTCCGATGTTCTACGACGTGAAGCCTGTTCCGCACGGCAGCGTCAGCATCAAATACTACCCGTCGAAAGCCACAGGCACCACCAGGCGAGCCTATATCTACACCCCGCCGAATTACGAACGGTCGAGCGGCCGCCTGCCGGTTCTGTATCTGCTGCACGGTGCCGACGGCGACGAAACGGCGTGGACGCAGTTCGGGCGCGCGAACCTGATTCTCGACAACCTGATCGCCGAGAAAAAAGCCGCGCCGATGATCGTCGTCATGCCGTTCGCGTATGCCTATCCGTGGCATGCGGGCGCAGCCGGCGACAAGCAGCGCGCGGATTTCGAGAAGGATCTGCTGACCGACCTTATTCCGTTCGTGCAGAGCAACTACCGCGCGGCAGCCGACCGTGAGCAACGCGCGCTCGCGGGGCTCTCGATGGGCGGCGGCCTGACGCTGGCGATTGGACCCCGGCACCTGGACACGTTCAGCCGGCTCGCGGTCTTCAGCTCCGGCGCGGGTCAGAACCCGGAGAAGACACTCGCCGACATCGCGGCCAACGCGAAGAACGTCAACAACCAGCTGAAGCTGTTCTGGATCGGCGTCGGAACGGAAGACGGTGCGATGGTGGGCGCCAAGCGCACGTCGGATTTCCTGAACTCAGCAGGCATCAAGCACACGTACAAAACAGGGCCAGGCGCGCATACGTGGATTGTCTGGAGGAAATTCCTTTACGAGGTCGCGCCGCAGATCTTCCCTGCTACGTCGTAGACCGGGATCGTAGGGATCGTCGGGTCGCGGGGATTGCACCCACGCGACCCACGAACCCTACGCGGCCCACGGGACCTACTTGATCACGAGATCGTTGACGACGCGATAGTCCGGAGCCTTCTCCTTTGCAATGCGCTCGGCGGCAGCCTTCTGCGACGCCGTTGCGACATGGCCTTTGAGCGTCACCGTCTTGGTGGCGCCGTCGGTGTCGACGTCGATATTGTTGGCGTCGAGGTTGTCCGCGTCAATCAGCGCTGTCTTGATCTGCATGGTCTGGGCAGCGGCGTCGAGCGTGTTGCCAACCGAACGCGTGGCGTCCTTGGTTTCCTGCGCGGCCTGATCGCCCGCGCGTTCTGCGGCGTTACCGGCTTCTCGGGCTTCCTGCTTCAGCTCGGCGTTGGCCTCGCGGGCTTCCTGCTTTGCCTCGGCAGTGTTCCGCTCGGTGTCCTGTTCGACTCCCCGTGCGGTGTTCTGACAAGCGGCAAACAGCGACGCCGACAGCAATGCCGCTGGCAGACCTAACGACGAAATACGGCTCTTCATGCATTCCTCCTCAGAAGTGTACAGACAGCGGACATACCGGTCTGACTTCCACTGTTGAAAGAGCAAAACGCTCGCCAGAAATTTGGGAGGATACAATTCGTCGGAATGGAACTTGCTCGGCCCTTCGTACAAGAGAAGAAATGTGCGAGTCGTGACCATCAAGCATCCACCGGACGCCATCGACGGACTACCACCTGACAATTCGATGATTGGCAAGATCCTCGACTTGCCTCCGCAACTCGCGATTCTGATGATTGCTGCAGGCTGGATGCGGAGCGACACCCGCTCACAGATTCGCCGCAATGAAGATCAGGAACCTCGTTTCAATCGCCGTCAGACTGTTGATCGTCGTTCAGAGTCGTGAGACTACTGCACGCGCGAGAAATCCACGCTGATGCGCGCGACCTCTTTACCTTCTGAAACCAGTCGCACTGGTAATACCCGATCACCGATCGTCGGCGCGTTGTAAAGCACTTCAATGGTCGCGCCGTGGATGACGTCACGGGTATCCGGCTCCCCTGTTGCGGGTGTGATGTGCGGTGTGCGAATGGCGTTGATCGCAAGCAGCGTCGGATCGCCGAGCAGAATGTCGAATGCAGGGAGCGTCGCGTAATTGTTGTGCGGATGAAACCGCAGCCGCGCGCGAATGGAGACCTGTCCCGTTTGCGGCCGCAACACATCTTTCAGCGTTCGGCCTTTCGGATCGTATCCACCGCGGCCCATCATCCAGTTTCCTGTTTCCAACTCCTTCTCAGCCGCGAGCACGAAGCGGCGAAACTCGGTGATGACCTCGAGGTGCTCGACAGCGGGGTCGTCGATCGCGATGCTGTAGGGCGCATGGAACAGCGCCCGGGTCGCCGCCGACCCGTTCGCGATCGTGAGCGCATACGCAATGTCGCGCTCGGTCAGCACCTCGGTGAGCGCGGCGAGAGGTGTCTGCGCGAGGAGGAACGCAGCGGCAAGAAGCAACGGCCATCGCGCGATCTTCACCGAAGACAGTGTACGACAACCGTGGCAAACTGAAGGCATGGGCTTCCTGACCTCGCGCGTGCTGATGCCGATTGTCGCCAGGCTCGGCTCGCGCACCATCATCGGCGTCGGCGGCACGCTCTTCGTGCTGAACATGCTGATTCCCGATCCGCTTCCGCTCGTCGACGAGTTTCTGATTCTCGCCGGCACGATCCTCCTGTCGCGCATGGCGAAAGCAAGTGAAGCAGGTGCAACGGGTGCGAGGGGTGCGACAGGTGCGACAGGTGCGAGGGGTGCATCTGCAGCGGGCGCGCCGAAGCCAGTCGGACGCGGCTCGACGCAGACGTCGAACAGGAGCTCAGGAGATTAAGCGGAGCTCGACATCTGCCACTTAGAGCAGCATTCTTCTCTGTGGGCTGCGTTAGTGAGCTCCGTGGCGCGCCCGTGTCTCCGTGATGAAGGTAAGGCATCAATTCTCCAGCCTCCTGATCTCCTGTTCAAGAACATCGGCGGAGCTAAGTGCAGCGCTCGGTGTCTAACTCTTCAGTAACGCACAACAACCCGCGTGAGGAGGGTCGACATGCCCGGAATCATGTTTCAGGACGTGGTGTCTCCGCGCTCACGTTCCAACCGCAAGTGGTACACGCTGCCACTCTCGTTTGTCGTCCACACCAGCGTCATCGCCGTACTCGTCGTCGTTCCATTGATCGCGACTGATTTGCTGCCGAGGCCGCGCGCAATGCTGCAGTTCGTGACGCCGTTTGTTCCTGTCGTACCTTCGCCGCCGCCGAGTCGCCCTGCGGCGCCGCCACCGGGTGCGCATAGCACAGGAGCGGTGCCCGTCGTGGCGCCCGCTACGATCGGCGTCGAATCGGGCGTGATCTTCGAACCGGGCGACGTCGCCACCGGCGGTATCGAAAGCATCGCGGGCACCATCGACGTCGGTCAGATAACCGTCGATGCGCCTCCTCCCGTTGCGGCGACGCGATCCGGACCCGTCGTCATCGGCGGCAACATCAAGGCGCCGACACGGACGAGGTACGTACCGCCGCAGTATCCCGAGCTCGCAAGGTCCGTGAAGGTTGAAGGGGTCGTCATCATCGAGGCGATCATCGGTTCCGACGGCAAGGTCGAGCAGGCGCGCGTGCTTCGCTCGAAACCGCTCCTCGATGAGGCTGCGCTCGCGGCCGTCAGAGCGTGGGAATACACGCCGACGCTGCTGAACGACAGGCCGGTGCCGGTCATCATGACCGTGACGGTGCAGTTCAGCTTGAGATAACGCTCTAGGCCTTCACTTCCATCAGGTAGGACGTGAGGTGCTTGATCTTCGCGCCGTGCATGACGAACACATCGCAGAAGACCGCGTTCAGCATGCCGCCGTCCCTTCTGGCGGCCTGCACAGAGCCTTCAGCGACAACCACGTCGTGCTCTTCGATCATGCGACTGACATGTATTGTGGGGCTGCCAACGAACGCGTCGTTTTCAATCTCTTTGTCGAAGGCGCTCTTTCCTTTGACATGAAACGCGCCGGGTATCAGCCATTCGACGTCATCGGTCAGGCATGACAGAATTTCCGCGTGATCGGTTCTCGTGAAGGCGTCCATATACTTCTGAATGGTTTGTTTGTTTGGGGTCATGTAGAAATGCTACAGCCGCAGAACGAAAGTTGTTATCGGTCCAGCTTTCCGAATCGCAAATCCTCGCAAAATCGAGCATTCTCGCTGGCACGCACGTTGCTCGAATCGCTGGGTTGTCCCAACCAGGTAGCAGATTGATTTGTTCGGCGGCTGCACTGTCGGCCGCTGTCTGCGCGCTGATTTCAGGCTGCGGTAGCGAGGCAGCAGTAACGCCTATCGCGCCAGCGTCCGTCGCGAGCACGACGAGCGATGTGGCTCAGTCACCCACACCCTCACCAAACCCGACACCGCCGCCTCAATCACCTGCGCCTCCGGCGAAAAGCACCGTCAGACTGTCGGATGATTTCGGCGGGCGGGCGCTCCTTCCATCCAGCAACTGGTGGAATCAGGATATTTCGAGGGCCCCTGTCGATGCACGGTCGAATACGTTCATCGACTTCATCGGGCGCGATCGCGGACTGCATCCCGACTTCGGCCCGCCGCCCTATGGAGTTCCGTACATGGGAGTCGGATCCACCGAGCCGCGCGTGCCTGTCGCCTTTGTCGCATACGGTTCTGAGAGCGATGACGGATATCGAGGTGAGCCCGGTTACCCAATTCCCGAGGCGGCGAAGTCGCAGCGGAACTACATCGAAGGCGGCGAGCCCGGTGGGGGCACGGATGGCGACAGGCACATGCTGATCGTCGATCGCGATCGTTGGGTGCTCTACGAACTCTTCGCTGCGCAGTGGAACACGGCGAGGAATCGATGGGAAGCCGGGTCCGGCGCCGTATTCGATCTTTCCTCGAACGGCCGGCGTCCGGAAGGATGGACGTCAGCCGATGCCGCTGGCCTCGCCATCCTGCCAGGATTGGTTCGTTACGACCAGGCGCGAAGCGGCCGCATCGATCATGCTCTGCGCGTCACTGTGCGCGCCACGAACGGTCACGTGTGGCCTGCGTCGCACTCGGCCGGAAGCCGTTCAGGAGCACTCCCGATGGGTGCGCGGCTTCGCCTGAGAGCCTCGACGGATCTCTCGCGATACCCCACTTACATTCGAGCCATCTTCCGCGCGATGCAAACCTACGGGCTCATCGTCGCCGACAACGGCAGCGACATGTTTATTACCGGCGCGATGGACTCGCGGTGGAACAACGGTGAACTGAATCCCGCGTTCCGCAGTCTCACAGCGGACGACTTCGAAGTGATTCAGCTGGGCTGGCGGTAGCCTCTGGCTCACGCAGACCACCAATAACGCGCCATGTGAAAAAACACGGGAGCGGCGAAGATGACCGAATCCAGCCGGTCCAGCACTCCGCCGTGCCCCTCGATCATCCAGCCCCAGTCCTTGACGCCACGGTCGCGCTTGATCGCCGACATGACGACGCCCCCGAAGAATCACATTAGATTGATCAGCAACGCGATGCCACCTGCTTGCCATGGAGCGAACGGCGTAATCCACCACAGAAACGCACCCAGCAGAGATGCGGTCGCCACGCCGCCCAGAAATCCCTCCGCCGTCTTCGATGGGGAAAGCTCCGGCGCGATCTTGTGGCGCCCGACGAGCTTGCCCCAGACATACTGCAGAACGTCGCTCGATTGGGTCACGAGCACCAGGAACGCTATCAGCAGGAGATTTCGTTCCTCATAGCCCGGGATGTTCAGGCTGAGCAGCGCCGCCACGTGCGAAAGGCAGAACACGCAGATCATCAGGCCCCATTGCGTCTCAGCCACGCGGCTCATGAAGTTCTTTGTGTCCTCCCGCAGCGCTGCGATCGCCGCCAGCAGCAGGAATACATACACCGGGATGAAGACCGAGAGAGAGGCCGCACCATTCGATCCAGATCAAGTAGTATGCATCGGGAGAACGACGAAGAACGCGACGGCCACGCCGCATGATAGCCTCTCCGTGAAGGGGTCAACGTGATGAATTCGCGCAAAGCTGCGATGACCGGGCGAGCGGCCCTGCCCACGCGCAAACAGGCAGAATCACGCCAGCTTGTCAGGCGCAAACGCGCTGAATAGCGGTAAAAGAGGCTGACGCCGTCGTGCGTCTGGAACGTTTTCTCTTCCACACGCCGCCCCAGCACTTCCGAAGTGGGGTCCCTTTCCGCTTCGGCGATGCCGGCGCGAATCCTGTTGAGCGCGGTGATCACAAGAAGGCCAGCGAGCAGCGGAACCGCCCATCCAAGCCACGCCGGCATCGGTAGGGAAAGGCCGACCAAAGGCCGAGAGCGCCGAATACGACAGCGCGAGCGCTCTTCCCCATCGGACCGTCATAGCGCCGCGACGCGCCCATGTTCGCGCCGAGCGCGCCGGCGAACTCTGTCATGCTCGACAACATGATCAGCACAGCGATGCCGGTCGATTCGAACGGCGCTACGAATGCGAACGGGAGAGTACAGCGCCGCATCCGACACCACGTCGCCCATCTCGTTCAGATAGCCGCCGAGTACGCTCTTCTGGTGAAACTCGCGGGCCAGCATGCCATCAATCGCGTTGAGTGCCATGCGGGCGAGCAGCCACACCGGAATTGTCAGAAATATCCAACGCCACTCCGCAAGCCAGGCCGTCAGGGCACCAATCAACACCGATCCGAGCGCAGCGATAACGGTTACCGCGATGGCCGTGACACCGATCGAGGAGGGGTACGAAGCACGTCCTGGAATCGAGGCTTCAGCGCATACAACGTCACGTTGGGCATGATCGCTGGACCACATCGGAAGGGAATGTGAAGAATCGGGGGGAAACGGCTCAGCTGGCGGGGAATGCCGCGGTCACGTTTGATCGGAGTAGACGGTATCTTCCGGCAGGTCCGTTGGGCTCTCGAAGTCCAGCCGGTACCCGTCCGGATCGGTGAGCGACGTCACCCACAGGTTATTGCCGACAAATGGTCTCGACGCGGAAAGCCCACGCGCAATCGCGCCGTGATAAATCGTGATGGCATCCGCGCACATGAAGCAGATCGACACTCCCTGACCAAGCGGCCCGACCGGACCTCCACCAGGGCGTCCGTCTTTCCAGTACTCCTGAAGCATCACGGCCGCGCCGCCTAGCTCGAGCCAACACCACCGGATGCGCCCTTCCGGCATCCAATCGTGCGTGATTCTGAAACCGAGCCCGTCGACATAGAAACGAATCGACGCCTCGATATCTCTGACGCCGAAGAATGGGACTGCCTGCTTGACGTTCGCAACAATCGCGTCCTTCAGCTCCATCGGCATGCTAGCGGGCCAACGCGAAATCAGTGATCTCGACGTTCAGTAGATGATTGACGCGGATGCCGTAGATGCCGTCGGTGACCACGTCGCCCTTCGGCATTGTATGGACGACTGTGCCGTTCACCGCAAAGTTCAACGTGTCGCCGGCGACACGAATTTCGAGCGCGTTCGTGGATGTGCCATCCGTCCCAGGCTGGCGAACTGCCGTATGCTTCGAACGCGCGACATCTTCGGTGATGGCCTGCGGACCCCGGCCGCCGCGGCCCCTCGCCGGCGCGTTCGGATCGGGCATGCGATCGCCCGCTCGCTTCCGAATGAGGAACGAGCCGTCCTGCGCCACGACGAAATAGAGATAGCTCTGGTCCGCACCCTCGAGGGCGCGGCCGCCAATGAACAGTCCGTAGAAGTTCGTGTGGCCGCTGGGTTCCAGCAGCTTGAACGTGCCCCGAAGCGTGTAGGGACCCTTCGCGGTATTGGCTGGGTTCCAGTAGATCGCGGCCGTCGGGTTGGTTGCGCGAAATCCCCCGGGAATCGTCGTGAATTTGATATCGCCCGCGCCGTCAGGATCGGTGGCGCTCGTACTGCGATCGGCACGCACCTGCCACCCTGCGGGAGCCTGGGCGAGGACCGGCGCTGCCGCGAGAGCGGCAACCAGAACGTTAGAAAGAAAGCGCTTCATCGGAGGCCTCCTGTGAATGCCTCATGTTACATACAAAGTCCGCGGAGCTCTCAACCGATACTCATCTGGCTATGCCCCCATGGTGCGCGCGGTCAACGTGGAATTGAAGGACGACGAGGACCATCTGGCAAAACCGGACAGGACGGAGTCGGTAAGACGGGGCCACGGGGCAACCCTGGAGTCAGGGGCAAGACTGGCAAGACGGGCACGATGGGGGCGCGAGGAAAGACTGGAGTTCATGGCCTGGCGGGCACACTCGCTGGCTCCGAACACAAAGAAATCCTCATCTTGCAGAGACGAATCGGAGACGTCTATGAAGCGTTGACCGTGCAGATGCAACACACTCGAAGATTCAAAAGAATTCGACCTTCCGTGGCAGGTTCCGCAAGCTGACGCACGCTTGAACGCGCCTGAACCGCCTTGGAGGACTGTCTCTCCTGACCGGCTTGAGCTGGACCCGTGATCATTCCAGCTAAATTTCGCGAATTTTTGCGCGCAGCTCGTTGACTTGCCGCTGAAGGTCAGTCATGCGAGTTACCTGAGTTTCCAATTCAGCGTAGATTCCGTCGATGTGTTGCAGAACGCCGAGCAATGCTTTATTCCGACTACCCTTTCGGGTCGTACCGTCTTTACCCGTGCTGCCGGTCAACCCTCTCGCACCTTTGTCGCCCTGCGTCCCTTTCGCGCCGGTAGCGCCGGTCGCACCGGTCTTACCGGCAACACCGGCAACGCCAGCAGGGCCAGGGGGGCCTGGCACACCCCGTGCGCCTCTGTCGCCTCTGTCGCCTCTTGCGGACTTCGATTTCATCGAGAATGACCTTTCGGCGCGGCCTCGGCCCCCGGTGGTTCGCTGAAGGGCTCCATGGAGATGCGCTGATAATGTACTTCCAGGATCTGCAGTTGCTCCGTACCGCCCGGCGCGTGAAGGACCACGCAGTCGCCGGGCCCGGACTTGATCAACGCGCGCCCCAGCGGCGACAACCAGCTGATGTAGTTGCGATTCAGATCGACCTCGTCGACCCCGACGATGCTCACAACCCGCTCCGTTCCAGCCGAGTTGGCGTAGCGCACGGTCGCTCCGAAGAAAACCTGCCCCAATGTCCGCCCGCCTCGTGAGGCTTCCGGGTCCACCACTTCCGCGGCTTCAATCCGTTTCGTGAGAAAGCGAATGCGCCGATCGATCTCGCGCAGCCGCCGTTTGCCGTACTGATAGTCGGCGTTTTCGCTGCGGTCGCCGTTGCTCGCGGCCCAGGCCACCACCTGGGTCACGGCCGGCCGTTCCCTGGTGAGCAGAAACAGTCGCTCATCTCTCAGCCGCTGCAAGCCGTTCGGTGTGATGTAGTTCTTGCCTGTCGAGATCGGGCCGCTCATTCGCTTCCACCAATTCAATCACGACTGTGCGGGCCGCTATGCGCCAAATCGCCTGTCCAGCTTCGTGAGCTGGCTGGTGAAGCCCTCAGCCTGCATCCGGCTGAACGCCTCGTCGTGCATCGGGTGCAGCGTGACCACCATCCGCACGCGATCTCCGGCCGGGAAGAACTCCGCGACGATCGTGCTTTCGTACGGGGTCACACCCGGCAGGAAGTCGATGATGTGGGTCAGCACCAGCCGCTCGCGGGGCCGCAGCTCGGTGAACGTGCCGTGCGTCTCGTGCGAGACGGGTTGTCCCATCCGCTTCATCGCCTCCACCTGCTCCGGCGCGTCGGCGATCATGGCGTAGCTCAGCTCCCCGCCTGTCCGGGCGTCGAGGCGTGCACGTCGACGCGGAAGCCCTCCGGCCCCCACCATGACTCAAACCCTTGTAGGTCCGCTCAATCGTGATGTTGTTCACTTTTTCTCTCCTTGCGCCGTCTGACCCGTGCCTTCTGCCTGCGGCGAAGGGCATCGCCGAAGCGGTCAAGCCGGGCCGTCCAGAGCTTGCGGTATCCGCTGATCCACGCATCCAGCTCGTGAAAGGGCTCCGGCCGGAGCGAATACAGGCGCCGCTGCCCATCCGGCCGCACGTCCACGAAGCCGCCCTCGTACAGGATGCGCAGGTGCCTCGAGACACCCGACTGGTCGATGTCCACGCTGCCGACGAGGTCGTTGACCGACTGCTCCCCGGTCCGCAGCACATCCACGATGTGCAGCCGGACGGGATCCGCGAGCACCTGAAACGTTTCTATATGCATGACACGATATATGTATCGAAGTGCATATTTAGAGTCAAGCCCAGTCGTGGCAGCCGATCTCAATCTGCCCTGCACGGTCAGTCGTCTCTGAAGTGTGGGCGGTTCAGAACTCGCGAACGCTGCCTCGGCGCTCGGTAATCGGACCGTCGCCAACGACAGCGCAGTACGGCGAACCGGCCAACATCTGACAATTCAACACGCGGCCGTCCTCGAGAGTGAGGTGAAGGAGATCGCCGTCGTTCGCCGGAGGTCTGGGCTCAAACAGGACGAGCGCTGCCTGGTCACTCCCTAACATCAGCTGAATGGTGTAGCTCACTGTGCAGATCGTACGTTCGCCCCGACGGAGAGGGCCTTTACCAGTCAGGGTCTGATTCACAACAAATCGTTTACAGGATAATTAAGTCAAATGCAAGAATGCGCACAGTGCTTTTCGCTTGGATCGTCGCGGGCATGCGCAGGCTCCTGATTGTGCTGGCGGTGGCGCTCACGCCGGTGGGCGCGGCGCTGGGCCAGACTGATCAGCCGATAGCGGAACCTCTCAGGATTCATCAGTACGATCTCGCTGCCGAGGGCAGAGCGCTGCTCGAAAAGGAGGCGCGCGCGGCGTCCGGCTTGAGCCGGACCCGTGATCACTCAACGCGCCTAAACCACCCTTCAAAACAGAAGATTAAAAGATCAAGAGGACTGTCTCTTCTGACCTTCTGAACTCCTGTTGAAAGCACACCCCGCTGGACAATCCCGAAGAAAATGTCGTCGTCGCTGGCCCTTGAAACGTGATGTCGAACCCGAGACGGTCGCGATAGAACGACAGCGCGGCGGGGACATTCCTGACGATGAGGAACGGCGCAATGCCGGAGATTGGTTTAATCTTGCCCGCTAACCTTTGGGTGTCTCCATTTTCTGCGCCTCGCCCGTTTCGATCTCCGCTTTCGCAGCCGGCCTGTCCTTTGACGGTTGCTCGCCGCTCTTCTCGGACGGTTTCACCGTCGAGCGGACCACCATGAACTTGTTGAGCACATCGAACCAGAACGGCGCACCCTGTGAAATCGCGAAGCCTGTCACGAGAATCCCCACCAGCTTGAGAAAGAAGTCGCCAAACGTGTCCGGGACACGTCGCCGATCGTCTTTGTTCGTTGGTGTCGCCCTGGTCCACCCAATCGGCAAGCCCAGCGCGTTCAGCGAGTCATGGGCACTTTGAAGGTTCGTGGTCGCCTGGGCGTCGATCTCCTCTGGCGTGCGGCCT
The DNA here is from genome assembly GCA_963787755.1 of Vicinamibacterales bacterium. Taxonomy (GTDB): domain Bacteria; phylum Acidobacteriota; class Vicinamibacteria; order Vicinamibacterales; family JAMQPK01; genus JAMQPK01. The sequence continues at coordinate 123,610 of CAWBEG010000005.1, forward strand.
GCCGTTGTGGTGGGTAATGGGGTCCTAATACGCTGTTCGGCCGCGGCGACCAGCGAGGACCGGAGCGCCCCGTCGCGCGCCAGCGTATTCGCAATGTTGATCGTGTCGGCGTTCACAACGGCAGCAACCACGAACCCGAGCAGCAACATCAGCACGGTCGTGCGTCGCTTGTACCAGCCGGAAACCCGATCCATCATTCCGTCGTACCACTCCTCGATATTTCTTCGCGCCTTTTCGATGTCCCCCTGGGCTTCGTCGATGAGCGTCAACAGAGCCGTCTTCAACTCCTGATTCCGGAGATGGGTGGCCACCGCTGCGCGAACCGCTTTCAAGTCGGCCGTGACGCCGGCAGCGCCGCTCGACGCGTCCCCGGCCGCCGCCGTCGACGCCATGTTCCACAACGCCAGCGCGAATGTGCGAGAGGGAATATAGGAGGGAAGTTTGGTGCTGTCTCGATAGAAAGGCCTCACCAATCCGTGCGCGTACAGTTGCGCGGCCAGGTCGTCTCCGCCACCTGCGGTGTCGTTAAGAAGCAGCGTGATCCCTTCCTTCAGGGTACTTCGCGCGGTTGTTGAACTTCGCTTCGATGTATTCGGCGACCGCCGAGCACAACAAGCTCAAGAGCAGGTAAACGAACAGCAGTCCGATTGCCACTTCAAGGATGGTGGACCCGAACATCATGGCCATACTCCTTTAGAGACGTGCGATCGTTGGCTGAAGCGCCGAGGATGATACCTTCGATCCTCTTATTGTCCAGCGCTTGATGATTGCGTTCGTGATGATAAAGCACGACGTGCTCGGACACGGTGGACGCGCCGCTTGCTGAGCGGAATTACGCGCTGGAGACATTCATGTTTGGTGACCGGACGGGCTCTGCCTCGGCGTCGTGGAGGCAGGAATTTTGGAGGCACCGCCCGCATGTGAACCGGGGACGGAGATTTTGCAGTCCGTTCAGGGGCATGGCATCAGTGTGTTTGCCTGCCCACATGAAATCGCCAGGCACTTCCTGCAACTATTCGTGCGATCTGACCTCCGCTGATTCGTATCCAGCATCACCGCTTCGGTGCGATGCTGTTTGAGGCTGACGCCGGTGTATTTCTTAGGCCAGGCTTGCGTGATACTGTAAGTAACTACAGGCGAACCGCTAGCGTCATACATCACGAGCCTGCAGTTCCTCCGGGCGCCGACGATATCGCCGACCATCACCATCTCGTGCCACGCGGCCATTTCCGGGCTGTAAGTCTGGCCTCCGCTCAGCGTAATGATGCGCGCGGACGCGCTTGCCGGATCGACCGTGGAGTCGAATCGGGTGAACGACGCGATCTCCACTCCCGCGACGATGAGCGCAAAGCGCGCGCGCGTCAATATCTGGGCTTCGATCGCAGCGCCGCCTTGTTCGGCATGAAGAGTCACGGCGTCGTTCAGCGCCACACACATCAGAGCCATGACGACCAGTGACTGCACGCGCCCAACCTTTTGCAGTTTCATCAGATGCTCCTTTGGTCTCGCCGCAAATGCCGGCCTGAAGGACGGTTAGCTTGTGATTTCGCTTTGACGAATGCAAGAAGAGCGCGCGCTTTGATTTCTTCTTGTCCGGCGTGGCGGCCTTCTTCAAATCTGTGAAGAAGTCGCCACGCGTCGGAATCGGAATCTCGTGCCCTTCGGTGTTTTTTGCACACTTGTTTCATCGGTTAGCCACTAGCCTGCCTCTAGTCGTCCTCCTCGGACCTTGCTACCCTAGTTCTGCCGCCAGCTCTGGCTTTGCAAACCAGAGAAAGTCCGTCTCTCGTGGGCTGGCGGCGATTCCCATCTCGAGGTACGTCGGCATCGCGACGAGAGGCACGATGACTGAGGTTGACACCGGAGCGCGCGACATCGATCACATCCTGACGAGGACCCTCCCGGAAATGTCGGCGGAGTTTCTCGGACGCATGGCCGAAGGAAAGACGATCCGGGAGGTCAGGATCACAGTCGCCTGAAACAAGGCGACCCACCGCTGGAAACAGCGACAAGGGTCCAAGGAGGAGGAGGATCATTATGGCGTGGTACGCGAAATTCGACGGCGTCGATGGGAGTGGGTTGCACAAGGATCACAAGGCATGGTGCAACCTCGCCAGCGTCAACATAAGCGGGCACAAGGCAGGCGGAGAGGGGACCGGAGTGGGGCGCGTTGGCGGCAAGATGCATCTCGAGGACATCACGATGGGCATCATTACCGACAAAGCGCTGCCCAAACTACTCGAAGCGGCAGTCAAGGGGAAAGTGTTCAAGAAGGTCGAGATTCATGGCACGGCGACGTACGGCGATGCCAGCGAGCAGGTGTATCTCGCGATAGAGTTGGAGAACGTGCAGATTACGTCCTACCAGCTTGGCGTTCTCGACAACAAGGCGGCAACGGATCACCTGAGCATTGGGCTGAATTCCGAGAGGTACAAGGTGGTATTTACGTCCTAGTCGAAGGAAGGTAAGTCTGAAGGCAAAGTCGAACACGAGTGCGCGTATGGGACCAAAAAAGGGACCAGTCGTCGGCAGTGCGGCCGAAACGCCAAGTAAGACCAGAGGCAGTAAATCCAAGGAAGTCAGTTGGGTAAGATGGGAGGCGCCCCGGATTTGAACCGGGGATGGAGGTTCACAAGACGCGCTCCGTGTTCGAGCGGTACAACATCGTGAGCGACGGCGATCTACGAACCGCGGCGACACAGCTGTCCGGCCTTACAGGAATCGCGGCAACTGTAACTCGACTGGAAAGCCTGGAACTGGCACGATAAACTAGCAGCCGAAGGGGCGAACCATGCGCTTTAATCGGAAGGCCCTTGAGGTATTTGTCCTCCTCTGCTTGGTCGTGGCGACGACGACGGTGAACGGCTCCGGACTATGGGCTCACGTCGGTGAAGCCACCACTGCCTCGGTCCTCATCCTCTTGAGCTTGCTCCGCTTCAGGCACTACGGTCGGCGCACTGACTGATCAAACTGACCACTACCGCTTGGTCGCCTCGCCCCCGTTCACATCTGTTTGTTTCACATGGCCACTACGACCAATGTGAAATCCCTGGACATCGGTAACAGATCTCGTTCTCTTCTCTGGGCCCAAATCCTGGAGTGGAGACGCGATGACGAAAGCGGAGCAGGCCCGCCGAATGGCGTGGCGATTCAAGGTGATACAGCAGGCGTGCGAGCGATCGAGAAACATCGCGCGCACGTGCCGGCATTTTGGCATTTCTCGGCAGGCGTTCTACCGGTGGAAGCGGCGGTATGACGCGCAGGGCGCCACGGGTCGTCCGACCGGCCGAGCACGCCGCAGCGGTCGCCCAAGGCCACGCCGCGGGAGGTCGTCAGCAAGATTCTGTACCTGCGCCAGACCTACCACTTCGGGCCCGGCAAGATTGCCGACTACCTGAAGCGTTTTCATCAGCAGTCCCTGGCGGTGTCGTCCGTCCATCGCATCCTGGTGCGGCACGGGCATGAACCGGCTGCCGCGCAGTCAGAAGCATCGGCCGCACGCGAAACGGTGGCAGCGGTACGAGAAGCCGCAGCCCGGCCATCGGCTGCAGATGGACGTGAAGTTCCTCGAGCGGATCCCCGGCACGCGGAAGCGGTTCTATCAGTTCACGGCCATCGACGATTGCACGCGCGTCCGCGTGCTGAAGATCTACGATGCCTGCAACCAGGCGACGGCGATCCGCTTCATCGACGAGGTGCTGCGGCGGCTGCCGTTTCGCGTCCACGTGGTGCAGACCGATAACGGCGCCGAGTTTCAGTCACACTTCCACTGGCACCTGGAGGACTTGGACATTCGCCACGCCTACATTCGCCCGCGGACGCCGCACTTGAACGGCAAGGTCGAACGCTCCCACCGCGTCGACGACCAGGAGTTCTACCAGCTCCTGGACAAGGACGGCATCACCGACGACATTCACCTGTTCAACGAGAAGCTGCGCGAGTGGGAGAACTACTACAATTACCACCGGCCGCATGGCGCCCTCGATGGCCAAACCCCGTACGAACGGCTGATCGCCAAGATGAGACCGGGAACGTCACCGGCGTCCTAGGAACTTACAAAGGAATTTTGGAGGCGCCGCCCGGATTTGAACCGGGGATGGAGGTTTTGCAGACCTCTCAAGATTGTTAATCAAGCTGTTTTGTCCTGTGTTCTGGTGTCTGGTCGTCGTAGCTGGTTTTCCGTGGTGTTGGGCGTTACTGTTCTCGAATTGCTCTCGAGTTCCGCGTTACCCGCCTCCTCCGCTTTGGTCCACTCTCATCGGGTCCGAAAGATAGGGGTGGTGTTCGATCGCCGGTTCAAATCGGGCGCGTGCAACCGCCGGTACTCTGCAGCTGTGGAGCGGGGCAGCGTGACTGGGATGATAGCTGGCGGGCTGGAACCGCGAGCAGCTTCGAACGCAACGGCTTGCTGGTATCGTCGATACGCAGAATCACGCTGGAAGTTGCGTGTCGGGGTCTTCTAGAGAACGTGTTCGTGCGCGATCGACATGATGCTTGCCCTTACTTTGTGGGCGGGGTGCCGGCGCGCGCGGGACCGGGAACAGTTCCGGTGATGTTCACTTCGACGTAGACCAGCGTCTCAGGCCCGGCGTTCTCGTTGGCGTGGGTCGTCCCCTCAGACACCATGATGACGCTGCCGGGACCGTAGACGCGTTTCGTCTCGCCGCGGCTCTCGGTGAGATTTCCCTGCACGACGGTGATGATCGACGTGCGGCCGGTGTGCGTGTGCGGCGTCATCGCCATACCCGGGGTATAGATGAATTTCGTCACCGACGCGTTGCCCGCAGCGAGCCCAACTTCGCCGAGGCTGACCTTGCCCACCTGTTCAGATGTCGGTCTCGGCGGCGCCGCCTGACGCGCGGCCACCGAGTACCCACCGCCAGCGAGCAAGAGAGACCCAGCCAGAAAGACGAACGTGCGGACGATGCGTCGATGCGTCATGCGTACCTCCTACGGAAGAGCGAACACGAACAGCGTCAGACCGGCAATCGCGGCAACGTACTGCTTGCCATTCACCGCGTAGGTGATCGGATTCTGACGGACTTGCGCGCCGACGGTTGCCTTCCACAACAGCGTGCCCGTCCGCGCATCGAGAATCTTCAGATAACCTTCCCGACCGCCGGTGATGAGGAGGTCCGTTGCGGTCGTGACGATGCCGGCGTCGGTGACGTCCGTCATGTTGAACTTCCATTTGGCCGTACCTGTGGCTGGGTCGATGGCCATGATGGCACCGTGACCCGCGGCGTCGGTCCAGTTGTTGATCGGTCCGCGAATAAGGCCTTGAATGGCGGGCGCTCCGGGAATCGCTTTTGTCGGTTCGTTCGGCATCGGGACGAAGGGCTGATTCACGCCGCCGGTGAAGTTGCGCCCTTCCTGATATTCGATCGGCGACCAGCCGTAGAGTTGCGCCTGATCTTCCCATGCCGAGATATACATCAGCCTGGTGCGCGGGCTGTACGAGGGCGAATACCAGTTCGTGCCGCCCTGGATCGCGGGATACGTCGGCATTCCGGGCGGCTGCGGCGTGTGGATCGGGCGGCCGTTCGCATCGAAGCCGTTCATCCAGTTCACGCGCACGAACGGCTTGCCGAGCAGAAACTTTCCGGTGACGCGATCGAGCACGTAGAAGAGGCCGTTGCGGTTGGCCCACAGCATCGCCTTCAAGGGTTTGCCGTCGAAAGTGATGTCGGCGAGCACAGGCACCTGCACGGAGTCGTAGTCGTACGGATCGTGCGGCGTAAACTGGTAGTGCCACCGCAGTTTTCCGCTGTCGGCATCCAGCGCCACGACCGAGGCGGCATAGAGGTTATCGCCGGGCCGTTGCTCGTGCGCGTAGTCCGGACCGGCATTACCGACGCCCCAGTATGTGAGATTCAACGCGGGATCGTACGAGCCGGTCACCCATATCGATCCCCCGCCGTGCTTCCACGCTTCCGGATCACAAAGCGTTTTCGTGTTCGGTGGGCACGGTTCCCACGTTTCGTGTCCGGGCTCTCCAGGTCCGGGAATGGTATAGAAACGCCACGCTTCCTTGCCCGTTGCCGCGTCGTAGGCAGCGATGAACCCGCGAATGCCGTACTCGCCGCCGCCGACGCCGATCACGACTTTGTCTTTGACGACGAGCGGCGACACCGTGATCGAATAGCCGGCTTTGCTGTCGTCGACGGGCGTCTTCCAGATCGGCCGGCCGCTTCTCGCGTCGAGTGCGATCAGGTGCGCGTCGAGCGTACCCATGAAGAGCGTTTCACCGAGTATCGCGAGACCGCGGTTGTTCGATCCGCAGCAGACCACGAGCGTCGGATCGTTGGTGTACCGGTAAACCCAGAACACCCGGCCGGTGGCAGCGTCCAGCGCCAGCACATCGTTCGGCCGCTGCGTCAGGTACATGATTCCGTCGGCGACGATCGGCGTGGCCTGCCAGCTGCCAGTGAGCGGAGACTGATGGGCCCATGCGAGGTTGAGGCTCTTCACGTTCGCCGGCGTAATCTGCGTCAGCGGGCTATGGCGATTGCTGAAATAGTCGCCGCCATACGTCAGCCAGTTGTGCGGCTCTTTCGCCGCATTCAGGAGACGCTCGTAGGTGACCGGTGCCTGCGCGGCCAGCGGATACGACAGCAGTGCCAGCGCCGCGACGACGAGCGTAATTGCAGCTTTGCCTCTCATGTGCGTCATCGCCCTTTCAGGGAAAGCAGATACGACACCACGTCGGCCAATTCCTGCGACGACAACTCCTTCTCATACGATGGCATCGTCGAAACGGTCGAGATGCGGTATTCGCGGAGGTCGGCCTTGGCCAGCGAGATGAGCCGCCCGTCCAGATCGGCGAGCTGCACCATAAATGTGTCTTCGTTGAGCCGGCGCCCTTCGATGACTTTGCCATCGCGCGTGACGATGCGGACGGGCCGGTTGATCGGCATCATCTGCGAGCTCGGATTCCGCAGCGAACGTTCCAGCGAGCCGGCGCTGCGAACGGCGCCGATGTCGCTCAGGTCGGGCGCTTTTCGGCTGCCGGCGTTGTTGATGCGGTGGCAGCTGAGACACGCGCCCTTGCCTTCGAGCACCACCTGGCCGCGGCCGGCGTCTCCGGCGGATGCCGATCCGCGATCGAAGGTGTTCATGTTGCGCAGGAACGCGACGAGCGCCGTCAGCTCCGCGTTGTTGAATTTGAACGCTGGCATTCCCGCGTTCGGAAAACCATTGGTGATGACGGTTCGAAGCTGCGGATCGGTGACGGCGTTCTTGAACTTGCCGCTGCGGAGATCAACGCCGGCGACGCCGTCGCCGTTGTCGCCGTGGCAGCTGGAGCATTGTTCCGAGTAGAGACGCGCCCCGTATTCGATGTCGGCGCGCGGGTAATCTTCCGGATGCCCCTGCAGCGTCGGACCCTGGGCGGCAATTCGACTCGCGGATGCCAGACAGAGGGCGGACAGACCGATAACAACCCACCTCATATGCGCACACTTATACGCGGGAACGCCGCGCTTGACAACACCTGGCAGAGTGGCGGAATGTGAGGCGTCCTGAGGAGAAACCCATGCTGAACGTGTTCGCCATCGCGGCGCTATGCGCCCTGCTGGCCGTGGAGCTGTCGGCTCAACTGCCTGCACTTTCGCCCGCACACCTGAATCCGGCCATCGCGAAGCTCGCGTCCGGCAAGACCGTCTACGGCGTGCTGACGCAAGATTTGTCTCGAGAGAATGCCCGGATTCTCGGACGGCGTGATACCGACTTCGTGTACGTCGACATGGAGCACTCGCCACTGAACATGGACGCTCTCGCGAATTTCGTAGCGGCGATGAACGACAAGGCATACACGGTGAAGAATGGAGCGCAACCGCGAGCGGCGATCATTGCGCGCATGCCCGCCTCCGCCGAGGAAAATGCTGCCTGGCAGGTGAAGCAGGCACTCGACATCGGCGTTATGGGATTCGTCTTCAACACCGTTGAAACGCGCGAGCAGGCCGAGGCGGCAGTCAAGAGCATGCGTTATCCGCCGTGGAAGGCATTTCCCAACACGCACAAAGGACCGGCCGGCGTTCGTGGCTGGTCGCCGGCCGGGGCGGTTTGGGCGTGGGGTCTCGATACGGAGGAGTATCGGCGCCGGGCCGATGTCTGGCCGCTCAATCCCGATGGCGATCTGATGGCGATCATGATCATCGAGACGCAGACCGGCGTGAAGAACGCCGATGCGATTGCTCAGGTGCCCGGCGTCACCGGGCTGAGCGCGGCTGCTGGTGGAGACCTGTCGTCGTCGTACGGCGTTCCGACAGCCGCTCCGGAAATCGAATCGGCGCGTCAAACGATTCTGCAGGCCTGCCTCAAGCACAAAGTTCTGTGCTGGATCACCGCAACTGGAAAACCGGATGAGGAGCGCCGGCTGAAAGAAGGGTGGCGAATGATCAGGACAGTGGACGGACTTCCGTTCAACTAACCGCGGGACTTACTTCACCTCGAACGCAAAGACGCGATCGGCGCCGCTGGTCTCCTCATCGTCGTGGACGGTTCCGCGCTCCACGAACGTCACACGCGGCTTCAGTTCCGTGAAGGCGACAATGACGGCGTCGCGCGCGTGGAGGTGCGGCGGCCGGGAGGGACCTGGCGCCGGCGCGAGTTCCCATATCGTCACGCGGTCGTTGTCGCGGAGCTGCCTGCCTGAGATCCCGGGAAATGCCGGCGGGCTCGTGCGCGCGTCGGCGGCGCCGAGGGGTTGAGGCTCCTTGAACTCCAGGAACACACCGCGGAGCGGCTGGTCGCTCGCGCCTTCCTCGCTGTGCGTGATCCCTCGCGGCAGGACAAAGGTATCCCACGCGACGGACCTCGTTGGCGATCGCACGCCCTGCTCCGACACGATGATGCGATCCCCGCTGGTGTAGTACACGCCCGCGTAGTCGTAGACGTGCCGATGCACGGGATAGGCTTGCTTCAGCCACGAGACATCCCAGACCACCAAACGGTCGTTCTCCATTATTTTCGTGGTGCCGGCGCGCGGATACGGCGGCGGATACGTCTGCGCTTGCGCAAAAAACAGGAGGGCGAGAGTCAGTGTTCGCATTCAGTGATCCAGCACCGAGCCATCGAAGCTGTCCGATCGCGTCGGGAATTCCCACTCGGGTGCGTTTCGTTCGTTCTCGATCAGGTTGTCGTCGAGCTCGATGCCGAGGCCCGGCCCATCGAAGTTGCCCTTGATGACGACATGGCCGGCGGTCATCGTCAGCGGCTTCTTGATGTAGCTCCGGCCGAGATAACTGCGGGCCACGCCGTCGTTCGGTGCGGCCTGGAGGCTCGGCAGTTCGTGCGCGAGGAAGTTCGGGATGGTCGCGCACACGTGCATCGACGCCACCGTGCCGACGATGCCCTCGCGGGAATGCGGCAGCATCGCTGCGTAGTAGGCCTCTGCCAGCGTCGCGATCGCCTTCAATTCGGTGATCCCGCCGCAGTGCGTGATGTCGGGCTGCAGGAACTGGGCCGCTCCCAGGTTGAGCAGGTCGCGGAACTGCCACTTCGTCACCAACCGCTCGCCGGTCGCGAACGGGATGTGTGTCTTCTTGGCCATCTCCGCCATCAGCGGCAGATTCTGGTGCTGGATCGGTTCCTCGAAGAACCAGGGCTGGAACTTCTCGAGCGCCTTGATGATCACCATCGCCACCTGCGGCGAGTGGTCGGCGTGCATCTCGATGCCGAGGTCGAACTTCGGCCCGACGACCTCGCGGATCGCCGCGACCTTTTCGACGAAGCCGTCGATGAAATCGGGATTCTCCGAGTAGCGCGAGGGCCGGCCGCGGCTGTTGTTCACGCTGGTCTTCATCGAGGTGTAGCCCTCGGCCATGACCCCGCGCGCCGCTTCGGCGTTCTCCGCCTGTCCGTAGACGCGGATGCGGTCGCGCGTCGGTCCGCCGAGCAGCTCATAGACGGGCACGCCGAGCGCCTTGCCTTTGATGTCCCACATCGCGATGTCCACAGCCGAGAGCGCGCTCGTCAAGACGATGTCACCGCGGTAGAAGGCCTGGCGGTAGATGGCCTGCCAGTGGTGGGCGGGTTGCCGCGGGTCTTTGCCGATCAGGTACGGCTCGAGCTCCTTGATCGCGGCGACGACCGTCCCGATGCGGCCCTCGACCGTCCCTTCACCGATGCCGACGACGCCGGCGTCGGTGTGCATCTTGACGAAGATCGTGCGCAACGTGTTGACCGGGATGATCTCGATCCTGGTGATCTTGATCGCCGACCGTGGATCGACGAGGGCGCCGGAAGCAGGCGTGGGGGCCTGCGCTCCGCGGACGAGCCGCTCGCTCGCCAGCAGGCCGGTCATCCCGGCGGTGATGTTCCTGAACCATTGACGTCGCGACACGGACTGGATCATTGGACAGCCCTCAGTTTGGAACGTGCCCAAGGAACTTGCCCGTGGACGTGTCGTCGATCGGCTCCGTCGCCGAGCGCAGGGAAATGCCGAGCGACTGCGAACGCAGCGCGAAGTGGTCGTACTTGTCACGCGCGAAGCGCGTCAGATTAAACACGACCACGAAATGCACGCGGCCCTTGTTCAGTCGACAGTTGGCGCTCTCGCCTTCCTCGTGAAAGCGTTCGAGGATCTCGTAACCCTGGCGGCGACAGTATTCCTCGCAGGCACGTCAGAATGTCAGCCGAAGCGCCAGCTGAATCTGGCGGTTGGCCCGGGCCGTACTGGTGATCGTTGCTATATTCCCGGAACCCACAGCCGCAGCGGGGAGAGCGAACTGGGAAGTGTTAAACGCATTGAACACTTCCGTGCGGAATGTAAGTACCCGCTGTTCCCCCAGCCGAAAACGCTTGGCCAGGGTCAAGTCGACGTTCGTCCTTCCAGGTCCGCGGAGCACGTTCCGCGATGAGTTGCCCCAATTAAACGCGGTTGGAGTGCTGAACGCGTCGGGATTGAACCATTGCGAGATCGTCTGATTCTCTGGATACAAGGGTTGTCCGGATACGACATCCGCCCGGCCTCCCCTGCCCGTGTTGGTCGGTGAGCCGGGAGCAGTGACCGTGAACGGCAGGCCCGTCTGGAACACCATGATTCCGGAAAAGTCCCAGCCGCCGAGAACATAGGACGCGATGTTTTCCTCGTGAAGCCACTTGCGTCCCATCCCGAATGGCAGTTCCCAGGTACCCGCCACATTCACTCGATGGCGTATATCGCTGTTGGAAGGCCCCCAGTCCGCGTCGCGATTCAACGGGTCCTGCGGTACAGGGCCACCGGCTCCTCCGTCGCCCCCGGCATTGTCGAAACCCTTGGACCACGTCCAGTTCGATAGCAGGTAAAATCCCCGGTCAAACCGCCGTTCAACCGACGCCTGCATCGAGTTATATTCCGACGTACCGGACGACTCCAGCCAGTTGATATTTGCAACGCCGGGCAGGTAGTTGATGTACGGCCGCCGCGGATCGAGAGCGCCCGGTCCCGGATCAGGAGCATTCAGCGGACGCGCCCACGCAAGATAACGGCCGAGCGAGCCCACATACCCGAGCGTCACCACCGTGCGGCGGTCCAGTTCGCGTTGCACCGCAAGATTGAACTGCATCATCTGCGCGTTCCGGTAATTGGGATCGACTCCCATTAGGGAGTAAATCGGCGGCCCCTGCGTCAAGTCCGGCGTGGTTACGACGGTCGGGAAACCATCCGTCAAGCGGTTTACGGGAACACCGTTGACGTTGATGGGAACATTCACCTGAAAGCCGAATGGCGGCTGGCGGAACTGGCGTATGTTCGTGGCGGCGTTACCCTGCGGCGCGTAGAAGATTCCGAAGCCGCCGCGGATCACCGACTTGCTCTCCGGCGTGTACGCGAACCCAACGCGCGGCCCTATTGCGAGGTAGTCCGTCTTGATGTTGCCGGTTCGCGAAACGCCGTTCAGGCCCGCAAGCAGTTGCGTTCCCGTCGCGGGGTCGAAGTTGGCCCAGACGTCGTCGTCTTCCACGAACGGGGTGTTGATTTCATAGTGCAATCCGATATTCAGGGTCAGATTGCGCTTCGCGCGCCATTCATCGCGAATGTAGAAATTGTTCTCCGCGGCTCGCAGAACGGCGGTGCCGGGCGTAAAAACATCCCTCACGATGGCGTCGGGAAACCCAAGCAGCATCGCCGCCATCGTGTCACCGGTCCCTCCCGCCGATACTGTATTCCGCGTCCATGCCGGACTGAAATTCCACCGGCCAAATGCGCTCTGACCCGGAGGGCTTGCCGTTTCCGACGTGCGCCTCCAGCGAATGTCCGCGCCGAAAAGAATGTTATGCGACCCCCGCTGCCAGTTCATGTTGGCGATGACCTCGTGCATGTGCTGGTTACGGATCAGCGGGGTGGACCGGGCATTGCCCAGACCTACGCGATCCGACGGGTCGATGATCGGCGCTGAGGGTTGATAGGGGTCGCTGTTGTTGCGGCCTGGGATGGTTTGCCACACTGGGTTGGTCAGCTGGGTTGGAATCAGGCCCATATCGTACTGCGTGTAGCCATACCGGACTTCCAATACCTGGTTCGACGACAGCAGGCGTGTCCAGGAACCAACCATGTTCTGTCCCTTCACGTCATTGTCTCCGGCGAAGCTTGCCGGGCTGCCGCCGATATCCGTATCGAACGTATCCGGGATCGTGAGGAACGCACGATCGATTGAGTAGCGGCCGAATAGCGTGTCTCTCCCTGTCAGCTGGTGGTCAATGCGTCCATCCGCCCGATGCAGGCTGCTCACCTTCTTTGGATTCGCGACATAGTTGTTGAACAGTGCCGAGTTCTGTGGCGCCGGATACAGATTGATCAGAGTGGCTCCGATTCTGTCCCAGCGCTCCGGCGGAATGATGTCATTCGGGAACCGGTCACGAATCACGCCGGAACCGTTCGGGTTCGGCCGCGTGGTCAGCGGATCATAGATGCCGTTTGCCGTAACACCCTGGAAGTTTCCCTGCCGCATGGCCATCGTGGGAACCGTCACCAACTGGGTGTCTCCGAAGACCTCCCGGTAGCCTTCGTAGTTCGCGAAGAAGAATGTGCGGTTCTTTACGACGGGCCCGCCGAGACTTCCGCCGTACTGGTTCAGGCGGAAGGGAGGCTTGTCCAAATCAGGATTTGCGAAGTAATTTCTGGCGTCCAGTGCGCTGTTCCGGAAGAACTCGAACACAGACCCATGAAAGTTGTTGCCGCCCGTCTTCGTCGTGATCACCACCACTGCGCCCGCCGAGCGGCCGTACTCCGCTCCGGCATTGTTCGTAATCACCTTGAACTCCTGGATGCCCTCCACCGCCGGCCGGACCACGAAGGTTTGCGAGATCATCTCGGTGTTGTCGATCCCATCGATCAGCACCTGATTGCTCCAGCTGCTTGCGCCGTTCGCCTGAAGCGTCGTACCTCCGGGCCGCAGCTCGTCGGGCCTTCGTCCGGAGTTGATCGTGTTTTGCTGGGCGTAGTCGAGCCCGGTCACGCCAGGGGCCAGGATCGCCAGTTGGACGAAATTCCTGCCGTTCAGTGGCAGCGCATTCACGGCTTCGGAACTGATCACCTGACCGATCGACGCATTCTCCGTTTGCAGCAGCGGCGCCGCCGCAATCACGTCAATTGCCTGCTCCACACCGCCTACGGCGAGTGTAATGTCCAGGCGCGCTCTCTGGGATACCTGCAGCACGTAGTTGCGGAAAGCCTTCGGCTGAAATCCCTGCAGGGAAGCGCCCACGGTATAGCTGCCCGGAATCAAATTCACCGCCGAGTACGAGCCGGCGCCGTCAGTAACCAATCGGGTCGTGGTGTTGGTGGCTTCATTGGTGACCTCCACCTGGACACCGGGCATCGCGCCTCCGGAACTGTCTGTTACCGTGCCGACAATCGAGGCCCGCTCAACCTGGCCATACAGCGGCACGACCAGAACAACGCAAGCCATCGCAAGCCCGGGAAGAATTTTAGCCAGAAGCGATGACAGCAGTCCCATTCGTTTCTTCATGCTCGCCTCTCCTGTGTGTTGCGCTGTGCAAGTGCGCTTGCGCTTGTTGAAGTTGTCTACACTCCCCAAACGGAATGCAACGAGTAGCACTGCAGTAATAAGAGAAAACGTCTCAGTCGCGGTAACGTTCGCGCCCGGGACTGCGGCGCCCTGCTCGTCGACCACCGTGCCCGAGAGCGTTCCTGTTCCGGCCTGGGCCCTGACATGGACCGCAGTGGCGAGACAAGCCAGCACAACTCCGACCACGATTGCATATGCGGATCGATGCAAGAGTTTCAGAGACGTCTCCTGCACAAAAATCGATAATCGATAACTGTTGAACGGCGCGGGCATTGTAATGAGGTACTGCTGGAGGAATTGAGACAAGTTGCGACAAGGTTAGCGGCTCCCTTGACACCAGGAAGCACAAGTG